>CAWHMQ010000010.1:0-248291 GCA_963830595.1 uncultured Solirubrobacteraceae bacterium
ACAGCATGCGGCCATCTCGGACGCTCGATGAGCGCGCCGGAAGGCCTGCCAGGTCCGGTCGACATGCTAGTGACCGAATGCGCTCGGAGCCTCGGCCACCGTGGAAGCTCAAGAGCCCCTGGTGGCCGGGTTCAGGCATTCGGTGCCTTCGCTATGGAAGGCTCCCTAGAAAGGAGGTGATCCAGCCGCAGCTTCCGCTACGGCTACCTTGTTACGACTTCACCCCAGTCACGAGCCCCACCTTCGACGGCTCCCTCCCAAAAGGGTTAGGCCACCGGCTTCGGGTGTTGCTCACTCCCGTGGTGTGACGGGCGGTGTGTACAAGGCCCGGGAACGTATTCACCGCGGCAATGCTGATCCGCGATTACTAGCAACTCCGCCTTCATGCAGGCGAGTTTCAGCCTGCAATCCGAACCGAGACGCGCTTTAAGGGATCCGCTCCACCTCGCGGTATCGCAACCCTCTGTACGCGCCAATGTAGCACGTGTGTAGCCCTGGACATAAGGGGCATGATGACTTGACGTCATCCCCACCTTCCTCCGGTTTGTCACCGGCAGTCTCGCATGAGTCCCCAACTAAATGCTGGCAACATGCGACGGGGGTTGCGCTCGTTGCGGGACTTAACCCAACATCTCACGACACGAGCTGACGACAGCCATGCACCACCTGTGATCCTGCCCCGAAGGGAAGCCGTGTTTCCACGGCGGTCAGGAACATGTCAAGCCCAGGTAAGGTTCTTCGCGTTGCGTCGAATTAAACCACATGCTCCGCTGCTTGTGCGGGCCCCCGTCAATTCCTTTGAGTTTTAGCCTTGCGGCCGTACTCCCCAGGCGGGGCACTTAATGCGTTAGCGTCGGCACGGAGGGAGTCGACACCCCCCACACCTAGTGCCCATCGTTTACAGCGTGGACTACCAGGGTATCTAATCCTGTTTGCTCCCCACGCTTTCGCGTCTCAGCGTCAGTACCGTCCCAGCGAGCTGCCTTCGCCATTGGTGTTCCTCCTGATATCTGCGCATTTCACCGCTACACCAGGAATTCCACTCGCCTCTTCCGGACTCTAGCTCGACAGTTTCCACCGGCATTCCAGGGTTGAGCCCTGGACTTTCACAGCGGACTTACCGAGCCGCCTACACGCTCTTTACGCCCAATGATTCCGGACAACGCTTGCCCCCTACGTATTACCGCGGCTGCTGGCACGTAGTTAGCCGGGGCTTCTTCTGAAGGTACCGTCACTCCAACCGGCTGTTCACCGGCGAAGCTTCGTCCCAACTGAAAGGGGTTTACAACCCGAAGGCCGTCTTCCCCCACGCGGCGTTGCTGCGTCACGCTTTCGCGCATTGCGCAAGATTCCCCACTGCTGCCTCCCGTAGGAGTCTGGGCCGTGTCTCAGTCCCAGTGTGGCTGATCGTCCTCTCAGACCAGCTACCCATCGTCGCCTTGGTGAGCCGTTACCTCACCAACAAGCTAATGGGCCGCGGGCCCATCCCGATGCGGAGGCCGAAGCTTCCTTTCCCCAGCGACCTTGAGGTCGGAGGGCACATTCGGTATTAGCCCGAGTTTCCTCGGGTTGTCCCAATCATCGGGGCAGGTTACCCACGTGTTACTCACCCGTTCGCGGCTTTGCCCCAGGCCGAAGCCTGGTTCGTCGCTCCACTTGCATGTGTTAGGCACGCCGCCAGCGTTCGTCCTGAGCCAGGATCAAACTCTCCGTGAAGAACTTCTACGAAGAGTCGTCAGGAGGTACAACCCGTCGAACGGTGGCGACCTCTGGTCACCGCCGGCAACGGGTCAAAATCCTGGGCCGGTCCCTGGAGGGACTCGACCCTTGCGCCCACACGAGGGAGCCCAAAGTACACAGGAGGGCTCCGGGACGCAAGACGGGGTCAATCTTGGCACCGCCGTCCGAGCGCTTCCCGAGGGAGAACGATCGAGCGACGGCGTCGAACCTGGACACACATCTCGGCCGACGAATCGGCCGAAGAGTGCGCATGCTGTTGAGTTTTCAAAGACCGTCGCACCTCTTCAGGAAGGTACTCCTCCTCAGGGGGCGCGCCCGGATCCTGAGACGGCTCCGGGGCGGACCGACGAGTATAGCGCTCGGATTGGCCCTTGTCGCGTGTGCGACGCAGTCGGTTCCGGGCGCTGCTCGGCGCACCTTCAGGATACGACCTGGACGCTCACCGTGCGTTGCCGGGGGCGGTCGTCGAAGTCGATCAGCACGATCTGCTGCCAGGTGCCGAGCGCCAATCGCCCGCCGACCAGGGGAATCGTCTCCGAGGGGCCGATCAACGCCGCCCGCAGGTGCGCGTGGGAGTTGGAGTCGTGGTTGAGGCGATTGTGCTCGTAGTCCCCGCGGGTGGGAATCAGGCGCTCGAGCAACGCCTGCAGGTCGCTGACCCCGCCGGGCTCGAACTCCATCGTGGTCACGGCGACGGTCGATCCGACCGCGAAGGCGGTCACCAGGCCGCGGTCGGCCGCGGCCGCGGCCGCGATCCGGGCCACTCCCTCGGTGATGTCGACGACGTGGCCGTTGCCCGGCGTCTGCATCCGCAGCTCGCCCCCGCCCACGGTCATGAGAGCGCCGGGCAGAGCGCCGTGGCTGCGGTCACCCCGCGCCGAGTCACGCCGCGCCAACCTTCACGCGCGCGAACCGCCGCTTTCCGAGCTGCAGGACCCGCCCGTCGACCTCGTCGGCGGGGAGATCGAGGGTGCCGGCCGGGACCGTCCGGCCGTCCAGGCGGACTCCGCCCCCGGTCAGGCTGCGCCGGGCCTCCGAGCTCGAGACGCCAAACGCGCGCCCGATCAGGGCCGGCAGGTGGACCACGCCGCCGTTGGCCGCCCAGGGCACGACCGGCACCTCGTCGGGCGCCTGACGGCGGATGTGGACGCGGTCGAAGCGCTGCTGCGCCTCCCGGGCGGCCGCCTGGTCATGAAAGCGGGCCACCAGGACGCGGGCCAGGGCGCGCTTGGCGTCCCGAGGACCGAGGCCCGCCGGCGGGGCCTCGTCGAGCAGCAGCGCGTACCAGTTGTTCAGCAGCGAGTCGGGGATGCTCAGCGCGCGGCCGTAGATCTCGTCGGGACTGTCGGTTACGCCGATGTAGTTGTCCAGCGACTTCGACATCTTGCGGGAGCCGTCGGTCCCGATCAGCAGGGGCAGGGTCATGATCACCTGCTCGGGCTGGCCGTAGGCGCGCTGCACGTCGCGCCCGAGCAGGAGGTTGAACTTCTGGTCGGTGGCGCCGAGCTCGACGTCGGCGCGAACGGCGACCGAGTCATAGCCCTGAAGCAGTGGGTACAGCAGCTCCAGCATCGAGATCGGGCGGTTGGCCGCATACCGTTTGGCGAAGTCGTCGCGCTCGAGCATCTGACCGACGGTCGCGGTGCGCAGCAGCTTGAACAGGTCGGCCATCGACATGTCGAGCCACTCGCCGTTGAAGCGGACCTCGAGGCGAGCGGGATCGGGGTCGAGCACCCTGAGCGCCTGCTCGCGAAACGTGGTGGCGTTGGCGTCGATCTGGGCGGGGTCGAGTACCGGCCGGGTGCTCGAGCGCCCGCTGGGGTCTCCCACCCTCGCCGTGTAGTCGCCGATGATCAGCACCACGATGTGCCCGAGATCCTGGAACTCACGCAGCTTCTGGAGCACCACCGTGAAGCCGAGGTGGATGTCCGGCGCCGTGGGATCGATCCCGAGCTTGACCCGAAGCGGACGCTCGGCCCTGAGCTTGTGCTCCAGCCCGCCTCCGGGCAGGCACTCGACGACATTCCTGGCCAGCCACGCGGCCGTCTGCGCGGGCGTGGTGGCCGGGTTGCCCATCCCCACCAATGCTAGACTCTCGCCGCCGCCTGGGAAGCACCGTCCGCCGTCCGAGTCCGGTCTGAGTGCTTCGAGAGTCCGAGTGCCCGCGCCGCCATTTCCGGTGGGCCACCGGCATAGGCGCGTCGCAGTTCCCGATTCACATCGATCGCATGAGCGACGACGAGCAAATTCCGCCTGAGCGTCCCGCCGCACGCGCGCCGATCCCGTTTCGAGCGCCACGACGCTGGCGGCGGGAGGGCGGTTCCGCTCGGCCTCGGGTGCGCAAGCTGCGACTGCTCTCCGTGCTCGTGGGACTGGGCGCCCTGGCGATCGTCTCGACGGTGTTCGGGATGATGATGGCGGTCGCCTCGGACCTGCCTCAGATCGAGAACAAGGCGCAGTACCGGGAGGAGAAGAGCTCCTACCTCTACGACGACCACTGGAAGCTGATCGGGGCCTTCGCGCCGCCCAACCACACGGTGATCGACACCCTGGATCAGGTCGCGCCCGTGATGCAGCATGCGATCGTCTCGGTCGAGGACAAGCGCTTCTGGCAGGACCCGGGCGTCGACATTCGCGGCATCGCCCGCGCCTTCGTCGCGGACGTCTCGGGCGGCGCTACGCAAGGGGCTTCCACGATCTCCCAGCAGTTCGTCAAGAACGCGCTCTCGGAGGAGGACAACCGGACGGTCCTCGAGAAGCTCCGCGAGGCGGCGCTCGCCTACCACCTGACCCGCGAGTGGTCCAAGCAGAAGATCCTCACCGAGTACCTGAACTCGATCTACTTCGGCGCCGGCGCCTACGGGATCGAGTCGGCGGCGCGGGTCTACTTCGGTCGCATCCATGGCTTTGACCAGGAGAACGAGATCTCCGGGAGCGGTGGAGGCTGCGGCGATTCGCCCCGCCCGTCGTGCGCGTCGAAGCTGCAGCCCTGGGAGGCGGCGCTGCTGGCGGGCATGGTCGCCAACCCGTCGGCCTTCGACCCCGTCGCCCACCCCCAGGCGGCGACGCAGCGGCGCAACCTGGTCCTCCAGGACATGCTCGCCCAGCGCTACATCACGCGCGAGCGCTACGAGTATTCGGTCAGGCAGCCGCTACCGACCGCCACGGACATCGAGCAGCCCCAGGAGCCGGGCGCCGCGCCCTACTTCACGAGCTGGCTGCGCCCCCAGATCCTGGATGCCGTCGGCCGGGGCGTCTCGCCACAGGTGGCCGAATACCGTGCCTACTACGGGGGGCTGAGGATCCGCACCACGATCGACCTGCCGATGCAGCAGGCCGCCCAGCAGGCGATCAGCCAGGAGCTCCCGAGCGGCCCCAACGAGCCGACCGCTTCGCTGGTGGCGATCGACAACAAGACCGGTCAGGTGCGCGCGATGGTGGGCGGCCCGCTGGTCGACGGTCAGGAGGACTTCGCGCAATACCCCTTCAACATCGCGACCGAGGGGCACCGTCAGCCCGGGTCGGCGTTCAAGCCCTTCACCCTGGCGGTCGCCCTGCAGCGCGGCTACACCCCGGACTCGGTGATCGACTCCCAGCCGCTGAACCTGATCGTCCCCCACAGCGGGGGCAAGGAGCACTACCTGGTCAAGAACTTCGGCAACGAGTACTCGGGTCCGATCTCGCTCGCCGACGCCACGGCCGTGTCGGACAACAGCGTGTTCACCCAGGTGGGGCTCAGCGTCGGGACCAGTCGCGTGGCGAGGATGGCCCGGACGATGGGGATCCGCTCGCCGGTCTCGGACAACTACGCGATGATCATCGGCGGTCTCAGGGACGGCGTGACGCCGCTGGACATGGCCCACGCCTACGAGACGATCGCCGAAGGCGGCCGGCGAGTCTATGACCCGGTGCTCGGCGCCCCCGCCGAAGGGCCGACGGGAATCGCCGAGATCCAGTGCCCGGTCGTGAAGTGCAATGGCAGCCGGAGTCTCGCCGACACGCCGCACTACCGGCAGGTGATCCCGCCCAGCGTGGCCCAGACGATCCACGACCTGCTGGTAGGCGTCGTGCAGCACGGCACCGGCACCGCCGCCCAGATCTCCGGCGTGGACGTGGCCGGCAAGACCGGGACCACGAGCAACTACGGAGACGCCTGGTTCGTGGGCTGGACCCCGGAGATCACCACCGCGGTGTGGGTCGGCTTTCCCAACAAGCTGATCCCGATGACCAACCTCTTCAACGGCGGACCGGTGGAGGGCGGAAGCTTCCCGGCCGAGATCTGGCAGAGCTTCATGACCCAGGCGCTCCAGCTGTACAGATCCGAGGACGACGCGGCCATGGACTCCGGGCAGGCTCGGGGGTCGCACGCCAAGCATCCAGCCCAAACCGGCACCAACGGCTCGACGTCAGGCGGGACCGGGACGACGTACCCGCCACCGCCGAGCTCCTCGGGCGGAGGCGGGACGGGGACTGCCGGAGGCAGCGGTGGCACTGCGACGTCCCCCGGCGGTGGCACCGGGACGTCCGGCGTCCCCGCAGCGCCCGGCGGGGGAGCGACCGGCGGCGGAGGCACGGCCGCTCCCACCCCCGGCGGCGCGGGAACCGGAGGAGGCGGCGGCACCGGCGGGGGCGGTGGCACCCCTGGAGGCGGTGGCGGCACGGGCGGCGGTGGCGGCACGGGCGGCGGTGGCGGCACCGGCGGAGGTGGCGGCACGGGCGGAGGCGGCGGCACCGGCGGGGGCGGCGGCACCGGCGGTGGTGGTGGTGGCACCGGAGGCGGCGGTGGTGGCACCGGAGGCGGCGGTGGTGGCACCGGAGGCACCGGAGGTGCCGGCCTCGGAGGCGGCGGCTGAGCCGCGCCGCGGGGTCGCGGGACAGGTGGCGCAGGCGCTCAGGAGGGGGCGCGCGACCTGTGGCCGGAAACGTCCCGTGGAGGCGTGTTTCTCGCCTCGGATCGTGAAACCGAGCGCGACAGATAGCGGCTGCCGGCCGCGCAGAAGCGCCACGGCAGCTCGGCGGCGCGGGTGATCCCGATCCGGCGGTCGATGGCTATCTCGACGTCACGCCACGCCGCCGGGCGACCGGAGATCACGATCGGGCCGCGACACAGGTCGCTGCCGTTGTCGACCAGCTCGACACCGAGGGCCTGGGTGAGCCGGCCCGGCCCCGAGCACAGCAGGCGCTCGGCCTCCAGGCCGCGCCGGGCGCGCATGTGATCCACACCCCTGATCGGGGCAAGCGCCCGAATGAGCACTCCCGCGCCCACTCCCACCGGCTCGCAGACGGCGTTGAGGAGCGCGTGGATCCCGTAGGAGCGGTACACGTAGGCGCGGCCCGGAGGCCCGAACAGCGTCTGCGTCCGGGGGGTAAGCCCGACGTAGGCATGAGAGGCGGGCTCGGAATCGTGGTAGGCCTCGGTCTCGACGATCACCCCCGCGGTGTCCTCGTGGGTGACGACGCAGCCGACCAGGTCCCGGGCGACCTCCAGCACCGGGCGCTCGTAGAAGGCCGGTCTCACGCCAGGGCGCTGCGCGCCAGGGCGCCGCGCGCCCGCGCCAGCTGCTCGCGCACGCGAATCAGGCTCGTGGCCCCCTCGGAGACCTTGCTCTCCAGCCACGCTCCATCTGAAAGCAGCCGGTAGAACTCGTCGTCGAGCAGCGGGGAGTGCTCGGCGAGCTCCTCGGGAGTGAGCTCCGCGAGCGTCCGGCCATCGGAGAGCGCGCGGCGAACCAGCCCCGCCACCACGCCGTGGGCCTCACGGAACGGAACCCCTCGGCGGACGAGCAGGTCGGCGACGTCGGTGGACGCCAGGAACTGGTCGGAGGCCGCGGAGGCCAGGCGCTCTTGGTCGAAGGTGATCGTGGCCAGCATTCCCCGGGCCGCCTCCAGGCACAGCTCCAGGGTGTCGCAGGAGTCAAACAGGGGCTCCTTGTCCTCCTGCATGTCCTTGTTGTAGGTGAGCGGCAGGCCGTGCAGCACTCCGTGCAGGGCAACGAGGTTGGAGACCAGGCGCGGCGCCTTGGCCCGAAGCAGCTCCGCCGCGTCCGGGTTCTTCTTCTGCGGCATGATCGATGAACCTGAAGCCCAGGCATCGGATACCTCGCAGAAGCCGAACTCCTGCGAGGACCAGAGCACGATCTCGCCGCCCAGGCGGGATAGGTGGGTGGCGCAGGTGGCAGCCGCCGCAAGATAGTCGAGCACGAAGTCCCGGTTGGAGACCGCGTCGATCGAGTTCTCGGCCACGGCAGTGAACCCGAGCTCGGCCGCGACCGACGCCCGGTCGGTGTCGAAGTTCACGCCCGCCAGGGCGCCCGCGCCCAGCGGCAGCTTGCGCGTGGCGGCCAACACGGCGGCGAAGCGCTCGCGATCGCGCACCAGCATCCAGACGTAAGCCAGCAGGTGGTGGCTGAGGTAGACGGGCTGGGCGCGCTGCAGGTGGGTGTAGCCGGGCATCGGCCAGTCCAGGTGACGCTCGGCCAGCTGCACCAGCGTCTCCGCCAGACCCTCGATCCGCTCAAGCGCCCCGTGTCCATGAGCCCGGACGAACATCGCGACGTCGGTGGCGATCTGGTCGTTTCGCGAGCGGGCCGTGTGCAGCTTGCCGCCGACCGGCCCGACGATCTCGGTCAGGCGCCGCTCGATCGCCATGTGGATGTCCTCGTCGCCGTCGGCGAACGCAAACGAGCCGTCCCCGAGCTCACGCCGGACCTGGTCCAGGCCGCGCTGGAGCTCGACGCGGTCGGCGTCGGAGATGATCCCCCGGTCGGCCAGCATCGCCGCGTGGGCGAGCGACTGATCAACGTCGTAGGGGCTGAGCCGCCAATCGAACCCGATCGAGTCGTTGATCGCGCGGAAGGCGGCGTCCTGGGGTTGGGCAAAGCGCGAGATGGCAGGCATTATGGACCCGCGCTCGAGGGGTACAGCACGTCCCGGAGCCCGGCGGCCACCGTCTCCACCTGTCCGTCGGTCATCTCGGGGAAGAAGGGCAGCGCGATCGACCGCGCGGCCACGTCCTCGCAGACCGGAAATTCCCCTTCGCGGTGACCGAATCGCTCGCGGTAGAAGGTCATCAAATGGATCGCCGGGAAGTAGGGCTTGCTGGGTATCCGGCGCTCGCCCAGGGCCCGGATCGTGGCGTCGCGGTCCGTGCCGCGCGGCAGCTGCACGACGTACACGAACCAGCCACGGCGGGCGCCATCCGCGTCCCGGCACGGCAATCCCAGACCCTCCACGTCGCCCAGCGCCTGGCGGTAGGAGTCCGCGACCCGGGCGCGTCCCGCGAGCATCCCGTCCAGCCGCTCCAGCTGCGCCAACCCGAGCGCGCAGGCGATGTCGGTCAATCGGTAGTTGAAGCCGAGCCGGTCGTGATCCAGCCAGCCCATGTCTGGCGCCCGCCCCTGGTTTCGCTCGGAGTCGAGCTGCTCCTTCAGCGCCTCCCCGGCCACTGTCACCATCCCTCCCTCCCCGGTCGTCAGCTGCTTGTTGGGATAGAAGCCGAACACGGCAGGATGGCCGCGGCCGCCCACGGGACCTCCGTCGCCGTAGACGGCGCCCAGCGCCTCGCAGGCATCCTCGACGATCGGCAGTCCGAGCCGCTCCAACGCCGGCATGTCGGCGGGATAGCCGAACACGTGCACCGGCAGCACCGCAGAGGTGCGATTGGTGACGACCGCAGCGGCCGCCTCGGGATCCAGGTTCAGCGTCACCGGATCGATGTCGGCAAACACCGGCCGGGCCCGCTCGTAGACGGCCGCGTTGGCGCTGGCCACGAACGAGAACGGAGAGGTCA
Organism: uncultured Solirubrobacteraceae bacterium; assembly: GCA_963830595.1. Lineage (GTDB taxonomy): Bacteria > Actinomycetota > Thermoleophilia > Solirubrobacterales > Solirubrobacteraceae > Palsa-465. Next base: position 9,530 of record CAWHMQ010000010.1, read on the forward strand.
CCACCTCGTCGCCGTCGCTGACCCCCACCGCGCGCAACGCGAGATGAAGGCCGGCCGTGCCGCTGGAGACCGCGCTCGCGTAGGGCGCGCCGACCAAGTCCGCGAACGCCCGCTCGAACTCGGCCAGCCGCGGACCCAGCGACAGATGGCCGGAGCGCAGCACCTCGAGCACGCGGGCCTCCTCCTCGGCGCCGAGCACCGGGCGAGCGAGCGGGATGGGGTCGCTCACGATCGGGGAGCCGACCGGGCAGCCCCAGCCCCAGGCCGCTCGGGGCGCTGGGGCCGCTCGGGGCGCTGGGGCCGCTCGAGGCGCTGGGGCCGCTCGAGGCGCTGGGGCCGCTCGAGGCGCTGGGGCCGCTCGAGGCGCTCGGGGCGCTCGGGGCGCGGCTGCATCGCGTACTCGAGCGAGTCCAGCAACGCCTCCCAGGAGGCGACGATCACGTTCTCGGAGACGCCGATCGATCCCCACACCTGCTCGCCGTCGCTGGAGTCGATCAGCACGCGCGTGACCGAGGCGGTCCCGCCCTTGGTCTCGTCGAGCAGCCGGACCTTGAAGTTCTCGAGCGCGATGTCGGCCAGGTGCGGATGGATGTCCCCGATCGCCTCGCGCAGCGCCCGGTCCAGGGCGTGCACCGGCCCGTTGCCCTCGGCGGTGCGGACGTACCGTTCCCCGTCGATCCAGATCTTGATCGTCGCCTCGGTCTCGACGTGCCCCTGAGGGCCCATCTCGACGATCACCCGCCAGTGCTCGAGCGTGAACAGGGGCTCGTACTGTCCGGCCTGCTTGCGCAGCAGCAGCTCGAAGGACCCGTCCGCCGCCTCGTAGTGATAGCCGCGATGCTCGAGCTGCTTGACGTGGTCGACCACCTGGGCGGCGGCCGTGTCGTCGAGCGCGATGCCGGCCTGGGAGGCGCGCGCCTGCACGGTCCCCTTGCCCGAGAGCTCGGAGACCAGCAGCTCGCGGCGGTTGCCGACTATCTCGGGATCGACGTGCTCGAAGGTGGAGGGATCGGCGCTCACTCCGGCGACGTGCATGCCGCCCTTGTGGGCAAATGCGTTTCGGCCGACGTACGGGGAGTCGGGATCCGGGGTGAAGTTCAGCAGCTCGGCGACGTAGTTGGCGGTGGAGGTGAGCGAGGCCAGCTGGGCCCCGGTCAGGCACTCGTAGCCGAGCTTGAGCTGCAGGTTGGGGATGATCGTGACCAGGTTCGCGTTGCCGCAGCGCTCGCCGTAGCCGTTGAGCGTCGCCTGCACGTGGGTGGCTCCGTGCTGCACTCCGGCCAGCGCGCCCGCGACCCCGCAGCCGGCGTCATCGTGGGTGTGGATCCCGATCTGGACCCCTTGGGCCCCCAGCGCGTCGATCACGCCGGCGATCGCCGCCGCGATCACGTGCGGCAGCGTGCCCCCGTTGGTGTCGCAGCACACCACCGTCTCGGCACCGGCCTCGGCGGCCGCCCGCAGGCACTGCAGCGCGTAGGCGGGGTCGTCGGCGTAGCCGTCGAAGAAGTGCTCGGCGTCGTAGATCACGCGCTTGGCCTCGCCGACCAGGAAGGCCACCGACTCGGAGATCATGCGCAGGTTCTCCTCACGGTCGACGCGGACCACCTTCTCCAGGTGCAGGGCGGAGGTCTTGCCGACCAGCGTGCATACGGGCGCAAAGCAGTCGGCGAGCACCCGGAGCGCCGGATCGGCCTGGGCGGCGGTCCCTCGCCGTCGCGTCATCCCGAAGGCGGCGATCTCCGCGTGGTGAAATGTCTCGGCGCCGAGCAGCCCGAAGAGCTCGAGCTCCTTGGGATTGGAGGTCGGGAACCCGGCTTCGATCAGATCGATCCCGAGCTCGTCGAGCCGGTGGGCGACGCGCAGCTTCTCGTCGGCTGACAGCGACATCCCCTCACCCTGCATCCCGTCGCGCAGGGTGGTGTCATAGAGCTCGATCCGTTTCATCCGGCGGTGCGGGAGGGGACCTTGACCACGTCCAGCCACTCGCGATAGCGCTCGTCGCGCCCGTGCAGGGCGTCGAGGAAGACCCGTTGCACGGCCCGGGTGACCGGTCCGGCGACGCCGTCGCCGATCACGTGGTCGTCGATCTCGCGCACCGGGACCAGCTCGGCCGCGGTCCCGGAGAAGAAGACCTCGTCGGCCAGATAGAGCTCCGCCCGAGCCAGGTCTCGCTCGATCACCTCGTACCCGAGGTCCCCGGCGATGGTCAGGATCGACTTGCGGCTGATGCCGTCGAGAATCCCCGCGGTCTGGGGCGGGGTGAGGATCCTGCCGTCGCTGACCACGTAGATGTTCTCGCCGGTGCCCTCGCTGACGAACCCGTGGGCGTCGAGCAGGATCGCCTCCTGGTACCCGGCCTTGGTGGCCTCGACCTTGGCCAGCACGCTGTTGAGGTACTGGCCGCTCGCCTTGGCGTGCGGGATCAGCGAGTCCGAGGAGATCCGTCGCCAGCTCGCGACCTTGGCGCGGACGCCCTCCAGCGCCGCCTGCTCTCCGAGGTAGGCTCCCCAGGGCCAGACGGCGATCGACACCGACACGTCGCAATCCAGCGGGTTGAGCCCCATCTGCCCGTAGCCGCGGTAGACGATCGGGCGGATGTAGCACTCGGTCAGGCCGTTGGCCACGATCAGCTCGTGGGTTGCCGATCGCAGCTCGTCAAGCGTGTACGGGACAGGCATGTAGTACAGCTCGGCCGATTTGAGCAGGCGCGTGAGATGGTCGTGGTGGCGGAAGATCGCGGGCCCGTGCGTTGTCTCGTAGGCGCGCTCGCCCTCGAACACCGCGGTGCCGTAGTGCAGCCCGTGGGTCAGTACGTGAACCTTGGCGTCCTCCCAGGCAACGAGTTCTCCGTTCAGCCAGATGAGGTCGACTTGTTGCACGACTGCTCCTTGGGTGTTGGTGCTGCTTAGAGGTGGGCCAGGACTGCTCGGGTGGCCTGCGCGGTGCTCGCGTCCCCCCCGAGGTCAGGCGTGCGCAGCCCGTCGGCGAGCGCACGATCGACCGCCGATTCTATCGCCGCCGCCTCGGCCTCCAGGGAGAAGCCGTAGCGCAGCATCAGCGCCGCCGAGCGGAACATGGCCAGGGGGTTGGCGATGCCGCGGCCCGCGATGTCGGGCGCCGACCCGTGGACGGGCTCGAACACTCCCGGGTCGCCGGCCGCGCCCAGCGAGGCCGACGGCAGCATCCCGAGCGAGCCGGTCAGCATCGCGGCCTCGTCGGACAGGATGTCGCCGAACATGTTCTCGGTGACGATCACCTCGAAGTGGCGCGGCGACGCGACCAGCTGCATGGCGGCGTTGTCGACGAGCACGTGCTCGAGCTCGATGTTGGGGAACTCCCGGGCGTGGAGCTCGCGCACTACCTCCCTCCATAGGCGGCTCGTCTCGAGCACGTTGGCCTTGTCGACGGAGGTCACGCGCGAGCGCGCCGCGCGGAACGCCACCCGGGCGATCCGCTCGATCTCCTCCCGCGTGTACAGGCAGGTGTCCGACGCGCTGTCTGGGGTGCGGGTCTTCTCGCCGAAGTAGATGCCGCCGGTGAGCTCGCGCACGACCAGCAGGTCGGTGCCGTCGATCACCTCTCGCCGCAACGGGCTCGCGTCGTACAGCGCCGGCAGCGGCTTGACCGGCCGCAGGTTGGCAAACAGACCGAGCCCCTTGCGCAGGCCGAGCAGGCCCTGCTCGGGACGGGGCTTGGAGGGGTCGGTCGTATCCCACTTGGGACCCCCCACGGCAGCGAGCAGCACCGCGTCGGCAGCCCGGCAGGCGGCCAGCGTCTCCTCGGTCAGCGCCGTCTGACTCGTGTCGATCGAGGCCCCCCCGAACCCGCGCTCCTCGTAGTCGAAGTCGGCGCCGACGGCGCCGACGGCGCGCAGCACCTCCAGCGCCGGAGCCATGATCTCGGGGCCGATCCCGTCTCCGGGAAGCAGGATGACGCGCTTTGCCATGGCCGGCGCAAGCTACCCGATCGCCGGCTCAGGGGCGCCGCGCGCTCATGTTCAGGCGCACGTAGTCGAGCACCAGCGGCTCACCCGCCCGTTGCATGACCGCGTCGACGAAGCGGTCGCGGAGCGCCTCGGGAAGCGGATCCAGGTGGCGTACCAGGCAGACGGTGGCGACGAACCTGCGCGGCTCCTCGGGCTCGGTGGGGCGGTCCTCGAGCCAGGTCGAAACCTCGTCGAAGCCCGCCCGCCGCAAGCGCTGCGCGGTCTCCTCGGCGGTCGCATAGTTCCAGGGGCGCTTCCAGTCGGCGAAGTAGGGCGCGAAGGGCTCCTCCTGGGCCACCGCGTCGGCGGTGATACGAAACGCGTCGATGTTGCCGCGCCCGCCGCACTGGGCGAGCAGGCGGCCGCCCGGCTTCATGTTGCGGTGCAGCGCGGCGAACAGGGCGTCGTGGTCGGAGATCCAATGGAAGGTGGCGTTTGAGAACACGACGTCCACGGGCTCGGGCAGAGCCAGATCGACAAGATCCTGGCAGAGCGCGACGGCCCGGTCGCCGAGCGCCTCCTGGGTGTGGGCCACCATCGAAGGCGCGGCGTCGACGGCGTACACGGTCCCCTGGGGAACGCGCCGGGACAGCTCGAGCGTGATCTTGCCCGAGCCGCAACCGGCGTCGAGCACGACCTCGTCTCCCGCCAGCTCGAGCCGGTGCAGCTGCTCGGCGGCCCACCGCTGCTGCGGCCCCGAGATCCGATCGTAGGTGGCGGCATCCCAGTCGCGGTCGGTCATGGGCCGGGCCTCCAGCCGGCCAGCACCGCAAAGCGCCAGGACCTGTAGACGCAATCCACGCGCTCCAAGCCGGCCTCGCGCAGCCACTGAAGCGCGGAGGCGGCGTCGGTGCAGCGGTCGTGGACCATCCGCTCGCGGGTCTGCTCCAGCTCGGCGGCGCTGGCCCCCAGCGCCGTGCATTGGCGCGTCCACACCTGCTCGTAGACGCCGGCCAGGTCGGGCGACGGCGCCAGCATCTGCTCGGCGTTGACGAACACGCCGCCCGGCGCGAGCCGCTCGCGGACGCGGGCCAGCAGCCGGCGCTGGTCAGGATGCTCGAGGTGATGTATGGCCAGGGCCGACACGACCGCGTCGAACGGGCCCTCGGGCAGCGGGTCGCGCAGATCCTGCACATGCACCGCGTGCACCGCATCCCGAAGGCGTTCCCGGGCCAGCGTCAGCATCTCCGGCGATCCGTCGAGCAGCTCCAGCGCCAGCTCGGGCTCGCGGGACAGCAGCGCCTCGCTGAGCAGGCCGGTCCCGGCCCCCAGGTCGAGCACCCGCCGCCCGGGGCTGCGCCGGAACGTGACCACATCCGCCGCGGCACCGTAGAACGCGTCGTATGGGGGCACCAGCCGCCGTCGCTGCGCATCGTAGTCGGCGGCGTGACGCGAGAAGGCTCGCGCCGCCGGGGCCGGGGCCGAGGCCGAGGACGGCGGGCTCATGGCGCCGCGAACGCGTCGTGGCTCATAGCGCCGTGGTCACCGGGCCGGGACGCTCGCGCCGCCGCTCGTAGTCCTCGATGGCGTCGCTGTCCTCGGCCAGCGTGACCGCGATGTCGTCGAGGGCGTTGAGCAGCCGGTGCTTGATCTCGGAGTCGATCTCGAAGCGCGCCGTCCCGCCCGGCCAGCGCACCTCCTGAGCCGCCAGGTCGACCTGGGCCTCGCCGGCCTGAGCGATCGAGGCACACTGATCGGTGGTCAGCTGGACGGGCAGCAGGCCGATCTTGGTGGCGTTGGAGCGGAAGATGTCGCCGAAGCTGGGCGCTATCACGGCCCGGAAGCCGTAATCCTCGAGCGCCCAGGCGGCGTGCTCGCGGCTGGATCCGCAGCCGAAGTTGGCGCCGCTGACCAGGATCGGGTTGGGGGGCAGATGCCAGCCGGGCTCTTTCACCCAGTCGAAGAAGAGGAACTCTCCGAACCCGGTCCGGGCGATCCGCTTCAGGAACTGCTTGGGGATGATCTGATCGGTGTCGACGTCGTCTCGGTCGAGCACCGAGACCTGCCCGGTGATCGTCTCGATGGCTTTCATTACGCCTCCCAGTTGCGGATGTCGACGAAGTGGCCCTCGATCGCGGCGGCCGCCGCCATCTCCGGCGAGACCAGGTGCGAGCGCGAGCCTCTGCCCTGACGCCCCTCGAAGTTGCGATTCGACGTCGAAGCCACCCTCTCCCCAGGAGCGGCGATGTCAGGGTTCATGCCCAGGCACATCGAGCACCCCGCATCCCGCCAGTCAAAGCCCGCTCGCCGGAACACCTCGTCCAGGCCCTCGCGCTCGGCCTGGGACTTGACCTGCTGAGAGCCCGGGACGACCATGGCGTGCACGCTCCGGGCGACCTTTCGCCCGTCGATCACCTGAGCAGCTGCTCGCAGGTCTCCGATCCGGGAGTTCGTGCACGATCCGATGAACACGCGGTCGAGCTTGATCTCCTCGATCGGCGTGCCCGGGCGCAGGTCCATGTAGTGAAGCGCCCGCTCGTCCTGATCGGACGCCGGGTCGGGCACGGCCTCCGAGACTCCGACCACCATGCCGGGCGTCGTGCCCCAGGTCACCATCGGACTGACCGTCGGGGCGTCGACCGTCACCTCCTTGTCGAAGGTCGCTCCCTCCTCGGTGCGCAGGGAACGCCACTGGTCAGGAAGCTCCGAGGGAGCGCCCGGGCGGCCGAGCACCCACTCGAAGGTCGTGTCGTCGGGAGCCACCATGCCGGCGCGACCCCCGCCCTCGATCGTCATGTTGCAGACGGTCATCCGGCCTTCCATGGTCAGCGACTGGATCGCGGGGCCGGCGAACTCGACCACGTGGCCGACCGCGCCCGCGACTCCGATCTGGCCGATCGTGGCGAGGATCAGATCCTTGGCCGTCACGCCGAAGCCGAGCTCACCCTCGTAGCGGATGCGCATCGACTTGGGCTTGGCCTGGACCATGCACTGGGTGGCGAGTACGTGCTCGACCTCGCTCGTGCCGATCCCGAAGGCCAACGCCCCGAAGGCGCCGTGGGTGGCGGTGTGCGAGTCGCCGCAGACGATCGTCATGCCCGGCTGGGTGATCCCCAGCTCGGGACCGATGACGTGGACGATCCCCTGGTAGGAGGAGCCCAGCGAGTACAGCGGGATCCCGAATTCCCTGCAGTTGGCCTCGAGCGTCTGCACCTGGACCCGGGAGAGCTCATCGCGGATCTGGGCGGCGGTATGCGTCCCGTCGGTGGGCACGTTGTGGTCCACGGTGGCCACGGTCCGGTCGGGGCGGCGGACCGGGCGGCCGGCGAGCCGGAGACCCTCGAAGGCCTGCGGGCTGGTGACCTCGTGGACGAGGTGCAGGTCGATGAACAGGAGGCTGTGGGAGACCTCGTGGGCTTGCCAGATCTTGTCGAACAGGCTCTGGGGCATTCAACTCCTCCTCAGGCCGGCGCTCACCACGGCGAGCAGGACGGCCCCTTCGTTTCCGGGGTTCTCGAAATGGTGGGGAAGGTCGGCGTCGAAGGTGACGCAGTCGCCGGCGGACAGCTCGTGGCGGGCCCCGTCGCAGTGCAGGACCACGACCCCGTGCTCGACGAGTGCTGTCTCGCGGCTGCCGGGCTCGTGCATCGGAGGGTCTCCCGGGCCGCCGGTCACGGCGCCGGACGCCAGCGTGTGGCACGAGAGCTCGGCGCGCTGACCGGGCAGCGGCGGGGTCAGGATCTCGTAGCTGTGGCCGGCGGCGCCCGGCGGCCCCAGCCGGCGCTCGTCGCGGTGGACCACGGTGACGGCGCCGCTCTCGTCGAGGCGCAGCAGCTGGGACAGGCGCAGCTCGAGGCCGTGGGCGATCCGGGTGGCCACCGCCACGGTGGGGCTGGTCTCCCCCCGTTCCACCTGCGAGAGCATGGGCGCGCTGACTCCCGAGCGCAGAGCGAGATCACGCAACGACAGGTCCATGGCTTCGCGCAGCGCCCGCACCCGGCTGCCCAGGCCCTGCGGAGCGGAAGCGATCCGATCGGTGGCCGCCGTCTCCATACGAGCGTACGTTATCACGTACAAGGCAGGCTCGCGCGCGTACCGGTCAACCGCGCGCCCGCGGGGTAGCCTGCCCGGATGCGCTTCCGTCCCGATGTCCTGGTGCTCGGCGGCGGCGGCGTGCTCGGCGAGGCCTGGATGATGGGAGTGCTGGCCGGAATCGAGGATGCCGCCGGCGTGGACCTGCGCGACTGCGACGTCTTCGTGGGCACCTCGGCGGGAGCGATCGTGGCCGCCCAGCTGGTCGCCGGCCGAGCCCCGCGCCGCCCTTCGGCGGTCGGCACCGAGCGCGACATGGCCGCCGCTGCTCCGGCTCGCGGCCTGGCGGTGGCCGCCGCGGCCGCCGCCCGGCGCGCCGGCCAGACCGCGCTGGCGGCCGGCGCCGTGTTCGCCCCGCTGGCGCTCGGGGTGGCGGCTCCCGGGGGAGCCGTGGTCCGGGGGCTGCTGCTCCGCCGCCTGCCCCGACCGCCGGGCACGCTCATCGCTCTGCGGACTCAGATCGAGCGGTCGGACACCCGCTTCGACGGACGCCTGCGGGTGACGGCGGTGGACCGGGACTCGGGCCGGCGAGTGGTGTTCGGGAGCCCGGGCGCGCCGGCGGCCACGGTCGCCGAGGCCGTCGAGGCCTCCTGCGCCGTACCCTGGTTGTTCGCGCCGGTACGGATCGGCAACCGCGAGTACGTCGACGGAGGCGTCTGGAGCCCGACCAATCTCGACGCCGCCCCCGCCGGACGCGGCACCCACGTCCTGTGCCTGAACCCGACCGCCAGCCTCGCCACGCAGTACACGATGGTCACGGTGATCCGGGACGTCGCCCGCTCGGTGGTCTCGATCGAGGCGCTGGCGCTGCGCCGCCGGGGGGCCCGGGTGCGTGCGGTGGCTCCCAACGCGGAGTGCGCGGCGGCGATGGGCTCGAACTTCATGGACCAGGAGCCGCGCACCCGGGTGCTCTCGGCCGCCTACCGGCAGGGGCTCTCGCTGGCCGCCGACGACCGGGGCTGGTAGCAGCCTCGCAGCGTCAAGGTGCTCTGACCACGTCCTGAGCCGGTGCCGTCCCGGAGGACTCCTGCTCGGCCAGCACGCCCTGGCGGCGCACGGCGTTGGAGAGCGCCCGCACGTAGGCCCGGGCTCCGGCTTCGAGGATGTCGGTGGACACGCCCTGTCCCGAGCCCGTCACGCCGCCCACGTCCAGGACCACCGAAGTCTCACCAAGCGCGTCCTTGCCGCCGGTGACGGCATCGACGCGAAACTCACGCAGGCGGGCGTCCACGCCCGTGGCCGCGTTGATGGCGTGAAAGATGGCGTCGACCGGGCCGTCGCCGGTGAATGAGCCCACCAGCTCGGCGTCGTCGGGCCCGCGAACGGCGACGGTGGCATGCGGCGGACGACGGCTCGAGGCCTCGACGTCGAACCACTCGAGCACGTAGCCGGCGATCTCCTGGCGCAGCTCGTCGATGACAAGCGCCTCGAGATCCATCGCGGTGACCTGCTTCTTCTTGTCGGCGATCTCCTTGAAGCGCCTGAAGGCCGTGTTCAGCGCCTGACCCTGGAGCTCGAAACCCAGCTCGGCCAGGGCCTGGGCGAGCGCATGGCGGCCCGAGTGCTTTCCGAGCACGATCGAGTTGGCATCCAGGCCCACCGTGGTGGCGTCCATGATCTCGTAGGTGGTGCGCTCCTTGAGGACTCCATCCTGATGGATCCCCGACTCGTGCGCGAACGCGTTGCGGCCCACCACCGCCTTGTTGGGGGCCACCGGGTAGCCGGTCAGCCGCGAGACCAGGCGGGAGGTGCGCGCGATCTCCGGGGTGACCGCGCCGGTATGCAGCTCCACCGCGTCGGCGCGGGTGTGCAGGAGCATGATCAGCTCCTCGAGCGAGGCGTTGCCCGCCCGCTCGCCGATTCCGTTGACCGCGCACTCGACCTGGCGAGCGCCGGCGCGCAGGCCGGCGAACGAGTTGGCCACCGCCAGCCCGAGGTCGTCGTGGCAGTGCACCGAGAGCACCACGCCGTGCAGGTCGGGGACCAGCTCGTAGAGGCCGCGCAGAAACGCGGCGTACTCGTCCGGCATCGTATAGCCGACGGTGTCGGGGATGTTGATCGTGGTGGCGCCCTCGTCGATCGCGATCTGGCAGACCTCGGCGGTGAACTGGAGCTCGGACCGGGTGGCGTCCATGGGCGAGAACTCGACGTCGTCGAGGTACTGCTTGGCGTGCGCCACCGCTGCCCGCGCCTGGCCCTTGACGTCCTCCCGGGTGGTCTGCAGCTGATGCTCGATGTGGATGTCAGAGGTCGAGATGAACGTGTGGATGCGCGGCCGCGCCGCATCCTTGACGGCGTCGTAGGCGGCGTCGATGTCGGCCACGTGCGTGCGGGCCAATCCCGTGATCACCGGACCGTCGACCGTCCGCGAGATCTCCTGCACGGCCTCGAAGTCCCCCGGTGAGGTGATCGGAAAGCCGGCCTCGATCACGTCGACGCCGAGACGCGCCAGCTGCTGGGCGATCTCGAGCTTCTCCTGGGTGTTGAGCGAGATCCCCGGCGACTGCTCGCCATCGCGCAGCGTCGTGTCGAAGATCAGTACTCGGTTGGGGTCTTCCGACTGGGTCATGTCACTCCTCTAAGTCTCGAACTTGGCTTCTTCTCGGTGCTGGTTCGCGGCTACGTGCGGCCGCCGGCGCGCTATTCCCCCCGAGGGGGGAGGAGAAGAAGAGCGAGTTCGAGGCGGAGTGCCATCTCGGGGCAGCCTAGCAAGCTCGGCAACCCCCGCCGACGCCGGGGCGGCGGCGTTCAGAGCGCGACCGTCTGCCCGGCGACGAAGCCGTCACTGGAGACGATCTGACCGACCACGGCCTGCGGTACGGGAGCCCCGGTGGTGATCGCCATCGCCGCCAGCCGGCCCTGTTCGCTCTGCTGTTCATCGGGGAGCCGGCCCACCGCCGCGGAGACGATGTTGACGCCGTGCTCGCCGAAGGCGGTGCCCACGCGGCCCAGCATCCCGGGCAGGTCCCGATAGCGAAACAGAGTGATGTGCTCCTCGAGCTGGACGTCGAAGCGCTGTCCCCAGGCCTCGAGCAGGTGCGGGCGGTTGCGGCGGCCGAGCAGCGTCCCGGCCACGCGCACCACGTTGTCGCCGGCCTTGACCTCGACCCGCACCAGGTCGGTGTAGTCGCGCGCCAGGCTGTGCTTGGCCTCGACCACCCGGATCCCCCGCTCCTCGGCGATCGCCGGAGCGTTGACGGCGTTTACGTCCTCCTCGGTGTGACCCGAGAGGGCGCCCAGCAGGGCCTCGAGCGCCAGCAGCCGGGTGTCACGATCGGCCAGGCGCCCGAAGAAGTCGGTCTGCACCCGCTCCACGGAGCCGCCCTCGGCCAGCGCCAGCGCGACCGCGATCCGTCCCAGCGACCGGCACAGCGCAACGAATGGCCCCAGGACCTCGACGTCCTCGGCCGGGATCGCCGGCACGTTGACGGCGCTGGTGACGACTCCACCGGTCAGCGCCGCCACCACCTGCTCGGCCGCCTGGTAGCCGGCGCGGTCGGTGGCCTCGGCGGTGGAGGCTCCCAGGTGCGGGGTGACGATCACGTTCGGGTATCCGAACAGCGGATGCTCGGTCACGGGCTCGGTCGCGAACACGTCGATCGCGGCCCCCGCCACCTTGCCCGAATCGATCGCCGCCCTGAGGTCCTCGTCGACCACCAGGGGGCCGCGGGCGACGTTGAGGATCCGGACGCCGTCCCGGCACTTGGCGAGCGCCTCGGCGTTCAGCCAGCCCTCGGTCTCCGGCGTCTTGGGCAGGTGCAGGGTCAGGAAGTCGGCCGCCGCGTAGACGTCCTCGGGGGTCTCGGCCTGCTCCGCTCCCAGCTCGCGATAGCGCTCGGTCCCCACGTAGGGATCGAACGCGATCACCTTCATGTTGAAGCCGCGGGCGCGCTGGGCGACCAGCTGCCCGATGCGACCGAAGCCGAGGATCCCGAGCGTCTTCTCGTAGAGCTCCACTCCACTGAACTTCGACCGCTCCCACTTCCCGCCGGTCAGCGAGGCGTGGGCCTGGGGAACGTTGCGGGCCAAGGCCAGCAGCAGCGCCATCGTGTGCTCCGCGGCGGTGATCACGTTTGACTGCGGGGCGTTGGCGACCACGATCCCGCGCTTGGTGGCGGCGGGAACGTCGACGTTGTCGACTCCCACCCCCGCCCGCCCTACCGCGCGCAGCCGCGTCGCCTTGCCGATCAGGTCGCTGTTGAGCTTGGTCGCCGAGCGGATCAGGATCCCGTCGTAGTCGGCGATCCGCTCGGTCAGCTCGTCGGGGCTCCATCCCGCGCCCACGTCCACCTCGAAGTGCTCGCGCAGCAGGTCGAGGCCGGAGTCGCCTATCTTCTCGGCCACCAGGACCCGCGTCCCGCCTGCGCCGTCAGCTCTGGCCCCGACCGACGCGCTCATGGCCGCTGCTCCAGAACCCAGTCGATGCAGGCGGTCAGCGCCTGCACGTCGGCGGGATCGGTGGCCGGGAACATGGCCACCCGCAGCTGGTTGCGGCCGAGCTTGCGGTAGGGCTCGACGTCGACGATTCCGTTGGCGCGCAGCGTCGCCGCCAGCTCCGCGGCATCCACCGCGTCGTCGAAGTCGATCGTCCCCACGACCAGCGACCGCTTGGCCGGATCGGCGACGAACGGGGTGGTCTCGGGGCGCCGCTCGGCCCACTCGTAGAGGTGGGTGCTCGAAGCCGAGGTGCGCTGCACCATCGCATCCAGGCCGCCGCGCTCGAGCATCCAGTCCAGCTGATCGGCGAGCAGCAGCAGGGTGGCGATCGCCGGAGTGTTGTAGGTCTGATCCTTGCGCGAGTTCTCGAGCGCCGTGGACAGCGACAGGAAGTCTGGTATCCAGCGCGATCGAGTCCCGCCCCCCGGATTGGCCTCGATCTCGGCGATTCGCTCGGTCGCGGCCGGGCTGAGCAGCGCCAGCCAGAGCCCGCCGTCTGAGGCAAAGCCCTTCTGGGGAGCGAAGTAGTAGGCGTCTGTCTGGCCTACGTCCACGGGCAGGCCGGCGGCGGCCGAGGTGGCGTCGATCAGGACCAGGGCGCGTTCGGCCCCCGGAGGGCGCCGAACCGGGACCATGACACCGGTCGATGTCTCATTGTGTGCCCAAGCGACCACGTCGGCGGCCGGGTCGGAGACCGGCTCGGGCGCGTCGCCGGCGGAGGCCTCGACGACGATCGGGTCGGCCAGGAAGGGCGCTCCCCGGGTGCAGGCCGCGAACTTGGACGAGAACTCCCCGTAACTCAGGTGCAGGGCGCGTTCGCGCACGAGCGAGCAGGTGGCGGCATCCCAGAACGCGGTCGTGCCGCCGTTGCCCAGGGCCACCTCGTAGCCGTCGGGGAGCGTGAACAGCTCGGCGATTCCCGCTCGGATCCGGCCGACCAGCTCCTTGACCGGCTTCTGGCGGTGCGAGGTTCCCATCACCGCGGCGCCCGGACCGGCCAGGTGGGCGAGCTGCTCGGGGCGGATCCGCGAGGGGCCAGAGCCGAAGCGGCCATCGACGGGCTTGCGCTCGTCGGGAATCTGCAAGACGGTCTGGGTCATGTGGCTTCTCCGAAATTAGCGGGATCTACATGCCCAGGCGCGCGGCGATCAGAGCCGCCGCTTCCCGGTGGTTGTCCACCCGATCGCGCCAGTCACGGCGGCACCAGCGATTGTAACCTCACCGCCCCGCGTCGACGAGGCCGACCGTCCTACTCCTGGAAGCCGGTGTCGATCCAGTCCATCTGCGCGCGCAGCTCCTGGCCGACCAGCTCGACCTGGTGGCCGGCCTGCTCGGAGCGCATGCGCTTGAAGTTCTCCTGGCCGGCCCGGTTCTCGGCGATCCACTCACGCGCGAAGTCACCGGATTGGATCTCGTTGAGGATCTGCTTCATGGCCGCCCGCGTCTCCTCGCCGATGACCCGCTGCCCGCGCGTCATGTCGCCGTACTCGGCGGTATTGGAGATCGAGTAGCGCATTCCCGAGATTCCCTTCTCGTACATCAGGTCGACGATCAGCTTGAGCTCGTGCAGAACCTCGAAGTAGGCGAGACGAGCGTCGTAGCCGGCTTCGGTGAGGGTCTCGTAGCCGGCCCGGACGAGCTCGGTGACGCCGCCGCAGAGCACCGCCTGCTCGCCGAACAGGTCGGTCTCGGTCTCGTCCTTGAAGGTGGTCTCGATCACGCCCCCGCGGGTCCCGCCGATGCCCTTGGCGTAGGCCAGCGCCACCCCGAGGGCATCGCCGCTGGCGTCCTGATCGACGGCCACCAGACACGGGACCCCGGAGCCCTCCAGGAACTGGCGGCGGACCAGGTGGCCGGGGCCCTTGGGGGCCACCAGCGCCACGTCGACATCAGGTGGTGGCACGATCTCGTGATAGTGGATGGAGAAGCCGTGGCCGAACATCAGCGTGTTGCCCGACGCGATCCCATCCTCCAGGCCGCCCGCCCAGATCTGGCCGTGCAGCTCGTCGGGAGCGAGCATCATCACGATGTCGCCCTGGCTGGCGGCCTCGGCCGGGTCGGCGACCCGCAGGCCGTGGGCCTGCGCCTTGGCCACGCTGGCCGAGCCGGGGCGCAGCCCGACGATGACGCTTACGCCGGAGTCCTTGAGGTTGAGCGCGTGGGCGTGGCCCTGGGACCCGTAGCCGATGATCGCGACGGTCTTGCCGTCGAGCTTGTGAAGGTCTGCGTCGTCGTCATAGAACATGTGGCTCGCAGGCTACAGCGCCGCCGGAGCGCGAGGCGTGTCGGCTAGGGGCCGCCGGAGCGCGAGGCGTGTCGGCTAGGGGCCGCCGAAGCGCTGGCGCTCGGCCATCACGTCGTTGACGTACTGCTGGGTGTCGGAGTACAGCCCGTGCGCGCGCACCGAACCCAGCCCCTGGTAGTAGGCCGCGGCGGCCATCGCCGGGTCGCCTCCGGTCTGGTCCAGCAGGGAGTGCAGCAGCAGCACGCCGCCGCGTACGTTGTCACTGGCCGACGTGGGCGACAGCGGCGGCGAGGCGACCTGGTTGATGTTGCTCCAGGTGCCTGGCTCGATCTGCATCACCCCGGTGGCGCCGGTATTGGAGACCTCGTTGTTGTTGAAGCCGCTCTCCTGATTGGCGATCGCCTCGGCCAGCGACGGCGAGACGCCGTTCTCGGCCGCGACCGAACCGACATAGGACGGGCTGACCGTCTCAGGAGTGGGCTGCGCGCCTGCGGTGGAGTCGGTCGCCGGCGCAGCGGCCGCGGTCGAGGATGTGTCGGAGACCGGTTGCGATCCTGAAGACGCCGAGCTGCCGCCCACGCTGATGTTCGACCCGGCCAGCAACAGGCCGCTGGGGCTGAGTCCGTTCTCGGCGGCCAGCTGACTCACCGACGTCCCGTAGCGCGCCGCGATCGCCGACAGCGTGTCACCGGGCTGCACCTGGTAGCCGCCTCCGCCGGACGCGGCGGCGGGCTGGGCACCGGCGCTGGATTCCGTCGCCGGAGCAGCGGCCGCGGTCGAGGATGTGTCGGAGACCGGTTGCGATCCTGAAGACGCCGAGCTGCCGCCCACGCTGATGTTCGACCCGGCCAGCAACAGGCCGCTGGGGCTGAGTCCGTTCTCGGCGGCCAGCTGACTCACCGACGTCCCGTAGCGCGCCGCGATCGCCGACAGCGTGTCACCGGGCTGCACCTGGTAGCCGCCTCCTTCGGCCGGAGCGGTCTCGCCCGACGCGGCCGGTGCAGTCTCGCCGGACTCGGCCGGAGCGGTCTCGCCCGACGCGGCCGGAGCGGTCTCGCCCGACGCGGCCGGTGCAGTCTCGCCGGACTCGGCCGGTGCGGCCTCGCCGGACTGGGGCGGGATCGCCAGCTGTGCGCCGGCCGTGAGCTGTGAATCAGGCGAGACGCCGTTCGCCGCGGCGAGCTGCGAGACCGACATGCCATCGGCGGCGGCTACCGACGAAAGGGATTCCCCGGGAGCGATGACGTGCTCGAAGTCGGCCGAGGCGGTCCCGGGCACCGCGAGCGTGACGAGCGCCGCGACCAGCGGCAGGAGCGGGAGCAGTTTTCTGGTGTGCATGGCGCGACAGTGTCCACCGTCGAGCCCCTAACGCGAACTCCTGCAACCCCGGTTTCAGCTTGCAAGACCGCTGTCACGCCGTGGCGCTCGCGACCAGCGAGCTGCCGGGCAGCACGAGCGACCCGTCATCGCCCGTGAACGGCTGGGCATCGGCCGCTATCCGCGTGACCACCTCGGCCTGCTGTCCGGAGTCCAGCTCCCTGAAGGCTGGGCCAAGGCTCGGGGACACGTCGACCGTCTCCTGCACGAACTGGTCGACGCTCGCGAAGCGGCGCTCCAGCGCCACCCTGGTGATGCTGATCTCAGCGAAGCCCGCCCCCTCCAGGAGCTCGGTCAGACGGCCTTCGCCGGCCAGGGCGAACATGCCCGGCCCGTCGGGGTCCGGGGCCTCGGCGTGGCCGAGTGCGATCATCGCCCGTCCGGGGATCGTCGTCCACGGGTTGCGCTCGGGCACGTCCCAGACCGCCAGGGTGGCGTGTCCGCCGGGACGGAGCACGCGGCGGATCTCCCGCGCCGAGGCCGGTGGATCGACGATCAGCATGATCCCCCAGCGGCACAGGACGGCGTCGACGGTGGCGGTCTGGAGGTCGATCCACTCGAGCTCCAGCTGCCGGAACTCGACGTTCTCGAGGCCGGCCTGCTCGGCGCGCCGGCGCGCCACTTCGAGCATCGCCTCCGACCCGTCGCTGCAGATCAGCGCACCCCCTGGGGCGATGCGCCCGGCGGCCATGAACCCGGTGTCCCCGGGGCCGGCCGCCAGCTCGAGCACGCGCTCACCGGGGGCCAGCGCGAGCGCCTCGACCATCGCCACCGAGACCGGCATCCCCCACTCCCGCAGGCGATCGGCGTTCTTGCCCCATCCCGAGGCTGCGCTCTCCCAGCCCTCGCGGCTGCGGGCGCGCTGCTCGTTGGGATCGATCGTGCTCACGCGCTCAGCCTAACGGGGAGGGCGAGTCGCGGCCGAAGGCCGCCCGCATCTGGGCGCTCATCCGCTGAGAGAAGATCGCCACCAGCGCCGCGGTCGCCAGCGGTCGCAGCCGGTCGATCGACTCATCGATTTCCGGCCACCGCTCCACCGGCAGTCCCGCCCGCTGGAATGGCCTCCAGACCTCACGCAGAAAGAGCTTCACGAACGAGCCAGAGACGGCATCAGAGTGCTGCTCCATCTCCTCGAACACCGCGAGCGCCCGATCAAGCGGGACGCCGCGCGACACCACCTCCTCGACGACCGCGAGCAGCGAAGGGCTCGGCACGTCGTAGCGGTCGTCGTCCGCGCCGATCAGGATCCCCAGGCGCTCGGCCCGAGCGAGCACTCGGGGGGCCTCGTCGGAGCCGAGCCGGAAGCGCTGCCCGAGCTGGCTGGCAGTGACCGTCTGAGGCCGCTCGGCGTCGGGGGCCTCGGTCAGGGAGCGGCGAAAGCGCGCCAGCCGTTCTTGGGTCCCCTGCTGATCGGCCACCAGTCGCTTGATCCCGGCCAGGTTGAAGCCGTCATCCTGGAGCTCGCGGACCAGCTCGAGCGCCGCGACGTGATCGGGGCCGTAGTAGCCCACCCGGCGCCGGACCTCAGGCGGGCCGAGCAGCCCGCGGGCCTGGTGGGCGCGGATGTTGCGCACCGACATGCCCGACCGGGCGGCGAGCTGCTCGATCGTGAGCGTGGCCTCCACCTGCCGGATCATAGGACAATGTGACAATGAACGATGTCACATGGATCGACGTGATCGGTCGCGCGCTGCTGGATCGACACGCGGCGAGCTTTCAGCGCAACTCGCGGCGCAGCAGCTTTCCGGTCACGCCTCGGGGCAGGCTGGCCACGACCTCGACGTGCTTGGGAACCTCGAACGGTGCCAGCCGGGCGGCGCAGTGCGCCCGCAGCACCTCCGGCGCCACCCGGGCCCGATCGTCGAGCACGACCTGGGCGACCACTGCCTCCCCCCACTCCGCATCCGCTCGGCCGAAGACCGCGGCGTCGGCGACCGCCGGGTGCTCCAGGAGCGCCGCCTCCACCGCCGCCGGGGCGACGTTCTCGCCGCCGGTGATGATCGCGTCGCCCTTGCGTCCGTCGATCTCGAGGCGGCCCCGATCGTCGATCCGGCCGAGATCGCCGGTGTGCAGCCAGCCGTCGTCAGACAGCGCGGCCGCCGACACGGTGTCGCCGCGCACCAGCACCTCCCCGTCGCCGGAGATCTGAAGCTCGACCCCCAGCAGCGGCCAGCCGTCGGTGGCGATCTGAGAGCAGGCCTCGGTCATCCCGTAGGAGGGCGCCACGTCCACGCCCGCCGCATGCGCGCGCGCCAGCAGCGACGGCGCGATCGGGGCGCCGCCGAGCAGCGCCCGGCGCAGCGCCGGAGGCTCGCGCAGCCCGGCGTCCAGCAGCCGCGAGAGCATCGTCGGCACGAGCGAGACGAGCGTCACCCGCAGGCCGGGGTCCATCAGCGCCTCGAGCGCCGCCCGAGTGTCGAAGCGCTCGTGCAACAGCACGGTGGTGGCGTAGATCGCGCTCCGGATCTGGATCGAGAGCCCCCCCACGTGTGCCAGCGGCATCGGGCACAGCCACCGCTCGTCGGGGTCCAGGCCAAGCGCCAGCGCCGAGCCGACCGCGTTGGCCAGCCAGTTGGCGACGGTGAGCGGCACCTGCTTGGGCCCCGAGGTCGTGCCCGAGGTGTACATCACGGTGGCGATCGCGTCGGGGTCGAGCTCGCGGGCCGGGGCGGGAGGACCGGCGATCGGCTCGTCGAGCGCCAGCGCGGCGCCATCGGCCCGCCGGGCGCGCTCGCTCGCCGGCAGCCGCAGGTCGACCGGTATCGCGGCGGCGCCGATCAGCAGGCAGCCGTGCAGCGCGACCACCAGCTCCCGGGATGGGAGCGCCAGCGCGATCCGGTCCCCGGGCCCGACCCCTCGCTCCAGCAACCCGCCACCGACCTCGCGGGCGCGCCGGTGAAGCTCGTCGTAGCCGAGCCGGCTTCCCGGCGTCAGGAGGGCCGCCCGCTCGCCGTGCATGCGCGCCGCGCGCGCCAGCCAGGACTCCGTCGCCACCGAAGCGCTAGGGGTCCACTAGGGCTCGGCGTGCAACCCGGGCAGCGGCGCCGGCGGCCCGGGGCGGACTGGCGGGGAACCAGTGGTCCGAACCGGCGGGGGAGCGGCGGCCCGAACCCCCGCCTGACCTCCACGCCGGCGCGGACGCCGGACGCGCAGCTCCTCGGCCACGAAGTAGGAGCCGATCACGAGCGCGGCCGCCACCACCTGAGCGACGATCGTCTGCACGTTGGGAAAGACGGAGAACCACAGCCCCATCCAGGCCGGAATCGCCACGTGGACCGGGGTGATCCCGATCCAGCCGGCCTGCTGGAGCTCCTGGACGCTCTCGCCGACCATGACCAGCAGCACGACCCCGAGCATGACCCCGGTCACCACCAGCATCCGCTTGTAGGGCATGCGGCGCTGCAAGCCGAAGGTGACGTAGCCGACCACCGCGACGAACACCAGCCCGAGGGCGACGCCTTGCAGGACCGTCGTCGAGCCGTAGCGCAGACGCAGGTTCTGCAGGAAGAGCACCACCTCGAAGCCCTCGCGATAGACCGAGGTGAAGCCCAGCAGGGCCAGACCGAACATCGTCCGCTGGGCGCTGACCGATCCCGCGTCCCCCATCAGATCCTTGCGCCGGCGGTTGTGATGGGCAATCCACCCGGTCCAGTAGACGCGGTGAAAGAACCAGTTCATCACCACCAGCAGAACGACGATCGCCAGCAGCCCGGTGGCCGCCTGGAGGTCCAGGCTGCTCGGCCCGACGGCATCGGTGACCGCGATCGCCACGAACCAGGTGACCACGCTGGCCAAGAAGGCTGCGCCGGCGCCGATTCCCAGCGGCTTGCGGTAGCCGCCGTTGGCGCCGCGCATGCTGGCCGTGAGAACGGCGAGGACGAGGATCGTCTCCAGGCCCTCGCGCAGGACGAGGATGGCGCTGTCGACGATCACCGCCAGGTGACTGAGGTGCTCGGTCGGGTTGGTGGGGTCAGGCGTACCGCCGCCGGCGCTCACCAACTGCCAGACGAGCACGCCCACGACCCCCAAGCCGAGCGCCCCCCAACCGACTCGCTTGAGCATCGGGCTGGCCATTAGGCAACCCTAACAGAAATCGTCGGGCTCATTAGGGTCACCTAACCAGGTCTGACATCGGGCTCTCGGCCGGTCTTCACCGTCCTCGCCTAGAGTCCTCGCTTGCCTGCATCCGACCACAGGAGGCCACGTGAGCACCAGCTGGCAGCCGGCCGGCGACTACGGCGACATTCGCTACGAGCTGGCCCAGGCAGACGACGCCGGAATCGCCAAGATCACGATCGACCGCCCAGAGGTGCGAAATGCGTTTCGCCCCGAGACCGTGATCGAGCTCTCCCACGCCTTCGAGCGAGCCCGCGAGGACCCGGAGGTGGGCGTGGTGATCCTGACGGGCGAGGGCCCGGACGCGTTCTGCTCAGGCGGCGATCAGCGCGTGCGCGGTAGCCGCGGCGGGTACGTGACCGGCGCCGACCCGGCCGCCGCCGGCTCCCACCAGGCCGTCGGGCGGTTCGAGGTCACGGATCTGCACGTCCAGATCCGCCGCCTGCCCAAGCCGGTGGTGGCGATGGTGGCCGGGTACGCGATTGGCGGCGGCCATGTGCTGCACGTGGTCTGCGATCTGACGATCGCCGCCGACAACGCGCGCTTCGGCCAGAGCGGACCCCGGGTCGGGTCCTTCGACGGGGGGTTCGGCGCCAGCGTGCTCTCGCGGCTGGTCGGACCCAAGAAGGCCAAGGAGATCTGGTTCCTGTGCCGTCAGTACGACGCCCATCAGGCGCTCGAGATGGGGCTCGTCAACACCGTCGTGCCGCTGGATCGCCTCGAGCAGGAGACGGTCCAGTGGTGTCACGAGATGCTCGGGATGTCGCCACTGGCGCTGCGCATGCTCAAGGCCAGCTTCAACGCCGACGAGGACGGCCTGGCCGGCATCCAGCAGCTCGCGCATGATGCCAACCTCCTGTTCTACATGAGCGACGAGGCCCAGGAGGGCCGCGACGCCTACCTGCAAAAGCGCCGTCCCGACTACTCGCGCTTCCCGCGGCGCGCCTAGGCGCGGCTGATGGCCACCGGCACGGTCAGGCGGACGAGCGGGGTGCGGATCTGGCTGATGGCCGCCCGGCCGCGGACGCTGCCGGCGGCCGTGGCGCCGGTGCTGGTCGGGACCGCGCTGGCCGGGTTCGGGCACGTGTTTCATCCGCTGCGGTTCCTCGCGGCGCTGCTCGGGGCCGTATTCATCCAGGTCGGCACCAATTTGAGCAACGACTACTCAGACGCCCGCCGGGGCGCCGACGCCGAGGACCGGCTGGGGCCGGTACGAGTCACCGCGGGGGGTCTCGTGCCCCCGAGGCAGGTGCTGATCGCAACCTACGCGTCGTTCGGGATCGCGGTGCTGGCCGGCGCCTACCTGATCGCCGTCGCCGGCTGGGCACTGCTGCTGGTCGGCGCCGCCT
Source organism: uncultured Solirubrobacteraceae bacterium (assembly GCA_963830595.1). Taxonomy (GTDB): domain Bacteria; phylum Actinomycetota; class Thermoleophilia; order Solirubrobacterales; family Solirubrobacteraceae; genus Palsa-465. The sequence continues at coordinate 31,071 of CAWHMQ010000010.1, forward strand.
CGATCCTGGCGGGCGTGGCCTACACGGGGGGGCCCCGGCCCTACGGCTACGAGGGACTGGGCGAGGTGTTCGTGTTCCTGTTCTTCGGGATCGTGGCCGTCGCCGGGTCGTTCTTCGTCCAGACCACCAAGCTGGACTGGGAGGCATTCGCGCTGGCGGTACCGGTCGGGCTGCTGGCGGCGGCGATCCTGGTCGTCAACAACGTGCGCGACATGGACTCCGATCGGCGCGCCGGCAAGCGCACCCTGGCGGTCAAGCTGGGTCGGGCCCGAACCCGCGGGCTGTTTGCCGGGATCGTCTACCTGGCCTTCCTGCTCTCGCCGGTCACCTGGGCGTTCGGGCCCACCGCGGCGTGGATGCTGCTGCCGTGGCTGACGCTCCCGCTCGCGGTGAGGCTGGTCCGGGTCGTGCGCAACCGCACCGACGGCCCGTCGCTCAACGGCGCCCTGGCCCAGAGCGGGATGCTGCAGCTGGCCTTCTGCGCCCTGCTCTCCGCGGGCCTGCTGCTCAGCCGATGAGCGTGCGGCGGTGAAGCTCACCGTCTCACCGGTGACTGCCAAGCTGCGGGCGCCGTTTCAGGCCGGGCACGGTACGACGTCGGACCGGGAGATCCTGCTGGTCTCGGTGCAGGCCGCCGACGGTGAGGTCGGCCATGGCGAGGCGGCTCCGCTGCAGTCCTACGACGGAGTCTCGCCGGCCGCGGTGCGGGCCGCGATCGAGGACTGCCGGGCGATCCTCGAGAGTTACCGGGACGCGGCCCCGATCGACGACATCCTGGCTCGGTGCTCCGAGGCGACCGTGCTCCCCCAGGCGCTGGCCGGGATCGACCTGGCGCTCTGGGACCTGGCCGGACGCCGGACCCGGGAGCCCGTCTGGAGGCTGCTGGGCGCAGCGGCGCCCCCGCGAGTGATCGTCAACTGGACGATCGCGGCCGCCGATCGGTCGGGTGCCGCGCGCGAGGCCGCCCAGGCGCGCGCCGACGGCTTTCAGACGGTCAAGGTCAAGGTGGCGATCGGCGACGACCCGGGTCGGCTGGCGGCGGTCCGCGCCTTCGCCGGAGCCCGGATGGCGATCCGGATCGACGCCAACGGCGCCTGGTCGCCGTCCGAGGCCGAGCCGGTGCTCAGGGTGCTGGAGCCGGTCGGGATAGAGCTCTGCGAGGAGCCCGTCTCGGGCCTGGAGGCGATCCGCGCCCTGCGGGACGTCACCGACATCCCGCTCGCGCTCGACGAATCCGCCGGGAACCCCGAGGCCCTGCGGTCCGCGGCCGCCGACCTCATGTGCCTGAAGATCGGGCGCTGCGGGGGAATCTCGGGCACGATCGAGACGGCGTCACGCGCCCGCGCGGCCGGCTATGAGGTCTACCTCGCTTCCACCCTGGACGGCCCGCTGGGCATCGCCGCGGCACTGCATGCGGCGGCTGTGATCAAGCCGCAGCGCGCCTGCGGACTGGCCACGCTGGCGATGTTCGACGACCGGCCCGACCCGCTGGCCCCGCGAAACGGGAGCATCGCCGCCCCGCACAGCGCCGGCCTGGGCGAGGATCTCGTCACCTGGTACCGCCGATGATGGCCGCCCCCACCGCCCCTGGAGCCTCCAGATGCACGGCATGGCCGGCGCCGGACACGACCTCGAGGCCGGCCGCCGGCAACGCCTCACGCATCCTCTCGGCGATCTGGCGAAACCTGGCATCGCGCTCGCCCACGATCAGCTGGACGGGAATATCGATCTCGGCCAGTCGCCCCCACAGCGAGGGCAGTGCTCCGGTCCCCAGCCCCCTCAAAGCGGCGGCAATCCCGGCGGGGGTGTTGCCCAGCCGATCGGCGTGGATCGCCGCCCGCACCGACGGTGCCTGACCCGTGAGCACCGGGGTCTGCGCCCAGCGCGCCGCGAACTCCTCGATCGTGCCCCCCTCCAGCTCGGCGGCCAGACGCTCGTCGGCGGCGCGGCGCCGGTCGCGCTCACCCGGATCCGCGATTCCCGGACTGGCGCCGATCAGAACCAGGCGCTCCACTCGATCCGGGAACGCGAGCGCGGCGTGCAGGGCCAGGCGGCCGCCCATCGAGTAGCCGGCCAGGTTAAACGAGCCCGGGGTCAGGCGGGCCAGGTCGCCGAGGACCGCTTGCAGCGACACCGGCCGGGCCGAGGAAGCGCTCCCGTGGCCACGGATGTCGGGCGCGATCGGCCGGTACCGTTCGCCCAGCGCCGCCACCACGCCGGCCCAGCTCGCGCCCGTGTTCGTAAAGCCATGGAGAAGCACCAGCGCGGTCGGTGGCGGCATCGCGCTTTCAATCATGACCGCAACCGATACCTACCTGCTGCTGCGCGGCTTCTGCGACGAGCTGGCGCGGTGCGGCCTGCGGCACGCCTGCACCTCGCCGGGCTCGCGGAACACTCCCCTGCTCCTGTCGCTGGTTCGCGAGTCGCGGATCCGCTGCTGGTCGCATCTCGACGAGCGCTGTGCCGGCTTCTTTGCGCTCGGCGCCGCCAAGGCGAGCCGCCACCCCGTGGCCATCACCTGCACGTCGGGGACGGCCGCCGCCAACCTGACCCCGGCGGTGATCGAGGCCGCCTACGCCCGCGTGCCGATGCTGGTGCTGACCGCCGACCGGCCAGCGCAGCTGCGCGAGCTCGGCGCCGGCCAGGCGATCGACCAGGTGAAGCTCTACGGGGACGCCGCGAAATGGTTCTTCGAGGCCGAGCTGCCCGAGGCCGATGAGGCCGGTCTGCGCTGGATCCGGCAGCTCGCCTGCCGGGCCTACTGGACTGCCCTGGAGAACGTGCCCGGGCCCGTGCACCTGAACTTCCCGCTCCGCGAGCCCCTGGTCCTCGACGCGCCGTTGCCACCAGATCCGCTGCCGGGCCGAGCCGGCGGCCGCCCCTGGGTCGTCCGGGAGCCGGCGCCCCCCAGCGGGCCGGCCCGGCGCCGCGAGCTCCCGGCGCGGACGGTGATCGTCGCCGGGCGCGACGAGCGAGGCGGCGGTCTGGGCGTAGCGGCAGCCGGGCTGGCCGCGCGCGAGGGGTTCCCGCTGCTCGCCGATCCCCTGTCCGGAGCCCGGCACGGCGAGACCGCGATCGGCCGGTACGACCTGATGCTGCGCTCGCCGCGGTTCACCGGCGGGGTTCACCCCGAGCTCGTGCTCCGCCTCGGGGACCTGCCGACCTCCAAGCCGCTGCGCGCCTGGCTGGCGTCGCTGCGCGACGTGCCGCAGCTCGCGTTCGACCCCGAGGCTGCCTGGCAGGATCCGTCTGCCGCCGTCACCGAGATCGACACCGGGGACCCGATCGCGGGCCTGGCCGCCTGCCGGCGCGCCGAGCCCGCCGACCCGTCGTGGCTGTCGAGCTGGCGCGAGTCCGACCGGGCGGTGGCGGCGTCGATCGAGGCGGTCATCGGCGACCAGCTCTCAGAGCCGCTTGTGGCCGCCCGGCTGGGAGAATGGCTCGGCCCCGAGGTGGCCCTGCTGGTGGCCGCGTCGATGCCGATCCGTGACGTCGAGCTCTACCTCCCGGCCCGCCGCGAGCTGCCCTACGTCGTCTCCAACCGGGGCGCCAACGGGATCGACGGAACCGTCTCCACCGGGTTCGGCTTGGCCGCCGCCGGTTCCAGGCCCGTGGTCACGCTGATCGGCGATGTCGCCCTCGCCCACGACATCGGCGGACTGCTGGCCGCTCGCCGGCTCGGCCTCGAGCTCACCGTGGTGCTGCTGAACAACGACGGGGGCGGCATCTTTCACTTCCTGGCGGTCAGCGGCGAGGCCGACGCTTTCGAGGAGCACGTGGCCACCCCGCACGGCCTGAGCTTCGCGCACGCCGCGGCGCTCTACGGCATCGGCTATGAACGTGCCGGCACCGAGGCCGAGCTGCGGGCCGCGATCGAGCGCGGAGTCGGCTCGGGCACCACCCGGCTGATCGAGGTCAGGACCGAGCGAGAGACGAACCTGGCGCTGCATCGGCGGCTCGCCGACGCGGGACTCGGAGCCCTGTAGGTCCGTTCAGGTCGGCAAGGCTGTCCACGTGCGCATACAGCGAGGGCGCTCGCACGTCCACCGCCACCGCAACCCGCGCGAGCGTCACCGATTCCACTCCGTCCGCATCGGCCAGCCTTGCCGCCACCTCAACGACCGATGCCATGCAGCCCGGCACGCGGCATCAGCGCCCGCTGGCTCGCGAGATCGCCGCGTCCATCGCGGCCGCGGGATCCCGGACGGCGGGACCATGACCGGTCGCCAGAATCGTCGGGTCAATCGTGCGCAGCGCGCGTGCGGACTGGACGACCTGCACCCGGTCCTGGGTGGCCATCGCGGCGAACGGAAAGCGCTGGCCCAACCGGTTGGGGACCTCGGGCCGCCAGTAGGTCGTGAACGTGTCGCCGGCGATCAGCGTCCGATCACGGGTGTCGAGAAAGGCGACGTGCCCGGGACTGTGCCCGGGTGACGGGATCACCTCCAGGCTGCCGATTCGCTCGCCGCCGGTTAGCCGGCAGTCCGGCCTGGTCTGGAGCTTGGGCCACGAGCCGCGGAGCTTGCCGTCGACCACCGGCTCGCCGGCGTGGATGCGCGCATCCAGCTCGCCCAGCAGCACCTCGACGCCGCTCCCGAGCCGCTCGTGAAGCGCGTCCACAGAGCCGACGTGGTCGCCATGCCCGTGGGTGAGCGCGATCCGGGTTATCTCCCCGCCCGCCGCGCGCGCGGCGGCGATCAGCTTGTCGGCCCCCCGAGGGAGGGTCGTATCGACGAGCGTGAACCCGTCGGTCTCGCGCACGAGGTAGGCGTTGACGAAATGCAGACGATCCAGCTGCACGAGGTTGTTGGTCACATGGATGGTTCTCATGGTGGCTGTCACTCCCAGGAGATGGTCGGACACGGGACGCGCGGACCGGCCGGTCGCCTGCCGACCGCAGGGCTTGCTGAAGCGCTGCCTCGGGGCGATCCCCCTGAGGCGGGAACGGATCCCCCCTGAGGTGGGAGACGGGAACCCGGTCAGTCGGGATCTTCGCCCGAGCGAACCCGACGCTCGGGAGCATCCAGGGGCTCGTCGACGCCGCCCCGGCCGACCGCCGGCTCATCGACTCCACCCCGGCCCACCGCCGGCTCGTCGACTCCTTCTCGGTCCGCGGCGACGGTCCCCTCGTCACGCCGCAGGGCGGTCCGGTCATCGGGAGCCGCGGTGCCCGCCTCGGGATCCACGGGGCGCGCGGAGCCACCTTCCCGGGCTCCGGCCGCACCCTCTCGATCTCTGATCGGGCGCTCCCGGGCTCCGATCGCCGCGCCCCCGGCAGCCCCGGTGCCGGCCGCCGCGCCGGCGCCCACCGCTCCGGTGCGCGCGCGCGACGGACGCGCTGCCGGCCGATCGTAGGCCTCCACCGTCCGGGTCCGACGCGGAATCAGGCTGTTGAGGAGCAGAATCGCCGCGGCGATGCCCCACCCGAGCTCGGTCCACCCGTTGGAGGCGGCCATCCCGAGGACGTTTCCGCTGATCAGCCCGATCACGGCGGCGGCGCCAAGGGCGACGCCCACGATCAGGCTCATGGTCTTGGCCAGCAGGTGCTGAGCGGCGCCGAAGAGCAGCAGCCCCCCCGCCACGGCGGTCAGCATGCCGGTCCAGCCGTTGGCGCGGAAGATCCCGAACACCTTGCCCGACACCACCGGGGTGCCGTTGGGGAAGTTCGAGAACTTGGGAAACTCGTGCTGCCTGTAGATGAAGTACAGGCCTGCGGCCAGCAGGATCGTGCCCAGGATCAGCGCCGGCCCCCGGGCCAGGCTGATGCCCTTCTCGGTGCGCGTCTCGGTCGTAGTAGCCATGTGCAGTGTTTACCCGCAAGTAGCATGTGCGACACGTCTGGGCGTCTGCATGCAGACATGCCGCCGTCAGCCTGCAAGGCTCTTTCCAGATCTCGGTCGGCCGCCTCTTACGGGGTGCCGCCCACCCGGTAGCGGTCAAGCGCCTGGCGCCGCGCCTCGGCGTGGTCGACGATCGGCAGCGGGTAGTCCTCCCCGATCCGGCACCCCGACTGCGCCTGCACGGCGTCGGGCATCGTCCAGGGCTCACCGAGATATTCGTCGGGCACGCCCTCCAGCTCGGGCACGTAGCGCCGCACGTAGGCGCCGCCGGGATCGAAGCGCTCCTGCTGGCGGGCCGGATTGAAGATGCGCCGAAAGGCCGGCTGCGGGTCCACGCCGACCGAGGCGATCCATTGCCAGTTGCCGTTGTTGGAGGCCTCGTCGCCGTCGAGCAGCAAGCTCATGAACCAGCGCTCTCCCCATCGCCAGTCGATTCCCAGGTCCTTGGTCAGAAACGAGCCAACCACGAGTCGAGCCCGGTTGTGCATCCAGCCCTCCCGCCGCAGCTGTCGCATTCCGGCGTCGACGCAGGGATACCCGGTTCGCCCTTCACACCAGGCCGCAAAACGCCGCTCGGCATGACTCCAGCGGATCGTGCCCCGGTAGCGCTGCTGGTGCTCGGAGCGGGCGTTGGTGGGAAAATGCCATAGAACGTGGGCGTAGAAGTCGCGCCAGCACAGCTGCCGGCGATAGGCGCCCGGGCTCGCCCCAGGCTCGAGGCGGTGCTCGATCTCCCGCGGTGAGAGACAGCCGAAATGCAGGTAGGGGGACAGCCGCGACACCGAGTCGCCGGCCAGCTGGTCTCGCCGGTCGCCGTAGCCGTGCACGGGTCCCGCCAGGAAGCGGCGGAGAGCCACCCGCGCGGCGGCCTCGCCACCGGGCATGGGGTCTGAGACCTGCTGCTCGAGCCCCAGCTCCGACAGCCGCGGGAGGCCGCCCGCGTCGGCGCGGACGCTTGGCACCGCAAGCGACCGGGGCAGGCCGAGCACGTCACGGCGCGGCTGCCTTGCCCAGCTGCGGTAGAAGGGCGTGAACACCGTGTATGGCTCGCTCGCCCCGGTCCGGATCGCCTCGAGGTCGTCGACGGCGAACAGACCGGGATGGGCATGGACCGCCACGCCCGCCTCCGCCATCGCCTGCCTGACCTGATCTTGGCGCGTGCGCGCGAACGGCCCGACGTCGGCGCTGAAGTGCAGCGCGTCGGCGCCGACCTCGCGGGCCAGGCTCGAGAGCTCGCGGGGCGGGCTCCCGCGCCTCACGAACAGGCGGCTGCCCCGTTCCCGGAGCCCGGCGTCCAGCTCGTGCAGGCACTCCAGGAGAAACTGGGTCCGGGGGCCCGAGGCGTGCCTGCCCGTCAGCAGCGAATCGTCGAAGCAGAACACGGGGATCACGTCCGATCCGTGGTCGAGTGCCGCCCGCAACGCCGGGTGATCGTGCAGGCGCAGGTCGCGCCGAAACCACAGGAGCGCCGTCATCCCAGCGCCCGCTGGACCGCCTCCCGGCGGAAGCTGAAGATCCGCTCCAGGTCGCGGCGCACGAACAGCGGGTGAGCCAGATCACCGAGCCGGCCCAGCGGCAGTGCGTAGTCGACCTCGTCGCTGACCACCGTGCCCTCGCCCGCCGGCTCAAACCGGTGACGGTGGTGCCACAGGCCGTACGGACCCCGCAGCTGGCGGTCGGCGAAGCTGCGACCCGGCTCCCATTCCTCGATTCTCGAGGTCCAGCGCACCGGGACGCCATGCACGCGTAGCCGGTAGTCGATCAGGGTGCCCACCCCCATCTCGATCGGCTCGTCGGTGAGCACCTCAAAGCCCAGCCACGGGGGGGTGATCTGCTCCAGATTGCGAGCCGAGGCGAAGTAGGCGAACACGGCCTCGGCGGGATGCTCGAGGTACTGGCGACGCTCCAGCCGGTGGACGATCACGAATCCTCGAGCACGTCACGCAGGGCGGGCTCCACCTCGGGGTGCGCGAACCGGTAGCCGAGCTCGCGCAGCCGAACCGGGATCGCCCGCTGGCCGGTGATCACGATCCACGCCATCTCCCCGTAGAGCAGCTTGACCGCGAGCCCGGGCACCGGCAGCACGGCCGGTCGTCCGAGCGCGCGGCCCAGGGCGCGTGAAAGCTCGGCGTTGGTGACGGGATTGGGGGCGGTGACGTTGATCGGGCCACCGGCGTCGTCATCGTCGACGCACCGCAACAGTGCGCCGACCACGTCGTCGAGATGGATCCAGGGGACGTACTGGCGGCCTCCGGCGACAGGGCCGCCGAGACCGAGGCGGAAGACGGGCAGCATCTTGTCCAGGGCGCCACCGCCGGGCGAGAGGACCACGCCGGTGCGGGTGCAGGCGACGCGCATGACCGACGCCGCCGCGCCGGCCTCCCGCTCCCAGGCGATCACCACCTCGGCCAGGAAGTCGCTGCCCGGCGAGGCGCGCTCGTCCAGCGGCGAGTCTCCGCGGGGCCCGTAGTAGCCGGTGGCCGACTGCGAGACCAGGACTCGCGGACGCTCGCCGTCGGGCAGGCTCCTGAGTCCGTCGACCAGAGACCGGGTGGCCAGGACCCGGGAGTCGCGAATCCGCGACTTGGCCTCCTCGGTCCAGCGTTGGGCGATCGGCTCGCCGAGCAGGTTGACAACGGCGTCGGCCCCGCGCAGGGCCTCGGCGGGGGGAGGGCCGGCGGTGGGCTCGGGCCAGGGACGGACCTCCGCACTGCCGCCCAGGACCCGCTGGGCGCGCTCGGGATCTCGGGAGAGCGCCACCACGCGGTCGCCGCGGGCCTGCAGCGCGTCGGCGACCGCCAGCCCGATTGTCCCGGTCGCGCCTGTGATCAGCACTCGCATCCCACGTCTCCCTTGTCTTCGATCGATCGGTCGGTGGCTCGTGGTCGTCCACCCTCTGGATGAAACTATCTGTTAGGCAAAACTCAACACTCTGTATCGTTCCCGATCATGCTCGACGCAAACGCCGAGCTGAGCACCGCCCAGCTCGCCGAGCGCACCGGCGTTCATGCCGCGACTCTGCGCATGTGGGAGAGCCGGCACGGCTTCCCCACCCCGGCGCGACGCCCCGGGGGTCACCGCCGGTACTCGGGCCGGGACTTGGAGGCAGTGCTCGAGGTCCTGGCGCTACGTCGCCAGGGACTATCGCTGAGCGCCGCGATCGCGCAGGCCCGGCGCCCGGCGACCCGGCCTCTGGCCTCTATCTTCGCCGGTCTGCGGGAGCGCCGTCCGGAGGTGTCTGCGACCGTGCTGCCCAAGCCGTTCGTCCTCGCGCTCAGCCACGCGATCGAGGATGAGTACTGTGCCCACGCCGCCTCCGGGCTGCTGATCGGGACGTTCCAGCGCGAGTCCTTCTACCGCGGCGCCGAGCGCCGCTGGCGCGAGCTGGCCCGGACCGCGGATCTCGCGGTGGCGCTCGCGGACTTCGAGGCGCTGCGCGAGCCCCCGGATGGGCCGGTCGAGGTGCCGATCCCCGGCCGCCACGCGCTGGCGCGCGAGTGGTCGCTGATCGTCGACGCCCCCGGCGCGCATGCATGCCTGGCGGCCTGGGAGCAGCTCAGCGAGCACGAGCTGCCCGATGAGGAGCGGCGCTTCGAGGTCCTGTGGTCGTTTGACCCGCGGATGGTTGCAAGCGCGGTCGAGGTGGCGACCGAGCTCCTGCAGCCGCTGGCGCCGGCGCTCGCCGCGCGGGTTCCCGCGCTGAGCGATACCGGGTCCCCGCCGACAAGCAGCGAGCTGCGCTTTGCCTCGGCGCTGTCGGAGCGCATCGTCGCCTATCTGACCCAGGAACCGAGGCGGAGCAACGAAGCTTGACTCCGGTCGCCGGCCCCGGCCCCGCTCAGGACACGATCGGAACCTAGCCTGCGGCCTGGGTATTTCCGATTGGCGCGCCGGCGATCTGCGGCGCCACTCGCGGGTCAGACGGCCGCGCCGCTGCCCGCGTTCTCTCGAGTGAGCTTGCCCGGCCAGGCCTCGTTGGCGATCACCTCTCCCGGCACGCTGTCGAGGGTCCGGCCGATCACCTTGCCGCGCTCCAGAATCGCCGGCCGGTCATGCGCGGGCAGAATGAAGCGATTGCCGTTCAACGCCTTACGGATCGCGGCCTTCTCGTCCCGGGAGCTCCGTCCGTGGTTGCCGGTGATGGCGGGGTCATCGGCCATGACCTGCAGGTGCGGCTCGATCAGCTGGAAGTGCACGTCGTAGACGACGTCGCCGCAGATGCAGGCCACTCCGTCGCTGGTGTCGACCAGGACGTTCATCGACCCTTCGGTGTGCCCGCCCGCTGCCTGCACGCGGACTCCGGGGATGATCTCCTCGTACTCGACGACTTCCAGGTCGAGCAGCCGCAGCGCGCCGGGATGATGTAGCCGGTCGATCAGGTGCTTGACATAGGGAGCCGGGTACTGCTCGCCCATCAGACCCGACGCGGAGTATTCGAGCTCCCGGCGATCGATGACGACCGTCGTTCCGTCCATCGGGAACTGGGCGTCGTAACCCGCGTGGTCAATGTGCAGGTGCGTGTGAAGGATGTAGCGGATGTCCGCCATCTCGAGACCATGGCGGGCGAGCTGACCTTCCATGCCCTGACCGTCTCGCCACCATCCCCCCATTCCCAGGTTGCCCATGATGCCGGGCTCGCTGAATCCTGTGTCGACCACGATCGGTGCCTCGCCCCCCATGATCAGAAATCCGAACGTCGGTACCTGCTGGCGTCGTCCCGGATCCTGCGCGAGCACCAGAAAGCTGGTGTCGAGCTCGATGTCACCCAGGTCCAGCACCTTGATCTCCAAGCCCATGCTCCGCTCCTCTTGATCGCCTTCCCCTACAAGGTTTCCGGATGTGGGATGCCTAACCACAATTGCCAGGGCCCCGCGTGGCGGGCGGCCGCCTGATTGGATACCGGATGACGGCTGGTGCCCATTTTCCATGCGAGGAGATTCGATGGCGGAACGCGCGGCGATCGTGACGGGAGGATCAAGCGGGATCGGCTTTGCGATCGCGAGAATGCTGCTCGAGCAGGGCTACGCCGTGACCCTGGCCGCGCGCAGGCCCGAGAAGCTAGAGGCGGCGGTCGCCGAGCTCTCGCAGGACGGGCGCGAGGTCGCGCACGTCGCGGGCAACATGGCCTCCGAGGAGGCGGTCGCCCAGGTCGTGGACGAGCACCGGAAGCGGTTCGGGCGCCTCGATGTGCTCGTCAACAACGCGGGCGTGGGCGTCGGCGCGCCGGTCGCCGAGATCGAGACCAAGCGCCTGGACCTGCAGCTCGGGGTGAACCTGCGCTCGATCGTCCTCTTCTACCGCGAGGCGGCGCCGCTGCTCCGGGTGGCCGGAGCCGAGCACGGCAACGCGCTGGTGGTCAACATGTCCTCGATCTCGGGCAAGTACGGAGAGCCGTGGCTGTCGGTGTACTCGGCGACGAAGGCCGGCGTGGTCGGCTTCACCGAGGCGATGAACAGGGAGCTGGGCAAGGAGGGCATCAAGTCGTGCGCTCTGTGCCCCGCCTTCGTGGACACCAACATGACCGAGTTCGTCAAGCAGGTGGTCCCCGCCGAGGACATGATCCGAGCCGAGGACATCGCCGAAGCGGTCAAGATGCTGCTCGCGCTCTCTCCGGCCTGCGTGGTTCCGGAGATGATCTTCCAGCCTCCGGGCGGGACGCCGAGCGGGCTCCCAGCCAGCGAGTGAGCAGCGGCCCGGCCCGGGCCGTTGGACGGCTCGGCCGCCGGGGCCGCCGGATCCGCCGGATCCGCCGTGACCTCCTCCTCGAGCAGGCTGGCCCCGAGATGGGTCCTCAGCACCAGGAGCTCGCGCCGCGTGGCGCGGCGAGCCCGGGCGCCGCGAGCATCGCGAAACGCGAAGTCGTCCCACGCGGTGGCCAAGGCGATCAGGTTGGTCCGGCCACCGGCGCGGGTCGATCGCCTGGCGCAGGTCTTGGATGCCCGCTGGCCGCCGCCGTCGCCTAGGGTGTGAGCCGCCTCAAACGGTCAGCGGCCCGGCGACTGTATCCGTGACCGTCGCCGCCCTCAAGCCATCTCCTGGCGACGAAAGGAAGCTTGCAATGAAGCTCGGAGTGAACATCGGGTACTGGGGTCTCGGTCTGGGTCCCCAGGATCAGCTGGAGCTCGTCCTGGCGGCCGAGCGTCTCGGCTATGACTCGGCGTGGGCGGCGGAGGCGTATGGCTCAGACGCCGCCACCGTGCTCGCCTGGCTGGCCGCGGGCACGAGCACGATCAAGCTCGGCTCGGCGATCTTCCAGATCCCCGCCCGCACCCCCGCGATGACGGCCATGACCGCGGCCACGATCGACGAGCTCTCCGGAGGGCGGATGGTCCTCGGCATCGGCTCCTCCGGGCCGCAGGTGGCCGAGGGCTGGCACGGCCAGCGGTTCGGCCGCCAGCTGCAGCGCACGCGCGAGTACGTGTCGGTGGTCCGCATGGCGCTGGCCCGCGAGCGCCTGCAGTTCCGGGGCGAGACCCTCGAGCTCCCCCTTCCCGACGGTCCGGGGAAGGCGCTGAAGCTGACGATCGCGCCCGTCCAGGAGCGGATCCCGATCTATCTGGCGGCGATCGGACCCAAGAACACGGCGCTCGCCGGGGAGATCGCCGACGGCTGGATCCCCACCTTCTTCTCTCCGGAATTCGTCGACGACTTCCGCGCTTTGCTGCAGGAGGGCGCGGCACGGGCTCAGCGCTCCCTGGACGGCTTCGATATCGCGCCCACCGTGCAGGTCTTCATCTCCGAGGACCGAGGCGCGGCCCGTGACCGGATGCGGCCGGGACTCGCGCTCTACATCGGCGGGATGGGCTCGCGAAACCAGAACTTCTACAACAACCTCGTGCAGCGCTACGGCTTCGAGCAGGCGGCGAAGCAGGTCCAGGACCTGTACCTGGACGGCAAGCGCGAGGAGGCGTGCGCAGCGCTGCCCGACGAGCTGATCGACATGGTGTCGCTGTGCGGGCCGCGGGCGGTCGTCGCCGAGCGCCTGCGGGCGTTCCGCGGGGCCGGGGTGGGCACGCTGATGGTGGCCCCGATGTCGTTTGACCGCGAGGAGCGGGTCGAGCAGCTGAGGTGGGTCGCCGAGCTCGCGGCTTGACCACATCTGCTCGCGCGGCCGGGGCCCGGCGCTTGCGCGTCTTTCTGGGCGCCTTCGGTCAGCCCGGCCACGCCTTCCCCATGCTCGCGCTCGGCGCCGAGCTGGCCTCCCGGGGCCACCACGTGATGTTCGAGACCTGGCGGCGCTGGCAAGACGCGGTCGAGACCGAGGGCATGGGATTCGTGGCCGCCCCCGAGTATCCGACGTTTCCCACCCCGGAGCGGCCCGTCACGCCCTACGAGGCGGTGGTCATGGCGACCATCGAGACCAGGCGCGAGGTGGCCGCGTTCGCGCCCGATGTGGTCGTGCACGACATCCTCACGCTGGCTCCATCGCTGGCCGGCGAGCTGGAAGGAGTTCCGGTGGCGACGCTCATCCCCCACGTCCACCCGATCGGCATGTCCGGCTTTCCGCCCTATGCGCTCGGAGCTCGGATGCCTCGCACCCAGCTGGGGCGGACGCTGTGGCGAGCCTTTGACCGGCCCGTCCGGGCCGGCCTGCGCCAGGGCCGCGAGGAGCTAAACGAGGCAAGGCGCCGGGTGGGCCTGGGACCGGTCGCTCGGCTGCACGGCGGCCTCAGCGAGCAGCTGTGCATGGTGGCGACCCTGCCCGCGCTCGAGTACCCGCGGCCCTGGCCCGCGCACGTGCACGTCGTCGGACCCGTGATGTGGGAGCCCCCCTTCGGGCGCGTCGACGCTCCGCCCGGGGACGATCCGCTCGTGCTCGTGGCCCCATCGACGGCTCAGGACCCCCATCACCGCCTGCTCCACGCCGCGGTGCAGGGGCTGGCGGGCGAGCCCGTGCGCGTGCTGGCCACCTGGAATCGCCGTCCGATCAGCCGGCCCTTGGCGGTGCCGGCGAACACCCGGCTGGTGGAATGGGTCTCCTACGCGAAGACGATGCCGGAATGCGCCCTGGTCATCTGCCACGCCGGCCACGGCACGCTGGTCCGGGCCCTGGCGTCGTCATGCCGCGTGCTGGCGGTCCCGCACGTCGGGGACATGGCCGAGAACGCCGCTCGGGTGGACTGGGCGGGCGCCGGGGTGCGCCTGCCCTGGCCGCTGGTGGGGCCGCACACCGTGCGCCTGGCCGTTCGGCGCGCGCTCTCGCTTCCCGCGCTCGGCGCCCGGGCGGCTCAGCTCGGCGCCTGGACGGGCACCCACGACGGCGCCGCGCGGGCGGCGGATCTGGTCACCGAGCTGGGCCGTCTGGGTTCGGGCGAAGTCGTGGCCGGGATGAAGCTCCGGGGGTGGGACTCGAACCCACAACATTTCGGTTAACAGCCGAACGCTCTGCCATTGAGCTACCCCGGATTATGGTGTCTGGATCTACCTGATCAAGATGTATCGAGTTCAGGCCCGTATTCCGAGCGACAGCCCACTGTATCGGGAATCGCAGCCACTCCGCCCTCGAGCTCGGCGTGGCAGTTCGAGCAGGCCAGCGCGCATTTGCGACCTTCGACCGCGAGCCCAGCGAATCCCTATCCATCGTCCGACCCTTCCAGCCGTCATTCCTGATCGAACATATGTTCTCATCAGCGTCGGACGGAAAGTACCCCTACAGCGTCTCCTCCAGCCGCGCCACGGCAGCTCTGATCGCCTCGCGGACCAGCTCGCGTTCCTGGGCCAGTTCGCCTGTGCCCGCTCCTTCGCCCCGCGCCCGAATGATCGCCCGGTCGAGGCGATCGCGCTCGAGCACCAGCCGGGCATGCTCGAGACGATCCGAGCTCGGATCCGGAACCCGCCCGGCGAGCCCGACCAGGTCCGCGACCGTCCGCGCCAGCGCCTCGTCGTCGGGTGGCAGCTCGGCCAGCGGCGTCCGCGTTCGCCCACGCAGCTGCCGGGCGGCGGCGCGCAGCGGCTCGCTGGTCAGCAGCTGGTCGACGTCGACCTGCTCGAGCGCGGCCGCTCCGGCGTCTGGCACAGCGATGCACAGAGCCAGGAACAGCCGCTCGGAACGGATCGCCTGGCTTACCCAGCTCGCCGACTGAGCACTTGAGCCGCTGCCCGCCCCGCCAGCCCCGGTCCCGTTGCCGGCCCGGGTGCCGTTGCCTGCCGCCGGCGGTGGACCGAGGTTGGAGGCAAGTCGCGCCACCTGCGCGAAGCTGAGCTCGAGGCGCCCCGCGATCCGCCGGAGCAGGTCGTCGTGCAACACGCTGCCTCCGAGCACCCTGGTCATGGGCTCCAGCTGGGCGAGCGCCTGGTCGCGTCCCTCGGCGCTGCCGGTGTGGGCGCGCGACAGGATGCGGTCGACGTTGAACGCGACGAACGGCACCGAGCCCTGCACCCGTTCGCGCAGCTTGTCGGCTCCCTCCTCGATCATCAGGTCCGCGGGATCCGACCCCTCGGGCAGAGGCACGACCCGCAGCTCCAGCTTGCGTCCGGCGGCCAGCTGGGCGGCGCGCAGCATCGCATCCTGGCCGGCCCGGTCGGCGTCGAGACACAGCTCGAGCACGCGCACGACACGCTCGAGCTCGGCGATCTGCTCCTCGGTCAGCGAGGTGCCCATGATCCCCACCGCATTGCGGATCCCCGCCTGATGCAGAGCCAGCACGTCGGTGTAGCCCTCGACCAGGAGCATCCGGCCGGCCTTGGCCGCCGGAGCGCGCGCCCGGTCGATCCCGAACAGGACCTCGCGCTTGTGGTAGAGCTTGCCGTCGGAGGTGTTGACGTATTTCGCCACCCGCTGGTCCTCGCGCATGCGGCGGGCCCCGAAGCCGTGCACGCGACCCCGAGCGTCGGCGGCCGGGAACATGATCTGACTCCGGAAGCGGTCGTACACGCTGCCCGGCCGGGTCTTCGAGCGCTGCGCCAGCCCCACCTCGAGCAGCTCCTGCTCGGTGTACCCGGCGCGGCGCGAGGCGAGCAGGATCCGGTCCCAGGCACTGGGCGCGTACCCGACCCGAAACTCCCTGAGGATCTCCTCGGAGAGCCCGCGGCCCTCGAGGTAGTCCCGCGCATCCTGGGCCTCGCGCGCCTCCCACAGATACCGCGAGTAGTAGGCGGCGGTCCTGGCCAGCAGCGAGAACAGCCGCTCTCGCTCCTGTCGGCGGCCGGCGGCTACCGGATCCTCGGCCTCGGTCTGAAGCTCGACGCCGAACCGGTCTGCCAGCGACTCCATCGCGGCCTTGAAGTCCAGCCCCTCGGTCTCCATCACGAACGTGAAGGGATCTCCCGAGGACTGGCAGCCGAAGCAGTGATAGTGCTTCTCGTCGGGACGGACGTGAAACGAGCCGGTGCGCTCCTCGTGAAACGGGCACAGGCCGAAGTAGCTGTTGACCCCGGCCCGGCGCAGGTCGGTCCTGGCGGAGACCAGGGCGATCATGTCGACGGCGTCCAGGACGCGGTCACGCGAGTCGGCGGTGTAGCGGCTCACGGCGCGAATGCGACCGGAACGGTGAGCTGCTCGAAAGCCCGGATGCAGTAGCGGTCCGTCATCCCGGCCAGATAATCGGTGACCCGGGTGGCGGTCTCGCCGGCCGGAATCGACGCCGGGATCTCGTCGGGATGCGCGCAGTAGTGATCGAACAGGGAGCGAATCACGAGATCGATCTTGACGTGCTCGCGGGTGGCGACCGGCCCCAGGTAGACGTGATCGAACATGAAGGTGCGCAGTTTCGCCATCGCCCCGCCCACCAGCTCGCCCTGCACGACGTCCCCCGCCACCTCCGAGCTCTCCACGAGGTCGTGGACCAGCATGTCGATCCGGCGTTCGCTCGTCTCTCCCAGGATCTCGATCGCGGCGCGCGGCAGGTCGGCGGCCGCCAGGACGCCGGCCCGCACCGCGTCGTCGATGTCGTGGTTGATGTAGGCGACCCGGTCGACGAGGCGGACGATCTTTCCCTCCAGCGTGGTGGGCGCGGCGGCCCGTCCGGAGTGGCTGACGATCCCGTCGCGCACCGGCTCGGTCAGGTTGAGCCCGCGACCGTCGCGCTCGAGGCTGTCGACCACCCTCAGCGAGTGCTCGTGATGGCGAAACGAGGTCCCGAAGTGCGCGCGCAGGCAGCGGTCGAGGGCGTCCTCGCCGACGTGCCCGAACGGTGGATGCCCGAGATCGTGGCCGAGCCCGATGGCCTCGACGAGATCCTCGTTGAGCGCCAGGGCGCGGGCCACCGTCCGCGAGACCTGGGTCACCTCCAGCGTATGCGTGAGACGCGTCCGGTAGTGGTCTCCGCTGGGGGCCACGAACACCTGCGTCTTGTGCTTGAGCCGGCGGAACGCCTTGCAGTGCACGATCCGGTCCCGGTCTCGCTGAAACGGCGTGCGCAAGCCGCAGTCACTCTCCGGACGCGCGCGCCGGGCGGGGTAGGAGCGGACGGCGAGCGGGGACAGCTCTGCCTCCTCGCGGGCGCGCATCCGCTGCTCGAAGGCCGCGGCCGCGGGGCCGGTCGGGTGGGCGTCGGTGGAGATCGTGGAATCGCTCACAACGTCGATTCTGACACCGGCGCCGCCCGGCGACCGGGTTTGTCAACCGGCCGACACCGTTCGCGCCGCTCCGGAGACCACCCCCCGCCGGGGCGGTGCCCTCACGCCGCGAGCAGCGGGCGCAGCCGGACTTGCGCGTGGTGCTCCGCGGTCTCGCCGATCGCTCGCTCGACCTGACGCAGCGACCGCTCGGATCCGGTGGGGGCCTGCGCCAGCGGGGACCCCAGCGCGGTGACCAGGAACCGGTATGCCTCCTCCTCCAGCGCAAAAGCGGCGGCTTCGCAGGCGTTGCAGACCACGCCGCCGGCCGCCCCCGAGAAGCCGCTCAGATGCTCGCTCTCCCCGCACACCGCGCAGGCAGCGAGCTGGGGCACGATCCCCGCCGCGAGCAGCAGCTTGAGGCGGAACGCCAGCCCGTTGCCGGGCCGGGCCTGGGCCGGATCGCGGTCCAGCAGCCCGAGCTCGTTGACGAGCAGTCCGAAGACCTCGGGGTGGGGGTCTGAGGTCTCGAACAGCCGCGCCACCGCGTCGCAGGCCCGCGCCGCCGCGTCGAGCGTCTCGGCGTGGTCTCGCAGGGCGCCGTGGATGGAGATGGTGTCCACCCCGGTGACGGTGAGCAGCTCGCTGCGTCCCTCGTGGAGCAGGGCGCGCACGTGCGAGAACGGCTCCAACCGGCCCCCGAAGCGGCTGCGAGCGCGCCGCGCGCCCTTGGCGATCGCGCTCAGCCGGCCACGACCGGGGGTGTACACGTGCAGGATCCGGTCGGCCTCGCCGTAGCGGATGGAGCGCAGCACGACCGCCTCGGTCTTCAGCGGCCCGGCCATCGAGCCTCCTCGCCGTCTCGCCTGGATATCCTTTTTGAAGCTATGAAGCCGATCACGCTCTACACCACCGACCGGTGTCCATTCTGCGCCAGCGCCAAGGCGCTGCTGGCCAAGCGCAAGATCGAGTACACGGAAGTCAATCTGGCAAGAGACCCGGACGGCCGCGCGGAGCTCTCGGAGAAGACGGGGATGATCACCTTCCCCCAGATCGTGATCGACGGCGAGTCGCTGGGTGGCTTTCAGGAGCTGCTGGCCGCCGACCGGGCGGGCCGGCTTTCAGAGCTGCTGGCCGCCTGACGGCACGCGACGCCTGGTGCCGGCCTGTCCGGAGCGTCGCCGCGGGCGGGGCTGGCAGCGTTCGCATACGTAGGTTCCCCGTCCGCCCACGATCAGCTTGCGGATCGGGGTGCCGCAGCGCGGGCAGGGAGCCCCGGCCCGCTGGTGGACCGTGAATCGGTCCTGAAACGAGCCCCGCGCGCCGTCGACGTGGCGAAAGTCGTCGATCGTCGCGCCCTTGGCCTCGAGCCCGGCTGTCAGCGCATACTCGATCGCCTCGCGCAGGGCCTCGAGCTGGGGGGCTCGCAGGCTGCCGGCCGGGCGCAGCGGATGAATCCCGGCCCGAAACAGCGCCTCGTCAGCGTAGATGTTGCCTACCCCGGCGATCCGGCGCTGGTCGAGCACGAACGACTTGATCGGCGCTCGACGTCCTCGCGTCAGGACGAGCAGGTGCGCCGCGGTGAACTCGGGGGTCAGCGGCTCGATGCCCAGCCGCTGGCTCAGGTAAGCGTCGCGGGCCCCGGTCCCGAGCACGAGGTGGCCGGTGCCGAACCGGCGCGGATCGACATAGACCAGGCGATGGCCGCCGTCGAGCTCGAAGCGAACCCGGGTGTGCAGCGGCTCCGCCGGCGCGTCGAACAGCAGCGAGCCGGTCATGCGCAGGTGCATGAGCAGGAAGCGCTCGTCGGTGAGCTCCCAGGCCAGGTACTTGCCCGACCGAGTGAGACGCTCCACGCGCCGGCCTTGGAGCTGGGCGGCGACGTCCGCCGGAGGGTGGGGGCGGGTCCAGCGGGGATCGAGGATCTCCACCGTCGCCAGCCTGCGCCCCTCCAGATGGGGCGCCAGCTGGCGGCGGATGGTCTCGACTTCGGGCAGCTCGGGCACGAGCCGCTCACACTAGTGGCCCACCGGTGGCCCCGGGCGCTACGACGCGGACTGGCCAGCCCAAAGCTCTCGCAGCGGTCCCTCGGGACCGTGAACCGGGTCGGCGCTCGGGATGGGAACGGCGGCGATGTTCGCCATCACCTCGTCGTTCTCGTCTGGATCGCCCCGGCGGATGTCCCACGCCATCCCGTCCGGGTAGGCGCCCACCACGAGCAGGTCGTCGCCGGCGCCCTGGCTGCAATGCCCGGTGCCGGCCGGCAGGACCAGCACGTCACCGCGGCCGACCTCGAGGCTGGGCCCGCCGGGTCCGCCGAGGGTCACCGTGGCGCTTCCGCCGACGATCGCCAGCACCTCGTGCGCGGTGGAGTGGAAGTGGTGAAAGTCGAAGATCCCGTTGCGCCAGGCTCCACGCCAGCCGTTGCCGGCAAACGCCCGCTCCGCCCGCACGGGATCGGCGGCGAGCTCAGCGCCGCGGTAGATCAGCAGCGGGAGGGCGGAATTCGGGATCGCGCCCGAGCGCTTCAGCGCCAGCGTGTGGGGTGTCGGCAGGCGCATCGCTGGAGCGTCCTCACAGAAACGGCCGGCCGGGCAGCTCGGGCGCCCGGGCTCCGGTCAGCCAGGCCAGCACGCTGGCGCCCACGTCGGCGAGCGGTCCATCGTGGTGGCGCGAGGGGCGCCTGCCGAAGGAGGCCAGCAACGGAGCATGCTCTCGCGTGTGATCGGTGCGTGCGGATGTCAGGTCGCAGCCGTGATCGGCCGTGAGCGCCAGCAGGTCGTTCTCGCCCAAAAGCTCGAGCCACTGTCCCACGCAACCGTCGATCACCTCGAGCGCCCCCGCGAACCCCTGGAAGTCGTGACGATGGCCGTACACATCACCCGGCCGACCGCGTGCTCGGCCGGAAGCGCGGAGCCCACGGCGCGCAGATCGCGTAGAGCTCTTCGGGCGCGACCACGTCGACGTGAGCGGCGATCTGCAGGACCGAGTCCTGGCTGGTGTAGACGATCAAATCGCCGTCGGAGACGTGCTGTGATCCGAACTGGTCGATCGCCTCGATCCCGTTGTCGGGACGATTGCAGATCACCCCGCGGCCCCCGGCCTCGCGCACCACGTCAACCACCTCGAGCGGGAAGCCCGACGGGTAGGTCGGCGCGGTTGTGGTGGCCACCACCCCCATCAGCTCGCGGTGGCCGGCCGTCGAGTCCTTGCCGGGCCCCAGCGCGTGCAGTCGGCCGTGGACGACCGGCGTGGGCGCCGGCGCGACGCCCGGGATTGCGACGATCGACCCGAGGCCCAGGCGCTCCAGGGTCGGCAGGGTGAGGCCGCCGACGTGCTCGGCCAGATGCGCGAGCGTGTTGGTTCCGGCGTCGCCGTAGTCGGCCGCGTCAGGAAGCGCTCCGACCCCGCAGGCGTCGAGCACGACCACGAACGCGCGGCGGTTCATGACACGGACTCCTCGGGCACGAGCGGATTCTGCCAGCCGCGCAGGCACATCCGAGAGGCGTCGCGCCTGCTAGTCCTCGCCATCCCAGTAGTCGAGCTGGGTCAGGCGCGCGATCACCCCCACTCCCCGCCACGCGATCTTGCCCGAGCGCGGGTAGTAGCAGATATCGCCGTGATCGCGGGTCCCGAAGGCCAGGTAGTACAGCGGCGCCGAGGCGCCGGCCACGAACATGTGCGCGATGCCGGTTCCGGCGGGCCGGGCGACCACGTGCCCCGTCCGGACGGGCGTCACTTCCTCGCCGAGCACGAGCACTCCCTCGCCGTCGAGGATCACGAAGATCTCCTCCTCCAGCGAGTGGCAATGCTGGGCGGTCGACTCCTTGCCGGGAGCGACCTCGACGTGCTGGAGCCCGATGCTCCGCGAGCCGGCCTGGGCGCTGATCCGGCGGCGGCTGCGGTGCACGCGCGGTCGCTTGACCACGACCGGCTCCACCGCCTCCAGGTTGACGATCGTGTCCGGGCGGCGCCCGGGCTCTGGCGGGAGCTCCGGAGGGCCCAGCTCGGCCTCGCGCACGAATTGCACCGGCTGGCCGTCCACGGACCCGGGTTCGCTGGCCACCGCGCGACTTCCGAGCAGTGACATGCCCAGCCGGGGAAGCCTCAACGCCTCGTCGTACTCACGGGGGCCGAAGGCCAGCACGTCGAGCGGCTCGTGGGCGTGCAGCGTGTGAGCTCCGCGCCGGGGGTGATAGACGATGCAGTCGCCTGGCCCGATGGCTGCCGCCGCGCCGTTCTGCCAGGAGACGCCCGACCCGCCGAGCACGTAGAAGATCTCCTCCCCCCGACCGTGCTCGTGCGCCGGCGTCGACCAGCCTCCCGCCGGGATCTCGATCCGCCGCACGCCCACCGTCTCCGAGCCCGCGGCCTCGCCGAGCCTCGTCCAACGACCGCGCAGATGTCCCAGCGCGAACTCGTAGCTCGGGGCCTCCTCGAAGTGCGTCAGGCCCACCGTCAGCCGTCCTGCCCAGGGCCCGTAGAGCCCTCCGGGACGATCTGGGCACGGGGATGAGATCCGAAGTAGACGTCGCGCAACCGATCTGCCGACAGGTGGGTGTAGACCTGGGTCGTGCCGATGTCGGCGTGTCCGAGCATCTCCTGCAGCGAGCGCAGATCACAGCCGCCCGCCAGCAGGTGGGTCGCGAATGTGTGGCGCAGGGTGTGGGGGCTCATGCGGTGCTCGAGCCCCGCGGTCCGGGCGTGGCGCTGCACGATCTTGTAGAGGCCCTGGCGAGACAGGCCCGACCCGCGAAGGTTGACGAACACCCGCGGCTCGTCGCCGAGGCCGACCAGCCGCGGGCGGCCGTCCTTCAGGTAGCACTGGAGGGTCGAGGTCGCCTTGCGCCCCACGGGCACGAGGCGTTCCTTGGAGCCCTTGCCGCGCGCCCTCAGAATCCCGGCCTCGAGGTCAAGCTCGGTGAGCTCGAGCGTGATCGCCTCCGAAGCCCGCAGTCCGCAGGCGTACATGGTCTCGAGCAATGCCCGGTCTCGCAACGCCCCCGGCGAGGCTCCCCGGGGCTGCTGCAATAGGCGAATGACCTCGTCGCGGGTCAGCACCTTGGGCAGCCGGCCTCGCGAGCGGGGGGGCCGTAGCTCGGCCGTCGGATCGTGGTCCATGATCTGCTCGCGACGCAGTTGGCGATAGAAGGAGCGCAGGCAGGCGATCTTGCGCTGCAGGGTGGCCGGCGCGGCGGGCGGCTTGCCGTCGTGGCCGTCCGCCAGCTCGGACACGAAGGCCGCCAGGTCGACGGGGCCGGCCTCCAGTGGGTCCTGATCGCGGCGGCCGAGAAAAGCCCCGTACTGCTGCAGGTCGGACCGGTAGGCCTCCAGCGTATTGCGTGACAGCCCGCGCTCGAGCTCCAGCGTGGCCAGGAACTCCAGCGTCAGGTCGGTCAACCGGCGCTCTACCGCGGGTACTTCGGCGATCGCCATCGGCGACGGTATTCGCCTCCCCCCGCGGCACTCCTGCGGTTGAGAGAGAGCGTTCAGCTGCCGGTGTCGAGCCCCCCGCGCTCGCGCGCCAGCGCCAGCCAGAGCAGCGCGATCAACGACTTCGAGTCCTCGCATTGCGCGATCGCGGCGTCGATCTCCGCCAGTGGCCAGGGCATGATCTCGATTCGCTCATCCTCGTCGGCCGGGGTGTGGAGCGAGGGCGAGAGGTCGCGGGCCAGATAGCACCAAATGCGCTCGTCGCTGAACCCGGGGGTGCTGTAGAACGCCTTGAGCTCTGACCAGTGAGCCGCCTGCTGTCCGATTTCCTCGGCGAGCTCGCGTTGGGCCGCCGACAGCGGCGTCTCCCCGGGGACGTCGAGCTTGCCGGCGGGGATCTCCAGCGAGTGAGACAACCCCGCGGCCTCCCGCGGCTGGCGCGTCAGCC
Organism: uncultured Solirubrobacteraceae bacterium; assembly: GCA_963830595.1. GTDB lineage: Bacteria > Actinomycetota > Thermoleophilia > Solirubrobacterales > Solirubrobacteraceae > Palsa-465. Next base: position 54,288 of record CAWHMQ010000010.1, read on the forward strand.
AGACGTGTTCGTCGTCGATGGCGAGGATGCCGACGGCCCCGGGGTGCCAGACCTTCTCCCGTGAGACGACCGTCCCGTCGGCGTGGCGGAAGCGCTGCACGCCGGCGGTGATGATCACGCCCTGCCAGGTTATGTCGGAGCCGACCGGCTCGAATCCGCTCACGCGCTCAGCTCCAGAGCCGCCTCGTCGACGAGCGCGATCGCGAGCTCCAGCAGGCTCTCCAGCGACGAGACCGCGATCCGCTCGGTCGGCTCGTGGTTGTGCTCGGTCCCGTCGGCCAGGTTCAGACAGGAGAAGCCGGCCGCCTCCAGCGAGTTGGCGTCCGACGCGCCTCCGGAGGCGATCTGGCGCGGCTCGTAGCCGCACGCGCGCAGGGCGCGCTCGGCGACCGCCAGCTGGGGCGCGCGTGGCTTGACCGCAAACCCACGGAACATCCGCTGCACGTGCAGATCGAGATCGCACTCCTCGGTGTCGGCGGCGTCCTGGAAGCGGTCGACCGCGTCTGTGCTCACTGCGGCGGCGCGCCCTTCGTCGAGGCTGCGAACCTCGGCCTCGACCCGGCAGTGCTCGGGGACCACGTTGATCGCGCTGCCTCCCTCGATCCGGCCCACGTTGGCGGTGGTCTGCTCGTCGAGGCGTCCGAGGGGCAGCGACGCGATCGCCCGGGCGGCGGCCAGCACCGCGCTGCGTCCCAGCTCGGGGCGCACTCCGGCGTGGGCGGCGCGACCCCGGATCCGGGCCACGATCCGATACAGCGTGGGGGCGGCGGTCACGATCTCGCCGATCGGCGTGGCGTGATCGAAAACGAAGCCGAACGCGCTCTGCAGGCGCGAGGCATCGAACTCCCGGGATCCGCGCAGCGACACCTCCTCGCAGACGGTGAACAGGATCTCGATTCCGATCGGCGGCGGCTCGCCGGCCGAGGTCACCCGGCGCGCGAGCTCCAGGATCGTGGCCACGGCGGATTTGTTGTCGGCGCCGAGGATCCCGTCGTTGGCGTTCGCCCAGGCCCCGTCGACCACCACGGGCTCCACGGGGGCCGCCAGCGGCACCGTGTCCAGGTGCGCGCAGAGCAGGATGCTCTCCGGGCGGCGCCCGGGGATCCGGGCCAGCAGGTTGCCGGCGTCGGACTCGACGGCCGGGCCGCAGCCATCCTCCTGCACCTTGATTCCCATCGCCTCCAGCTCGGCGCTCACCCAGTCGGCGCAGGCTCGCTCGTGGCGGGATGGGCTCTCGATCCGGCACAGCGCCGCGAATGTCTCGTGCAGCCGGTGACGCTGCGCTTCGCCGGCTCGGCTCACGCGCCGCGCGAGACGCTGATGTCCCGCTCGTCGCCGGCCACGGCCTGCTGCTGGCCCTCGGGAGCTGAGCCGGCGTGGTCCAGGGCGGCGCCGACGAACTCCCGGAACAAGGGGGCGGGACGCTCGGGGCGTGACTTGAACTCCGGGTGATACTGGGAGGCCACGAAGAACGGGTGGCGCTCGGGGGCCAGCTCGATCGCCTCGACCAGGCGCTCGTCGGGCGATGTGCCCGAGCAGATCAGCCCGGCGGTCTCCAGCCGGCGGCGCAGGTGGTTGTTGACCTCGTAACGGTGGCGGTGTCGCTCGTAGACGACCGCTTCGTCGTACAGCCTGCGGATCAGCGTCCCGTCGTGGAGCTTGACCGGGTCGGCTCCCAGTCGCATCGTCCCGCCCATGTCGCCGATCTCCTTCTGCTCGGGCAGGAGGTCTATGACCGGGAACGGAGTCTCGAGATCCATCTCGGTCGAGTTGGCGCCCTCCATGGCGGCGACGTGCCGCGCGAACTCACTGACGGCGACGTGCATTCCGAGGCAGATGCCCAGGTAGGGGATCGCCTCCTCCCGGGCGATGCGAGCGGCCTTGATCTTGCCCTCCCAGCCCCGGCCTCCGAAGCCGCCGGGAATCAGGATGCCGTCGATCCCGCTCAGGCGCTCTGAGACCTCGGGGTCACCGACGGACTCGGAATCGACCCACTCCACCTCGACCTGGGCGCCATGGTGCACGCCGGCATGGCGCAGGGCCTCGACCACCGACAGGTAGGCGTCCTCCAGCTGCACGTACTTGCCGACCAGCGCGATCGTGACCTGGCGGTCGGCCTCCCTGGCTCGCCGGGTGAGCGTCTCCCAGCCGGTGAGGTCAGGGCCCCCGGCCTCGAGCCCGAAGTACTCGGCGAGGATGAAGTCGTCGACGCCCTGGTCCTTGAAGGTCAGCGGGACCTGGTAGATGTCGGGCACGTCGTAAGCCGAGACGACGGCCTCGACGGGCAGGCTCGCGAACAGGGCGATCTTGGACCGGATCTCGGTCGAGAGCTCGGCCTCCGACCGGCACATGACCATGTCGGGCGCGATTCCGATCCGCCGCAGCTCGTTGACCGAGTGCTGCGTGGGCTTGGTCTTGAGCTCGCCGGCATGCCCGATGTACGGGACCAGCGTGAGGTGGATGAACATGCAGCGGCGCCGGCCGACGTCCACGGGAAACTGCCGGATCGCCTCCAGGAAGGGCAGCGACTCGATGTCGCCCACGGTTCCCCCGATCTCGGTCACCACGAAGTCCACCTCGGAGGAGTCGGCCATCAACTTGATCCGCTGCTTGATCTCGTTGGTGATGTGGGGCACGACCTGCACGGTCGCGCCGAGATAGTCGCCGCGGCGCTCGCGCCTGATCACCGTGTTGTAGATGCCGCCCGCGGTCACGTTGGAGGTGCGGCTGGTGTTGGCGTCGGTGAAGCGCTCGTAGTGACCCAGATCGAGATCGGTCTCGGCGCCGTCCTCGGTGACGAACACCTCGCCGTGCTGATAGGGCGACATCGTCCCGGGATCGACGTTGATGTACGGGTCGAACTTCTGAAGCTGCACGTCGAGCCCCCGAGCCACCAGGAGTCGCCCGATCGAGGCCGCGGCGATGCCCTTCCCCAGCGAGGAGACGACCCCGCCGGTGATGAAGATGAAGCGCGTCTCGCCGTGTGCCACGATCGTGATCGAGTCTAACGCCGGCTCCGGCGGCGACCGGCCGGGACGCCTCTCCGCGCGCTCTGGCGGTGGCCGGTGGGGACGCTGCTCCGCGCGCTCTGGCGGCGGCCGGTCGGGACGCCTCTCCGCGCGCTCTGGCGGGGGCCCGTGGGGACGCTAGGCGGCACGCAGCAGCTCCCGGGCGTGGTCGGTGGCCGCTCGGTCCGCGGCGCCCCCGCCCAGCATCCGCACCAGCTCGCTCACGACCCCGTCGCCGTCGAGCGCCGTGACGGTCGTCGTGGCGGGCACGACCGAGCCGTCCTTGACGATCGTGAAGTGGCGATCGGCGAGAGCCGCGACCTGTGGCAGATGCGTGATGCAGAGGATCTGACGACCCCGGGAGAGCGCCCGCAGGTGCTCTCCGACGGCCCGAGCGGTATGACCGCCGATGCCGGCGTCGATCTCATCGAAGACCAGCAGGGGCGCCGGGCCGGCATCGGTCCGGGGCGCTCCCTCGGCCACGCTCGTCAGGGCCAGCATCACTCGGGAGAGCTCGCCGCCGGACGCGACCTCCCGCAGCGGACCCGGCGCCCCGCCCGGGTTGGCGGCTATCCGCATCTCGATCGCATCGGCGCCGCGCGGCCCACATCCGTCCGGGCGGGCACCGACCTCGATCTCGAATCGGGCATCAGCCATCGCCAGCTCCGCGAGACGCGCGCTCACCGCCCGCGCCAGGCGAGGCGCGACCTTGCGACGGGCGCCGCTCAGGGCTGCGGCCAGCTCATCAACTCGTCCCCGGGCATCGGCGATCTCGACCTCGATGCCCGCGAGCGCGGTGTCGGCGTGCTCGAGCTCATCGCCGCGGTCGCGACAGCGCTGCGCGTGGGCCAGGACGGAGGCGATCGAGCCGCCGTGCTTGCGCTGCAGCCTGGCCAGCGACGCCAGCCGCTCCTCGACCTCCTCGAGCCGCTGCCGATGACCCCCGCTCCCGTCCTCGGCCCCGGTTTGGGCGCCCGCTGGCTCGATGCCGAGCAGGTAAGCGCGAAGCTCGGCACCGATGTCCTCGCTCTCGTAGCGCAGCGCCGCCAGACGCTCTGAGAGCGCGGCCAGCGCAGGATCGACGGTCGCGGCCTGCTCGAGCTCCTGGCCGGCCCGCGCGAGCATCTCGCAGACCCCGGTCCCGCTCTCGGGAACGAGGGCCTCGGCGCCCGACGCCGCGGCCCGGGTCAGCGCCTCCTGGTGGCGCAAGCGGTCGCGCTCCAGGCTCAGGGCCACCTCCTCGCCCTCCCTCGGCGCCGCGGCCTCGATCTCCTGCAGCTCGAAGCTGAGCAGGTCGAGCTCGCGCTCGCGCGCGCCCGCCAGCTCGCGCAGCGCCAGGGCTCGTTGCTCGAGGCGCCGGAGATGATCGTAGGCGTCGCGCAGCCGGTCTCGGCGGCCCTGCTGGTCGGACCCGCAGTAGGCGTCCAGGAGCTCGAGCTGGGCGGTGGACAGCATCAGCTTGCGGTGCTCGTGCTGGCCATAGAACGACAGCAGCTGGCCACCGAGCTCCTGGAGGTCGGCCTGAGTGGCGGCGCGCCCGCACACGTAGGCCCGGGTGCGCCCGTCGGGCCACACGCGCCGGGCGAGCACGATCTCGTCCGCCTCCGCGGGCAGACGCTCGGAGCCGGTCAGCGCTGCCGGAAGGGCGAACACCCCCTCGACGTAGGCCTCCCGGGCGCCGGGACGGACGATGTCACGCCGCGCCCGGCCGCCCAGCAGCAGATCCAGGGCGTGGGCGAGCAGCGTCTTGCCCGCGCCCGTCTCCCCGGTGAGCATGTTCAGGCCCTCGGCCAGGCGCAGCTCGGCGCGCTCCATCAGCAGCAGGTTCTCGACGCGAAGCTCGTACAGCACGAGCTTCGGTTTACCAGCCGGCCCCGACGGATCCGGGGTGTCCTAGAGCGGAGTCGCCAGCCGGCCGAACTTCTGGCGCAGCCGCTGGTAGAAGCTGGTGCCCGGAACTTGAGCCAGCGCTCCCCGGTCGACCGAGAAGGTCGCCTGGATCCGCTCGCCTGACTGCAGCTCGCAGATCGGGCGCCCGTCGACGGTCACGTCGACCGGCTCCTCCTGGGAGCGGTTGTCGACCGACACCCGGTCGCCCGGCGCGACCACGAGCGTCCGCGCGGTCAGGGAGTGCGGCGCGATGAACGAGACCACCATCCCGTGAACCCCCCACGCCATGACCGGGCCGCCGTTGGCCAGGTTGTAGCCCGTGGAGCCCGCCGGAGTCGCCACGACCAGCCCGTCGCAGCGCACGCGCCCGACCTCGTCGCCACCCACCGAGTACGCGAGATCGGCGACTCGCAGGCCCTGCTGGCGGTGAATCGAGACGTCGTTGAAGGCCAGCCACCGGTCGCCGTTGCCGCGGAGCTCGATGCCCGGGAGAGACAGGACCTCGAAGTCGCCGGCCAGGGCCCGGGCGCATCCCGGGCCGGCCTCTTCGCGGTCCACCGTCGCCAGAAAGCCCATCTCCCCGAAATTGATCGCGAACACGGGCACTCCCGTACCCGCATAGGACCGCAGCGCGCTCAGAATCGTTCCGTCACCCCCGAACGCAAAGCACAGGTCGACATCGCGGTCGACCGCCGCATCGGCGACGATGAGCTGGTCGTGGGGCAGCGGATGCTTGGTCGTCTCGTCGACATCGAAGCGAAGCTGCACCTCGACCTCACGGGCCAGCTCGATCAGCGCCTGCAGGGGGGCCTCGGTGACCTCTGGACGTCGGTGGGTGAAGACGGTGGCGCGGCGGATCTCGCTCACGGCTCAACTTCCCGCGCGGCGATCTCGAGATCGTCCACCGCTCCCGGCCGAGAGCCCTCGGCCAGCCAGACGAAGCTCTCCAGGTTGCCCTTGGGACCGGGAAGGCCGGAGCTGGCATAACCGAGCACGGCGGCGCCCCGCTCGCGTGCCGCAGCCCCGATCGCGACCGCCACGTCTCGGCGGGCTCCGACGTCGCGCACCACTCCGCCCTTGCCGACCAGCGCCCTTCCCACCTCGAACTGGGGCTTGATCAGCGCCAGGCAGTCAAAGCCCGGCGCCGCGCACGCCAGCGCGGGACCGAGCACCTTGACGACCGAGATGAAGGACACGTCGATCACGATCAGGTCCGGCGGGTAGGGAAGCTCCGAGGCCGTGAGCGAGCGGGCGTTTGAGCGTTCGAGGACCGTCACCCGGGAATCGGAGCGCAATGACCAGTCGAGCTGGCCGTAGCCGACGTCGAGCGCCACCACGTGCTCGGCCCCGCGCTGGAGCAGGCAGTCGGTGAAGCCACCGGTCGAGGCCCCCACGTCCAGCGCGCGCCGGCCCGGGACCTCCACGCCCAGGCGATCCAGCGCGTTGGCCAGCTTGACGCCGCCCCGGGATACGTACGCGGGGCGCTCGAGCAGCTCGAGCTCGACGTCCTCAGCGACGAGCTGCCCCGGCTTCTGGGCGCGCCGGCGCTCGGGCCCGAGCATCACCTCGCCGGCCAACACCGAGGCCGCGGCGCGCGAGCGCGACGGGAAGACCCCGCGCTCGGAGAGCAGGTTGTCGAGCCTCACGCGCCGCATTTTGCCGTCCGCAACGGTACGTGATCGTCCCGCCACACCCTCATGGGGACAGCTCGGGCGCGGTGGCCTCGGTCCTGTCAGTGGCTGGCGATCCCGCTGCGGTGCGCGATCGCCGCCTCGACGCGTTCGGCGATCCGCTGGCCGGTGAAGCCAACCTCCTCGTGCAGGAGCTTCGGCGAGCCGTGGGTGACGTACCGGTCAGGCAGGCCAACTCTGAGGATGCGCGGCGCGATCCCGGCGTCTGAGAGCGTCTCCCAGACCGCCGAGCCGAACCCTCCAGACAGGACCCCCTCCTCGACGGTCACCAGGAGCTCGTGCTCGGCCGCGAGCTGGGCGGCCAGGCCGGCGTCGATCGGCTTGGCGAAGCGGGCGTCGGCGACCGTGACCGAGATCCCGCGGGCGCCCAGGAGCTCGACCGCCTCGAGCGCCTTCCCGACTCCCGAGCCGTAGCCGAGCAGAGCCACGCGGGTGCCGTCGCCGATCGCGTCGCTCGCCTCGCGCAAGATCTCACCCGTCCCCATCTCCAGCACCTGCGGGTGCGCCGGGAGCTCGACGCCCACCCCCTCGCCGCGCGGGTAGCGAAGCGCCACCGGCCCGTCGTCGTAGCGCAACGCCGTGTGCAGCATGTGCACGAGCATGGCCTCGTCACGGGGCGCCATGAGCACGATATTGGGCAGGCAACGTAGGTAGGCGATGTCGAAGATGCCGTGGTGGGTTGGGCCGTCCTCGCCGACCAGGCCCGCCCGGTCCATGGCGAACACCACGTTGAGCTTCTGCAGACATACGTCGTGGACGATCTGGTCGTAGGCTCGCTGCAGGAAGGTCGAGTAGATCGCGGCCACCGGCTTGCAACCCTGCAGCGCCAGCCCGGAGGCGAACAGGACGGCCTGCTGCTCGGCGATCCCGACGTCGTAGTAGCGGTCGGGAAGCTCGCGTTGCAGGAGGTTGAGCCCGGTGCCGGAGTTCATCGCCGCCGTGATCCCGATCACCCGGTCATCGCGCCGGCATTCGGAGATCAGCGCCTCGCCGAACACCTGCGTGTAGGCGGGGGGCGCCGGCTTGCTACCCGCGGGCTTGGCCGCCGCGCGGGCGGGGGCGCCGTTGGCGATCGACTTGGGCTTGGCGGCATGCCATTTCTCCATTCCCTCCAGGCCGCCGTCCTCGGCCGGGGCAAACCCCTTGCCCTTGACCGTGGCGCAGTGCACGACCACCGGACGCTGGGCGGCAAGGGCCTCGCGCAGAGCACGGCGCAGCTCACGCATGTCGTGCCCGTCGATCACGCCCATGTAGGCAAAGTCCAGCTCCTCCCACCACAGTCCCGGAGCCCAGAATGCCTTGATCGACTCCTTGAAGTGGGGCCCAAGTCGCTCCACCGCGTTGCCGATCGCCGGGAGCTTGGTGAGGCCGTCCTCGACCTCCTCGCGCGCGTGCCACAGCTTGGGGCTGAGGCGAACGCGATTGAAGTACCGGGACAGCGCGCCGACGTTGGGGGCGATCGACATCCCGTTGTCGTTGAGCACGACGACGATCGGGGTTCCCTGCCCGCCCGCCTGGTGGACGGCCTCGAATGCGACCCCGCCGGTCAGTGCCCCGTCGCCGGCGACCGCCACCACGTGTCCATCCTCGCCGTGACCTCGCCGCATCGCCTCCTTGATGCCGACCGCGTAGCCGATCGCCGTCGAGGCGTGCCCGGCGCCCATGATGTCGTGCTCGGACTCGGGAATCGAGCAGAACGGAGCCAGCCCGCCGTACTTGCGGATCGTGTGCAGCTGGTCACGGCGGCCGGTGAGGATCTTGTGGGGATAGGCCTGGTGGCCGACATCCCACAGGATCTTGTCCCGCGGTGACTGCAGCAGCGAGTGCAGCGCGACCGCGATCTCACAGCTGCCGAGATTGGCACCGAAGTGGCCGCCGATCTCCCCCACCGTGTCGATGATGTGCGCCCGCACCTCCTGCGCGACCCCCGCCAGCTCCTCGTCGCTCAGGCTGTGCAGGTCCCTCGGGCCGCCAATCCCCTTCAACAAGTCAGACATCAATAGCTCCGGGTCGCGATGAAATCCGTGATCTGCTCCAACTCACCCGCCTCCACAGGCGCTGCGGACGCGAGCGCTCCACGAGCCCGCCGGTAGGACCCCTCGGCCAGCTCACCCGCTCCGTCGAGACCGAACTCGGTCACGTACGTGCGCTTCCCTAGCCGTTGATCTGAGCCGTGCTGCTTTCCCAGCGTCGCGTCGGATCCCGTCACGTCCAGGATGTCGTCGACGATCTGGAAGAGCACGCCCAGCTCGCTCGCGAAGGCGCTGAAGGAATCGATTCTGGCAGGTTTGTGATCCCCACCGAGCAGGAGCACGCATTCGATGCTGGCGGCGATCAAGCGCCCGGTCTTGAGCTCATGCAGGCGACGCAGCCCCTCGGCCCCCCCGGGCGCGGTGCAAGCGACGTCCAGGTACTGGCCGCCGACCATCCCCTGGACGCCCGTGGCGTCCGCCAACCGGGCCGCCGCGGCCAGGATGTCCGCAGGCTCGCCCGCCTGGTCGGAGAGCAGCAGCTTGAAGGCCTCGGCGTAGAGCCCGTCACCGGCGAGGATCGCCACATCCTCAGCGAACGCCTTGTGGCAGGTGAGACGTCCGCGTCGCAGATCGTCGTCGTCCATCGCGGGCAGGTCATCGTGGATGAGCGAGTAGGTGTGGATCAGCTCCAGCGCGCCCGCGAGCGGCAGCACGGAGGTATGCTCGCGCCCCAGCGCTCGGGCGGTCGCCAGGGCCAGAACGGGTCTGATCCGCTTGCCTCCGCCCAGCAGCGAGTAGCGCATCGCCTCCCGCAGCCCCGCGGTCGCCGGCTCCGACGAGAACCGGATCGTCTCCAGGTAGCGCTCTACCTCGTCGCGCAGGTGCTCGGGGAAGCCCGGCCTGATGCTAGACACGGCACGGGTGTCCGCCGGGGCGCCCATCTCAGGCCGCCCGGCCCGCGCACGCGGCGCCACAGCCGTGCGCTGTTCCAGAGCGGCCCACTAGGGCGCCGGGAGCGGCAGCTGACCGGGGAGGTCGGGGAGCGGTTCCACCGCGGCGCGGACCCGCTGGTCGACCTGGGCGCTGGCCTCCGAGGCGAGTCGCGCGCACTCCTCGATCAACGCCAGCGCCGTTTCGGGCTCCAGCTCGCCGGCGCGCAGCCGCTCCGCCGTCCGATGCAGCGTGGCGCTGAGCTCGATCAATGAATCGGTCACCGGGCAAAGACTATCGGCCCGGTTTCGCCACGCTCACAGGCTGCCGTCGAGCGCCGCGTTGACCAGCGCGTCGGCGCGCGCGTTGCGCGCCCGGGGGACGCTGCGGATCTGCCAGCTGTCAAAACGCCCAAGGGCGGCGATCGCCTGCTCGTGGAGAGGCCTCATGGCCGGGTGCTTGACCTTGTAGACGCCGTTGATCTGACGGGCGACGAGCTCTGAATCGTTGACCAGCTCGACTTCCCGGGCCCCCAGCATCGACGCGCGCTCGAGACCGAGCAGCACGGCCCGGTACTCCGCGACGTTGTTGGTGGCGACCCCGATCGGCTCGGCCGCCTCATCGAGCACCTGGCCGTCGGCGTCTGAGACGACCACGCCGATCGCGGCGGGTCCGGGGTTGCCGCGTGCTCCGCCGTCGACGTGGACGACCAGCTTGGAGCCCGCGACGTCCTGGCGGAGCGACATCGCCGCGGCGGACCGGTGGTCAGGCGGTCAGGTCGAGCCGGCCGCGGTCATCGGCGGCGGCGTTGAGCTGGCGTTCGGTCGGATCGAGCTCGTGAAGCTCGTATCCCTGGGCGGCGACTCGGAAGCTCGGAACCTCGTCGGAGAGATCGACCTCGTAGCGGTACCAGCACAGCTCCCAGGCCACGACCACGTTGACCACGGTCGCCAGCGAGCTCGACGGCTGGACCGAGACCTCGGGCAGGCCGAGGGAGCGCGTGATGCTCGCCACGGTACCGGGATACTCGGAGCCGTTGAAAAGAGACACCGCGGAGGAGATCTTGTGCTCGATGCTCGTGGGCACGGCTCGGACGTGGCGGGGCTCGCGGTGGCCGGGCTCGGCTGGGCCGGGCTCGCGACGGCTCGGCTCGCGGCGGCGGGGCGCGCGGCGACGGCGCTCGCGGCTGACCGGCTCCCGGGCGCGCGCCGGACGGGCGGCGCCTGCGCCGTTGGATTCCAACCACCCCGGCACGGGGGCCGGCTGGGCGGGCTCCTCCGCGACCGGCGACTCGCTATAGCGCTCGGGCTCGGTATAACGCTCCCGCTCCCGAGCGCGCTCGGGCTCGGTATAGGGCTCTGGCTCGGTATAGATCTCGGGCTCGGGCTCTGGCTGGCCGACGCCGTCGCGTCGGCCCCGCAGGCGCTGCAGCAGCGAACGCCGGCGGTCCAGCCGGGTGCTGCTCTGCTCGTACTCGGGAACCGTACCCTCCCTGACCCAGCCCCCGTGCAGCGCCCGGGAGGTGCACAGCTCGCACACCGAGTAGCGCGCTCCCCCACTCAGATAGACCTCCGCTTGCTCACCGCGCAGAAGCGTCCGCCCGCACACGTCACAGGCGGCATGCGTCGCCGAGGTTCGAATCGACCTGGTGCTCACGGGCTTCGAGCCTACTACGCCCTGATCGCCTCCCGCTCTGCGCGGGCCTCGTCGACCACTCTGGCGGCGAGGTGGCCGGGAACCTCCTCATACCGCTCAAACTCCATCGTGAACTCCCCCTGACCCCCCGTGATCGACCTCAGATCGGGCGCGTAGGAGAGCATCTCGGCCATCGGCACCTCGGCCTTGATGTCGGTCATTCCCGGACCCACGGGCTCCATCCCCAGCGGCCGGCCCCGGCGGGAGTTCAGGTCACCGATCACGTCCCCCACCGTGTCCTCGGGCGCGTTGACGGTGACCAGCATGATCGGCTCGAGCAGCACGGACGCCGCCTGCTCCAGCGCCTGTCGCATGGCCAGCGAGCCCGCCACCTTGAAGGCCATCTCGGAGGAGTCGACGGTGTGATAGGAGCCGTCGTAGAGACGGACGCGCACGCCCTTGACCGGATAGCCGGCGACCACTCCCTCCTGCATGGCCTCCTGCACGCCCTTCTCGACTGCGGGAATGAAGCCCGTCGGGATCACTCCGCCCTTGATCGCGTTGACGAACTCGAAGTCGGTGCCGGCATCCAGCGGCTGGATCTCGATGTGGCAGTCGCCGAACTGGCCGCGGCCACCGGTTTGCTTCTTGTGGCGCCCATGGGCCTTGGCCGACCCTCGGATCGTCTCCTGGTAGGGGACCCGCGGCGGCCTGAGCTCGACCTCGGCCCCGAATCGGGACCGGAGCCGCTGCACGATCACCTCCACGTGCACCTGGGACAGGCCGGCCACGATCTGCTCGCCGGTCTGGCCGTCTCGGTGCAGGTCGATCGTCGGATCCTCCTCCTGGAGGCGGCGAAGCGCGGTGAACACCTTGTCCTCGTCCCCTTTGGCCTTCGCGGCCACCGAGAAGGCCATCACCGGCGCCGGCAGCTTGATGCTGGGCATGGTGATCGGCTCGTCGCGCGCGGCCAGCCAATCGCCGGCCTTGGTCTCCTTGAGCTTGGCCACGGCGCCGATGTCCCCGGCGCCGAATTCCGTGGTGTGGCCGGTCTGGGCCCCCTCGAAGGTGACCAGCTGCCCGATTCGCTCCTTGTTGTGGGTCCGGGTATTGAGGACTTGCGAGTCCTGGGACATGACTCCCTGGTAGACCCTGAACAGGTTGATGCGGCCCGCGAACGGATCGGCGCGCGTCTTGAAGACGTAGGCGAACAGCTCGGCGTCCTCGGTGGGCTCCAGGGTCACCTCGCCTACCTCCAGCCCGCCGTGCTTGACCGGGGAGGGCAGGTCCTCGACGACCGCGTCGAGCAGCCGGTTGGTGCCGAGATTGCGAGTCGCCACCCCGCACGTGACCGGGAACAGGGCTCCATGATTGGTCCCGTCCTTGAGCGCGGCCACGATCTCGTCATGCGAGATCTCGTCGCCTTCCAGGTAGCGCTCCATCAGCGCGTCCGAGGTCTCCGACACCTCGTCCATCAGCTTCTCGCGGTAGGACTGGGCCTGCTCCTGGAGGTCGTCGGGGATCGGCACCTCGCTCCAGTTGTCGCGGCTGGGCGGACTCGTGTCCTCGTATCGGTAGGCCTTCATGTCGACCAGGTCGATCACGCCTGAGACCTCGTGCTCGCTCCCCATCGGGATCTCGGTGGCGACGACGTGCTGGCCGAAGGTCGACTTCAGCGAGTCCAGGGTGCGAAAGAAATCGGCACGCTCACGATCGAGCATGTTGACGAACACCAGACGGGCGAGATCCAGCTCGGAGGCGCGCTGCCAGAGGCGGGCGGTGTGGACCTCCACCCCCATGACGGCATTGACCACGAAGACCGCCGATTCGCACACCCGCAGCGCCCCCAGCGCGTCGGCGATGAAGCTCGAATCGCCGGGGGTGTCCAGCAGATTTACCTTGCGCTGCTGCCACTCGAACGAGCTCAGCGCCACCGAGATCGACATCTGGCGCGCCTTCTCGTCGGGATCGGAGTCCGAGGCGGTCGAGCCGTCGACGACGCTGCCCAGCCGGTTGATCGCCCCGGCTCCGAAGAGCAGCGCCTCGTTTAGCGATGTCTTACCACTGCCGCGGTGGCCGACAAGGGCCACGTTGCGGATCCGATCCGCGGCCTTGTGCATGGCTGGTCTCCTCTCTTTCAAAAAGACGAAAGAGCGACCTTACAGCGCGCGTCCATTGGGCACCACGCAGCGGGGGCACCCCGCGGCGCGATCGCTCCGGCCGAAGCCGTCACGGCCGCTGCGCCCGGCCGGTCGCCCGCGCTCCCGAAGCTCCGGCGGAGCTAGTCCAGCTCCCCGGCGAGCTTGGAGCGCAGCCGGAGCACCGCCTTGGTGTGCAGCTGGGAGACGCGTGACTCGGTGACGCCGAGTACCTCTCCGATCTCCCGCAAAGTCAGGTTCTCGTAGTAGTACAGCGCCACGACCAGCTTCTCTCGCTCGGGTAGTGCGGCGATCGCATCGGCAATCCGGTTGCGCAGCTCGTACTCGTCGATCAGGATCTGCGGATCCGGCGCGCCGCGGTCGGGGATCGTGTCCAGCAGCGAGACCTGGTCGCCGCTGGAGTCCGACACGTTCCACAGCTCGTCGAGCGCGACGATCGTCGAGGTTGAGATCTGCAGCAGAGACTCCTGGAACTCGTCGAGCGAGATCTCGAGCTCGGCGGCCATCTCGCCGTCGTCGGGGGGCCGCCGCAGGCGCGCCTCGAGCTTTATGTTGACGCGCTCGAATTCCCTCGCTCGCGCGCGAACGGAACGAGGCACCCAATCGAGCGCGCGCAGCTCATCGATGATCGCTCCCCGGATCCGAGTGATCGCATAGGTCTCGAACTTGATCTCCCGAGCTGCGTCGAAGCGCTCGATGGCGGAGATCAGACCGCCCAGCCCATAGGAGATCAGGTCCGCCTCGTCGACGTGCGCGGGCAATCCGGAGCCGATCCGGCCCGCCACGTACTTGACCAGCGGCGAATAGGCGAGGACCAGCCGCTCCCGTGCCCACTCGTCCCCCGAAGACTTGTACCGTCTCCAGAGCTCCGGGAGCTCGATCGCTTTCACATTGGTTCCCACTTCTCGCCCCGGTTAGTGGTGCTACGCCCGCGGATGCGAGGCCTCGTACGCCTGGCGTAACCTCGCCGACTCTACCCGAGTGTAAACCTGGGTCGTCGAGATACTGGCGTGACCGAGCAGCTCCTGGATCGCGCGGAGGTCCGCGCCTCCCTCCAGCAGGTGGGTGGCAAACGAGTGGCGCAGCGCGTGCGGGTGGGCCTCGGCGAGGGCGGGAGCCCGGCTCGCGGCCAGCCGCGACCACGTCCGCAGCCGCCGCCGGACGTCGGAGGTTCCCAGCCGCCGTCCGGTCTTGGACACAAACAGGGCGCGGGACTCACCGCCGGCGAGCACCGGGCGCCCGCGGGCCAGATAGCGCTCCAGCGCCCGCAGGGCATGCTCGCCCGCCGGAACCAGGCGGGTGCGCTCCCCCTTGCCCTCGACGCGCACCGACTCCCCGTCGAAGTCGATCGAGTCGATGTCGAGGGAGACGATCTCCTCGGCACGCAGACCCGAGGCGTAGGCGAGCTCGAACAGGGCCCGGTCGCGCAGCGCCAGCGGCGTGGTGGCCGGTATCCGATCCAGCAGCGTGGCCACCTCCGTGGCCTTGAGGACCCGAGGCAGGCGCTGGGGGCGTTTCGGGGAGCTCAGCAGCTCGGCCGGATTCTCGCTGCGCGTCCCGAGCGCCAGCTGGACGCGAAACAGGCCCCGCAGCGCGGCCAGCTTGCGAGCGACGGTGGCGGGGGCCTGCCCGCGCTCGGACAAGCCGGCGGCGTAGCGACGCAGGGCGCGGACGTCGATCGATCCCGGCGCCAGGTCACGGGCGCTCGCCCAGCGGGCGAACTGCGCGGTGTCGATCGCGTATGCCTTGCGCGTCTTGGCGGCGACGGCTCGCCGGCGCAGGTCCTCGTCGAAGTCCTCCAGCGCCGCCCGCCACGCCGGCGAGATGGCGCCATCCCCGAGCTCGGCGCTCGCTGGCTGCACGCCTGTCATCGTGATGTGGCTATTCGCCGGGCTACCCGACAGCCCTCTTGTCGCACGCGTCCCCGCGGGCGCTAGGTGACGTGGACGATGGTCCCGACCGGCGTGTAGGGAAAGACCTGCGCGGCCTCGCCGTAGGGCATCTCGACGCAGCCATCGCTCTGCGGGGAGCCGTAGGACGCGCGGCTGAAGCCGTGCAGCGCGTCGCCGCCGTTGAAATAGCTGACGTTTGGAATGCCGGGGTCGACGTAGGTGCTGCCGTCGGCGTTGGTGCCGCTCATCGTGGTCACCGGCAGGTGCTCGAACACCGCGAACGTCCCCTGCGCGGTCGGCGTGGCCGGGATACCGGTGTTGACGGGGCCCGACACGACCGTCTTGCCGTTGTGCCACGTGGTCTCGGACTCCGGCGACCCCTCGCTCACGCCCACCACGGTGTAGCCGAAGGAATAGCGCTGGTTGTGGACGACCGCGCCGATCAAGGCGCGCCACACCTGGGAGCCCGCGACCCCGTCGGGGGTCATGCCCACGTTGTTCTCGAACGCCATCACTGCCCCCTTGGTGATCTCGCCGAACGTCCCCGGCTGCCAATCGGCCACCAGCCACCCCGGCGTGTTCGGGTAGCGCCAGCTGAACCTGCCCGCAGGGGGCTTGATCGCGGCGGCCTCCTGATCAGCGTAGGTGAGCCCCACGCCCGAGCCGGCGTAGTGGAAGCTCTGGGGCAGGTAGCCGAGCAGCGCCAGCATCTGCTGGAGGCGAACCGTCGAGCCCGCCGGCACCCTCCAGCTGGGGGTGGACTGCCGGGCGCCGATGACCCTGATGCCGTTGGGCAGCGGGACGTCGACGGTGGCGCCCAGGCCGTAGCCGTAGCCTTCGGGACGGAACACGATCGCGTGGGCGTTGAGGCTATGCCAGCTGCCCTGAGTGGCGGGTGAGACCGGCGGCAGGTGGGATCCCAGCGCCTGCGAGACGGTCTTCGAGAAGGTCAGGGTGATCGGCGTGGTGGACTTGATCGTGGTCCCCGGCGCCGGGGTGGCCACCGCGGTGGCCACGCCTCCGCCCGGGAACCAGCTCACGGCGGCCCGCTTGGAGGTCTCCCAGGTCATCGGCGCCGCCTGCACGTCGATCGTTCCGGCGGCTGCGGTCCGAGGCAGCGTGACCACGCTCTGGGGCGAGCTCAGCAGGTGCCGGCGCAGGTGGCCCGAGGTCCCGTAGGCGTACTCCTGGATGGGCGCCTTGAAGTGCAGGGTCACGGGCTCGTGCCCGGCCACAGTGACGTAGTGCGAGCGCAGGCTGGCCGTCGGAGCGACGAACGACAGGTGCAGGCGCTGGGTGCTGCCGGCCAGCCAGGAGATCCAGCCGGGGCGCTTGACGACCAGGTAGACCGTCACCTGCTGGTTGGCGGGGATCAGCTTGAGCGGCCAGATCTTGTCGCCGCGGACCGTCACCGGGATGGGAGCGTTGGTGGGTCCGGCGACCACCGTCACGCTCTCGATGGAGCCGCCGCCGAGCGGCATCCCGACCTTGGCCAGCGCGGTCGGATCGGTGGACAGGCTGGCTTTGGCCGAGCCCAGGACGATGCCGGCCGCGGCGAGCACGGCGATCACCAGGAGGGCGGAGCCGGCAAGTATCAGCGGACCCTTCCTGGAGCGCCGCGGCGACGCGGCCAGGGGGGTGCGGTTCTTGCCTGGAGCGCGCTCGCCCCCGGGCGTGCGCAGGTAAGACACACTTGCCACGGCGCTTATGGTATCGATCGCGACTTTTCGGTCAACGAATAGCCGATCACGGTAACAATTCTGCAACTCTCGTTACGGCCGTCGCGAAACCTCGGCTGCGGCGACTGCGGCTACCGCAACCCCCCTCGTGGGGCGATATCAGCGGGTGACGGCGCCTTCCGCGGCGCTCGAGACCAGCCTCGAATATTTGTCCAGGGCCACGCCCGGGAAGGGCCGCTCGGGCGGCCGATAGTCCCTGGCCCGGGCGCGGAGCTCCTCGTCGGAAAGCGCCACGTCCAGCCGGCGGGCGGTCACGTCCAGAGTGATCTGCTCGCCGTCGCGGACCAGGCCGATGGGGCCGCCGCGGATCGATTCCGGCGCCACGTGGCCGGCCATCAGTCCGCGGGTCGCGCCTGAGAAGCGCCCGTCGGTGATCAGAGCCACGTCCTCGCCCAGTCCCTCGCCGACGAGCGCCGCCGTCACCGCCAGCATCTCACGCATGCCGGGGCCGCCCGCCGGGCCCTCGTTGCGAATCACGATCACGTCCCCGGGGTTGATCGAGCGCGCCGTGACCGCGAACATCGCATCCTCCTCGGACTCGAACACCCGCGCTGGACCGCTCTGGCGCCGCCGCTCATAGCCCGCCAGCTTGACCACGCAGCCGTCGGGCGCCAGGTTGCCGTGCAGGATCGCGAGTCCGCCCGTCTCCTTGATCGGGGCGTCGAGGGGTGCCACCACCCGCTGCCCCTCGGTCTCGGTGGCCGCGTCGGCGATCTCCCCGATCGTCTTGCCGGTGACGGTGACCGCATCCTCGTGCAGCAGCCCAGCCTGCTTGAGGCGCTTGGCGACCAGAGGCACGCCACCGGCCTCGTAGAGGTCCGGGGCAACATACCGGCCGCCGGGTTTCAGGTCGCAGAGCAGCGGGGTGCGCTCGCTGATCTCGTCGAAGTCGTCGATCGAAAGCTCGATGCCCATCTCCCTGGCGATCGCCAAGAGGTGCAGCACGCCGTTGGTGGAGCCGCCGCTGCAGGCGATCGCGGCGATCGCGTTCTCCAGGCTGTGGCGGGTGATGATGTCACTGGGGCGCAGACCCGTGCGCAACGCGTCCATGACCAGCGCGCCGGACTGCTCGGCGACCTGTGCCTTGTGCGCGTCGACCGCCGGAACCATCGAGAACCCCGATGGCGATATGCCCAGCATCTCGAAGGCCATCGCCATCGTGTTGGCGGTGAACTGTCCGCCACAGGCACCCGCGCCGGGGGACGCGACATCCTCGATCTCGGTCAGCTCGTCATCGGTGATCCGGCCCGCGGCGTGCGCGCCGACGGCTTCGAACACCTCCTGGATGGTGACCCGCTCGCCGTGGTAATGGCCGGGCAGGATCGAGCCCCCGTAGAGCATCACGCTCGGCACGTCGAGACGGCAGAGCGCCATCACGGTCGCCGGGATCGTCTTGTCGCAGCCGCTCAGGGCGATCACGGCGTCGAACAGGTGGGCGTCGCAGACAAGCTCGATCGAATCGGCGATCAGCTCGCGGCTGGCCAGCGAAGCTCGCATCCCCGCGGTCCCCATCGTGATCCCGTCGGAGATGGCGATCGTGTTGAGCTCCATCGGGGTGCCGCCGGCCGCGCGGATCCCATCCTTGACCTTGGCGGCCAGCGCGCGCAGATGGAAGTTGCACGGCATCGTCTCGATCCAGGTGTTCGCCACGGCCACCAGCGGCCTGGCGAGCGCGTCGTCGTCGTAGCCGATGCCTTTCAGGTACGCCCGGGCCGCGGCGCGCTGGGGGCCCTCGGTGAGCGCCCGGCTGCGGTGCTTGAGGTCAGGCGTGGAGGCGGTGCTCATCGCGGCCGGGAACTGTAGCGCCCGCGGCGGCTCGCGCCGAGCGCAGGGGGCGCGCTCGCCGGCGGCGCCGGCGCTCACCGTCAGCCAGCGGCGTCCAGCGGGCGCGGGGCCTCACTGCGGGCCGCGTCGCGCATCCGCGCGCGCTCCCACTGGGACAGGCGCCACAGATCGCGCTTGACCTTGGTGGGATCGAGCTGGCGTCCGGGGAGATGCATGTTCGCGGTCGAGATCAGCCGGCGCTCGTCACCGGTCAAGGCCATCCACTTGGCGAGCACGTCGTCGGAGTCGGGGAGCCTGGCGCTTCCGTACGGGCGGGTCTGATCGGGAAACGCGACGCAGTACTCGTTGAGCAGCCGATGGGTCTGGGCGAGATAGGCGACGATCGCGCGGTGCGGATAGATGAGGTAGGCATACGCCGCGCCCCCGGTTCCCCCCGCCTGCACGGGACCATCGGACTGGCTTCCCCAGACGCGGATGAAGCCGAGGTCCCGGTACATCGCCCACTCCTCGTCGTTGACGCACGAGCGCAGCAGAGTCCGCGCCCGCTGCTCGGCGCGCCGCTCGCGTCCGGGATCGTAGGGAGTGGGCGGCGTGACCCGCCGGCGCGCCCGATGGCGCGACCACATCTCCCCCGCGCGGGGCAAGAGCTCCTCAGAGAGCAGGGCGACGGCTACAAGGGCGGTTGCGACGAGCGCCAGCAGCACGGCTCGCCGGCCGCCTACCGGCCACCGGCGGCGCGCGGGAAGAAGATCACGCGGTCCGCGTCGCGGGGGACGTCCGCGAACGACCGGACCATTTGGGCCTGCCGTCGTCCGGCGTCATCGTATACCGGAACCGCGGCCCACAGGCCCGCGTCCAGCTGGCGGCGAAACTCCGCGAGCAGTCGCTCCTCGTCCTGCTCGAGCTCGACGTCGCCCTCCGCGATCAGCACCTCTCCGTGGCCGGGCTTCATCCTCAAGAACCGCACCGCCGGGATTATGTCACGCCGAGCCCGTCAACCGGGTCGGACCGGAGCCGCGACCCCGCCGAGGCCGAGCACGTCAACCGGACCGGAGCCGGCGCCCACCTCGGCGAGCCCCCGGCGCACGGCGTCGGCGGCTCGCTGCTTGGCCGTCCGGGCCGCGTCCAGAGGCGTATCTCCCCAGGCCAGCCGAGCCGCAAGGACCGAGGAGTGCGTGCAGCCCGAGCCGTGCGCAGCGGCGCTCGGATAGCGCTCGCCCGGAATCTCGACCAGCGACGACCCGTCGAAGAAGACGTCCGTTGCCTGCTCACGGTGACCGCCGGTCACGACGACGACGCGCGGGCCCAGCGCGTGCACCGCTCGCGCCAGCTCGTCACTGGGCGCGTCCCGCAGCCCGGCGAGCCGCTGTGCCTCGGGCACGTTCGGGGTGACCACCGTCGCCCGTCTCAGCAACCGCTCGGCGAGCGCTTCTGTCGCGCTCGGGTCCAACAACTGCGCGCCGGACTCGGAGACCATCACCGGGTCGATCACGACAGGCGTGGCGAGCCCCAGCTCCTCGATCGCCCGGGCCACCGCCTCGATCGTGGGCACGTCACCGAGCATCCCGATCTTGACCGCATCCACACCGATGTCCTGGGCCACCGCCCGCACCTGGGCGAGGATCATCTCGGGGTCGACGGGCTCGACGCCCGTCACCGCGATCGTGTTCTGCGCGGTGATGGCGGTGATGGCCGTCATCCCGTGCACGCCACAGGCAGCGAACGCCTTGAGATCTGCCTGGATGCCGGCCCCGCCCCCCGAGTCCGAGCCGGCGATCGACAGCACGCGGGGGATTGCTCGGGGATGTGCCACGGCCACGAGCTTAGTGTCCGGCCTGTCTCGGATCCGCCACGTCATGCACGCCGGTGTGAGCCTCGTCAGAGCACCGTGAACCGTCCCCCCGGTCCGCGCTGGATCCGCCCCGCGAGCTCCAGTGCCGCCAGCGCCGCCAGCCCAGCGTCCGCGTCCAGGGCCGCCGCCCCGAGGGCCTCGCCGGCCTCTCGCCCGTCGGCGAGCGCCTCCAGCAGGCCCTGGAGCGCGGGAGCCAGCGGGGGCCGGTCGATCTGGACAAGCCGTCGCGCACCGGCCCCGAACAACGCGTCGAGGACGTCCTCCGGTCCTCGGACGAGCTGCGCCCCGCCCCGGATCAGCTGGTGCGGACCTGAGGCCAGCGGGGCGGTGATCTCCCCGGGCACCGCTCCCAGCATCCGCCCCAGCTCGCCGGCGCAAGCCGCCGTCAGCAGAGCGCCGGATCCGCTCCGAGCCTGAACCACGATCGTCATCGCGCTCAGGGCGGCGATGATCCGGTTGCGCGCCGGGAACATCCACCGTCGTGGCGATACGGCGGGACCGACCTCCGAGACGGCGACTCCGCCCTGCCGGACCCGGGCGTGCAGGGCACGGGACGCCGCTGAATACGCGCGTTGGGGGGCCGACGGAAGCACCGCGATCGTGGGCGCGCCGGCATCAAGTGCTCCGGCGTGAGCGGCGGAGTCGATGCCGCTCGCCATCCCCCCGGCCACCGTCAGGCCGGCTGATCCGAGACCGCGGCCCAGCGACCGGGCCGCCGCGATGCCGTAGGGCGAAGCCCTTCGGGCGCCGACGACTGCGACCACCTCGGCCGGGTCGACCAATCTCTCGGGCTCACCGGCGAGGTGGAGGACCGCAGGGGGCGCCGCCAGGGCCCTCAACCCCACCGGATAGCCCGGCTGGCAGCGGCACACCGTCTCCACTCCTGCCGCGCCGCAGAGCTGGCGCGCGCCGGCTGGCTCAAAGCTCGCGTGCTCGTCTGCGATCCGGTCTCGCTGGACGCCACCCACCGCGGCGATCAGCGCGCCGTCGTCGAGCTCCAGCAGCGCTCCGATGCGCGCCCGGACGCGATCCAGATGGCCTGCCAGGCGACCCAACAGCCAGGCTCGCCTGAGACAGGCGCCGCAGGCTCCCTCCGGCCGGCGGGCAGCCGGGTCGGGCTCCTGCCCGCTCACGCGGTGCGCCTCCGCCCGCTCACGCCGCCGCGGCCGGGTCGGCGACCGTGCGCTGGCGCAGGCTGAGCGCGAGCAGGACGTCGGGACCGGTGACGCGCTCGCGTTCGGCCAAATCGGCGATCGTCTGGGCCACCCGGAGGACGCGGTGACGGCCCCGGACGCTGAGCATCCCGATCGAGTACGCCCGTCCGAGCTGGGACTGAGCGTCCTCGTCGAGTCGCACCCGCTGGCGCACCAGCCGCACATCCATCTCACCGTTGCAGCTGATCCCGGTCCCCGACAGCCTTCGCCGCTGACGCTCCCGTGCTCGAGCCACCCGTGCCAGCGCGCGTGCCGAAGCAGAGCGTGGCGGCGAGCGCAGCTCCTCGTCGGAAGGTCGCCGGACGTCGACGAGCAGGTCCATGCGATCCAGCAGCGGACCGCTGAGCCGCCGCCGGTGGCGGCGCAGCTCGGTCTCGCCGCACGTGCAGCGGTCATCGACCCCCGCAAACCCGCACGGGCACGGGTTCGTGGCGGCGATCAGCATGAAGCGCGTCGGGAACTGGAGCGAGCGCTGCCCCCGGACGATCGTCACGCTGCCATCCTCCAGCGGTTGGCGCAGGGCATCGAGACTCGGGCGCCCGAATTCCGACAGCTCGTCGAGGAACAGGACGCCCTGGTGGGCGAGCGTGGCTTCACCGGGCCGGGGCGGGGAGCCGCCACCGGCCAGTCCTGCGGCGGAGATCGTGTGATGGGGAGCCCGGAAGGGCCGCTCGCGGATCAGCCCGTCGGCTTGCCCGCCGGCAACGCTGTGGATGCGCGTCACCTCGATCGCCTCCGTCCGGGTCAAAGGCGGGAGGATGGTCGGCAGCCGCCGAGCGAGCATCGTCTTTCCCGTCCCGGGCGCGCCCTCCAGCAGCAGGTTGTGTCCCCCGGCGGCCGCCAGCTCGAGCGCCAGCAAGGGGGCCTGGTGGCCCCGGACGTCGTCCAGGTCGACCGCCGTGCGGCGGGAGGGCACGGATCCGTTGGCGCCCGGCAGGGCCGGCGGCTCCGCTCCCGCGAGCACCGCCGCGGCAGCGCGCAGGCTGGTCACGGCCACGATCTCGAGCCCCTCCACGAGCGCCGCCTCGCGCGCACGCTCACGAGGCACGATCAGCCGCGCGCAGCCCGCCTGGCGGGCGCCTTCGGCTACCGCCAGCGCCCCCGGGGAGTCGCGAAGCTCACCGCCCAGCGAGAGCTCTCCGAAGACGGCGTAGGCATCCAGTCCACTGCTGGGAACCTGGTCTGAGGCGGCCAGCAGGGCGAGGGCCAGAGCGGCGTCGAAACCCGGACCGGCCTTGCGCAGGAACGCCGGTGCCAGGTTGGCGGTGATCCGGCTGGACGGAAACACGAACTCCGAGTTGAGGATCGCCGAGCGGATCCGCTCCCGTGACTCGCGCACGGCGGTGTCCCCGAGACCGACGATCGTGAACGCCGGCAGGCCACTGCGGATGTCCACCTCCACCCACACCTGGCGCGGTTGCACCCCGTCGATGGCGAACGTTATGACCCTGGCGAGCACGCCCGGGACGCTAGATCCAATCGTGTCAGGAGTGGGTCAGACCGCGTGCCAATCGTGGGGCATTTACAGCCACTTTTGTTGCACAATGGTCACGGGCGGTCACCCACTCCTGACGGGATCGGGCGTAGCTTCGGAGTCGATGAGCAGCGACCTGCGCCACCGCCTCGGGAGCGTCGGCGAACGCCTCGCCGCCGAGCACCTGGCGCGCCTCGGGTACGCGATCGTGAAGCGCAATCACCGCACCCGCTGGGGCGAGCTGGACATCATCGCGTTCGACGGCCAGACGCTGGTCTTCTGCGAGGTCAAGGCGCGCCGGGCCGGAGGGAGCGCCGGCGGACCATTTGATGCCGTCGGCCCGGCCAAGCGGTCGCAGGTGCGCAAGATGGCGTACGGCTGGCTGGCCGAGAGCCGCGACCGGCCGTTCGCCAGCCAGATCCGGTTCGATGCCATCGGGGTCACATTCGACTCCCGCGGCCGTATGCTGGCGCTCGAGCACCTGGAGGGGGCGTTTTGAACCCGCCCGTTCGGCTGGCTCAACCGAGGGCGAGCTGCTGATACGCCATCGACTGAAACGACAGCCGGTGCAGCGGTGAGACTCCAAGCCGCTCGATCGCCTCCCGGTGCTCCGGGGTCGCGTAGCCGACGTGCTGGGCGAACTCCCAGCCGGGATGGGCGCCATCGGCGCGGCGCATGTAGCGGTCACGCGTCTCCTTGGCCAGCACCGAAGCGGCGGCGATGGCCGCGCTCTTGGCGTCGCCTCCGATCACCGCGCGCTGCTCATGCCCGACGCCGGCGACCGCGAAACCATCGCTCAGGCAGACACAACCCGGGCAGGCGACGTTTCGCAGCGCGTCGTGCAGGGCGGCCAGGTTGGTCTTGTGCAATCCCCGTGAGTCGATTCCCGGGGCACAGCGGGAGACGATCGAGACCCGCGCCGCGATCCCGAGGATCACCGGGTAGAGCGCCGCCCTGCCTTCGGGCGTCTGCTGCTTGGAGTCGTTGAGCATGCCCAATGCCCGGGCCTGCGCCGGGCCGATGCGGTCGAGATCGAGGAGGACCGCCGCGGCCACCAGGGGCCCGGCCAGGCACCCCCGGCCCGCCTCGTCCGCGCCCGCCACGAAGCGCACCCCGAGCCCCCGGTCGAAGCTCAGCAGGCGGCGCCCCGGGCGCGTGGTCCGCCGGGGGCCGGCGTTAGAGCGTGCCGATTCGGTCCGGAGGCCAGTAGGTGAAGAAGGCGACCCCGATGATCCACTTGTCGGGAACGGGGCCCCAGAAACGGCTGTCGTCTGACGCGCCACGGTTGTCCCCCATCATGAAGTAATCACCGGGCGGAACCATGATCGGTTTGGGGAAATTGCAGGGCTCGCCTGCAACGCAGGGCTCGATGTAGGGGTCTTTCTCCCGGACTCCGTTGCGGAATACGTGCCCGTCGACGATCGAGATCCGGTCTCCCGGCCCCCCGACCACGCGCTTTATGAAGGTCTGCGTGGACTCGGCCCGGGTCGGGGCGTCGCAGGCCTGCAGGTGCCCCGCCCCCTGGGAGCTCGAGCCACACACCGCCGTGAGCGGGTCAGCCCCCTGGGGTGGGTGAAAGACCGCGATGTCGCCGACGCTCGGGTGCCCGATGAGCCGGTTGGCGAGCACGCGCTGGCCGATCTGCAGGGTGGGCACCATCGAGGGGCTGGGGATGCGGTAGGGCTTGACGACGAAGGTCTCGATCAGGAGCGCCAGGGCGACGGCCACCGCTACGGTGACGACTAGCTCGATGAGCGAGCTCCAAGGAGACTTGCGCTTGCTGGACATGCCGCGCGGGAGGAGGGATCAGTGGGTGGGACCCACTACAGCGTGCCGATCCGGTCTGGCGGCCAGTAGGTGAAGAACGCCTTGCCGATGATCCAGCCCTTGGGGACCGGCCCCCAGAAGCGGCTGTCCAAGGAGTCCGGACGGTTGTCGCCCATCATGTAGTAGTCCCCGGCGGGAACCGTGAACGTGCGCGGGAAGTTGCATTCGGAGGCGCCGTCACAGGCGACGGCGAAGCCGTCGGGCTCGGGCTTGCCATTGCGGATCACCTGCCCGTTGCGGATCGAGAGCCGGTCCCCGGGCAGGCCCACGACGCGCTTGATGTAGGTCTGCGAGGACGCCCGGATCTGTGGGGTGGCACAGGCTTCGGAGGACGGCTGGGAGCCGTTGTTCTCGCCCTGCTCGGGGTTGGCGCAGGTCTCGCTGGCCGGCGGGTGGAAGACCATGATGTCGCCGACGTGCGGCGAGCTGAACCGGCTGCCGATGCGATCGACGAGGATCCGCTGGTTGATGTGAAGGGTGGGCAGCATCGAGCCGCTCGGGATCTCATAGGGCTTGACCAGGAGCGCCTGTATCCCGAGCGCCAACAGGAGCGCGACCGCCACGATCACGACCAGCTCCGCCGCGGACCGGGCGAACGACTTCTTAGCCGTCTTCACACCTGCTCTTCGTCCGCCGCCGGCTCGTCCTGCCCGGACTCGGCGACCGCGGGGGCGGCGGGCTCGGCGACCTCGGGGGCATCGGTCTCGGCGGCCTCCGGGGCATCGCTCTCGGCGGCCTCCGGGGCATCGCTCTCGGCGGCCTCGGCAGGTTCGGGCTCGGCCACCTCGCCGGCCGCGGGGACGTCCGTCTCGGTCTCCTCGGGCTCGATCCCGTACAGAAGCTCGCGCTCGACCGAGACCTCGGGACGCGCGGAGCGACGCTCACGCACCCGGGCGCGCTTGCCGATACGGCCACGCAGGTAGTAGAGCTTGGCTCGCCGGACATCTCCGCGAGCCGCCACCTCGATGCGCTCGATCTTCGGCGAATGCAGCGGGAAGGTTCGCTCCACGCCCACGCCGAACGATTGCTTGCGGACGGTGAACGTCTCACGGGCGCCGGAGCCCTGGCGTTTGATCACGACGCCCTCGAACACCTGGGTGCGCCGCCGCGTCCCCTCGATCACCTGGAAGTGAACGCGCAGGCGGTCCCCGGCGTCGAACGCCGGTACTCGGCGGAGCTGTGAACGCTCCAGGCTGTCAATGACTGTGCTCATGAGATTGCCGGCGCCCGCGAGTCGCATGGAAGCGGTTCTGCGCGGGCAGAAAACCAGGCTGGGGCACGCCGAAGGCGCGTGACCGCCCATGCGGCGGTCTATGGTAGCGGACCGTCCGCGCCAGGAGGTCGGGCGCCTCCGCCGGCTGCCGGGCGGCAACCCCCCGCGGCTCGGGATCGGCTTTCGTCGAGCCGCCATTGGGCGATCCGGGCATGGTGGCCGGAGAGCAGGACGTCGGGCACGCGCCACCCCCGGTACTCCGCGGGCCGGGTGTAGTGCGGGTACTCGGGCCCGCCCTCGAGGGCGGCGCTGAAGGATTCCTCGACCGCGGAGTGCTCGTGCCCGAGCGACCCGGGGAGCTTGCGCAGCACCGCGTCGCAGACGACCATCGCGGCCAGCTCCCCCCCGGCCAGTACGTAGCGCCCGATCGAAACCCGGTCTGAGGCGAAATGCTCGACGATCCGCTCGTCAAAGCCCTCGTATCGCCCGGAGAGCAGCGTCAGCTCGGTCTCGCCCGCGAGCTCGTCGACCAGCGCGTCGTCGAGCAGCTGCCCGCCGGGCTCCAGCGCGATCACCCGCCGCCGGGCGCCCAGCGTCACGGGATCGGCGCCGTAGCGGGCGCGCAGGGCCGCCTCGACCACGTCGACCCGGAGCACCATCCCGGCGCCTCCACCAAACGGGGTGTCGTCCACCTGGCCGCCGCCGAGCGGCGTGTGGTCTCGATAGTTGACGCAGGTCAGCTCGTGCCCGTGCGACAGCGCGTTGGCGACGTGGCGCTGGGAGGCAAACCAGGTGAAGGCCTCCGGGAACAGGGTGAACACGTCGATGCGCATCACCGTTTCACGGCTCGCTCTACGTCGCCCGCGCGGTCGGCGTCACGCGCGTCGACATCAGCTCTCGCCCAGGAATTCCAGATCGATCTCGATCAGGCCGCGCTCGAGGTCGACCCCCCGGACGGCGTCCTTGACCAGCGGCACCAGCAGTGCCGGCCCGCCGGCCGCGCGCGTCACCTCCAGGACCTCGCACGAGGGAAGGCCCAGCACCCGGGCCACGACCCCCACCTGGCGGTCGCGGTCGCGCACCCCGCAACCCTCAAGATCAGTGGCCCACCACTCGTCCTCGCCGAGCTCAGGCGCCGCGGAGCGTGCAACGAGGATCTCCTGACCACTCAGGGCTTGCGCATCCGCGCGCCGCTCACAACCCGCCAGCCGGACGATCGGCCGGGCCTCGTGGCCGGCCAGGCGCACGATGGACCGCTTCACCCCGTCGATCGAGACGACCGTGTCGGCAGCAAGCAGTCCCCCGACCGGGGCGGAGACGTGAAAGCTCCCGTCGAGGCCGTGGGGACGTCCCACGATGCCCGCTCTCAGCCACGCTTCCTCCGGGCTCAAGCGTCGACGATGTCCACGAACACGCGCCGCTTCTGATTGACGGCGGCTGCCTTGATCACGGCCCGCAACGCGGTCGCGGTGCGCCCACCGCGGCCGATCACGCTCCCGTAGTCGTCGGGATCGACCGACAGCTCGAGCACCGTGGAGCCATCGTCGTCACGCACCTCGGTGACGCGGACTGCGTCAGGGTGGTCCACCAGCCCTCGCGCCAGGTATTCCAGCAGGTCCTTCACGACCGCTTTGGTCAGCCGATGCCCTGGATGCGCAGCAGCTTGCGCACGGAGTCGCTGGGCTGGGCGCCGCGCGCCAGCCAGTCGCGGATCCGCTCCTCGTCGAGCACGATCGTCGAGGGGTCGGTCTGGGCGTTGTAGTGCCCGACGGTCTCGATCACGCGACCATCGCGCTTGGATCGCTGGTCGGCGACCACGACCCGCCAGATGGGGTTCTTGCGTCCGCCGATGCGTGTCAAT
Organism: uncultured Solirubrobacteraceae bacterium; assembly: GCA_963830595.1. Taxonomy (GTDB): domain Bacteria; phylum Actinomycetota; class Thermoleophilia; order Solirubrobacterales; family Solirubrobacteraceae; genus Palsa-465. The sequence goes on from CAWHMQ010000010.1 coordinate 82,431, forward strand.
CTGAGTCTTACCGACATGTGCGATGGATCAGGTTAGCGGGCCTGGCGCAGCACGGCCGTCAGGCGGCGTCAGCGGGCCTGGCGCATCATGGCCGCCAGGTCCGGCGTGCGTCCCTGGGAGACCTGGCGCATCACCTTGCGCATCTGGTCGAACTGCTTGATCAGCTGCTTGACCGCCTGGACGTTGGTGCCTGACCCCTGAGCGATCCGCAGCCGCTGGGAGCCCTTGATGATCTCGGGATGGCGGCGCTCCTGGGGGGTCATCGAGAGGATGATCGCCTGGAGACGGTCGAACTCACGCTCGTCGAGCTTGACCCCGCGCAGCTCCTTCCCGATTCCCGGGATCATTCCCAGCAGCGACTGCAGCGGACCCAGCCGCCGGATCTGTCGCATCTGGTCCAGGAAGTCGTCGAGGCCGAACTCCTGCTTGCGGAGCTTGCGCTCCAGCTCGGCGGCCTGATCCTCGTCGTAGCTCGCCTCCGCCTTCTCGATCAGCGTCATGACGTCGCCCATGCCGAGGATGCGCTGGGCCATCCGGTCGGGATGGAAACGCTCGAACTGATCGAGCTTCTCGCCCGTGGACGCGAACATGATCGGCTTGCCGGTGATCGCCCGGATCGAGAGCGCGGCCCCCCCGCGAGCGTCGCCGTCGAGCTTGGTCATCACCACGCCGTCGAAGTCGACCGTCTCGGCGAACTGCTCGGCGACGTTGACCGCATCCTGGCCGGTCATGGCGTCGACCACGAGCAGCACGTCGGTGGGCGCGATCGCCTTCTTGATGTCGGCGAGCTCGGCCATCAGCTCCTGGTCGACGTGCAGCCGTCCGCTGGTGTCGACGATCAGCACGTCCTTGCCCTCGGCCTTGGCCCGGTCGGCCGCCCATCTGGCGATCTGAACCGGCGACCGGTCGGTGCCCTGCTCATAGACGTCGGCTCCGGCCTGGGTGCCAACCTTGATCAGCTGATCGACGGCGGCGGGTCGGTAAACGTCGCCGGCCGCGACTGCCACCGAGGATCCGTGCTGCTCGCGGAGGTAGCGTGCCAGCTTGGCCGTGGCGGTCGTCTTGCCCGAGCCCTGCAGCCCGGCCATCAGCACGATCGTCGGGGGCCGAGGGGAGAACGACAGCTCGCGGGCCGCGCCCCCCATCAGGTCGGTCAGCTCGTCGGAGACGATCTTGATCACCTGCTGGCCGGGGTTGAGCTGGCCGATGATGTCGGCGCCCAGGGCCCGCTCCTTGACCGAGGCGGTGAAGCTCCTGACCACCTTGAAGTTGACGTCGGCCTCGAGCAGCGCGAGCCGGATCTCACGCATCGCGGCGTTGATGTCGTCCTCGGTCAGGGTGCCGCGACCGCGGACATCGGCCAGCGTCGCCTGGAGTTTCTCGGCCAGTGAGTCGAACATCTCGTGGTGGTTGAGGCTATCGCTCCCTCGGACCCGGGCCCGGACCCAGAACGTCCGGAGCCGAGTTGCCCGAGCCCGCCGAGTTCGCCGCCGGGGCGGCGGAGCTCACGGCCGGAGCGGCCGAGCTCACGGCCGGGGCGCCGTCGCCGACCGCCGAGGGCGGGGCCGGGGAGTCTTCGGACGCCCGGCTGGAGCCGAACGCCTTGCTGATACCGCCGAACGCCTCGGCGAACTCCGATGGGATCACGAATACCTTGTTGGCATCGCCTCGGGCCAGCTGGGGAAGCATCTGCAGATACTGGTAGCTGAGCAGCTCCGGGTCGGGCCTGCCGTCGTGGATCGCCTCGAACACGGTCGCGATCGCCTGCGCCTCGCCCTGGGCACGCAGGATCGCCGCCTGCTTTTGCCCTTCGGCGGTCAGCACCGCGGCCTGCTTCTGACCCTCGGCGGTCAGGATCTGAGACTGCTTGACGCCTTCGGCGTTGAGGATCGCGGCTCGGCGATCGCGCTCGGCGCGCATCTGCTTCTCCATCGCCTCCTGGATCGAGCCGGGCGGGTCGATCGACTTGATCTCGACGCGGTTGACCCGGATCCCCCACTTGTTCGTGGCCTCGTCCAGGACGCCGCGTAGCTGGGCATTGATGTGGTCGCGGCTGGTCAGCGCCGTCTCCAGGGTGAGCGAGCCGATCACGTTGCGCAGCGTGGTCACGGTGATCTGCTCGATCGCCTGGAGTGGATTGGCGACCTCGTAGGTCGACGACTTCGCGTCGTTGACGGTGAAGTACAGGACGGTGTCTATCCCGACCACCAGGTTGTCCTCGGTGATAACCGGCTGAGGCGGGAAGGAGACGACCTGCTCACGCAGGTCGATCAGGGGCTTGAGCCGGTCGATGAACGGCATCAGGACGGTGAGCCCCGGGTTCAGGGTGCGGTTGTAGCGCCCGAAGCGCTCCACGATCCCGGCCCGGGCCTGCGGCACGATCCGGATCGTGCGTGCGAACAGAATCACCAGGAACACGACCACGACGATGGCGACGATGGCTTCTGCCATGGCTCCTCCTATTCGGTCACGAGCGCGGTGGCGCCCTTGATGTCGATTACCTCGACGCGCGTTCCCCGCTCGATCACCTGATCGTCGTGCAGCGAGCGCGCGGTCCACACCTCCCCGTCGATCTTGACGATCCCGACTCCTTCGTCGTTGGCGATCGTCTCCAGCACGATCGCCTGCTTGCCCACGAGCGCGGCCGCGCCCGTGCGCAGCTGGGGGGGCATGTGCAGGTGCGACCGCACGATCGGTCTGACCACCGCGAGCGTCAGCAGTGAGGCGAGGACGAATATGACCACGGCGACGCCCATTCCCGCGACCGCGGCGACGGCCGCGGCCACGGCCGCTCCCAGGGCGAACGGCGCGAGGAAGAAGCCCCCGGTGAGCATCTCCCCGATGCCGAAGGCACTCGCCACGACCACCCACAGGACCCATGCGTCCATTTGTAACTGGACAGTAGCGCCGCGCCCCCGCGGAGCCGGAGGCTCGCCCGGCCCCGGCCCCGGGGTCAGCTCACCAGCGCGCGGGCGAACTCGGCCGCGTCGAAGGGCCGGAGATCCTCGAGCTGCTCGCCCACCCCGATCAGCTTCACCGGAATCCCGAGCTCGTGGGTGATCGCCAGCGCGATCCCTCCCCTGGCGGTGCCGTCGAGCTTGGTCAGGGCCAACCCGGTCACGGGGACGGCCTCGGAGAACAGCCGCGCCTGGCGCAGGCCGTTCTGGCCCGTGGTCGAGTCGACCGTGAGCAGCGTCTCGTGCGGGGCCTCGGGGATCTGCCTGGTGATCACCCTGCGGACCTTGGCCAGCTCGGCCATCAGATCGTCCTGGGTGTGAAGCCGCCCCGCGGTGTCGACGATCAGCACGTCGGCGCCATCGCGCCTCACCTGCTCGACGGCGTCGTAGGCGACCGAGGCGGGGTCGGCGTCGGGCGGCCCCTTCACGAAGCCGACGCCCGCCCGCTCCGCCCACAGCTCCAGCTGCTCGACGCCGGCAGCCCGGAACGTGTCGCCGGCGGCCAGCACCACCGAACGGCCCAGCTCCCGGCTCAGGTGCCAGGCCAGCTTGCCGACCGTCGTCGTCTTGCCGGTGCCGTTGACGCCGGCCACCAGGATCACGGTGGGAGCGGCCCGCAGGTCGATCCTGTCGTCCTCGGTCCGGGCGATCTCGGTCAGCAGCTCGACCAGGCGATCAGACAGCTCCTGGCCGCCCGAGAGCTTGTTCTCGGCGGCCTCTGACTCGAGCTGGGCGACCACCTTGGCCGTCGTCTGGGCTCCCACGTCGGCGTAGATGAGCGCCTCCTCGAGACGCTCCCAGGTCGCGTCTGAGAGATCCTCGAACAGGGTCGCCTGGATCTCTGACTGGAAGGCCTGGCGCGTCTTGCGCAGGCTGTCGCGCAATCGCCGGAAGCGACCCACGCGCCGCTGCTCGCGCTCGGCCTCGTCCTCCGGCGCCGCCTCCGGTAGGCCGTCGACGATGAACAGATCCCGCCACTCGCGCGCCATGAGGGCGGCGACGTTACCAGCGCGCCCGGGATCGATTGCCCGGACGCGCGACGCGGCCCTGGGGCACTAGGCGGCCTGCTCGGCGACCGGCAGCCGCCGCGAGATCACCTTCGAGAGCCCGTCTGAGCCCATCGTGACCCCGTACAGCGAGTCGGCAGCCTCCATGGTGCGCTTCTGATGGGTGACCACGATGAACTGTGCCCGCGAGGAGTACCGACGCAGCAGCCCCAGAAAGCGGTCGATGTTGAAGTCGTCGAGCGCCGCTTCGACCTCGTCGAGGATGTAGAACGGACACGGCCGCGCCAGGAAGACCGCGAACAGGAAGGCCAGCGCGGTCATCGACTTCTCTCCTCCCGACAGCAGCGACAGGCGCTTGCACTCCTTGCCGGCGGGAGTGATCTCGATCTCCACCCCGAGCCGGTCCTCCTCTGAGACCTCGTCCTCCTCGGCTGCTTCGGAGACGTCGTCGGCTTCACCAGAGGTGTGTCCGGGCGCGCTCGCCTCCGGCGCCGATTGTCCGCCGAGCACGCGAGCCAAACGAGCCGGATCGGCTCCATCGGTGACCAGCCGCAGACGGCCCTGGCCGCCCGGGAAGAGCTGCCCCACGAGCTCCTCGAACGCGCTTGCGGTGGCGGCGAAGGTCTGCTCGAAGGTGGTGCGGATCTGACGGTCGGTGTCGGCGATCAGCTTCTCCAGCTCCCGCAGGGCGGTCTCCAGGTCGGCGCGCTGGGCTTCGAGCTCCTCCACGTGGGCGACGGCGTCGGCGTACTCTTCCTGGGCGAGCGGGTTGACCGGCCCCAGTTGCTCGCGCCGGCGCTCCAGGCGCTCCAGCCGCGTCCGCAGGCTCTGGCGCGCCTCCTCGCTCAGGGCCTCGGCGGCCGACTCGGCTTCGAGCTCGAGCCGGGCGGCGATCCGCTCCAGCTCGGCCTGCGCGTCGGCGGCCTGATCGCGCGCGCGCTGGAGCCGGACCTCGGCCGCGGTCAGGGCGTCGTTCTCCTGGCCCAGCCGGGCGTGCAGCGCGGCCTCCTGCTGCGCGCAGGCGCGCAGCTCGCCGGCGACGTGCTCTCCGGCCTGGCGGTCCGCGGCCAGCGCCTCGTCGAACCGGCCGCGCTGCTCTGAGATCGCGGCGGCCGCGTCCTCGAGCGCCTCGATCACCCCGGCGACGGCGGGCACCAGCTCGCGGTCGCGCTCCGCGGAGGCCTCGAGGCTGCCTAGCCGCCGCTCGCGCTCGCTGCGCTCCCGCTGGGAGCGCTCGAGCATCCGCCGCTCGGCGGTCAGCTCGGCGGCCAGCTGCGAGCGGCGTCCGGATCCGACCCCTCCCGCCTCGTCGTCGGGTGCGGAGCGGCGGCGCTCGATCAGGGCGCTGATCCGCCGCCGCTCCTCGCGCGCCTCGTCGAGCTGTCTGACCGCCGAGCGGTGAGCGGAGGTCAGCCGGTCGCGGATCGAGTCGCTCTCGGAGACCGCGGCGGCGGCGCGCTCGGAAATGGCCCGGGCATCGATTTCGGCCTGGGCTGCCGCCTCGCTGGCTCGGAGCAGCTGCTCACGGCGGTTGCGCTCGGCCAGGATGCGCTCCTCGCCGACCGCCGGAGCCTGGCGCAGCTCGTGGGTGCGCCCCGACCACACTCGGCCGCCGCGGGTGACCAGCACTCCTTCGAAGCCGTCCCCGGGCGGGGGCAGCGCGTCGAGCACCCAGGTGTCTAGCAGGAGCGTGCGCGCCACCGCGAGGATCGCCACGGGCCCCCGGACATGATCGATCAGGAGCTCGGCGCCGGGGGCCGGCGGCCGCGCCACCTGGGACCCGGACTCGAGCCGGGCGCCGTCTGAGCCGGCCCCGCCCGTGTCCTCGCCGAGGCTGCTGATCAGCGCCCGGCCCCCCTCGGCGCCGGCGTCGTCGAGCAGGCTGGTGGCCGCGTCGCGGTGCTCCACGACGGCGGCGCGCAGCCGGCCGTCGAGCGCCGCCGCCACCGCCAGCTCGTAGCCGGCGTCGACGTCGAGCTCGTCGGCGAGCGCCGTGGCTCCGCGGGGCGCGCCCGTCTGGTGTCGCAGGAACTGGTTGACCGCGGCGAGCTCGCCGCCCACGCGCGCGGCGTCTCGCCGCGCGCTCTCGACGCCCCGTTCGGCGTCGCGCAGCGCTGCCCGGAGGCGCTCGAGCTCTGCCTCGGCGGCTTCCCGCTCGCCCAGCGCGAGCTCCGCCGCCCGCGTCTGCTCGCCCGCCCGTTCTCCGGCCGCGGCCAGCTCGGCCTCCAGCCCCCGCAGCTGACGAGCCAGCTCGGCTTCGCGATCGCGGTCGAGCGCCGCAAGCGACTGCGCCAGCGCGGCGATCCGCGCCTGGGCCTCGGGGTCCTCGCGATCCTCCTGGGTCTGAGCCCGCAACGAGCCGACCAGGCGCGTGCATCGCTCCAGGCGGGCGGCGATCGAGGCGGCGGCGGCGCGCGCCGATTCGGCTCGGTAGGAGATCCGCTCGGCGGCGCCGCGGGCGGCATAGGCGCGGCGCGAGAGCTCCTCGCGCTGCTCGCTGCGCGCCGCCAGCGCCTCCTCGGCGGCCTCCCGGCGTCTCGCGACGGCGTCGAGCTCATCGGTGAGCTGCCGGCGGCGCGTCCTCACCTCGGCTGCGGCGGCCTCGGCGGCCGTCGCCGCCTGACGCTGGCCGCGGACCTCGTCCCGAGAGAGCTCCCAGCGAACCTCGAGCGTCTGGCGCTCCAGGCGGGCGTGAAGCTCAGCCGCCTCGGCCTGGCGCTTGAGCGGGCGCAGCCGCGAGCGGGCCTCGCGCTCCACGTCCAGCGCCCGGTCGAGGTTGTCCTGGGTCCGCGCCAGCTTGAGCTGGGCCCGCCGCCGGCGTTTGCGGTGCTTGCCGAGGCCCGCCGCCTCTTCGATCAGCAGCCGTCGTTCCCGGGGCTTGGAGGTCACCAGCGACTCGACGCGTCCCTGGGAGATCACCGAGTGCATCTCCTTGCCCAGTCCGGTGTCCGACAGGAGCTCCACGACGTCGACGAGCCGGCAGCGGGCGCCCGCGAGGCGATACTCGCCCTCTCCCGAGCGATCCAGGCGCCGGACGATCGAGATCTCGGGCGCCCCCAGGCCGAGCCTGCCCTCGGCATCGTCGAGCACGAGCTCGACCTCGGCCTGGGTCCCCGCCTGGCGCCCCGGGGCGCCGCCGAAGATCACGTCCTGCATCGATTGGCCTCGCACCGCCACCGGGGACTGCTCGCCCAGCGCCCACAGGACGGCGTCGGTCACGTTGGACTTGCCCGATCCGTTGGGCCCGACGATCACGCTCACGCCGGGACCGAACTCGAGTCGCGTTCGATCGGGAAACGATTTGAAGCCCTTGACCGTGATCGACTTCAGGTACATCGTCCCGCCCTCATGTCCGCATCGCCTCCAGCGCGGCCTGTGCGGCCAGCTGCTCGGCGACCTTCTTGCTGCGTCCCACCCCGCTGCCGATCTCGACCCCGCGGATCTGCGCGCTGACCGCGAACGTCCGATCGTGCGGAGGCCCGTGCTCCTCCACTACCGAATAGGTGACCAGCTCGCCGCGCTGCGCCAGGCGTTCCTGGAGCGCGGACTTGAAGTCCACCGGGCGCTCGAGGGCGTCCTCGATCTGCGGCGCGAACCCAGCCACCACCGCGTCCGCGGTCGTCTCGTAGCCGAATCGGAGGTAGCAGGCACCGATCACCGCCTCGATCACCGAGGCCAGGACTCGCTCCGTCGTGATCAGCGCCTCCACGCCCGCCACGCCCGCCGGAGCCGCGGCCCGCAAACGCTCGGGGACTCCGAGCCGCAGCGCGACCGCCCGGCAGGAGCGTCCCGAGACTGCCTGGGCGCGGATCTTGGTCAGCCGCCCCGGGCCGTAGTGCTCGGCATCCAGCCTGGGGAACAGGTGCGTCGAGACTGCCAGCCCGAGCACGCTGTCTCCGAGGAAGGCCAGTCGCTCGTACGAATCCGATCTCCGGTCGGTCCACGACGAGTGCGTGAACACCCGTTTGAGGACGTCCTCGGGCAGTTGGTCGAGCAGCTGCGCGAGGCCGGCGCTCGCGCCCGCCCCCCGCGGGAACGCGTCGTCGGGCGCGAACCCGCCGGGTCCCTTGGACCGCGCCCGCTCGGGATCGACGGTCACTCAGGGTCGGAGCCTTGGCTCGCGGTCGCCGATCGGGGGTCCAGCTCGGAGGCTGCCTGGTGGGCGCCGTCGGGCGCTGGCACACCATTACGGGCATCCGCCTGGCCACCGCTTGCGAGCACGAAGTCGACGGCCTGTCCGACGGTCAGGATCCGACTGGCCTCGTCGTCGGAGATCCGAACGCCGCAGGAGTCCTCGAGCTCCTGGACGAGCGTGTAGAGGTCCAGCGAATCGGCGTCGAGGTCCTGTCTGAAGCGCGTCGATTCCTGGACCGAGTCGGGCTCGACCTCGAGCTCGTCGACCAAGTGAGCGCGAATCAGCGAGAAGACTTGCTCGCGGTTCATCGGCGCCACACCGTAGACCTCGGCGCGGACGCTGTTTCGTTATCCATCTCCATTCTCCTCTCCCCCGTTGCCGGGGACTCGCAGCGCGCCCGCGGCCTTCAGCGCGGATCGCGTGGCGGTGATCACGTCCTCGTCCACCCCATGGGCGGCCACCTGGATCGCTCGGGCAAAGCCGCGGCGGGTGAACCGGCCATGGGCAACCACGCCCACCTGGCGCAATCCCAGCATGTAGGCACCCCCCGGGCCCTCGGGATCGATCTCGTCGCGGACCTGGCGAACCGCGGTGGACAGCAGCCAGCCCCCGAGCTTGGCCCGTGACGAGCTCGAGGCCGCCTCGCGGATCAGTCGCAAGGTCCGCCCGGACACGCCTTCGATCAGCTTGAGGGTGATGTTTCCCGTGAAGCCGTCCATCACGACGACGTCGGCGACGCCGGCGGTGACGTCCGTGCCCTCGATGTTGCCGACGAAGTTCAACCCCGTTCCCGCCTCGCCCAGCAGCTGCTCGTGCACCGCGACCAGGTCAGGCGTGCCCTTGCCCGGCTCCTCGCCGTTTGACAGCAGCGCCACCCGAGGCGACCCGATGCCGATCACGGCGTGGGCGAAGGCCGAGCCCATGTGCGCGAACTGGACCAGGTGCTCGGGACGGCAGGTGACATTGGCGCCAACGTCGAGCAGGAGCACTGGTTTCCCGCCGGGGTTCGGGAGGGGCAGCGCCAGCGCCGGCCGGTAGATGCCCCGGTCGCGACGCATGTTGAACAGCCCGGCCGCCAGGGCGGAGCCGGTCGAGCCGCCTGACACCAGCGCCTGGGCGTGACCCTGCGCGACCGCCTTCGCCGCTTGCACGATCGACGCCTCGGGGGTGCTACGCACGGCGAACGCGGGGTCGGCGGCCTTGGCGATCGACACCGGGGCGTCGACGACTCGCACCCCGTCGGGTACCGGGCCGATCTCCCTGGCGGGCCCGAAGAGGATCACCTGGGTGCCTTCGGCGGCGGCGCGGGCGGCGCCCGCGGCTACCTCGGCGGGGCCCAGGTCCGCCCCGCCCGCGTCCACGGCGACGGTGACCATCGCGGCGTGGAGACTAGCCCGACTGTTCGCCGGTCTCGGCGATGACCTCGCGGCCGCGATAGCTGCCGCACACCGGGCATACGCGATGGGGCCGGCGGGGGCTGTGGCACGTCGGGCACGCGTTGTAGGTCGCGCTTGCGAGCTTGTGCTGCGCGCGACGTTGGGAGGTGCGCGCGTGGGACTGCTTCTGCTTGGGGACGGCCATCGGAGGCAGGAGGCTAGCAGGGGAAAGCGCCACCGGCGGGCGGCGCGGGCCGCCGACCCCCCGTTCAGGGGGCCGGAGGCCACCGGCTCAGGCGTGCGAGCCCTGGGCCGCGTGCTCGTGAGCCAGGGAATCGACCAGCAGAGGCGTGAGCCCGGGGGCCGGAAGCGCAGGACCGAACAGAAAGCCCTGGGCATAGCCGATCCCATGGTCGAAGAGAAACGCCAGCTGCTCCTGGGTCTCCACGCCCCCGACCACGACCCGCGCCCCGCACGCGCGCGCCACGCCCAGGATCGCCTCCAGGATCGCCACCGCCCCCGGATCGCCCGGGACTCCCGCCATCAGGCCGCGGTCGAGCTTGATCATCTCTAGCTCCAGCGTGCGCAGGCGGGCCAGCGACGAGTATCCGGCGCCGAAGTCGTCCAGGGCGAACCGGGCGCCGTGGGCGCGCAGCTCTGCGATCACCGCGAGCGTCTCGGCGGAATCGAGGCTCCATGCCGACTCCGTGAGCTCGATCACGAAGTCGGCGGGCGACAGCCCGCACTCGTGCACCTGCTCGAGGAATCGCTCGCCGTAGTTGGCAGCCAGCAGCTGCTGCGGGGCGACGTTGATGGCCAGCGGCAGCCCGAGTCCCAGCTCGCGCCACTCCCGCGCCTGCTGGCAGACCTGCGCCAGTATCCAGCCGACCAGCTCGTCTCCGGCCAGGCTCTGCTCGGTGAGATTGATGAACGCATCGGGCGTGAGGATCCCGTGGTCCGGATGGCGCCAGCGCAGCAGCGCCTCCACCCCGGCGACCTCGCGGTTCGCGCCCAGGGCCCAGAGCGGCTGATAGTGAAGCTCGAGCTCCCCCGCGTCCATCGCGCGACGCAACTGGGCGGAGAGGCCGGCGCGCCGGGACAGGATCGCCTCCGAACGCTCGTGAAACGCGGTCCGGCCTCCGCCTGCCGCCTTGGCCTGATACATGGCGGTGTCGGCGTGACGCAGCAGCGCTTCGGTGTCGTCGGCGTCATCGGGGTACAGGCTGACGCCGATGCTGGCCCGGGTCCGCAGCCGGGCGCCGCCCACCACGAACGGCTCACGCAGCGCGCGCAGCAGCTTGGATCCGACGTTCTCGGCGGCGGTGACGGGATCACCGCTCAGATCGGCGAGCACCACGATGAACTCGTCGCCGCCATGGCGCGCCAGCAGGTCGGTGTCACGCAGCACCGAGCGAAGCCGGACGGCAACGGCGGCCAGCAGGCGATCCCCGGCGGCGTGCCCAAGACGATCGTTGGCCTCTTTGAAGTCGTCGAGGTCGATGAACATGAGCGCGACGGCGCCGACGGTGCGCCGGGCTCGCGCGAGGGCGAGGTTGAGCTGCTGCTCGACCTGGATCCGGTTCGGAAGCCCGGTGAGCGGGTCGTGGTAGGCGAGGTAGATGAGCTGCTCCTCGCTGCGCCGGCGCTCGGAGATGTCGCGGACGAAGCCGTAGAACAGCGGGCCATCCTGCTGGCTTCCGTCCACCTTGGTGACCGCAAGCTCGACGGGGAACTCGGTGCCGTCTGCGCGCATGGCGGTCATCTCCACCCGGCGCCCCAGCAGCCGCCAGCCGCCGGTGGCCATGCCCTGCGCAAAGCTGCGGCGGTGGGCCGCGCGCTGCTCAGGCGGGATGATCAGCTCTGAGAGCTGGCCTCCCAGCACCTGCTCGGCGCGGTAGCCGAAGGTGCGCTCGGCGGCGGGGTTGAACTCGATGATCGCCCCCCTCTCGTCCATGGCGATCACGCAATCCAGGGACGAGGTCATCACGGCCCGGTTGCGCGCCAGCGCCGCCTCGAGCTCCCCCAGCTGACGCGAGCCGTCGAGCGCCAGGGCCGCGTGGGCGGCCAGTGCGCTCAGCACCTCGAGCTGCTCGTCGTCGGGCCGCAGCCCGGAGTCCGGCTCGTCCACGGAGATGATTCCGTACCGGCGTCCCCCCGGACCGTCCAGGGTGGCGAACAGAGCGTCGTCGGCGCGCCAGCTGCGCTCGGTCCAAACCGCGTCGGTGCTGAGCTCGGGTGTGTACCAGGCGAGCGTCTCATCGAACTCGAGCTGGCCTTCGGCGATGAAGTACACGCCGCGGCGCAGAAACCGTGGATCGAGCATCGGCGTCCAGGTCTCGGCCCGGGTCACGCGGCCGAGCAGAGTCTCACGCGCCCGGCGGTTGCCGCACACCGTGACGACCTCGTACTCGTCGGTCTCCGGGTGATAGGTGTTGATCACCACGGTGGCAAAGCCGAGCACCTGTGAGACCGTCGCGGCCACGCCATCCAGCACCTCCGCCAGCGGGGGCTGGCGCCCCATCAGGCGTGACAGATCCAACAGGCCGCGCAGCGATGCGACGGCTGGACCGGGCTCGTTCAGCCCCGACGGCTCGGCAGTTGGGTCCATGCTCATGTTTGATCGGCGAAAACCGCTCGGAAGTTAACTAAACCGCCCCAGTTCGGCAGAAGTTTCGCAAAACGACAAATTCTGGACGAACGTCCTATCGCGGCCGCGGGAGCCGGCGCCTGCGCCGGAGCACCGGCGCACCGAAACGCGACCGTGTTCACGAGGTCCCCGGCGGCTAGTCGAAGCGCAGCTCGGAGAGCTTGGCCCACCGGGGGTCGGGCTCGCTCTCGTGGGCGTGCTCGGGACCCGCGAGGTTGAGATCGGCTCCGCAGACCGGACACAGGCCGGCGCAGTCCGTGCGGCACAGGACCTGCGCGGGAAGCGTCAGGGCCAGGGCATCGTGGGTCCAGGACTTCAGGTCGAGCACCCCCTGCTGGACGTAGGGCGACTCGAGCTCGTCGCCCTCCCCGGGCACCGAGACCTCGCGGGCCTCAACCTCGAACTCGGGTCCGGCCGCGGCCAGGCAACGCATGCACGGACCCGCCAGCCGCGCCCGAAAGTGCAGGCGCAGGGCATATCCGTCCCCCGTGGTGCGCGAGAGGTCCAGCTCGACTGCAACGAGCTCGGGCTCGACGGAGTAGGTCTCGCCGCCGAGCTCGAACCCGGCGATCGGGACCGCCAGCTCGAGCCGGCGTCCTTCGCCGGCGCTCAGCCGCAATCCCCCGAGGTCGAAGGAGTCCGTGCGCAGGGCCATGAAACGAGCTTATCCCCGCGGTGAGGGGCAGGAGCGGGCGCCACCAGCCATCATTGCGGGCATGAGCGACTGGTTTCGCGCTTATGGGTTCGCCGACGTCTACGACCGGCTCCTGATCGGCGCCTATCCGCTGGACGCCGAGGACGTGGGCATGCTCGCGGCGATGCAGGTCCGGCGGATCCTGAACCTGGCCGAGGACGATGAGTACGAGCCGGGAAGCCGGTCGCTGATCGAGGGCGAGCTGGCGGCGGCCGGGATCGAGGAGCACCGTATCCGCCTCGCGGACTTCGGTCGCCTCCCCCCCGAGCCGCTCGAGCGGGCCGTCGCGCAGGTCGACTCCTGGCTGGACGCGGGCATGCTCAGCTACGTGCACTGCCGCGCCGGCTGGCAGCGTTCGGCGGCGGTCGCCGCCGGGGTGGTGGCGGTTCGGGAGGGAATCGAGATCGAAGACGCGATGGCCTACGTGCAGCGGCGCAAACCGACCGCGGCCCCCCTCCCCCACCAACTCGACGACCTCGCGGCCTGGTGGCTCGCTCGCACCGGGGATCAGGCCCGCTGAGAGCGGCCGCCAGGCTCAGACGCCTGCTCGTCAATCCGAGGCTGCGCGCAGCCGCCGCGGCGTGACCTCGTCGGCAGCGGGCTCGGTGCCGAGGTCGAGCTGGAGCTCGGCCGCGTGCACGCTGCGCGCGCTGACCGTGACCTGCTCGATCTCGGGTAGCTCCCGTCCCTCGGCGACGGCGCCATGATCGGCGAATCTCCGGGCCCCTGGGAGGACGCGAGCCTCGTAGGAGCCAACGGCGTCGTTGTAGGCCCGGACGGCGCTGTTGAGCCTCGTGCCCAGGGTTCCGAGCAGGCTCGAGAGCTTCACCAGCCGAGCGTGCAGCTCGCGACCGAGCTCCGAGACGGCCTGCGCTGACTCGGCGACTCGCTCCTGCTGCCAGCCGTAGGCGACCGAGTGCAGCATCGCCAGCAGCGTCGTCGGGGTCGCGATCAACACCCGCTGGGCCATCGCATCCTCGAGCAAGCCGGCGTCGGCCTCGAGCGCCGAGCCGAGCAGCGATTCGCCGGGCAGGAACATCACGACCACGTCCGGCGCGGAGTCCAGGCCGGCCCAGTAGGCCTTGTCGGCGAGCGACTTGACGTGCTTGCGCAGCAGCCGCGCGTGGTCGCGCAGGTGTCGGTCGCGCTCGATCTCGTCACGAGCCTGGTAGGCGTCCAAGACTCCTTGCAGGGGCGACTTGGCGTCCACGACGACGTGCTTGCCCCCGGGCAGGTTGACGACCATGTCGGGCCGCAGGGTCGTGTCCTCACCGGCAAACGAGGACTGCTCGGTGAAGTCGCAGTGCCGCAGCATCCCGGCCGACTCGACCACGTTGCGCAACTGCATCTGGCCCCATTGACCGCGAGCATTGGGCTTGCGCAGCGCGGTCACCAGAGCGCCGGTCTCGTTGCGCAGCCGATCGCCGGTCTCGCTGAGCGTCCTCAGCTGCGCCTCCAAGCGGCCGCGCGACTCCCGGCGCTCCTGGTCCAGGCGCATCAGCTGGCCGTCGACGCGGCCGATCTGCTCGGTGAGCGGAGCCACCAGCTGCTCCACCGCCTGCTGACGCTTTTCCAGATCACCCTTGGCCTGGGTCTGGGCGGTCTGGAGCTGCGCGCGGGCGAGCTCGGCGAGCTGCGCCATGCTCGACTGCAGCGCCTCCTGGCTGAGCGCCTTGAACTGCGACGTCAGCCTTTCCTGAGCGTCGCTGATCGTCGCCAGCCGTTCCGCGGCCCGCTCGCGCTCGTGCTCCAGATCGGTGCTGGTTCGCACCAGCTCACGCTCGAGCTCGCCGGCCCGGGAGGCCTCGGCGGCGAGCGCGCGCAGGCGCGGGGTCAGCGCGGCGACGATGACGCCCGCGCCGATGATCACTCCAAATGCCAGCCAGAGCGCGTTCATGGGCTTACCCAGCATTGCGCTCGCCACGGACGGAAGCGCGGCGCGGGACAATTACCGGCGATGACCGCCGAGACGATCCGCAAGCGACTGGTCGTTCATGGGCAGGTGCAGGGAGTGTTCTTTCGCGACGCCACTCGTGAGACGGCACAGGGCGAGGGAGTCTCCGGATGGGCAGCCAATCGTGACGACGGAGCCGTCGAGGTGGTGCTCGAGGGCCCGGACGCTGCGGTCCAGGCGGTGGTCGGGTTCTGCCGACAGGGTCCGGCCCAGGCTCAGGTGGACCGCGTCGAGGAGCACGCGGAGCCGCCCGAGGGGCTGGCCGGGTTCGAGGTCCGCTGACCTCTAGGAGACCTCGGCCGGCTCGTCCTTGCCGGCGAGGCGATCGCGGCCGCGTTGCACAGCCGCGATGAACTTGCTGAGGTTGACCTCGAGGGTGTTGAGGATCTCGTCGGCGTAATCCTCGGCGCCGAGCCGGATCTCCCGCTCGCGCCCGCGCGCATCTTCGATGATGTCCTCGGCGGCGCGTTCGGCCAGCTTGGTGATCTCCTCGTCGGAGATCAGCCGGTCCTGGCGCTCGCGGCCCTCCTTGACGATCCGCTCGGCCTCGCGCTTGGCCTCGGCGAGCATCTCCTGGCGCTCCTTGACGATCCACCGCGCCTGCTTGATCTCCTCGGGAATCGTGGCTCGCATCTGGTCGAGGATGTCGTAGATCTCCTCCTTGTCCACGCGCACCTGATCGGTCAGGGGAACCGGTTTGGCGTTGTGGACGAGGTCGTCCAGCTTGTCGATCAGTACCAGAACATCCATCTCGCGCACCTCTGTTTCGTCAGCGGCCGAGCCGTTCCTTCAAGTGCCGCGCCACCTCGTCCGTGACCAGATCGTCGATCTCGCCGCCGAACACCGCGAGCTCCTTGACGCCGCTCGAGCTAAGGAAACTGTACTTGGGCGAGGCCATCAGGTAAACGGACTCGATCTCCGGCGCCTGCCGGCGGTTGAGCTGGTTCATCTCCAGCTCGTACTCGAAATCCGATATCGCACGCAGCCCCTTGACGATCGCCATCGCCCCCTTCTCCCGCGCAAACTCCACCATGAGCGAGCTGAAGGCTTCGATCTCGATGTTGGGCAAGCCCTCCGTGGCGTTGCGCAAGAACTCGATCCGCTCCTCGGCGGTGAACAACGTGCTGCCCTTCCGCCACGGGAGGTTGACCACGGCGACGACGACCCTGTCGTACATCGCGGAGGCCCGTCCGATCACATCGAGGTGCCCGTGGGTGACGGGGTCGAAGGTGCCGGGACAGAGGGCTATGCGGTTATCGAGGGCCATGGATCTGGATCAGGGTGTCGCCGTAGCGTCGCTCGTCGCGCAGCTCCAGCTCGAGACCGAGAGGGCTCCGGCGGTCGCTTTCAGCGATGACGCGGGCGTCGGGGGCCAGCACCGTCGCCAACGCCACCGTCAGCTGCCGTCCGAGGCCGCTCGCGAGACGATATGGAGGGTCGAGGAAGATGAGATCGTATTGACGAGCGTGGGATCGTGCGCGCTCGAGGAACCGCGCCGCCGGCTGCTTGACCACTTCGGCGTCCAACCCGAGCGCTGAAAGGTTGCGGCGGATCGCCTCGATCGCCCCCCGCGAGGAGTCGACCAGCGTGGCCTGGGCCGCCCCCCGTGACAGCGCTTCGATTCCCAGCGCCCCCGAGCCCGCGTACAGGTCGAGCACCCTGGCACCCTCGATATCCCCGAGGATCGAGAACAACGCCTCGCGCACCCGGTCCGACGTCGGTCGCGTCCCCGACCCTCGCGGCGCCACCAGCTCGCGCCCCCCGTATGCCCCGCCGATCACCCGCATCGCCCGCTCATTGTTGGCTCCCGGCGACGTGCAGCATCTACGTAACGCTATGCGCTACGTAGATACCGCACGTGCGGTGACCGGCTGATCAGGGCGGCTGAGCGGGCGGCCACCCACCATGCCGCGCGCCGTGGGGCCTAACAAGGGGGCGCCCACGCCTCGGGGAGCCGCACGCCGCGGACGGGCCCGCAAAGGCCGACCTCAGGAGAGCCGGGTCAGGCCCGGATCGGCGCCTGCGCCTCGGCGCCGAACACCTGGGCGAGCGCGTCGGCCAGCAGCGCGTGCTCGGGCAGCTCCAGGCCGGGATCCTCGTCGTCGATGCGCTCGGCACGCAGCCGGGCGCGCTCGAGCAGCTCGCGGTCACGGGGCAACTCGGCGACCCGGAACTGGGCCAGCCCACTCTGGCGGGTGCCGACCAGCTCCCCCTCTCCACGCAGCTCGAGATCGATCTCCGCCAGGCGGAAGCCGTCGCTGTGCTCGACCAGCGCCCGGAGCCGCGGCGAACCCTTGGGCCCGAACAGCAGGCACAGGGACTCGTGAAGGCCGCGCCCGATCCGCCCCCGCAGCTGGTGCAGCTGCGAGATCCCGTAGCGCTCGGCGTCCTCGACCAGCATCACGGTGGCGTTGGGGACGTCGATCCCCACCTCGATCACCGAGGTGGCGACCATCACGTCGGCGGCTCCGCAGGCAAACGTGGCCATCGCATCGTGCTTCTCGGCGGGGCTGAGCTGCCCGTGCATGAGCACCACCCGGAAGTCGCGCAGCTCGCCTCCGCGGAGCCGCTGAAACTCGGCCGTGGCCGCGCGGGCGGCGAGCAGCTCGGACTCCTGGACGAGAGGGCAGACGACGAACGCCTGATGCCCGGCGCGCAGCTCCTCGCGCATCCGGTCATACGCCCGCGCGCGCTGCGCCTCGGTTGAGCAGACGAAGCTCTGGATCGGCCGGCGTCCCCGTGGCAGCTCTCGCAGGATCGTGAAGTCCAGGTCCCCGTAGTGCGAGAGCGCGAGCGTCCGGGGGATCGGCGTCGCCGTCATGTGCAGGACGTGCGGGCTGGCGGCTCGGCCGGACGGGACCGTTTCCCGCCCACTCGCCTTGGCGTCGAGCGCGGCTCGCTGGCGGACGCCGAAGCGATGCTGCTCGTCGACCACCGCCACCGCGAGCGACGCAAACCGGACCGGATCTTCGATCAGGGCATGGGTGCCGACCACCAGGGACAGCTCACCGGTACCCAGCTTCCCGATCAGGTCGGCCCGGCGGCGACCCGGCGTGGACCCGGTCAGCAGGCCGATCGGCACCGCCTCGCCGGGCATCAGCGCCTGGATGGTGGCGAAGTGCTGCTCCGCCAACGGCTCGGTGGGCGCCATCAGCGCGCCCTGAAAGCCCTGCTCGACGGCCCGCAGCAAAGCGTGGACGGCGACCACCGTCTTACCGGATCCGACTTCCCCCATCAGCAGCCGCTGCATCGGTCGCGACGAGCCGAGGTCACGATCGATCTCGGCGATCGCCCGCAGCTGATCGCCGGTGGGCGTGAACGGGAGCAGGTCCGACAGCCACCGGGCGCTCAGCGACGGCTCGCCGTCGAGCGCCGGCGCGACGCTGCCCCGGCGTCGCAGTCGCCGGCGGCGCAGCAGGGCCAGCTGGACGAGCAGGAGCTCTTCGAATGCCAGCCGGCGCCGGGCCACGGCCTGGTCGGACTCCCGGCCCGCAAGGTGGACGGCGGCCACGGCACCCCGGCGCTCGGGCAGCCCCTCATGGGCACGCAGCCACGCCGGCAGGGGTTCGGGAACCTCGTCGATGGCGCCGGCGTGGGCTCTCACGAGCGCCAGGATCTGGGTCGACGAGAGCCCGTCGGCGGCCGGGTAGTGGGCCGCCCACCCGGCGGCCTGGTATCCGGGGGTCCCGTCGGCGGCGACCCCGTCACCACCGGCGTCGTCGCCCGCGGTCGCCTCGGAGGTCCGAGCGTGCCCCTGGACCGCAAACCGGTTGCGCGCCTCGTACTTGCCGTGCAGCACGAGCCGCGAGCCCGCCGGATAGCGCGCCACCAGCCACGGCTGGTTGAAGAAGGTGGCCTGCATCGTCCCGGTGCCGTCCGCGACGGTTGCCTGCACCAGGGGGCGCATGCCCCGCCGCCGGACCGGTCGCGCCGCGATGCTGAGCACCTCGACGACCACGGTCGCAGTCTCCCCGGCCTCGAGCTGACCGACGGCTCGCGCCTCGCGATGGTCCCGGGGAAAGTGCTCGAGCAGGTCACCGACCGTGGTCAGGCCGAGCGTCGCCGCCGCATGCTCGGCCTTGGACCCCGGCCAGCGCAGAGGCGAGGTCAGGACCGAGGGGCGCGGATAGCGCACCGGAGCCGCGGCGAGCTCGGCGTCCTGGAGCGGCCTGGAGCTGGCAAACGCGGTCGTGGACATCCTGTCCACGATGATGACCGCTCTGGCGGTCGCCCCGTAGGGCTCGCTCACTCAGCGCTCAGCAGCCACCAGTAGCTCGACTGCCCGCCATCGCACAGCTCGAGCTCTGTCTGGCCATCGGCGAGCGCTCGCACCTGGGTGTCGTCGAGCGGGGCCTGGACGCCCCGCAGGCAGGTGATCAGCTCCGCGTCCCTCCCCAGCCGCTCCAGGACCGCACGCAGGGTCCCGGCCGGCTCTCCCCAGGCCACGAGCTCCTCCTCCACGAAGCCGACCGCCTCCCCCGAGCGAAAGCGGCCCTGAGGGTCGTCTCGGCCGGCGGGCGCGACGGCGCCGGCGCGTACTCCGATCAGCGCCTCGGTCATGGCAGCGGCGTTCTCGGCTGCCCGGCGGGCGGGGTCGAGGCTGACGGCGGTGGCCAATCCGGCCTGCGGTGACCGGGAGCCGACAACCGTGACCTCCTTGTCGGACAGCTCCGCCGCCCGCTCGGCGGCCATCAGCACATTGGGGCTGTTCGGGAGCACGACCACCTCCTCGGCGTCGACGGCGTGGATCGCGGCGAGCAGGTCGTAGGTGGAGGGGTTGAGCGTCGGGCCGCCGTCCAGGACGCTTGCGCCGAAGCCCTCGAACAGGCTTCGCATGCCGGCGCCGTTGACGACCGCCAGGGCACCGCAGACCGAGATCGCCGGCGGCGAGCTGAGGCGCTCGTCGCGCTGGCGGACCTGCTGGCGCATGTCGGCCACGTCGAGGTGGGAGATCACGCCTGCGGCGGCGAACAAGGCCGTGGCGGCATCCGGGTCGTCGGTGTGCACGTGCACCTTGAGCGTGGTGGCATCGCCGACCACCAGGACCGAGTCACCGAGCACCTCGAGGGCCTTGGCGAAGCGGCGCTGCTGGAGGCCGGAGCCGGTGACGGCGAAGTTGGTGCAGTAGCGGAAAGTGCTCGACGAGTGGTCGGGGTGGGTGACGCGGGCCGCCTCGTGATGCGCAAGCTCCAGCGGCTCGGACCCGCGCAGGGCGCCGACGATCCCGGCCAGAAGCACGGTGATGCCGTAGCCCCCGGCATCGACCACCCCGGCTTCACGCAGGACGGGGAGCAGGTCTGGCCCCCGCTTGACCGATTCCTGACCGGCGTCCAGGGCGCTGGCGATCACGTCCGCGATCACCTCGTCCTGCTCGCCGGCGGTGGCGTCGGGACCGAGCCGGGCATCGCTGGTGTGCGCCAGCTCGGACGCCACCCGGTGCGCCATCTCGCGCACCACGGTCAGGATCGTGCCTTCGGCCGGATCCCGGACAGACCCGTATGCCTGGTCGGCGGCCCGTGCCAGGGCCGCCCCGATCAGGACCGGATCCACCAGCTCGCCGGGACGGCTGGCGAGCTCCTCGGCGGCTCCCCGAATCAGCTGCGAGAGGATGACGCCGGAGTTTCCCCGGGCTCCCAGCAGCGCCGCCCGGGCAACCGAGGCCACGATCTCGTCGCGCCCGATGTCATCGATGGTCCGCCCCTCGGAGGCGTCGGCCAGCCGGTCAAGCTCTGACAGCACCGCGCGCAGGGTCAGGACCATGTTGTCGCCGGTGTCGCCGTCCGCGACCGGGAACACGTTCAGGTCGTTGACTTCCTCGCGGCGCGCCTCGAGCGCGGCCAAACCGGCCTCGACCACCGTCCGGAAGCGGACGATGCTCGGATCGGACACCCCGGTCTGGTCGGTCGCTCGCCCGGGTGCGGCCACCGCAGAAGCTCAGCGGGCTTTGGTGATCTTGCCGGCCTTGAGGCAGCGCGTGCACACGTACACGCGCCGGGGCGTTCCGCCGTCGTCGATGCGAACCCGCTGCAGGTTGGGATCGAAGCGGCGCCGGGTCGCGACCATCGAGTGGCTGCGATTGTTGCCGAACGAGGGACCCTTGGCGCATACGTGGCAAGTCTTGGGCATCGCGGCGAGTATAGGAGACGTCCGCGCCGCGAGTCAGCCGGCCGTGGCGCTGCCGGTCAGCCGGACGCGGGACCCGATTTCCACCCGAGGCGTATGCAGGGAAATTGTGTCGTTTGCCACGTCTAGCACGGTCGTCTACCGGGGACGACAAACGACGTCCGGATCCGTACCATCGTGGCGCGATCGTGACGAAAGATCGAGCCAGCCGGGTACCGAACCCTCACGATGAGCTCTAGAGCGCAGCCCCGGGTCGAGGGCGCGCCGGCGCCGGGCCTTCCGGAGCGCTATCGGATCCGCCGCCACCTCGCCACCGGCGGAATGGCCTCGGTGTGGAGCGCCGAGGACCTGGTGCTCGGGCGCGCGGTCGCGATCAAGGTACTGGCCCGGGGGGTCGCGCACGACGAGATGGCGGTGCGTCGCTTCAAGCGCGAGGCCCGGGCCGCCGCTCGCGTCTCCAACCACGCTCACGTGGTGACGATCTTCGACGTCGGGGACACGGTCTCGGACCGGGGCGACGAGTCCGATCCGGACAACGTCAGGCAGGCGTTCATCGTGATGGAGCACCTGACGGGCGGAACCGTGGCCGACGCGATGCGCGTGGAGTCGATCAATCGCCACGAAGCGCTGCGCTGGCTGCGCGAGGCGGCCTCGGCACTGGATCACGCCCACTCCCGCGGGATCGTGCATCGGGACATCAAGCCGGCGAACTTCCTGCTGGACAGCAGCCGCATCCTGCACGTGGCTGACTTCGGGATCGCGCGCCTGGTCAGCGAGGACACGATCACCAGCAGCGGCGAGCTGTTCGGCACGGCGGCCTACCTGTCTCCCGAGCAGGCTCTGGGGCGGGATGCCACCGGGGCCAGCGATCGCTATGCGCTGACCGTGGCGGCCTTCGAGCTGCTCGCCGGCGAGCGCCCGTTCACCGCCCGGCACTTCGCCGCTCAGGCGCGCCAGCACATCGAGGACCCGCCGCCCAGCGCCAGCGAGCGCAACCGAGCGCTGCCGCCGGACGTCGACCCCGTCCTGTCCCGGGGCATGGCCAAGGAGCCGGAAGCGAGGTATGAGACCGCCGGCGCGATCGTGGCCGCGCTGGAGGAGGCGCTGTCCGCGTCCCCCCTCCACATGACGCGCGCGTTCCGGGGTCCCACCGGCGCCCGGGTGGGCGGCGGCGGCGCAAACGGCGCCCGGAACGGCGCTCATCCGCCGGGCACTGCCGGGTCGGCCGTCGTGCCGGTGGCGCGCTCCGGCCGGCGAAGAGGACGTGCCTTTGCGCTGACCGCTCTGGTAGCGGCGGTGATCGCCGTCGGCACCGTCGCGCTGACCGGTCTGGGCGGCTCCGGCCACCCGGCGTCGGCCGCCCACCACGGGGGCCCGGCTTCCGCCTCGGTGCGGTCGCATCGCTCCCAGGCGGCCACGCGCCCGGCGCCCGCCGGCTCGGCTCGCTCGGCCACGACCGCCCAGTCCTCGGCCGCCGCCTCGAGGCCGACGACGACCGCAGCGAGCTCGCGCGTCGCCTCGAGCGCCGACCAGCTGGAGGCAACCGGTCACCAGCTGCTGCTCGACGGCAACTACCAGGCTGCCGAGTCCACGCTGCGCCAGGCGATCTCGGCGGCGCCCCGCAGTAGCTCCACCTACGCCTACGCGCTGTACGACCTCGGGCGCTCGCTGACCCTGTCCGGCGATCCCTCGAGCGCGATCCCCGTCCTCCAGCGACGGCTGAAGATCCCCAACCAGACCCCGGTCGTGCGCCAGGCGCTCGATCAGGCGCTGCGGGCCGCGGGTCAGGTGCCGGCCGGCTTCTCCCAGACGACATCCCCCCAGCCGCCGTCCGGGAAGCCGTCCCCGTCCCAGCCGCCGCCCACCCAGACGCCGTCCGCCAAGCCGCCGTCCACCCGGACGCCGTCCAGCAGGCCGCCGTCCGGAAAGCCGCCGTCCGGCAACCCGACCGGGTCCAGCACTTCGCCGGGCTCCGGCGGAGCCGGGATCGGCCCGCCGGCACAAGGCCCGGGGCCCGGCCACGGCCACGGCCACGGACGAGGCGGTGGCGGTCAAACCAAGGGGAAGGCAACGGCTGAGCGCGGTTTCGATCGGGAAGCCCGGCCGGACCGGGTCTAGACGGCGAAGCCGGCCGGCCCGCGCCGGCCCGAGAGCTCTTCCTTGACCGCCAGCGAGGCGAGCACCGCCTCGGCGGCGTGGCGGCCCGTGTCACGCTTGTCGCCGCCCTCCACGCGCGCGAGCGCCTGCTCCATGGTGTCGACGGTGAGCACCCCGAAGCCGCATGGAAGGCCGGTCTCCAGCTGGACTCGGGCGATTCCGTGGGTGGCGCCCGAGCAGACGTAGTCGTAGTGGTCGGTCTCGCCGCGAATCACCGCGCCCAGGCAGACGATGGCGTCAAAGCGCCCCGACTCGGCAGCGTACTTGGCGATCAGCGGCAGCTCGAACGCGCCCGGCACCGAGAACGTGTGCACCTCGTCGACCCCGGCCTCCTGGAGCGTGGAGCGGGCGCTCGTCTCGAGCTTGGCCGCCAGCTCGGCGTAGAAGCGCGCGACGCACAGGGCAACGCGGCGCTCAGAGCTCATCGTCGCGGGCGCGCTCGGGCTGCGCCTCGTCGTGGAGCATCTCCTCGTCGAGCGGCAAACCCTGATGGTGCAGCGTGTGCCCGAGCTTGTCGGCCTTGGCGCGCAGGTAGGCCTCGTTGTGGGGGTTGGGAGCGTGGGCGATCGGGATCTGGTCGCTAACCGACAGCCCATAGCCGGCCAGTCCGGAGATCTTCTTGGGGTTGTTGGTGAGGATCCGGATGCTGGTCAGTCCCAGGTCGACCAGGATCTGGGCGCCGATCCCGTAGTCGCGCAGGTCGGCGGGCAGGCCGAGCCGGAGGTTGGCGTCGACGGTGTCCAGCCCCTCCTCTTGCAGCTTGTAGGCGCGCAGCTTGTTGAGCAGTCCGATCCCGCGCCCCTCCTGGCTCAGGTAGAGAAGCACGCCGCGCCCCTCCTGCTCGATCATCGCCAGCGCCGACTCCAGCTGCTCGCCGCAGTCGCAGCGCAGCGAGTGAAAGACGTCCCCGGTCAGGCACTCGGAATGCACGCGGATCAACACGTCGGCCGCGCCGTCGACGTCGCCCTTGACCAGGGCGACGTGATGCTTGTTGTCGACCAGCGAGCGGTAGCCGACGGCGACGAAATCGCCAAACGCGGTCGGCAGGGTGGTGGCCACCACCCGCTCCACGAGCTTCTCGTGGCGGCGGCGGTAGGCCACCAGGTCGGCGACGGTGACCATCTTGAGTCCGTGGCGCTCGCAGTAGGTCCGCAGATCCGGCACCCTCGCCATCGTGCCGTCTTCGTTCATGATCTCGCAGATCACCCCGGCCGGGATCAGGCCGGCCAGCCGCGCCAGGTCGACGGCGGCCTCGGTCTGACCGACGCGCTCGAGCACGCCGCCGGGCTTTGCCTTGAGCGGGAATACGTGGCCGGGCTGGACCAGCTCTCGCGGGGCGGTCTGGGGATCGATCGCCACCTGGATCGTGCGCGCCCGGTCGGCGGCCGAGATGCCCGTCGTGATGCCATGGCGCGAGTGGGCCTCGATCGAGACCGTGAACGCGGTCTCGAACGCCGACTCGTTCTTGGCCGCCATCAGGTCCAGCCCTAGCTCCTCACAGCGCTCCGGGGTCAGGGCCAGGCAGATCAGGCCTCCCCCCTCCTTGCGCATGAAGTTCACCGCCTCGGGCGTCACGAACTGGGCGGCCATCGTCAGGTCGCCCTCGTTCTCGCGGTTCTCGTCGTCGCAGACGACGACCATCTTGCCCTGGCGAATGTCCTCGATCGCCTCTTCGATCGTCGCGAAGATCGACTGGGTCGAGCTCATCGGGTCCGGACCACCAGCCTCTCGACGTATTTCGCCAGCACGTCCACCTCCAGGTTCACTCGCCGCCCGGCCCCCGCGGCGCCGAGATTGGTTCGCGCCAGAGTCTCGGGGATCAGAGAGACGGTAAACGATGCATCCCCCAGCTCGGCGATCGTCAGCGAGACGCCGTCGACGGCCACCGACCCCTTCTCGACCATGTAGCGCAACAGCTCCTCGGGGGCGTCGATCTCCACGCGCCGCGCGAATCCGTCCTGGTCGCCCGTCACCACCGTCCCGACCCCGTCCACGTGACCCTGGACGACGTGTCCCCCGAGTCGATCGGCGGCCCGCAGCGGGAGCTCGAGGTTGACCTCCAGGCCGGCGGCGGCTTCGCCCAGCGAGCTGCGGGCGAGCGTCTCGTTCATGACCTCGGCCTCGAAGCTGCCCTCGCCGATCGCGGACGCGGTCAGGCAGACGCCATTGACGGCGACCGAATCGCCCGGCGCCAGATCGGCGGAGAGCCGGGTGGTGACCGTCAGCCGGACTCCGTCGCCGGTGTCACGCGCGGCGGCGATCGCTCCCCGGTCCGCGATCAACCCGGTGAACAGCTCACCACTCCTTGATCCGGGCGCATACCAGCAGGTCCTCGCCGACCCGGTCGAAGTCGAGCGTCAGCGCACGGACGGCATCGGCGATCTGCTCCACGCCCTCGCCCTCGAGCGGGTCGCGGGCGGTCTTGCCGCCGAGGATCACCGGGGCCAGGAACAGCCGAACCTCGTCTATCTCATCCGCGTCCAGGAACGCTCCCGCCAGATGCGGGCCGCCCTCCAGCAGGATCGATCCAATGCCGGCGGCGCCGAGCTGGTCTAGCGCGGAGCACACCCGGGCGGGCTCGTGCTCGCCGGTGGCGACGATCACGTCCGCGCCCTGTGACTCCAGCGCGGTCGTGGTGGCGCGCGAAGCTGCCCGGCAGACCACGACCGTGAGCGGAGTCTGCCGAGCGTCGCGGACCAGCTGGGAGGTCAGCGGCAGGCGGCCCATGGAGTCGAATACCACCCGCCGGGGTTGCCGGGCCGGCGGAACAGGATCGGGTACGCGAGCGGTGAGCAGGGGGTCGTCGGCCAGTGCGGTCCCGATGCCCACGGCCACGGCATCGCACAGGGCTCGCCAGTGATGAGCTCGCCGGCGGCTCGAGTCACCCGAGATCCACTTGGAGTCTCCACTCCGGGTCGCGACCTTGCCGTCCAGCGTCATCGCCGACTTGAACAGTACCCAGGGCCGGCCGGTGCGGGCGTGCTTGCGAAACGGCTGGTTGAGCAACCGGGCGCGGTCGGCGAGCTCGCCGTCGGCGAGCACGACCTCGATTCCCTCATCGCGCAGGATGCCCAGACCCCGGCCGGCGGCATGGGCCGAGGGATCGTCGCAGGCGACCACGAGGCGGGCCAGTCCCGCCTCCAGGATGGCGTCGGTGCAGGGGGGAGTGCGACCGTGGTGACAGCAGGGCTCCAGCGACACGTACATGGTCGCGCCGGTCAGATCGCGGTCGCCGGCCGCCCGGATCGCCTCGATCTCGGCGTGCGGCCCCCCGAGCTCACCGTGGAAGCCCTCCCCGAGGGCGCCATCGGCGTCGGCGATGACCGCCCCGACCAGGGGGTTCGGGCTGACGCGGCCGCGCCCCTGCTCGGCGAGCTCGATCGCGCGGGCGAGATGGCGGCGATCGATATCCGCAAACGTTCTCATTTTCCCGACTGAGCATAGTTCGGCGCGCATTTGCCGCCCGTGAGCCGATACACGCTCATCTCGGGGCCGGGATGCGAGTACTGACTGGGGTAGTAGTCGATCGACCAGTCGAAGCTGAAGGGCACCGCGCGCCGGCTCGTCGAGAACGGGCTGACGTGGAACATCAGCCGCGCGTGGTTGGCCAGCTGCGCGTAATAAGCGATCGCCGAGGGCGCGAGCTTCGGCTGGGCGAACGAGCGTCCCGCCTGCAGCGAGCCGATCACCACCCAGCAGTAGCCGCTGTTGGCGTACTCGGTGAGCAGCTCGGGGCGCAGGGTTCGCTCGTACTCGTCGATCGACACGTAGCGATGCTCCCCGGGCGGCAGATGCTGCCCGTCGGCGGAGACGTCGGTGACGTAGGGGTTCCAGGTCTGCCAGCGCGCTCCGGTCGCGGTCCAGGGAAGCGACCGGCCGACGTCCTGCGCCCAGTTGTCGGTCACGACCGGCTCGACCACCACCTTGGCGCCGGCGGGGACGTGGCCGACCATCCAGGCGCGAGTGACGTTGCGAGTGTCCGAGCGCGACAGGACGAGGTCGTTGTGGATCACGCCGGCCAGGCTCTGACCCAGGAGAACGACGATCCCGGCCGCGGTGGCCACCAGCACCGGCACCCGCCGGGCGGAGATCAGCCAGCGCCCGAGCTCGACCGCCCCATAGGCGCCGAGCAGGGCCAGGATCGGGAACACGGGCAGCAGCCAGCGCCCGAAGAAGCGCTGCTGATCTCCCATGAAGAGGATGAACGCGATCGGCGCCGGAAGCAGCACGAGCGCCAGCGCCAGCCGCCGGCGGACGACGAGCAGCACGCTCCCGCCCAGCGCGGCAAGCGACGGCATCCAGCCCAATCCCCAGGTCAGGGTCCAGAGGTAGTAGGCGGTTCCGCTCGCGGCGGTGGTGCCGAGCTTGACCGGGTC
Organism: uncultured Solirubrobacteraceae bacterium; assembly: GCA_963830595.1. Taxonomy (GTDB): domain Bacteria; phylum Actinomycetota; class Thermoleophilia; order Solirubrobacterales; family Solirubrobacteraceae; genus Palsa-465. The sequence goes on from CAWHMQ010000010.1 coordinate 109,857, forward strand.
CGACCCTCCGGCCAGCGACTGCTGCGTCGCCACCCCGGCCTGGAAGGCCGAGAAGTCGAGCACCGAATAGGGATTGGCGGCGACAAAGGCGAGCAGCGCGCATGCCAGGGCGAGCACCATCCGCCGCGCCGCCTGCGCCCGGCCGCCGCCGGCGCTGTCGACGGCGAACGCCCCCAGCAGGCAGACCAGCGTGATCCCGCCCGTGTACTTGGTAGCCGCCGCGAGGCCGATGCCCACGCCCGCCAGCACGTAGTCGCGCCGGGAGCCGTTGCGCAGCACGCCTGAGATGCCGTACAGCGACAACGCCACCGGAGCCAGCGTGGGGACGTCGTTGAGCGCCAGGTGGCTGTAGAAGATCGGCAGGAAGGCCAGCCCGAAGATCGCCGCCCCGAGCAGCCCGACCGTGCGCTGAAAGAAGCGGGCTCCGGCCAGGTAGGTCAGCCAGACGGCCACGGTTCCCAGCACCGCGGCCACCACCCGCGCCAGCACGAACACGTACGTCGGGTCGCTCGTGTACGTGCGCACCGCCGCGTCGCCGCTGCCGAACCACAGCTCGAACCCGATGTGCAGCAGGTAGGAATAGGCGGGCGGGTTGAGAAAGTAGTGCGGGTTGTAGTCATGCGAGAAGAACGCGATCGCCCGGGGGACGAAATGGCTGGCCTCGTCGGAGTTGTAGCTGTAGGGCAGACCCTGCTTGACCCCCCAGAGGCGCAGCCCCAGCGTGAGCAACAGCAGGACGGCCAGCGCCGGCCGGTGCAGGTCACGATGGGCGACGCGGGTCCGCCGGCGCAGCCGGCGGGGGCGCCCGGGGGCCGGCGGTGAGACCGGGAGGCGGCCCGGCGGCTGTGGTCTGGTTACGGTGGGCGCATCCATATCCTGGACGAGTATCCCGCTACCGTGTGACGCACAGCGCGTGCCCAAGAGCGCCAGGTGCCGGGCGGCGCGGGCGTGACTGAGGCGCAGCGCGCTGGCAAGCCATGAAGCTCATCATCCAGATCCCCTGTTTCAACGAGGAAGACCAGCTCCCGCAGACGCTCACCCATCTGCCGCGGGAGCTGGAGGGATTCGATTCCGTGGAGTGGCTGATCATCGACGACGGCTCCACGGACGCGACGATCGAGCGGGCCCGAGCGAGCGGCGTCGATCACATCGTGCGCCTGACCAACCACAAGGGCTTGGCCGCGGCCTTCCAGGCCGGCCTGGACGCCGGACTCAAGCTGGGCGCCGACGTGATCGTCAACACCGACGCCGACAACCAGTACGAGGGCGCCGACATCCCCAAGCTGGTCGGGCCGATCCTGCGGGGCGAGGCCGACATGGTGGTCGGCGACCGGCAGGTCGACTCCAACGAGCATTTCTCGCGCTCCAAGCGCCGCCTCCAGCGCCTCGGCTCCTGGGTGGTGCGCCAGGCGTCCTCGACCGAGATCCCCGACACGACCTCGGGGTTTCGCGCCTACAACCGCGAAGCTGCGCTGCAGATGCAGGTCGTGTCCAAGTTCACCTACACGCTGGAGACGATCATCCAGGCCGGAAAGCTCCTGGTCGCGATCGACCACGTGCCCATCCGGACCAACGCCAAGACCCGGGACTCGCGCCTGTTCCCGTCGATCCCGGCCTACATCCGGCGCAACGGCCTGTCGATCTTCCGGGTCTACTCCCAGTACGAGCCGCTGAGGGTGTTCTGGGGTGGCGCCGTGGTCATGGGCACGCTGGCGCTGGCCGTCTTCATCCGCTTCCTCGTCTTCTTCGCCGAGAACCCCTCGACGGCGGGCCGCGGGCACATCCAGTCGCTGATCGCCGGGGCGGTTCTGTTCAACGCCGCGATCCTGCTCGGAGCCCTGGGCGTGATCGGCGACCTGCTCGCCACCCAGCGCACGCTCTCCCAGCGAACCTTCGAGCGGGTGCGCAGGATCGAGCTGCAGCTCGGGGTGCAACCGTCGCACTACGAGCCGGGCGCCCCGGGTGACAGCGTTCCCGCAGACCGCGAGGCGCTGAAGGTATGACGGCGGTAGCCGGATGATGGCGCGTCAGCGCCGGTCAAGCGAGCCGCGAGCGAAGCTCGCATGAACGCCGCGACCGTCCCGACCGGAAACACGTTTGACAAGTACGGCTCCACCAATCCGGTGGTCCGGCGCCTGATGGCGGGCTTCCAGCGCGCCCTCGACGAGCTCTTCACCCAGGCGGCGCCGCACTCGGTGCTCGATGTCGGCTGCGGGGAGGGCGTGCTCACCGCACAGTGGGCGCGGGCGCTGGAAGGAGATTCCTCCCACCCCCCCCGCGGGCGCGTGGTCGGGATCGATCTGGAGGATCCCAAGCTGCGGGCCCACTGGTCCGATCTCGACGACCAGGCGAACCTGGAGCTGGTGGTGATGGGAGTGGAGCAGCTCGGCTTCGGCGATGACGAGTTCGAGCTGGTTGCCGCCACCGAGGTCCTCGAGCACGTCGACGATCCCGAGGCGGCGGTCGCCGAGATGGCCCGGGTCGCCGCGCGGTGGCTCCTGGTCTCGGTCCCGCACGAGCCTCTGTGGCGCGCGCTGAATGTCGCCCGCGGCGCGTATCTGCGGGACCTCGGCAACACGCCGGGCCATCTCAACCACTGGACCAGGAGCGCCTTCGTGAGGTTGCTGGCCCGCCACGGCGACGTGGTCCAGACGCGCTCGCCGTTTCCGTGGACGATGCTCCTCGTGGCCGTCGGGTAGTGGCCTCCAGATGAGCTCGACCACCACGGTGGCCCCCGGGCAGCCCCCGCCGGATCCCGGCCCCGCCGACGACCAGAGCCCCTCGTTCGCCTCCGGCGCCCGCATCCTGTCGATCGGGATCGCCTCGACCGGCATCTTCACCTTTGCCTACCTGGCCACGGCCAGCCATGTCCTGAGCCCGGCTGCCTACAGCCGGATCGCGCTCTGCTGGGCGATCATGTTCGTGATCCTGTCGGTGATCTACCGGCCGATCGAGCAGCTGCTCTCGCGCACGATCGCCGACCGCCGGGCCCGCGGCCTGGCGGACCACTCGCTGCGAGTCCCGGCGATCATCCAGCTCAGCTTCGCGGCGACCTTCCTGGTCGTCGCGCTCGTCCTGCGAGGTCAGATCCAGCAGGGGATGTTCGACGGATCGGCCGCGCTCTACTGGATCCTCGTGGTCGGCGTCCTGGCCTACGCCGCCAGCTACTTCGCCCGCGGCTGGCTGGCCGGCCACCAGCGCTTTGCCCTGTACGGAGGGTTGGTGTTCCTGGAGGCGACCTCCCGCTTTGTCCCCGCGCTCGTGGTCGCGGTCGGGATCGGCTCGGGACAGGGCCTCGTCGGCCTGGGAATGGCGATCGCGCCCTTCGTCTCGCTATCGGTGATCCCGTTCGCGTTCTCCCGGCTGAGCCGGTCAGCGACGCCGTCCGCCGCCGCCGGCCAGGATCCGCTGGCCAGCCCGGCGCCCGACGCGGGCGGCGAAGGTCCCGCCCAGGTCCAGCTGGAGGAGGCCACAGCCGAGCTCTCGATGCGCCACGGCGCCGGCTTTGCCGGGTCCGTGGTCGGAATCATGCTCTCCGAGCAGGCTCTGATGAACGCGGCGGTGCTGATCGTCGCCGCCAAGTCCGGTGGAACCCTGATCGCCGGGTTGACCGGGTTCGTGTTCAACGTGATGCTGATCGTCCGGGCGCCTTTGCAGCTGTTCCAGGCGATCCAGACCTCGATCCTCCCCCATCTCGCCAAGCTGGAGGCCCACGAGTCAGCCGACGAGTTCGATCGCGCCATCCGGACGACGATCCTGGTGATCGCCGCCTTCGGCCTCGCCGTGGCGCTCGGCCTGCTGGTCATCGGACCGCCGGTGATGACCGCGGTGCTCGGCGACAAGGGCTACGCCTACGGCCGTTACGGACTCGCTCTGGTCGGGCTCGGGATGGGCCTGCATCTGGTTTCGGGGACGCTCAACCAGGCGGCGCTGGCGCGGGGCCGCGCCCCCCTGGCGGCGGCTTCGTGGCTGGTGGCCGCCGGCCTGTTCGTGGCCTTCATGATCTCTCCGATCGTCGGAAGCGAGGTCACGCGCGCCGAGGTCGGCTACTTCGGGGCGACCGCGCTCCTGTGCGCGCTGCTGTCGATGCTCTACCGGCTGGGACCCGCTCAGACCGCGGGGCCGACGCAGACCGCGGGGCCGGCCCAGACAGCCGGATCCGCTCAGACCGCGCCCGCCGCCTCGGCGATCCGCACGTAGGCGGCCGCCGGATCGTCCGAGCCGAACACGGCCGATCCGGTGACCAGGAGATTGGCTCCGGCCCGGGCGGCGGCCGGGGCCGTCTCATCGTGGATGCCGCCGTCGACCTCGATCGCCACCCGGTCGGGGAGGACGCGGCGCATCCGCTGCAGCTTGTCGACCGAATGGGGTATGAACGACTGGCCACCCCATCCCGGATTGACGCTCATGCAGAGCGCCAGGTCGAGCGTCTCGCCTGCGACCTCGGCCAGCGTGTCGATCGAGGTGGCGGGGCAGATCGCGGCCCCGGCGCTGCACCCGGCATCTCGAATCGAGCTCAGCGCGTAGTGCAGGTGCGCGGTCGCCTCCACGTGGACGGTGATGCTGTCGGCACCGGCTCTGGCGAACTCCTCGACGTGGCGCTCGGGGTGTTCGATCATCATGTGGACATCGATCAGGCCGCCGGCCGCGTGCACGAGATCTGAGATCGCGCCCGCCACGACCGAGCCGAAGGTGATCGGGGGCACGAAGTGGCCGTCCATCACGTCGACGTGGATCACCCGAGCTCCCGCCTCGAGCACCTCTTGGACCTGCGAGCCCAACCGCGCGAAGTCCGCGGACAGGATGGATGGCGCCACCCGCAGGTCCAGCAGCCCAGTTTCCGGGGGCTCACCGCCGGAGCGCGGCACTAAACCGCCCTGAGCATGCTGCCCCGACAGTGGTTGCACTCCACGATCGCCGTGCTCGACATGCGGACGATCGTCGAGTGCTCGCCGCAGTTGGGACACACCGACACCAGCTCGAAGCGATGCAGGCAGTAGACGCAGCGGTAGCGACCCGGCACGGTGGTCGGTCGCAGCCACGGCTCTCCACACGCCGGGCATTCGGGCCCCAGCTTCGGCGCGGTGTCGCTCATAACGCCTGAAAGCTTAACGGCGCGTCGGACCGCTAACCGGGCTCCCGACCGCCAAGGCGGCGCAGCCGGGCGAAGAAGAACCCGTCGGTCCCGTCCCGGGCCGGCGTCAGCCTGAGGTACGGCCCCTCGGCTCGGGCTCGCCCATCCGCCGCGGCGGCGGGATCGACGGCGAAATCCTCGTTCTCGGCCAGGAAGCGATCGACGACGTCCTCGCTCTCGGCTCGGGACATGGTGCACACCGAGTACACCAGCGTCCCCCCCGGACGGGTGGCGAGGGCACCGGCTCGCAGGACCCGGGCCTGGAGCTCGGAGAGCTCGGCGATCCGCTCCGGGCTGGTTCGCCAGCGCAGGTCCGGTCGTGACTGCAGCGTGCCCAGGCCGCTGCACGGCGGGTCGACGAGCACACGGTCAAAGGGCGGGTCGTGCCGCGGGACCGAGGCGTCGCCCACCTCGACGATGGCGCAGGTGACGGACATGCGCTCAAGCGTCCGGCGCAGCCCGGCCGCACGTCCCGGATGGCGCTCGACCGCCGTCAAGGTTCCCCGATCCGCGATCAGCGCGCCCAGCTGCGTGGTCTTGGCGCCGGGAGCGGCGCACAGGTCGAGCACCCGCTCTCCGGGCCGCGGAGCCAGCATCCGGGCCGCCATCATCGATCCCCGGGACTGGGGCATGATCGCCCCGCGGGCCCAGAGCTCGGAGGCGTGGGCGTCAAACGGCTCGTCGACCACCAGCCCCTCCGGAAGCCCGGACGCCGGATGCACCGACACTCCCAGCACGGAGGCCACCTCGTCGGGGCAGGCCACGAGGGAGTTGACGCGCACCGCCGACTCCGCGGGCGTGTTCACGCACGCCAGCTGCTCGCGAGCCTCGGCTGCGCCGAGCTCCCGCCACCACAGCTGCGCGAGCCATACCGGGACCGAGCGCAGCACCGCCGCGCGCTCGGGCGTCGTGTCGTCGAGACCGTCCAGGATCGCGCGGCCCTCCCGGATGGCGCGGCGCAGGACGGCGTTGACCAGCCCGCTGCCCCCACGGGCGTCGCGCTTGGCCAGCTCCACGCTCTCGTGCACGGCCGCATGCACGGCTACCCCGTCGAGCAGCAGGAGCTGCATCAGCCCCAGCCGCAGCGCCGCCAACAGCGCCGGCTCGAGCCTGGCCAACGGGCGGTTGGTCAACCTGGCGGCCACGTGATCGAGCGTCGCCCGGCGCTGGACCGTCCCATAGGCCAGCGCCATCGCAAACGCCCGCTCACGGCCGTCCAGGCCGCGGGCCTCGGCGTGAAAGGCACGGTCGGCGTAGGCGCCCTGCTCGAAGACGCGGCGCACCACCGCGTAGGCGCACGCGCGCGCGGGCGAAACGCGCGCCCCGTCAGCTGCGGACAGCGGCGCCATCAGCTGCGGCGCAGACCGCGCAGGAACGCGTCGCCCGCCATCTGCCGCCGGCCCGCGGGCTGCACGATCTCCAGCTCTAGGACCCCGGGGGTGCAGCCCAGCCGCGGAAACGCTCCTTGAAGCGCGAGCTCGCCGGGTGCGGGGTTGCCGTCGCCGGGCGGCCGGGCCCGCGCCTGCCAGACACCGAGCCGGTCTCCGTCGCTCAGGAGAACCGAGGCGCCGATGTGGGGCGCCAGCGCTCGCACCACCCGCTCCAGCTCCACCGCGGACCGCTCCGGGTCGAGTACGCGGTCTCCGGCCGCGATCTTGTCCGCATAGGTGGCCCTCGCCTCGTCCTGGTCGTGAAACGCAGGATGGTCATCCAGGGCGTTGACGAGCAGCGCGCCGCCGCTCCGCTGCAGTCGGCTGGCGAGTGTCCCGTAGGTGTCGTCGCCCCGGATCGGCTCTTCGGCCACCAGGCACACCGGCCCGCTGTCGAGTCCGGCGGTCAAGCGCATGATCGAGACCCCGGTGCGCTCGTCACCGGCCATGATCGCGCGCTCTATCGGCGCCGCTCCCCGCCAGCGGGGCAGGAGCGAGGGATGCACGTTGAGCAGCTCGTAGTCTGAGAGCAGCGGCTCCCTGATCAGCGCCCCGAAGGCACACACGCACACGGCCTCGGGCCCGACGTCCGCGATCCGGGCGCGGGCGGCGTCATCGTTGACGGACTCGGGCTGGTCGACTGCAAGGCCAAGCTCCCGGGCGGTGTCGGCGACCGGCGGCGAGGCCAGCCGGCGTCCACGACCCCGTGGCCGGTCGGGCCGGGTGATCACCAGCGACGGGCGGTGGGCCGAGCCGGCGAGCGGGCGCAGCACCTCGGCGGCGAACTCCGACGTCCCCACGAAGACGGTCCGCACGCGCTGAAGGGCTAGCGTCGCGGCTGGAGCACTAAGGCACCGTCCGGCACACTACGCACCCCGCAGCGCCTCGCGCAGGGCCCGCATCGCCTCCTTGCGCTGCGGGCGGGAGATCCGGTCGAGGACCAGAATGCCGTCGAGGTGATCGATCTCGTGCTGGATCACCCGGGCCTCGAGTCCCGAGGCCTCGATCGTGATCGGCTCCCCGGACTCGTCGAGCGCCTGGACGCGGACGTGCACCGGACGCTCGACATCGACGTGGACGGCGGGGAGGCTCAGGCAGCCCTCCTCGAGCGTCTCCTGCTCTCTGCCGCTCCACTCGATTTCGGGGTTGACGAGCGCCACCACCGGCGCCTGCTGATGGACGCGGTAGACGAGCAGGCGGTGCAGCACCCCGACCTGCGTCGCCGCCAGCCCGACGCCGATCGCGTCGACCATCAGATCGCCCATCCGGCGGACCTCGTCGCGCAGCGTGTCGTCGAAGCGCTGCACGGGACGGGCGCGGGTGCGGAGCACCGGATCGCCGAACTTGCGCACGTGGGCGAGCGCGGCCGCGCGCCGGGCCGCGGCTTCGGGATCGAGCTCCTCTTCGGGCTCGGCTTCAAGGGCTTCGAGCTCCTCGGGCTCAACGGCCTCGGGCTCCAGCTCCGCCTGATTCGTGGCGTTTTCAGACACACCTTCAGTCTAGAGGGGGGTTTGGGCCGAGGGTACGGGGGTTTGGGCCTAAGGTCCCCTATAGGGACCAGAACATCCAAAGCCCCGCTTGAACGCGACCCGGCAAGGGATTTTGCGGCGGGACGGAGCCACGCTCACTGCGGGTCGACGTCGACGCTCACGCTCGCGCCCCGTCTGGCGGCGCCCGGGGCGACCAGATCGACGGCGTGGCCGACGGCGTCGATCGCCTGCCGGCGGCGCGCCGCCTTGATCACCAGCTGGCTGCGCGCCCGCCCCCGCAGGCGAAACAGGGGCGCCGGCCCCAGCACCGCGGCGTCCAGCATCGCGGCGTCCAGCGCGGCGAGCTCACGGTATATCTCGGTCGCGGTGGCGCGCGCCAGCGTCTCGTCGGCCGCGCCGCAGACCACCCGGATGAGCGAGCCGTAGGGCGGGTAGCGCAGCGCCTCGCGACGTTGCAGCTCGTCGGCGATGAAGCCGTCGGCGTCGTGGCCGACCGCGAAGCCGATCGCCCGGGCGTCGGGAGCGAGGGTCTGGACGAGCACGCGGCTGGCTGGGTGGGCACCGGTCCCCCGGCCCGTCCGGCCGGCCAGCTGGGTGACCAGCGCGAAGGTGCGCTCCTCGGCCCGGAAGTCGGGGAAGCGCAGGGTCTGATCGGCGTCGAGGACCACGCCCAGCGAGACGTCGGGAAAATCGTGCCCCTTGGCCACCATCTGGGTCCCCACCAGCACCCCGGAGGCCGCGGCCTCGAAGCGCTGGAGGGTGTGCGCGCGGGCCTGCAGCGTCGAGGAGTCGGCGTCGAGGCGGAAGATCGGAAAGCCGTCCTGACCGAGGGCGTCGCGAAGCTCGCGCTCGATCCGCTCGGTCCCGGCACCGTGCCGGGCGATCGACACCGACGCGCAGGCGCTGCAGCGGTCGGGAACCCGCTCCCGGTGCCCGCAGTGATGGCAGGCCACGTGGGCGCCCGCCCGGTGCAGCACGAGCGCCACGTCGCAGTTGGGGCACAGCCAGACGCGCCCGCACGCCCGGCAGGAGAGGAAGTTCGACCAGCCCCGCCGGTTGAGCAGCAGGATCGCCTTGCCGCCGGCGCGGCGCAGGTCGGCCAGCGCCATCCGGGTCTCGGGATGTAGCGGCTGATGGTGGCCGCGCATGTCGAGCACCTCCACCTCGGGCAGGGGCCGGCGGTCCACCCGCTCGGGCAACCGCAGCCGGGACATGCTCACCACCGACTCCGGGCGGGGCGTGGCGCTGCCGAACACGAGCGCCGCGCGATGCCGCAGCGCCCGCCGCAGGGCCACGGTGCGCGCGTCGTAGCGCGGATCGCCCTCGTGCTTGTAGGAGCTCTCGTGCTCCTCGTCGACGACGATCAGCCCGATGTCGTCCAGGGGCGCGAAGATGGCCGAGCGCGGTCCCACGCACACCCGGGCCTCGCCGCGGCGCAGTCGCACCCACTCGTCGTGGCGCTCGCCGAGGCTGAGCGCCGAATGCAGCACCGCCACCACGTCGCCGAACCGGGCCTCGAAGCGTCCCAGGACCTGGGGGGTGAGGGCGATCTCGGGAACCAGGACGATCGCCGACCGGCCGGCGGCCAGCGCCGCCTCCACGGCGCCCAGGTAGACCTCGGTCTTTCCCGATCCGGTGACGCCCTGGAGCAGGTAGCCGCCGGGAGAGCCGGCGGCGCGTGAGCTGCGCATGGGCGAGCCCGCGCCGTCGCCCTCGGCGTCGCCCCGGTCCAGCGCGCTCACCAGCTCGTGCAGCGCACTCGCCTGGGCGCGCGTGAGCGCGGGCGCTCTGGCCGCGGCCGACCCGACCGCGTGGCGCACCGGCCGGCGCGGTGCCGAGCGCCGGTCCAGCCTGACCAGGCCCCGGGCCTCGAGCCGCCGCAGGCCGCTCGTCCCCAGCTCGGCGGCGAGGGTGGCTCCGGTCCGCTCCAGACGCTCCAGGCGATCTCGCTGACCGGTGGTCAGCTGGGCTCCGTCCGCGAGCGCGGCGCTCCCGGTGGAGGTGATCTCGGCGACCAGGAGGCGCCGAGCTCGGGTCCCGGCCGTGGTTCCGGGCGCGAGCATCATGGTCAGTGCGCGGGCAACGGTCGAGCAGTACTCGCGCGCCATCCAGTGCGCCAGCGCGACCAGGTCGGCGGGGAGCGAGACCGGGAGGACCGCTTCGGGCTCGGCCAGACGCTCCGGCGCCAGCTCGGAGCTGTCCGCGAGCTCGGTCACCACCCCGAGCGTGGTCCGCGAGCCGAAGGGGACGCGGAGCAGAGAGCCGATGGCGACGTCGCCGTGGTCGGCGGTCAGCCGGTAGTCGAACGGTCCCCGCACCGCTCGCGTCCGGGTGAGTGGCTGCACGCGCGCGATCACGGCCAGTGAATCTAGTCTCCGTCCCAGCGGCGCCGTTACGCTCCCCGGGGTGGACCTCGATCCCGGCGAGGAAATCTTCTTCCGCGGCCACCCGTCGTGGCGCTCGATGGCGCCGTTCTACGTCAAGCGATCGCTGGCCAGCCTGATCGTCGGGGTGATCGCCGGGCTGGCCAGCGCGGTCGCCGACGGTCGCGTGCAAGTGGGCTGGGTGATCGCCGGGGTCCTGATCGTCTTCGGGCTGGCGCTGTCGACCGGTCGCCTGCGTCGCCAGCGGACGACCTACGCGATCACCAGCCATCGCCTGACGATCGAGACCGGGCTGTTCTCACGCACGCTTCACGAGGCCCGCCTGGACTTCATCGAGACCATCGGCGTCCGCCAGTCGATGGCCCAGCGACTGCTCAGGGTCGGCAGCGTCGACTTCGACACCGCGGCCGACTTCGAGCTCGGCTTCTCGTTCGAGGGTGTGGACGATCCGCGCGGGCTCGCGGGCATCGTGGATCACGTGCTGGGCGGACACCAGCTGCCCGTCCGGCCCGTGCACGAGTGGGCGAGGATCTAGGGCCCGTACCACCAGCGATCACACGGCGGCGTCACGGGCGCCCCGTGGGCGACGCTCGTTGCGCTCGACGAAGTCGATGATCGCCGGCACTCCCTCGAGCCGGTAGCGCTCGCGCAGGCGGTTCTCGATGAAGTATGCGTAGTCACGGGTGACGCGGGCCCGCGAGTTGACCTGGATCGAGAATCGGAGCCCGCCCCCCCCGCCCTCGCCGGTCTGGGTCATGAACAGCAGCCGCAGCCGGTGCCCGGACCGCGCTCCACGCCCTCCGGCCCCCACCGGAGGCTGGCGGGCCGCGACCACCTCAGACAGGAAGCGGTTGAGCTGCGGGGTCGGTATCCGGGCACGGCTACGGTCAGCGAGCGCGATCGCCTCGACCAGCAGCCGCTCCACGTGGCGCCCGGTCTTGGCGCTGGCGGTCAGCACCCGGGGGCGCAGGCGCAGCTTCTGGTGGGCGCGTGCCCGCTCGTGCTCGAGATCGACGTCCTCGGCGATGTCCCACTTGTTGAGCACCAGCGCCGTCGCGCACCCGCTGCGCATCGCCAGCTGGGCGATCCGCAGGTCCTGGCTGGTGATCCCCTCGTTGGCATCGCAGACCACGAGCGCGACGTCAGCGCGCTCGGCCGCCCGCCGGGAGCGCAGCGCCGTGTAGTACTCGATCGACTCTCCGACCTTGGCCGGGCGCCGGATCCCGGCGGTGTCGATCAGGATCAGCTCGCGGTCGCCGTAGGTGATCGGCAGGTCGATCGCGTCCCGGGTGGTCCCGGCCTGCGGGGAGACGATCACCCGCTCGGAGCCGGCAAACCGGTTGACCAGCGACGACTTGCCGACGTTCGGGCGCCCGATCACGGCCAGGCGAACCACGTCCTCGTCGTCTCCCCCGTCCGAGGCCTCGGGCGCCAGCGCTGCGATCCGGTCGAGCAGGTCCCCGGTGCCCAGGCCCTGAGCCGCCGACACGGCGACCGGGTCACCGAGGCCGAGCGAGTAGAACTCGGCCGCCAGCGGCAGGTCCCTGACGGTGTCGATCTTGTTGGCCGCCACCAGCACCGGCACCGAGCCCCGCCGCAGCAGTTCGGCCAGCTCCTCGTCGCCGGCTCGCAGGCCGGCCTTGGCGTCCACCACCAGGACAGCGGCGTCGGCGTCGGCGAGGGCGGCTCTGGCCTGGTCCTGGATCTGGCGAGCCAGGGTGTCGCGATCCTCGAGATCCACGCCGCCGGTGTCGACCAGGGTCAGCGGCCGCCCGTTCCAGTCCGTCCGCAGCTCCTTGCGGTCCCGGGTGACTCCCGGGGTCTCGTGCACGACCGCCTCCCGGGATTCGGTCAGCCGGTTGACGAGCGAGGATTTACCGACGTTGGGATAGCCGACGATCGCGATCTTCATGGCGACTTCAGTATGAGCGGCCCGCCGCGCTACCGGCCGGTGGACGCCTCACCGCGCCGGTTCACGAGCTCGACGACCCGCGCCACCACCTCGGGCAGCTCGAGGTCGGTGGTGTCGACCTCGACGGCGCCGGGCGCCGGGCGCAGCGGCGAGTGCTCGCGGTTCAGGTCACGCTGGTCGCGGATCGCCTGCTCGGCGAGCACGGTTGCCGGGTCCCCGCCCAACTCGGCCGCCCGGCGGCGGGCCCGGACCTCGGGGCTGGCGGTGAGGAACACCTTGACCTCGGCGTGGGGAGCGACCACGGTCCCGATGTCCCGGCCCTCGGCCACCCAGTCACCGTCGGCGAGCAGCCGTCGCTGGCGCGCCACCATCGCGGAGCGCACGGCGGGAAGCGCCGCCGCCTGGGAGGCAGCCTCCGAGACGGCGGGGGCCCGGATCGCCTCGGTGACGTCGCGGCCGTCGAGCAGCACCCGGTCTGCGACCTCGATCGTTATCGAGCCCGCCACCTCAGCGGGCGGGGCCCCGCGGGCCAGGGCCGCCAGGGCCACCGCCCGGTACATGGCCCCCGAGTCCAGGTAGGTGAAGTGCAGCTCACGGGCGACCGCGCGGGCCACCGTCGACTTGCCGGCCCCGGCCGGGCCGTCGATCGCGACCACCATCAGGACGCCAGCGCCTCGATGTCGCGCGCAAATCCGGGATAGGAGACCTCCGCGGCCTCCATGCCCACGACCTCCACCCCGTGCTCGGAGGCGAGCCCGGCCACCGCGCCCAGCAACGCCAGGCGGTGATCGCCGTGGGCGTCGAGCCGGCCGCCCGGCAGCCGGCCGCCCCCCTGCACGACGAACCCGTCCTCCAGCGCCTCGATGTCGGCGCCCAGACCGCGCAGCCCGTCGACCACGGTGGCGATCCGATCGGACTCCTTGACCCGGAGCTCCCGGGCGCCCCGGACCAGCGTCTCGCCCTCGGCGAAGCACCCGAGCAGAGCCACCAGGGGCAGCTCGTCGATCGCCAGCGGCACCTCGTCGGCCTCGACCGTGGTCGCGACCAGGGGCGCGTAGCTCACGTCCAGGTCGCACACCGGCTCGTGCGGGCGCAAGGCCCCGGGTTGCTCCAGCTCCCCGATGACCACGGCTCCCATGCGCTCCAGGATGCGCAGAAAGCCCGATCGGGTCCAGTTGACCCCCACTCCCTCGAGCACCAGTCGCGAGCCCGCCACCAGCACGCCGGCGCAGATCAGGAAAGCGGCGCTGGAGAGATCGCCGGGCACGTCGACGCGGTCGAGCTCGAGCTCGTCGCAGTTGCCCACCGTCGACGCGTAGCCGCCGGTGGCGATCGGCTCCCGGGTGACTGCCGCCCCGGCGGCGAGCAGCATCCGCTCGGTGTGGTCGCGGCTGGGGATCGGCTCGTGCACGCGCGTCCCGTCGGTCGCCAGCCCCGCGATCAGCACGCACGACTTGACCTGAGCGCTGGCCACCGGAAGCTCGTAGTCGACGCCTGCCAAGCGCTCGCCGTGGACCGTGAACGGCGGGTAGCGACCCTCTCGGGCCTGGATCCGGGCGCCCATCTTTGCCAGTGGCTGCGCGATCCGGTCGACCGGTCGGCGACGGATCGATCGATCGCCGTCCAGGGTGAAGCTCGCGCCTTCCTGGAAGGCCAGCCAGCCCGGCAGCAGCCGCATCAGGGTGCCCGCGTTGCCGACGTCGATCGGAGTGGCGGCCCGGGCGTTGCGCATCCCGCAGCCCCTGATGAGCACCTCGGAGTCATGGCGCTGCACGATCGCCCCCAGGTCCCGGACCGCGTGCAGCGTGGACAGGGTGTCGGCAGCGTCGAGGTAGTTGGAGACTCGCACCGGCTCGGAGGCCATCGCGCCGATGATCGCTGCCCGGTGCGAGATCGACTTGTCGGCGGGCGGGGCGAGCCGGCCTCGCAGGCTGACTCCCGGATCGAAGCGGGCGTTCATGGGCGCGCCACCGGAAAGCCCAGCGCGCCGACCAGCTCCTGCGCCCGCCGGGCCGCGTCCTCGCCGGAGATCCACAGCGCGACGACGCCCTCGCTCATGTCGGCGGCCGGATACAGGGCCAGATCGGTGATGTTGACCCCGGCGCGGCCGAGCTCGAGCGCGAGCTGGGCGATCACCCCGGGCCGGTTGGGGACCGATGCGCGCAGCTCGAACAGCTTCCCGCCGGCCAGCTGGCCCTCCAGCAGCCGCCGGCGATCCTCGGCGGCGCGGTCGTTCCAGGCGGCGATCGCGTCGGCGTCACCGTGGCGCAGCGCCCCGCGGATCTCGTGCAGGCGGCCGACTGTCCGGTCGATCTCGTCGACCAGGGCGTCCCGGTTCGACAGGTAGATGTCGGTCCAGATCGCGCTCGACGCCCCGGCGACCCGGGTCGCGTCACGAAAGCTCGGGCCGGTCGCCGGCAGCCGCTCGCCACCCGCGGCCAGGGTCCCCGCAGCCTGGGAGACCAGCACGTTGGCGAGCACGTGCGGCAGGTGCGAGACGGCGGCCAGGATGCGATCGTGGGTCTCGGCGTCGATCGCGGCGGGCTGAGCGCCGAGCCCGTGCAGGAGACGGTGCAGGCGCTCGTAGAGCAGCCCCGAGGTCATGGTCCGGGGCGTCAGGTACCAGGTCGCGCCCTCGAACAGATCGGCACGGGCGTGCTGCACGCCGGCGGTCTCGGCGCCGGCGAGGGGATGGCCGCCGACGAACCTGGCGTCCTCGTGGGCGCGGATCACCGTGCGCTTGGTGGAGCCCACATCGGTGACCACGCAGTCGGGCGGAGCGGCGGCGAGAGCCTCGGCGACGAGCCCGGGCAGCTTCCCCATCGGGACGGCGACGAACACCGCCTGAGCGTCGGCCGTCGCCTCGGGCAGCGTGGAGCACGCCCGGTCCAGCGCGCCGCGCGCCACCGCCACCTCCAGGGCCTCGGCGCTTCGGTCGTGGCCGCTGACGGTGGCGTCGAGCCGCTCGCGCGCGGCCATCCCCACCGAGCCGCCGATCAGGCCGACCCCGATGACCGCGATCCTCACCGGTGGTGGTCGCCCGCGCCGCGCCGCCCCCGGACCGCGTCGGCGAGGCCCTCGAGCACCTGAACCGTGGTCTCCCAGTCGATGCAGGCATCCGTGATCGACTGGCCGTAGGTCAGCGCCTCCGGTGAGCCGAGCTGCTGCCGGCCGCCGACCAGAAACGACTCGAGCATCACGCCGACGATGGCGCGGCTCCCGGCCACCAGCTGCGCCCCCACCTCGGTCGCGACGGCCGGCTGGCGATCTGCATGCTTGCCGCTGTTGTCGTGCGATACGTCGATCACGAGACGCTCGGGAAGGCTCGCTCCCCGCAGGAGCGCGAGCGCTCCCGCCACCGGCCCGGCGCCGTAGTTGGGCGCCTGCGCGCCGCCGCGCAGGATGATGTGGCAGTCGCGGTTGCCACGGGTGTAGAGGATCGCCGGCGTGCCGTCCACATCGATCCCCGCGAACGCATGCCGGACGGCCGCGGCGCGCACGGCGTCGACCGCCACCTGCACGTCGCCGTCGGTCCGGTTCTTGAAGCCGACCGGCATCGACAGGCCCGAGCCGAGCTGACGGTGGATCTGGCTCTCGGTCGTCCGGGCTCCGATCGCGCCCCACGAGACCGCGTCGGAGATGTACTGCGGGGTGATCGGGTCCAGGAACTCACAGCCGACCGGCAGACCCAGCTCGAGCACCTGGACGAGCAGTCCGCGCGCCATCCGGAGTCCCAGGTTGACGTCGCCGGACCCATCCAGGTGGGGGTCGTTGATCAGCCCCTTCCAGCCGGTCGTGGTGCGCGGCTTCTCGAAGTAGACGCGCATCGCGATTGCCAGCTCGGAGCGCAGCCGGGCCGCCTCGTGGCGCAGCCGGCCGGCGTACTCCAGCGTGGCCCGCGGGTCGTGCACGCTGCACGGGCCGACCACGACCAGCAGGCGGTCGTCGACCCCGTCCAGGACCGCGCGGATCTCCGAGCGACCCCGGAGCACGACCTCGGCATGGCGCTCCTCGAGCGCGATCTGGTCGGCCAGGGCGCGCGGCGAGATCAGCGGCTCGACGCGCTCGATCCGCTGATCGCGGACCTGGTCGCCCGCCTCAGGCCCGGGCTCACCGCCCGCCGCAGACAGGGTCACGTCCACCTCAGCACAGCCCGGCCGTCGTCGCCTTGCCCGCGAGCGCGGCCGCGGCCTGGACGCGATCTGCGAACTCGCCGAACTGATCGGCGACCAGCGACTGGGGGCCGTCGCAGAGCGCGTGCTCGGGGTCGGGGTGGACCTCGACGATCACCCCGTCGGCGCCCACCGCCGCCGCGGCCAGCGACAGCGGGGTGACGAGCTCGCGCCGGCCGGCGGCGTGGCTCGGATCCACGATCACCGGAAGATGGCTGAGCTCCTTGAGCACCGGCACGGCGGCGAGATCGAGCGTGAACCGGTACGCGGTCTCGAAGGTGCGGATTCCCCGCTCGCAGAGGATCACCGCCTCGTTGCCCTCCTTGAGGATGTACTCGGCCGAGGTCAGCAGCTCTCCGAGCGTGCTCGACAGCCCCCGCTTGAGCAGGACCGGCCGCCCGGACCGCCCGGCCTCGGTGAGCAGCGAGTAGTTCTGCATGTTGCGGGCGCCGATCTGCAGGACGTCGGCGACCTCGAGCAGCGACTCCAGGTCACGCGCGTCCATGACCTCGGTGACGATCGGCAGGCCGGTCGCCTCCCGGGCCTCGGCCAGGAGGCGCAGGCCCTCCTGCCCCAGGCCCTGGAAGGCATACGGGGAGGTGCGCGGCTTGTAGGCGCCCCCCCGGAACATGGTCGCGCCGGCCGCGCTCACCGCCCGCGCGGTCTCGAGCGTCTGCGCGCGCGACTCCACCGTGCAGGGCCCGGCGATGATCGCGAAGCTCTCGTCGCCGAGCTTGGCACCGGCGATATCGAGCACGGTGCGCTCCCCGGAGCGCTCGGCGCTGGAGGCGAGCCGGTACGGGAGCTCGGCCCCGATGGCCTTGGGTTTCGTCGCGATTGTCATCTGGAAGAGGTCCTTTCTGCGCCTGAGACTGTAGGGAATGCGGCGGGCTCGCCGGCGGTCACGGGTATCTGCGGCGCTCGGCCTCCCGGGGCGCCCGCGACGGGCGGGCACAGAGGTGTGGGGCCGAGCGCCTAGCTAAATCGCCAGGCGTAGAAGCGGACGTAGAACGACCAGCCGAGGCCGGTGGAAGTGCTGCAGCTCGTGCGGGCAGGGTCGCTCATCGCGCTTCGCTCGGGTTTCTACCAGACCGCTTACCCGGCGCGCAAGGGCCGGCTCCGCCAAAACCCGGCCTAGCCGATGACGTCGCCCATCGCCGCCAGGAACTTCGCGTTCTCGGCGTCGGTGCCCACCGTGACCCGGAGCGCGCCTTGGCGCCCCAGCGCCGCCCCGGCGCGGACCAGCACGCCGCGAGCCGCCAGGCCGGCCACCACGTCGGCCTCCACATGCTCCTCGGGCAGATGCGTCCACACGAAGTTGGCGTCTGACTCGGCCACCCACAAGCCCAGCGCCCGGAGCTCGCCGATCAGCTCCACGCGTCCCGCCACCGTGTGCTCGACGCGCCGTTCGACCTCGTCCTGGTGGCGCAGGGCCTGCGCCGCGGCGGCCTGGGCGACCGTGTTCAGATAGAAGGGCTGTCGCACCTGGTCTACGGCGACGCGGAAGTCCTCGGAGCCACAGAGCCCGTAGCCGACGCGCAGCCCAGCCAGGCCGTAGGCCTTGGAGAAGGTCCGCAGCAACACCAGGTTGGGCCACCGGCGCAGCAGCGCCACCGAGGCGTAGGTGTCGCCGAGCGCGAGCGCAAATTCACAGTAGGCCTCGTCGAGGATCACGCACACGTGACGGGGAACCCGCCGCATGAACCCCTCCACCTCGTCGAGGCTCACCGACGTCGAGGTCGGGTTGTTGGGGTTGCAGATCAGGACCAGCCGGGTCGCCACCGTGATCTCGGCCGCCATCGCCTCCAGGTCGTGGCGGTCGTCTTGATCAAGCGCGACCGGGATGGCGCGAGCGCCCGAGGCCGCCGGCAGGTGCCGATAGATGCTGAATGCCGGCCACGCGTAGACGACTTCGGCTCCGGGCTCGAGCAGCGCCTCGCCGGCAGCCAGCAGGAGCTCGCACGATCCGTTGCCCAGCGCGATCCGTTCCCTGGCGATCCCGTAGCGGTCAGAGAGCGCGGAACGCAGGGCGGAGTAGGAGGGGTCGGGATACCGGTTGACCGCTCCCAGGACGCGCTGGGCGGCCTCCACCACCCCGGGCGCGGGGCCGAAGCACGACTCGTTGGAGGCGAGCATCGCCACGTCGCCGCCCAGCTCGTAGCCGGCGGCCAGCGGATACGCCGGAATCCTCCGAATGCGCTGCCCGAACTCGATCGCCACGGTTTCTATTGTGCCGACTCGAGGTCGCGCCTCAGGACGCGGGCGGCGCCCAGGTACACGTGCCGGGGCTCGTGGTCCTCGGGCGCGTAGTAGTGCACGAGGGTGCGGATCACGCGCGGCAGCGATCCCGGCACCGGGATCTCCCGCGTGCACAGCAGCGGCACCCGGTCCAGGCCCAGGCGCCGGGCGGCCACCGCGGGGAACTCGGCGTCGAGGTCCTCGGTGAGCGTGAAGATGGCGCTCACCATCACCTCGGGCGTGAGCGAGTTGCGCTCCATGAGCTCGCGGATCAGGACGTCTGTGGCCTCGAGGATCGCGTCCGCGTGATTGCCCTCGACGCTATTGGCGCCTCGGAGCGCGAACAGCCGCATTGCCCGGCAATTCTGCCAGAGGCCCTGCCGCGCGGGCGGGCGGCACGGTCTCGTAGACCGTGGCACAGCCAAACCGGCGCACCGAGACGACCAGCGAGCCGAGCTTGCGCCTCAGGTCGACGTCGCCGGCGTTGCAGCTGGCGAGCAGGAAGCGCGCTCCCGTGGCGCGCACGAAGCTGCGTGAGGCGGCCCGCGACATGGCTCCTCGAAACAGCGCGTCGGCGGTTTCCGAGCGCGGCATGCAGTTGGGCTCTGACCACAGGCAGTCTCCGACGAACGTCCGCCGACCGGTGCGCCCGGGCACGGCCGTGCCGAGATACATCTGGGTCAGCACCCCGCCGGGGTCGCGATCGCGGGCCAGGTAGCTCAAGGCGGCGCGGTCGTCGCGGGTGATGAAGTTGGCGTTGCCCACGGTCGGGTCGGTGAACTGGTGAGCGATCGCCACCGCGTAGGCGTTGGCCGGGACCGTCCCGAGCAGGACCGCCATCCCGGCCACCAGGCGACCCCGGGGCACCCTGTGCAGCCGCGTGCGCCGGACGCCCTTGACCGCCAGCACGGCGAGCGGGATCGTGATCCCGTTGACCGCGTGCAGCGGGGTAGCGCTCACCGCGCTTCCCGAAACCAGGTAGATGACCAGCGCCGCCGGGACCCAGGCGCGCAGCAGGAGCTCGAAGAAGTCATCGGGCCGCCCCCGGTAGCCGAGCGCGGCGAACACCGCCAGCGGCGCCGCGCCCAGCGCGATCGACCAGAACGAGAACGTGTGCTTGCTCGCCTGCCGGGCCAGGTTCCACGAGAGATCAAGATGACCGAGCAGGTCGTAGTAGATCAGGGGCGCGGCGATCAGCGTGATCGTGAGCACCGGCAGCAGCACGCGCCACTGCGATCTGCGGATCCAGCGGAGGTTCTCGCGCCAGCGGACGAGCTCGGCGCCGGCCACGACGAGGATCATCAGCTCGCCCTGCCAGGGGTGCAGGGTGGCGGCCACCGCGCCCAGGATCCCGGGTAGCCAGACGATCCGCCGGCGGGCGCGAGCCCGCTCGTACCCGAGCAACCCGAACGCCGCCAGGCCCACCGCGATCAGCCCGAACGGGTAGCCCCAGGACTGCCAGCTGGACATCATGTCGCCGATGATCCCGAACGCCCCGTAGACGATCGTGAAGGAGCCGAACAGGAGTCCCAGGGTGAGCGCCGCGCGCCGTTCGAGCTGGCCGTCGAGGCTTCGGTAGACGATCGCGCGGATCGCCAGGAACGTGGCCAGCACGGCGACGGGCTTCCACAGCAGCAGCGACAGCCAGGGCGCCATCCCGAGCGCCGTGATCGCCCCCGAGATCGCGATCGCCGGCTGGAAGTAGTCCGACGGCGTGGGTCGCAGCACGAACAGGTTGGAGATCAGCAGGTGGTGCGAGGCCGCTTGGATCCACGACAGGTACTGGAGCTGGTCGGTGATGAAGAAGCCGTCGGTCCCGGTCCACACCCAGCCGTGGGCCACCACCTGCCACAGGTCGGTCGCCACCACCCACATGGAGAGCGCCGCGAACAGCGTGAGCAGCCCGATCTCGAAGCGATCAAGCCGGCGACGGGGACGCGCCTGCGCCGCCGCAACCGGCGGGACGGGCAGGGGCCGGAGATCGACGGGAGTCTGGACGCGCACGCCGCGAACTTAACAGAGGCCCGGCCGGCGGGCGGGTCGGCTACTGCGCGAGCTTATCCTGAAGATACGACGATGCGGCCCCGGCCGGGGTCGCCAGCGGGTTGATTCCGTGGGCCGCCGTGTACAGCGGCGTGGCCGGGAAGAAGGTCAGGATCAGGAACACGGTGAGCACGGCGACGACGCGTCTCAGGGCTACGCTGTTGCCCAGGGCAGCCAGCGGCAGCAGCCACACGATGTACCAGGGCACCAGCCAGGACAGGCTGGCAATCAGCGCAAACGTCGCCCAGCCGGCTCCCGTCAGCCAGTCGTGCCGGCGCCAGAGCTCGTAGGCGACGACGAGCACCACCCCCACGGTCGCCGCGCGCAGCAAGTCCGGCGTGCCACCGACACCGAACAGGAGCCCGACCAGGTTCGGGATGCTGTAGTCGGTGAGCAGCGTGCTCTGCTGGGACAGGTTGGGGAGCGCGAACCCGAACAGCCCGACGATCAGCGCGCCCAGCGGGATCGCCGCCAGCACCGCGCCGACCAGGACCCGAACCTGGCGCCGGCGGGTGGCCGCCGCCAGCAGCAGGAAGGGCAGCAGCAGCACGGCCGTGAACTTGACCCCCACCGCGACCATGAGCACGGCGCCGGCCGCCCGGTCGCGGCCGGCCAGCAGCAACGCGATCGCTCCCATCGACGGGACGAGCATGAAGAAGTCGTTGTGGAACCCGGCGACCGCATAGATCAGGAAGATCGGATTGAAGGCCACGAACACGACGGCGAACCGGGGGTCGCGCCCGAGTGCGCGCGCACACTGCCAGACGAGGGCCACGAACGCCAGGCTGAGCCCCACGGTGATGATCTTCAGCGTCCAGTAGGCAACCGGCAGGCCCAGCAACGCGAGCGGATACGTGAGCGCGGTGAACAACTGGCCGTAGGGGCTGCGCAGGTTGTGCCAGCTGGTGAACCGGTAGACCGGGTCGAACAGCTCCTCTCTCATCACGTGCGCGTACGGGTTCAGCTCGTGCAGGGCCCCGAGTCGTGCGTAGCCGAGATAGTTGAACAGGTCGGTGAGCTGCAGCGGGGGACTCATGAGCAGGATCACGTGCAGCACCACGACGGTGATCGCGATCGTCCGCATCGACAGCGAGCGGACGGCCGCCACCACCGCCGCGTAGGCGACGATCATCGCCACCAGCACGACGCTGAAGCCGATTCCGAGCGCCTTGGGATTGGAGAGCACGTGGGTCATGACGTCGTGCAGCGGCCCCGCCTCCCAGTTGGGGAACGCCTGCGCGCTGCGCGGGACGAGGATCGTCGGGCCCGAGGCGGCAAAGGCGACGACCGCCAGCGTCGCCACCACCACCGCCCCCAGCGCGATCCCGCCCGCGGTCGATCCCAGCGTGATCTGCGGCCAGCGCAGCGACTCACGCAAGCCGGGCGCCAGCCGCGGGAGCACGACCGTCGCGTCGGCGGAGGTCGGGCTCGCGCTGGGGGTCGCACTCGCGCGGCCAGTGGCGCTCGCGACTTGCCCGGAGGCCAGGGCGACCGGAGCGTCGGTATGCCTCGAATCCCGTCGCATGCGCTGAAGATAGTGGCGTTTGGGGCATTGGCCGTTCCCGGGACGGCGGTTGCGTTCTTGTTAAGCGCCGCGACGGCGGGGCAAGACGTCCGTGATCCCGGTTAGCTTCGCCCGCGTGAGCGTCGGTTCGTTAGCGGGTCGCGACCGGCTCGAGCGGTCGCGCCGGCTCGGGGCGTGGCCGCTGCGCGATCGCCTCTCTCCCGCCGTCCTGACGGTCGCCGGCCTGACCGGGTTGGGGGCGGTGCTGCGCTTCTACGGTCTCGGCCGTCAGGGCTTCTGGTTCGACGAGGCCAACACCGCGCTGCTGGTCCGGTTCTCGCCCGGAAAGATGCTGGGCCTGATCCCCCACAGCGAGTCCACTCCCCCCCTGTACTACTGCGTGGCCTGGGTGTGGGCGCGGGTGTTCGGCGATCACGAGGCCGGCCTGCGGTCGCTGTCGGCAGTCGCCGGGGTGCTCACGATCCCGGTCGCCTACGGCGCCGTGGCCAAGCTCATCTCGTCGCGCGCCGGCGTGATCTGCGCCGCCCTGGCCGCCTGCAACCCGTTTCTGATCTGGTACTCACAGGAGGCGCGCTCCTACGCGCTGCTCGTCCTGCTGACCGCGGTCTCGTTGCTGGCCTTCGCCTACGCGCGCGCCTCGCCGACCCCGCGGGCGCTCGCGCTCTGGGTGCTGGCCTGCGCGCTGTCCTTGGCCACCCACTACTTCGCGATCGCGGCCGTGGTCCCGCAGGCCGCGTGGCTGGTGTTCGAGCATCGCGACCGGCGCGCGGTGCTGGGCGCGGTCGGGATCGTCGCCCTGTGCGGGCTGGCCCTGATCCCGCTCGCGGCCTCCCAGAACGGAACCGGTCACGACAGCTGGATCGCCAGCGCACCGCTGGGCCCTCGGCTCGGCCAGATAATCCCGCAGTTTTTGATCGGCACCAACGCCCCGGAGCGCCAGCTGCTCAAGTACCTGGCGATGGCGCTGGCCCTGATCGCCCTGGTCCTGCTGGGCACCCGGGCGAGCCCCGCCGAGCGCCGACCCGCGCTGCTCGCCGGCGGACTCGGCGTCGCCGGCTTCCTGCTCGCGCTGGTGCTGATCGCTTTCGGCTTCGACGATCTCATCACTCGGAACCTGATCGCGATCTGGCTGCCCACGGCGGCGCTCGTATCCGGAGGGCTGGCGGTGAGGCGGGCGCGCCGGCTGGGCGCGGCCGTAACCGTCGCCCTGTGCGCGATCGGCGTGACCGCCACCGTCGCCATCGCCACCACCCCCAGCATGCAGCGACCCGACTGGCGGGCCGTGGCGCGCGTGCTGGGTCCGTCGCCGCGCGGTCCCGGACGAGCCATCCTCATCCAGCACTACCTCACCCTGCTGCCGCTGTCGCTGTACCTGCCCCACCTGCGGGTCCTGCACCGGGGGGGCGCGCGGGTCAGCCAGCTCGATGTGATCTCCGTGACCTCCCCCCAACAGCCTCTGTGCTGGTGGGGCGCGGCCTGCAACCTGATCCCGTCGCAGATGCAGGCCGCCTACGACGTAAGGGGCTTTCATGCCGTCTGGATACGCCATGTGCGTCAGTTCACGATCATGCACCTGGTCAGCCGCCGCCCCGTGCACCTGACGCCCGCCGCGGTGGCCGCCGCTCTGACGACGACTAGCCTGGGCCGGGACCTGCTGCTCGTCCAGCGGACGCCAGGGCGCGGATCTCGGCCGAGCTGAGCGCCCGGTAGGCGCCAGGCGACAGGTCGCCGAGCGCGAGCGGGCCGAAGGCCACCCGCTCGAGCCTGCGGACCGGATGGCCGACCTGCTCGCACATGCGCCTGACCTGGCGCTTTCGCCCCTCGTGGATCTCGAGCTCGATCGTGTCGGCGCTGACGCGCCGCACCCGCGCCGGCGCCGTCGGACCGTCCTGGAGCGCCACCCCGCGGCGCAGCGCGGCCAGCGCTCGCTCGCGTACCGGCGGGCGGGCGAGCACCGCGCGGTAGGTCTTGGGCACCTCGTAGCGCGGATGCGTGAGCTGGTGGGCGAGCTCGCCGTCGTTGGTGAGCAGGATCAGGCCCGTGGTGTCGATGTCGAGCCGGCCCACGGGATACAGGCGCAGGGACGCCGGCACCAGCGAGACGACCGTCGGCCGGCCCTGGGGATCGCGTGAGGTGGAGACCACCCCGGCCGGCTTGTTGACGGCGTAGACGGCCCGCCGGGGAGCGCCGCCGACGGGCTCGCCGTCCAGGGCGACGGCGTCGGACGGTCCTACGTCTCGGGCCGGGTCGGTGGCCGGGTGGCCGGCCACCGTCACCCTTCCCGAGCGCACCAGCACCTCGGCCCCACGACGGGACGCCACCCCGGCCGTGGCCAGGAACTTCGAGAGTCGCATTTGCGCTGTCACCATAGGGTGCATGGATTCGCACCTGCTGCAACGGACGCTCGCGCAGCTCGGCGAGCCCGGCTACCGGGCCCGGCAGGTCTGGAGGTGGGTCGCTCAGGGCGCCACCGGGTTTGACGAGATGACCGATCTGCCCCGGGAGCTGCGAGCCGGGCTGGCCGAGGCCGTCCCCTTCTCGAGCCTGAGCGTCGAGGAGGAGGCGCGCTCCCGTGACGGAACCATCAAGACGCTGTTTGCGACCGTGGACGGGCGTCCGCTGGAGGCGGTGCTGATGCGCTATCGGGACGGCCGCCACTCGCTATGCCTGTCCTCGCAGTCGGGCTGTCCGCTCACCTGCAGCTTCTGCGCCACCGGTCAGATGCGCTTCGGGCGCAACCTGACCGCCTCGGAGATCCTCGACCAGGCGCTGCACTTCCGCAGGCTGGGGCCCGTCGATCACGCCGTGTTCATGGGCATGGGCGAGCCGATGATGAACCTCGACGGGGTCCTGGCGGCGTGCGCGAAGCTCCCCGACCTGGGCATCGGCCATCGCCGCACCGCGATCTCGACGGTGGGCTGGATCCCGGGAATCGAGCGGCTGGGCTCCGAGCCGATGCCGATCCGGCTCGCCCTGTCGCTGCACGCCGCCGACGAGGCGCTGCGCTCCGAGCTGATGCCCGTCAACGACCGCTACCCCCTGGCCGATGTGCTCGCCGCCTGCCGCGCCTACTACGAGCGCAAGCGTCGGATGGTGTTCGTCGAGTACGTGATGCTGGCCGGGGTCAATGATTCCTACGTGCAGGCCCGGCAGCTCGCCGAGCTGCTCGACCCCCGGATCTTCAAGGTCAACCTGATCCCCTACAACCCGACCGACTCGCCCTATCAGGGCTCCAGCCCGAAGGCGATCGACGCCTTCCGCTCCGAGCTGCAGCGCCGCGGCGTCGGGGCCACGGTGCGCCTGACCCGGGGACGCGACATCGCGGCCGCCTGCGGGCAGCTGGCGGCCGCCGCCCGGCCCGGCTGAACCGGTGGCGCCACGGTCTTCGCACGCCCCGTGCTCGGCTAGGGAGCGGCTGAGTCGTCCGCTTCGCTTTGCACCGAACCGGACGCGACGGTGGCCACCCCGCCCACCCCGGCGACTCCGGCCCGCGCCTCGCCGGCCCGCAGCAGCCGCTCGCGCAGCTCGTTCTCGAACTCGGGTCCGGGATCGAAGCCCGAGAGCTCGGGCAGCTCGCCTATCTCCGCGAGCCCGAACAACTTCAAGAACAGCTCGGTGGTGCGGTACAGGATGGCTCCGAACTGCGATCTGCCGGCCTCCTCGATCATCCCCCGCTCGAGCAGCGTGGCGGCCGCGGACTCGGCGCTGACCCCCCGGATGCGAGCGATCTCGGGACGCGATACGGGCTGCAGGTAGGCCACGATGGCCAGGGTCTCGGCCTGCGCGCCCGTCAGGGGCGGGGTGCGCGGCCTGGCCAGCAGGCGCCGGGCGGCCGGTTCGGCATCGGGGTGGCTGGTGAGCGTGAAGCCACCGGCCAGCTCGCGGACCACGAGCCCGCGCCGTTCGAACTCGTAGTACTCGCGCAGGCGCTCCAGCGCGGTCACGACCTCGTGGCGCTCGTGGCCGGTCGCCTGCGCGAGCGCGGCCGCCGGGACCGGGTCGGCGCTCAGGAACAGGAGCGCCTCCAGGGTGCGCTCCAGCTCCACCGTGCCGTCGGTGTCGCTCACGCGGTCAGCCTCCGCGGAGCCGCCGCCTGGGCCTGGACGGTGATCTCGGCGAATGGCTCGTCCTGGGTCCAGGTCGCCTCGCCCTGCTTGTAGAGCTCCAGCAGCGCGTACAGGGTGACGGCCACGGTCACGCGATCCGCGCGGGCGACGGCCTGGGTGAAGGTGAACGTTCCCCGCGCCAGCAGCGCGCGCAGGTGGGCCAGACGCTCGGCGACCGTCACCTTGGCGATCGTCATGTGGCGCACGTCCACCGGTGGCGGCACCTGCAGCAGGTCGCCGATCGCCCCGGCCAGGATCCCGGCGGGATAGACGGCGGTCGCGTCCTGGAGCGGCGCCTTGCGCAGGCCGGGGGGCAGCGGGGCCGAGCGGAAGCGATGGCCCGCCTGCGCCTGCAGCCGCTCGCTCAGGTAGGTGGCGGCCGTGCGGTAGCGCTGGGCGGCAAGCAGGCGAGCCAGCAGCTCCTCCGCCGCCTCGCCCGGGTCCAGGTCGATCTCCTCGATCTCCTCGCCCGGCAGCAGCAGCCGCGACTTGAGCTCCAGCAGGGCGGCGATCAGCACCAGGAACTCCGTCGCCGCCTCCAGGTCGAGCTCGCCCCGGTGCTCGAGGTGGTCGACGTAGGTGATCACCACCTCGGCCAGGTCGACCTCCAGCAGGTCGACCTCCTCGCGCAGGATCAGCGTCAGCAGCAGATCGAACGGCCCCGCGAACACGTCGAGGTCCAGCTCCGGGAACGGAAGGCTCACGGGCTAGACGTTAACCGTGAGGTCGGACCGCTCCCACCCCCATCGCGGCGCGCACGTCGCGCAGCGTGTCCGAAGCGATGGCCCGAGCCTTGTCGGCGCCCGCCGACAGGACGCGCTCGAGCTCGCGCTCGTCGGCGCGCAGCTCCTCGTAGCGCTCGCGGACCGGGGCGAGATACTCGATCACCGAGTCGGCCACGGCCTGCTTGAAGGCTCCATAGCCCGACCCGTCGAACTCGCGCTCCACCTGCTCGGGGACCATGCCCCGAACCGCGGCCAGGATCTCGACCAGGTTCGAGACGCCCGGCTTGTCCGGGGCGCGCCGGACCTCCGAGCCGGTGTCGGTGACCGCCGAGCGGATCTTCTTGGCCACCGTCTCGGGCTCGTCGAGCACGAGCACCGTGCCCTGCGGACTGCCGCCGGTGGTCGACATCTTGCGGTCGGGGACCTGCAGGTCCATGATCCGGGCGCCGACGGCGGGGATCCGGTGCTCGGGCACGACGAGGATGTCCCGGCCGCCTCCGAAGCGGGCGTTGAAGCGCTCTGCGACGTCGCGCATCAGCTCCACGTGCTGGCGTTGATCGTCGCCCACCGGAACCTCGTCGGCCCGGTAGGCGAGCACGTCGGCGGCCTGCAGCACCGGGTAGGTGAACAGGCCGGCCGACACCAGCTCGCGCTGGGCGCCCGCCTTGTCCTTGAACTGGGTCATCCGGTTCAGCTCGCCGAACGAGGTCACGCTGGACAACAGCCACGTCAGCTCGGGGTGCTCGGAGACATCGCTCTGGCGAAAGAAGATGCAATGCTCGGGATCCAGGCCGGCCGCCAGCAGCGTGGCGACCGTGTCATAGACGGACTCACGCAACCCGGCGGGCTCGTAGGCCATCGTGATGGCGTGCAGGTCGACGATGCAGTAGATCGCCTCGCCGCGGTCCTGACCGGCCACCCACTGGGCGATGGCGCCGATGTAGTTGCCCAGGTGCTTTCGCCCCGTGGGCTGGATGCCCGAGAAGATCCGCATCGGGGCTGGAGGCTACTGAGCCAGAGCGCGATCCAGCGCGTCGTGCAGCGACCGCTCGCCCGGGCCACCGGCACCACCGGCGCGGCCGCCGGTCCCGCCGGGCGCGCCGCCCGCGCCGCCGCCCGCCCCGCCCGCGCGCCTGTGCTGCCCGCGCCCGGCCAGCCACCAGGCGGCCACGACTCCGCCGATCGCCCCGCAGACGTGCGCCTGCCAGGAGACCCCGGCGTGGGGAACCACGCTGGATATCAGGGCGCCGCCCCAGACGACGCCCACCACGACGCCGATCAGGACCTCGACCAGGCTGCGATCGAACAGGCCGCGCGCGAACAGGTAGGTCGCGTATCCGAACACGAGCCCGCTGGCCCCGAACGTGTCTGTGTGGGCAGGCGCTATCAGCCACGTTCCCAGCCCGCCGACGACGATCACGATCAGCGTCACCAGCGCCAGCCGGCGGGCGCCGCGCAGGGCGATGATGACCCCCATGAACAGCAGCGGGATCGTGTTGTCGACGAGGTGGGGGTAGAAGTTCGCGTGCAGGAACGGAGCCGTGAAGATCGCCCACAGGTGGCCGACGTTACGGGGATAGATGCCACCGCCGGTGTCCAGGCCGCCGCCATCGACGGCGTTGGCCGCCTCGACCAGCCACATCAGCGCGACGATTCCCGCCAGCAGCGTCAATCCCTCCCGGGACTGGCGCTGGGACCCGAGCTTTGACTTGAGCGTGCTCATGTCCTGTAAGGATCGCAGGTGAGCGAGCCCGGCGGCAGGCCTGGAGGCGGCATATTCGCTAACTCTTAAGGTCGTCGCCCAGGACCTCGAGCGCCAGCGCCAGCGCCACCTCGGCGCGCTGGCGCAGCGCTGCGGCGAAGACGAACTCCTCAGGCGTGTGAGCGCCGCCGCCGCGGGGACCGAGTCCGTCCACGGTCAGCGCGACGGTATCGGCGAAGTGGCTGGCGTCGCTGGCCCCGCCCCGGGCCACGCCAGCGATGCGGCGTCCCAGGCGGGCGCCGGCCGCTTCGATCAGGCCCGCCGTCGCCCGCTCAGAGTCCATCCCGGGCCACAGCCGTTCCATCCTGGCCTGCAGCGAGACGCCCTCGATCTCCCCGGGTACCGCGGCCTTGACGGCGTTGAAGGCCGAGACGTGGGCGGCGCGCAGGTCGAACACCAGCTCGCCGGCGGCGGGAACGATGTTGAACGCCTCCCCGGAGCGGATGACGGTGGGCACGACGCTCAGGCTCTGCGGGCCGTCGGGGTCGTTGCGCTGCGCCACCGCCTCGGCGACCCGCGCCAGGGCGAGCAGCGCGTTGCGCCCGCTGGCAGGCGCGCTGCCCGAGTGCGACGCCCGGCCGGTGGCCGTCACCTTCAGCGTGCCGGCGCCCTTGCGGCGCACCACGACACCTTCGTCTCCGCCGGCTGTGCGCTCTCCGGCCTCAAAGCACAAGCACGCGTCGTAACCGGCAAAGTGCGGCGCGTGCACGAACGGCGCGGTCCGCCACTCCTCGTCGCAGACCAGCAGCACCGAGAGCTCCGCGAAGGCCTCGCGTTGAGCGGCCAGGGCCCGGGCGACCCCGAGGCCCAGGATCACGCCCCCCTTCATGTCCGCGGTCCCGGTGCCGTAGAGCCGCTCGCCCGCGGCGCGCAACGGTTGATGGGCGGCGTGGCCGATGACCGTGTCCACGTGGCCGAGGAGCAGCAGCCGGCGGTGTCCGGTGCCGGTCAGCCGGGCAACGAGGTCGGGGGCGCAGCCCGGCGTGGAGCACGTCGGACGCTGCAGCGTCATCCCGGCGGGCAGCAGCTCCGCGCACAGGGCCAGCGCCTGCTCGGCTCCCCGCACGTCGCCCGACGGCGAGGAGACGTCCACCAGCTGGGCGAGCTCCTTTGGGGCGCGGGCGGCGATCGCGCCGGCGCCAGCCGCGATCCGGGGGTCGGCGACGGCGCTCACGCCGCGGCCGCCACTGGGTCGGGGACCGCGCTCACGCCGCGGCCGCCAGGACGTCGGCGGCGGAGATCGACCCCAGGGCACCCGATCCGTCGCCTTGGCCGGCGGCCCGCGCGGCGATCGCGCACAGGGCCGCGTTGACCGGGGTCGGGACCCCGTGCAGCCGGCCCTGGAGGACGATCTCGCCGTTTAGGTAGTCGGTCTCGACGCTTCCGGCACCGCGTGCCAGGCTCTGCCAGGTCGACGAGCCGGGGCGCCGGCGACCGCGGATCTCCGCGACCCCCAGGCGCTCCCAGCGGCCCTGCATGTCGGTGACCTCCTCGGCGACGAAGTCCGTGCTCGCGGCCGCCAGCGCCGCCCGTCCCTCGGCCCGGGCCAGCTCGGTGAGCTCGTCGCTGCCCTCCCCCGGTCCGCACAGCGCCTGCACGACGTTGCCCAGGTTGAGCAGGAGCTTGGCGCGCTTGAGGCGCATCACGTCGGGGGCCGGACGTGAGCTGAAGCTCGACTCCGCCAGTGCGCTGCACACCTCCCGGCAGCGGTCGTCGAGACCCTCGGGATAGCGACCGAGATCGATCAACCCGGTGAGCTTGGTGCCGTAGGCCTCCACCTTGCCGGGCGTCAGATGCGTGGCCGGGAGCATGACCACGCCGCCATACACAGGGTCGGTCAGGCGAAGCGCCAGCCGCTCGTTCTCGACGCCGTTCTGGAGGCAGACGACCGGCATCTCGGGACCGGCCGCGTCGCGCAGCGCGATCAGGGCGCTCCCGGCGTCCTGGCTCTTGGTGGTCAGCAGCACCACGTCGCCGTCCTGCCAGTCCACACCCCTCGGATCGCCGGCGACGGGCACCTTCAACACCGAGCGCTCCACCGGAGTCTCGAGCACGAGACCGTCGCCGCAAATGGCCTCTCGGTGGGCGCCCCGGGCGATCAGCATCACCCGGTGGCCGGCCTGATGCAGCCGAGCGCCGACGACGCCGCCGATCGCGCCCGCTCCGAAGATCACGAATCGCATGCTTACAGCAGGCGGATCAGCCGTCGGCGAGCGGCTGGCGGACGACCGGGCGGCGGGCGGCGCCCGCCTCGTCGAGTCGCCGCACGGGTGTCGTGTACGGGGCGCCGCGGGCGATCTCGGGATCCTGCCGGGCTTCGCGCAGGATCTCGGACAGGATCTCGGCGAACCGATCCAGAGTCTCCTTGGTCTCGGTCTCGGTGGGCTCGACCAGCAGCGCCTCCTCGACCAGCAGCGGGAAGTAGACCGTCGGCGGGTGCACGCCGTGGTCGAGCAGCCGCTTGGCCAGATCCAGGGTGCGCACCTCGAGCTCGCGCTTCATCGGCGCTCCCGAGAGCACGAACTCGTGCATGCAGATCCGCTCGTAGGCGGCGGGCAGATACTGCATGACCCCGTCGGCGCGCAGCTTGGCGAGCAGATAGTTGGCGTTGAGCACGGCCACCTCTGAGACGTCCCGCAGCCCGGCGGCGCCCAGCGAGCGGATATAGGCGTAGGAACGCACGAACACGCCGTAGTTGCCCTGAAAGCCCCGGAGCCGCCCGATCGACTTGGGACGGTCGTAGTCGAGGTCGAAATAGGACTCGTCGGCCGTGCTTCCGTTCTCCGAGCGCCGGCGTCTGACCACCTGCGGCCGCGGGAGGAACGGCTCGATCCGGTCCGAGACCGCGATCGGGCCCGCGCCCGGGCCGCCCCCGCCGTGGGGCTGGGTGAAGGACTTGTGCAGGTTGAAGTGCACGATGTCGAAGCCCATGTCGCCGGGCCGGCAGATGCCCATGATCGCGTTCAGGTTGGCCCCGTCGTAGTACAGCGTCGCGCCGATGCCGTGGACGATCCCGGCGATCTCCTCGATTCCCGGTTCGAACAGGCCCAGCGTCGACGGGTTGGTGAGCATCAGGCAGGCCACATCGTCGGTGGCCTTGGCCCGCAGGTCGTCGAGATCCACGTTGCCCAGCTCGTCGGTGCCGACCTTGACGACCTCGTAGCCGGCCATCGTCACCGTGGCCGGGTTGGTCCCGTGGGCAGTGTCCGGAGTGAGCACCTTGGTGCGGTGCTCACCGCGATCCTCGTGGAAGGCCCGGGTCAGGAGCACGCCGGCCAGCTCGCCATGGGAGCCGGCCGAGGGCTGCAGCGAGACGTGGGGAAGACCGGCTATCTCCGCCAGGGCGTCCTGCAGGCGCCACATCAGCTCCAGCGCACCCTGGGCACGCCCGGGGTCCTGGAGCGGATGCAGCTTGGCGTGACCGGGAAGCGCCGCAACTCGCTCGTGCAGCTTCGGGTTGTGCTTCATCGTGCAGGAGCCGAGCGGATAGAAGCCGGTGTCCAGATCGAAGTTGCGCTTGGACAGCCGGTTGTAATGGCGAACGATCTCGGGCTCTGAGACCTCGGGCAGCCGCGCGGGAGCCGGCCGGCGCAGCTCGGGCGCCAGCAGCTCGTCAAGCGGGCGCTCGGGAACGTCGAGGTCCGGCGCCACGAACGCCCGGCGGCCCGCCTTGGAGCGCTGGAAGATGGTCAGCGCGTCGTCGGCGCCGGCGATCATGCCCCGCACGGGTGGAGTCTGCTCGGCGGCGCTCATGTCCGGCTCGGCTCGGCATGACGCTCGCGCGCCGAGGCCACGGCCTGTCCCAGCACGTCCACGAGACGGTCGATGTCGGCCCGGGAGCGCCGCTCGGTGATCGCCACCAGCAACCCGTCCGCGTGCTCGGGGTAGTCGCGGGCCAGCGGGTAGCCGGGATTGACCCCCTGGGCGAGGCAACGCTCCCGGACGGCGTCCACGGGAGCATTCAGCTCGACGGCGAACTCCCGCACCACCGGCTGGTCGTGCAGCGCCCGGACTCCGTCCAGCGCGCTCAGGCGCTCCCGCGCGTAGGCGGTCCGCTGGAGCATCAGCTCGGCGAGCTCGACGATCCCGTGGCGGCCCAGCCAGCTCAGGTAGATGACGCCGGCCAGCGCGTTGAGCGCCTGGGAGGTGCAGATGTTGGAGGTCGCCTTCTCCCGGCGGATGTGCTGCTCACGGGTCTGGAGGGTGAGCACGAACCCCCGCTTGCCATCCAGATCTCGCGTCTCTCCGGCGATCCGTCCGGGAATCCGGCGGATCAGCGCCTCGGTGGTGGCGAAGAACCCGAACGAGGGACCGCCGAAGTCCAGCCGGTTGCCGAGTGTCTGCCCCTCCCCCACGGCGATGTCGGCGCCGCAGTCGCCCGGCGAGCGCAGCAACGCCAGCGGCAGCGGATCGCAAGCGCATATGCACAGGGCGCCCACCTCGTGGGCGCGATCGGCCAGCGCCCGCACGTCCTCGACGGCGCCCAGGAAGTTGGGCTGGGAGACGAGCACGGCGCTCACGCTCTCGTCGAGCTCCGCAAGCTCGGTCACGCCGCCGCTCAGCGGGGCCTCGACGACCTCCATCTCCCAGCCGTGGGCCAGCGTGCGCAGCGTCTCGCGCGCGTGCGGGTGCATCCCGCGGGAGACCACGAACCGCGTGCGGCCGTTGGTCAGCTTGGCCACGTAGCCGGCGGCGGCCACGGCGCTCGGGCCCTCGTACACCGACGCGTTGGACACGGGCAGGCCGGTGAGCTCCGAGATCGCGGTCTGATACTCGAACATCGCCTGCAGGCCGCCCTGGGAGACCTCTGGCTGGTAGGGCGTGTACGGGGTCAGGAACTCGGAGCGACTGGTGATCGAATCGACCAGCGCCGGGACGTAGTGGTCATACATGCCGGCCCCCAGGAAGCTGAGCTCGTCCTCGGTGCTGGAGTTGCGCGCCGCCAGGGCGCGCAACTCGTCATAGACCTCCTGCTCGGGGCGCCCCGAGTCCAGTGCGAGGCCGTCGCGGAGCCGCAGGCTCTCGGGGATGTCGGCAAACAGCTCCTCGACCGACGCGAGGCCGATCGCCGCCAGCATCTCCCGGCGGTCTGACTCGGTGGCCGGGGTGTATCTAGTCAAGCGACGCCTCGTAGGCGGACGCCTCGAGCAGCGCATCCTGCTCGGAGGCATCCGAGAGCTTGACCCTGACCAGCCAGCCGTCGCCGTAGGGATCCTCGTTGATCGTCTCGGGGCTGTCGGCGAGCGCCTCGTTGACGGCCACGATCTCGCCTGACAGCGGAGCGATCACGTCCGAGACCGCCTTGACCGACTCGACCTCGGTGTAGGGGGCGTCCTTGGCGATCTGGGCGCCGACCTGGGGCGCCTCGAAGAACACGACCTCGCCGAGCGCGTCCTGGGCGTACCAGGTGATCCCGAAGGTCGCCTCACCTCCCTCCACGCGAGCCCAGTCGTGCTCAGGGTGATAGAGCAGGTCAGACGGATAGCTGGGATCGGCCACGGGCTCAGAGCTCCTTGCGGTAGAGGGGCTTGGCCGCGACCCCGGCGGTGCGCGCCGTGCCGCGAACGTCGATCTCGAGCTCCTCGCCGGGCTCGGCGCGTTCGGCGGGCACGTAGGCCATGCCGACCCCTCGCTCCAGGCAGGGCGAGAAGGTCCCGCTCGTCACCTCGCCGCCGCCGGCAATCGGGTTGCCGTGGCGGGCGATGCCGGGGCTCCGCATGCAGAACGCGACCAGCCGCTGGGCCGGTCCCTCGGCCCGGACCCGGGCGACGGTCTCCGAGCCGATGAAGCCGGTCGCCTCGCGGCAGCACCAGCCCAGGCCGGCCTCGATCGGCCCCCGGTCCAACGCAATGTCGTTGCCATACAGCGGATAGCAGACCTCGAGGCGCAGCGTGTCTCGCGCGCCGAGACCGGCGGGTGTCGCCCCCGCAGCCACGATCGCCTCCCAGACCTCGGCGGCCCGCTCGGGCGCCAGCAACAGCTCGACGCCCTCCTCGCCCGTGTAGCCGGTCCCGCAGACCAGCATCGGCGTCCCGGCGATCGTGCGCTCACAGCAGTGCATTCTCGCCGGCAGCGAGCCGTCGGCCAGCCCGGTGAGCAGCCTCCGAGCGCGCGGGCCCTGCACCGCCAGCATCGCGAAGTCGCTGATCCGATCGGTGACGTCGGCGTCGAAGTCCGGGGCGTGGCGCTGAAACCAGGCCAGGTCACGCTCGTGATTGGCGGCGTTGGTGACGGTCAGGAAATGGCACTCGGCGAGCCGGTAGGTGAACAGGTCGTCCAGGATCCCACCCTCGGGCGTGCACATGACGCTGTACTGGGCTCCACCCTCGGGCAGGCGGCGCAGATCGTTTGAGAGCAGGCGTTGCAGGAGGGCGAGCGCCGCCGGGCCTCGGGTCTCGATCTGGCCCATGTGAGAGACGTCGAACACACCCACGTCCCGTCGCACCGCCAGGTGCTCGGCCTTGATCGCCTCGTACTGGACGGGCATCTCCCAGCCGGCGAAGGGCACGAGCCGCGCGCCGGCGGCGAGATGGCTGTCGTGCAGGGGGCTCGTGCGCAGCGTCTGCTCGGCCGGGGTCACATTCGGCAGGCTAGTACACGAGCCTGCCGACGCCCGGGCGCGGACCTACCGGCGCCTGCGCGCTCACCTGCCGGTGCCGGCGCGCTGACTCAGCGGTCCTTCAAGAACGACGGGATGTCGATCTCGTCCTCGGAGATCTCCAGCGACGAGCGCTGCCGGTCGTCCATGGTCACGTCGCGGTCCCGGCGCTCGCGCCGGGTCGTCTCCCGAGCTCTACCCACCCCGCCCGCCCCGCGCCGGCCGTGGTCGAAGCCGGTGGCGATCACCGTGACCCGGACCTCGTCGCCCATGGTGTCGTCGATCACCGCGCCGAAGATGATGTTGGAGTTGGAATCGGCCGCGCTCTGGACGATCTCGGCGGCTTCGTTGACCTCGAACAGCCCGAGATCGTGGCCGCCGGTGATGTTGAGCAGGATTCCCATCGCCCCCTCCACGGACTCCTCCAGCAGCGGCGAGGAGATCGCGACCTTGGCCGCCTCGGCGGCCCGGTTCTCGCCGCCCGCGGTCCCGATGCCCATCAGGGCGCTGCCCGCCTCGTGCATGATCGTGCGCACGTCGGCGAAGTCGAGGTTGATGAGGCCGGGAATCGTGATCAGGTCGGTGATCCCCTGGACGCCCTGGCGCAGCACGTTGTCGGCCTCGCGGAAGGCGTCCAGGACGGTGGTGCGCCGCTCCACGATCGCCAGCAGCTTCTCGTTGGGGATCACGATCAGCGTGTCCACGTTCTCGCGCAGGCGCTCGATCCCCTCCTGGGCCTGCCGGGCACGCTGCGTGCCCTCGAACGAGAACGGCCTGGTGACCACACCCACGGTCAGGGCCCCGATCTCGCTCTTGGCGATCTCGGCGATCACGGGGGCCGCCCCGGTGCCGGTACCGCCGCCTTCACCGGCGGTGACGAAGACCATGTCGGCGCCCTTGAGCGCCTCCTTGATGTCATCCCGCGATTCGGCGGCCGCTCCGTGGCCGACGTCGGGATTGGCGCCGGCGCCGAGCCCCTTGGTCAGATCGTGACCGATGTTGAGCTTGATGTCGGCATCGCACATCGCCAGCGCCTGGGCGTCGGTGTTGCAGGCCACGAATTCGACCCCCCGCAGGCCGGCGTCGACCATCCGGTTGACGGCGTTGGTCCCGCCTCCGCCGACGCCGACGACCTTGATGACTGCGAGGTAGCTTCCGCTTTCCATGAGTGTTCGTCCGACCCTCTAGGTATGGTTTAGAGTTTCTGGCACGCTCTCCGTTTGCGGCCAGTTTGGCACGTTATGGCCTATCGGAGCGCTGTGTCAACGCCCCGCAGCCGATCGCAACAATCGTTGCAGATTGCAGGAGTCTCGATCAGAGCGGAGAGTTCGCCCGAGACTAAGGGTAACCCTCTAGTCGAGGTTCATCCCCCGCTGGGAGCGCCTGATCCCGTGACGCTGGCCCCGTTCGGCGAGGGGCTCGTGGATCCCGATCCGGAGCTGCCCATGGTCGCCGGCGACGAGCCGGTGGCGCCGCTCGCCGGGGAGGTCGCAGCCGGGGAGGTCGTAGCCGGGGACGTCGTAGCCGGGGACGTCGTAGCCGGGGACGTCGTAGCCGGGGCCGAGCCGGCGCCGGCAGCCGGTCTCGCCGGATCGGTGACATCGACGTAGGCGGCGCCCGAGGAGCTCGGGTCGGCCAGCACCTGGGCCGCCGCCTCCCATTTGGCGCCGAGCTCGTTGGGGGCTCCGAAGTAGACATTCGGCCCGTCGCGCAACTGGGCCACCAGTCCGTGCGTGGCGTTGCTCGAGACCTGGCCGATCCGGGCCAGCCACGGGTAGGGGGCGGCGGCCAGCAGCTGCACCTGCGCCCGTGTGCCGCCCGTCACGTGGGTTCCCGCGGGGGCGACGGCGACCGCGATCGAGGGCAGCGAGGCGCTCGGGACCGCGTCGCGCAGGAGGGTTCCGTCGGCGGATACAGCCGTGCGCCGGCCCGCCGCCACGACCACGGCGACGGGCACCTGCTCGACGACCGCGATCCTCATCCCGTGGGGAAACTGAGTGCTCACCTGCAGGTTCTTGACCACCGGATAGGGCGCGACCACGGTGCGCAGGTGCCCGATCTTGACATCGAGCGTGGTCATGCTCCGGGCCGACGCGACGAGCGCGGAACGAATCTGGGCGGCGTCGGGACCGCTGATGCCGGTGACTGTCACTCGTCGCACCGCCACCAGCGAGGAATCACGCAGCCACAACCAGGCCCCCCCCAGAACCGCGACCCCGACGACGATCGCGATCAGCAGCCGTACGGGCACCCGGGGCAGCCGCGCGTGCCGGCGCCGCCGTCGCGGCCGAGTGCGCCCGCGGACCGGCGCCACACCCCGGCCGCGCAAGGCGCTCTGGGGTCTGCTCATGATCGGTTCCAGTCGCTCGGGAACGAGACGGGCCCCAGCGTCTGGACTTCGGGTACCAGCGTCACGGCGAAGCGCTCCTGGACGCGCCGGCGCCCCTCCGCCATCAGCGCGATCACATCCGCGGTCGTCGCCTGCCCATGATTCTCGACGAAGTTGGCGTGCTTGGCCGAGAAGCTCGCGTCCCCGAGCCGCAGCCCCCGGCAGCCTGCCGCCTCGAGCAGCTGGCCGGCGCTGCGTCCCTCGGCGCGGGGGTCGTCGGGGTTCTTGAAGGTCGAGCCGAACGTCTTGATCCCCGAGGGCTGCGCCTCGCGCCGCCGGCGGCGCATGTCGGCCAGCGTCGTCTTGACCTCCTCGGCGGCCCCTCGCCGGAGCGCGAACGCCGCCCGGGCGACGACCTCGCCGGCGCGCAGCGCCGACCGCCGGTAGGCGAAGCCGAGCTGCTCCGGAGCGCGGCGTTCGGTGCCCGCGGCGCTGGCCACGTCGACCCAGTCAAGCGCGGCGGCCAGCTCCCCGCCGTAGGCGTTGGCGTTCATCCGCACGGCCCCACCCACCGTTCCCGGGATGTTGACCCCGAACTCGATGCCGCGCAGACCGGCCCGGGCGGCCTGTGCCGAGACCGCGGGCAGGCGCGCGCCCCCGCCGCAGTTGATGCGCGTGCCATCCAGCTGGATCTGGGTGAGCTCCTGGTCAAGTTTGAGCACGAGTCCGCGGACGCCGGCGTCCGCAATCAGGAGGTTCGACCCGGACCCCACGACCCCTACCTCGAGGCTCTGGTCGCCGGCCCAGGCCAGCAGCTCCTGGAGGGCCGCCACCGAGCCGGGGCGAGCGAACAGCTCGGCCGGGCCGCCCGTGCGAATCGTCGTCAGCCGGGCCAGCGGGAAGTCACGCGTGACACCGTCGGGAAGCTCTGACATCCGTCGCCAGAGTAGATGGCCGACCGGCAGTTGCCCTGGGGCGCTCTTCAGGCGACCAGCGACCGGCCGAGCGAGTCGATGTTGCCCGCGCCCATCATCAGGCACAGGTCACCGGGGCCCAGCGTGGCCCGCAGGTAGTCCTGGGCGGGACCGAACCCGGGCAGCCAGGCGACCGCCCGGCCCTTGGCGGCATCGGCCGCCGCCGCCGCCACCAGCCGACCGTCGACGCCCGGGAAGTCCTCGGCACGCTCGCGGGCCGGATATACGGGCACCACCACGATCGAATCGGCGCCCGCCAGCGCGTCCCCGAAGCGCCGCGCCAGCGCGCGTGTTCGCGAGTACAGGTGCGGCTGGAACACGGCCACCAGGCGGCCCGCCGCCAGCGTCCGGGCGGCCGCGATCGCCGCCTCGACCTCCGTCGGATGGTGAGCGTAGTCGTCGTAGATCGCGGCCCCCGACTTCGTCTCGCCCACCCGCTCCAGCCTGCGCCGGGCCCCCTGGAAGTCGGCCAGGGCGGCCGCCGCCGGGCTGGGCGGCGCCCCCGCCAGCGCGCAGGCGGTCAGAGCCCCGGCGGCATTGATGGCGTTGTGGGCCCCGGGGACCGACAGCTCGACCTCGATGCCGCGCCACTGAAAGCGGGAGCCGCCCGGGTGCAGGACGGCGCCTGGAGCGTCGTAGCCGATCGCCCCGGGCGGGCACAGCGCCCGCAGTGCCGGCCGATCCCAGACCACCGCCCCTTCCCCCGCCCGTCCCATGAAGGTGCTGAAGGTCTGCTCGAGCTCCAGGCGGGAGGCGTAGGTCGAATGGTGGTCGAGCTCGGCGTTGGTGAGCACCGCCAGCTCGGGCCACAGCTTGAGCAGCGAGCGATCGGACTCATCGGCCTCGACGACGATCCACTCGCCCGTGCCCCATCCCGCGTTGGCGCCCGTGGAGCGCAGCTCGCCGCCGATCACATACGAGGGATCCAGCCCGGCCCTAAGCAGCGCGTGGACGATCATCGCCGACGTCGTGGTCTTTCCGTGGGTGCCGGTGACCGCCAGGCAGCGGCGCAGCGCGGCGATCTCGGCGAGCAGATCCGCCCGGTGGCGCTCCCGGGCGGCGATTCGGCGCTCGGGGTTGTCGGCGGGAACAGCGGTCGAGTAGACGACCTCGGCGCCGGCGGGAACGTTGACCTCGGAATGGCCGATGATGGCCTGGATGCCGTGCGCGGCCAGACGCTCGGTGTAGCTGGATGGCGCCCGGTCAGACCCGGTGACCGTGGCCCCGAGCTCGCCGGCGATCAGCGCCAGGCCGCTCATGCCGGCTCCCCCGATGCCGACGAAGTGCAGCCGGCGACCGGTCCAGTCGCCTCGGATGGGGCGCGCCCCGGTCAGGAGCGTTCGCGCACGCCGGCGGAGATGGCGCGCCGCGTCCTGGGCTGGTCCCGGGAGCGGGCGGGCCCGCGGGTGATCGCCTCGATGTTCGGGTGCATCCGTCGGCCTCCTCGGGGTCGCGGTTTGTCGATTTCGGGGCGAGGCTATAGGACTGGTCCGCCGACGCCCGCGTCCCGGGGGCCACCAGCGTCGCCCGGGTGCAGCGTGTCCCGCAGCGCCTGCACGCCGGTGTACCTGGGCTTCCAGCCGAGCTCTCGTTTGGCCTTGCTCGTGTTCATGATCGACGGGTGGCTCAGCGCCTCGACCCAGTCGGCGGCGGGAGAGACGCCCGGAGGCTTCGGCAGCGCGGCCGCCGCCCGCGCGGCGGCGTGCACCAGCCGGCCGGGTATCGGGATCGGCGAGAGGCCAAGCTCGCGTGCGACGTCAGAGCCGGTCAGCACGCCGTCGCCGGCAATGTTGTAGACGCCGGGGGCGCCGTTGCCGAGTGCGCACAGCAGCAGGGCCTGGCCGACGTCCTGCTCGTGGATGAGCTGCAGCGGCACGTCGGGAGCCAGAGCGGGCACCGGAATCGGTAGCCGACCGAGCAGGTCCATCGCGACGCGCCCTGGACCCGCCAGCGGGCTCGGCAGCGTTCCCTTGGCACCCATCGCGTGCGGGCCGAGGACGATCGGTGGCCGTAGCAGGTAGAGCGCCGGCCGCTCGTCGATTCCGGCTTCGTGCTCCAGCAGGTGCTCCAGCTCCGCCTTCTCCTGGGCGTAGAACAGACGGTCGGCGGGACGGACCGGCCAATCCTCCTTCATCCCCACCGGATTGTCTCGATGAAAGCCATAGGCGGCAACCGAGGACGCGTACACGAATCGCTTGGCACCAGTCGCCCGCGCGGCGCGAAACGCGTTCAGCGTGCCGTCGATGTTGATCTCGCGGATGGTCGGTGCCGAAGCGTTGCCCGTGATCATGAACGCGAGGTGGACGACGACGTCCGTTCCCGCGAACGCCTCGCGCAGCGCCTGTGGATCACGTACGTCGCCCCGGCGGTACTCGAGCTTGGTCCACCCGTGGGCGGCCGGGTGAAACGGTCGCCGGGCGATCCCGACGACCTTGGAGATCCGGGGCTCGGCCTCCAGCAGGGGCATCAGGCCAAAGCCGAACGTCCCCGTAGGCCCAGTGACGGCGACGACTAGGCGAGATGCGGCCATGGCCCATTCCGTACCCGCGCCGGCGAAGGTCAACCCTCGTGTGCGAGACGTCCGGTGGGGGCTCGAGGCTGGATACCAGACCGTGAGCCGCGGCGGTTGTCGCGGCAAAGCAATCTGCGAGGGCGATCGCCGCACGCGTCTTACTCACCGAGCAGCCCGGGCTACGACTGCCGCCGCACGGTGGCCAGCACCTCACCGGCGATGTCGCGGGCGGCGTCAGGCTTGGCCAGGGCCGCCGAGGCGCGCGCCATCGCCGCCAGCCGGCTGGGGTCGGCGAGCAGCCCCCCCACCTCGGCCGCGAGCCGCGGCCCGGTCAGCTCCCGGTCGGGGATGACCGTCGCCGCTCCCGCGTGCTCCATGAAGCGTGCGTTCTCACTCTGGTGATCGCCGGTCGCGAACGGGTACGGGATCAGGACCATGGGGCGCCCATGGGCGGCAATCTCGAACACCGATCCCCCGGAGCGCGCGACCACGAGATCGCTGGCCAGCAGCGCCTCGCCGAACCCCGAGATGTACCCGCGCAGGTCGTAGTGCGGGCCGGGGGCGGTCAGTTCGGGTAGGTCACGAGTCCCGGCGGCGTGCAGGACGTGAAATTGGGCGCCGGCAAACGCCTGCACCGCCGCCCGGTTGATCGACCGGGCCCCCTGCGATCCGCCGAACACCAGCACGCATGGCTCCTCACCGACCAGGCCGAAGCGAACCCGCGCCGCCTGGAGGTCTCGGGCGGGCGCGGGCACCGGACGCCCGGTCACGCGGTAGCGCGACCCGTCGCGGCCATCGATCGGGAAGGCGAGACAGACCCGCCGGGCCAGCGGCGCCAGCAGCCGGTTGGTCAGCCCCAGATGGCTATCTGACTCCATCAGGACGAGCGGCATCCGGGACAGCGCCGCCGCCAGTCCCACGGGTCCAGCCACGTAGCCGCCGGCGCCCAGCACCGCCGCGGGGGAGAGCTCGGCGATAAGCCGCCCGGCGTGCGCGACCGCGGCCGCGTCCACGGCAGCGGCCCGAACCGCGGCGCCCGGGTTGCGGCGGGCCAGGGGCGCCACGCGCAGGCTGCGCAGCTCGTAGCCGGCAGCCGGCACCAGCTCGCGCTCGGCGCGCTCCCCCCCTAAAAAGACGACCACGGCGCCGTCAGCTCGCAGCGCGTCGGCGACCGCCAGCGCCGGCACGACGTGCCCCGCGGTCCCGCCGGCGGCGATCACGATCAACGGGGCTCTCACCCAGCACCACTTACCACGGCAGCGAGCCGGCGCCGACCAGCCGGGCCCCCGGCGAGCGGCGGTCTCAGCACCTCTGGATACGCGAGTTGGCGGCGAGCAACGGCCAGCAGCTTCGCATACCAATGCTCACTTTTGAGGTCACGCTGACTTGGCCCGGCCCTGGCTGATACTCTTCCGCCCGGTTCAGTAATAGTCAGGTTTATTTAGCAATAGGTTGATTCGGCGGCGGAAGCGCCGAAAGGGGCAGAGAATGCGAACGAGCTACGTCAAGGACCTCGCGTCCGGCAGTTCGGCGCTGGATGAGGGTTTCACACCCGCTTTGGCGCAACTGGCAACCGAAGCGCCACCCGAGCTACTCCAGCGCCGGGACAGCACCTCGTCTCCGGCGGCGGTCGCCGTGCAGCCGCGCGTGGGCACAGTCGCGATCCTGGGGCTGGGCTACGTCGGGCTGCCTACGGCATTGGGTCTGCACGCAGCCGGTTCGTCAGTAATCGGAATCGACATCTCGCCGGCTCGGCTGCAGGCAATACGCGCGGGCGAGCCCGATCTTCTGGGATCAGACCTCGAGCGGCTCTTGAGGGCGAGGCTGAATGAGGAGCGGTTTCGGATCGGTGACGACCTGTCGATGCTGACCGACGCCGACTGCGTCATCGCCTGCGTCCCCACCCCGGTCGATTCGCGCCAGAGCCCTGATCTCGGGCCGTTGCGAGCGGCTTGCACGGAGCTCGTCACCCATGCGCGGACGGGCCAGACTTTTGTGCTCACCTCGACCACCTACGTCGGCTGCACGCGGGAGCTGCTGATGGCGCCTTTGGCCGAGCGCGGCCTGATTGCGGGCACCGATGTGTTCGTCGCGTTCGCGCCGGAGCGCATCGACCCGGCCAACGCGCGCTTTGAGCTCACCGACGTACCCAAGGTAATCGGCGGCGCGACCGAGGCCTGCGGGGAAGCTGCCGCGCGAGTCCTGGCGACGATCTCGAAGCGAGTTCACCTCGTTTCATCGCCCGAGGCCGCCGAGATGACGAAGCTGCTCGAAAACACGTTCAGAGCCGTGAACATCGCGTTCGCCAACGAGTTCGCCGACGCCAGCCGAGCGCTGGGACTCGACCCGGTCGAGATCATCGAGGCCGCGGCTACCAAGCCCTACGGCTTCATGCCGTTTCGTCCGGGGCCGGGCGTGGGCGGGCACTGCATCCCCTGCGATCCGCACTATCTCCTCTCCCAGTTGCGCGATGCGCGGATCTACCCGCCGGTGATCTCGGCGGCGATGCAGGGCATCGCCACGCGGCCGTCGCGGATCGTGCAGCGTGCCGCCGAGGTCCTCGAATCGGCGGCCAAGCCGTTGCGCGGCTCCCGGGTGCTCGTCGTCGGCCTCGCCTACAAGCCAAACGTCGCGGACGTGCGTGAGTCCCCGGCGCTGGAGATCGTCGCTGGGCTACGCCGGCGCGGCGCCTTGGTCTCGGCCTACGACCCGCTGATCCGCGGCGCTTGCGTCGACCCCGATCTGCCGATGACGGCCGGGGACGAACTGGACGTCGACGATTACGACCTCGTGCTCGTGGCTTGCAGACACGACGAGATCGATGCCGGGGCCTTCAGCGAGGCGGCGCTGGTGTTGGACGCGACGTACGCCCTCGCGGCTTCGCGAAATCGTCATGTTCCGTAACCCGGGGCGCTTGTTCAACCGTCCGCGCAAGGCGCAGGGCTCGGCGGAGTCGCCGCCCTGGCAGCACTCGAGATTGATCGCGCTCGTGATCCTGGTGGGACTGGCGATCTTTCTGTTCGCCAAGCTCGAGTTCCGCCTGGCCCATGCCAACGCGGCGCTGTACGTCTACGGGGTGACCGTGACCGCGGTGGTGCTGGTGCAGATGGCGTTCGCGATCCTGCGCTACCGGGACCTGGCGCTGGAGCCGCGGGCGAGCTCGACGATCGAGAGCCAGACCTCCCTGCCGACCGTCAGCTGCATGGTGGCGGTCCACAACGAGGCGTTGAT
The DNA here is from genome assembly GCA_963830595.1 of uncultured Solirubrobacteraceae bacterium. Taxonomy (GTDB): domain Bacteria; phylum Actinomycetota; class Thermoleophilia; order Solirubrobacterales; family Solirubrobacteraceae; genus Palsa-465. The sequence goes on from CAWHMQ010000010.1 coordinate 154,422, forward strand.
CATCGAGCAATGCGTGAGATCGCTCGTCGGTCAGACCTATCGGGCTTGCGAAGTGATCGTCGTCGACGACGCCTCGACCGATGGCACGCCCGAGGTCCTGGACCGGCTGGCCGCGTGGCATCCCATCAGGGTGATCAAGTTGAGCCGAAATCAAGGCAAGAAACGAGCCCTGGGCGTCGCGATGCTCGAGGCGCGAGGCGACATCCTGGCGTTCTCCGACAGCGACTCGATCTGGCGTTGGGACGCGATCGAGCGCGCCGTCGGCATTTTCGTCAACCACCCTGAGGTCGGCGCCGTCAGTGGACACTGCCGAGCGCTCAACGCACAGCGGAACCTGCTGACCAAGATCCAGGATTCCTGGTACGAAGGTCAGTTTTCGGTGCGCAAGGCGTTCGAGAGCGTGTTCGGTTCAGTCAGCTGTGTGTCGGGACCCCTGGCGGTATTTCGTCGGCAGGCGATCTTCAACTACATCCCGGCCTGGGAGTCGGACCGGTTCCTCGGTCAGGAGTTTCGCTTTGCGACAGACCGGACGCTGACCGCGTTCGTGCTTATCGACCAGCGCCGAGCCGCCGCACTCAAGCGAGCTCACGGTGACTCGCCGTTCCTGCGGGTCGAGTACCCCTACAGGCGCTGGGACGTCGTGTACTCGAAGTCCAGCCGGGCGTGGACCGTCGTACCCGAATCCATGGGTCAGCTGCTCAAGCAGCAGGTCCGGTGGAAGAAGAGCTTCCTGCGCAACCTTTGGTTCACCGGCAGCTTCTATTGGCGACGTCCGTTCCTGCCCGCGCTGCTCTATTACCTGCACATCCTGTTCGTGCTGGCCGGACCGTTCGTAGCGTTCAGACACCTGGTGTACATGCCGTTGCATGGCAACTTCGAGTCAATGCTCCTCTACCTGGCCGGAATAACGCTGATCGGATCGATGTTCGGACTCGCGTTTCGCCGCGAAGAGCCCGACAGCAGCGGGTGGATGTATCGCCCGCTGATGAGCCTCATGTCGACCATCCTGCTCTCCTGGCTCGTCTTCTACTCGATGGTGACGATCAAGAAGATGAGTTGGGCGCGCGGCTAGACCGTGATCATCGACCTCGATGACGGCCCCGCCGAGACCGCGTCTCCGGCGGCCGTCGAACCTCGGGACCTCGGCAGCGGCCGGGGCGATCGCCGGCGCCGGCGACTACCCACTCGGCGCTGGCCGACTCGGCTGATGCTTTGCCTGGTGCTGTTCGTGTTCGCCGCGAAGCTTGCGAACTACGTCTGGCCGGAGGCGATCCGGTTCCCGAATGTCGCCCACTGGCTGTCAAAGCGCTACCGCAGTGCCGTCACCTGGTACGAAGACGAGCCGTTGCTTCATTCCTGCGCCGCCGGCCAGCGGATGGCAACCGTCCCGGGCGGGTTCGTCTGTACCGTCGGCACGAGCACCGACACGCCCGATCGCATCTTCGATACGTATCCGATGAACGGTGGCCCGAAGGAGGCTATCTATTCAGCGATCACGTCCGGGTCGGTCGTGGACGCCAACGACATGCTCAGAGGCCGGGTCCCTGTTCCCCGGTATCAACCGGTCGCCATCGATGACCGCGATCGGTGGAGCGCCGACCCTTACCACGCCGTCTACTGGCGCTTTTACTACTACTCGCTGCGGCCCACAGTCAGCCTGCTGGCTGCTTACGAGCGCACCGGCCAGGTCAAGTACGCCGACGAGCTGTTGTCGATCGACGAGAGCTTCTTCCGTGCGGAGCCGCATTCGTCTCGCGCCTGGGCAGATGACCATGCGGTGGCATTTCGCGCGCTGGTCTTGACCTATGAATGGTGGGAGCTGCGTCGCACGCACGTATTGACCGAGCCCGAGAGCGTTGCCTTCATCAGAGAGCTGAGCAAGACGGCCAGCTTCCTCGAGGATCCGAATCACTATCAGCCCGAGATGAATCATGGGACCAACGAGAGCGCCGCCCTGCTGGAGCTGGCCGTGGACTTTCCAGGCCTTCCCGGAGCCCAGAGCTGGCTGAGCACGGCTCGGACCCGCCTGGCTCAGAGCCTCAGCCTGCTGATCGACAGCGACGGCGCCCTGATCGAGAACTCGCCCTACTACCACATGTACGAGCTCGACAAGTATTGGCAGATCTACCGGTTCGGTCAGCAGACCAATACCCCGATAGCACCCGACTTCCCAGCTCGGCTGCGGCAGATGACCAACTACGCGACCTACGTGCTGCAGCCTAACGACACGGTCCCTCTACTCGGTGCATCGTTGGAGGAGACGATCCGCGATCACGGCACGTTCGCTGCGATGGCGAACGAGTACCCGGAGTTCCGGTACGTCCTCAGCCAGGGCCGGGCAGGGCGCGTCCCCGCCAAGACGAGCATCTTCTTTCCGGCCTCCGGGCTGACGATCATGCGCTCGGGCTGGGGGAATCCCACATCGTTTGCCAAGCAGGCCTACCTGACCTTCAACGTGGGCAAGTACCGGACCGCGCACAGTGATCTGGATGCACTCGGGTTCACCCTCTATGACGAGGGCGCGGCTCTCCTACCGGGCCCCGGGCTCTACACCTATGTCCATGGTGCGATGCGCAACTACTTCCACGGCACGGCGTCTCACAACACAGTCGTCGTGGACGGGCGCAGCCAGCAGCAGGGAAATGCGTTCAGCGGCGCGCTGATCCAGCGCGACGGGGTCACCTACCAGTCCGGCTACAGCGGACTCTATCCCGGCGTCTCCCACCGGCGCACGCTGATCATGCTCGACCCTCATCACTTCCTGGTCATCGATCGTCTGAGCTCGTCTGGAGTTCACGACTATCGGCAGATGTTCCATCTGTTCGCAGGCGCCAAGCTGGGAGGGTCCGGGCTCACGGTGGTCGGTCGCGGAGCCTCGCCCCAGCAGTCAGTGACGATCAGGCAACTCGCGCCTTCGGGAATCACCCTCAGCAGCGCCATCAACCAGCACGATCCCGCCAGCGGGCTGTGCTCGGTCCGCTATCAGATCACCGAGCCCTGCTACTCGCTCGCCTACGCTCAACGTGGACGCAACGCCGCCTACACCACCCTGATCTCGGTGGGGCCGTCGGATCCGCAGTTCTCGGCCTCCGTCACCTCTGACCAGAGCGGGCTGATCGTCCACGATCACGGGCGCGTGATCAGACTCGGCCTCGGGGAGTCAGCGGGCCGGCCGGAAACCGCCAGCGCCACCGATCCAAAGCCGCCGGTGAGCGTCACGAGCGCGATATCCGGCTTGTCTCCGCTTGACAACTGGAGGCCCTCGGGCTCGGGACGGGCTTCGGCGGTCGCCACGGGGCGAGCGGCGCCAGGCCGAGCGCTGGAGCTCACCGCGGCCGTCGGGTCAGAGAGCGTGACCGACCCGAACGCCCGGGCGAACCTGTCGGCCTCCAACCTCCAGGTGAGACTGAGGATCACCAACCCCGAGCGCGTCCGGTCGCTCACCTTGGGCTTGTCGAACCACAACTGGTCATCCGCGGCTCGGATCGAGCTCCGCGACTCCTATAACAGCCTGTATGCCGGGGAGTGGATGACGGTGTCGCTGGGCCGGGAGTCCTCGCTCACCGGCGTTCCCGGACATTGGCAGCTCGGCGGCCGGTTCGATTGGAGCTCGGTTGACGCCGCCCGGCTGACGATGGACGCCGATGACGGAAAAGGACCCAGTCCGACGGTGGAGCTCGCGTGGATCAGGTCGATGCCCCAACAGCGCACCGGAGCCGTGGTGTTCGTGTTCGACGACGGATATCAGTCGATCTTGCCCGCCGCGACGGCCATGCACCGGCTTGACATGCCCGGAGACGTGGGGGTAATCGGCAAGTACGCGGAGCTGCCGACCTTTGGCTACCTGAACGTCTTTCAGCTGAGGATGCTGCAGAACCAATGGGGCTGGAACATGGTCAACCACACCCAGCATCACGTGGACGCCGTCACCGCCTACGGAGACGAGCGCAAGTGGGGCGCCTACGAGCAGGACCTGCTGGACGGCGCCTCATATCTCGAGCAGGCCAGGCTCAACAGCGCTCCGAACTGGCTCATATATCCGCACGGCTCGATCAACGCCGCTCTCGACAGGGTGGTCGGCCGGTTCTACAAGTTCGCGCGCACGATCGACAACTCGCCTGAGGCTTATCCGTACGGGTCTCCGCTGCGCGTCAAGACGCTCGAGGTGGCGAGCCCGGGAGATGGTGAGGGGAGTGTGACGGCCCGCACCACGACGACGCCGCCGTCCCGGGTGATTACGGCGGCTCGCGATGCGCTGCGCTACCACACGACGCTGATCGTGACTCTTCATCGGATCAAGGCGCTGCCCACCGATCGTCTGGGTTATCCGATCCGGGCCTTCACGACCATCCTGCAGGGCGTCAAGCAGCTGCACGTGCCCATCGTGACGCTTTCCGGTCTGGACGCGATGGATCGAGTGCCGGAGGACAACCGGATCGTCATCCGTCCGGAGCTTCCTCCCATGACGACTGTCTCGCTTGACGTCATCCAGACCCCGTCCGCCAATTCGCACGGGCTCCCCTGGCCGATCGTGACGGCGTTGGTCGTGGCAGCGCTGCTGGCGACCGGAAGGGTCGTCTGGCTCCGGGTGCGGTGAATCGCCCGCCTCCCAGAACCGGGCGCCGAGCACTGTGGCGCCGAGCACTGTGGCACCTGTTCGTGAGTGCGACGATCGCATGTGTCGCGGGGTGCTCGTCTCAAGCAGACGTCCACGCCCGTGGTCGACGAGAAGCAGCGGCCGGCTGTCCGATGGGCGGTATCCCCGACGTTCGGATGAGCCGCTATGACCGGCTCACCCTGGCTATGCACCCGGTGCTCTTCATTTCCGTGGAGCCGGGCCGTGGTGCTCATGAGCTCACCCCGAAAGGCTGCGTTGGACCCGCCCGCTATCGCCGCGCCGGCGTGATGCGAAGCACCGCCCGGCTTCCCGACGGCGAACTGGCGGGAATCCTCTCCGGCTCCGATTCGCTGACCGTGCGCTCGTCGCCGCTGCTCTCGATCGACCACACCGGCGGACTGACCTTGGAAGCCTGGATCAGGCCCGCGACCGTGAGCTTCAGCCGAACCGAGGGCTCGGGATACGTGGAGTGGCTCGGCAAGGGACGGCCGGGGCAATTCGAGTACGCACTCCGGATCTACTCGCGAGGTAACTCCGAGCGCCGGGCCAACCGTATCTCAGGCTATGCCTTCAACCTCGCCGGCGGCAAAGGCTCGGGCTCGTACTTTCAAGATCCGGTACGCGTCGGAGCCTGGATCATGGTGACCGTTGAATTCGACGTGCGGGCGACTCCCGCCGAACCCGCGGGCTGGGTCGAGATCTTCAAGGATGGCGTCGCGCGCCAGCGAACCAGCCTGGCGCAGTTCCACGTGGTGCCGAGAGCCGGCTCCGCCCCGTTCGCAATCGGAAGCCTTGACGGAGACTCCTTCTTCCAAGGTTCGATAGCCAAGGTGGCAGTGTTCGATCGCATCCTGTCCGGCTCAGCGGTGCGCGCGCAGTACGGAACGATGATGATGAGCTGATCGGTTCGGCCGGATGGTTCAGCCGGACCGCCACATCGCGATGGTTCAGCCGGACCGCCACAGCGCCGACGTCCTTGGTCGAGGTCTGAGAGGCGAGCCATCAGCTCGCAGCGCGTCGGCGACCGCCAGCGCCGGCACGACGTGCCCCGCGGTCCCGCCGGCGCCGATCACGATCAGCGGGGCTCTCACTCGGTGGCCTGACCACCTCTAGTCGCCTTGCTCCCGGTGAGGAGATGTTGAGCAAAAGCCCAACGGACGCCAGCATCACGCACAGGTTCGTGGGCGCGTAGGAGACGAACGGCAGCGGCACGCCGGTGAGCGGTGCCAGCCCGAGCACGACGAAGATGTTGAGGATCCCCTGGCACAGAATCAGGGACGTGAGGCCCGTCGCCAAGAGCTTCGCATACCTTCCCGCCGCCCGCCGGGCGGTGCGCAGGCCGGCGTAGGCGATCATCCCGTACAGGCAGATCACCCCGAGGATGCCGAGCACTCCGAGCTCTTCGCCGATCACCGCCAGGATGAAGTCGGTCTGGGCCTCGGGCAGGTAGAAGATCTTCTGCACTCCCTTGCCCAGGCCGTCCCCGAGCAGGCCCCCTGAGCCGAGCGCGATCTGGCCCTGCACGGCCTGGTAGCCGGGACCGGCCTTGGTGGCCGCCGCCCACGGGTGCAGGAACGACGTCAGCCGGGCCTCCTGGTAGGGCTGGACGAGCACCATCAGCAGCACTCCGACGCCCGCGATCGCGGCCACGCGGCCCAGGTAGCGCATCGGCACCCCGGCGCCGATCATCAGCGCGGCGACCGTGAACGCCACGACCAGCGCGGTCCCCAGGTCCGGCTCGACCACGATCAGCAGGATCGCCGGGCCGGCGGCAAGCGCGATCGGCGCCACCGCCTGACGGAAGCTGCGCATCCGCTTCGGGTGGTCGGCCAGATAGCGGGCCACGTACAGCACCAGGGCCAGCTTCATCAGCTCCGAGGGCTGGAACTGGATCGGCCCGGCGGCGAACCAGCGCCGGGCCCCCAGGGTGGCGACGCCGAAGCCCGGCACCAGCACGAGCAGCAGGAGCCCGAACGAGCCCAGCAGTAGCAGCCGGCACACCTGCGGGGTCAGCAAAGCCAGCCCCCGGCGCTCGAGCACGTACATCGCGCCCAGCCCGATCGCTCCGAAGCCCAGGTAGCGTATGAACTCGCCGGTGCCGCTGCCGCCGCCCGCGCTGAGCACTCCGATCGGCGAGGAGGCGCTGTAGACCATGACCGCCCCGAAGGCCAGCAGGCACAGGGTGGCCGTCATCAGGATCCGGTGCTCGATCGGCGGCGCCACCCGGCGCCTGGACACTCGGCGGCGCGACGGCGCCCGCAACGTCCCGGCCCCGGCCCCGGCCATCTACATCGCCCTCACGAGCTCGCGGAAGTGCTCGCCCCGAGCCTCGAAGTCCGGATACTGGTCGTAGCTGGCGCACGCCGGGGAGAGCAGCACGGTGTCTCCCGGGCGGGCCGCTCCCGCCGCAGCCGTGGTGGCGGCGGCCAGCTCGCCGCACCCGTGAACCGGGATCCCGGCCCCCGCCAGCGTGGCGGTCAGCTCACCGGCCGCCTCGCCGATCAGGTACACGGCGGCACAGCGCTCCGCGACCAGCGGCGCCAGCGGCGAGAAATCCTGGCGCTTGCCGCGCCCCCCGGCGATCAGGTGCACTCCTCCCGGGTAGCTGCGCAGGGCGACCGCGGTGCTGGCCACGTTGGTCGCCTTGGAGTCGTTGACGAAGGCGACGCCGCCGCGCACGGCGATCTCCTCCAGGCGGTGGGCGACGCCCGGAAACGTCCGCAGCCCGGCGGCGACCGCGTCGCGGTCGAGTCCGCGCGCCAGGCAGGCGGCCGCCGCGGCCATCGCGTTGGACCGGTTGTGCTGACCCGGCAGCGAGATCTGGCTCGTCGCCAGGAGCGGCTCGTCATCCCACCACAGGTATCCGGCCCGATCGGCCAGCTCGGCCGCCTCGGTCCCCTCGGTCTCCTCGGCCCCGAAAGGCACCCGCCGGGCGCACCCGCCCAGATCCTCGACGTCCAGGCCGATGGGCATGACGGCGATGTCCTCGTTGCCCTGGTTGGCGAAGATCCTCAGCTTGGCGGCGACGTAGTCGGCAAACGTGTCGTGCCGATCCAGGTGGTCGGGCTCGAGGTTGAGCAGGACCGCGATCTCCGGGGCGAAGGCGACGGTGTCCTCGAGCTGGAACGAGGACGCCTCGCAGACGATCGTGGCCTCGGGGGCGAGCGAGCCCACCAGCGTGGACACCGCCGTCCCGACGTTGCCCGCGACCGCGACCGGCAGCGCCGCCTCCCGATGAATGTGACCGATCCACTCGCTCGTGGTCGTCTTGCCGTTGGTCCCGGTCACCGCGATGAACTCGTTTCGCAACAGTCGCCAGGCGAGCTCGAGCTCGCCGAGCACCGGCACGCCACGGCCTCGCGCCGCCACCACCGCGGGGGCGCTTTGAGGTACGCCGGGGCTCTTGACGAGCGTCCCGGCGCGGGCGGCAAGGGCGTCGCCTGACGCATCCAGGTGGACTTCGACGCCGGCCCGGGAAAGCCTCTCGGCGGACCGAGCCAGCTCCGGCGCGGCGCTGGTGCCCGCATCGCATCCGATCACCTCCTCCCCGCGGGCGTGGAGCGCGAGGGCGGCGGCCACACCGGAGCGGGCCAGGCCGACGACCAGATACGGGCCGCCGGGAAGCGGCGGCCGGGGCTTGCTCGGGCGGCCTGAGATGCCTACCCCCGGACGCTGAGCTGGTACACGACGAAGCCGATCGCCCCGCAGGCCGCGGCCACGATCCAGAAGCGGAGGATGATCTTGGTCTCCGACCAGGCCTGCAGCTCGAAGTGGTGGTGGATGGGCGCCATCAGGAAGACGCGCTTGCGAAACACCTGAAACGAGAACACCTGGATGACCACCGACAGGACCTCGATCACGAAGATCCCGCCGAGCAGGATCAGCAGGACCTCGGTCTTGGTCATGACCGCGAGCCCGGCGATCGCGCCGCCCAAGCCCAGCGAGCCGGTATCGCCCATGAAGATGCTGGCCGGAAAGCTGTTGAACCAGAGAAAGCCGATGCACGACCCGACCAGGCAGGCCGCCAGCAGGGTCAGGTCGTGATCGCCGGTGGTGATGAAGGTGATCCCGATGTAGGCCAGCAGCACGATCGCCGCGCACCCGGCCGCGAGCCCGTCCAGGCCATCGGTGAAGTTCACCGCCGTGGTCGTGCCGGCGACCACCAGGTAGATGAAGACGGGATACAGAGGGCCGAGATCGATCGTGATATCGCCCGGCCGGATGCGGATCGTCGGGGCGATGTTGGCCTTCTGGGTCGCCACCCACCACAGCCCGAGCGAGATCAGCACCGTGACCACCAGCTTGGTCCGCGCGCGCAGCCCGAGCGACCGGCGCCTGACGATCTTCATGTAGTCGTCGGCAAAGCCCAGCAGCGCGCAGGCGATGCCCGCGCCGAACACCCCGAGCGACTCCCAGTCACGAGTCGAGAGCAGCAGGAACGGGATCACGATCGCCGCGAAGATGATGATCCCGCCCATCGTCGGCGTCCCCGCCTTGGTTTGGTGCCCCTGGGGGCCCTCTTCGCGGATGTTCTGGCCGAACTCCCGGTTGCGCAGGAAATCGATGAACCGCGGGCTCAAGAACAGGCACATCGCCAGCGAGGCCGTGCCCGCGATCAGGATCGGCCCCGAAGCCGAGCCGGTGGTCACGTGGTCGCCCTCGCACCCAGGGCCGCGCACACGAGCTCCAGTCCGACGCCGCGGGACGCCTTGACCAGGACCACGTCGCCCTCGCGGACCAGCTCGGGCACGATCGTCGCCGCCTCGGCGGCGTCGGACATCGCATGGGTCTCGCCCTCGAAGGCTTCGCCGATCGCGGCGGCCAGCGGGCCCACGGTGACCAGCACGTCCACTTCGGCGGCGCCGGCGGCGTCGGCGAGCTCGGCGTGGTAGGCCAGCTCCGCCGCGCCCAGCTCGAGCATGTCTCCGAGCACCGCGACGCGCCGGCGAGCGCCCGTGCGAGCCGCCGTGTCGGCCAGATCGCTGAGAGCGGCACGCATCGACATCGGGTTGGCGTTGTAGCAGTCGTCGATCATCGTGACTCCCCCGGGGAGGCTCATCCGGTCGCCCCGGCCGGCACTGAGCACGAGCTCGACGCAACCGCCGGGGGTCACCCCGACCGCCCGCGCGGCCGCGACCGCGGCGAGCAGGTTGGAGCGCAGATGGGCCTGGGTGAACTGGATCTCGAGCGCGATCCGCTCGCCCTGAGCCTCGATCACGACCCGGGGGCCATCGGAGGCGAGCATCCGCACGTCGGCGTCGGCGTCGGCGCCGAAGGTGACCGTGCGGGTGTCGGGACGGAGATGAGGCGCCAGCAGCGGCTCCCCGGAAGGCACGATCGCGGTGCCGTTGCGGGGCAGGGCGGCGATCAGCTCGGCCTTCGCCGCGGCGATCGCCTCGACGCTGCCCAGCAGCTCCAGATGGACGGGGCCGATGCTGACGATCACGCCCACGTCGGGCTCGGCGATCGCGGCCAGCTCCGCGATCTGGCCGGCGCCCCGCATACCCATCTCCAGCACCAGCACCTCGGTCCCGGCGGGAGCGGCGAGGATCTCAAGCGGGAGCCCGATCTCGGTGTTGAAGTTGGCCCGCGAGGCGACGGTCCGGCGGTGTGGGGCCAGCAGGGCGTTGAGCAGGTCCTTGGTCGAGGTCTTGCCGGTCGAGCCCGTCACTCCGATCGTCCGGGCGCCGAGCTCCCGGCGCCAAGCGGTGGCCAGCGCCTGCAGCGCGACCAGAGGGTCGTCGGCGACCAGCACGACCCCCGGGTGGGCGGCCGCGGCCCGCGCCTGCTCGCGCCCGACCAGAGCCCCCCAGGCTCCGGCCGCAAGCGCGGCCCCGGCGAACCGGCCGCCGTCGGCGCTGGCCCCTGAAAGCCCGATGAACAGGTCGCCGGGTCCGGCCCGGCGGGAATCGATCACCGCGCGTTCGGGTCCGCCCGCGCCCGCCGGGCTGCCCGCGCGCTCGGGCGCCGCGATCAGGCTTGCGCCGGCCGCCGCAGCGACCCGTTGGGGATTCCACTTCCTCATCAGTGGCCGTCGCCGGCGTTGACCGGCGCGCCGCGCAGGATCGCATGCGCGACCGACACGTCGTCGAAGGCCACCTTGTACCCGCCCTGGAACTCCTGGCCCTGCTCGTGGCCCTTGCCGGCGATCACGACCACGTCGCCGGCCTGGGCGCCCCCGATCGCCGTGGCGATCGCCGCTCGCCGGTCCACGTCGTGGTCGACGTCGGCGCCCGAGCCCTGGAGGATCTCGGCGATGATCGCCTCGGGATCCTCCGAGCGCGGATTGTCGGAGGTGACGATCACCCGGTCGGCGAGCCGCCGCGCTATCTCGCCCATCAGCGGACGCTTGCCACGATCCCGGTCCCCGCCGCAGCCGAACACGACGTGCAGCCGCCGCTCGGTGAGCTCGCGCGCCGCCCGCAGCACGTTCTCCAGCGAATCCGGTGTGTGGGCATAGTCGACCAGGACGGCGAAGGGCTGGCCGTCGTCGACCGTCTCAAAGCGTCCGGGAACCTGCCCGGCGCCGGCGATGGCCTCTGCGCAGGTCGCGGCGCCGATGTCCAGCTGGCGAGCGGCCGCGAACGCGCCGAGCACGTTGTAGACGTTGAACTCGCCCCGCAGCGGCGAGATCAGCTCTTGCGCGCCGTCGGGACCCTCGACGGTGAAGCGCGACCCGTCCAGACCGGTGTGGACCCCGGTGGCGCGATAGGCGGCGTCTGCGCGCAGGGCAAAGCTGGCCGGCGCCTCGAGCTCCGCCGCCAGGCGCGCTCCATACTCATCGTCCACGTTGACCACGGCGGCGGCGGGCGGGGTCGCTCCCTGAAAGAGCCGCCGCTTGGCGGCGAAATAATCCTCCATCGAGGGATGGAAATCGAGGTGGTCCTGCGTCAGGTTGGTGAAGATCGCGGTCGCGAAGTGGATCGCGTCGGCGCGGTGCAGCTCCAGCGCGTGCGAGGACACCTCCATCACGCACGCCTGATCGCCGAGCGCCGCCATGTCGGCGAAGGTCCGCTGGAGATCGATCGCCTCGGGCGTGGTCCGCTGGACCTCGTGCTCGACGCCGCCGATCACGCTCTTGACCGTCCCGAGCAGTCCCGTGAGGCGGCCGTCGGCCTCCAGGAGCGCCCGCACCAGAAAGGCCGTGGTGGTCTTGCCGTTGGTCCCGGTGATCCCGACCGTCTGCAGCACGGCCGTGGGGTGGCCGTAGAAGTTGGCCGCCGCCGGCGCCATGGCGGCGCGCACCGACTCGACCTCGATCTCCGGCACCCCGAGGCCAAGGGGCCGCTCCACCACCAGGGCGACGGCGCCCCGAGCCACCGCGTCGGGCGCGAACTCGTGCCCGTCACGCGTGAATCCCGGCACGCAGAAGAAGAGCGTTCCCGGGCCGGCGCGACGGTTGTCGTAGGCGAGGTCGGTGACCTCGAGCTCGCCGGCCGGGGCGCCCGGCATCACCTGGTCCAGACGCATGGCCCCCACAGGGTAGCCGCGGGGCCGGTGGTCACCCGACCCCGCGGCGCGCACAGGGCGGCCGGGGTCAGCGCGTGCCGAAGCCCCGCGCCCCGTTCTGGAGCTGGCGGCGCTCGATCACCCGGTCCACCAGTCCGTAGGCCAGCGCCTCCTCGCCTGTGAAGTAGCGGTCGCGATCCATATCGGCGTGCACGCGCTCCACCGGCTGGCTGGTGTGCTTGGCATAGATCTCGTCCACCCGTGCTCGCAGCGCCAGGATCTCCCGGGCGTGGATTTCGACATCGGTGGACTGGCCCTCGAAGCCGCCCGAGGGCTGATGGATCAGGATCCGGCTGTTGGGCAGCGCCATGCGCTTTCCGGGGGCGCCGCCGGCGAGCAGCAGCGATCCCATCGACATCGCGATCCCGTAGCAGATGGTCTGCACGTCGGGATTGATGAACTGCATCGCGTCGTAGATGGCCAAGCCGGCGTAGATCGAGCCGCCGGGAGAGTTGATGTAGAGGTGAATGTCCTTGTCAGGGTCGTCAGATTCAAGGTGGACGAGCTGGGCGACAATCAGGTTTGCCGTCTCCTCGTCGACTTGGCCACCAAGGAAAACGACCCGGTCGTTGAGCAGCCGGGAGTAGATATCGAACGATCGCTCGCCGCGAGCGGTCTGCTCCACGACCATCGGGATGAGAGCCATCGAGCCTCCTTTCGAGGGGTGCTAAGGTGCAACCGGTTGGTTGCTTTCCGGCAAATCTAGCAAGTCGCGCAACCCATCAGTTGCGCATAGTCGCAGTCATCCCACCCCGAGGAGATCTCATGACCGATCAGATCGAACGCGAACTGGAGCTTCCGGCCTCGATCGAGCAGGCGTGGCGGGCGATGACCGATCCGGCCTGGTTGAGCTTCTGGCTTGCCGACGAGGTCTCGCTGGAGCTGTGGCCCGGCGGCGACGCGCGCTTTGAGACCGGCGACCGGACCCGGACCGGCTGGGTCGAGGAGGTCAGTGCGCCGGCGGCAGGCGACCGGGGCGCAAGCGCCCGGCTCGCGTTCTGGTGGAGCCATGATGGCGAGCCCGCCTCCCGGGTGGAGCTGACGCTGACCGCGCTCGAGCAGGGGACGCGACTGCGAGTGTCCGAGACGCGCCCCCTCGAGGTGCTCGATCTGGTCGGAGTTCCTCTGCCCGGTCAGGGCGGAGCGCGGTTCGGCCCGGCGCTGGTGGCGGCCTGAGCGGATGGCCGAGGACTCGGCCGGAGCGGTCTTCGAGGCTCTCTCGGACCCCATGCGTCGGCGCCTGCTGCTGCAGCTCGCCGACCATCCGGCGACCGCGACGGAGCTGGCCAGCGATCTGCCGATCTCGCGTCAGGCGGTCACCAAGCATCTGAGCTCGCTGTCGCAGGCGGGCCTGCTGGAGCGCGAGCGAAGCGGGCGCGACGTCCGCTACCGGGTCACCCCGGCGCCGCTGTCGGCTGCGGTCTCCTGGATGGCCGAGGTCGGGGGCCAGTGGGACGACCGGCTGTCCCGGCTGGGACGGATGCTCGACCGCTGAGCCTGGCTGCTCAGGGCCGGGAGTGGCTTCAGGGCGCGAGCTGGGTGCTCATGGCTGGAGCGGGTTCTGGTCGCTGGTGTCGACATGGGCCGGATTGGGAGAGATGCCGAGGTAGGGCACGGCCCAGCCGACGATCTTCTGGAACGCGGGCGCCGCGACCGAGCCACCGTAGATCGAGCCGTGGGGCTGGTCGACCATCACGGCGACCACGAGCTTGGGAGCGCTGGCCGGGACCATGCCGATGAACGAGGCGACGTACTCGCTGTCGGAGTACTGGCCGTTGACGACGATGTTGGCCGTTCCGGTCTTGCCGGCCAGGTCGTAGCCGGGGATCCCGGCGCCAGATGCGGTTCCGCCGTCGGCCAGGACACCGCGGAGCATGTCGCGCACCTCGGCGGCCGTGGTCGTCGAGATGATCCGGTGGCCGGCGGGCACTGGCTGGGATCGGCCGCCGATCGCCTGCACGATGTGCGGCGGGCGCAGGATGCCGCCGTTGGCGATCGCCGAGTAGGCGGTGGCCATCTGGATCGGGGTGACCGACTCGCCCTGCCCCATCGGGAGGTTGCCCATCGAGGAGCCGGAATACTGCCAGTAGCGCAGGACGATCCCCTGCTGCTCGCCCGGCAGGTCGGCGCCGGTCTGCGATCCGAAGCCGAATCTATGCACCCAGTAGTCAAAGCGCCGCGCGCCGACTTTCATGCCGATCTCGTCGGCGCCGATGTTGCTCGAGACCTTCAGCACCTGGGCGACCGACAGGGTTTCGTCGCCGTGGTCCTCGGCATCATGGATCTGACGATCGGCGACCTGGAGGACCGAAGGGATGTCCAGTTCGGTGTTGGGGGTGACCACCCCGTCCTGGAGCGCTCCTGAGACCGTGAACGCCTTGAACGTGGAACCGGGTTCGTAGTTGAACTGCACCGCCTGGTCCATGTCGGCCGAGGCGGGGGCGCCCCCGGGATCGTTGGCGTTTACCCGCGGCCAGTTGGCCAGCGCCAGGATCGCCCCGGTGTTCGGGTCCATCACGATCGCGGTCGCATTCTTGGGCGAGTACTGCGCGCCCACGCCCGCGAGCACCTGCTCCACCTCATCCTGAAGCGCTGCGTCGAGCGTCAGCTTGATCGTCTTGCCTGACTGCATGGGCTTGACGTCGTCGACAGCGATCGCCTGGCCGCGGGCGTCGCTGACTACCTTGCGCTGTCCCGCCCGGCCCTGCAGCGCTGCGTCGTAGCGGAACTCGAGCCCGCTGTCGCCCTCCCCGGCGGCGTTTACGCCGCCGAGCACCTGCGCGGCCTCCCACGCGCGTGGGTAGACCCGTTTGACCTCGGGCGTGGTGGAGATCCCGTTGATGTTCAGGTTCATGACCCGCTGGGCCTGCGTGGCCGCCACCTCCCGGGCGATCGGCGAATACCCGGTGTGGGGGCGGGTCAGCGCCACGAGCACGGGCAGGGTGGGCATGCCCAGCAGCGGAGCGAGCCGCTGCGAGATCGCCTGGGGCTGCTTGATCAGATGGGGATCGGCGATCACTTCGTCGGCCGGCTCCGAGATCGCCAGCTGCACCCCGTTGCGGTCGGTGATCGTCCCGCGCGGCGCCGGGATCGCGGTATCGGTGATCTGCTGGCTGACCGCCGCCTGCCGAAGCGACGGAGCCTTGATCACGCCGAGATACAAAGCTCTGGTCAGCGCCACCGCGAGCAGCGCCAGGAACCCGATGAAGATGTAGCCGACCCGGCGATCGATCGCGCCCACGGAGCTCCTCTAGCCGGTCTTGCCGGACGTCATGGCGCCGCGGTGGCGGTGGAGGCCGACGATCCGGCGCTCGGGCTGCTCGCGGCGGCCCGAGCGGCCGTCAGCCCGGACGCGAACGCGCTCGGATCGGGTTGGTGGTAGCTGCTCAGTGCCCGGGCCATGGCGACGGTCCTGCCGAGCTCCAGGAACTTGATCGAGCCCGGTGATGGCATGACCATTCCCATCTGCGCCGCCTTGCTCTCGATCCGCTGGTCATCGGCCAGGGTCGCGACCTGGGCGCGCAGCAGGGCGTTCTCGCTCTGCAGCGCCGTGCCGCGCACCAGGGACCGCCCGATGCCCGCGTTGAGCTTGAGGACCTCCACCTGCATGGCCACGATTCCCGCCAGCAGCACGCCGATCAGCGGGATCCAGGCGCGACCGCGGACGATCCGGTCCAGCAGGGAATGGTCGGGCAGGGCGCGGACGAATTCCGCCGAGCGCGTGAGCAGACGCGCTCCGGCGGCCGGCTCCACCGACGCCCGGGCTCGCCTCCGGTCACGCGGGCGCCGAGTCTCGGCCGGGACCGTCTGCTCACGGGTACGGCCCCGCAGCGGGCCCGAGACGCGGCGGGGAGCGCGCGGGGCGGTCTGCGCCCGCGGCTTGGCGGACTGACCGCCGGGGCGCGGGACCAGACTCGGTCTCTCGAGCCGGCGGGGCTCGAGCTCCGCGGGCCCCGCGGCGGCCGTGGCCGGCTTGCGGCGGGTGCCGCGTGCGGCCGGCGTGATCGCGGATGGCGTCATGTAGGCGTGACCTCCAGCTTGCGGGCGGCGCGCAGATGCGCCGACCTGGATCGGGGGTTGGCCGCAACCTCGCCCGGGGTCGGAGCCACGGCACGACGGGTGAGAAGCTCTGCTTCCGGCTCGCGCCCGCATACGCACACGGGGAGCTCCGGCGGGCAGATGCAGCCGCGAGCGCGAGCCGCGAGGAAGCGCTTGACGGCCCGATCCTCGAGCGAGTGAAAGGAGATCGCGGCCAGCCGGCCGCCCGGCGCCAGCAGCTCCCAGGCTGCCGGCAGCGCCTGCTGCAGCTGGGCGAGCTCGTCGTTGACCGCGATCCGCAGGGCCTGGAACGTGCGCTTGGCCGGATGGCCGCCGGCGAACTGGGCCGGAACGGGGACCGCCGTCTTGATCGTGTCGACCAGCTGCTGGGTGGAGCTCAGCCGCCCGCGCCGGCGCGCGCGAGCGATCGCCCGCCCGATCCGGGCGGCGTAGCGCTCCTCCCCGTATTCGCGCAGCAGGCGAGCCAGCCGGCGCTCGTCCCAGGTGTTGACGATCTCCGCGGCGGTCAGCTCCTGCTCGGGATCCATTCGCATGTCCAGCGGGGCCTCGTAGGCGTAGGAGAACCCGCGCGTCCAGGTATCGACCTGCATCGAGGACATCCCCAGGTCCAGGTATACGAGATCGGCCCGCAGCCGCTCCCGGCGCAGCTCGGCCAGGGCGGACACGAAATCAGCGCGAATGAAGCGGGTCAGGCAGGGCACCTCGGCGGCCAGGGCCGCGAAGCGCTCCTCGGCGAACGGGTCGCGGTCGACCCCGATCAGCACCCCGGCGGGGCCGATTCGCTCGGCGATCAGGCGGGCGTGGCCGCCACCGCCGACCGTGCAGTCCACGGCTACCTCGCCGGGTCCGGGATCGAGCAGATCGATCAGCTCCCCCGCGAGCACCGGGATGTGCGTATGGGTCATGTCAAGCAGTGTCGCCAAGGCTCGCTGCGATGTCGGGAATACGGGCGAGGACGTCCTCGAAGTTCTGTGCGTAGCGCCGGCGATCCCACACCTCCAGGCACTCACCCGAGCCGGTGACCACGACCTCCTTGCCGAGGCCGGCGTAGGTCATCAGGAACGAGGGGATCATCACGCGGTTGGCGGAGTCGAGCTCGGCATCAGCGGACGCGTTGAAGAAGAAGCGCCTGAGCTCGCGCGCCTTGGGGGAGGACGGATTCAGGCCGGCCAGCGTGGAATTGGCGAAGCCGTCGTAGGCATCGGGGGTCCAGATCGATACGCATCTCGGCGCGCCCGGCGCCACTTCGTGCGAGGCCGCCAGCACCACTCCGCCGGCCAGGGCGCCGCGAAACTTGGCGGGGATCGTCAGCCGGTGCTTCGCATCCAGCGCGTGTTCGAAGGTTCCGCGGAAGGTCATGGTTCGCATGCGGCTGGCTGAGAGCTCAAAACCCGGGTGGCTGGGTGGGAGGAGCCCTGCCACCCGGGTTCCTGAAGCGGCGCCCACAGTAACCCACTCTCTCCCACAATGCAACTCGACTCTCACCCATCGCCCCACTCGTCTCCCACCCCGACCGTCGGGTGTCCGGAAAAGCCCGCCCACGCTGAGGATTGCCGTGAATCAGCGAGCTCCTACGTCATTTGTCCAGGCTGCAGGATCCGATGCACGAAGCGGAGATGACTGCGTTGTTGCACCGCGCGGGCGGTTCCGTCCGGAGGGTGTGCCGACGCCCCGGGGCGGCTTGCCTCCGGGCTGTGCCTGCCGCCGTGGGCGGTTGCGTCAACGCCGCTTGGATGCCCCGAGCCGGCGCAGCGCTGCTCGGGCGGCGGCGTCGCCCGGCACCCCATGCACGGCTCCCCCCGGAAAGGCCGCCGCGCTTGCGAGGAACAGCCCGTCCAGCGGAGTGCGATAGGGCGACACAGACGGCAGCGGGCGGAATACCGCCTGTCGCAGCCGGTAGCTGCCACCGCCGACATCGCCCGCGATGAGATTGGGATCTCGGGCCTCCAGATCACGCGGGCCGAGGATGTGGCGGGCGAGGACCCGGTCGCGAAACCCGGGGGCGAAGCGTTCAATCTGTAGCTCGACGGCCTCGACGTGCCGCTCGCCCGCCAGCGCTTCGCCCAGGCTCGGGGGGCCGTGGGTGTAGGCCCATGCGGTGTGCTTGCCGTCGGGTGCACGGCTCGGGTCGGCCACGCTCTGTTGGCCGAGCAACAGGAACGGACGGGCGGGGAGCCCGGTTGCCGCCTCGGAGATGGAGCTCAGGATCTCCGATTCGGTGCCGCCGACGTGGACGGTCCCCGCCTCGCGGGCTCCGGGCGCCTGCCACGGGATCGGGCCGTCCAGGGCCCAGTCGACCTTGACGGTCGCCGGGCCGTAGGCGTAGCGGCCCAGCCCCCATCGATACCAGCCGGCCAGCGCGTCACCGCTCATGGCCAAGAGGGCGCGGGGCATCACGTCGGCGATCACCGCCGAGGCGGGGAGCTCGTCGCCGCCGGCGATGCCCACCCCGGACACCCGGCCGGAGCGCGTGATGATCCGGTCCACGCGAACGCCGGTCTGGATGGTCGCGCCGAGGCTCTCCAGGTAGCCGACCAGAGCGTCGGTGAGCCGCTGGGCGCCCCCGCGAGGACTCGGCCAGCCGACGGCATGGCCGAGCAGGTTGAGATAGAACCCCGAGATGCCCGACCCGGCGGCGTCGGGAGCGACGTCGCCGTGCATCGCGGCCCCGTACAGCCAGGCGCGGGAGCCCTCGCCGGCGAACAGGCGCCGAGCGAGCCCGACCGCGGATCCGCCGAGCATGCGCGTGAAGCCGGCGGTCGCCCGCGGGCCACCCTTGGCGAGCAGCGCCAGCGCGCCGCCGATCGGCGGAAACGGGGACAGCATCGTCTGCCTCACCGCGTCGAAGACGTCAAGATACGGGGAGGCGAATCGAGTCCAGCTGGCCCCGTCCCCGGGGCGCAGGCGGTCAAGCGTGGCGGCGGTGTCCCCCAGATCACGGTACAGCGCGGCAGCGCTGCCGTCGGGCAGCGGGTGGGCCATGCACGCCCGCGGATGAACCCACTCCAGGCCGTGCTCGGCCAGTGGCATGGCGGAGAACACCGGCGAGGCGACGGTAGCCGGGTAGACCGAGGAGAACGTGTCGTGCACGAAGCCGGGCAGCGTCAGCTGCTCGCTGCGGACGGCTCCCCCGGGCTGGGCGGCCTGCTCGAGAACCGTCACCGAGACCCCGGCACGCGCCAGGCGGACGGCGGCGGCGAGCCCGTTCGGGCCGGCGCCGATCACGATCGCCTCGGCGCTCATTCCGTGGTCTGCAGCGCGATCTGGTGCAGCATGCTCCGGGCGACAACGTTGCCTTGGCCCCAGAACGCATGCTGGGCCTCCTGTCCGGCGATCCGATAGGTCTGCTGGATGTGCCACGGCATCGGGTCCCAGGTACCGGCCGCGCGCAACCAGGCGTCCCCATCGCCGACGTAGAGCAGCAGGCGGTTGTGCCCGGCGCCCAGGAAGTGCCCCTCATGCGTGGTCAGGTCAAAGCCGACCAGCGCCTGACCGCCCTCGGGCACCGCGCGCGGCTCGTCTTTTCCGTACCGGGCCAGCCCTTCCTCTAAGTCGTCCACCCATGACTTCAGCGCCCGGGGATCATCCGGGGTCACGAGTGTCGTGATCGTCACATAGCCGCGGGTGAATACGGGCCTCCCGGTCTCGGTTCCGGCCGCCACCTCGATCTCGAAGGTCTGGCCGGCGAGGCCTCCGCCTCGCAGTGGCGTGAATCGGCCGATCTCGCTGGCGTAGTCGGGCCACGTCTCGGGAGCGGTGAGCGCGGCGATGACCGCCTCGGCCGACGGCACCCGCACCGGCGGATACGTGTGCCAGACCTGCTCGTCCAGGGACGCCCGCTCAGGGGTGAGCTTCCCCAGCCGGGCCAGCCTCATCCGGCACGCCGGGTCATAGGCGGCCCGCTCCTCCGCCGTCTCGAAGGCGATGCCCCACCCGCGACGCCGGTCGTCGGAGTACGCCTCCGGGAACCAGTCGCCGAGCAGCGCGCTCGCACCCGCCAGCAATTCCTGGCGACTCAGCGTCCCCCTCGGGGAGCCCGAGGTCGCGAATCGATGCCCGCCGAGCGCGCGATGAAATGCGGACAGGTCGCCGAGGCGCAGGCGTGTGCGCCGGTGCTTGCGGTACCAGTAGGTCGTCAGGACGCCGAACGCCAGGCGCAGATCGTCGACCTCCCGGTCCGCGGCCGGACGCCGGTAGTAGGCCGAGTTGAGGAAGTCGGTCACCCAGAAGGCGGCGTCGCTGCCGGCGATCGAGGACCCCGCCATGCGCGCGAACCTGAGCAGCCCGGTCTTCGGTGCTTCAGAGGGCGCCTCACGGTCGGCCTGGTCCTCCAGGTACTCGGGGGGGTCGTCGCCCGGGGCGTCGTCGGTCGGCTCGTCAATCCCGCGTGTCGACATGCCTGGCTCCTTCGTTGGCTCGTACACGCAATGTAGGTAACTGCGGGCCGCGGTTGTCCTGGGCACGCCTCAGATCGGGCTCGACGGCAGCTCCAGGACGATTCGCGCGCCGCGCTTTGATGGGGCGGCGGTCAGCCGCCCGCCGTGGGCGGCGGCCACGGCACAGGCGATGGCCAGGCCCCGCCCCCGCAGTCCGCGACCGCGCCGAGCACGCCGAGTGAGCTCGCTCAGCGGAGCGTCGAGGCCGGGACCATCGTCGACGATCTCGATCCTGGTCACCCGGCCACGGCCGGCGGCTCGAACCTCGACCGTCTCGCCGCCATGCTCGATCGCGTTGGCGATCAGGTTGCCGGTCGCCTGGACCAGGCGCAGCCGGTCGCCCCAGATCGCCCGCGCGCCACCCGTCCAGGAGATCGACAGATCCACACCGGCCGCGGTGGCGCTCCCCCTCCAGGCCTCGACCGAGTCGGCGACCAGACGCTCCAGATCGACCCGCTGGCGCTCGGGCCGCCGCGGCGGGGCGCCGCGCATCCGAGCCAGGTCGTCAAGCGCGAGCGACGCCCGGCCGAGCTCGGCGTCAAGTGCCCGCAGCCGCGCCGGCGAGAGCTCACCCACCCGTGATCCGAGCGACAGCCCGAGCCGGGCGGCGGTGATCGGCCCGCGAAGCTCGTGACAGGCCCGCGCCACCGCCTCCATGCGGTTCTCGAGGGCCCGCCAGACGACCACCGCCATCGCAGCCACGACCGCGGCCGCGATCCAGCCACCCAACGACGCCGCGGCGCTCACTCGCCGAGCCTCGCGTCGAGCAGCCGGTATCCGACCCCCCATACGTTGATCACGAGCTCCAAGCCACGCGCTCTCAGCTTTTGCCGAAGCCGGGAGGCGTGCGTGTCCAACGTGCGGGTGACGCCCAGCGCGCGGTAGCCCCAGACACCGGTCAGGAGCTCCTCACGCGTGAATACCCGGGTTGGCTCGCCCGCCAGCGCCAGCAGCAGCGCGAACTCCTTGTTGGCCAGCTCGAGGCGCTCGCCTCGCACCCACACGTTGCGGGTGAGCGGATCGAGCTCCAGCGGGCCGACCCGGAGGCGCCGTCGCGGGCCTCGGATCCGCGTCCGGCGCAGCAGGGCGGCCACCCGGCCACGCAGCTCACCGTAGGAGAAGGGCTTAACCAGGTAGTCGTCGGCCCCACGCTCAAAGCCGCGGATCCGGTCCAGCTCGGAGGCCCGGCCCGAGAGGATCAGCACCGGCAGCAGCGGATCCAGCTCGGGGAGCAGGTCACCGGACGCTCTCACTTCCCTCAGCAGCTCGAGTCCATCCCGATCCGGGAGACCGAGATCGACGATCGCCAGATCGGGCGTGCGGCTCATGATCAGGCGCCGCCCGGCGCCCGCCGACTCGGCCTCGAGCGGCTCATAGCCGTCGGCCGCGAGGTTGTCAGCGAGGAACCGCCGCGTCGCCCAGTGGTCCTCTACGATCAGGACAGTCGGGGTATTTGGCTCCATCGCGCCAAGAGCCGGCAGCCGGGCTTGCCTCACCCCCTGCAACATCGCTTTCAGCTCCCCGGCAAAGAAGGATTGGGACATATGATCCCGACGCCCATGTACCGACGCGGCAACTACAGCTCGGGCGACGATTTCGTCCTCGAGTACGGCGAATTGCGCTTCACGTTCAACGATCGCGACTTCCGCGAGCGGTGCGAGCAAGCGGCGCGCAAGCTCGGCTTCCTGTGTGGGTCGGTGCAGGAGGACGAGGCCGAGGACCTGATCAACCTGGTCGTCAACGGCGAGGTCACCGATCCGGCGAGCGCCCTGGGCGAGCACGTCAACCATTGCTGGTCCGAGTTGGTCGGCCCCTCCGAGCGCTCGCTCGTGCACTGGTTGCGACGGCTCATCTTCCGGGGTGCCTGGCTTGATCAGCGGGTCAAGGAGGGCGAGCTCGACGTCACCTTCGACGACGACGTCCACGCCTTCGTCTACGTCCAGCCCGACCGGGGAGGCGAGCCGATCGAGCTGGCCCCGGAGCCGAGCTGGAACCGCGTCGCCTACGTGCGCCGGTAGCGCCCGTCGTTCACCCGGAGCCCGAGAGCCCGCCGAGGTCCTGGTCGCGGGGCGCCGGATTGTCGAGCAGCAGACGCGGGACGGTCACCAGCTTGTAGCCGCGGCGACGCAGCTTCCGGATGATCTGGGGAAGCGCCGCAACCGTCTCGGTGCGGTTGCCGCCGGCGTCGTGCATGAGGATGATCGCACCCGGCCTGGCGCCCGTGACGACCGCGTGGACGATCGCCTTGACGCCGGGCAGCGCGTAGTCGCTGGTGTCCACGGTCCAGAGCACCATCAGCATCCGGTAGTGCTTGAGCAACGACAGCGTGGTCGAGTTCCACAGATTGTAGGGCGGCCTGAACATGCGAGGAAACGGCGCCCCGTACCGGCCGATCGCCGCCGCCTCCGAGAGCAGCTGCTCGCGCTGCTCGGAGGCAGACAGCTCGGACATCGGGGGGTGGGTCTCGGTGTGATCGCCGATCGGATAACCGCGGGCGACGATCTGCACGGTCGAGTCGTGGAAGTACTGCTCCATCACGCCGATCTCGAAGAACGTCGCCGGCGCGTGCATGCGCTGGAGCACGGACAGGATCCGAGGCGTGTAAGGGCCCGGGCCGTCGTCGAACGTGAGGGCGAGCTCGCGATGCTGACCGCCCGCGGTGCGCACATAAGGGGTATAGGCGAGCGTTCGGTTGATGGCAGCGCTCTCCGCGCGCTGCTCGGTGGCGGCGAACGATCCGCGTCCCGCGGCCGCCAGGATCTGGATACGCCTGAAGTAGCCGGCGGGAGCCAGGCTTGCCGTATGCGCGGGGATGGCGGGCGCTCGCGTGCCCGAGCCCGAGCCCGCGCCCACGACGACGCCGAGCCCGAGCGCGAGCACGGCCAGGACTCCCAGCGCCATCGCTCGCCGCCGGCGATGCCGCGCGGCCAGGCGTCGCCGGCGGCGACCACCGGACAGGACCGTGGGGCGGCGCGGGTGCAGCCGGGTGCTGGGTTCGGAGTAACCGTCGTCCATGGAAAGAGTGCCCGGCGCACATGTTGACGTTCGCGCTCCGGGCGTGTCAACGTGGCGCCCCGCGCGAGCGCCCGCCCCGACAGCGACCCGGTCGGCTCCAGCGTAGCGCCCGAGGCGGCCACTAGGCTGCGCCGCATGAGCCCGGACATCTGGCTGGTCATCCCTACCTACGACGAGGCGGCCAACCTGGAGGGAATCGTCGCGGCCGCCGGCGCCCAGCTCGAGCGGGTGGCTCCAGACGACCACATGATCCTGATCGTCGACGACAACTCGCCTGACGGGACCGGAGCGATCGCGGATGCGCTGGCCGCCGCCCGCGATCGCGTCGAGGTGCTGCACCGGCCCGGCAAGAGCGGCCTCGGCCAGGCCTACCTCGCCGGCTTCGCGCGGGCGCTGGAGGTCGGAGCCAAGCTCGTGATCGAGATGGACGCCGACTTCTCTCATGATCCGAGCTATCTCCCGATGCTCCTGGAGGCCGCCCAGCACGCCGATCTCGTGCTGGGGTCGCGATACGTCCCCGGGGGTGGCGTGCGCGACTGGGGGCTGATCCGGCGGTTGATCAGCCGCGGCGGCGGAATCTACGCTCGCAGGGTCCTGGGCGTCGATGTCCAGGATCTCACCGGTGGGTTCAAGTGCATCCGGCGCGAGGTGCTCGAGGCGATCGACCTGCCGAGCGTGCGCGCCGAGGGTTACGTGTTTCAGATCGAGGTCACCTACAGGGCGATCCTGGCCGGGTTCACGGTCGTCGAGGTGCCGATCGTTTTCTCGGACCGAGCCGCGGGCAGCTCGAAGATGTCCACCCGGATAGCGCTCGAGGCGATCTGGCTCGTGCCCGCGATCCGCAGCGGCGCGGCCCGGGCACTGGCGTCCGCCACGCCCCCCGCGCACCGCCCCTCCTAACCGAATCCCAACTTTGCTCAAATCGCGCGTGTCACAGACCCGGGCATCCTCAACTCGATGAGCGTGCACGAGCCACTGGGCGCCAGCCCGAGGACACCGGGCTTCAGGCTCCCCTCGGGAACGCTCGATGCCCGCCGCGATCGCGCCAGCAGCCGTCGCGGCCTGCTCGCGCTCGCCGGCCTGGTCCTGACCGGGTTCATGACCTCGATCGCGGCCTCGCACACCAACTCCCTGCTGCCCGAGAGCATCCGTCCCGCACCTGCCTCGCTGGCGGGCGCCTTGCCCGGGGCGGGTCTCGACCTGCACGTGGGCGGCGCGATCGCCGTCCTGACGCTGATGTTCGTCTCCTACGCGCTGGTCGTGGCGGCCTCCGGGCAGCTCTCGGCCAGGGTCGTGCTGACGGCCATCGCGGCGCTGTACGCCGTCGTGCTCCTGGGCCCACCGCTGGTCTCGACCGACGTCTTCAGCTACCAGGCCTACGCCCGCATGGGAGGGCTGTACGGAATCAACCCGTACCTCAACGGCCCCCACGCCATCCAACCGGACGCCATCTTCCCCTACGTCGGAGCCAAGTGGTTCAACACCCCGAGCACCTACGGGCCGGTGTTCACCACGTTCAGCTACCTGCTGGCGCCGCTTTCGATCGCCGCCAGCGTGATCGCCTACAAGCTGATCGCCACGGTCGCCGGCCTCGTCCTGGTGACGCTGGTCTGGCGGTGCGCGCGGCTGCGCGGGCACGATCCGGTCAAGGCCGCGGCGCTGGTCGGTCTCAACCCGCTGCTCGTGATCTACGGCATCGGTGGCGCCCACAACGACCTGCTGATGCTCGCGGCCCTGATCGCCGCCGTGTACGCGATTCTGTGTTCACGGGAGCGTCTCGGCGGCGGCCTGACGATGTTGGCGATCGGGGTCAAGCTGACCGCCGGACTGGTGCTGCCGTTCGCGCTGGTCGCCGGCGGAGCCCGCCAGGCCCGGAGCCGGCGCCGGAGCCTGGCGCTGGGCGCGGGCGCCGGACTGGCCCTGATCGCCGCCCTGAGCTTCGCGCTGTTCGGCTCGGGTGCCTTCCACCTGCTGGCGACCGTGAAGCAGAGCCAGAGCGAGGGCGACTGGAAGAGCCTCCCGGGATTCATCTCCACCCGGCTCGGGCTGCCCGCCGTCGGCCAGGTCACGGGGTACGTGCTGGCGGCGGCGTTCGCGGCCACCTGCTGCTGGCTTTTGAGGCGGGTCTACAAGGGCGGCATGGATTGGATCGACGGAGCGGGGTGGGCGACGCTGGCGATGCTGATCGCCTCCAGCTCGCTGCTGCCCTGGTACGTGGCCTGGCTGCTGCCGCTGGCGGCGCTGGGACGCGACCGGAGACTGGTCCGGATGACGGTCGTGATGACCGGCGTGGTCCAGGGAATCCAGCTGCTGGGCTATATCCCGCATGGCGGGGGGCTGCTGTAAGGCGCCCGTGCGGGCGACGTGGCGCCGTAGGATGCCGGTATGAGCACCCCCCCTCAAGCCTCGGTCGATGAGCCGCGGGAGCTCGGATTGGTGAGCGTGGTCGCGCCCGTCTACAACGAGGACGCGACCGTCGAGCAGTTCTACGCGCGCGTCTGTGCCGCGCTGGGCGGGGTGCCGTTCGAGCTCGTGCTCGTGGACGACGGGTCAACCGACGGATCTCCGATGCGCCTCGAGCGCCTGGCCGCCGCCGACCCGCGCGTCCGCCTGGTCTTCCTGTCTCGCAACTTCGGCCATCAGACGGCGCTCACCGCCGGTCTGGATCACGCCCGCGGCGACGCCGTCGTGATGCTCGACGCCGATCTGCAGGATCCCCCGGAGCTGATAACCACCATGCTGGACCACTGGCGAGCCGGTTGCGACGTCGTCTACGCGGTCCGGGAGCACCGCGAGGGTGAGTCACGCTTCAAGCTCAGCACGGCGCGCTGGTTCTACGCCCTGTTCGACAAGCTGGCCCAGGTCGAGCTTCAGCACAACTCCGGCGACTACCGGCTGCTCGACCGTCGCGCCCTGGACGCGCTGCTCTCGATGCGCGAGCGCAACCGGTTCCTGCGCGGGATGACCGTCTGGGTCGGCTACACGCAGGCGGCCGTTCCCTATCGCCGTGATCCCCGTTACGCCGGGGAGACCAAGTACACGGTCTCCAAGATGCTGCGCTTCTCGCTGGACGCCATCTCGTCCTTCTCGCACCGGCCGCTGCAGCTCGCCACGCTGCTCGGCTTCCTGATCTCGACCCTGGCCTTCGTCGCGATCCCGGTCGTGGTCGTGCTGCGCCTGCTGGGCTCGTATCTGCCGGGCTTCAGCGCGCTGACGATCGTCGTGCTCCTGCTGGGCGGGATCGAGCTGATCGCGATCGGAATCATCGGCGAGTACGTCGGGCGGATCTACGACGAGGTCAAGGGCCGGCCGCTCTACCTGATCCGGGCGCGGCGCAACATGCCCGAGGCGGGCCCCGAGGCGGCATCGCTGCCGCCGGCGGCCGCCGAGCGCCGCTCGGAGGCGCAGATGCCTGCGGAGCCGATCGCCAGCAGCCAGCCGATGGGCGAGACCGAACCCTCCGCCGACGAGCCGATCGCGCCTACCCGCCCGCTGGATTAGGCCCCAGCGTGGGGTTGGCGCGCCCCTCGAGCTCTCCCCGAACGCCGTTGGTCGGCCGGGGGCCAACCTCCCCCCCGGCTGGCTCCGAGGCGCCGTCGGAGGCGGTCTCAAGCGCCGCGATCCGGCTCGACAGTCCCTTGATCGCGTCCGCGACCGGGTCGGGCAGGTGAATCCAGTCGGCATCGGGTCCCTCGGGACGGCGTCCCTCGACCCGTACCGGGTGTCCCGGGTTGCCAACCACCGTGGTGTTGGAGGGAACATCGTGGATGACGACGCTGTTGGCGCCGATCTTGGCTCCGTGGCCCACCACGATGGGACCCAGCAGCTTGGCTCCCGATCCGATCGTCACGTTGTCCTGAATCGTCGGGTGACGCTTGCCGGTGGCAAATCCCGTCCCCCCCAGCGTCACGCCCTGATACAGGGTCACATTGCTCCCGACCTCGGCGGTCTCGCCGATCACGACTCCCATGCCGTGGTCGATGAACAGGCTCTCGCCGATCCGGGCGGCGGGATGGATCTCGATGCCCGTGAGCGCGCGGGCCAGGGTGGCGATCATCCTCGGCGCCACCGGGACGCCGGCCCCGTAGAGCGCGTGGGCGATCCGGTGCGCGAGCAGCGCCTGCACCCCCGGCCAGGCGGCGAGAATCTCCCGTGAATCGACGCCCCGGGCCGCGGGATCGCGGCTCTGCGCGGCGGCAACGTCTCGCCGGACCTCCGCCGCGGTGCGCGCCATCAGCCCGAGTCCGAGCATCGAACAAGCGTAGCGAGCAGCGTTTCTCACTCTGAGCGGGGCGCTCACGGGGCGAAGAACGGCGTCGACACGTAGCGCTCGCCCGAATCGGGCAGGACGGTCGCGATCCGTGCCCCCCGGCACTCCGGCCGGGCGGCGATCTTCAAGGCCGCCCAGACGGCCGCTCCGCACGAGATGCCGGCCAGTACCCCCTCGCGCCGGGCGAGCAGCCGGGCGGTCTCGATCGCGTCCTCGTCGTCCACCACCATCACCTCATCGAGGATCTCCCGGTCAAGGACCGCGGGCACGAAGCCGGCGCCGATCCCCTGGATCTTGTGCGGGCCGGGATGGCCGCCCGACAGCACAGCCGAGTTGCGAGGCTCGACGGCGACCACCCGGCAGGCGGGATTGCGCTCCTTGAGTACCTCCCCCACCCCGGTGATCGTGCCGCCCGTGCCGACTCCGGCGACGAACACGTCGATCCGACCATCGAGTGCCTCCAGGAGCTCGGGCGCCGTCGTGCGCCGGTGAACCTCGGGATTGGCCGGGTTCGAGAACTGGTCGGGTAGGAACACGTCATCGCGCGCGGCGAGCCGGCGCGCCGCATCCACGGCCTCGCCCATCCCGCCCAGCGATTCGGTCACCTGCACCGTGGCTCCGTAGAGCCTGAGCAGGCCCTCGCGCTCACGGCTCATTCCCTGGGGCAAGGTGAGGACGAGGTCATAACCCCGAGCCGCACACACGAAGGCGAGCGCGATCCCCGTGTTTCCGCTCGTCGCCTCGACGATCGTCGTCGTGCCCGGCGAGATTCTTCCCTCCCGCTCCGCGGCGTCGATCATCGCGACGCCGATCCGATCCTTGACGCTGCCGCCGGGGTTGAAGGCCTCGAGCTTCCCGAACAGCTCCACGTCAGGGGCCAACCGAGTGAGCTTGACCACGGGCGTGTCCCCGACGAGCTCGGCGATGTTGCTGGAGACCCGCACGATCCGACAACCCTAATGCAGAGCGCTGCAGCCGCTCTGAGATGGGGCGGCCCCTCGATTCCGCGCTGGAGGGAGCCGAGAGTTCACTAAATCTCAACAAAGTTGGCGCCACTTTCCGTCCCCGCCGTCGTTACAGCAATCAGGGCGTGAGGGGCGCGAAGCTCGGATGGCCCGCCCGTCACCAGTTCGCCCGGGCGGGCCGTCCAGATCCCGTCCAGGTCATGGCGACAGCGACGCGTCAGACCAGTGATCCAACCCGGTCGGAACTTCGAATACCCAGCTAGTGGGGGCCGGCAGCAAGCGTGGAGGGTCCGCCGCCTACCTACCTCTCGGCGGGCCCTCCACCCCAGCGGGGGCCCCGGCAAGGGATGGCGCTCGGGTCAGATGTGGTACATGAGCGCGCCCGCGGCGCGGATCTCCTGCTCGGCCACCGAGGCGACGCTCGCCTCCCCGAGGACCCGGCGGGCCGCTTGCGCGGCCTGCGCGAACACTCCCTCCGCGTCGCTTCCGAGCGGCCCGTCGAGCAGCTCCACCAGTTCGAGCACCGTCAGCTCGGCGGGATGGCGCGAAAAGCTGTACCCCCCCTTGACCCCGCGCTGTGAGCGCAGGATCCCGGCCCGTCGCAGAGTCGCGAACAGCTGCTCGAGGAACTGCACCGGGATCTGCCGGCGCCGGGCCAGCTCGGCGATCGAGACCGGGGCCGAGTCCCCGTGACGGTAGAGCTCGACCAGGGCACTGAGCGCGTACGGAGACTTGGTCGAGATCGAGATCAAAGCCAGCCTCGCTCGGTGGCGATCAGCACCGCCTGGGCGCGGTCCATGGCGCCCAGCTTGCCGTAGATGTTGTGCAGGTGGGTGCGGACCGTGCTCGTGGACAGCCCCAGCTCGCCGGCGATCTGCTTGTAGACCATGCCCCGGGCGAGCCGGCGCAGGACGTCCACCTCCCGGCTCGACAGCGGGCATGGCTCGGTGCGTCGCGGCCGCCCGGCCGCCGCCGGCAGCGGCAGCTCGTACATGACGGTGCGCAGGTTATTGGGACCGAGACCCACGCTCCGGGCCACCGACAGCAGCTCGGAGGGCGCGATCGAGCCACCCAGCGCGTAGTGGGCCAGCATGTCGGCCAGCCGGACCACGGCCGCCTCGCCGTCGGCATCCTCGACGTGATGGCGTTCGATCACGCTGGCGATCGACCGGGGCAGGGCCCACCGGCGCGCCAGCACCCCCCCGACCAGAGCATGATCGACACCCAGCTCGCGGCGCTCCCGCCGCAGGCGCTCCTCCGGAGTGCGGGCATCGCCGTGAACCTGCGCCGGGTAGCCGGGATAGGCGTGCACGAGCACCAGCTTGCCGATGTCGTGCAGAAGCGAGGCGACCATGAGGCGGTCTCGCTCCTCGTAGCCCAACTCCCGGCCCAGCCGGTCGGCGGCCCGCTGGGTCGCCACCGCGTGCAGCCGGAAGCGCTCGGGGAGGCCCTGCCAGACCGCGGTGCGCTCGAAGAAGTCAAACGTGCGCGCGCGGCTGGCGATCGCGCGCACCGTGCTCGTGGACAGGACTTCGACGGCGGCGACGACGGTTTCGACCCGCCCCCGCGTCGGACCTTTCACCTGGTTGGCGAGGCGGACCACCGTGACCGTCAGGGCGACGTCGGACTCGATCGCGGCCACCACCTCGGAGATCGACGCGTGGCCATCATCGAACAGGGCCAGCAGGCGGTTGCGCGACTCCGTCAGCGCCGGATACGCCTCCAGCGCGTCAAACGCGGCGGTGAGCCGGCGGCCGTGGCCCTCGTTGTGGTGGCGCTCGCGTCCGGCATACGGATCGGTGGGGCCGTTCTTCACAGCAGCCACCGACGGCTTACTCATCCCTCTTGACCGGGGAGCGGGCATGTGGCGTGTGTCCTTGGTGCCTTTTCCCCAGCCATTGGCCGGTTTATCGGCAGATTTTGGATCCGGGTTTAGGGTTCTCAGATGAACTCATTGCGCTACGAGCCCTTGGCTCGGGCCAGCGCGGCGTCGATCCGGGACAAAGTCTCGTCGCGTCCGAGGAGGGCCACCGTCTCGAAGATGCCTGGGGAGACGGTCCGACCGGCGATCGCCACCCGCACCGGCTGAAACACCTTGCCGGGCTTCTCGCCGGTGCTCTGGACGACGCCGCGCAGGGCCCGCTCCACCGTCGTGGCGTCGAACGGCTCGGCGCGGGCCAGGGCCTGCCGGGCGGCGGCCAGCGTCCGGGCGCCGCCGTCGGCAGCGATCGTCTTGTCAAAGGCCGCGGCATCCTCCACCGGCCCGTCGAAGACGAACGACACCAGCGGCCAGAAGTCGGCCAGCGTCTGGATCTTCTCCTGCGAGATCTCGGCAGCCCCGCGGAGGCCCGTGCGTCCGGTGAACTGCTCCAGCCGGGCCGTGAGCTCGTCGATTCCCAGCTCGCGCAGATAGCGCCCGTTCATGTGGCGCAGCTTGCGTTCGTCGAACACGGCCGGGTTCTTCGAGACCCGCTGCAGCCGGAAGCGCTCGGCCAGTTCCGGCAGGCTGAAGTACTCCTCGTCGGAGGCGAACCCCGCCCCCAGCAGCGCGACGTAGTTGTCGACCGCCTCCGGCAGGTAGCCGCCGGCCCGGAGCTCCTGGACCGAGGCCGCTCCGTGGCGCTTGGAGAGCTTGCGCCCGTCGGGGCCGTGCAGCAGGGGCAGGTGCGCATACTCGGGTGGGGAGGCCCCCAGCGCCTCGAGCACCAGCAGCTGCTTGGGCGTGTTCGACAGATGGTCCTCGCCCCTGACCACGTGCGTGATGCCGGCGTCAAGATCGTCGACCGCGACCGCGAAGTTGTATAGGGCCGAGCCGTCGGCGCGGGCAATCACCGGGTCGTCCAGGCTGGCGTTGGGAAACCTCGTCTCGCCGCGGATCACGTCGTGGACGAGCGTCTCGCCGCGGTCGGGCACCCGGAGCCTGACGGCTCCCTGGGACTGGGCCTCGCCGCGAAAGCCGCGGTCGGCGCCGTGGCGGGCCTTGAACTGCCTGACGTCGTCGGCGGTGGCGGCGGAATGGTAGGCGTGACCGTCGCCCAGCAGCTGGGCCAGCACCTCGGCGTGGCGATCGGCGCGCTCGGACTGGAAGATCGGACCCACGTCCCAGTCGAGGTTCAGCCACCGCAGGGCGTCGATGATCTGGGCGACGTTCTCCGGCGTCGAACGCTCGCGGTCGGTATCTTCGATCCGCAGCACGAGCTCACCGCCCTGGCCGCGAGCCAGCAGCCAGTTGTAGAGGGCGGTCCGGGCGCCACCGATGTGCAGCGCGCCCGTCGGGGATGGAGCAAAGCGAACTCGCATGGAAACCGTCACAGGATGCTAATCGGCGCCCACGTCTCTCCGGCGGGCGGTCTGGCCAAGGCGATCGAGCGCGGCGCCGAGCGAGGCTGTCAGTCGATCCAGATCTTCAACCAGTCGCCGCGCATGTGGCGGCCCACGGCGTACGGCGAGGACGACTTCGCGGCGTTTGCCCAAGCGCAGGCGCACAGCCCGATCAAGGCCGTGCTGATCCACGCCGTGTACCTGCTCAACTGCGCCTCCGAGGACCGCGAGATCCGCGACAAATCGCGCTCGTCCTTGATCCAGTCACTGCGGGTGGGCGCCGGAATCGGCGCCGCCGGAGTCGTCCTGCACCCCGGCTCGGCCAAGCAGGGCAACATCGGCAAGGCGATCAGGCGCGCCGGCACGGTGATCGGCGAGGCGCTGGGCGAGAGCGAGCTCTGCCCGCTCCACCTCGAGGACACCGCCGGCGCCGGCGGCACCCTGGGACGGTCCTTCGAGGAGCTCTCGGACCTCCTGGAAGCCGGCGGGGGCTCGGACCGGCTCGGGATCTGCCTGGACTCCTGCCACCTGCTGGCCTCCGGATATGACATCCGCACGCCAGACGGGCTCGCCGAGACGCTTGACCGCTTCGACGAGATCGTGGGCCTGTCACGGCTGCACTCGCTGCACCTCAACGACTCGCAGACGCCCTTGGGATCCAACCGCGACCGGCACGCCAACATCGGGCACGGAGAGCTCGGCGAGCGGGGCTGCTCGGCCTTTCTCTCAGAGCCGCGCTTTGAGCGCCTCCCGGTGGTGCTCGAGACCCAGGGGCCCGAACGCCAGGGACCATCCAAGGAAGAGGTCGAGCTCTGCTTCGCGCTGCGCAAGCGCGGGCAGGCCGCGCGGCGCCGAGCCAAGTCTCGCCGCCCGCCGGCGCGCGCGTCACGCGCGGGCGCGGACCGGTAGCGTGCCCGGGCAATGAGCGCCGTCAACACCCGGCCGGGCGACGCGCTGGTGATCTTCGGGATCACGGGCGACCTGGCGCGCAAGATGACGTTCCGGTCGCTGTATCGCATGGAGCGACGCAAGCTGCTGAGCTGCCCGGTGATCGGCGTGGCCGCCGACGACTGGTCGGTGGATCAGCTACGAGATCACGCCCGTCAGGCCATCACGCAAGCCGGGGAGGAGGTCGACGAGCGCGTCTTCAGCCGGCTTGCCAAGCGGCTGGCCTACATAAGCGGCGATTTCGGCCACATCGACACCTACACCGAGGTGGCCAAGACCCTGGGCGACGCCTCCAACCCGGTGTTCTACCTGGAGATCCCGCCGGCGCTGTTTGCCACCGTGGTGGGCGGTCTGGGCGAGGCCAGGCTCCTGGGCGGCGGACACCGGGTCGTGGTCGAAAAGCCCTTCGGACGCGATCTGCGCTCGGCCCAGGCGCTGGCCGGAGAGCTTCACAAGTACCTGGATGAGTCGCAGCTGTACAGGATTGACCACTTCCTGGGCAAGATGGGGGTCGAGGAGATCCTCTACCTGCGCTTTGCCAACGCGATCCTCGAGCCCGTCTGGAACCGCGGCTTCGTGGCCGCCGTGCAGATAACGATGGCTGAGAGCTTCGGCGTCGGAGATCGCGGCCACTTCTACGACCCGGTCGGTGCGCTGCGCGACGTCGTGGTCAACCACCTGCTGCAGATCGTCGCCACGGCCGCGATGGAGCCCCCCGCCAGCGGCGACCCCGATAGCTACAAAGATGCCAAGTTCGCGGTGTTCCAGGCGATGCTCGAAGCCGACCCGGCGCGCTGCGTGCGCGGGCAATACGACGGCTATCGCAAGATCGACGGCGTGCGGCGCAACTCCGACACCGAGACCTCCATCGCGCTGCGCCTGGAGATCGACAGCTGGCGCTGGTCCGGGGTGCCGTTCTTCATCCGTACGGGCAAGCGGATGCCGGTCACCCAGACCGAGCTGCGCCTGGTGTTCCGCAATCCTCCCCGGCTGCCCTTCTTCCCGAGCAGCCGCCGGCGTCCCGAGCCCAGTCAGATCGTGTTTCGGATCGACCCGCACACCGGGATCCGAATCATCCTCGACGCCCGGCGCGCCGATCGCCCCGGAACCAGCGACATCCAGCTCGACATGCAGTTCGCGCAGGAGGGTGGCGAGGGGGCGACTCCGTACGAGGTGCTGTTGCATGCGGCCCTGATCGGCGACTCCAGCCACTTCACCCGCCAGGACAACATCGAGCAGTGCTGGCGGGTGGTCCAGCCGGTGCTCGATGCCCCGCCCAAGGCGATCAAGTACGCGCAGGGCTCCTGGGGACCGCCGGAGGCCGAGCGGCTCGTAAACGGCTTTGGCGGCTGGCGCGGACCCTGGCTGCCGGAATAGCCGCTCGCGCTCGAGGTCAGGCGACGCCGGCGGCCGCCACCTCGGTCTGGATCGCGGCCTCTGAGATCAGCGCCGCCCCGAGCAGGGCATCGAGCTCGGCGTGCAGCCCGGCGCTCCGCGCCACGCGGAAGCTGGGCCCGAGCTTCAGGCGCCGCTCGCCTACCGTGGTGCTGAGCTCGATGACGACATCGGATTCGCCGGGAAAGCCGGTGAGGAGGTCCTTGAGCTCGGCCAGCGCAGTCGACGGCAGCGCCGTGGCATCGAGGCGCAGCTTCAGCGCGCTGGGTACCGGCACCGGCTTGGCCGCCCGCGCCTGAGCCTCGAGCACCTCCTCCTGGCTGGGCGCAAAGCGCTCCACCTGCTGGGCGATCAGGCATGTCTTGTCCCGGTCCTTGTGATCGACCTTGCCGCGCACGAGCACGATCGCGTCGGTATCCAGCGCCTCGCCGCACGCCTCCAGGACCTTGCCAAAGACGACCATCTCGACCGAAGCGTCCAGATCGTAGAGCGTTGCGAACGCCATCAGGTCGCCCTTCTTGGTCTTGATCTTCTTGAACTGCGTGACCATGCCGCCCACGGTCACCCAGTCGCCGTCGCGGCGATCGGCCAGCTCGGCCAGGGAGCTGTCGGCCTTGGCGCGCAGCGCCGGTCCCACATCCTTTAGCGGATGGGCGGAGATGAACAGACCGATCGACTCCTTCTCGGCCGCCAGCAGCTCGGTGCGATCGAACTCGTCTGCGGGGATCGGGGCATGGCTGGGTCCGGTGAAGGCGGGTGCCGCGCCGGCGCTCGTCCCCCCGTCGCCGCCGAGCCCCGAGCCGAGATCGAAGATCGAGCCCTGGCCGATGAGCGCGTCCTGCTGGGACTTCTGCCCGGCCGCCTGGGCCTGCTCGAGCACCAGCAGCATCCCCTTGCGCGAATCCCCGGTGGAGCCGAACGCCCCGCACTTGATCAGCGCCTCGATCGCCTTCCGGTTCACGCACCGGTTGTCGACGCGCGCGCAGAAGTCGAACAGGTTGGCGAACGGGCGGGCCGTCTGGTCGGGGGCGGAGCGGCCGGCCTGCGCCTCCCCATCGCCTCGCGCGCGCTTGATCGCCTCGACGGCCTGGTAGCCGACGCCCTTGACGGCGTCCAGCCCGAAGCGGATGTTGCCGTCGACGACGACGAACTCGTGGTCTGAGAGGTTGACGTCGGGAGGCAGGATGGCGATCCCCATCTGCTCGGCCTGGGCAACGAAGAACGGGACCTTGTCCTTGGTGTCCATCACCGAGGAGATCAGCGCCGCCATGAACTCCGCCGGGTAGTTGGCCTTCAGCCACGCCGTCCGGTAGGCGATCAGCGCGTAACAGGCCGAGTGGGACTTGTTAAAGCTGTAGTCAGCGGACCGCTCGTTGGCCGTCCACAGCCATTCGGTCACCGGCTCGCTGGTCCCGGACGCCCGGCAGCCGGCGAAGAACTCGGGCTTGAGCTTCGCCATCGCCTCTCGGTTCTTCTTGCCGATCGCCTTGCGCAGATCGTCGGCCTTGGCGCCACTGAAGCCGGCGATCTCCTTGGAGATCTGCATCGCCTGCTCCTGATAGACGACCACGCCGTTGGTCGACTCGAGGATGTGGCGCAGCCGCTCGTCCGGATAGGAGACCATCTCGGGGTTGTGCTTGCCCCGGGTGTAGGTTGGGATCTGCTCCATCGGGCCCGGGCGGTACAGCGCGTTGAGCGCGATCAGGTGCTCCAGCTCGCTCGGCCGGACCTTCTTGAGCGTCTCGCGCATCCCCTCGGACTCGAACTGGAACACGCCGATCGAGTCGCCTCGGGCCATCATCTCGTAAGTCTTTGCGTCGTCGAGTGGCAGCGAGTCCATGTCGGGCCGCTCGCCGGTGGAGCGCTCGATGATGTCAAGCGCGTCCTCGATCACGTCGAGGTTGCGCAGACCCAGAAAGTCCATCTTCAGCAGGCCGAGCTGCTCGACGGGCTTCATCGAGAACTGGGTCACCGTCCGGAACACGCGCTCGCCGTCCTCGTCGGCGCCGGCCTCGGCGATCTGCAGCGGGAGGATGTCTGTCAGCGGGCGGTCGGAGATCACGACCGCCGCGGCGTGGATCGACGAGTTGCGCACGATCCCCTCCAGCCCCTGGGCGACGTCGACGATCGCCTTGGCGGTGCCGTCACGATCGATCTCGCCGCGCAGCGGCTGACCGGGGGCGAGGCACTCCGCGAAGCTCGGCGGGCGGCCCATGACCGGGTCCGGGATCAGCTTCGCCAGCCGGTCCCCAGCTCCGTAGTCGTGTCCGAGCACGCGCGCGGCATCGCGCGTGGCGGCGCGCGGGAACATCTTCCCGAAGGTGATGATCTGGGCGACGGCCTCGGCGCCGTACTTGTCGGTCACGTAGCGGATCACGCGCTCGCGCCCGCGCACCGAGAAGTCCATGTCGATGTCGGGCATCGACACCCGCTCGGGATTGAGGAACCGCTCGAACAGCAGGTCGTAGCGCAGCGGGTCGATGTCGGTGATCTGCAGGCAGTAGGCGATGATCGAGCCGGCCGCCGAGCCGCGACCCGGGCCGACCGCGATCCCGGCGTCCTTGGCGTACTTGACGAAGTCCCAGACGATCAGGAAGTACGCGTTGAACCCCATCCGATCGATCACGCCCAGCTCGTACTCTGCGCGCTCGAGCGCCTGCGCCGGGACCGGATCGCCATAGCGCCGGCGCAGCCCCTGGTCGACGAGCGTGCGCAGGTACCCGCCCTCGCCGAGTCCGTCGGGCGTCGGATAGCTGGGAATCAGCTGACGATCCAGCTCCAGCTCGACGTGGCAGCGCTCGGCGATCTCGATCGTCGAGGCGATCGCCTCCGGCCACGGCGAGAACGAGTCGGCCATCTCCTGGCTGGAGCGCAGGTAGAACTCGTTGGTGTCGAAGCTGATCTTGGGCTGGCTCAGGGTCGACTTGGTCTGCACGCACAGCAGCGCCGCGTGATGGTGATAGTCCTCCCGGCGCAGGTAGTGGACGTCACCGGTGCCGACCAGCGGGCGCCCGAGCTCCCGGGCGATGCGGACGATCTCCTCGTTGCAGCGATCCTGGATGGCCAGCCCGTTGCGCTGGACCTCGAAGTAGACGTTGTCGGCGCCGACCGCCCCGATCAGCTCATCGGCATGACGGCGAGCGTCGGCGGGCCGGTCCTCGATCAGGTATTGGCAGAAGCGCGATTGCAGGCAGCCGCTGAGGGCGATCAGCCCCTCGCCGTGGGCCGCCAGCTGCGCCATGTCGAGCGATGGCTTGCCGCGTTGATAGCCCTCCAGGAACCCCGCCGAGGAGAGCTTTACGAGGTTGCGGTAGCCCGTCGGATCGGCGGCCAGGAGGGTGAGGTGAAACCGGTCCAGGCGGCCGGGGGCGCGCCGGGCGTGGTCCTCGACGATGTACACCTCGCAGCCGATGATCGGCTTGATCCCGTGCTTGCGGCAGGCCGTGAACAGCTCCACCGAGCCGTTCATGACCCCGTGGTCGGTGAGCCCCAGCGCGGGCTGGTCGAAGGACGCCGCCCGGGCGGCCAGAGCGTCGATCTTGCACGCGCCATCGAGCAGCGAGTACTCGGAGTGGACGTGGAGGTGGGCGCAGGTAGGGGTCATTGGCGGCACCCTGAACTCTAGGCGCCGAGGCGGACGCCGTGAGGGGGCGCGGTCGTCGGCGGGGCGGGTTTAGCCGCTCTGTGCGCCGCTCTGTGCGCGGTCGATCCAGCCGCGCAGCGCCGTGAGCGGTCCGAGGTCGCCCTCGACGCGCGCCGCCGGATCCGGCTGGCCACCCAGGAGCGGGAGCAGACCGTCGGCTGGACACAGGATCGTGGTCGCGATCCGCCCGGCTGGAGCCTCCCGAGTCACCGTCATCGGCCGCCCGTCGCCGACCTCGAGATAGGCAGCTCCGGCCTCGCGGTCGCGGTCGCGGTCGCGGTGGGCCAGCGTGAAGCGCTCGCGGACGGTCCACTCGGGCTCGACCATCGCCGACACGAGCTCCAGGGCGGCGACGGCGTCGAGGCGAAGCCCGCGACGGTGCAGCCCTCTCAGGTCCGGCGGAGTGTCGAGCACCGCCTCGAGCGCTCCCAGCCGGTCACGCCGCCCGCTGACCTTGGCCACGCGGCGCCCGAAGCGCCGCTTGAGCCCCCGGGCGGTGAGCAGCCGGGCTATCCGCGCAGGCTCTCCGAATACCTGGAAATCGACCCCCTCTGCGGGGCGAGCCGCGCTCTGCAGCCAGATCACCGGCGGTCCGTCGAGCGCCGAGACGCACACGCAGCCGCGCTCGGCGCCGAGGACGAGATCGTAGGAGACAGGCCGGGAGTGCGCGACCGTCTGCAACGACAGCAGCTCGAGCAGGAGCCGGCCGGCGGCGTCGGCATCCTCGCTCACCAGCCGGGCGAAGATGGGCCTCAGGGAAGCTCGGGCACCCCCCTGTCCGGACTCGGCCTGATCGGCAGGCTCGCCCGCCGTCGCCGCCTCCGGGGGGAATGTCTCCCGCAGCCGCGCCAGCGCGTCGTTGAGGCGCGCCAGCTCCACCGGCCCGGCGGGATCCGTCGGCGCGGCTGGGGGTGCCTCGGCGGGCTCCGGGCCCGGTCCGGCCGCGGGCGCCTCGGCGGGCTCCGGGGCGGGTGCCTCGGCGGGCTCCGGGGCGGGTGCCTCGGCGGGCTCCGGGGCGGGCTCGGGCACCTGCAGCCGCTTCAGCGCCTCGCGCAGCTCGCCGATGGCAGCGTGGGCATCGCGCGTCTGCTCGCGCTGCCCGCTCAGCTCTTCGTCGAGCTCGGCGACGCGCTGCTGGAGCTCACCGGCACGGCGCTCGGTCGCGGCGCGCCGGAAGCGCTCGTGCTCGCGCGACTGCCGAAGCTGCTCGAGCTCGGCGCGTAGCTGCCCGAGCATCACCGCCGTCTGCTGGTCCAGCAGCACGCGCGCGGCGAGGCGCGCTTCGGCATCCACGAGCCGCGAGCGCAGCCCGGCATCCCCGGCGGCTCGGGCATCGAGCTCGCGGCGCAGCGTCTGCACCAGGATGCCGGCTTGGCTCTCGGCCACCGGCAGGCGATGCGGTGACGGCGACTGCGACCGGACCCGCGACCCGAAGCCGGCGAGACTGGTGGGCTCGGCCGGGACGCGCCGGTCCGATCGGGCCCGGCGTTCCAGCAGGTCCTGCTCGAGGGCGAGGCGGGCAACTTCCCCGCCCACGGGACCGGCAGGCCGAGCCGTGCGCTCCGGGATCCGAGCGAGCTCGGCGGCCCGGTCGCCGCCCGCCTGCGCCAGACCCGGCCCTCCCGCAGACGACGCAGCAGCCGGAAGCGGGACGATCACGGTCCCGAACTGCAACCAGGTTCGCCCCCCGAGGTAGGTGGCGAGCCATCCCGGGACCGAGAAGCGCAAGCGCCACATCCCGGGGGCCGCCCCGGTGAGGCGCGGAGGGTCGGAAAGCGCCGCAAACCGGTGGCGCCGACCGTCTGCCTGGATGACCAGCGTTGCCTGAGCGCCGGACGCGGGCCGGCGCCGCCGCCACCGTCCGGTGACCCGGACGATCAGGTTCGAGCCGCCCTGAGAGGCTTTTCCTCCTGCCGGGACTGCGCCACCCGGCGGAACCGCGCCACCGTCCGAAACCGCACCGCCCCGCGAGACGGCCCCGTCCTCCGGAACCCATTCGACCGCCTCGATCCCGACGGCGGCGGAGCCCGGCAGCTCGGTCATGCCGGGGACGCTATCTGGCAAGGCGGACAGAGGCTCAGCCGGGCGATCGCGGCGTCTGGGTGTTTGGGCCTAACCCCCTATCCGCGAGCAGGCTCAAACACCCCCGTGCCGAACCGTCATCGCCAGAGCTGCTCGGTCAGCGCCCGGGCGTCGGCGAGCAGACGCTCGGCCTCGCCGAGGTCGCCGCCCTTTGCGGCGAACTGCTCGCTGATCACCGCCAGCTCGGTAGCGAGTCGCTCCAACTCGGCTCGAAGGCCTGCGGCCTCGCTGATCGCAGCCTCCCGGGAGACGCTGACGGCCGCCAGCTGCTCCCGTGCCGACGCGGCCTCTGACTGCGCCTCGGCGAGGCGCTCCTCGAGCTCGGCCAGCTTGCGGTCCACATC
Organism: uncultured Solirubrobacteraceae bacterium; assembly: GCA_963830595.1. GTDB lineage: Bacteria > Actinomycetota > Thermoleophilia > Solirubrobacterales > Solirubrobacteraceae > Palsa-465. The sequence continues at coordinate 195,027 of CAWHMQ010000010.1, forward strand.
CGGCGAAGCCGAGTCGCCCGGCGGCGAAACCGCGGGCGGCGGCGGCGAAACCGCGGGCGGCGCCGGCGAAACCGAGGCGCCCGGCGGCGAGGCCGCGGAGGCCGCCGGCGCGGGCCGGGTGTTCGGAGCCGGCACGGGAACCACCGCATGGCCCATCCACAACGAAGCCTGCCCCTGCCGGCCGGGCTCGGCCCACGCCGGAATCGTGAAGCTCGCGGCCCACTCGCCAGGGCCCAGCGCCGCGTCGAGCTGCCGGGAATCTGCCGGAAAACGGTGTCGCTGGCCTCGCAGCGTGATGACGAGGAGAGCGTCGTGCTCGCCCAAGATCTCAGGGCCCAGCCAGCGGCCCATCACTCGCAGGCGGACGCCGCCGCCTTCGCTCCGAGCCCGCTCGACCCGGTCGATGGCCAGGGGTGGCTCGGCGGTGACGATCGTCCCTACTCTTCTGGCTGGTGCCGGCCGGCGGCGATCGCCGCCCCAGCCGCGCCGGCCAGCGCCACGGCCGAAGCGCCGGCGACGGCGACCTTGGGCCAGAGACCGCCCATGCGACGGCGCACGTAGAGCTTCATCACCTGCCAGACCAGAAACCCGAGGAGCTTGTATCCCATTTGTCGATCCTACCTCAGACGAAGGTCTCTCTAACCAGGGCGGCCTGAGACTCTTCGGCCAGCGGCCGGAAGCGCTCGGCGAACTCGCGCCGGGCCACCGCCGCATCGGCCCGCAGCCTGTCGACCAGCACTCCCATGGCCATGCAGGCAGCCGGACCGCCGGGCAGGGTGGCCGCCTCGTCGGCGAGCGAGCGCAGCATCGCGACCTGGACCTCGCGGTCCTGATGGCGCCCAAGCACGTCCTGAAGCGCCTTCAGGGACTTGACCAGCGGTCCGACCACGTCGGGTGCGAACAGGCGGGCGGCGAACAGCTCGAGCAGGTAACGCAGCTCCTTGCCCTTCTTGCGCAGCTCGTGGAAGGCCTCGGGCGGGCTGCCCTCGTCGATCGCCGCGCCCATCGTCACGACCCGTCCGTAGACCCTCCGGATGCGCGTTCCGGCCATCGTGCCGATCGGATGCTGAGCGACGACTCGGACACCGAGCGGCTGGTCGACCAGCGACTCGAGCAGCCGATCCCAATCGGCGACCAGATTCGCAAGGCGCGTCGAGCTCAGCGCCCCGGTCATCTCGGCTCGGGCCGTCAGTCGCCGCTGGCCGAGCACGAGCACCAGGGGATCGAGATCCGAGCGCTGTGATACCGGCAGCAGCCCGCGCAGCGACTCGAGCTCGAGCACGTAGACGTCCAGGTCACGCGCCTGGCCCGTGGCGCGCTGCAACCAGCGGAACTCGCTGCGGAATCCCGGCAGCGCCAGCGGATCGAACGCGCCCGCCAGCTGTCGCTGCACGGTCCTCGACCGGCGGACTGCGATCCTCAACTGATGCAGGCGCTCGGGATCCCGGCCGGCGATCGCACCGTCGCGGTTCTCGGTGATCACCGTGAGCAGCCGGCGCAACACCTCCGCAGCGGCGGCGTCGGTCCGCTGGTCGTAGGCGAGCGGAACGTCTATCTTGGCGGCCGCCGCGGCGCTCACGCCAGAAGCGGCGCTCACGCCGGGAGCGGTGCTCGCGCCGGGAGCGGTGCTCACGTCAGCAGCACCTCCAGGCGCGCCAGCGCATCGTCGATCTCGTCCTGATCCACGATCAGCGGCGGTTCCAGCCGGATCGTTGCCGGCCCGGTGGCATTGATCACCAGCCGCTGCTCGAGCAGCGCGCGGAGCGCCAGCTCGGGGGCCGAGACCCCCGCGGCCAGGTCGACCCCGATCATCAGGCCCCGACCCCGGACCTCAACCACCCCGGGCAGCTCCCGCAGGCCATGGCTCAGCCGCTCCCCGAGGGCCCGGACGCGCTCCAGGAGCCCCGGGTCGGAGCACAGCTCGAGCGCGACCAGAGCCGCCGAGGCTGCCACCGGACCGCCGGCGAACGTGGAGCCGTGGTCGCCGGGCTGCAGGACGTCGGCGAGCCGCTCACCGGTGACCAGAGCGCCGATCGGCAGCCCGCCGCCCAGCGCCTTGGCGCTGGTCATGGCGTCGGGAACCACCGGCGTCTGCTGATAGGCCCACAGGCTTCCGGTCCGGCCCATCCCGGTCTGGATCTCGTCGAAGATCAACGCCGCGCCGGTGCGATCGCACGCCTCCCGGGCGGCCACCAGCAGCTCGTCGGGCAGCACGTTGATCCCGGTCTCGCCCTGGATCGGCTCCAGCAGCACCGCCGCGGTGTCGGCGTCGACGGCCGCGGCCAGCGCCGCCGCGGACTTGGGCACGACCGCAAAGCCCGGCACCAGGGGCGCGAACGGCGCCTGCTTGGCTTCCTGCGGGGTCCCCGACAGCGCTCCGTAGGTGCGCCCGTGAAATGCCTCCTCGAGCACGACCAGCTTGCCGCCGGGGCGGGCGCGACGGGCCAGCTTGATCGCCGCCTCGTTGGCCTCGGCGCCCGAGTTGCAGAGAAACACCTTGCCGCCGAGGGAGCTCTGCGCCAGCCGGGCCGAGAGCTCGAGCGCCGGCGCCGTGTAGTAGAGGTTGGTGGCGTGCATCAGCCGCCCCGCCTGCTCGCGCACCACCTCCACGACCCGGGGGTGGCAGTGACCGACGTTGAGCACGGAGATCCCGGCCAGGAAGTCCAGGTACTCACGGCCGTCGGAGTCCCACAGGCGGCACCCCGAGCCGCGCACGAACTGGACCGGGTTGCGCACGTAGGTCCCGATCGCGTGGTCGCGCTCGAGCTCCTGCAGGTGGTCCAGGGTCACCTGGGTCACGTTGCTCATCGAGAGGGTCCGATCTTCGTGCCCTGGCCGGCGTCGGTGAACAGCTCCATGAGCAGCGAGTGGGGCACGCGGCCGTCGACGATTGCCGCCGAGGATACGCCACCGTGGATCGCGTCCACGCAAGCCGCGAGCTTGGGTCGCATGCCGCCGCCGGTCGACGGCAGGGCCGCCTGGACATCCTCGACGCCGACCTCGGAGACGAGGCTCGACGGGTCGTCGGGATCGCGTAGCCAGCCGGTCACGTCGGTGAGGAACATCACCTTGTAGGCGCCCAGCGCCCGCGCCACCGCGCCGGCGGCCTCGTCGGCGTTGATGTTGTAGGAGCGCCCTTCGCGATCGGCGCCCACGCTGGCCACGACCGGGATGTAGTCCTGGGCGACGTGCTTGAGCACGTTGACGTCGACGCGCTCGATCCGGCCCACGAAGCCGATGTCCTGACCGGAGGGCGCCAGCTGCCGGCTGGCCCGCAGCAGCAGCCCGTCGTCGCCGCACAGCCCCACCGCCGGCTGACCGTGGCGGTTGATGAGCAGCACGATGTCCTTGTTGACCTTGCCGACGAGCACCATCTTGGCAACCTCGACGGTCGCCGCGTCGGACACGCGCAGGCCGTCGACGAACTCGATGGGGAGATCCAGGCGGCGCATGTAGCCAGAGATCTCCGGCCCGCCCCCGTGGATCACCACTGGGTTCATGCCCACGTACTTGAGCAGCACGACGTCGCGGGCGAACTCCTCCTTGAGCGCCGGGTCGGTCATCGCCGCGCCGCCGTACTTGATGACCACGGTCTTGCCGTGGAACTCCCTGATGTAGGGCAGCGCCTCGAGCAGGGTGCCGACGTCACGCATGCTCACGTTGCGCCACCCCCGTCACGTGGTGTAGTCGGCGTTGACGGTGACGTACTCGTGGCCGAGGTCGGAGAAGAAGACCTCGGTCTCGGCCCCCTCGCCGGGAAGCCCGACGTCGTACTCCACCTCGTCGCGGGCCATGGCGTGCGCCAGGGCCGTCGTGTCGTGGGGCACATAGGAGCCCCGCGAGCACACCGGGACGCCCTCGATCGCGATGTCGACGGCGAGCGGCGCGGTCCCGGGCAGGGCGGCGCCCACCGCCTGGATGATCCGGCCCCAGTTGGGGTCGCCGCCGTACAGCGCGGTCTTGACCAGCGAGGAGTTCGCCACCGCGCGGGCGGCCGCATCGACCGCCTCAGGGGCGCCCCCGCGGACGACGACCCGCGCCACCCGGCGCGCCCCCTCCCCGTCGCGGACCACCAGCAACGAGAGCTGGCGCATGAGCGCGTCGAGCGCCTCGCCGAAGCGCAGCTCATCCTCGGTCTCGGGCTCCACCCGGACCCCGGACTCGCCGCTGCACTGGAGGATCACCGTGTCGCTGGGCGACAGCTGACCGTCGACCGAGACCCGCTCGAACGAGCGCTTGACGCACACCCCGAGCAGGAGGTCGCAGGTCTGCGCCGAGAGCAGCGCGTCGGACTGCACGAACACCAGCAGCGTGGCGAACCCCGGCGAGATCATGCCGGCACCCTTGGCCTGGGCGGTGATCGTGACCGGGCCCGAGGGAAGCCTGACCTCGAGTGCAGCCCGCTTCTCGAATGCATCGGTGGTCTGGATCGCCGCCGAGAAGGCGCCGGCGCCGTCGGCGTGCAGCCCCCGGGCCGCCGTTGCGATTCCCGGGGTGATCCGGTCCATCGGCAGCGGCACCCCGATGACGCCGGTCGAGCACACCGCCACCTGGTCCTCGGGAACACCGGTCGCCCGCGCGGCGCCGGCCTGCATCTCGGCCGCGTCCTCGAAGCCAGGCCGGCCGGTGGCGGCGTTGGCGTTGCCGGCGTTGACCACCACCGCCCGCAGCGCGTCCAGACGGCAGCGCTCGCGACAGAGCAGCACGGGAGGAGCCTGGGCGCCGGAGGCGGTGAAGCGGGCGGCGCTCGTGGCCCGGGGGGCGTCGCACACGAGCAACCCGAGGTCCGAGGCGCCGGAGTCCTTGATTCGGGCGGCGATCCCGGCGGCCCGAAACCCGGCCGGCAGTCCGTCCCCCGCCATCTCGTTCACGTGCTCGGGGCAGGGCACCCAGCGGCTGGCGAAGAAGCTCACGAGATCCCCTCCCCCTCGGGACGCCCGAACATCAGGTTGAGGTTCTGCACGGCCTGCGAGGCGGCGCCCTTCCACAAGTTGTCGATCGCCGCGAACACGATCACCCGGCCGGTGCGCTCGTCTGAGTGAGCCGCGATCCGGCAGATGTTGGTCTCGCGCACGTCGCGTACGCCCGGGAGCCCGTCGGTGAGCTCGACGAACGGCTCGGCCTCGTACGCCTCTTGATAGATCGCCCTAGCGTCTGTGGGCTCCCCATCCTCAAGAGTCACGTAGCAGGAGACGAGCTCCCCCTGGTCAAGCGGGATCAGGTGAGGGGTGAAGGTGACCTTGAGGTCGGCGCCGAGCGCGGCCAGCTCCTGCTCGATCTCCGGCGTGTGCCGGTGGCGCGGCACCCCGTAGGGGCTGAGGTTCTCGTCGACGGTCACGAAATGGGTCTTGTCGGTGGCCGCCCGGCCGGCGCCGGAGACCCCGGACTTGGCGTCGATCACCACGTCTGAGATCAGTCCGGCCCGAGCCAGGGGGGCCAGCGCCAGCAGGGTGGCCGTCGGGTAACAGCCGGGGTTGGCGACGAGCCTCGCCTCCGGGATTTGGTCCCGGTAGAGCTCCGGCAGGCCGTACACCGCGTCGGCGATCAACTCGGGCGATGGATGCTCGCGGTACCACTCGGCGTACACGGCGGGGTCACGCAGCCGGAAGTCGGCGCTCAGGTCGACTACCCGCACGCCGCGCGCCACCAGCTCCGCGACCAGCTCGGCGGCGGCGCCGTGCGGGTAGGCGACGATCGCGGCGTCGACGTCCGCGTGACGATCGAGATCGAGCTCCTCCAGCGTGGACGAGACCCGATGGTGCGGGTACAGGTCATCGAGGCGACGGCCGACGTCGCTGCGCCCGGTCACCGCCCGCAGCTCGAAGCCGGGATGGCGGGCCACGAGCCGCGCGGACAGCGCGCCGGCGTAGCCGGCCGCTCCGAACACCGACACGCTAGGCGTCACGCACCCTCCCGCCCAGCTCGTCGGACAGCGCGGAGGCGATCTGGCGCCGCCGGGCGGCCACCTCCTCGTCGGTCAGGGTTCGGTCGGGTGCTCGGAAGCGCAGGCGCAGCGCCAGCGACACGTTGCCGGCGCCGATCCGCTGGGCGTCGCGGTAGACGTCGAACACTTCGGCGCCGACCAGCAACGGCTCGCCGGCCCGGCGCACGACCGCCAGCACCTCGGTCGCGGTCACCGACTCGGCGACGATCACGGCCAGGTCCTCGCGGAGCTCGGGAAAGCTGGTGACGTCGCGGTAGCCGGCGATCTGCACACGCGCCGCCACGACATCGAGATCGACTTCGAACCCGGTCACCGGATCGGACCAGTCCCAGGCTGCGGCCACCTGGGGATGAATTTCTCCAATCCAGCCGGCGACCTGTTCATCGACCAGGATCCGCGCCGCCCGTCCCGGATGCAGGAACGGCTCGGGGTCGGCCCCCGCCTGCACGCGCCAGGGCACGCGCAGGGTGTCGAGTAGTCCGCCGAGCACTCCCTTGACGGCGAAGAAGTCGGCCGCCCGGGGCTCGGGATCGCGCCACGTCGGGGGGCGAACCGGGCCGGCGAGGAGGGCCGCCAGGTGGTAGGGCTCGGCCGGCCGGGCGCCGTCGCCGGGCACGTAGACGGCGCCGGCCTCGAACAGCCGGATGGCGCCGCTCCCGCGGGCCCGGTTGCGCTGGGCCACGTCGAGCAGCGAGCCGAGCAGCGTGGTGCGCAGCCGCGACTGGTCTGAGGACATGGGGTTGGCCAGCGCCACCGTCGGGCGGTCGCCCAGCCGCAACCGGCTGATCGCCTCCGGACCCTCGAAGCTCCAGCCGACGATCTCGTGCAGCCCCTGGGCGGTCAGCGCATCCGAGGCCTGGCGACGCAGCCGCTGGCGACGGGTCAACCGGCCCGCGGCGCCGTGGCGGGAGGGAAGCGTCGAGGGCAGGCGCTCGAGCGCGCCCAGCCGGGCGACCTCCTCGATCAGGTCGGCCTCCCGGCTCACGTCGCCGCGGCGAAACGGCGGCACCGTGACCTCGAGGCCATCTCCGGCATCCTCGGTTTCGAACTCCAGCGCCCTCAGGATCTCGGCGCTGCGAGCGCGCGGAACCTCGATGCCGAGCAGCCCGCCGACGCGCGCGTCGCGCAGGCGGATCGTCGCCGGCGCGGGGCCCGGCCCGCCGATGTCGATCGTCCCGGGGAGGGCTCGCGCCCCGCACACCTCCACCATCAGCTGGGTGGCCACCGCCTGGGCCCACATCGCCTGCTCGGGCTGGAGCTGCTTCTCGTTGCGACTCGAGGCCTCGCTGCGCAGACCGAGCTTCAACGACGTGTCGTGGATGTTGGCGCCGTCCCAGGTGGCGACCTCCATCAGCACTCGGGTGGTGGTCTCCTGCACCTCGGAGCGGGCGCCTCCCATCACGCCGGCGATCGAGGTCGGACCTTCCGCGTCGGCGATCAGCACCATGCCGGAGTCCAGGGCGCGGGACTGCCCGTCGAGCGTCTCGAGCGTCTCCCCGTCCCGGGCCCGGCGGATGACGAGCTGCGCTCCCGCCACCCGGTCTGAGTCAAATGCGTGCAGCGGCTGACCGGTGAGCAGCATCACGTAGTTGGTGATGTCCACGACGTTGGAGATCGGGCGCTGGCCGCACGCCATCAGCCGCGCCTTGAGCCAGGGGGGCGATGACGCGATCCGGACGTCCTCGAAGGCGCGCGCCGTGAAGCGTGGGCACAGGTCCGGACACTCGACGCTGATCCTGACCGCGTCGAGCTCGCCGCCGCGGCCGGGATCCCGCGCCCAGGGCGGGGCCGCCAGCGGGGCGCCGGTGGCGGCGTGGACCTCCCGGGCGACGCCGTACATGCCGAGGCAGTCGGGACGGTTGGGGGTGATCTCGAGCACCAGCACGTCGGTGGCGATCGGCAGCACCCCGGCCAGCGGCGTCCCGGCGCTCAGGCCGTCGTCGAGCACCATGATCCCGTCGTGGTCGGTTCCGATCGCGACCTCGTCCTCGGCCAGGATCATCCCCTGCGACCGCTGACCGCGCAGCTTGGCCACCTCGAGCTTGGCGCCGTCGGCCATCACCGCCCCGGGCTTGGCCACCGCGACCGTCTGGCCGGCGGCCACATTGGGGGCCCCGCAGACGATCTGGCTGGGCTCTCCGTCCCCGGTGTCGACCAGGCAGACGCTGAGCCGGTCGGCGTCGGGATGGCGCCCGGCCTGAAGCACCTTGCCGACCACGAACTGGTCAAGCGCGGTCACCCCGTGGCGCTCCACGCGCTCGACTTCGGTGCCGGTCATGGCCAGGCGATCGGCGAGCGCGAACGCGTCCAGCGCGGGCGCGCAGTAGTCGTGCAGCCATTCGATCGGGGCCCGCACGATCGGCTAGAAGCTTGCTGACGGGGGGGTGGGCATCTAAAACTGCTCCAGCAGGCGGATGTCGTTGTCGTAGAACAGGCGCAGGTCGGGCACCCCGTGCTTGAGCATCGCGATCCGCTCTATCCCCATCCCGAACGCGAAGCCCTGCACGCGCTCGGGGTCATACCCGTGCTCGGCGACGTGCGCGAACACGTTGGGGTCGACCATCCCGGCGCCCAGGATCTCGATCCAGGCCGTGCCCTTGCACAGCGGGCAGCGCTCGCCGTCCGCGGTGACCCCGTCGATGCAGTTAAAGCAGGACACGTCGACCTCGACGCTGGGCTCGGTGAACGGGAAGAAGTGCGGGCGCAGCCGGACGCGGCGCTGCTCCCCGAAGATCGCCCGGGCGAAGGTCAGCAGCGTCCCCTGCAGATCGGCCAGGGTGATGTCGTCGTCGACGGCCAGCCCCTCCAGCTGGTGAAACTGCGGCGTGTGGGTGGCATCCGAGTCGGGGCGGTAGACGCGCCCGGGGACGATGATGTACACCGGCGGCGGCTGGCTCTCCATGACCCGGATCTGGACCGGCGAGGTGTGCACCCGCAGCAGCGCCGTGTCGGGGTCGAAGATGTCAGGTGAGGGCTCGATGTAGAAGGTGTCGGTCTGCAACCGCGACGGGTGGGTGCGGGCGTGGTTGAGCGCGTCGAAGTTGTAGTAGACGGTCTCCACCTCGGGGCCCTCGGCGACGTTGAAGCCGAGCCCGATGAACACGTCCTCGATCTCCCGCCGGGTCTGAGTCATCAGGTGCAGGCGACCGATGGCGGGCAGCGGGTCGGCGGGCAGGGTGACGTCGACCCGGTCCTGGGCCAGCCGCTGGTCCAGCTCCGCCGCGGCCAGCTCGCCGGCCTTGGCGTCGATCGCCCCCTCCAGCGCCTGCCGGGCCCGGTTGGCGGCCTTCCCGGTGGCGGCGCGCTCCGGGGGCGGAAGCTGGGCGACGCCGCGCAGCAGGTTGGGGAGCTCGGCCTTGCGGCCCAGGAAGCGGATCCGCACGTCCTCGAGCGCGTGCGTGGTGGCGGCCGAGGCGATCGCCTTCGACGCCTCCTGCTCGATCTGGGCGATCCGCTCGGTCGTTGGCTCGGTCATTCGCGCGCCATCCTAGACGCCTCGTACAGGGCCACCGTCGCCGCCATCGCGGCGTTCAGCGAGTGGCTGTGGATCGGGATCTGGGCGACGTGGTCGGCGGCCGCCAGCAGCTCATCGGGCAACCCCTCGCGCTCGGCCCCGATCAGCAGCGTCACGCCGCCGGCGCCGGCCAGATCGAGCTCGTCCAGGGGCCGGCCCTGGCCGGCGGCGAGCGCTACCGCGGCGCCGGGCAGCTCAACCGCCCTGAAGGCCCGCGCGAGCGCCACTCCGAACACTGCCCCCATGCTGGCCCGCACCGCCTTGGGTCCGAACGGATCGGCGCTCCCCGGGCCGAGCGCCACCGACGAAGCGCCGAACGCCTGGGCCGAGCGCAGGATCGTGCCCACGTTGCCGGGATCGTGGACCCCGTGCAGGTACACGCACAGCGGCCCGGGCGGTGAGGGCGCCCACCGCTCTTCGTACACGGCCAGCGCCCGGGTCCCCGATCCCAGCCCGGAGACGGCCGCCAGCAGACCGGGCTCCACCTCGGTTCCGGGCAGGCCGCTGCCCGCCGCGCAGTAGCGCTCGACGGGCTCCCATCCGGCGGCGTCGGCGGCAGCCAGCAGGTCCTCGCCCTCGGCCACGAAGCGACCCGAGCGCTCACGCTCGCGCCGGCGCTGGCGGAGCTTGCGGATCGCCTTGAGCTTGTCGTTGTGGGAGCTGGTGATGGTCATCGGGTCAGGGAACGAAAAAGGGCGCCGGCTTCGACGAAGCGGCGCCCGGGTGGCGGTGCTGGATGCTCGGCTGAAGCGCTTCAGCCGGCCGCCAGCGCCTCGCGGGCGCGGTCGGCAAACCGTCGGAAGGTGTCGGCGTCGCGCACGGCCATGTCGGCCAGGATCTTGCGATCCAGCTCGACGCCCGCGGTCTGCAGGCCGTGCATGAACTGTGAATAGGAGAGGCCGTTCTGACGGGCGCCGGCGTTGATCCGGGTGATCCACAGCCGGCGAAAGTCTCGCTTGCGATTGCGGCGGTCGCGATACCGGTACTGATCGGCCTTGAGCACCGCCTCCTTGGCGGTCCGGTAATGGCGACTGGCGTCGCCCCGGTAGCCCTTGGCCATCTTCAGCGTGGCCCGGCGCTTCTTGCGTGCATGCACGGAACGCTTGACCCGGGTCACTTCGTCTTGACCCCCAGCAGCGTCTTGACCTGCCTGTAGTCGTGATGCGAGATCTCCGCCGGACGGCCGAGCCGGCGCTTGCGTTTGGGCGACTTCTTCTCGAGGATGTGACTCGTGAACGAGTGCCGCCCCCGGACCTTGCCGGTGGCGGTGACCTTGAAGCGCTTCTTGGCGCCCGAGTGCGTCTTTGACTTCGGCATCGCGACCCGAGAGTAAAGCAGACGCCCACGGGCGCGACGCCCGGCGCGGGCACCAGCGGAAGCTGATCCGCTAGGCGGCGGCGTCGCTCGGCGCCGGAGCCGCGGTGACGCTTCGAGCGTCGGCTTCACCCGGGTCCGGCACGGCCGCCTCGGGCGCTCCGTTCCGGCGCCCGTTGGCTTCCGGCTCCGAGCGCCGGGGTGCGTCCTCGGGAGGCTTTGCGCCTTCGACCTCGCCGGCGAGCACGCCCTTTGACGGGGCCAGCATCATCGTCATGTTGCGACCGTCCTGCAGCGGTGTCTGCTCCACGACCGCGACCTCGGAGAGCTCGCCGGCCAGACGGTCAAGCAGCGCCGTGCCCCGCTCGGGGTGCGTGACCTCGCGGCCGCGGAACATGATCGTGACCTTGACCCGGTCGCGGCCGAGCAGGAAGCGCCTGACGTGGCCCTTCTTGGTGTCGTAGTCGTTCTGCGCGATCTTGGGGCGGAACTTGATCTCCCGGATCGTGATCTGCTGCTGGTGCTTGCGCGCCTGCTTCTGCTTCTGGGCCTGCTCGTACTTGTACTTGGAGTAGTCGAGCACGCGGCACACCGGCGGGCGCGCGTCGGGAGCGACCTCGACCAGGTCGAGATCGCGTTCCTGGGCGTACGCGAGCGCCTCCGGCGTCTTGACGACGCCGATCTGCTTTCCGTCCTCGCCCACGAGCCGCACTTCGGGTACACGAATGCGATCGTTGATCCGAGTCAGGTCCCGCTCGGGCGGGCGCCGGTCAAACCTACGGGGAACCGGCACTAGCTGTTGGCGCGGCGGCTGGTCGTCAAGCGGCGCCGGGCCGTGTGTGGTGAAGTGCGATCAACGAAGATGAGTATAGCGGCGAGATCAGTTCGCGGCGCGCGTGTTGGTCATGAATTGCATCCGCTCGGCGAACTCCTCGACGCCCAGGGAGCCGACGTCTCCCGCCCGGTGCTCGCGGAGGCTGACCGCGTCCGATGCCGCCTCCCGATCGCCGACGATCAGCATGAACGGGATCTTGCGCAGCTCGGCGTCGCGGATCTTGCGGGCGACCGACTCGGTGCGCGCGTCCAGCTCGACTCTGACCCCGGCCTCACGCAGGCGCGCCGCCACCCCCGCCCCGTATTCGACGTGGCGGTCGGCGATCGGCAGCACGATCGCCTGAACCGGGGTCAGCCACACCGGCAGGTCCCCGCCCAGGTGCTCGAGCAGGATCCCGATGAACCGCTCGAAGGAGCCGAACAGCGCCCGGTGGATCATCACCGGGCGGTGCTCGGCGTTGTCGGCGCCGGTGTAGACGAGCTCGAAGCGCTCGGGGAAGTTGTAGTCGAGCTGGACGGTCCCCAGCTGCCAGCGCCGGCCCAGCGAGTCGGTTATGTGCATGTCGATCTTGGGCCCGTAGAAGGCGCCGTCGCCCTCGTTGGTCTCGTACTCCAGCCCGTGCTGCTCCAGCGCCCTGGTGAGCGCGGCCTCGCTGTGATCCCAGAGCGCGTCGGAGCCGATCCGCTGGTCGGGTCGGGTGGAGAGCTCGAGGGCGACGTCCAAACCGAAGATCTCATAGACCGCGAAGCCGAACTCCAGGCAGCCGGCCACCTCGTCCTGGATCTGGTCCTCGGTGCAGAAGATGTGGGCGTCGTCCTGGATGAAGCCGCGGGTCCGGAGCAGACCGTGGAGGGTGCCGCTGGGCTCGTTGCGGTGCAGGACCCCGGGCTCTGAGTAGCGCACCGGCAGGTCCCGGTAGGAGTGCGGCCGCATCAGGTAGAGCTGGCAATGGCCGGGGCAGTTCATCGGCTTGAGCGCCATCGGGAGGTCGGCGGATTCGGTGACGAACATATGCTCGCGGTACTTGTCCCAGTGCCCCGAGGTCTTCCACAGCGAGCTGTCGAACAGCTGCGGCGTCTTGACCTCGGTGTAGCCCCGGGGAGCTCCCATCTCGCGGCTGAGCTCGACCAGCGAGTTGAACACCTGGGTCCCGGCCGGGTACCAGAAGGCCATCCCGGGAGCCGTCTCCGAGAATCCGAACAGGCCGAGCTGAGGGCCGAGGCGGCGATGGTCGTTGGCCCGGGCCCGCTCGAGCTGCTCGAGGTAGGCCTCGAGCTCCTTGGCCGAGAAGAACGCAGTCCCATACACGCGCGTGAGCATCTGGCGGCTGGCGTCCCCGCGCCAGTAGGAGCCGGCCACCGACTGGAGCTTGAACGCCTTGATTGGCTTGGTGCTCGGCGAGTGCGGGCCCAGGCACAGGTCGGTGAACGGCCCGTTGGTGTACAGGGACACGGTCTGCGCGCTCTGGTCTCGGATCAGGTCCTCGATCAGCTCCACCTTGTAGGGCTGGCCCTCGGCGCGAAAGCGCTCCAGCGCGTCCTCCACCGACACCTCGGTCCGCTCAAAGCGCTCGTCGGCATCGATGTGGCGCTGCATCGCGGCTTCGATCCCGGGGAAGTCGGCCTCGTTGACCGTCACCCCCGTGGGGAACTGAAAGTCGTAGTAGAAGCCGTTCTCGACCGCGGGACCGATCGAAACCTTGACGCCCGGATAGAGCTCGAGCACGGCGGTGGCGAGCACGTGCGCGGCGTCGTGGCGGATCAGCGCCAGCGCTTCCTCGCCGCTGCGAGCGGTGAGGATCTCGAGCCTGGGGGACCCGCCGTCGCGGCCGTCGGGCAGCGGCCGGACCAGGTCACGGAGGGCTCCATCCACCTTCACGGCCAGGGCGGCACGGGCCAGCCCGGGACCGATCGCGGTCGCGGCGTCGACGCCGGTGGCGCCGTCGGGCAGGGCCAGGGGCGTGCCGTCGGGAAGCGCGTATTGCATGGTCGGGTGATCCTAGACCGGCTAACGAGTCGACCGGCCAGCCAGTCGATCGGCTAGCGAGCAGTCCGGGCGACCGTGAAGCGAAAGCGCGCGATCGTGGCGGGCGCGATCACGACCTCGGGGCACGCGTGCACGGGCCCCCCGCCGCAGATGACGCTCTGGTACTCGACGATCTGCCCGGTGAACCTGCCCACGCACCAGCCCTGGGCGCCGGGTGCCAGGGTGGCGCGCACCTGCGAATGGACGCTTGCCGGCGCCAGCGTCAACACCTCGCTCGAGCGGCAGCCATGCCGCCTGCGAGCGCTCACCGAGAGCCTGTCGGTGCGGTCGACGAGCCCGGTCCGGCCGATCGGCGCCGGAGTCCGAAAGCTCAGCCGGAAGCGGGTAGCCGGTCCGCCCGCGCCCGGGGTCACCTTGACCGGCGTCAGCCGATTGCCGGCCGGAGCGCCGGCTGCCGAGCCGGCGGCCAGCAGCCCAGCCTGGGAGGCCGCAGCCAGCAGCCCCGCTCCCACGAGCACGCCGAGCATCATGCGTCGCATCAGATCACCAAGTCTAAGCCCGACCACGACCTCCGGGTCACGCTACATTTACCCACACCCCGGACGATTAGCTCAGCTGGGAGAGCGCCGCCTCGACAAGGCGGAGGTCGCTGGTTCGAGCCCAGCATCGTCCATTGGTGCGGCCAGCGCCACCCGCATCTTCGAGACCAGCGCCGCGAACATCGGGTAGACGCCGGGGTCGCCGTGCACGGCACGCAGGGAGGGCTCCCACATTTCCCAGCGGTCGATCAGCGTCTGCCCGAGCAGCAGCCGGATGAGCTCGAAGTCGAACGCGCCCTGGTGCTCGAGGACGGCCAGCTGCTCGAAGTAGTCGAGCTCCCGGTACAGGACGTAGGTCTCGGGCGCACCGTCTGCCACGTAGCCCTGGAACGCGGCGCTGAGGTCCTCCTTGGTCTCGAACCGGCCGACCAGCCTTCGCGTCTCGACGAGAGCGTCCTCGTTCCAGCGACGAAAGAACTCGGCCGCCATCTGCGATTGGCGGCTCTTTCGCGCCTCACGGACCTGCTGGGCGGCGAAGATCGCGGCGCCGATCGCGCCCAGCAGGCCAAGCGCACCGACCGCCGTCGCGATCGCGGTGACCTGCTCCGCCCAGTTTGGACCCATGTTTGAGCTCCGATTCCTTGCGCTGAACTCGCCGGCTGGTGGCCGTCACCGAAAATACGCTCGCGTTCGGCGCGAACATGCTTGCGGGGACGATCCACCTGATCATGCCGCGAGCCGCGGCCGATCCACGATCCAGCGGTTTCACCGGGCTTCCGGTGCGAGGCTTGTGCCGATCGCCGGCGACCCAAGATGTGAGGTCTCCGGCGCGCAGTCGCCGGGCACGTGCGCCGGCGTCGTGGCGGTGGGTTGCCTGGCGGCGACCGTGCTGGGTCAGACGTAGGGCGAGCCCGGTCTGTGAGGTCAGCGGGCGTCGTGGAAGATCACGCCCAGCGCGGTGCGCTGACCGCGGGTCAGGGTGCTCACGCCGTGGCGCAGGCCGACCCTGTGGTAGCCATTCTTGCCCTGGCTGGGTCGATGGTGCGTGGGGAAGATCACAAACGCTCCTCGCGGCGGGCTGAGCACGTGGGCACGGCTCTGCGCGCGGGGGCGCTGCTCGAGCAGCACGAACTCGCCGCCCTCGAAGTCCACGCCCGGTTCTGAGAGAACCGTCAGGATCTGAAACGGGAAGAACACCTCGCCGTAGAGATCCTGGTGCAGCGCGTTCCAATCGCCCTCCCGGTAGCGCAGGATCAGCGGCGTCGGACGCGTCTGCCCCGCCGCGCGGCAGCGCTTCAGCAGCTCGTCGTGATCGACAGGGAAGTCTCCGGTGTCGCCGCGCAACCGCCCGGCCCACTCGTTGGCGATCGGGGCCAGGTGGGAGTAGAAGCCGCCCCGCAATGCGGCGATCGTGTTCGGGAGAGGATGATCGAAGTAGCGGTAGCGGCCCTCGCCGAAGCGGTGGCGGGCCATCTCGATCGTCGATCGAAACCGGCCGCCGTCAAACAGATCCGCCAGCCGACCGCACTCATCCGCTGCCAGAACCGGCGCGGTGATCGCGAAGCCGTGCCGGTCGAGCTGCGCACGCAGCCCCTCCCAGTCGAGGTCGTGTACGCGCTTGTCGACGCTCGTGGCTCGAGCTGTGGTGGTAGTCGTCATGGGTGGGGTCCTTTCGGAGTTGCCTGAGTGCTTCGAGGGCTTTGCGTCGAGGGGCCGGCCCTGACGTCAAGACGTCAGCCGGGTTCGAGACGTGAGATCACCGGAGCCCTCGGCCCGTCCTCGAGCCCGGCGAGGCGATCGCGGCATCGCCCACCAACGGTCGGCGCCAGGGCGCCGCTAGTCCTGCTCTGTGAACCGGCGGAGCGCCGCCTTGCCTTCCCCGGTGACCGGCTCGCCGTGGGCCAGCAGCAGATGCTCGAAGTCCAGCTCCAGCAGGCGGCGGTAGGCGCGGAGCAGGCCGCGCTTGGTCGTCTCGGGGTCGTCCATCAGACCGTCGGGAACGAAGGTCAGGCCCCCGGCGCCGGTCCCGCGCACCACGCCGTCGGCGACCGCGAGCGCGCCGTGACCGGGAAGGTGCAGCGCCGTCTCATCCGGCGAGATGGAGTTCACGGCGTGCGCGACCACCCCACCGGGGAGCTCGTCACCGAAGGCAAACGGGGTGACCGGTCCTCGCCCCTGGAGCTCGTAGCAACCGGAGTCGACGCAATGCACTTCGGCGCCGAACTCCCGCACCAGCCGCCAGGAGTCGCGATCGTGGTGGCGGCAGGTGAGCAGGATGTGCTCGGGCTCGGCCCCCTGCTCTGAGAACCAGACCGGACCGGCGGGCGGAAGCATCGGATCCAGCAGCACCCGCTCGGGAAGCAGATAGTAAGAGCTGACCTGGCTGCCGATCTGGGGATGACGAGCCGTCCAGTGCCACAAGCCCGGCGCGATCTCCTGCATGGCGGCAGGCTACCCGGATCGGGACCGATGTCTAACCGTTGATTCGTCAACTAGAATCTAGGCAGACATGGAGACGATCGTCGACACCGAGCTCGAGGGCTCTGCCCTGGAGGCATGGCGCAGCTATCTGCAGAGCCACGCCTCGATCGTTCGCGTGCTCGACGCCGAGTTGGTCGCCGGGCACGGGATGACCACGCGTGACTACGAGGTCATGCTCTACCTCGCTCAGGCCGACGGCGGCCATCTTCCGATGTCCGCGCTGTCCGAGCGCACCATGCTCACGCGCTCCGGGATCACTCGGCTCGTGGACGGGCTCGTCGGGTCGGGTCTGATCGAACGCGTCGCCTGCCCCAACGACGCCCGCGTCTCCTACGCCCAGCTGACCGCTGCCGGCCGCGAGGCGCTGCGTCAGGCCGGCTGCTCGCACGTTCGCAGCATCCGGCAGCTGTTCCTGGAGCACTTCTCCCCCGCCGAGATCGAGCAGCTCGCAGCGCTGCTGAGCCGTCTCCCGGGAGCCAGCGCCGGCGGCGCCTGCACCGTCGAGTAGCCGGGAGCCGGCACCCATCCAATCTCGCTGCGCCGCTATTATGGTTGCTGACTCAACCATTTGCGGCAAGGAGCACTGATGTCAGCAGCCGGCCCCAGGACCGATGCGACTACCTCCCGTCTCGGCGCTCACACCGAGATGGGGGTCGTGCGGCTGACCGTCTCGGACATGCGATCCTCGAGGTCCTTCTACGAGCGCGCGCTCGGCCTTCAGGCCCAGGACCTCGGCGACGGGAAGCTGGGCTTCGGGGCACCGGGCGAGCCCTCTCTGGTCGAGCTCACCCCGGACGCATCGGCTCCACAGCTTGACCGGCGCGCCACCGGTCTGTTTCACCTGGCGATCTTGGTCCCCACGCGCGTTGATCTCGCCCGCTCCCTGGCGCGCCTGGCGCAGGCCCGGTGGCCGCTGCACGGGGCCTCCGATCATCTGGTCAGCGAGGCGCTTTACCTGTCCGATCCCGATGGCAACGGGATCGAGGTCTACCGTGACCGCCCGCGCGCCCAGTGGCGCCACGACGAGCGCGGGAACCTGCAGATGGTCACGCTCGCGCTGGACCTGCGCTCGCTGGCCGGCGAGCTCGCCGACCCGGAGCAAACCCCGTCGACGGTAGCCCCGGGCACCCGGATCGGCCACGTCCACCTCCAGGTGGCGGACATCGACGAGGCCGAGGTCTTCTACTCCGGCCTGCTCGGGTTCGACGTCACCACTCGTGGCTATCCAGGGGCGCTGTTCGTCTCCGCGGGCGGCTACCACCACCACATTGGCCTCAACACCTGGCACAGCGCGGGCGCCGCTCCTCCCCCTCCCGGCTCGATCGGGCTGCGCTCGTTCGATGTCCGCCTGTCGGACGAAGCCGAGCTCGATCGGATACTGGGGCGGATCGACGCCGCCGGGCTGGCGACGCAGCCGATCAACGGCCCCGGCGCGCTGGTGCACGATCCTTCTGGCAACGCGGTGGTGCTGCGGCCGCGCTGACCGGCGCAGGACGCCGCGCCAGCTACCCTTCGGGACCTTGGCGACGTGGCGGAGTGGCTACGCAGCGGCCTGCAAAGCCGTCTACACCGGTTCGATTCCGGTCGTCGCCTCTGAGTTGAGGTTGCCCCAGAAGCATGGGGTCCTGAGAGAGCCCTCACCGCCGCGCGTGGATTGCCACGTCGAGGGGGAGTCGCTATCGGCGCTGCTAACCCAGACCGCTGGTGGGCGCTCGCGTGGAGTAGGTGGTTGTAGCTGTGACCCGCACCCTGGCCGTGGTGTCGATGCTAGGGAGCTTGGCGTTGTTGCGCGCCTTGACGCGGCATTGCGAGCCGCCGAGCGCCGAGCCCCGGCTGAGGATCTTCACGTACTTCTTGCCGAGTCCGGAGACGGTGGCGGTGCAGGAGTACCTGGCGCCCGCGAACTTGAGCGCGTCGGGATATGGGACGTTGAAGGTCCTGGCGCTGTGGCCAGGCAGAGTGAACGTCTTGTTGGTCACTTTGTGGACCTTGACCGCGGACGCGTTACCGAACGCAGCGGTAGCGCCTGTCAGCGCGGTGGCGCAGACGACGACGGCAAGGACGGTTACACGCACCGTGGCGCGAATGCTCAGTCCCTTTGTAATCTGTGACATCGGTTCTCCCTCTTCTTAAAATCGCATGAATCGGCCTTTTCGTGTGGGCCGGCCGGCGGCCGCTCAGACCGGTGTCCGGTACCGGAGCCAGATGATTGCTCGGCTAAGTAGGCACGTTGATTCCTCCTCGAATCGCAGTCAGTCGACGCCGCCTGCTCGGAAGCGCAACCGGCGTGGGCGACCGCCGATAGCGGCCGGAGTTCCCCATCAGAGCACCGCTCATGACTGCGCGCATTCTGCCCCCGACCGGGGTGAAGCATCAAGGGCCACAGCCAACGTCACCCCGGGTGATTTCTACCCCTGGAGGCGCTGCCGCTTCACCTGGGGTGATTTTTCTCGCCCGGACCGCTGAGCGGCTCAGCGCAGTCCCGGCCGGCGTGTGCACCACCGAGAGCTATTGCCTGAGCGCAGCGGTTCCCTTCCGGCGGGTTTCGGTGGTCGCCGTTGTCGCTGGTGGCAATCGATCTCGGGAAACGGCCGGTCAGCGGTCGTCGGGGTTCACACAGCCCGCGTTCTCGTGCTCTGGCGACGGCCTCGACCCGAGAGGAGACCCCAAGCTTGCGACGGAGCGCCAGCGCGTGAGTGCGCACGGTGTTACGCGAAAGGTAGAGGTGTTGCGCTATCTCCCGGTAGGTCAGCTCCGCGGGCATCAGCCGCAGTACCCGCAACTCGGCGTCGCTCAACTCCTCGCCTTCCCGGATCGAATTGCGTGACGGCGTCTTGTGGATCGATTCGAGCTCATGCTCGACCGTGGCTCCGCGGGCCTCATCTCGCCGCGCGGCGAATCCGTCTACACGGTTCGAATTCCAGTCGACCCTGCGCTGTGCGCGGCGCGATCGACCGGGTCTATACTCGGCGCCCCGCGCGGCTGTAGCTCAGTTGGCTAGAGCGTCTGCTTGCCATGCAGAAGGTCGAGGGTTCGAGTCCCTTCAGCCGCTTAGGGAAATCCCCGCTCAGGCGGGGTTTTCATTTCTCCAGGCTCGCTCTGAGTCCTGAGATCGGTGACAGGCGCGTCTGGCAGTGTGGGTATCAGAGCAGATCGTCGACGATGATGGTTCTCGCTTCGGCGGGCCTGTCCTGACGAAGCTTTCTGCCGCTTGGCGCCGATCTGCGCAACGATCTTGGGTGGACACCGCCACGATGAGGCTATAGGTTGCCCGCACGGTTTTCCAGGACCGCAGCTACGACATGGGAGGTAGTGGGATGGGCGTGCGCTTGAAGCTGACGATCGCCGCTGGGGCGGTGTGTCTGTTCGCGTTGATGCAGGTGCTGTCGGCGTCCGCGTCGGCGGTGGCTCAGGCACCGGCGCAGAGCGTGATCGTGGTGTTCAAGAACCAGGATCGTGCCCAGCCGGCGACCCGGTCGGCGCTCCCGGCCCGCCGCCGCACGCTCGCGGCGGTGCAGGCGCCGGTGCTGCGTCAGCTGGCCGGCAGCAATGCGCGCAGCGTCCACAGCTACACCACGCTCAACGCGGTGTCGGCGACGGTCTCACCGGCGCAGGTCTCGTCGCTGCGGTCCGATCCCGCCGTGGCGGAGGTCGTTCCCAACGGTCTCGTCCACCTCGCGCCAACGACGACCGGAGCCGCCGGCAGCGCCTCCGGCGCCGGCGCCACGCCGCTGCCCGGCGCCTGCGCGCCCCCCGGCCAGGTTCAGCTCGAGCCCGAGGCGCTCAAGACCATGAGCGTCGACTCGCAGAACCCCAATGCCAAGACGGCGCGGTCACTCGGGATCAACGGCGGCGGGGTCACCGTCGGCTGGATCGCCGACGCGCTGGACCCCACCAACCCCGATTTCATCCGGCCCAACGGCCAGTCCGTGTTCGTCGACTACAAGGACTTCAGCGGCTTCGGCACGTCGGCGCCGACCAGCGGCGCGGAGGCGTTCGGCGACGCGTCGGCGATCGCCGCGCAGGGCCGCGAGGTCTACGACGTCAGCCACTACAGCGCGCTGCCGCTCAACCGTCCGTGCAACATCCGCATCGAGGGCGTCGCCCCCGGCGCCAACCTCGTCGGTCTCGTCGCCTTCGGCGCCTCCGACGTGGCGCCGGACTCTTCGATCCTCGAGGCGATCGACTACGCGATCACGACCGCGCACGTCAACGTCCTCAACGAGTCGTTCGGGATCAACAACTATCCCGACGATGGCGGGTCGCTCGACCTGATCGCGCAGGCCGACGACCAGGCGGTGGCGGCCGGGATCACGGTCGTCGAGTCAAGCGGCGACGCCGGCGTGACGAACACCACGGGCGAGGCGGCCACCGATCCCAATGTGATCTCGGCAGGCGCCTCGACCGATAACCAGAACTACATCCAGGACGGCTTCGGCGGGACTCGGTTCCCCGAGGTCAAGGGATGGAGCAATGACGAGATCAGCTCGCTGAGCTCGTCGGGCTTCGACCAGCGCGGACGCACGATCGACGTCGTCGCGCCGGGCGAGTCCGACTGGGCACTGTGCTCCACGAACCTGGACGAGTTCGGTGGCTGCGCCAGCCTGGCCGGTAACCCGTCGCCGGTCCAGTCGTTCGGCGGGACGAGCCAGTCCTCGCCGATGACGGCGGGCGTCGCGGCGCTCGTCATCCAGGCCTACGAGAAGACGCACCGCGGGACGGCGCCCACGCCGGCGCAGGTCAAGCAGCTGATCGTCTCCAACACCGATGACATCGGCGCTCCCGCCGACCAGCAGGGCTCCGGTCGCGTCGACGCCTACAAGGCCGTGCTCGCGGCCGAGAACGACAACCAGCCCGCCGGCGGCGGCTCCGCCCAGGGCCGCCACGTCGGGGTGGTGACGACGAGCCCGACTCAGCTCAACGCGGTCGATCAGCCCGGCACCGCCGAGAACCTGACCGACACCGTCACCAACGAGAGCGGCTCGAGGCAGCACCTGACGTTCTCGGGTCGCACGCTCGGCGTCTACCGGTCGCTGTTCACCACGCAGTTCACGCTGTCAGACAGCGATCCGCAGACGCCCGACTACGCGGGCGTGCCGATCAACTACCAGCGGCTGAGGTTCCGCGTGCCCGCCGGCGTGAACCGGCTCAACGCATCGGCGGCGTTCCACTCGGCGACGCCGACCGCGTCGCTCAACGCGCGGGTGCGGATCACGCTGATCGACCCCAACGGCACCTACGTCGGGGACTCACGGCCGCAGGGCCTCGGCAACTACGGCAATCTTCAGATCGCGAACCCGGCCGCCGGCACGTGGACGGCGTACGTCTACAGCCGTGATGCGGCCGCCGGCGGATACATCGGTCCCGTGGTGTTCGGCGTCAGCGCCGCCAGGTATACGTCGTTCGGGACCGTCACGCCCGCCGGCGCGACGTTGGCTCCCGGCCAGTCGGTGGCGGTCCAGGTCAAGACGCGCACGCCGGCACAGCCCGGCGACGCCAGTGGGGCGATTGTCGTGCGGTCGAGCTCCGCCCGTGGGAGGTCGACAACCTCGACGACCGTGCCCGTGACGTTGCGCAGCCTCATTCCGCCCGGCAACCAGACGTTCTCCGGGACGGTGACCGGCGGCAACGGACGCGCGCCGATCAGCGGGCAGGAGTTCTTCTACCAGCTCGACATGCCCGCCGGACAGCCGGAGCTGAACGCCACGATCACGGTCAAGGATCCCGGCGACCAGTTCGGTGCCTATCTGATCGATCCGCAGGGCGAGGCCGTCGCCTACGCCACCAACATGGTGCCGGGTGCGACTCCGTCCTCACCGCCTGACAACCAGGTCGGCGCCCAGCTGCATACGCTCAACCCCGCTCCGGGACGATGGAGGTTGCTGGTGGTGTTCGCGCCCGTGGTGTCCGGGAACTCGCTGTCCTCGCCGTTCGGCGTGAGCGTTAGCCAGCAGGCGGTGCCGGCGTCGCGCGGCGGGCTGCCGAACGACACCTCCACGCAGCTGACCGCCGGCCAGCCTCAGACCTACGACGTCACCGTCAAGAACACGGGGACCGCGCCCGAGATGTTCTTCGGAGACGCGCGGCTGCCCGGCAGCGCCTCGTTCGCGCTCGGCGCCGTCAGCGGGGCCTCGGACAACCTGCCGGTCAACGACAACATACCCGTGTACCTGGTGCCGACCAACTCGACGCTGTTCCAGGCACAGGCGACGACAACCGGGTCGACGCCGCTCCTCTTCGAGTCCCAGTTCGTCGGCGGCGATCCCGACCTGGCCTCGACCATCGGGACCACGGCATCCCTGTCGTTTGCGGACAACCCGATCGCCACCGGCGAATGGGACGTGTTGCCGGTCGAGTACGGGACATTCGGGACGACCGGTCCGGCGAGCGAGGCGGCTACCACATCGGCGAGCGTCGACACGAGCCCGTTCGACACCGCGGTCAGCTCGCCCACCGGCGACCTGGAATCAGACAGCGCGAACCCGGCGACGAGCCTTGCCTCGTTCAACCCGATCACCGTCGCACCGGGCCAGACCGCGACGATTCCGATCACGATCACCCCGACCGGAGCGTCGGGCACGAACGTCACCGGGACGCTGTACCTCGACGACACGGCGTACTTCGAGTTCGGCTCGATCCAGAACGAACTCGTGAACTACCCGCAGGCCGATGAGGTGGCCGCGCTGCCCTACCAGTACACGATCAAGTAGCGACGCGTCGCGTAGCGCCTCCCGCCGGCGCCACTCGCTGGGCCCACGCTGATTGCGAATGTGACCGCCGCCTCGCCGCGGCGGTCACGCGTCTCGCGCCAGTTGCGTGTGCTCCGGGAGAGCGGTTTCGCTGACGTTCGCGCCGAAGGGACCCGTCGGCTCTACGTCCTCAACGGCGAAGCGCTCGACGGCGTCGAGGGCTGGCTCGCCGACCTGCGCCAGCAGTGGAACCAGCGCCTCGACGCACTGGAGACCGAGGTGGCACGAGGACGACGCCGCGGCACCGACCGACGAACAAGGAGCCAGAAACGTGCATGACCTCATCGCCGAACTCAACCGCGTCACGCGCAACGTCGCCGCCGGAGACCTGCACGACGCCCCGGCGCACGTAATCGAACTCCGTCGCCAGTTGCGCGCGCCGGTCACAGACGTCTGGGACGCCTGACACCACCGAGCTCGTCCTCCGCCACACGGTCCCCGATGACGACCACTGGGCCCAATACGGCCTCGGCGCCGTTGGCGTGGGCTGGGATCTCACCCTGGCCGGGCTCGCCGCCTTCACCGCCGGAGACGCCCGCCCCAACGACAACGATTTCCTGCCTGACCCGAACACAGCGGCCGCCATGCGTCAGAGCGCCGCCAAATGGGGTGTGGCGCACCAAGCAGGAGGCGCCGGCCCCGAGGCGGCACGGAGCGGGGCGGCCAACACCAGCGCCTTTTATGCTCCCGACAGGCAACCGAGCTCGCGGTGACAAGAAGCGAGGAGGCCTCTCAAATTGCAACGGTTTTTTTCGGCGGGTGGCCGCCTTGTCTCGAGGCCTGTTGACGCGTTGGCGACGTGGTCAGCCTAACTCGGCGACGGTGGCGCGTAACCGATCGAGGGCGGCGCGGGACAGGTCCGCCAGATCCTGGTCCTCGTCGGTCTCGACCCATGTCGCGTAGGCCTGCTTGAAGGCGAGCGCTCCGAGCTCCGCCGCGACGCTTGCCGCCGGCTCCGGTATGCCGCGGTCGCGGAGCGCGCTGACCATCGCCGCGGCGAAGCCGACCTGCTTGAACGCGTAGCGCTCCTGAAGCTCGGTGCTCGTCGCGATGGCCGCCTGCAGCCGGGGGGCGAGCTCGCGATTGAAGGGTCCCATCGCCGAGGCGGCGCGCTCCAGCCCGGCGGCGACCGCGGTGAGTGGGGTGGCCTGCGGCGGGGCAGAGGTGATGCCCTGCACGAGGAGGCGCGACAGGGTCTCCTGACCGGCGGACAGCACGTCGTGCTTGTCCGGGAAGTGACGGAAGAAGGTGCTCTTGGTCAGCCCCGCGCGCTCGGCGATCTCGGCGACAGTCGTCTCGTCATAGCCCTGCTCGGAGAACAGCTGCAGCGCGGCGGCGACCAGTCGCTCGCGCCCGCCGGGTTGCCATCGAGGCATGGTCCCATCCTACGACAAGACCTTTATCTCATTGCGCTGCTACGCTGACGGGATAATAGTTGCATCACTTGGCCGCCGAGCTGGCGACCCTTCCTCAGGAGAACCATCAATGCATGTCTTCGTGACTGGCGCGACGGGCGGAATCGGCTCCGCCGTCGTGTCCGAGCTCCTCGCCACGGGCCACGAGGTCCTTGGCCTCGCGCGCTCTGATGACTCGGCCGAGGCCCTCGCCGCCGCGGGCGCCGGGGCGCAGCGCGGCGCGCTGGCCGACCTCGAGAGCCTGCACGCCGCCGCCACTGGGTCTGACGGGGTCATCCATCTCGCCTTCTCCAACGACTTCACCAATCTGGAAGAGGGCATCGCGGAGGAGACTCGCGCGATCGAGACCCTCTGCACCGCCCTCGAGGGCAGCGGCAAGCCGCTCGTGATCGCCTCCGGCACGCCGGTCGTTCCCGGACGAGCCTCCACCGAACAGGACCCGACGATGACCGAGGGGCCTGTGGGCGGTCGCGGCCGCGCCTCGCTGGCTGCCCTGGCCTACGCCGAGCGCGGCGTCCGCGTGGCGCTCGTCCGGCTGCCGCGCTCGGTCCATGCCGCCGGCGGCCCCTACGGGTTCGCCTCGGTGCTGGTCGCCGCCGCCCAGCGCACCGGGGTGTCGGGCTACGTCGGGGACGGCACCCAGCGCTGGCCGGCCGTCCACCGGCTCGACGCCGCGCGGCTGTTCCGACTCGTGCTCGAGCAAGGCGAGCCGGGCACCATCGCCCACGCCGTCGGCGACGAGGGCGACGCGATGCGAACGATCGCGGACACGATCGGCCGAGAGCTCGGCCTGCCGATCCAGGAGGTCCCAGCGGAGAACTTCGGGGTGCTCGGCATGATATTCGCCGTCGACCAACCAGCCTCCAGCGCGCTGACCCGCGACTGGTTCGGCTGGGAGCCCACCCATCCGAGCCTGCTCGACGACCTCCAGGCAGGGGACTATCCGGGCTGAACGGGCCGAGCCAGCCCCCCGGACCACTTCCCAGCCGAGCAGCTCGCGCGTGATCACGCTGGTTGCCGGGAACCGGATGTCAGTCGCTGCCATCAACTAGGATCAAAGCCATGACTCGATGGGAGCCAAACGCGCGTGGCCGGCTCGAGCGGGCGGCCATGGAGCTCTACAGCGAGCGCGGATTCGAGCAGACCACGGTCGCGGAGATCGCCGCGCGGGCGGGGTTGACGGAGCGAACCTTCTTCCGATACTTCGCCGACAAACGCGAGGTGCTGTTCGAGGGGGCGGGCGCCCTGCAGGACCTCCTCGTGAACGGAGTCGCCGATGCTCCTGGTTCCGTGGCGCCGCTCGACGCGGTCGCCGCAGCCCTCGGGGCCGCCGGCGTCCTCCTCCAGGAGCGCCGCGAATTCTCCCGGCAGCGCCAGGCCGTCATTGCAGCCAACGCCGAGCTTCAAGAGCGCGAGCTGATCAAGCTCGCGTCATTGTCCGCGGCACTCGCCGACACGTTGCGACGCCGCGGCGTCGAAGACCCAGCCGCCAGCC
The DNA here is from genome assembly GCA_963830595.1 of uncultured Solirubrobacteraceae bacterium. GTDB lineage: Bacteria > Actinomycetota > Thermoleophilia > Solirubrobacterales > Solirubrobacteraceae > Palsa-465. Next base: position 221,299 of record CAWHMQ010000010.1, read on the forward strand.
TGGCCGCCGAGGCAGGAATCGCCGTCTTCAAGATCGCGTTCGAGCGGTGGGTAAACGAGGCCGACCAGCGAGACCTGAGGCGAATCCTCCGCGAGTCCTTCGAAGAGCTCAAAGCCGTGACCGCCGGCACATGATCAGCGCTGCACGTGCTCGCCATCGGCATCGGCTAGGACGGTCCGAGCGCGCAGCCGCGACGCGAAGCTCCGGCTACGTATGGCGCTGTACGCCCGCGGCGGCGAGCGCGTCCTCCGGGTTGGGATAGTGCACCATCTCGATCGCTCTTCCGTCGCGAAACGTGGTGAGATTGGCGCTCAGATCCGCAGGCTCGCCGCTGTCCGAGCTGGGCCTGAGAATCACGACGACCTGGTCGCCGGCGTCGACGACGTCGACGAGCTCGCCCAGGGGTCCGCGGTCACGGGCTCGGCGCATGAATCCGATCGCCTGCTCGCGGTCGTGACAGGCGCCGGGCGCTGCCTGGTCCCCGCCGTGCCACTTGACGTTCGGATCAAGGAACTCGCGAACCTCCTCCAGGTCTCCGCGCAGCGCGGCTTCAAAGCCCCGGCGAGCCAGCTGGACATTGGTATCGGCCATGCCATCAGTCTCGCACCCCCACAAGCCAGAGTGAAGCCAGTCGCGATCGCACCCGCACCGTTCGCCGGCCTAGGATTACCAGGCGGTCTTGACTCGCCCCCGCAGGAGGATCAGATGCACGTTGCTGTTGATGGTGTCGCCATCGAGTACGAGGTGACCGGCGATGGACGGCCGGTGGTGCTGCTTCACGGATTCCCGGACTCCGGCCGGCTCTGGCGCCATCAGGTGCGTCCGCTGGCAGAGGCGGGGTTCAAGGTCATCGTTCCCGACCTCCGAGGCTACGGGGGCTCGGATAAGCCGAGCGAGGTGGGCGCCTACGCGATGCGGTCGCTGGTCGGCGATGTGCTGGCCGTGATGGGCGACGCCGGGGCTGAGCAGGCCCATGTGGTGGGCCACGACTGGGGAGCGGCGCTCGCGTGGGTGCTCGCAGCGGTGGCCGGGGACCGCGTCGACCATCTCGCCGCGCTGTCGGTCGGACACCCTGCGGCGCTGCGAAGCGGCGACTATGAGCAGTACGAGAAGTCGTGGTACATGCTCCTGTTCCAGTTCCCCGGGGTCGCCGAGGAGTGGCTGTCTGGCAACGACTGGGCCAACTTCCGGGCGTGGGCTCGGCACCCCGACGCCGACCAGGTGATCGCCGATCTGGAGACGACCGGCTCGCTGACCCCCGGCCTCAACTATTACCGGGCGAACGTTCCTCCGGACTCCTACCTTCGACCCGGCCCCACGCTGCCGCCGATTCGGGTCCCGACGATGGGGGTGTGGAGCTCAGGAGACATGGCGCTCACCGAAGCGCAGATGACCAGCTCGGGCGCGCGCGTCACCGGTCCGTGGCGCTACGAGCGTCTCGACGGCCTCGGGCACTGGATGACTCTCGAAGCCCCCAGCGAGGTCAACCGGCTGCTGATCGACTTCCTGCCCGCCTGAGACGGCGCGCCCGGCCAAGCGGCGGCTGCGAGCGCGCCCCTGAGCGACACCGACGTCGACGTGAGGGCTGAGATAATCCCCGCGATCCAGGAGATCGGGATCGACACCCCACGCGGCCGAGCCCGCGCGCACCTGAGCCGCCCACCGGGCGAGCCCGTGCCCTTGGCGCTCGTGCTCGGCCACGGCGCCGGCGGGGGGATCGGCGCCGCCGATCTGCAGCGGGCGCGCGAGGTGGCGCTCTCGCTCGGGATCACGGTGGCGCTGGTCGAGCAGCCGTATCGGGTCGCCGGTCGGCGGGCCTCCGCTCCGGCAGCCCACCTCGACGAGGCCTGGTCAGCGATGCTCGCCCATCTCGCCGGCGGTCCCCTGCGCGGTCTGGGCCTGATCTGCGGTGGGCGCTCGCTGGGCGCCCGGGTGGCCTGCCGGACCGCCTCCGCGACCGGGGCCGTCGCCGTGCTCTGCCTGGCCTTCCCGCTGTTGCCGCCGCCCCGGGCCCGGGCCGCGGGGCCGCCCTCGAGCCGGCTCCCGGAGCTCGACGCGGTGACCGTCCCGGTCCTGGTCGTGCAGGGCGAGCGCGATCGGTTCGGGATCCCCCCGGCCGCTCCGGGCCGGACCGTGGCGCTGGTCGCGGGCGATCATGCGCTCAGATCCGACCTCGCGGCCGTCGGCGAGGCGGTGCGTGGCTGGCTGAGCCGGCTGCTCACCTGAACGGGATCGCAACCCGAGCGGATGTCACCGAGCGGATGTCACCCGAGCGGACGCGCGCGTGGCCCCGAGCACCTACGTTCTGCTGATCCGCTCGCGAAGCACCGCGCCCAGGATTCCGTTGATGAAACCGGGGGCGTTGGGGCCGCAGAACCGCTTGGCGGTCTCCACCGCCTCGTCGATCGCCCCCTCGGGAGGGATCGGCTGCTCTCCGGCGACGGCGCCGGGATACAGGAGCTCGAGCAGGCCGACGCGCAGGATCGAGCGCTCCAAGGGCGCGATCCGCTCCAGCGGCCAGTCGGTCGAGTATTCGCGGATCAGCCCGTCGAGCTGGGACTGGTGCTCGCGGACGCTGCCCGCCAGCGTCCGCGTGAACTCGTGCGCGTCCCGCGGGAAGGTCTGCTCGAGCGGACGCTCCAGCAGGTCGCTCTGGTAGAGCGCCCACACGGCGGCTCGACGCTGCTCGGTTCGACGCACGACCCCGGTCTACTCAGTCGACGAAGATCAGCTCTTTGGGCACGGAGGTGAGGATCTCGCAGCCGGAATCGGTCACGACAACCAGATCCTCGATCCGCACGCCGAATTCCCCTTGCAGGTACACGCCCGGCTCGACCGTCACCACGTTCCCGCGCTCCAGCACCGAATCAGAGCGCTTGGAGAGCCGCGGCCCCTCGTGGATCTCCATTCCCACGCCGTGACCGAGACCATGGCCAAACTGCTCGCCGCGGCCGCCGGCGTCGATCACCGCGCGGGCCGCCGCGTCGGCCTCGCGTCCGCTGGCGCCGGGCCGAACCGCATGCACACCCGCGAGCTGCGCCTCCCGGACCAGCTCGTAGGCGGCCTGAGCCGGCTCCCCGGGATCCCCGGTGGCCAGGGTGCGGGTGCAATCGGAGCAGTAGCCCTCGAACTCGGCTCCCCAGTCGATCACCACCAGCTCACCGGCGCCGATCTTCACCGAGCGAGGCTCGGCGTGGGGCAGCGCCCCGTGCGGCCCGGCGGCGACGATCGAATCAAACGACGGCCCACGCGCGCCCTGCTCGCGCATCGAGTGCTCCAGCGCGTCGGCCACCTGGAGCTCGGTGCGGCCCACCAGCCCGCCCGCCATCACCTGGCGCAGGGCGGCGTCGGCGATCTCGGCGGCCCGCCTGATCCGCTGGATCTCGTCGGCCTCCTTGACCGCCCGCAGAGGCTCGACCAGATCGCCGCCGGCGACCAGCTCGACCCGTTCGGGCAGCAGGTCCCGGAGCCGCGCATGGGCGCGTACGCTGAGATCGGCATCCTCGAAGGCCAGCCGTACCGGTCCCGGCGGAAGCATCCCGGAGATGTCGTCCAGCAGGTCGACGGTCGCGATCCTGCGGTCGAACCTCTCATCGACCTCGGCCGCCGACTGCTCGACGTAGCGAAAGTCGGTCATGAACGCCCGCGTGTCGGGGCCCACGAGCGCCAGGCCGTTCGATCCGGTGTAGCCGGTCAGGTAGCGCACGTTGACCAGCGAGGTGATCAGCGCCAGGTCGGCGGGCACGCCGGGCAGCCGCTCGGCGAGCCGGTTCGCGCGCTCGCTCACGCCGCCAGACGCTCCTGCAGACGCGTCAGAGCCTCGCGATAGCCCCGCTCGCCCTTGCCCGCCACTCTGGCGAAGCACAGGTCCCCGATCACCGAGCGCCGACGGAACTCCTCACGCGCGTCGATGTCTGAGAGGTGAACCTCGACCGCCGGCAGGCCGGTGAGCTCCAGGGCATCGCGGATCGCGTAGGAGTAATGCGTCCAGGCGCCGGGATTGAGCAGGATCGCGTCGGCGAGGCCCTCGAGGGCGTGCAGGTGCTCGACGAACTCTCCCTCGTGATTGGTCTGAAAGAAGCGGGTGGCCAGTCCGAGCTCCCCGGCGGTCTGCGAGATCCCGAGCTCGAGCTCGGTGAAGGTCAGCTTCCCGTAGTGGGCGGCATCCCGCCGGCCCAGCTGATCGAGGTTGACGCCGTGCATCACCTCGACTCGGTTGCGGACGTCCTCCATCGCCACTAGCTTGCCAGTTCTCGGACCGCAGCGATCAGCTCACGTGGCGCCACGGCGCTGCCGGGCTCGGCCTGACCGGGAGCCGACAGCAGCACGAACGGCACCGCGCCGTCGCCGACACGCTTCTTGTCGCGGGCCGTGGCCATCACGACCGCATCGGGATCGACGTCGATCAGGCTCGTGGGCAGCCCCCGGGAGCGCAGCAGCTCGGCCACCTCGGCCCGCAGCTCGCCGCTTCCCGACAGTCGCAGCGCCGCGAGCAGGCCGAGCGCAACCGCCTCACCGTGGCGGAAGTTCGCGTAGCCAGTGACGGTCTCGATCGCATGGGCGACGGTGTGCCCCAGGTTCAGCGCCTGCCGCTCCCCGGCGTCGCGCTCGTCCCGGGCGACGATCCTGAGCTTGGTGCGGGCGCAGGCCGCGATCACCTCAGGCGTGGTGGGCTCGGCGCCGGCACGAACCAGATCCCATAGGGCACCACCGGCGATCAGCGCGGTCTTGACCACCTCGGCGTAGCCGGCCGACAGCTCGGCCGCCGGGAGCGTGTCCAGCGTGGCGGTGTCGGCGATCACCGCCTGGGGCTGGTGGTAGGCGCCGACGTAGTTCTTGGCCTCTGACAGGTCGACGCCGGTCTTGCCTCCATACGCGGAGTCGACCTGGGCCATCAGGGTGGTGGGCACCTGCACGAAGCGCACCCCGCGCTGGTAGGTCGCGGCGCAGAAGCCCGCCAGGTCGCCGACCACGCCTCCGCCAAGGGCGACCACGACATCGGCGCGGGTCATGCCCCCCCGCGCCAGCTCCGACCACACGATCTCCGCGTGGGCGATCGTCTTTGACTGCTCTCCGGGCATGATCGCCACGCGGCCGTCGAGCGGCTCCAGGCGGTCCCCGTACAGCCTGCCGGCGTTTCCGTCGGTGACCAGGAACCGCCGGCCTGTCACGTGGGCCGGCCAGAAGCCGTGCCCGCCCAGCAGACCGGGTCCGATGTAGGCGGGGTAGTCGCCCGACGCGCTGGCCGCCCACAGCATCCGGGTCCCGGGGGGCGCCCCGGTCGCGGCCTCGAGGATGCGTCCCATCTCCTGAGACCGCTCGTGGGGGACGACGATGTCCGCGACCGCGGCATACACCGGTTCGCGCACCCGGTGCAGGCGCGTGAACTCGTCGCGATCGGAGGCGAGCGGCCGGCCACTGCCCGAGCAGCGCTGCCATGCCGTCCCGGAGTCGACGTCCACCCACACCACGAGGCGATCGCGTAGAGCGTCGCGCACGGCGCCCGAGCCCAGGGCGCCACCCCCGAGCGCCAGCACTCGGGAGTGGGCGGGGGCCGATTCATTGAGGAGCTCCAGGGTGACCTGCTCCTCGACTTCACGGAAGGCCGGCTCGCCGTCGGTGGCGAAGATCTCCGGGATCGGCTTGCCGAACCGCCGCTCGATCACTTCGTCGACGTCGACGGCATCGGCGCCCAGGGCAGCGGCCGCGCTCCGGGCGGCGGTCGACTTGCCCGCGCCCATGAAGCCGACCATCGCCAGCGCGCGGCGCTCGGCTCCGAGCGTGGCCGCCTTCACCGGCGCGTCCATCCGATCCGCTCGCGGTAGGCGCTCACCGCCTGGCGGACATCGTCGATGTGGTCACCGCCGAACTTGCGCCGGTAGGCGTCGGCGAGCACGAACGCGACCATCGCCTCGCCGACGACGCCGGCGGCCGGCACGGTGCACGAATCGGTTCGCTCGCGCAGCGCCTCGGCGGGCTCATGGGTGGCGATGTCGACCGAGCGCAGGGGCTTGGTGAGCGTCGGCAGTGGCTTCATCGCGCCGCGGACGACCAGCGGATCGCCGGTCGTCATCCCCCCCTCCACCCCGCCGGAGCGATTGGTGTAGCGGTAGAAGCTCCGGTCCTCGTCGTAGAAGATCTCGTCGTGGGCCTGCGAGCCGGGCAGCCCGGCGACCTCCAGGCCGTCGCCGATCGCGACCGCCTTGACCGCCTGGATGGAGAGGATCGCCTGGCCGAGCAGCCCATCCAGCCGCTCCTGCCAGGAGACGTGGGAGCCCAGGCCGGGGACGAGCCCGAAAGCCCGAACCTCGAACACGCCTCCCAGCGACTCGTTGGCCTTGCGCAGCCGGTCGATCTCGGCCACCATCGCACGGCCCGCCTCGCCGTCCAGGCAGCGGACCGGTGACTCGTCGACGTGCACGAAGTCCTCGGGCTCCAGGTCGTCGCGCCGGGGGGCGCTGACGCCGGTGATCTGGATGACGTGCGAGAACACGCTCACCCCGAGCGTCCGCAGGAATGCCTTGGCGACCGCGCCGCCGGCAACTCGCGCCGCCGTCTCGCGGGCACTCGCGCGCTCCAGGATGTCGCGGACGTCGGTCACGCCGTACTTCTGGGTCCCGACCAGGTCGGCGTGGCCGGGGCGAGGCAGGTGCACCTCGGCCGGCTCCGCGTCCACCGGCCACGGATTCATCCGCTCCTCCCAGTTGGCGAAGTCGCGGTTTATGACCTGCAGCGCGATCGGGCCGCCCAGGGTGCGGCCGTGGCGAACACCTCCGTTGATCTGCACCCGGTCGCGCTCGATCTTCATCCGTCCGCCGCGGCCGTGGCCCAGCTGGCGACGCGCCAGGTCACGGTCGAGTGCCTCGCGGTCGAGCTCCAGGGCCGCCGGAAACCCCTCTATCAGGCAGGTGAGGCCCGGGCCGTGCGACTCGCCGGCGGTGGTCATGGTCAGTGCCATTTGATCTAGATTAGGGGCGAGTCGCCGGGCTCGGTCGCGGCCGCTTCCGCGGGCGACTCCTGGGCGTCGATCCCGGGAATCCGTCTGCCGGTGCCGCGGCACCAGGGACACGTCACCTCGTGCGGCGTGCCGCCCAGCCCCGAGGTCAACCGGCCGGTGCCGCGGCAGGGCGTGCACGTCCGGGCGTCGTCGCCGCCGGCGGGATCATCGTTCACCATGTCGCCATCACCGCGGGGCACGATAGCTGCCGTCGGCCGGGGCGACGCCTCCGAGCGCCGCCGACCGCATCGCCTCCAGCGGAGCTGCCGCCCCCGTCCACAGCTCGAAGCTCAGCGCCCCCTGGGCCACCAGCAGCTCGAGTCCGTCCACGCTGGCCACCCCCCGAAGCCGCGCCTCTCGCGCCAGGTCGGTGCCCCCGGGCGTGTAGACGAGATCGACCACGCAGCGAAACGCCGGCAGATTCTCGGCTCTGACCGGCAGGCGGTCAAAGGACGATCCGCCGTCGAGCCCGACCGAGGTGCAGTTGACGAGGATGTCGGCGGCCTCGGCCTCTTCCACGGCCGTTGCACCCAGGTCCGCGCACAGCGCCTGAGCGCGCTCGGAGGTCCGGTTCCAAACGCGCACCTCGGCCGCCCCGGCATCCAGCAGAGCCCACACGGCGGCTCGGGCGCTGCCCCCGGCACCCAGCACGAGCGCGGTCCGGCCCGCAGCCGCCCACGGGAGCGAGGCGATCAGCCCCGGGGCGTCGGTGTTGTCGGCGGCCACAAATCCGCCGGGGCCGAAGCTGAGGGTGTTGGCGGCGCCGATCGCCCGAGCCCGCCGGGTGGGGTGGGTGCTCAGCGCCAGCGCGGCCTGCTTGTGCGGAAGGGTGACGTTGGCGCCGTGAAAGCCGGCGCCCGGGAGCGCACCGATCAGCTCGGCCAGCAGCTCAGGCGGGACCGGCAGCAGCTGATAGCGCCAGCCGGAGAGCCCGGCGGCGGCCAGGGCCGCGTTTTGGATCGCCGGCGAGCGGCTGTGTGCCACCGGCCAGCCGAGGACCCCCAGACGCGTGACGGGGGGACGGGCCGTGGGCATGGCGGGGGAACAAGCCGTGGGCATGACGGGGGAGGGACCGTGGAGCTCAGCAATGCTTGGCCGCGTAACGCCGGCCCTGGCTCAGGAACTGGTTGTAGCTGGAGGCGAACACGCTGCCCCGGCTGCACGGCTTGGCGAAGAAGTACAGGTACCTGGTGCGCGCCGGATGGGCGGCCGCCTGGATGGCGGCCAGGCCCGGGTTGCCGATCGGCGTCGGCGGCAGGCCGAAGTGCGTGCGGGTGTTCCAGGGGGAGCTCGAGTGCAGCTGCGAGACCGTGAGCGGGTGGGTGTAGTTGCCGGTCGCATACCGGGTGGTCGAGTCCATCTGAAGCATCATCCCGTCGGCGAGCCGGTTGTAGATGACGGAGGCCACCAGCGGCTGGTCGTGAGCGGTGGCGGCCTCGGCCTCGACCATCGAGGCGATCTTCAGCACGTCGTAGGGCGTCATGTGCCTGCGCCGCGCGTACGCCAGGTTGATGGTGGCAAAGCGCCGCTCGAAGTCTCGCAGCTGGTCGGTGGCCAGAGCCGACGCCCTGACCGGCTCCACCAGCTGGTAGGTGTCGGGGAACAGAAAGCCCTCCAGCGAGGGCGGCTGGCGCCGGGCGCCGAAGCGCTGCGGGTCGAGCAGCGGCGAGCGCCGGGTGGCGGCCAGATAGCTGCCCTGGACGTTCTGCTGGCGCAGCAGCCTGGCGATCTGCTGACGGGTCCGTCCCGGGGTGATCGTCACCTCGGTCACCCGGGCCGCCGGCGGTGGGGTGGTCAGGATCTTCAGCACCGAGGCATAGCTCATACCGAGCCGCAGGCGATATGTCCCGGCGCGCATGTCGCTGCGTTGTCCGGCGAGCGTCGCCCGGAGCTTGAAGAAGAAGCTCGAGGAGACGACGCCGTCGCGCTCGAGCAGGTCGCCGATATAGCTTGACCCCGACCGGGGCGGAATGCGGACGGTGACCTGCCCGTGCGGCGAGGTGCCAAAGGGCTGGAACAGCTCGATCAGAAACCAGATCAGGGCCCCGGCGGCGATGAGCGCCACCAGCGACGCGATGCGCCGCAGCCAGGAGTGGCCGGTGCGCCGGGTGGCGACCGGCGGCCGTCGCTTGGCGCGAGCCGGCCGGCCGCGCTTGGTCCGTACCTGGCCGGTGCGCTCCGGACGTCTGTGCAGCCGACTGACGCGCCGCGTTCCCGACGGGAGCTCGTCCTCTGCGTGGTCGTCCTCGTCGCCATAGAAGTCGGGGTCCGGCGGTGACGGAAAGGACTTGATCGGCCGGCTCGACACCCCAGCCGGCTCGGGCACCCGTCCGGGAGCCGGCGTCGGGCCGTCAGCGTGCGCCTCCGGCGGTGGTTCGGGCGCGCCTCGCTGCTCGCCTCCGCCCGGCGCCTCGGAGTCCGGGACTTGGCGAGGCTCCGGGGCAGATCGCCCCGCCCGGCGGCGCTCGCGCTCCAGCCGGGCGGCCTCGCGCTCCTGTGCGGTGCGCCCGAACCCGTTAGGCATGGGCGGTCTGGGCCGACAGCCAGTCCTGGAGCAGGTGGGCGGCCGCCCGGGAGTCCTCGCTGGCCCGCCCTCCAGACCGGGCGGCCAAGCTGGTCGTGAAGCGCTCGTCATAGAGCGCGATCGGTACCGGGAGCGACCGCTCCAGGGTGGCGGCAAATCGCCGTGCCTCCCGCGTCTGGTCGGAGTCCCGTCCCGACAATGACAGCGGCAGCCCCACCACGACCCGGTCGATCGACAGCTCGGCGACCAGGGCGCGCAGCCGCCCGAGACCTCGACGGGAGGTGGGCGCGAGGATCGGCTCCAGCGGTGTGGCCAGCACGCCCGTGGGGTCGCTGACCGCGCATCCGCAGCGGGCACTGCCGTAGTCCAGAGCCAGGACGCGCATGGCTACAGATCCTCCGCGAGGCCGAGCCTGTCCGTCAAGCCGGCCACTAGGACTTCAGAGCGGCCTCGATCGCGGCCTGGGCGGCATCGATGGCGGCGCCGAGACGCTCCGGGTCACGACCACCGGCGCGAGCCAGGGTGTCGCGGCCCCCGCCGCCGCCCCCGACCTCAGCGGCGGCCACCTTGACGATCTCGTCCGCGCGCACGCCGCGGGTGACGAGCGCCGGGGCGACGCTCGCGATCAAATCGACCCGCCCGTCGCCGGCCCGCCCGAGGACGATCGCCGCGTCGCCCAGCCTGCCCTTCAAGCGGTCGGCCAGCTCCAGCAGAGCGTGGCTGTCAGGAACCTCCACGGTGGCCGTGAGCGTGCTCGCCCCGGCGATCTGCACGGACCGGGAAGCGAGGCCGTCGATGTCAACCGCTCCGTTAGCGGCACCCGACCGGCGAGCCGCCCGCTCCAGTTCCCGGACTCGCTGGGTCAGCTGCGCCACCGAGTCGACCACTCGTCCGGCCGGGACCCGCAGCAGCTCCGCGGCCTGCTCGAGCTCACGATCGCGCTCGCGCACCAGCGCCAGCGCCTCGGGCCCGCTGATCGCCTCGATCCGGCGCACGTTGGCGGCGCTCGAGGTCTCGGCGAGGACGCGGAGCAGCCCGACCTCGGCCGTGTTGGAGACGTGGGTTCCGCCGCACAGCTCTCGGGAGAAGGAACCGTCGCCGACCTCGACCATGCGCACCACCTCCCCGTACTTCTCGTTGAACAGCGCCATCGCCCCCAGCCGCTTGGCCTCGTCGAGGGTGGTGGTGAGCGCGTGCACGGGGTGGCTCTCCTGAATCCAGCGGTTGACGTCCTCCTCGATGTCTGAGAGCTCCTGGGCAGTGAGCGAGCCGGTGTGGGTGAAGTCGAAGCGCAGCTTGTCGGGCCCGACGTAAGAGCCCGCCTGACGCACGTGCGTACCCAGCCGCCGGCGCAGGGCCGCATGCAGCAGATGGGTGGCCGTGTGATTGGCGGCCGTGGCGTGGCGCGCCGCGCGATCGACGCGCGCGCTGACGCTCTCGCCCGGCTCGAACGTCCCGTGCTCGGCCTCCAGCTCGACCACCTGATCGGAACCCAGCCGGATGACGTCGACGACGTGGGCGCGGCAGCCCCCGCCGACGCACTCGAGCACGCCGGAGTCTGCCACCTGACCCCCGCCGGTGGCGTAGAACGGGGACTCGAGCAACTTGACCAGGACCCGGCCGTCCTCGGCGGTCGCGGCTCCGATCGTCGTCTGCGCATCGGTCGTCTCGTAGCCGACGAACTCGGTGGTGAAGCCCGCGCTGCCCGACAGGGACTGGGCGCGCTCTCGAGCCGCGTCGCCGCCGCGCGCCCGGCCGCTGTGCTCTCGCGCGCGTGACCGCTGTCCCTCCATCAGGGCCTCGAAGCCGGCCTCGTCGACCCCGAGCCCGTGCTCGGCGACGATCTCGAGCGTCATGTCGATCGGGAAGCCGTAGGTGTCGTGAAGCAGGAACGCGTCGGCCCCGGCGATCCCCTCGGCCCCGGCCTCCCGGGTGCGGGCGATCACCTCGTCCAGCCGCTTGAGCCCCAGCTCGAGCGTGCGACCGAAGCTCTCCTCCTCGGAGACCAGCCAGCGCCGGATCAGCTCGCGCTGCTCGTGCAGCTCCGGGTACTCCGAGCCCATCAGCTCGGTCACGACGTCGGCGTAGCGCTGCAGGAAGCCATCCGTGAGGCCGATCCCCCGTCCGTGCTGGATGGCCCGGCGCATCACCCGTCGCAGCACGTACCCGCGATCCTCGTTGGAGGGCACAACGCCGTCGGCGATCAAAAACGACATCGCCCGCGAATGGTCGGCGAGGACCCGCAGCGCCTTGTCGGCCGCGAACTGGTCGCCGTAGCGCCGGCCCGAGAGCTCCTCGCCGAGCGCGATCAGGGGGGCGAACTGGTCGGTCTCGAACACGCTCGGGGTGTCCTGGACGATGGAGGCCAGCCGGTTCAGGCCGAGGCCGGTGTCGATGTTCTTGGCGGGCAGCGGCGTGAGCACGCCCTCCGGGTTCTGATCCATCTCCATGAACACGAGGTTCCAATACTCGAGGAAGCGCTCGTTGTCGCCTCCGGGCAGGTCGTCGGCCTTGCCGTGCTCCACCCCGCGGTCCAGGTAGAGCTCCGAGCAGGGGCCACACGGGCCGGTCGGGCCCATCTGCCAGAAGTTCTCCTCCCGGGAGCATTCGACGATCCGCTCCCGGGGCACCCCGATCTCCAGCCAAGCGTCGATCGCCTCCTGATCGGGACCCAGTCCGAGCCCTTCGTCACCGGCGAACACCGTGACCCAGATGTCCTGCTCGGCGAAGCCGAAGCCCTCCCGGGAGAGCGCCCAGGCGAAGCGAGCCGCCTCGCGCTTGAAGTAGTCCCCGAACGAGAAGTTGCCGAGCATCTCGAAGAACGTAAGGTGGCGGGTGGTGGTCCCGATGATCTCGATGTCCGAGGTCCGAAACGTCTTCTGACAGGTGGTCAACCGGCGGTGCGGAGGCGCCTCGACGCCCTGGAAGTAGGGCTTGAACGGCACCATGCCGGCGATCGTGAACAGCACCGACGGGTCGAACGAGGCCGGGATCAGGGATGCGGAGGGCAGCCGCAGGTGATCCTGGGACTCAAAGAACTCGATGAACGTACGGCGGATCTCGTCGGAGGTCACGGCCCGTCGCAGTTTAGGCGCGGGATCGGCCCCGAGCCCGCCGGTACGCCTCGCATCGGGGAAGCTACGGCGCGGGGCGGGCGATCGTGCCCCAGCCAACCACCAGCTCGCCGTCCATCAGACACGCGAGCTGGCCGGGGGCAGCGCCATCCACGGGCTCCTGCAGCGCGAGCGCCAGCGTGGCGTGGCGACCGGCGGTCAGGTCGCCGAGCACGCGCGCGCTCAGCGCCCGCGACCGGTAGCGCAGCTTGACCCGATCCACGCGTGACGCGGACCGGTGCAGACGCGCCGAGCGAACCGGGATCCGATCGCGGCGAAGCTGGGCGCGGTCGCCGACCGTCACGCGACGCGAGGCCGGGTCCTTGTCGAGCACGAACCACGGCCCTCCGTGGTCGATGCCCACCCCCCGGCGCTGACCGACGGTGAAGCGATGCTGGCCGAGGTGGGCGCCGAGCACGGTCCCGTGGCTGTCGACGATCTCGCCGGGCCGGTCGCCCAGATCTCCGTGGCGGGCCAGGAAGCGGGGCCGGTCGGTGCCCGCCAGGAAGCACAGGTCCTGCGAGTCGGCCTTGGCGGCGACTGCAAGCCCCGCCGCGGCGGCGATCCGGCGAACCTCGGGCTTGTGCAGCTCCCCGAGCGGAAACCGCATCCGGGCCAGCGACTGGGGGGCCAGCGCGGCCAGCATGTAGGTCTGGTCCTTGGCGGGATCGGCGGCCGCGCGCAGCAGCGGCCCCCGCTCGTCGTCGCGCTCTGCGGTGCGGGCGTAGTGCCCGGTGGCCAGGCGCTCGCAGCCCAGGCGATCGGCCACCTCGAGCAGGGCGTCCAGCCGGACGTGGCCGTTGCAGCCTACGCACGGGTTCGGCGTCTCGCCGGCCGCGTAGCCGGCGATGAACGGCTCGACCACCCCGGCGCGAAACTCACGACGCAGGTCGATCGTGAAATGAGCCAGGCCCATCGAGCGCGCCAGGGCGCGCGCCTGAGCGACGGCCGAGGAGGAGCAGCAGCTGCGCTCGGCGTCGTTCTCGGGATCCGACCACAGCTCCAGCGTCACCGCGACCGGGTGGCCACTCGGGTTCCGGCGGTCGTCATCGGCGCACAGGTGGGCCGCGACCGCGCTGTCGACACCGCCGCTCATCGCCACCAACGTCGCCCCGGACCGGCCGGGCAGCCGCGCGTCGGCGCGCACCGCGGCCCCCAGCGCTCGGGCCAAGGCGTCGCAGGCGACCTCGGCGGCATGCCACTTGCCGGGGCTGAGACCTCCGAGCTCCCGCGCGATCTCCGCCGGGCCGATCCGGGCGGCCGCGAGCACGGGGGCGCCGCGGGCCAGCGTGACCGCGGCGCTGCCGGCGGCCGTGGCCGAGCCACAGCCGCGGGCGTCGAAGCCGGCGGCGGTGATCCGATCGCCGTCCACCGCGATCGAGAACGTGATCTGATCGCAGCAGGAGCCGCCGTCGGCGGTGATCGTATGCGCGTGGGGCGGATGATGGCCGCGCCCCTGGGGCGAGGTCAGATGGTGCTCGAAGGCCAGCGCGTCCATGGTCAGGAGTTCAGGTTAGAGGCCGCGCCGGGCCTTTGGATGTAACTGCCGCTGTACGTGAGGTAGGCCCAAACCCCTGCAGCTAGGCCAGACGGAGGCCCAGCTCGCGCAGCTGGCCGGCGTCGACCGGGGCCGGTGCCCCCGTCAGCGGATCGCCGCCGCTGGTGGCCTTGGGAAACGCGATCACCTCGCGAATGTTGTCGCGGCCGGCCAGCAGGGCCACGATCCTGTCGACGCCCAGCGCGATGCCGCCGTGGGGCGGGGCACCGTAGCGCAGCGCGTCCAGCAGGAAGCCGAACCGCGCCTGCGCGTCCTGCTCGTCGATGCCGATCAGGTCGAAAACCCGCTCCTGAACGTCTGAGCGATGGTTGCGGATCGATCCCCCGCCGATCTCTGAGCCGTCGAGCACGAGGTCGTAGGAGCGCGACAGCAGGCTCGCCGGGGCCTCCATGTCGGCGACCGACGCGGCCGCGCCCGCGGCGGTCGCCGGCGCGGTGAATGGATGGTGCTCGGCGTCCCAGCGGGCCTCCTCGGGCCGCCAGGTGAACATCGGGAACTGGACCACCCAGCGAATGTCGTGGCGGCCCGGATCGATCAGATCGAAGCGACGCGCGAGCTCCAGGCGCAGCGCCCCGAGCGCCTGGCCGGCGGTCGCCGCCCGATCGGCGACGATCAGCAGCAGATCGCCGGGCGAGGCCTGCAGGCGCTCGTTGATCGCGGTGAGCTCGGGGAGCGTCAGGAACTTGGCCACCGGCGAGCGCCAGGGTGGGTGGGGATCGGTTCCGTCCTGAACATCCTGCACGAATGCCCACACCAGCCCCTTGGCCCCGTGCTGCTGGGCCAGTTCGGTCAGGGCGTCGAGCTCGGAGCGCGGCAGCTCCCGGGCCCCGGCGTTGATCCCGCGCACCACTCCCCCATTCTCCAGCGCAGCGGCGAAGACCTGGAACTCGGTTCCCAGCAGGGCGCCGCCGAGGTCGACGAGCTCGAGGCCGAAGCGGGTGTCGGGGCGGTCTGAGCCGAACCGGCCGACGGCCTCCGCGTGAGTCATCCGGGGCCACGGCGGCGCGGGCACATCGAAGCCGGCGCGGGCGAAGACGGCCTCCATCACCGCCTCGGTGGTCTCGAGCACGTCCTGCTCCTCGACGAACGCCATCTCCACGTCGAGCTGCGTGAACTCGGGGAGCCGGTCGGCACGGGAGTCCTCATCGCGAAAGCAGCGCACGATCTGGAAGTAGCGCTCGAAGCCGCCGATCATGAGCAGCTGCTTGAACAGCTGGGGCGACTGGGGCAGCGCGTAGAAGAGACCCGGTCCCCGCCCACCCGCGATCCGGGCCGGCACCAGGAAGTCCCGGGCCCCCTCGGGCGTCGAGCGGGTCAGAAACGGAGTCTCGATCTCCAGGAAGTCCCGCTCGTCCAGGACGGTCCGGATCGAGGCGATCGCCCGGTGGCGAAGGGCGATCGCTTCCTGCATGGGAGCGCGCCGCAGATCCAGCGAGCGATGACGCAGGCGCAGGTTCTCGTCGACGACCGTGTCCTCGTCGACCTGAAAGGGCGGCGTCTCCGCGTCGGCGAGGATCTCCAGCTCGGCGACGGCGAGCTCGATCTCCCCGGTCGACAGGTTGGGGTTGATGTTCTCGGGGGCGCGCCGGGCCACGGTCCCGCTCACGGTGATCACGTCCTCGGAGCGCAGGGCGTGAGCGAGCGAATGGGCCTCGGGCGCGGTGGCCGGGTTGAACACCAGCTGCACGATCCCCGAGCGCTCGCGCAGGTCGATGAAGATCAGGCCGCCGTGGTCGCGACGGCGGTGCACCCAGCCCGCCACCCGCGCCGGCGTGTCCGCCCGCCCGGCGTTCAGCTCGCCCACCCAGGTGTCGCGGTAGCGGTTGGGCTGGGGCGCGTGGCGCATCTCGCTCACAGGCGGCTGCCCCGCAGGATCGTGGGGATCACGCCCTGGATGTCCTGCTCTGCCTGCTCCCCTGATTCCAGGTTCTTCAAGCTCACGTTCGGTGGGTCGCCGACGATCGCGACGTAGCGGGCGCCGATCCGGTCGGCGTGCCTGAGCTGACCCTTCAGCGAGCGCCCGGCGAGCTCCAGCTGGGCGCTGAGCCCGGCCTGCCGGGCCTCGTTGGCCAGCTCGAACGCGGCTCGCCCGGCGGCCTCGCCCGCGAGCGCCACGTAGAGGTCGACGAGCTCCGGCGCCACCGGTACCTCGGCCGCGGCGAGCAGCATCCGCTCTACCCCGGCCGCCCACCCCGAGGCCGGCGTCGGCGGCCCGCCGAGCGCCGCGACGAGTCCGTCGTAGCGCCCGCCGCCGCCTACGCCAGACTGCGCGCCGAGCGCGTCGGAGGCGAACTCGAACACGGTGCGTGCGTAGTAGTCAAGCCCGCGCACCAGGCTGGGATCGAGCTCGTAGCGCAGGTCGGCGTCGTCGAGCAGCTCGCGCACCCGGGCGAAGTGCTCGGCATCCTCGGGGGCGAGCCGGTCCAGCAGGGTCGGCGCGTCGCGCATCGTCTGCTGGGTGCTCCGGTCGTTGGCGTCGAAGGCGCGCATCGGGTTCAGGTCGATGCGGGCCACCACCTCGGGAGAGAGCCCGTCCTCGTGGGCGCGCAAGAACGCGGTCAGCTCCTCGCGATACTCGGCGCGGGTCGCCGGGGTGCCCAGGCTCGAGAGGCGCAGCCGAGTCTCCCTGACGCCCAGCGCCTGCAGCAGCTCGGCGAGCAGCAGGATCAGCTCGGCGTCGGTCTCCGGTGACTCGGAGCCGATCGCCTCGGCGCCCACCTGCCAGAACTGCCGGTAGCGCCCGCGCTGGGGGGCCTCGGCCCGGAAGAAGCTCGACAGGTACCAGAGCTTGACCGGCTGGGGCAGCTTGCGCATCCCGTGCTCCATGTAGGCGCGACACACGGGAGCCGTGCCCTCGGGCCGCAGGGTCAGCGAGCGTCCACCGCCATCGTCGAAGCTGTACATCTCCTTCTGGACGATGTCGGTCGCCTCTCCCACGCCTCTCGCGAACAGCTCGGTGGCTTCGAAGGTGGGCGTCTCGATGCGCCCGTAGCCGGCCGCGCCGAGGATGCGCGCGGCCTGGGCTTCGAGCGCGCGCCGGCGCGCCGCGTCGGCGGGAAGCACATCGAACGTGCCGCGAGGGGCCTGGATCGTGCTCACGCGGGGAGCGGGGCTAGTGGTTGTGCTGCGCGAGCTCGCGCAGGAACGGATTGCTCTCGCGCTCGGCGCCGAGCGTGGTCAGCCCCATGTGGCCGGGGTAGACGGTCGTCTCGGTGGGATACGCGTCGAGCAGCGACTCGATCGAGGCCAGCAGCGTCGGCCAGTCGCCCCCCGGGAGGTCGACGCGACCGACCGAGCCCTGGAAGAGAACGTCGCCGGAGAACAGCGCCCCGTGCTCGGGCAGCGCATAGCTGACGTGACCGGGGCTGTGACCCGGCGTGAAGCTGACCTCGAAGCGCAGGCCGGCGAGCTCCAGCCGCTCGCCGCCGGCGACCGTCTCGTCGGCGTCGTAGCTCTCAAACGGCCCAAACCCTGGCCAGGGCACGTAGGCCATGATGTCGGCCAGCACCTGGGTCTCGAGCTCGGGGCAGTACACCGGAGCGCCGGTGGCGCGGGCCACGGGCGCGACCGCGCCGATGTGGTCGAAGTGAGTGTGCGTGAGCAGGATCGCCTCGACGGTGTTGACCTCGAGCGCCGCCAGCGCCTGGGTGATCCGCTCGGCCTCGTCGCCGGGATCGACGATCACCGCGCGGTCTGAGCCCGGAGTCCGGACGATGTAGCAGTTCTCCTGGACCGGCCCGACGGTGAACGTGCGGGCGTCGATCATCTCGATCCCGCCTGCTTTTTCTGCCGGCGGCGATACAGGTAGGACTCCAGGTAGAAGCCCGAGGGCACGTACAGGACGAGCGCGAAGACGGCGAAGATCACCGCGGGCAGGATCTTGCCCTTGTCGGTGACCAGCAGGAAGATGAACATGAAGCCGGCCGCCAGGCCCGCGCGCTTGAGCGAGCCCTGCCAGGTGGGCGGCTGGTTGAGGCGCGCCTGGCGCGCGGTCTCCCGCTTCTGCTTCTTGACTTCATCAGGACTCGGCGGGCGCCCGGTTCGGCCGCGGGTCTCGATCGTGCCGGCGGCGTTGCCTCGGTGCTTGGTGCGGCGCTTGCGCTTTGTCTGAGCCATTGCACAGTGGAGCTTACGACGTGGCGGCGCGGCGGTGCAGGGAATCTTCGATCGTCGCGTACCCGCGCAACGGCAGGTCACGCGGAAAGCCCTCGAACGCCTCCTCCGGCGCCAGGCCGACGAGCTCGGCTCCGGCCGGTTCGGCATGCCGCGCCACGGCTTCGAGGACCGCCGCCAGGGGAGTCACGCGGTGGTCCTCGACGTTGGTGGAAACCTGGGCGAGCCCGGGCCCCTGCAGCCAGAGCCCGATCGCGCGCACCCCGGCCAGGCCCTCGGTCCCCCCCTCTCTGATCAGGGCGGCGATCGCCTGGGCGTCGGCCAGCCTGGCGGGCGCCCGGAGCTCGACGTTGAAGGCGACCAAGGGCGGCCGGGCGGCCACGAGCACAGCGCCGGTGCGCGGGTCCAGGCGAGAGGGCCCGAAGTCGGGCCGCAGCTCTCCGGCCTGGATCCGGCGCGTCAGCTCGGCGGGGCCGCCCTGGCGCAGCTGCGCGCGGGTCCGCCCGCTCGCGAGCTCCCCGTAGAGAAAGACCGGCAATCCGAGGTCGTCTCCCAGCCGGTCGGCGAGCACGAGCGCCTCGGCGCAGGCGGCGCCCCGGTCGGCGGGTTGCAGATACACGATCGGGGCGACATCCAGGGACCCCACCCGAGGGTGGATCCCGTCGTGGCCCGCCAGGTCGATCAGCTCCACCGCCTTGGCCGCCCCTCTGGCGACGGCGAGCGCGAGCCCCCCGGGGACGCCGGCGAGTGTGTAGGCGCTGCGGTGGTGATCGGGATCGGAATGCACGTCCAGCAGGGCCGCCGCGCCAAACGCCTCGCCGATCTTGGCGATCGTGGCCGCGTCCCGGCCCTCGGAAACGTTGGGGTAGGCGAGCAGCGTGGTCACGGTCTGGACAGGCTGCGGCGACTAAACTGCTCCTCCCTCGCCGGAGTAGCTCAGTCGGTTAGAGCAGCGGAATCATAATCCGCGTGTCGGGGGTTCGAGTCCCTCCTCCGGCATCATTGATTTTCAGCGGATCGTCAATGTTCGCGGGCGATTTGGCGCCTTTCGGTCTGCACGTCGCCGACCGCAACGAACGGCTACGAACCGCCTGACCGCTGACAATTGTTTGCACTTTGTTTGCACCCAGCGCTGTCATGAGCTTGACCCTGCCAGGTACGCGTTCAGCCGGTCAGCCGCGCCTTCGGGGCCGCCCGGCTGGGGCAGCAGCTTCACGTAGCGCTCAGTGGCCTGCAGCGAGCTGTGGCCCATGTACTCCATCAACTCGCGCAGGGTGTAGCCGGCGGCCATCAGGAAGCTCGCATACGTGTGGCGGCACTCGTGCAATCCGATCGGCTCGAGCGTCAGCTGGCGGCCGCGCTGGCGTGCGTCTGTCACCGCGCGTGCCCACGCCTTCCTGACGCGCCGGGCGAGCCGTCCCGAGGTGACCGACACGCCGCCGAGGACGCGCCCATGCTCCGGCCGGCGCTGGAGCATGTACGCGCGGAGAAGGATCGGCTTCAGCGGCGCCGCGATCGGCAGCCGCCGACCGGTCCCGGCATCGGTCTTCGACTTGCGAACCACCAGCCAGAGTCGTTCGAGGTCGACGTCTGACCACTGGAGCCGGTCCATCTCGCTGCGCCGCAGCCCGGCGTAGAACGCGAGCGCGTACGGGACGCGGTCCTCCGGTGAGAGCGGCTCCAGCAGCGCCTCGGCCTCCTCGGCAGTGGCGGCGCGGTCGCGCTCGATCTCGTCGACCGGCGGCAGCTCGACGCCGATCGTGGGATTGACGGCGACGAGGCGACGGGTCGGTCGGCACGCCCACGCGTAGATCGCGCGCACGACCGCCAGGTGGTTTGAGATCCGCGAGCGCGAGAGCCCGTCGCGCGCGAGCCGGTCGACGAACAGCTGCCACTCCGCGGCGGTGATAGCGCCGGCGGCCCGAGGCCCGAACCCGGGGATCAGCACGTGGCGCAGCGATCGTTCGTAGCCCTGCAGCGTGGTCTGCGAGTAGCCGCGCTTGCCGCGCCGCTTGCCGATCCGTCCCCTCTCGACGCCCTCCCACCACTCCTGCGCGAGCTCCACAAACGGCCGGCCACCCTCGGCGTGTTCGCGCAACACTGGCTTGGCGTTCTCGCGGGCCGCCGCATACCAAGACAGCGCCTCGCGGATATCGGCGAAGCTGGGGCTCGAGATCAGCTTGCCGGTCAGCGGATGGCGCCTCGATGCACGGTAGGACGGATGGCACCGGCAGCGGGCGTTCGGGTTCGCCGATGTCGGGCACGGCCGCATGTGCCGTACGTAGACGCCCGCGTGCTTCGTGCGCTGCCAGACCATCATCCAGGTAGTACCACTCGTGGCTGACGGCGACAACCCGCTCACGGCTACATCACGCCAGCCATGAAGTGGGCGTGCTCGTCGCACCATCGCTCGAGCTCCTTCACCGGCACGAGCAACAGCTGTCCGCAGGGGACGAGCTTGATTACCGGCTGGACGCGGCGTTCGAACGTATCGACACTCACGCCAAGCGCTTGGGCGGCCTCCTTGCGGCTGAGCAGCAGCCGGGGCACCGGCTGAAGGGGTCGTCCCGTCCTATGCCGAGTGCCCGGGGCCATCGTCACATGCCTCGGGTGATGCGCTGCGAGTGCTGGATGCGCAGCGACTGCCAGTCCTGCTCGACCGTGCCCGGTGAGTAGCGCAGCCGCAGCCACTGAGCGAACAGAGGGTCGGTGAGGGTCAGCCGGTCGTCGCGGAGCTGCGCCACGCCCGAGCTTTTGACGCCCTGGACCGCGCGCTGCGCAGCCCCGAAGCCGGACAGGCCGGTCGCGCGCTGGGCGCGCGTGCCCTGAGGCGCGATCTCGTGGGCGAGCGCGACCGCGACGCGCCGCTCGTTGCCGTGGAGAGCGTGCCAGCGTAGGTCAAACTCAGACGCCGCTTGGCGGATCGCCGCCAACTGCGCCGCCTTGGCGCTTCTCGCACTCGCGCGCTCACCGGCTGGGGTGAGCTCCCACAAGTGCCAGGCGAGCTGGCTCGTGCGCTGCGGGTGACCGGCGCCCATGCGGGCGACGATCTCGGCCGCTTCTTCGGCATCTCGGTCTGTCTCGGCGAACCTTCGTGAGATGTCGTTTGCGAAGCTCTCCGGGTCGACCGTGCCCACCCGGACCGTGACGGGAGTGGAATCCAACGCAAGTCGTTGCTCTGCGTGTTCGGTCAGCGAGCCGAGGTCCGGTCCGGCGAACACGTAGGCCGCGGTCCCACGCTCCCGCTCGTAGGCCTCACGCATCACTTCCAGAACGCCGGGTACAGCGGCCGCATCCTGAAATTCGTCAAAGCACACGGCAGCGGCCGTGTCCGCCGCTGCGCAGACTTCACCTGGAATCGAGAGCAGCCCCATCAAGTGGGGTGCCTCAGCTTGGTCCGGGGAAGGATCGGCGACGCCCGAACCGCTCCGAGCCCGCAGCGACAACGTCTCAAGCCGCTCGACGAGCGCGTCGTCGGCCGCGCCCTGTGCGCGGGCACGGACGAATGCGTCTCTCAGCCGCGCCGCCAGATCATGCGCCGTCAGCACTCCCGAGCAATCGATGTCTACGGCCAGGCCGCCGCCGTCGCCGGTCCACGCCGCCAGCGTTGCGTTGACCAGACTCGTCTTACCGTGCCGGTGAGGTCCCTCGACGATCGCTAAACCCCCGGGGCGAAGCGCCGCTGAAACCTCGGCGAACTCTTCGGATCGGCCGACGAGACCAACGCCCTCGGTCAGCGGGCGGTCGAAAACGAAGGGGTTCTCGAAGGTGGCTACCACAAATACCTCAACCCGATAGCGGCAGATCATACCACGCTAAGAGCGTAGAGCATGAATCGGCCGACGTCCTCACATCCGCCCTTCCTCCGCCGCCGATCCCTCACGACGCTCTTCGACTCTTCCGAAGCCGACCTCAGCTCATCTAGCCAGCCGGGACCGCGCACTCCCCTCCCCCATGTCCCGCCGGATGCGAGCGTCACTTCAGCGCCACAATGTCAACGGCAAGGGCATACACACCACGTGCACCCACGGTGCGCGGGGCCGGCGAGGCAGCGGGCGACAGACGCGCGTAGATCAGCGTAGACAAGCGTAGATCGCGTAGACAAGCGTAGATATGCTGTGCGGTGGTAGATCGATGTCGGAGCCGCGAATCCCGAACCCGTACACGCCAGGCTTCAATCAGACGCCCGGAGACTTTGGCCGGTCGCGACGAGGTTCTCGAGGATCTGATCGATGCGCTTCAGACGGCCGCGCTCGACGGACGAACGCCGCCTCCGGTTCTGCTCGTTGGATCGCGTGGGGTCGGCAAGACGGTGCTGCTGGGAGAGGCCGGTGCTCGTGCTGGTGTCGAGTACGGCTGGCCGCACATCCATGTCGAGGTCCGTTCGGGGGTCTCGTTCATCGGGACCCTCGCCGGTCGCCTTGACTGACGCCCGCCGTCTGCTTGACCACCAGCCGCCCAGTGGTCGCATGCGCGCGCAGTCGGCCACGGTGCGGGCGCAGGTCGCGGGCGTGGGCGGCGAGGTCCGCTTCGAGCGTCCCATGCCAGGCGCCGATCCGGACTTCGACCTCGCCGGCTCGATGGCGGCGCTGGCAGCGACTGCGATCGAGCATCAGAGTGGGTTCGTGATCACTGTCGACGAGATTCACCTGGCCAACCGGGCCGGGCTGGGGGAGTTCGCCGCCGTGCTGCAGGAGGGCACCGGCGGCGCGTGGCCGGTCGTCGTGGTCGCCGCCGGGCTGCCGGCGATGCGCGACGCCCAGCGCGCCGTGACCTACTTCGAGCGGGCGGTCTGGCACGAGCTCGGGCTGCTCACCTACGACGCCGCCGTCCGGGCGCTCGTTGGCCCCGCCGAGCACGCCGGGCGCCCAATGGACGCCGACGCCGCGCAGCTGCTCGCTGACGCGTCTGGACGCTACCCCTATGCGATCCAGCTCTACGGACATCACGCCTGGCGAACCTCGGGCCCAGCAAGCGCGGATCGACCTGGACGCCGCCACGGCAGCGCTCGCACCTGCCCAGCGCCAGCTCGAGCGCGGGCTCTACGCCAGCCGCTGGAGCACCGCTCCACCCTCGCACAAGCAGTACATGGCCGCGACCGCGGCGATCATCGCCGCACGTAAGCAGGCGACGGGACGGGACGTCGCCGAGCGTCTCGGCCGCGACCCTAAGCAGCTCTCCAGGGTGCGCGCCGAACTGCTCACCAGCGGCACGCTCACCGCCGAGGGCGAGACCCTCTCGTTCACCGTCCCTGCGATGTCCGACTACGTCCTGCGCCAACCCCAAGCGCAACGAGGACCAGCCGCCACCCCGACAGCCCGGCGAACAGCCACCCGGCAAGTCGGGTGCTGATCAAGGCCACCGCAGCCCTCGTCACGCCGCCCGGCACCGCAAGCAACGAGCCTCTGAAATTGCACGTCAACGCGCGCACGCTCCGCAAGCCAACCGGCGCTCCCCTCTGCTCGAAAACCCTAGCGCTCGAGAGAGATGACGGCACCACCGCTGCCCTGATTCGGTGCGAAAACAGGTCTTCCAGCGCCAGCATCCGGCGGACCCCGCCGAGGGTGTGCGCAAATCACGTCACGGTCTACGCCTGGTCATCTTCTGGCGCCGAAGCCATCGCACTGGGCGCTCTCGCAATCACCGGCGGTGCGGCAGCACCGCGAGCCACACCGCCGGCTCCTCATCGTCGTCCTTCTCGACAACACCGAGACGGACGACAGGCGTACTCGCAAACCTGAGCTAGCAGTCGTGTCGCCGCGGCGGGTCTCACGACCGCTTCTGGGCGGATCCGCAAGCGCGCAATCGATGGGAGCTCGACAATCCAGACGCCTGCTTTCTGGGAGAGCACGCGTCCGGTATGCGTCACCGGCTCGACCGCAGAGCACGTCCGCCGCCGACGCGCGCTTCCACGCGATTGCGCGAGCCCGGTCCGCGAACTTCAGCTTTACCCGCTGCTACCCGGTGCCTATGCATTGCATAAGTGACGCAACACTGGAGCAGTGCTGCGTGCGTTACATTCCGAATAGTCTCAGGCGGCTCGAATCGGCGCTCAGCGCTTGTGCTGGCGGGGGGAGCGGCAGTGAATCAAGGTCCGAGCGTGACGGCTGGTTCTCGTCCCGACAGTCCGGTCCCCGCGGGACCGAGATGGCTGCGCGGCTCACCTGAGCAGCAGCGCCGATCACGTCCCGGAACCCCGGTCGCTCGTCTCGTCTGTCGTGGCCAGACCGTCCACCATCGTCCGTTCGATCGCGATGGGTCCGTCGCTCAGCGCGCAGACGATGGGGTGGTCCAGGACGCAAGTCTTGGCTGTGATCGGCCCCGGGACCCGTAGTGCTCGGGCATGAACGCAACAACCCGGTTGGTGATCTCGGAGAGCAGCCTGCCCTGGCGAGTGGCCGGAACGGGAGATCACCGGGCCCACCGTCGCTCAACTTCCGCCTCGTCTTACCTTTGCTGGCGGCTGGGCTCACTGGTGCTGGCTGCCTCCTGCGCGCCTGAGGGCGGGGGAAACTCAAATCGCGACATAGCTAGCTCCCGACGGATGAATAGCCGCGACCGGGTTGCAGCGATCCGCACAGGCGAGTAGAGTCCCCTGCGGACGGTCGCTGACCAAGCCGACCAGCCGTCGCTGCAGCTGACCTGTTGCCGTCGCTGCGACTAGCCGAGGCGATTGACCTCCGCCCACTTGGACCCCGTTCCGGGGTTCGACCTCCGGGTCCACGCTCGGAGGGATTGAAGGTGTGATCGCACCGCGGTCACCAACGAATGCGACCGTCAGGGAGCCAAGAATGTCTATTTCCACACCGAACCGCACCACCGCCGGCGCAGACTCTACGCGAGCCTTTGCGGGTCTTCCTGAGGGGTTGGCTCAGCAGGTCCAGGAGTTCGTTAGTAAGCCGGGTCGTCTACTGATCGATGGCGAATGGGTCGAGGCGGCGAGCGGGAAGACCTTTGAGACGTTCAATCCGGCGACTGAGGAGAGTCTCGGGTGGGTGGCGCACGGCGCGACCGAGGACGTTGAGCTCGCCGTGGCCGCGGCTCGTCGCTGCTTTGACGACGAGCGCTCTGACTGGCGGCGGATGACGCCGTCAGAGCGCGGCAAAGTGATCCACCGCATCGGCGATCTGATCGAGCAGCACGCGGATGGGCTGGCTGCGCTTGAGACGCTCGATAACGGCAAGCCCCTGGCGATCGCCAAGGCCGCGGACGTCGCGCTAGCCGCCGACCTGTTTCACTACATGTCGGGCTGGGCGACGAAGATCGAGGGCAATACTATCCCGATCTCCGCCGTTACCTCACCCGGGTCGGAGTTCCTCGCTTATACGCGGAAGGAGCCGGTAGGCGTGGTCGGGCAGATCATCCCGTGGAACTTCCCGCTGCTGATGGCGGCCTGGAAGCTCGGGCCGGCGCTGGCGGCCGGCGTGACGGTGGTGCTCAAGCCAGCCGAGCAGACGCCGCTCTCAGCATTGCGACTCGGTGAGCTGATGCTGGAGGCCGGGCTGCCCGCGGGCGTGGTCAATATCGTGACCGGGTTCGGCGACGCGGGCGCGGCGCTCGCGGCCCATGACGGCGTCGACAAGGTTGCGTTCACGGGCTCGACCGAGGTCGGCCGGCTGATCGTGAAGGCGGCGGTGGGCAATCTCAAGAAGGTCACGCTCGAGCTGGGTGGCAAGAGCCCGCAGGTGCTCTACAAGGATGCCGACATGGACGTGGCGATCCCCGGCGCCGCGAACGGCATCTTCTTCAACCAGGGCCAGTGCTGCAACGCCGGCTCGCGCCTGTACGTCGAGCGTGAGGTGTATGACGAGGTGGTCCAGGGGATCTCGGATGAGGCCAAGAAGATCAAGATCGGCCCGGGTCTCGACGCCGACACCCAGATGGGTCCGCTGATCTCCGCGGAGCAGCACGACAAGGTGCTCGGCTACTTGTCCTCGGGCCTTGACGCCGGCGCCAGCGCTCCGGCCGGCGGCGGACGGGCCGGCGATCGCGGGTACTTCGTGCAGCCGACCGTGCTGACCGACACCACGCCCGACATGAAGGTGGTGCGCGAGGAGATCTTCGGCCCGGTGGTGTGCGCGATTCCGTTCGGCTCCGAGGAGGACGACGTCATCCGCAGCGGGAACGACACGAACTACGGCCTCGCGTCGGGGATCTGGACACGCGATATCAACAAGGCCCACCGCACCGCTAATCGTCTGCGCGCCGGCACGGTGTGGATCAACTGCTACAGCGTGTTCGACGCCGCGATGCCGTTCGGCGGCTACAAAGAGTCGGGTTGGGGCCGGGAGATGGGCCACAACGCGCTCGACAACTACCTCGAGACCAAGTCCGTCGTCACGCAGTTCGCATAGAGGCGACTACCCGTGCCGAGCCCGCGCCTCCCGCGCGCGGCTCGGCCGGCTCCCACAGGGGATTATGTGGCCACCGCGAGGAACCGGCCGACCATGGCGGTGCAGCAGACCTAAACGCCGGCTCCCCGAACGCTCGCTCAGGACGAGAACCGACAGCGCACGAAGCGCCGCCACCGGCTCCTGCATGGCCCCGGCATTCCGGCAGCACTGGTCTGTTATGCCGGTCTTGAGCAGATGCGCGAGCCTAAGTAGTCCGGAGCTGGACGCGGTCTGCATAAGCATCAGCAGATGGAGAGGAGATCGGGAAAGCCGGCACCCGGCTTGCGCCATGCGC
>CAWHMQ010000011.1:0-297494 GCA_963830595.1 uncultured Solirubrobacteraceae bacterium
GCGGTGACCAGCCGCGGCCCAGGTGGGCCGGAGGTCGCCGACCGGGTCCGTCGAAGCGTCGAACAGACAGTGGACGCAGGAACGGCGACGCTTCGGTGGGAGCATTGGGTGGCGGGTTCGCTGGGGTGGCGCTGGAGCGGTCCCGACGGCCGCATCGACTTCCGACAACAGCGGTCCCTTTTCGCCCACGGGGACATGGAATGGACCTTGGTTTCGCGGGGACGGATTCTCTCCGGCGAGCCGGGCAAGTGGGAAGTCATGCGCGAGGATCCCGACGAGCTGTTCGACGACGATCCGTTCTGGCTGCTCGAGCTCATCACCGCAACCGTCGAGGCGACAGACGAAGGACCGCGATCCGTTGACGGCACGCCATGCAGGCGGTACCTGGCGAGAGCAGATTTTGGGCTGGCCGCGTCCACTGCAACACGGCGCATGGAGTCTTCGTCAATCAGCGATCTTCACAGCACGGATCGGCTGCCCATCGAACTGTGGCTAGACGCGTTTGGTCACATCAGGCGAGCGCGACTTCACCGCGAGCGGTCGTGGGCGTCGCTGGAGCTTTTTGACTTCGGCACGATGGCGCCGATTGAGCTTCCCGAGAAGACGAGATCATCAGCGAGGAAGTCGCGGAGCCTTGAGCTGAGTCGCGACTCTCAGATTGTCGGATTGAGCTACAAGCGGCGCTGACAAAGCTCGACATAGACCCTCCCGACGCTCGCGCATACGATCCCGTTTTGAGCCACGCGAGCAACAACGTGGCTCTGGGTGTAGCGCCGCCCGCAACTTCACAAACCAGCTGAGCGGCAAAGCCAAGTGACCAGCCGTCGATCCACGAGATAATCGGCTTCAGGAATGCCACCGCGATCTTCGCGCCGTGGCGCGAGCAGACAAGGGAGATGATTGAGATGCCCTCTAGCAGCGTTCACTTCAACGGTTCGGTCAACCTGCCTGACGCAGAAACCGTGATGCGGGAGATCAGCTCGCGCATCCCGAGCGGGGTCCGGAGGATGACCGACGGCGAGACCGGGGACCGCGCCAACTGGATCTCGTTTCAGATCGACAGGTTCATGCAGATGCCCGAGTTTGAGACGGTGACCGTCGGGCAGGCGTACGGGTCCTCCCCCGACGCGCCGCAGATGCCCCGGCTGCGTCTTGCCGACGGCGCCTCCGCGGCGACGATCGACTGGCCCGATCTCGGTTACGCCGACGAGTACGGCAGGTCGTTTGAGATCTTTGATCGGCTCCAGAGCGACGGGACGATCCCCGCGGGCGTGCGTTTCCAGTTGCAGTACCCCACCCCACTGGCCTCGATGGCGATCACGATCGAGCCTGAGGACCTGCCTGCCGTGGCCGCTTCCTACGAGGAGGCTCTGTTCGCCGACCTCGACAAGGCTATGGCCAGCCTGCCCCACGACCGGTGCTCCGTGCAGTGGGACGTCGCAGTCGAGTTCGGGCTTCTGGAGGGCGCGATGGGGCCCGGGGTGCCGCTAGACGAGATCACGCCCGGACTGGTCCGCTGCGTGGACCGGGTTCCCGTCGACCTCGCGGCCGGGCTGCACCTCTGCTACGGCGACTATGGCCACGAGCACTTCAAGCAGCCCGATTCGGTTCGGATGCAGGTGGAGCTCCTCAACGCCGTCGTCTCGGCCGCATCCCGGCCTGTCAATTTCGCATCGTTCACCGTGCCCCAGGCCCGCAATGACTCCGACTACTTCGCGCCGCTGCGCGATCTCGCGGCCGGAGCGGACACCGAGCTGTACTTCGCGCTGGTTCCGTACCACCCCGAGGACCAGCCCGCGGGCACGACCGCCAAGCAGGCAGAGCAGATCGATGCAGCGCTGGCGCAGTCCTCCGCCGGACGCCGCGAGTGGGGGATCTGCACCGAGTGCGGGATGGGGCGGGTGGCGGCCGACGACATACCCAAGCTGCTCGATCTGCACCGCGAGATCCTCGCCGCCTGATCGGGGTGAGGGGGACTTCGTGGCCGAGGGATCGCAGACGGGCGACCAGACAACCAAGATCAATCTCAATCAGGCGCCCCTGCGGGATACCGAGCGCCGGCGCCGGGCGGGACGGCCCACTGCTGCTCTGCCCGCCGCCGGAGCCGAAGCAGCCGCCGCGGGAGAGCGACTTTCCGGTTGACTAACCAGGAGTGCCCTCGGGCTAGTCTGGCTGTCTCGGAGCCGTTGGGGTGCGTCGGTCATCGGCGTCTACCCGGGCGGGTGCTGTGTCTGCAGACGGTTGACGTCTGCTGGGTGGGCGCTTAGGGCTGAACGTCGTCGGCACTCGTTGGTGCTGGGGGGCAGCGCGGTCGGCGCCGCCCGCCGCGTCCGGCGGGCGGTGGTGTGGGCTGTTCTTGCTCAAACCTGCCGAGCAATTTGCGCAGTAGCCCTGTGAGCTGGGCTTGCTCGTCGGTGTTGAGTGCCGTCAGCAGTGCTCGCTCGTTGGCCAGGTGCGCGGCGGCTGCCTGGTCGACGAGCCTGAGTCCTGCGGGTGTCAGTTCGACGAGCAGACCGCGACCGTCTTGTGGATCGGGGACGCGCTTGATGAGGCTGCGGCGCTCGAGTCTGGACAGCCGGTGCGTCATCGCTCCTGAGCTGCGCATCAGGCCTTGGTAGAGCTGGGTCGGGGAAAGCTGGTAGGGAGGTCCGGTGCGTCGGAGGCTGGCGAGGACGTCCCATGAGCCGCGAGTGAGGCCGAAATCGGCCAGCCGGTCGTTGATGCCGGCGTCGATATAGGCGCTCGCTCGACCGAGGCGCGCGATGACCCCGACCGCCGTCGTGTCGAGGTCCGGGCGGGCGGTGGCCCATTGCGCCAGCACGCGGTCAACATGATCTGCGTCCACGTCTAGAGTATCTTCGAGTTCAGACATACTATCTTTATATTCAGAGATACGCACAGGCTATTGAAAGCAGGCGATGCGCATGGTCATCGAGTACATCCGCCGCTGGGTTGCGCCTGGACGACAGGACGAGCTCACGGACGCGCGATCAGGAGGCCCAGCAGCTCTCCGGGATGCGGCGCAGGACGTCGTGCACGCCCTGACGCAGGACAACGTCGCGTGAGCCCGTCAACGAGCGCCGCGTCCACCGAGTCCGCGTCGAGGCTGGTCGCGCTGCTTGACGGCGCGCGCGAGCTGGAGGCCGGCTTCAGCGTGCAAACGCCGACCGACGACCAAAGCCACGACGCGCGCGGTCAAGCGAGTGACGTCGCACAGAGATTGAAGCGGTCGGTGATTCGTTCGCTGCAGGAGGCGGTTGAGAAGCTGCCTGGACAAGCTGCCGCGAGACCGGCAGACGACGAACGCGGCCAGCATAGTACGTCGACTCAGTCAAACCAGGAGTATGAGCGGGAACCATCCAGCAGCGGCTCGGTCTGGCGGCTGGCGTGCGAGGCGACCAGGCTGCGCCTTTTCCCGGACCTTCCGACAGAGGTCCAGGAGGCGACCGCGGCGCTGCAGGATCTCGCCCTCACGCTCGCGGCCGTCGACGGTGAGGAGCAGGTTGCCGCCCGTCTGACCGAGCTCGCCGAGATCCAGTCTGCGCTGCCGCGTCAGATCCAGAGCCAGACCGGTGGCCCGTACCTGATCACCAACGTGACGCATATGACCAACTGGCTCGGCGAGGTCCTGCCCACTCAACCACAAATGGCGCTGTGCCGCTGCGGTGCCTCGAAGATGAAGCCCTTCTGCGACGGCACGCACGCCGAGATCGGGTTCAGCTCTGAGAAGGACCCCGCGCGGGTTTCTGACCGCCGTGACACGTATGTCGGCCAGCAGGTCGCGGTTCTTGATAACCGGGGGATCTGCCAGCACTCGGCTTTCTGCACCGACCGCCTGGCGACCGTCTTTCACCTGGGCGAGGAGCCGTTCGTGACCCCGAGCGGCGGGCGGATGGATGAGATCATCCGGGCGGTGCGCGACTGCCCGTCGGGAGCGCTCAGCTACGCGATCGACGAGGCCGAAGCTCGCGCGGAGGTCGACTACCACGATAAGCGCGAACCCGCGATCGAGATCTCCAAGGACGGCCCCTACCGGATCACCGGCGTGATCGCGCTCCTCGACGATGACGGTGATGAGGAGCCGCGTAACGACGGCGCGTCGCGCGAGCACTACGCGCTATGCCGGTGCGGCCACTCGCAAAACAAGCCGTTCTGCAGCGGCATGCACTGGTATGTCGAGTTCACAGACCCGCCGCCGGAGTCTGACCCGACGATCTTTCAATGGGCAGGTGGACTGCCGGCGCTGACTCGCACGACCCGGCTGTTCTATGAGAAATACGTGCCCCAGGATCCGCTGCTCGCACCGCTGTTTGCGGACATGTCAGCCGACCATCCCCAGCGCGTCGCGAAATGGCTGGCCGAGGTGTTCTGCGGCCCGAAGAACTACAGCGAGCAGTACGGCGGCTACCCACGAATGATCTCCCAGCACATCGGCAAAGGCCTGACCGAGGAGGGCCGCGCCCGCTGGGTCCAACTGCTACTGCGCTCCGCCCAGGAGGCCGGACTGCCCAACGACCCCGAGTTTCGCTCCGCGTTTGGCGCCTACATCGAATGGGGGTCGCGGCTCGCCGTCGAAAACTCTCAACCCGGCGCCACGCCACCCGACCACATGCCGATGCCACGCTGGGACTGGCACACCGCCGCCGGAGCGCCAGGCAGCCGGATCTCCGCGCTCAAGCCCACCAGCAAGGAAGAGGAAACGCCGGTCGTGCTCCCCGCCGCCGACGAGCCGGTCCGGTTTGAGAAGCACATCAAACCGCTGTTTCGCGAGCGCGACCGCCAATCGATGACCTTCGCTTTTGACCTCTGGGCGTTCGGCGACGTCAAGCAGCATGCCGACGCGATCCTCGAACGGCTCCGTAACGGCACGATGCCCTGCGACGGCGCGTGGCCGGCCGACAAGATCGACACGTTTGAGCGCTGGACCACGACCGGGATGGGCCAATGACCCCCTCCCCGCATCAACCCAGGTCAAGGCCTTGAGGCCGCCTGGGCTTTCACTTCTGCATCTCACGCACCACGTGGTCGGGTTACTGGTGCAGCCCAAGGCCGATAGTTGGCACGAAGAGTGACGCGACGTATTGGGGCCAGAGGACCGCTCCGTTGCAGCGAAACTTGGTGTTCGTGCCGTCCGCCGCATTGAACGTCCTGGCGGGGCTTGAGTAGCGGCCGGTTTTGACTTGGAGTGTGTGTGTCCCGGTCCACTTGTAGTTCGACGGTCTGGTGCCGGTCGATCGATCCGGAAGGGGTGCCGTCCAGAATGATGTCGAAAGGGCTCCGGCGAAGCTCCATGGCCCCGGTGGCCTCTCGGTGAGTGAGGGTGGACGATATTCCGGGTCTCCGTTCGTTTCGTTGGGCGTGGTCAGGATTCGGGCGGGAGTTAGGTGCGCGTGCCTATGATCAGTCGTTCCCGGTCGAACATCGCCGCCACGGCTCGCCAGGCCAGCAGGTCGACGGCCAGCAGGACGGCGGCGAGGCCGATCGCGAGGCCGGTCGACACGGTGATCACATTCAGCGACATCAGCCGGAGCCCCGGTTCCATCAGTGGAGGGCTACCGGTCTTTGTACGCAGCCTCTACCTAGGCCGGCCAGCCCTGCCGTCAGGATCGTCGTCAAGCAGGCGAGTCAGCTTCGCCTCGGCGAGCTCAAGCGCGCTGGCGACGGCCTCGGGGGCGATCCCCAGTCCGCGCGCGATCTCGGCGGGCTTGGATCCGGCGTCGCGCAGGCGGAGCGCGCGTGCATAGGCGTCTGGGAGCAGCTCGAGCGCGGTGGTGCGGTCCACAGGAGAAGACGCTAGGGCCGCGCCCCTTCGCCGTCATCGGTGGAGGGTCACGGGGCTTTTCCCGGCGCGCTACGTAGTGACTCTGTCAGCGGGCGGTGCCGGGCTGCTCCCAGCAAGCATCTCCGCCAGTTGCGTGCGATCGCTCACTCCGAGCTTGCGATACGTCTGTGCGAGATGCGACTCGATCGTGCGGACAGAAAGCACGAGCCGCTGCGCGATCTCGCGGTTCGGGATCCCGCCGGCAGCGAGCAGGGCGACGTCTCGTTCTCTACGCGTGAGCGCCGCGCCGGCCTTGGTGCCGGCGAGCGCAGGTGTCCGGGCGCCACCACAGCGGGCGAGCAGCGCGCCCGCCCGGGCGGTCGCAGCACGTGCACTGGCCGCTCGGCCGCCGGACTCAAGCGCGCGGGCGGCGGCCGTGTATGCCTCCGCCGCCAGTAGCCAGCAGCCGAGCCGCTCAAAGGCATCGCCGACGGCTCGCAGACGCGACCCGTCGCCGGCGGCGAGGCCACTCGCATGTTCCGCGTAGAGCTCTATTACCGGCGCGTCGGTCTCGGTGACGAGCTCTGCCAATCGACCGGCGACGGCTCGCGGCTCACCGAGGCGCGCCACGGCGTGCAGGGCGCGCGCGGCCTCGATTGGCCGGCCTGAGCCGGCGTGGCGGTCTGCGAGCTCCAGAGCGCACTTGCGGGCCCGGGGCGCGTCGCCCTCCGCGACCGTGACCCATACCCGGGCTATGCCAAGCTCGGGATCCATCAGCTGAACTTGCGCCGGACGCGCCTGCTCTGCGCGCTCGAGTGCTTCGCGCGCGCTCGGCCCGTCACCCGCCAGGGCGAGAGCGCGCGCCAGGAAGGCAAGCGTCCACGACACGTACATGGGCATGCCAAGCTCCCGAAACACCGTGAGCGCGTCGCGCAGGGATCCGATCGCCACGTCGACGCGGCCCATGTCAGTAAGAGCGCCGCCGCGGCAGAAAGCGAACATCGCCGTCGGTTCAAGCTCTCCGGCGTCAATCGCGGCCGCAAACTCGCGCTCGCAATAAGCGAGATCATCGTTCAGTCGTCCTGCCGACCACAGCGCGTAGGCTCGCGTGGAGCGAAGCGCCAGGTCGACGGTCGGCAGCGCCTCGCGCCACTGCGCCGCGGCCTCCGCCGAGCCGTCGAGCAGGGCGAGCCCTTCCGCGATTTGCCCGGCCTCGACGCGCATCGGCGCGACCGCGAAAGCCACCAGCACGCGCATCCGGTCGCTCCGCTGAGCGATCTGGACCCACTCTTCCTCACGCAGAGCCGCACGATCACCACTCAGCCATTGCCAGACCGTTTCCAGCACGCGCAGCTCATCGCGCAGCCGTCCCGGTCCGAGATTCGCTGCCACTCGGCGTACGAGCGCTGCTGCGTCCGCGGCGCGCCCACCGTTGAGGAACAGCAGCTCGCTCCATTGCGCGGCGACGCTGACGCGCTGACCATCGACGCTCGCCTCCCGCTCCAGTCTCGCGAACCTCTCCTCCGCCGCTCCAATCTTGCCCTGTGCCCCGAGCGCGATCGCCAGCTCATGCTCAGCCTCAAATCCACCACCGCCACCGATCGCGGCCCGCGCAAATCGCTCGGCCAGCCCGGCGTCAAATCCGGCTCGCGCCCGCCGAGCCGCCGCCACGAACAACGCGGACTCCCCGCCGGTGCCGCATTCCAGCCGCCACTCCGCCACACGCAGGAGCTCAGGTCCGTCGGCCAGCCCCCGCGCCTCAGCCGCATCGGCGAGCTGTGCGCACACCTCCATACGTCGGGAGGCGGGCATGCGGCCTCGGACGACCTCTCCGAACAGCGGATGTGACAAAGCCAACACGGACCGGCCGCCTTCGGAGCGCTCGTCGATCAGGCCCCGGCGCGTAAGCCCGATCCGGGCCGAGCGCTCGACAAGGCCCTCGAGCAGCACGGCATCGGCACGATCAGCGACCGCCACGACCTCGAGCGCCGCCAGATCGCCACCCTCGAGCTCGGACAGGTGCGCGTCGATCAGATCCCACAGGCGCCCGATCCCCGGTAAGCCGCCCTGCCAGCGCCACACATCGTCTCTGAGCACCAACACGTTCGCCGCCACCGCCGCCCGGACCAGCTCACGGCAGAACAGCGCGTTTCCGCGCGTCTGCTCCCATACCCGGGCGATCGCGAGAGCATCGACGCGACCGCCGACCAGCTCGCCCACCAGCTCCCCCAGCGCCACGCGATCCAGCGGCTGCAGATCCAGGCAATCGAGCCAGCCGTCCTTCCACAGCGCCATGATGGCGTCGGGCGTAGGCTCGCCGGAGCGCACCGTGACCACCACGCGCAGCGCGCGCGTCATCGCCAACTGGTGTACCAGCGCGGCCGAAGCGTCGTCCAGGAAATGGGCATCGTCGACGACGAGCAGCCCCGAGGCATCAGATGCCGCTTGCAGCAGAGCACGCCGCGCGAGCATCATCACGGCTAGCCGATCGTTCCCAGGAGCATCCAACGCCGGCAGGAGGTGCGCGAGCGCTCCGAACGGAACCCCGCCCGCCGAGCGTGTCGCCGAGACCCAGATGCTCGCCCTCTCCGGCGAGCCGGCAGCGGCCTCGACGAGCTCACGAGCCAGCCGCGTCTTCCCGACCCCGGCCGCTCCCATCACCACGACGCCCGCGCGAGCGCCCCGCAACGTGCGCTCGATCAGCCCGAGCTCCTCCGCTCTGCCCACGAGCCCGACCGCTCCCGTCCTATTCGCCGCCACGAGTAGAGATCGTACGCCGCCGAGGGCCGTCGCAGGCCGTGACACTCCGTAGTCGCGTTGTCCAAACTCCCGTAGTCCTCCACCGATGAAATGGCGGTTGGCGAGGATTAGGTTGCCCGTCGATGGCGCTTCAGGCGCACATGGGCACCGCACCGGCTCGGCCCGCGAGCGGAGCCAGTTGATTCGAGGAGAAAAATTATGAGCATCGTTCAGCGGCCCATCGAGCTCGACGGCGACAAGCCGTCGGCGCCGATCGCCATCTGTACGCTCGTGTTCGAAGCCCGCCGGTGACGACGGTGGGGGTTTAGGGGGAACCATGGGACCGATTCATCCAAGCGGAGCCCGTCGCTGGGCGAGGCTGCCGCTCCTGGTAGCAGCAGCCGTCGGGATGGCGCTTGCGGGCAGCCCGCCCGCGATGGCGATCTGCCGGAACTTCCCGGACTGCGGGGGCAACAACCCGGTGGTCCGCCCGGAGGTGGTCGGCGTCACTCCCGCCGT
The DNA here is from genome assembly GCA_963830595.1 of uncultured Solirubrobacteraceae bacterium. Lineage (GTDB taxonomy): Bacteria > Actinomycetota > Thermoleophilia > Solirubrobacterales > Solirubrobacteraceae > Palsa-465. Next base: position 9,020 of record CAWHMQ010000011.1, read on the forward strand.
CGGCGCCTCGGCCGGCGGCACCCGAGTGCAGATTCGCGTGGCCGGCTTCACCGTCAACTCTGCACACCCGCCCCAGGTGAACTTCGGGACCAGCGTCGCGACCGGGGTAAGTGCGGCCGGCCCCACCGTCCTGAACGCCACCGCGCCCAGCCACGCCGGCGGCGGTGGCACCGTTGACGTCCGGGTGATGGCGCCCTACGTGAACGCGACCTACCCGGGAGGGCTGACCCCGGTCACCGGCGGGGATCAGTTCACCTACTGTCTCGGCGCCTGTCTCCGGCCGGCGGTGAGCGGGATCTCCTCGGCATCCGGTCCGGTCACCGGCGGTCAGCAGGTGACGATCACCGGGCTAAATCTGACCCAGCTGCTGTATGTCAGCTTCGGCTCCACCACGATCACCAGCTTCTGCTCCACCACCCCCGGGACAGTGTCGTTTGACGTGCCGGCCTCGCCCGAAGGGCAGACCGGCCCGGTCAACGTGACCGTCGTCACGCGCGTCGGAGCCAGCGCTCCGCTGACCTACACCTACACGCCGGCCGGCCCGTCGGGAGCTCATCTGGACGACAACCGCAACCGGTTCACGCTGGCCTCGCTGGCGCACCTGAACTTCCTGCCGTCGTTCATCACCGGCCTATTGGGCGGGATCAGCGGCCGCGTCATCGACAACCCCGCCGTGCACGCGCTCTACTGGGACCGCAGCTGGGACGACGCGAACTTCACTCAGGGATCCATCAACTCGGCCCTCTCGTCGCTGATCGGCAGCGGCTACCTCACCGACGCCGCGCAGTATGGCGTCGGGAGCCCCAGCTTCACCGGGTCAGACTCCTCGGCCCCGGCGTTCCTGTGCCCGCGCACCTCGGCACAGGGCGGCGTCAACGTGTTTACCCTCATGTACTGGATCACCTGCGAAGCGGGCGGCGGCCTGCAGGCGCTGACCGAGATTCCCGGCAGCGGCGGCATCCAGGGGCTGCCGCTGCCCGATGGGTTGCCGATGGCCGACGACAACACGGACTACGCGATCTTCCTGCCGCGCGGCGCCTCGGTGGGCCTGGGATCACTGCGATCGTGCAGCAGCTTTGACGCATTTCACTTCTTCACCGTGGTGGCACAGCTGCGAATCGGCTGGGCGTGGTTCGTCCCCTACCCCGATCCGGTCTACCAGTCGGTTCCGTTCATCGTCGCGCCGACCGATTGCGCCGACGACGTCCAGCAGCTGATCGAGAACGTCTCCCACGAGCTGGTCGAATCGGCGACCGATCCCCTCGACGGGCTGGGGTGGATCGACAACAGCAAGTTCTCCTTCAGCAGCATCAGCCAGATCTTCATGGCCGGCGAGGCCAGCGACCTGTGCGAGCAGACTCCGGAGCGGCTGTCCACGATCGGCGGAGTCAGCGTGTCCACGTACTGGTCCAATAGCCAGGGCGCCTGCGTGCCGGCGCAGACACCCTCATGCTCCACCACGTCACAGCAGCTGAGCCTTCGTCCCTCGACGTCGCTGGTGGCCGTCAAGCCCCGGCCGCTGTACAGCCGCTCGCTGGGGGCGCTGAAGGCCACATCGGCCTACAGGGCCACCGCCTCGATGAACGCGGCGGCGTCGGGCTCCAGCGAGCCCGCGGTGTCCAGCCACTACGTGCTCTGGCGCCAGAGCGGGCACCGGGTGTCCTTCGAGGGCGAGACGAAGGTCGGCAGCGGACCGTGGACCAGGTTCCAGATCGTGCAGGTCGGTGGCAAGCGTTGCGAGCGGGGGACCTCGAAGTGGCAGTGCCAGACCGGGCTGACGCCGTTCGACGCCAACGCGGTCCTCGCCGAGCTGTTCACCCGTGACTTCGCGGCGCCGGTGAGCACGTCGTCGGGCGGCCGGCTCTCCCGGGCCGTCGCCCAGCAGGGCAACGTCGCCTACTCGGGATCGCTGACCCAGACGCCCGGCGGCGCGCCAGTTCGGCTGCAGAGCGTCGCCCGAGTCGCCGGCACTGTGAGGGCCCAGCAGAAGGTGGTGTTTGCCTACGCCGACGCCGGCAAGACCCAGATCACGCTCCCCAGATAAGCCGAGAACCTTATCCAGGCTTTCACGTGGTCAAGGTCGCCGGGTTCGGAATTGAGCGAGGCGACATGAAAAGGCCTGCCGCTCGCGCCGCGTCCTAGCCTGCTCGAGGGACCCGTAGGACGCCTTGACAGGCAGCTGCTTGGCTGCGTATCATAGGCAGTCAGATGGCTGCCTATTTGCACGTGGACGAGGTCTTCAGGGCGCTGGCCGATCCTACCCGGCGGCTACTGCTCGACAGCCTGAACGAGCGCAACGGTCAGACGCTGCGCGAGCTGTGCTCGGGTCTGGACATGGCTCGTCAATCGGTGAGCAAGCATCTCGCCGTGCTGGAGGACGCCAACCTCGTCACGATCGTCCGCCGCGGCCGGGAGAAGCACCACTACCTCAACGCGGCGCCCATCAACGAGATCGCCGAACGCTGGATCACACGGTACGAGCAGGGCCGGGTGCATGCGCTCGCCGATCTCAAACGAGCACTGGAGGACACCCCCGTGGAGAAGCCCTCGTTCGTCTACGCGACGTACATCCAGACCACGCCCGAACGGCTCTGGCAGGCGTTGACCGAGCCTGCGTTCACCGAGCGCTACTGGGCATTAACGATCGACTCCGGCTGGAAGCCGGGCTCGACGATGACCTGGCACACGCGCGGCCTGACGATCGCCGACCCCGAGCAGGTCGTGGTCGAGTCCGAGCCCTGGCGCCGTCTCTCCTACACGTGGCACACGTTCACCCCCGAATGGGCCGGGTCGCTGGATCTCACCGACGACGCCCGCGACCGCCTGGCCGTCGAGCCGCGCTCGAAGGTCACGTTCGAGATCGAGCCGCTCGGTGACCACGTGAAGCTGACGGTGGTCCACGACGACCTCGAGCCCGGTGGTATCACGGGCTCGCTCATCAGCCAGGGGTGGCCGCGCGTCGTGGCCAACCTCAAGACGCTGCTCGAGACCGGCGACGCGCTCCCGGACCTCCAGCAGAGCACGCCGGCCAGGCTCGGGCTGACGCGATGACCGGCACTGGAGATCGTCGCCCTCGGGGTCGCCATCGCCGCAACCTGAAATCACAAGGAGACAACCCATGACCACCCACCCCACCGCCAGTCGCGAGCAGTGGCTCGCCTCACGCCTCGAGCTGCTCGAGGCCGAGAAGGAGCTCACTCGGCGCAGCGACGCCGTGGCTCGTCAGCGCCAAGAGCTGCCCTGGGTCCCCGTCCAGAAGGGCTACCGCTTCGAGACCGATGCCGGCGCCGCGTCGCTGGCCGACCTCTTCGGCGGGCGCGCGCAGCTCCTCGTCTACCACTTCATGTTCGGCCCGGAGTACACGAGCGGATGCCCCTCGTGCTCGGCGATAGCCGATGGCTTCAACGGCTTCGCCGTCCACCTGGAGCACCACGACGTCGGGATGATCGCGGTGTCCCGCGCCCCGATCGCCACGCTGCAGGCCTACAAGCGCCGCATGGGCTGGAGCTTCCCCTGGGCCTCGTCGCTCGACAGCGACTTCAACCTCGACTTCAACACCTCGTTCACCGTGGACCAGCAGCGCTCGGGAACAGTCGACTACAACTACCGCCCCAAGGACACGACATGGGTCCTGGAGGGAGGCGCTTCTGAGCACGCCGAGATGTGCGGCACCGACACGGCCACCTACCACCGTGAGCAGCCTGGCATGAGCGCCTTCGCCCTCGAGGACCGAATCGTCTACCACACCTACTCAACCTATGCGCGCGGCCTGGACGGGCTGTGGGGCATGTACCAGTGGCTGGACCGGGCGCCGAACGGGCGCAACGAGACCGGGCCCTGGTTCCGCCGGCGGGACGAGTACTAGAGCGCCTCAGGCGCGGCCAGCGACGCCGAGAATGGAGTGAGACGGGCCGGTGAACGGCAGCGACAACCTGAGTCTCACCGGACGGCGGCGGCCATCCGGTGGATCGCCTCGGTCAGCAGGAGGCGGGAGGTACCGAGGTTGAGCCGGGCGAAGCCGGCACCGGGTGCGCCGAACTCGGGGCCGGAGCTCAGCGCCACGCGACCGCGGCGCAGAAACTCGGCTGCCGGGTCGTCGCCGAGGCCGAGGCGGCGGCAGTCAAGCCAGGCGAGGTAACTCGCCTCTGGCGGAAGGTAGCCGATGTCGGGCACCCACTCGGCGAGCAGGTCAGCAGCCAGTCGCCGGTTGCGCTCAAGATGGGTCAGCAGCGCGTCGAGCCATCCGGTGCCCTGCGTGTAGGCGGCCACGCCGGCGGCCACGCCCAGGAGACCGGCCCGGTCGACGTACTGGTCGGGCAGCCGGCGCAGCAGCTTTCTGCCCCGGTCACTGCCAGCTACCGCGACGGCGCACTTCAGGCCGGCGAGGTTCCACGCCTTCGATGCCGAGGTGACAACGATGCCGTGGCGAGCCGCGGCGCCGCCGCAGGAGGTGTAGGGCGTGTGGACTGCGCCGGGTAGCGCCAGCGGGCCGTGGATTTCGTCGGCGATGACCAATACGCCGTATCGCTCGGCGAGCTCGGCCACCGCGCTCAGGGTCTCGGCCGACCACACCCGGCCCAGCGGGTTGTGCGGGCTGCACAGAAGAAAGATCCGATTTCCGGCGCCGAAGGCGGCCTCGAGCCCGTCCATGTCAAGATCCCAGTCTTGGGCACGCCGCAGCAGGGGTACCTCCACCGCACGGCGCCCCAGCTCGTCCAGCCGGGTAAAGAAGGGCGGGTAGACCGGCGGGTTGATAACGACGCCATCTCCCAGGGCAGTGGCGACTCGGAGCAGATCCTCGATGCCGGTCATCACGTCCGGCAACACGACAACATCAGCAGGATCGACTGCCCAACCAAATCGATCCGCGGCGAATCCGGCAAACGCCTCAGGCAATGCCCCGGGCAGTGCATACCCGGTGTCGCCTAACTCGACGGCGTCGTGCAGCGCGCGGCGGATCGGCTCGGCAAGGAGGACGTCCAGTTCCGCAACCCAGGCGGGCAGCACGTCCACGGGGTAGGTCGCCCACTTCGCGCTACGCCGCCGGCGCAGCAGATCGAGGTCGACGTCATCGAAGTCGATCATGCGCAGGAGAGGCGAGGTGACCAGTGGGTGGGTCCTCCAGCCAAATCAACGCATCCCTGCATCACCACCCGGACCGGGCGGGGACGATCATCGCCGTCATCTGCGCGGTTCGAGTCACGTTTCCAGGCGCACACGGCCGTGACTCTATAGCCGTCGTCAGCGATGCTCCCCATGCAAACCCGGCTTGGCGGGCAGCGATCCCTCCGAGCCAGACCGAGCCAGACCGAGCCTTTTGCTCCTTCGCCAAGGAAGCTGGGCTCTCGGCCCGGGCCGCGAGCGAGCGCCGTCGTCAACCGAGCGCCGACGCTCCTCTGAGTGCTCGCTACGGCCGGCCACATCGGGCTTTGAGGGCAGGGTTACAAGATGCTCGCCGGTGGCGCCGACGCGTCGTGTGCGGCTCGACCGTTATGGTGGCCCACGCGGACTGCGCCGGATCCGCACGTGCGCTCGCCTTCGGGCGCGCGGAACGCCACCGCAGGATTGAGAAACAGGAGCACGAGATGGATCTTCCCGACGAGCTTCAGGGCAAGCAGCTGACCCGCCGACAGCTGATGGAGCGCCTCGGAATGGTCGGCGCCGGCGCATTCGTCAGCCAGTCGGCGCTCGGGTGGATGGCCGGGCCGGGCTGGGCGTCGGTGATCGAGCGCGCGGCGAGGACCAAGCCGGCCGGCTCGGATCTCGAGTCGGTTGAGCACATCGTCTTCCTGATGCTCGAGAACCGCTCCTACGACCACTACTTCGGCGCCTACCCGCGCGGGCGCGGCTTCGACGACCACCCGGAGCACTCGCTCGGCGTGTTCGCCCAGGACTACCCGGGTGGATCGAACGTGGTCCCCCGGCACAAGCTGCTGCCGTTTCACCTCTCGGGCAACCACGGTCTCGAATCGACCGACGACCTGACCCACGACTGGGGTCCGATGCACGAGTGCTGGAATCACGGGAAGATGGACTCCTGGGTCAAGGTCCACACCCAGCGGCAGTGGGAGGGTCCGAAGGGCGCGATGACGATGGGGTACTACAAGCGGCCCGAGCTGCCGTTCCACTGGGCGCTCGCCGACCACTTCACGCTCGGCGACGCATACCACTGCTCGATTCTCGGTCCGACGCACCCGAATCGGCTGATGGCCAACAGCGGCACGATCGACCCGGCCGGCAGGCACGGCGGTCCCGTGGTCGCGACCAGCGGCACCTCTGACACTCTGTGGAACTGCACCTGGACGACGGTTCAGGAGCTGCTCGAGGACAAGGGCGTCTCGTGGAAGGTGTACACGCCGAGCAACGCCGGCGTCAGCGGCAAGTACGCGTCGCTGAACCGATACTTGACCTGGGACCCAAGCTTCTACGATCCGACGGTCACGAGAAACATCGAGCTGACCGACAACGTCCTGCCGTACTTCAAGGCGTTCCGGCAGCCGGGCACGCCGCTCTTCGACAGGGCGTTCAGGCAGACGTTCCCGAACGACTTTGCGGCCGACGTCAAGACCGGCAGGTTCCCGAGCGTCAGCTGGATCATCCCACCGCTCGGCTTCGACGAGCACCCGTCGGCATCGCCGATGAACGGCCAGTGGTTTGTCTCGATGGTGCTCGACGAGCTGACTTCGAACCCGAAGGTGTGGGCGAAGACGGCACTGTTCATCATGTATGACGAGAACGATGGCTGGTTCGATCACGTACCGCCGCCGACTGCCCCGAAGGGCACCGCGGGCGAGTATCTGACCACGAGCACCTTTCCCGCCGGGGAGCCAAAGCCGGACACGCTGGGCTTCAGGGGTCCGCTCGGCCTCGGAGTTCGCGTGCCGCTGCTCGTGGTCTCGCCGTTCAGTCGCGGCGGCCACATCGCCACCGAGGTGTTTGACCACACCTCACAGCTGAAGCTGATCTCTGAGCGCTTCGGCGTCGAGGCTCCGAACGTCTCGGCGTGGCGCCGCAAGATCGCCGGCGATCTCACCTCGACGTTGTTTCATTCCAAGACCGACAAGTCGCTTCCGAAGCTCCCGAAGACGTCGATCGTGTTCGCATCGTCGGGACCCGCCAGCTACAACAGCCAGTGGACCGAAGCAGGCGGCTTCGGTCCGAGCATCCCGACCAAGCAGCGGATGCCGAACCAGAGCGGCGGCTCCGAGCCGCCCGGCAAGTACTTCAAGCTGGGCACGGTCGAGGAGGCGACCCCCGATGAGGCTCGGACGCCGGTCGACATCAGTGGCCCGCCGAACGAGACCGTCAAGTCACGCGGGAACCGGCTGCTATCGAGCCAGCCGAGCTGACCGGCGTCTGCCCCACCCTGGCTGGCGTCGCTGAGCCAAGCCAAGCACGCGGACCAAGTCCCTGGTGCTGCCAGGACCAGCCCGTGGCGGCTGACGGACTGGCGGCGATTTGCAGCGCTCACCCGCGGGACGGCGCCGAGCAGGACGTCGGCGGAGCAAACGATCAAGGGTGGGGCGACGTTGACCATGGCTGACCTCGGCCTCGCCTCGACCTCGACCTCGACCTCGACCTCGATGGAGGTCGTCCCAGGAGCCTCGGACCTCCGCCCCGGCTCGCGGTGCGCAAACGCAGAAAGTCCCCTCCCGCGAGCGAGATTTTCTGCATCCTGGTCCCCCAGCGGGCGCCCGGAAGAAAATTACAGCCGGACCCGCAAACTTTCTGCATCAGAACCGTGCCCTTGGCCGACCGGGCTCAAATTTTGCGCTGATTGCCGGCCTCCCGAGAGGGCAACGCCGGCTCGACGGCGCTCGACACCGTCGGCAACCCCCGGATATCCCGTCCACCCCCGAAACCGCCTGCTCAGACCCACGCTCTGGCGCTTACCTTGACCACATCGCAAACCGTGATTTCGCCGACAGGCTCGTCCTGTCGGTTCGCACCGTCGAGTCGCACCTGGCGCAGTAAGACCGGAAGCTCGGCGTCGGCGACCGTAACGAGGATCCCGACACCGACCGCGGCCCCTCCTGAGGGTTCCCGATTTCGCTGAGCCGCTCTCGCTCCCCCCCACGACCGGCCGAACGAGCGCGCTGGACCCCTGGCCGAGAGCAGGGTGCCCGCAGCGTTCGCGCGCGTTCGGCAACTTGTGGGAGATGAATGCGCTGCGCAAGACCGAGGTGATCGTCGTCGGATTGGGCGCCATGGGGAGCGCCACCTGTTTTCAGTTGGCCTCGCGCGGCGTTTCGGTGACCGGAATCGATCGCTATGACCCGCCTCATCCGTATGGATCCACTCACGGCGATACTCGAATTACTCGTGAAGCGGTCGGCGAGGGACCCGAGTATGTGCCGCTGGTCCAACGCTCGCATCAGCTCTGGCGCGAGATCGAGGATCAATCCGGAGCTCAGCTGCTGACTCGATCCGGCGGGCTGATCCTTGGCCACACCGGTAGCCGGTTTCTCAGCCAGACCCGGGCGGTGGCGCGTCAATACGGAATCGCTCATGAGAACCTGTCGGGCGCTGAGGTTGCTCAGCGTTTCCCGGTGTTCGCGGTCGATGGGCAAACCGAGGGGTACTACGAGCCTGAAGCAGGGCATGTTCGCCCCGAAGCCGCCGTTCGAGCCCAACTGGAACTGGCCAGTCGCCATGGAGCTCGGCTGCGGCTTGGCGAGCGCGTGGACGCATGGGCGGCCTCGGCTCATGGCGTGACCGTCCGCACCGAAGACGCGACCTACGAGGCCCAGCAGCTGGTGCTGTGCCCCGGTGCGTGGATCTCCCAGCTGTTCCCAGAAGCCGCCGACATCTTTGCCGTCTACCGGCAGCTCCTGTATTGGTTTCCGATCCGCGAAGGCTTTGAGCACTGGCGAGACGCACCGATCTTCGTGTGGGAGCTCGCTGGCCAGTGGGCGGACTTCACCCACCTGATCGGGTTTTATGGCTTGCCCGCCATCGATGGGCCTGCCGGCGGGGTGAAGGTGGGCACCGAGTCCTATGAGCAGACCACGACGCCGGACGGCGCGCAGCATCCCGCGACGCACTCTGAGAGCAACGACATGTACGAGCACTACGTCGCGCCATACCTCCCGTGGCTGGCGCCGGTGCCGCTGCGGACGGCCTCCTGTCTTTACACCAGCACGCGCGGCAACCGCTTCGTGATCGATCGCCACCCCGACCACGACGCGGTGATCCTCGTGTCGCCATGCTCAGGTCACGGGTTCAAGCACTCGCCGGCCATCGGCGAAGCAGTAGCGCAGCTGGTGACCAGGGGCGAGGCCGACCTCGACCTCGGCCCATTCACCTTCTCGCAGGCCACGAGACGACGGGCAACGCCCGGTCGTGGCCGCGAGCGGCCCTAGAGACGCCGCTGCCCATCCGCTCTTGCGGTGCCGCTCGCGCCGAACGGGACCAGCGACCAGATCAGCCGGTTACCGCCAGCACGCCGTGGACGCGAGCGAACTCGAGACACTCTCTGCGGGAGCCCGACCCGAGTCCACGGAAGATGATCCTCCCGCCGGGTGCCAGCAGCGACCAGCCCTCGTCAGTCGCCCTCAGCGAACACCGCCAAGCCCCGCTCGCGCCCTTCAGCGCCTGGAGGCCACGCCGGATTTCGAACCGTGCGGGGGTGCGCGCTATCACGGTCATGGTCCACAGGATCCCCCTGAGCCGTAAGACGCGGGCATAGAGCGCCTGTGAAAGTCGTAAGACGCCGTTTCTGGCAGGCCTCCCGACGGGCCGGACGGGGCGGCCCCGAGGCCTTCCTGGGAGCGGCCAGGTCGATGCGCGCCCGGCAGTCGCCGGGCGCGCGTCTTCCTATCGCGTCTGGGCGAGCTCGCGCTGGCGCTCGGACTCTTCCGGGGTGGGGACGCCCTGAACCGCGCAGGTCTCGGCCCCTACGGTCTTGCGGGTGATCGCTTCGACCTGCTCACGGGCCTTCTCCGGGTCGTTGACCCAGGTCCGGTAGAACTCGAACGGGCACTCCTGAGCTCCCGCATCACCCTCCTCCGAGGCGTACATCCCGGTGTAGCCGCGATGCAGCAGCTTGAACAGGTGGTTCTGGGACTGCCAATTCTCGCGCGCGTCCCGGATCGAGGACACCGACAGCTCGCCGTACTGGCAGCCGTTCTCCTCGGTGCCGCATTCCGCGATCACGTGGCCGTCGTAGCCGATGATCGCCGAATGGCCGAAGTACGAGTACACACCGTCCCAGCCGGTCGCGTTGGCGACCGCGACGTAGGCGGTGTTCTGCCAGGCCGAGGTCTGAGCGACCATCCGCTGCTGCTCCTTGGCCGGATACATGTAGCCCTGGCAGCGCACGATCAACTCGGCGCCCCGCATCGCGCAGTCGCGCCAGATCTCGGGGTAGTTGCCGTCGTCGCAGATGATCAGGCTCACCTTGAGGCCCTTGGGTCCCTCGGTGACGTATGTCTGCTCTCCCGGATACCAGGCCTCGATCGGGCACCACGGGCAGATCTTCCGGTAGCGCTGCACGATCTCGCCCTCGGGGTTCATCAAGATCAGCGTGTTGTACGGGTTCTTGTGCGGATGGTCCTCGTGACGCTCACCGGTCAGCGAGAACACGCCCCACACGCCGTTCTCGCGGCACGCCTTGGCGAAGATGTCGGTCTCGTCGCCCGGGATCTGCGCTGAGCACTCGAACATCTCCTCGCGGTCATAGAGAATGCCGTGGGTCGAGTACTCGGGAAAGATCACGAGGTCCAGACCGGGCCATCCCCGTTTCAGGCCCTGCACCCGGCGGGCGATCTCCTGGCAGTTCTCAACCACCTCCTTGCGGGTGTGCAGGCTGGGCATCTTGTAGTTGACGACGCCAACGCCCACGTAGTCGGGACTTGAGCTGATGTCTCCGTGTCGCACGGATCTCCTCCTGTTAGGAAGTGGCTCTCGGACCGACGAGCTGCTCTGACCAACGAAACCTTCTCGTCGGTCCTACGATTGTTTCCGCATCGCGGGGCATTTACGCACCGACGACGCGGATTCTTCGGTTGTCAGCGGCTGCCGGCGCTACTCGGTGTGGGCATCCCAGTACGCCTCGGCCTCGGCCTCCATGATGGCGAGCCGGGAGTAGTAGTCGGGGAACTCGTTGAGGTGCGCTCGCGCGATCTTCGCCGTGACGATGATGTCGTCGTCGGTGACGTTCGTCTCGAAATCATGGGTCCCATGCTCGAGCTCCACGTCCATCCCCATCCGGAACTGCTCGACGTCGAACCGGGATGTGGCCCAGTCGATCCCGATTCGCTCACCGGCGGCCTGGGCCTCCTCAGCGGTGAAGCCGTCTTTCTCGGCCATCGGGGTACGTTATCGCTCGGCGCCCAAGCCAGGGTGGCCATCCTGAGAGCTGGGCCTCGCGCTCAGTGCGCGGCGGGATATGCCCCAGACCATCGGCGGTCACGATGACTCCGGATGCTGAGCAGATCGAGCTCGAGGCGCTGCTTGCCGAACAGGTCGCCTACGCCAACCGTGGCTCCGAGCCTATGTCTGCGGTGGGTCTGGCTCGGACGACAGACTCGCCACATCGTCCGAGGTCCGGCACCAGCGCGCCAGCGCGTGGTGGCCTACCAGCGTCAGCGTTCCATCGGTCGCGATCCAGTCGCGGGCCCGCAGGTCGCCGACCAGGTCCGGCGCATCGGTCGCGCCCGGCGGAGGCGGTCCCTCACCGGTGCCGAGGAGCTGATTGCTGCCGGGGCCCACCGACCAGCGGCCCGAGTCCAGCGCGCTCAGCGCCAGGCCCTGCCATCCGGTCGGCAGGTCAAGGGGATGCGGTCCGGGCTTTGCGGAGCGCGGACCCGGGTCCACGCCTTGAGCCGGCTGCGGGCTTGAGCTCTCGCTCGGTCTGGGCGCTGCGGTGCCGCGATCGCGAGGCCGGCTCTGGCCGAACAGTGGGTCGCCGCTTGACAGACGGTCGCTCAGCCACTGGCTGGCCGCATTTGCAAAGCCGCGGGCGCGGTCCACGTCGACCCCGTAGCTCTCGGCGAGGTTGTCGAGATCCACCTCGGACATGCGCTCCATCGAGCGGCTGATCTGCTCGGCTATCGCGCGCAGGCGCTCCTCGAAATCGTCGTGCTCGCTCATATCCCTACATGTTGGCAGGTGGCGATCGCCGGCCCCGCGCCAAGCGCGAAACCGCCCCGTCGCATAGGGGCCGATCTAGGCATCCGTCCCACGGTAGCGCAGCCCATCGAGCGCGATATCGAGGATGTGATCGACCTGCCCGGGCTCGCTGGCCGGGATCTTCGCGATCCCGCCCACCATCTGGATGATCTCCGAGAGGTCGGTGTCGGCGCGCACGGCGCGGGCCGACTGAGCGCGCTCCAGGAGCGGCTCACCCGCGGCGTAGAGCGCGGCGCGGCAGTTTCGAAACAGCTCGGAGTCGCGGTCGACATAGTCCAGCAGCTCCTGGGCCAGGGCCTGTTTGGTGGCGAGGTAGCCCACGAACCGGTGCAGCCAGCTGACCAGAGCGTCCCACGGTGCCTGCTCGTCGAGCTCGCGCGCCGAACGACACAGGGCCTCGAGCTCGTCGACGTAGACCGCCTCGAGCAGCGCCTGGCGGTTGGGAAAGTGGCGGTAGAGGGTGCCGATCCCGACCTGGGCGCGCCGGGCGATCTCCTCCAGCGAGGTGGCGGCTCCACCCTCCGCGAAGGCTTCCCGAGCGGCCCTCACCACCTTGTCGTAGTTGCGCCGGGCGTCGGCGCGCTTGGGCCGGGCGCTGAGGCTTTCAACGGCGGTATCGGTGGCGCTCACGGGAGGGTCCGGGAAATTCGCTTGACAAATCGGAGGGAGCCTCCGTATAGTTTTACCGGAGGGCTCCTCCATTTAGTTCTGGAGGATGCCTCCAGTTTACCACCACTCCGTATCGGCCTCAACAGTTCGGATCAAGATGAACCTCGCTCCCTCGCTCACCGCCACCGGCGACCGTCGTCGCTGGCTGGCCCTCGTCACCGTCTGCCTCGCGCAGCTCATGATCGTCCTGGACACGACGATCGTGAACGTCGCGCTGCCCACGATCCAGCGTGACCTCCACTTCACCCAGGGAAACCTCACCTGGGTCATCAACGCCTTTCTCGTCACCTTCGGCAGCTTCCTGCTCCTCGCCGGTCGGCTCGGGGACCTGATCGGCCGCAAGCGCGTATTCCTCACCGGCGTGGTCGTGTTCACGGCCGCTTCGCTGCTCTGCGGCGTGGCGCCCAGCCAGGGCGTTCTGATCGCCGCGCGGTTCATCCAGGGAATCGGGGCCGCGCTGCAGGCCTCCGTGATCCTCGCGATCATCGTCACCGAGTTCCCTCAGCCCGCCGACCGTGCCCGGGCGATGAGCGCGTACGTGTTCGTGGCGGTCGCGGGCGGGTCGCTCGGCCTGCTCGCCGGCGGCGTGCTCACCCAGGCGCTCAGCTGGCACTGGATCTTCTTCGTAAACCTCCCGATCGGGATCGCCACGCTTGCCCTGGGCAGAGCCCTGATCCCCCAGGACAACGGCCTTGGGCTCGAGCACGGCGTCGACTGGCTCGGCTCGATCCTGGTCACCGCCTCGGTGATGACCGCCGTATACGCGATCGTCCAGGCCACCAACCACGGCTGGGGCTCCTCTCAGGTGCTCGGCTTCGGGGGGCTGGCGATCGCGCTCATGGCAGCATTCATGACCCTCGAGTCCAGGATCGAGAACCCGATCATGCCGCTGCGCATCCTGCGGCTGCGGGGACTGGTCGGCTCGAGCGCGGTCCGGGGCTTTCTCGTCACCGGGATGTACTCCACGTTTTTCCTGGGCACCCTGTACCTCGAGCACGTGCTGCACTACAGCGCGCTGCAAACCGGCCTGGCGTTCCTGCCCTGGACGGTGACGGTGGCAATTCTGTCTCTGGGCGTCACCGCCCGCCTGGTCGCTCGCCTGGGGGCGATGCGCGTGCTGATCCTCGGCATGGTCACGGTCATCGTCGGGCTCGGACTGCTCACCACCGCCGGGGTCCACACGAGCTTCTTTCCGACGATCTTCCTCGCCTACTTCGCCATCGGCCTGGGGGTGGGCAGCGCGTTCATGCCTCTGCTGACGATCGCGATGGCCGAGGTCCCCGCCGCGGACGCCGGGCTGGGCTCTGGGATCATCAACGTCTCTCAGCAGGTCGCCGGCGCGCTCGGCCTGGCCGTGCTCGGGACGATCGCCACCAACCGCTCAAAGAGCCTGCTGGCCGCCGGTCATCCGGTCGCGAGCTCGCTGGTCAGCGGCTACCACCTGGCCTTCGCCGTCGGCGCGGTGAGCGTCGCGGTGGGAATCGTCACCGCACTGGCCGTCCTGCGCACCCGCGCGGTTCCGGCGGAGGAGCGCCTGGCGACCGACGCCGAGCCGGCCCTCGAGATCCTCGACGACTCCGGGCCTCAGATCCAACGCCAGGCCGCGTAGGCGCGCCGGCTTCTACATCCGGAGATACGAGGCACCGTTGATGTCGAGCACGGCACCGCACAGGTCGTAGGACCAATTGCGGATGGAAACCGGGCGCGCCGAGGCGGACGATGGTGACCTCAGCCCCACCACCACCACCTGTCAGGAGCCATCGATGATGCCCAGCAAGACATCGACCGCCAGCGAGCAGATCACCACCGAAGTCACGTCCTGGCCGGGGGTGCAGGCCGGCCCCGGAAGGCGCGGCGAGTTCGCGTTTCGGGTCGGTCGCCGGGAGCTCGGCCACCTGCACGGCGACCGGTCGGCGCACTTCTCATTCCCCAAGCCCGTCTGGACCGAGCTCCGCGAGCAGGGCCGAATCACGCATCATCCCGTCTTCCCGGGACGCGAGGGGCCGGCGGCCCGCCGGATCGAGGATCCCGACGACGTCCGCGACGTGATCGAGCTGATGCGGATGAACTACGAGCGCCTGACGCACCAGGGCCGGGCGCCGGGGGACACGTAACCCTTCCGGCGCAGCAAGGCTCCTACGAGCCGTAGGAGATGAGCTCGATCAGGCTCCCGTCGGGATCACGGAAGTAGACGCTGCGCCCCAGTCCCCGGGCTCCGTGGCGGTCCACCGGCCCCTCCTCGACCACCACCCCGTGCCGGCGCAGATGGCTGACCGCCTCCTCGATGCCACGATCCCACTCGAAGCACAGGTCGCTGTTGCCGGGCGCCACCGGCACCCGCGCCAGCGGATGGGCCTGGACACCCGGGCCGTGGACGTTGAGCTGGGCGTCCCCGAACCGGTAGGCCCAGGTTCCGTGCCCCCGCTCGACGAGCTCGGCGCCGAGCACATCGCGGTAGAACGGGTTGGAGCGCTCCCAGTCGGTGACATGGATGACGCAGTGGTCGAGCTTCACGTGTCTCAGCGTCGCCTACCGCCCGAGCCTCAGTCGAGCACGACGGCGCGTTCGATCGCCTCCTGAGCGCGAATCGTACCCTCGAGCCCATCGAGCTCGAGCCGTCGCCGCCGCAAGCGCTGGGCGAAGGCGCGCAACGACTCCCCGGCGTCAGGCGGTGCGCCGATCCAGCGCTCGCGTGAGCCGTCCTGGGCCACGAGCTCGAGCGAGCCGTCGCGCAGGACGGCGCTCGCGGTCGCGCCGTGGAGCTCCAGCTCGACACCCTCCGGCCGGGCGGCCCAGCTGGTCCGAAGGCTGAGCGGCACATCTCCCCACCTGCCGATCGCCGCCCCGCCGAGATCCACCTGGGCGGCCTGGCCTCGGTCGAAGGTCACCGCCCCGAGGATCACGGGTACGCGGGCGAGGGCGGCCAGGGCGTCCACCAGATGCACGCCGAGAGCCGCCAGGCCGCCGGTCCCCGCCCGCCGTGGGTCCAGCATCCAGGAGGCGGCTCCGCCCAGAGAGCCATCCAGGACACGGGCCTGCAGGTAGCTGGCGCTGACCGCGGAGGCTCTTCCCAAGATGCCCGCGCGAATCACCGCGCGTAGCCGGGCCAGCGCCGGCAGCTCTCGCAGGTACAGGGTCGGGTACGCCGGGGTGCGACTGCGGGTGATCTCCCGCGCCGCCGCCCGGGCGCCCGCGGCAGTCGTCGCGATCGGCACCTCCACGAGGATCGGCCGGCCCGCCCGAGCGGCACGCACGCACAGACCCGGACGCTGATCGGTCGGAGCGCAGATCACGACCGCCGCGGCGCGCCCGATCGCGGTGTCGAGCTCGCGTACCGAGTGGCTCGAGATCGGACCGGGGATGGCCGCCGGATCGGCGTCCCAGGCCGCCGCCAGGCGCAGGTCGGGCTCCGAGGCGATCACCCCGAGCACGTCGGAGACGTGCGGGTGCCCGCACCCGAGCAGCGAGATCTCGATCGGCATTCCCTGCGCAAAGACGGTCGTCTGGCGGCCCGCCCGGCGTCTGCCGGGACGGGCGACACGACGATTCGCTACTCGGCCGGCTCGGGATCCGGGACGAGCCGGATGTAGGGCTTGGGCGACTCCCACCCCTCGGGGTAGAGCTCCTTGGCCTGGTCGTTGGAGACCGAGCCGGAGATGATCACCTTGTCGCCGTGCTGCCAGTTGGCCGGCGTCGCCACCTTGTGGTTGGCGGTCAGCTGCAGCGAGTCGATCACCCGCAGGACCTCGTCGAAGTTGCGCCCGGTGGTCATCGGGTAGACGAGGATCAGCTTGATCTTCTTGTCGGGGCCGATCACGAACACGTTGCGCACGGTCTGGTTGTCGGCCGGCGTGCGATCACGCGGATCCCCGCTCGCGTCCGCCGGAAGCATCCCGTAGGCCTTGGAGACCTCGAGGTCCTTGTCGCCGATGATCGGGTAGTTCGGGGCGGTTCCCTGCGTCTCCTCGATGTCCCTGGCCCACCCCTCGTGGTCCTCGACCGGATCCACGGAGAGCCCGATGATCTTGACGTTGCGCCGGTCGAAGTCGGGCTTGATCTTGGCCATGTAGCCGAGTTCGGTCGTGCATACGGGCGTGAAGGTCTTGGGATGCGAGAACAGCACCGCCCAGGAGTCCCCGATCCAGTCGTGGAAGTGGATCGTGCCTTCGGTGGTCTCGGCTTCGAAGTCGGGCGCGGTGGCCCCAATCTGCAGTGCCATCTTGGTTCCCTCCTAAATGTGGACAATTATGGTTGCCATTGTTCCGAATGCGGCGCGCTGCCAGTCGAGCGCCGCCTGGCACCTCCCCTAAGCATAGGAATGGGGGCTTTGGCAACCGGGAATGGGGGAGTTTGGCACGACGACTCCAGCGCGCACCTCGACTCCCAGGGAACAGGCCGTGGCCGGCTGCTAAAGTAGTGCTTGCCAGCAAGCAAGTAATTGAGACCAATGGCAGACACTCAAGGCATCCTCGACGTGGACACCGCGGCCCGGCTCCGCGTGGCCCTCGGCCGGCTCTCGCGGCGGCTGCGCACGACCGCGGCCGGAGCGGAGGCCGGCCTGACGCCGACGCGGATCTCGGTACTGCTGGCGGTCGTGCGCGACGGCCCGCTCCGGCTGTCGGCGCTCGCGACCTCCGAGAGCCTCAACCCCACGATGCTGTCACGCGTGATCTCCGACCTCGCCGAGGCCGGATTGATCGAGCGCGCCTCTGACCAGGGCGACCGCCGCGCCGCCTGGGTCAACGCCACCGCGGGCGGCAGGCGGCTGGCCGAGCGGATGCGGCGAGAGCGCACCGATGCGCTGAACCTGGCGTTGCAGGGACTGTCGGCCGAGGACCGCAGCCTGCTGGAGCAGGCCCTGCCGGCGCTCGAGGAGCTCGGCGAGCAGCTCGGGGGACAGCGCCGGTGACCCGCGTCAAGCGGGCCGGACGGCTCACCTTCGCGGCCCTTTCGGTTCCCAACTACCGCCGCTACTACGCCGGCCAGTCGATCTCGCTGATCGGCACCTGGATGCAGATGACCGCCCAGTCGTGGCTGGTCTGGACCCTCACCCACTCCAGCACCATGCTCGGCGTCGTGGTCGCCCTGCAGACCCTGCCGGTACTTCTGCTCGGGCCCTATGGCGGGGTGATCGCCGACCGGGTGAACAAGCGCCGGCTGATGATGGCGCTCCAGAGCGCGATGGGCGTGCAGGCGCTGATCCTCGGGCTGCTGACCGTCACCGGCGCCGTCCGGGTTTGGGAGATCGGCGTGCTGGCCGCGCTCCTGGGGCTCAACAACGCGTTCGAGAACCCGTCCCGTCAGTCGTTCATGATGGAGCTCGTCGGCCCCGAGCATCTGCGCAACGCCGTCAGCCTCAACTCGGTGCTGGTCAACGTCGCGCGCTCGATCGGACCCGCCGTCGCCGGCATCCTGATCGCCACCGTGGGCAACGGAGTGTGCTTCTTGGCAAACTCCGCCAGCTTTGTCGCGGTCGTGTTCTCGCTGATGACGATGAACAGCTCCGAGCTCTCGCCCTCCAAGCCGACCCCGCGGGCCCGCGGTCAGCTGCGCGAGGGGCTTCGCTACGTCCGCTCCATGCCCCAGCTGGCCGTGCCGCTGGTGATGATGGCGGTCGCGGGGTGCCTGACCTACGAGTTCCAGGTCTCGCTGCCGGTGATGGCCGATCGCGGCCTGAACGTCGGCGCCGCCGGGTTTGGCTTCATGACCGCCGCGATGGGGGTGGGCGGGGTGGCCGGAGGGCTGTTTGTCGCGGCTCGCGGCAAGACCGGACTCCGGCCCCTGATCGCCGCCGCCTCGGGCTTCGGGGTGGCGCTGGCCCTGGCCACGCTGGCGCCGAACCTGGCGATCGAACTGATCGCATTGGCGCTGGTCGGGGCCGGGAGCATCGCGTTCATGTCGACGGGCAACTCGACGCTGCAGCTCACCGCCGCCCCCGAGATGCGCGGCCGGGTGATGTCGCTGTGGTTCGTGGCCTTCCAAGGCTCGACCCCGATCGGCGGCCCGATCGTCGGGGCCACGATGGCGGCGATCGGGGCCCGCGCCGGGCTTGGCCTGGGAGCGATCGTCGTCGCGCTGGTCGCCGGCGGCGGCCTGGTGGCGCTTCGCCGCCTGCGCGGCCCCCGTCCTGAGCGTCCGGGCGCCGTGCTCGACGGCGCCCGCGCGGTTAGTCGCGGCTGACCGGGCCGATTCTCTTCAGGAGAGCCGCCGGCTTCTCTTCATGGAAGCGCTGGCTCTCCTCGGTGGGCTGTCGATCTTCGCCACCCTGGTTCGACGCTCTCAGATGAGCAGGCAATCAAGACAGGAGACGGCGATGCGCAAGATCGTGGTCAGCGAGTTCCTCTCGCTGGACGGGGTGATGGAGGATCCGGGCGGTGCCGAGGGAACCCGGCACGGAGGCTGGACGTTTCAGTTCAACGACCCGGAGGGCATGAAGTACAAGCTGGACGAGGTCTCAGACCACGACGCGCTGCTGCTCGGGCGAACCACCTACGAGGGGTTTGCCGCAGCCTGGCCGGACATGACCGATGACGTCGGGTTTGCCGACAAGATGAACACGATGCCCAAGTACGTGGTCTCCGGCACGCTGCAGCGGACCGACTGGAGCAACTCCACGGTCCTCTCCGGCGACCCCGTCCAGCAGATCTCCGAGCTCAAATCCGAGCCCGGCGGCGACCTCCTGGTGGCCGGCAGCGCCACCCTGGTGCGCGAGCTCCTCGCCCGTGACCTGGTGGACGAGCTGCGGCTGATGGTGTTTCCGATCGTGCTCGGAAGCGGCAAGCGCCTGTTCGGTGACGCCCCGGACGCGCGGATCCTGCAGCTCGTGGACTCAAAGCCGCTGATGTCCGGGACGGTGATCCTCACCTACCGTCGCGCCTAGCCGGCCTGGCGTTGGCTAGGCTCGCGCCTTGGCATCCGACGCGCCTGCCGCCTCCGACGCGCCCCCTCCGTCCAACGCGGCTCCGACCTTCGATCTGCAGAGCCATTCGCTGCACTCCGATGGCGCGCTGTCCCCGGGCGAAGTGGTCGCGGCGGCGGCGGCGGCCGGGGTGACGCTGCTCGCGCTCTCAGACCACGACACGGCCGCCGGGGTCCCCGAGGCGCAGCGGGCGGCGGTCGAGGCGGGAATCGGGCTGGTCCCGGCCACCGAGGTCACGGCGCTGTTCGAGGGCCGGCAGGACCTGCACGTGCTCGGCTACCTGATCGATCCACACAACCCGACGCTGGTGAGGGCGCTCGAGCGGTCGCGAGACAACCGTGAGCACCGCGTCCGGGCGATGGCGCAAGCGCTCGGGGAGCTCGGGTTCGCGCTCGACGAGGCGGCGCTGGCAGAGCGCTCGCGCCAGGGGAAGTCCGTGGGACGCCCCCATCTGGCGCAGGCCGTGGTCAGCCAGCCCGAGAATCGGGAGCGCCTGGAGGCGGCGGGGCTGCTTGACCCGACCGCGTTCCTGGTCGAGTACCTGACCGAGGGCCGTGCGGCGTTCCGGCCTCGCCAAGCGCCAACCGTCGAGGAGGCGATCGCGCTCATCCACGAGGCCGGGGGGCTGGCCGTCTGGGCTCATCCCTTCTGGGACATCGAGGAGCCCCAGGGCGTAATCGACGCGCTGGACGGCTTTCGGGGCGCCGGCCTGGACGGAGTCGAGGCCTTCTACACCACCCACGACGAGACCCAGACCCGGCTGCTCGCAAAGCGCGCCGCCGAGCTTGGGATCCTGACCACCGGCTCATCTGACTTCCACGGGCCGGAGCACGGCACGTTCCCTCGGTTTCGCGCCTTCGAGACGTTCGGCCTGGAGCCCGACCTGGGGCCGCTCGCGGGCTGACTGCCGGGGGGGCAAAGCGGGCCGGCCACGAGTTGAGGGCCGCCGCGATCGTGGCCGGACGACCGCGACGGCCTTCAACCCGCGGACCGCGCTTTGCACCCCGGCGGGGGCGGGCGCTAGTCGGTGGGGCCCACTAGCCGTTGCGCGGGGTGCGCGCCACCACGAGCGTGCGCCGGGGCGCGTTGACGACGGTGACCCGCTGACCCGCCGTCAGCTGCGACAAAGTCGCCTTCTGGCGGTTGTCGCGGACCAGCGCGTTGGCCGGAATGGACAGCGTGACCGTCTTGTAGCTGGCCTTCCGGGTCCCCTCGGTGATCGTCAGCTGACGCCCGTTGACCGAGTCGACCTTGCCACGCGTGAAGCTCACGGTGACGAAGCCGCGCTTGGTGTGGACTACGACCGAGCCCTGTACGGCGCGGGCGGCGAATCGCCGCAGCGCGCCAGTCCGGGCCTTGTGCGTGGCCGGATGAGTCGAGGCGCCCGTGGCGGCGCCGGCGGTGGCGATCGCGCTCGCGCCGGCGCCCAGCGCCGCGCAGGCGACCGCCACCAGCAGCAGTCGTGAGTGTTTGCGGATGAATGACATCTGTCGTGGACCTCGCTTGTCGGTTGTCTGGCAATGCCAGGACACTGTCGCCCCCGACCGAAAGCACCGTGTCAGCCGAAGGTCAGCTGCGTGTAAAACCGGTTTCGGGTTGGGCGCCGCCAACCTACGATGTCGTGCATGTCCGCAACCGTCATGGTCGTCGAGGACGAGCCGAACATCGGGGCGCTCGTGCGCACCTACCTGGAGCGCGCCGGCTACAGCGCGCTCTGGGTCCGCTCGGGCGAGGATGCCCTGGTCGAGCTGCGCCGCCATCCGGTCGAGCTGGTGGTGCTCGACATCGGGCTGCCCGGGATCGACGGCTTCGAGGTCTGTCGCCGGATCGCGGGCGAGGTCCCCGTGATCATGCTCACGGCCCGCGACGAGGAGCCCGATCGGGTGGCGGGCCTGGAGGTGGGAGCCGACGATTACGTGTCCAAGCCGTTCTCCCCCCGGGAGCTGACAGCTCGAGTCAAGGCGGTCCTGCGGCGCGCCGGGCGCTCCGACCGAGCCGACTCCCGAGACGTGATCGGGCTCGGGCCGGTGGTGCTGGCGGGAGGCGCCCGCGAGGTCCGGGTCGACGGCGTCGAGGTGGAGCTCACCCAGCGCGAGTTCGATCTGCTCGAGTTCCTGCTGCGCCACGCCGGCCAGGTGGTCTCCCGGGACCAGCTGCTCGAGTCCGTGTGGGGCTTTCTCGCGCCGGGTGACACTCGCACAGTCGAGGTCCACGTGGCCCAGCTGCGCAAGAAGCTCGGTCACCCGGAGCTGATCCGGACCGTGCGCGGGCTCGGCTACAAGGCGAGCGCATGACGCTGCAGCGCCGGGTGCTGGGCTACCTGGCGCTGGCCGCGGTCGCCTCCTGCGCGCTCACCGTGGGGGTCGCCGTGCTGCTGGTGCGTCACAAGCTCGCCACCCAGCGAGTCTCCAACCTCGAGGCCCAGGCCAACCTGCTGGCCGTCGCGGGCGGCGCCCCCGGAGCCTTGCGCGCCGGCGATCACGTCTACCGCGTCCAGCCGGCGACCGGCAGGCCCCGGCGCACCCGGCCGGCCGTCAGCCGGGCCGTGCTGGCGGCCATCGGCGGCGGCGGCGACGCCGAGGGCACGGTCACGGTCGCCGGCCGCTCGCTGCTCTACGTGGCCCGGTCGACGCCGAACGGGAGGATCGTGCTGATTCGCAGCGCCCACCTGGCCTTCTCGGAGTGGCGCCCGTTCCTGTCCAGCCTCGTGCTGGCGGGGCTCGGGGGGGCGGCGCTGGCGGCCCTGCTGGCGTTCCTGCTCGCCCGGCGCCTGACCCGGCCGATCGGTGCGCTGGCGGTCGCCACAGAGCGATTGGCCGCGGGCGAGCCCGGGGTGGAAGTGCCGGTGGCGGGCGACGACGAGCTGGCCGACCTCGGTCGATCGTTCAACGCCATGTCCGGAGAGCTCGGCCGGGCCCGCGAATCCCAGCGCCGCTTCCTGGAGTCGGTCAGTCACGAGCTAAAGACCCCCCTGACCTCGATCCGGGGCTACGCCGAGGGGCTCGAGGAGGGGGCCGTTCCGGCGCCGGAAGGCGGCCGGGTGATCGCCTCGGAGGCCGACCGGCTCGAGCGTCTGGTCTTCGACCTGCTTGACCTGGCGCGCTTCGGACGGGCCGGGTTCGCGGTCGAGCACCGGCCGGTGGACCTCGCCGCGGTCGGCGCCTCCGCCGTGGAGCGCCACCGGCCCCGGGCGCACGAGCTGGGAGTCCGCCTGACCGCCACCAGCGTCAACGGGGCCTGGGGGGTGGGCGACGAGGGACGGCTGCTGCAGGCGACCTCGAACCTGATCGAGAATGCACTGCGCATGACCCCCGCGGGGGGGTCGGTGAGCGTGGCCGCCGAGACGGGTCAGATCGCCGTCCGCGACACCGGTCCCGGCCTGGCCGCCGAGGACCTGCCGCGGGCCTTTGACAGCTTCTACCTCTACAACCGCTATCGCAGCGAGCGGGCCGTCGGCTCGGGCCTGGGGCTGGCGATCGTCAGGGAGCTGACCGCCGCGATGGGAGGCGGCGTGCGGGCCGCCACTGCGCCCGGAGGGGGCGCCGAGTTCACTTTGACGGTCCCCCCGGCTCCGGCGCCGGCGCCGCAGACCGCGGCCTCCCCGGGCTCGGTGCCCTCGCCCTCAGGCGGGGACGTTTCGCTCTGACAGATGCGCGCCCACCTTGCGCTTGACGCGCTGCAGCGCGTTGTCGACGGTCTTGCAGTCGCAGTCCAGCCGCCGACCCACCTCCTCGTAGGAGTGACCGTCGAGGTAGAGCGCCAGCACCCGGGACTCGAGCTCTGAGAGCGCGGTCGAGATGCAGGCCACCAGGGCGCGCAGCTCCTCGCTGGAGATGACCTGGTTGACCGGATCGTGCACGGTGGAGCCCGGAAGCATCTCGTCGAGCGTGGGCTCGTTGTCGCCGGTCCCGCCGGCCGGCGTGCTCGAGAACGACACGTATTGGTTCAGCGGGGTGTGCTTGTTGCGGGTCGCGGTCTTGACCGCGGTGATGATCTGACGCGTGATGCACAGCTCGGCGAAGTTGCGAAAGCTGGACTCCCGGTCGGTGCGATAGTCGCGAACCGCCTTGTAGAGGCCGACGAGACCTTCCTGGATCAGGTCGTCGGCGTCCCCGCCCGCGAGGAAGTACGAGGAGGCCTTGAGGCGCACGAAACCGTAGTAGCGGCGCACGATGCGGTCATAGGCGTCGGCGCGCCCCTGCTTGGCCAACGCGATCAGGTAGCCATCCTCAACCTGAGGTTGAGACTGAGAATACGCAGAGAGTCGGGCCACGAAACCAAACCTTTCCCGCTGCCGCACACGGCGACAGATCGGATTTGTCGTGGCGCGCTACCTCCCCTGGCGCCGCACCAATATGAGCCTTCCCAGAAAGCCAGGCATGAGGCCTGCCTCCCCTCAACCCGGGCCTAAAGCTCGAGTTGATCCTTATCCAACGGGCGCGAGCTTTACATAGCACCGCGTTACTGTCAAGCGGTGGCGGCCTTATGCAACCGGGCTTGCCCGTCAGCCTGCAGGGAGCAGCTCGGGTCCCGAGGGGCCGTCGCGGACCTCCCACCCCAGCTCCCGGAGCTCGTCGCGCAGCCGATCGGCCTCGGCGTAGTCCCGGTCCTGGCGGGCCCGCTCGCGGGCATCGCGCAGCTCCGAGGCCGCCGCGGGCACGCCTGCGACCGGGCTCCGCGTCAGGCCGCCCAGGCCCAGCACGTCGAGCATCTCGCGCAGATCGGCTCCGCCCACGTCCGTCGCTGCGCTCCGGTTCACCTCCCGGACCCACTCGAACACGACGGCCAGCGCCCGCGGGGTGTTGAAGTCCTGGGCCAGAGCGTCGAAGAAGCGCTCGCGGTAAGCGGCTGACCAGTCGGGGCTGGGCGCCTCGGCCAGCCCGCGGGCCGCCTCGCGGATCCGGTCCACCCGGGCGCGCGACTCCTGGAGGCGCTCGGCGTCGAACTCCATCGGCTGGCGGTAGTGGGCTCCGCAGAAGTACATCAGCAGGGTCTCGGCGCCGTAGCGCTTGATCGCCTCGTGGAGCACGAACACGTTGCCCAGGGACTTGGACATCTTCTCGCTGTCCAGGCGCACCAGGCCGTTGTGCATCCAGAGCTTGGCCAGCGGCTTGCCGCGGGCGGCGCGCGTCTGGGCGGCTTCGTTCTCGTGGTGGGGGAAGATCAGGTCGCTGCCGCCGCCGTGGATCTCCAGCTCGGTCCCCAGCAGCTCCTCGGCCATCGCCGAGCATTCGATGTGCCAGCCCGGGCGGCCCGGTCCCCAGGGAGCCTCCCAGTGCGTGTCCTCGCCGGGCTTGCGCGCCTTCCAGAGCGCGAAATCCAGCGGATCACGCTTGCGCGAGGCTCCCTCGAGCCCCTCGCCCTGATCCATCTTGTCGATGTCACGATGCGACAGCTCCCCGTAGCTCGGATAGGAGCGAACCGAGAAGTAGACGTCCCCGTCGACGGCGTAGGCGTGGCCACCGTCGATCAACCCGCCGATCAGGTCCACGATGACCCCGATCGTCTCGCTGGCCCGGGGCTCGTAATCGGGCCGCCCCAGCCCGAGCTCGTCGGTGTCGGAGATGTAGGCGGCGGTCATCGCGGTCGCCAGCGTTTCGCTGTCGACGCCGGCGGCGCTCGCGGCGGCATATATCTTGTCGTTCACGTCGGTGATGTTGGCGACGAAGGTGACGTCGTACCCCTCGGCGGACAGGAAGCGCCTGAGCAGCGAGAAGACCACGAACGGGCGCGCATTTCCCACGTGGATGCGGGCGTACACGGTCGGCCCGCACGCGTAGATCCGCACCCGGTGCGGGAGCTCGGGCTCCACTCGCAAGAGCTCACCGGTGAGCGTGTCGTGCAGCGAAACCGGGCGCAAGATGGCGCAACCCTAGCGAGAGGCCCTCGTTGACCGGTCAGCGCGGCCGGCCGGCGGGCGTCTCGGTGGGAGCCGCCGGGCCGGCGGCTGGCGTGCTCGCGACGTCGGTGAGCTTCGCGTCTGGATCCTTGGAGGCGCCGCCGGCCGGGAAGCTCAGCTCGACGGCGAGGCCGCCGCCGGGCGGTGCGTCGACGGCGAGGGCAGCGTCGTGCGCATCCGCGATCGCGGCGACGATCGAGAGTCCGAGGCCGACCCCGTCGGCGTATCCGGTGCGGTCGGGGGCGAGGCGCTGGAACGGCTGCAGCAGACGATCGACTTCATCTCCGGGCACGATCGGTCCCGTGTTCGCGACGCTCAGCGTGGTGCGGGTGCCGTTGCTGCGGGCCCGCACCCAGATGTGCCCACCGGGGGCGTTGTGGCGGATCGCGTTCTCGATCAGGTTCTCGACGGCGCGGCTGATCAGGCGGGAGTCGCCGGGAAGCGGGGCGGGCTCGATCGCCGCTTCGAGCTCGAGGCCTCGGGCTGCCACGTCCGGTTTGAGCCTGCGCAGCACGTCATCGGTGATCACGGCCAGGTCGAGGCGTTCGCGGTGCTCGATTCCGCGCTGGCCTTGGGCGAGCGCGAGCAGCGCGTCGATCAGCTGCTCCTGCTGCTCGCTCTCCTCCAGCGCCTGGTGGCAGGCCTCGCGGAAGCTCTCGGTCGTGGCCTGGGGGTCGATGAGCACCATCTCGAGCAGCGCCCGGGTGGCGGTCAGCGGGGTGCGAAGCTCGTGGGAGGCGTTGGCGACGAACCGCCGTTGGGCGTCGAACGCGCCCTGCAGCCGCTCGAGTAGCCCGTCGATCGTGTCGGCGAGCTCTCTGAGCTCGTCGCGCGGCCCCGGCATCGCCAGCCGCTCGTGCAGATTGACGTCGGAGATCTGGTGCGTCGCCGCGGTGATCGTGCGCAGCGGGCGCAGCACCCGGCCGGCGATCGCCCAACCCAGCACCGCTGAGATCAGAGCCATCACCGCCAGGGCGATGGCCGACTCGATCACCAGCTGGTGCAGGTCTGCGATCCGCTGACTCGATCCCACGAAGGCGACTGCGAACCGGCCGGATCTCGAGCGCAGCAGTTTGGTGACCGGCGGCGGCAGCGTCACCTGACCGACGTCACCATTGGCGCCGGCCCTTGCCCGGATACCGCGGCCGGGTGGACCCGCGCCCCGACTCGCCGGCGCCTGGACGGTGGTGAAATTTGGTCCCCGTGCCAGGGTGGCGTGATCGACGAGCGTGTAGGTGACCGCGAGGAGGGCGGCGCCGGAGACCAGGAACAGGCCGCCGTAGAGCAGCGCCAGCCGCCAGCGGACCGTGGGCCGCGGATGACGCAGGACCGACCACAGGCGGGCGGGCAGGGCGCGCAGGTTCATTGCGCCTGGCAGGTTCATTGCGGCTGGCCGATCCGGTAGCCGACCGGGGTCACGGTCTGGATCACGGGGGGGTCGCCGAGCTTGGCCCGGAGCCGGCTGACCGTCATCCGGACGGTGTTGGTGAACGGGTCGGTGGCGTCGTCCCAGGCGCGCTCGAGGATCTCCTCGGTCGAGACCACCGCGCCGTCGGCGCCCAGCAGGATCTCCAGCACCGCGAACTCCTTGGCACCGAGCGCGAGCGGCGCCCCTCCCCGGCTGACCGTCCGGCGGGAGGAGTCGAGCTCGAGGTCGCCGTGCACGAGCCTGGGCGCCAGCGGGCGGCGGGAGCGGCGCGCCAGCGCGTGCACTCGAGCCAGCAGCTCGGCGAGGTGAAACGGCTTGGGGAGATAGTCATCGGCGCCGATGCCCAAGCCGTCCACCCGGTCCTGGAGCGTGCCGGCGGCGGTCAGCATCAGCACCGCGCCCGGATAGCCGTCGCCCACCAGCGACCGGCAGACCGCATCGCCGTGCACGCGGGGAAGGTCTCGATCGAGCACGACCACGTCATACGTCGTCAGCGAGGTGCGGGCGAGCGCCTCGCGGCCGTCGAAGGCGACGTCGACGGCGACGCCGTCGCGGCGCAGCACGCTGGCCACGGTCTGGGCGAGCCGAGGGTGATCTTCGACGACCAGCACTCTCATGTTGTTCCTGGGCCAGGTCCTCTCGCTCGATTGGAGCGCCGGCGCGGGAACCCTCGCCGCGCCGGCGTCAGGCGACCAGCATGCCCGCTCGGGGATAACAACGCCATAACGGCGTTACCACCGTGTTATACGCCGCGCCCTACAACTGGGCCTCACAGGTAATCCCGACCGAGGCTTCGCCCCGTTGCACAGACCCAGAGCCAGCCACGTGCGCAACCGCCACCGCCTGTCGGCGGTGCTCGTCGGCGCCGGCTGCACGATCGCCATCGCCGCCTGCGGATCCTCGGGCGGCTCGAGCGGCACGGGGACCTCCTCCAGCGGAGATTCGCCGGCGCTGAAGTTCGCCGACTGCATGCGCTCGAACGGGGTGTCGAACTTCCCGGATCCGAGTCCCGGCGGCGGCCTCAAACTCGGTATCGGTCCCGGGTCCGGGATCAATCCCCAGTCTCCGGCCTTCCAGTCGGCCCAGAAGGTGTGCGCCAAGCTGCTGCCGGCGCCCACCGGCGGGCCCCCGCAGATGACCGCCAGCCAGTATCGCGCGGCGCTGATGTTCGCCCGGTGCATGCGCTCGCATGGGCTGCCGGACTTCCCGGATCCGACGCGCTCCGCTCCCGATCGTGGCACCCCCATCCTCGCCCTGCGCGGGATGTTCTTCCAGATCAGCAGCGGCCTGAACCCGATGTCACCGGCGTTCAGGCAGGCGGCGGCCGCGTGTGGGCTCGGGCCTCCCGGAGCCCGCTGACCTAGCCGCGGCGGCGCGCTGTGTCAGAGGCATCCGTCGCAGCGGGGAAGCTGACCGTGACCGCGAGCCCGCCGCCGTCCTGGGGCTCTGCGCTGACCGTGGCACCGTGGGCGATGGCGATCGCGCGGACGATCGACAGGCCGAGCCCGTGGTGGCCGTCGCCGGCGGCGGTTCGGCCGCCGGCAAGGCGCTGGAAGGGTTCGAACAGGCGCTCGAGCTCGTCCGCTGCGAGCGTCGGGCCCGTGTTGGTGATCGACAGCAGCGAGCGTTCGGGGTCGGTGGTGGTGCGGAGCTCGATCCGCCCGCCGGGGTGGTTGTAGCGCACCGCGTTGTCGAGCAGGTTGGCAATCAGACGGTCCGTCAAGGCTCGGTCCCCGGTTGTCGGGGCGGGGGCGAGCGAGGTCGCGAGCCGCAGCGAGCTGGCCTCGATCTCGGCGCTGCGCGCGAACAGCGCCTCAGCCGCGAGGACGGCCAGGTCAAGCGGCACGCGATCCTCGAGTCCGCGCTCCGTGGAGACGAGCGTGAGCAGCGCCTCGAGCAGGCGCTCGTGCTCGCGCCCGGAGGCCAGCAGCTCCTCGCACGTGCCTCGCAGGCTCGCGGCGCTGGCGTTCGGATCTGCGAGCGCGACCTGCAGCAGGGTGCGGTCCAGCGTGAGCGGGGTCCGAAGCTCGTGCGAGGCGTTGGCGACGAACCGGCGCTGGGCCTCGAACGAGGCCTGGAGCCGCCCCAGCAGGTCATCGAACGTATCGCCGAGCTGCTTGAACTCGTCATCGGGTCCCGAGAGCGCAAGTCGTTCACCGAGATTGCCGGCGGAGATCGTCCGGGCGGTAGCGGTCATCTCGCGCAATGGCCGCAGTACTCGCCCGGCGACGAACCATCCGAGCAGAGCCGAGGCAACGGCCGTTATGGCCAGCACGAACCAGGAGACGGTCAGCAGCCGGGCCAGGTCGGCGTTGTGCTGGCTGACGACATGGTCGCGGATCACCGACACCGGTCCGGGCCCGGCTCGGCACGCAGCCGGTGCGCTCGCCCCGGACGCGGCGGAGGGGCTGATCGTCCGGCAGGGGACCAAACGGGCAACCGCTCGGGCGGACCCCGAGACGCGAACCGTGGTGACGCGAATCGTGGAGCCGCTGGAGGTGAGCAGGAATGTGATCACGATCACCGCCGTCCCGAGCGCCAGGAACATTCCGGCGTACAGGAGGGTCAGGCGCAGGCGGGCCCTGTGGACCGAGGGCCGCAGCCACGAGCTCGGCGAGAGCAGCCGGCGGACGGCCATCAGATTCGGTAGCCGCCCTCGCGGACGGTCTCGATCACCGGCGGATCGCCGAGCTTGCGTCGCAGGCGGCCGATCGTGGTCTTGATCGTGCTCGTGAACGGGTTGGCGGCCTCGTCCCACACCCGTGCGAGCAGCTCCTCGGCCGACACCACCCTCCCGTCGGCGGCGAGCAGGCACTCGAGCAGCGCCAGCTCCTTCGGGCTCAGCGCCACCCGCCGCTCCCCGCGAAACGCCACCCGCCGGGCGCAGTCCAGGCTCACGTCGCCCCGGACGAGCGTCGGCGGCAGCGGCGCGATCGCGCGCCGCCCGAGCGCCCGGATCCTCGCCACCAGCTCCGAGAAGTCAAACGGCTTGGGCAGGTAGTCGTCGGCCCCCAGCTCCAGGCCCTGCACCCGATCCCGGATCGTGCTCGCCGCGGTCAGCATCAATACCCGCGTCTCGCTGCGCTGCGCGATCAGCGCCCGGCACACCTGATCGCCGTGCACGCCCGGCAGGTCGCGGTCGAGCACGACCACGTCGTAGTGGTTGACGGCCACGTGCGCGAGCGCGTCGGAGCCGTCGAACGCGAGGTCGATGGCCATCCCCTCGCGCCGCAACCCCTCGGCCACGGCGGCGGCGAGCCGGCGGTGATCTTCGGCAATCAGCACCCTCATCGTCACCAAAGGATGTCTCACGCAGGTGACAGCGGGGTCACAACCGCTGTCACCGTGCTGTCACCGGCCGCCATCTACAACTCCGCGCAACCTACCGCTCCCGCCTCACAGGAGGCCCACGATGCCGAGCAGCCGATCCTCAGATCCCCACCGCAAGCCCACGGCATCACGCTCGCGCCGGCCGGCGACCGTGCTCGCCGTCGCGGGCGCGAGCCTCGGGCTGCTCGCGGCCGGCTGCGGATCGGGCTCGCCCCCCACCTCCACCACCGCCGCCCAGTCTCCGCAGAGCATCGGGGCCGCCGCCTACAAGTTCGCCGGCTGCATGCGCAACCACGGCATCGCGAACTTCCCCGACCCGGTGGTCATCAACACGCCCGGTCAGCACACGGTCAAACAGGCGATCCCGAGCTCGGCCGCGCGGTCTCCGCAGTTCCAGGTCGCCCAGAAGGACTGCCAAGGGATCCTGCCCGCGCCGAGCAACCTCAGCCCCGCCCGGGAGGCGGCCCAGCAGCATGCCCGGGCACAGGACCTGCTGGCGTTTGCCAGGTGCCTGCGCAGCCACGGCGTCCAGAACTTCCCCGACCCCGACCGCCAGGGCGAGCTGACTCTCCAGATGGTCAACGCGGCGGGCGTCGACCTGCACGCTCCGCGCGTCCTCACTGCCGCCGATTCCTGCGTCGCCGTCACCCATGGCGCGGTCACCCCAGCCGAGGTAGCGCAGGCCGTGAATGGCGGCCAATGAGAATCCCCGGTTGGCGCCGCGATCGCGCATAACAGCCGCATAACAGCGTTACGGCCGTGTTACCCCTCGCGCCATAGAACCCCCGTCTACTGATGTTGCGCCTGCTCTCAAGCTCTGCGCGCCGGCGCCGCCTGGTCGCCGTGCTGGCGCTGCTGGCGGCGGTGGGCGTGGTGATCGGGGTCGTCGTCAGCACCGGTTCGCCGACATCAAGCGATGCGGCCCACGATGCGGCGGCGGCGACGGGCGCGGCGACGGTGCAGCGACGCGACCTGGTGGCGACCGACACCGAGTCGGGCACCCTCAGCTACGACGATCCGCAGACGGTCTATGACCGCCTGAGCGGGACGATCACGTGGCTGCCGCACGTCGGCCAGGTGATCAGGCCGGGCGGGGCGCTGTTCAAGGTCGATGGTCAGCCGGTGATCTTGATGCGCGGATCGACGCCGGCCTTCCGGAACCTGAGCGCGGCTGACGTCGATGGTGCCGATGTGGAGCAGCTCAACCGCAACCTCGTGAATCTGGGCTTCGACGCCCAGGGGATCGTGATCGACGACGAGTGGCAACCGGCGACGACGGTCGGAGTCGAGTTGATGCAGGAGTCGCTGGGAGAAACCGAGACGGGCAGCCTGTCGTTGGGGCACGTCGTCTTCCTGCCGGGAGATCAGCTCGTGTCGGCGGTGGACGCGACGGTCGGCGGCACGGGGAGCGGCGGCGGCACCGGAGGGTCGGCCCCGGGCGGATCCGCCGGCTCTGGTGCGGGCGGCTCCGGTGGGGATGGCTCCGGCGCCTCGAGCACGTCCACTCCGGTGATCTCGGCCGCGCCGCAGTTCGTGAGCCTGCGTAGGCGCGGCCCGGAATCGTCCGGCGAACCGGCGGCCACCTCCGCCACTCTGACCATCCCAGCGCGTAGCACGCCGGCGCCGACCGCGCCGCCGACGACGACCACGCCGGCGGAGACCCCACCGACGAACACGACGGGTCCGACGACCACCGCTCCGGCTAGAACCGCCACTCCGGCGAAGGCCGGTTCTCACGTGCCCAACCCGAGCGCTTCGGACAGCCAGACGCTATCGGCGCTGACCGCGTTGCTGAAGGCCGAGAGCGCCCAGCTGAAGGCCGCGGCCGCGCAGCTCAAGGCGGACGAGAGCTCGGGCAAGGGCTCCAAGGGAAGCTCGGGTAGCGGATCGGGCTCCCCGAAGGGGGGATCCGATGCGTCAGGTGGCGGTGGGAGCGCGACGGCGATCCTGCAGACGACCTCGACCCAGCTGGTGGTCACCGTCGATCTCTCGGCCTCCTCTCAAAGCGAGGCGCAGGTCGGCGAACGTGTGACGGTCGAGCTGCCGGCCGGAAACACGGTCAACGGGACGATCAGCGCCGTCAGCCCGGTCGCCCAGAGCTCGAACAACTCGGGCAACGGCGGCGGTGGTGGCGGTGACAGCGGCGGCAGCGCCGGCGGTTCCGGGGGCGGTGGCTCCGGGGGCGGTGGCTCAGGCGGCTCCTCGTCCACGGTCCCGGTCACGATCGCCCTCCGCGGTCATCAGACCGGGGCCGGTCTGGATCAGGCTGCGGTCAGCGTGAACTTCGTCCAGGCGAAGGCCAGGCACGTGCTGTCGGTTCCGGTGACAGCGCTGCTGGCCACCTCCGGCGGCAACTATGCGGTCCAGGAGGCGACCGCGCCCTACCGGCTGATCCCGGTGACGACGGGCCTGTTCGCGGCCGGCTACGTGCAGATCTCGGGCTCGCGCATCTATCCCGGCATGCAGGTGACCGACTCGCAGGGATGAGCGTGGAGCTCGAGCCCAACGCCCAGCCGGACCCCAGCGCCGTCCCGGTGAATGTGGCGCCGGCAGATGGGAACGCGCTGCGCCTGCAAGGCGTTTCGAAGGAGTATCCCGGCGGGGTCCGCGCGCTGCGAGAGGTGAGCGTCGTGATCGGCGCCGGCGAGCGTGTGGCCGTCGTCGGGGCGTCGGGATCGGGCAAGACGACGATGCTCACGGTGCTGGGCACGCTGGAGCGGCCGACCAGCGGCGAGGTGCGGATCGCCGGCCGCGACGTCGTCACGGCCTCGGAAGCCGAGCTGGCCGGGTTGCGCGCGCACAGGATCGGGTTCGTCTTCCAGGAGTTTCATCTCCAGGATCCGTTGACGGCGCTGGACAATGTCGCCACCGGAATGCTGTACACGGGCGCGGCCACCCGCGAGCGGCGGGAGGCGGCCCGGGCGGCCCTGGAGCGGGTCGGGCTCGGCGACCGGGCCACCCACCGTCCGCCGATGCTCTCAGGCGGGGAGCGCCAGCGGGTCGCGATCGCCCGCGCGATCGTCAAGCGCCCGCAGATCATCCTCGCCGACGAGCCCACCGGAAACCTCGACTCCAAGTCCGGCAATCAGATCGTCGAGCTGATGCACGACCTGGCATCCGATGGCGCCACGCTGGTGCTGATCACCCACGACCAGCAGATCGCCGGGTCGTTTCCGCGGCGGGTGTCGATGCGCGACGGCGAGATCGTGGGCGACGAGCACTCAGCCGGATGACCCACGCCAGCGCCGCGCCGCCGGACCGGGCGCGCACCCCTGCGTCCCGGCTGCCGGCGCGGGAGCTGTTCGGGGTCGCCCTCCAGGGTCTGCGCACCCGCCGGCTACGCGCGGCGCTGTCCGCGCTCGGGATCGCGATCGGCATCGGGGCGATGGTCGCGGTAGTCGGCGTGTCGTCCTCGGCCCAGGCCAATCTGCTGGCGGAGATCGACAGCCTGGGGACGAACCTGCTGACCGTATCGCCCGGCACCACCTTCAGCGGCAGCAACGAGGTCCTGCCCGACACGGCCGTGCCGATGATTCACCACATGCAGAACGTCAACAGCGACGTCGCGGTCTACCAGCTGTCCAGCGCGACCGTGCTGCGAACCCCTTACGTGCCGTCGCAGGAAACCGGTGGGATCGGCGTCGACGCCGCCGGCGAGAACCTCCCCGAGGTGATGGGCACCTCGATGGCCGCCGGGCACTTCCTGGGCGCCGTCAGCGACCGCTACCCCGAGGTCGTGCTCGGCGCGCAGGCGGCCAGCACCCTGCAGATCACCCGCGCCGGCGGCCATGTCATGGTCTACCTGGACAACCGCTGGTTCACCGTGATCGGGATCATGAGATCGGCGCTCCTGGACACCACGCTCGACTCGACCGTGTTCATCTCGCTCCCGGTCGCCGAGCGGATGTTCGGAGTGCAGCCCAATCCGTCCGAGATCTACGTCCGCGCCAGCCAGAACGACGTGACCGCCGTCTCCAACCTGCTCGCCCCCACGGCCGACCCGCAGAACGCAAGCGGTGTCAACGTAAGCCGCCCCTCAGACGTCCTCGAAGCGCGTGCCGCCGCCAAGGGCCAGTTCACCACCCTGCTGCTCGGCCTCGGCGCGGTCGCGCTGCTCGTCGGCGCGATCGGGATCGCGAACATCATGGTCATCTCGGTGCTCGAACGCCGGGGCGAGATCGGCCTTCGCCGGGCGCTGGGGGCCACCCGACGGCATATCTCGACCCAGTTCTTGACCGAATCCGCGGTGCTGGCGGCCCTCGGCGGGATCGCCGGGCTCCTCTTCGGAGCGCTCGCGACCTGGGCTTACGCGCTGAGCAAGAACCAGCCGTTCGTCGTGCCCACCTGGGCGCTGATCGCCGCCCCCGCGGCCGGCTTCCTGATCGGCGCGGTGGCCGGTCTGTACCCCGCGGCCAAGGCCGCGCGCCTGAGCCCGACCGAAGCGCTTCGATCCTGACACCGAAGCCGGTGCCGGCCAGCCAACGGGCGGGACCAACCGGCTCTAGTCGTCGCCGTGAGGGCACGGATCCGAGGAGACCAGGCCCTCCATCACCAGCGCCAGCACGCCCTTGCGGGCTCGCTCGGGGCTCCAGCCGTGACCGGTGCGCAGGTGCCGGTAGGTGTGGCCCACGCTGTTGTAGAGGATCGTCGCCATCTCGGTCGCGTCCACGGTCGCGAGGGTTCCGTCCGCGGCGCCGTCGAGCAGCAGCCGCTCGAGCGGGGCGACGAACGCGCCGCGGGTCAGCGCCTCCGGGCCGCGATCGTGGAAGATCGCCGCGCGCGCGGCGCCCGACAGCGCGTCCAGGGTGGCCAGGTTGCGCTCCACGAGCTCGCACTGGAGCTCAAGCGCGAGACGCAGCCGCTCCCGGCCGGCTCCCCGGGCCACCAGCGCCTGCCACATGGTCTCCCGGTGCTCGGCCTCGAAGCGCGCGGCGAGCGCCCCGAGGATGTCGGACTTGGTCACGCCCTGGCGATGGAGGGTCATCCGTGAGACCCCCGCGGCGGCGGAGATCCGCTCCAGGGTGGCAGCGGCGAGCCCGTCCTGGGCCAGCACGTGAGACGCGGCGTCGACGATGTGCGGCGGCACCGACGGCGCCGCGCCGGCGGGACCGGCGGCGGGCGAAGGATCGCCCGAGCTCACGCCGGCCGGCGCGCCCGGAAGCGCAGCGAGCGCCCGCCGGTGTCCACCTGCACGGAGGTCAAGCCGGCCGCTCGCAGCCGGGCCGGGAGCGTGGCCGGATCCAGCGGGGTGAGCGTGTCGCCGACATGGATCAGCTTGAACTTGGCCCCCACGCCGCGGCTGTCGGTTCCAGCGAACACGCCGCCGGGCGCCAGGACCCTGCTGACCTCGGCGAAGGCCCGGTCCTGCAGGGCCGGCGAGTCGATGTGGTGCAGCATCGTGAAGCACACGGCGGCCGAGAAGCGGCCGTCCGGATACGGAAGCGCGGTGGCGTCCCCCTGCGCGACGGCCACCCGCTCTCCGAGCTCGGAGCGCAGCCGCGCGCAGTAGCGCTCGCTGATCTCGACGGCGCTGAGCTTGGGCACCCGGTCGGCCAGCACCCGGGTGCTCGCGCCGAACCCGGGGCCGATCTCGAGCACGTCGTCGCCCAGCTCGACGTCCTCCAGCCCCCACGGGATCAGCTCATCCTGCACCCGCCGGGCCCAGCCGGTCGACGAGCAGAGACGGTTATGGACGAAATTCATTTGATACGGGACCATACCAAAGCCGATACATCTATGTAACAGACAGTGGCCGCCCAATGCCAGCCAGCGACACTACAGAGCCGCCGGCAGGCTGAAGCGCACGCTCGTGCCCAGCGGGCTGTCGGCAAGCCAGATGCGTCCCCCGTGGGCCTCCACGATGGCGCGGGAAATGGCCAGTCCCAGACCGGCGCCGTCGCTCGTGCGCGCGGCATCCGCGCCGCCGCGGTAGAACGCCGCGAACACCCGGTCGCGCTCGTCGGCGGCGATCCCGTCGCCGCTGTCGGCGATCTCCACCTCGATTCCGGAGTCGACGGGCTGGGCGCGCACGACCACGCTGCCGTCGGCGGGCGTGTGCCGGATCGCGTTCTGGATCAGGTTGAAGAGCACGCGCTGGAGCTTCTCGGGGTTGGCACGGGCGGGCGTCAGTCCGTCCGGGACGCTGGCCAGCACCGCCACCCCCTTGGCCTCGGCCTCCACCCGCATCGCCTCGACGGTCTCCCCGACCAGCTCCTCCAGGGATACCCGCTCCAGCGACCAGGTGATGTCCCCGGCCTCCAGCCGCGAGAGCTCGAACAGATCGTCGATCAGGGAGCTGAGCGCCTTGATGTTGACCCGCATCCGAGCCAGATAGCCCCGCCGGGTCTCCCAGTCGTCCACGATGTCGTCATCCAGCGCCTCGGCCAGCAGTCGCAGCGACGTGATCGGCGTACGCAGGTCGTGGGAGACGGCGGCCACCAGGTCCCGCCGCGCCGAGTCGGACTGATCGCGCGCCGCCGCCTGGGCCCGCAGGTCCGCGATCATCGCGTTGGCGGCGCCGGCCAGCTCCGCCAGCTCGTCGCGGCCGTCGGTGGTGATCATGCCCTCCCGGTCGCCGTGCCCGACCGCCGTCAAGCCGTCCCGAATCGCCTGCACATCACGGAGGATCCCGCCGGCCAGCAGCCGCGAGCCCAGCAATGCGAGGGCTCCGACCGCGACGACGATCACCCCGACGAGCCCGGCGGCGTCCCCGGACACCAGCATCAGCAGCGAGAACACGACCAGCGCCACCAACACCGGAGCGACGCCGATCGCGACCACGAGCGCGAACTGGTGTGAGAGCGGGCCGGCCCGGCGGCGCACCGCCGCCACGGTCTTGCCGCCCGGGACGCTGCCGCCGCGGCTCACGGAGCGAACCGGTAGCCGACGCCCCAAACCGTCTCGATGTGGCGCGGCTGGGTGGGATCAGCCTCGATCTTGGCGCGCAGGCGGCGGATGTGGACGGTCACGGTGGACGTGTCGGTGTAGAACGAGTACTGCCAGACGGCGTCCATCAGCTGGTTGCGCGAGAACGCCTGCCCCGGGTGGCGGGCCAGGAACAGGAGCAGATCGAACTCTCTCTGGGTGAGCGCCACCTCCTCGCCGCGGACGAACACCCGGCGCGCAGCGACGTCGATCGTCATGTCGCTGAGCTCCAGCGGAGCGTCGTGGGCGGCGGTGGTATCGACCCGGCGCAGGACCGCGTCGACCCGGGCCACGAGCTCGGCCGGCGAGAACGGCTTGACCACGTAGTCGTCGGCGCCGAGCCGCAGCCCGACGACGCGGTCTGACTCCTCGCCCTTGGCGGTGAGCAGGATGAAGGCGATCCGATCGCGCTCGCCCTGGCGCAGGCGCCGCATCACCTCCAGCCCGTCGATGCCCGGCAGCATCAGATCGAGCACGACCAGATCCGGCCGGTGGGCCAGGGCGAGCTCCAGCGCCTCGCCGCCGTCGGCGGCGACCCGCGTCCGGTAGCCGGCGCGCTCCAGGTAGCGCGACACCACCTCCGAGATCGTCGGCTCGTCGTCGACGACCAGCACCGAGCCGCGGGCATGATTCTCCACGGCATCGATTCTGGCAGCGCGAAGCCCGCCGGACGGCTCGAGGCTGCCTAGTTCATCGCCTGTTCATCGCCTGTTGACCGGCGCGCCACGGTGGCGACGGCGATCGCCGCCACACCCTCCTCGCGTCCCACGAACCCCATTCCCTCGCCCCGCGTCGCCTTGACGCTGACCTGGCCGAGCTCCAGGTGCAGCGCCGCCGCCAGCGCCGTCCGCATCCGGTCACGCGCCGGGGCCAGCCTGGGACGTTCCATGATCACGGTCGCGTCGACGTGACGCGCCACGAATCCCGCCTCGCGCAGCCGTCGCGCCGTCTCTCGCAGAAGTGCGATCGAGTCGGCGTCCCGGTAGCGGGGGTCGGTGTCGGGGAAGTGCTCGCCGATGTCCCCGAGCGCGCACGCGCCGAGCAGCGCGTCGATGATGGCGTGGGTGAGGACGTCGGCGTCGGAGTGCCCGTCCAGCCCGAGCTCGTGCTCGAGCTCGACACCGCCCAGGACCAGCCGGCGACCGGGGACCAGCCGGTGACGGTCATAGCCGATTCCCGTGGTCACAGCCCACGCTCCGAGAGCAGCAGCTCGGCGATCCGGAGGTCCTCGCGCGTGGTCACCTTGAGGTTTCCCGGGTCCGAGCCGATCACGCGAACGACGCCGCCGGCGCGCTCCACCAGCCAGGCGTCGTCGGTGGCCAGGGCCAGCTCGTCGTCGGAGGTCGTGATCAGCGCGCGCTCCAATGCGGCGCGCCGGAAGACCTGGGGGGTCTGCACCGCCCACAGGCGGGCACGTTGCAGGGTCGCGACCACCGTGCGCCCGTCGTCGCCGACTTCCTTGATCGTGTCGGCCACCGGCGCGGCCGCGATCACCGCATCGGCGCCGGGGTGGCGCTCGAGCTCCAATAGCGCCTGCTCGAACACCTGCGGTGTGGTCAGGGGCCGCGCCGCGTCGTGAACGATCACCGGATCGCCCTCTCGACAGGCAACCAGGGCCGCGCGCACCGAATGCGAGCGCCGCTCGCCCCCGGCCACCCCGACCGTCCCGTCGGGCGCCGAACCGAGCTCATCTGCGGGCAGCGCGACCACGATCTGGGACACGGCCGGGACCGCCCGCAGCGCCGCCACGCTCCATTCCAGCATCGGTCTCCCGCAAAGCGGGACGAGCGCCTTGGGCCTACCTGTCCCAAGGCGCTCGCCTCGTCCCGCGGCCACGATCAGCGCGACCGCCATCTCGCCGGCGCGGACTTACTTGGCGGCCACGGCCACCTTGCCGTTTCCGTTCGCGGTGGCGGCCCGGTTTCCGTTGCCGGTGGCGGCCCCGTGTCCGTTGGCGTCCGAGGAGTCGATCAGCAGCGCGTAGAGATGCTCCTCGACCTCCTGCTCGTCCATCTCGAGCGCGTACATCAGCTCGGAGGCGAGGATCTTCTTGGCGCGGGTGAACATCTGCTTCTCGCCGGTCGAAAGTCCCTTCTCGGCCTCCCGGATGGCGAGGTTGCGCACGACCTCCGCCAGCTCATAGATGTCGCCCGTCTTGATCTTGTCGCGGTTGTGCTTGAAGCGACGGTTCCAGTTCTTGGGCATCTCCGAGCACTCGTCCTGGAGCAGGGCAAGCACCTTCTTGACCGTCTCCTCGTCGATCACCCGCCGGAGACCGGCGAGCGCGGCATTCTCGGTGGGAACCATCACCGTCATGTCGTTGTGGAGGATCTTGATGGTCAGGTACTCGCGGCTCTCGCCGAGTACCTCCCTGACCTCCTTCCGAAGCACCTTGCCCGCCCCGTGGTGCGGATAGACGACGCTGTCGCCGATCTCGAACTCGATGTTGACCGGCGTTGGGACCGGCTCCAGATCGTCCAGGTGCTCTTCCATTACGTCTGAGATGGTGTCCTCCTCTTTGAAAGGCGGCGCGGGGCGAGTGACCCGCTCGCGAATTTCCTACGTTTGCAGGTACCGATCAACGAGATTGATCTCCTGCTGTCGGCGAAGGCCCTCCCGGATGTCCTTCGCCCGGATCTCGCCGACGCCGTCGACGGTCTCCAGCTCGCCGTCCGAAGCGGCGAGCAGCTCCTCTAATCCTCCAAACTCGGTCACGATCCGCTGGACCACGAGCCTGGGCAGGCGCGGGATACGCCCCAGGATCCGGAATCCGCGGGGTGACACGGGGTAGTCAAGGGTGTTGAGCTTGCGGTCGTGGCCGAGCAGCTCGGCGAGCCGACCGAAGTCCAGCAGGTCCTGGTGGGGGAGCCTGACCAGTTGGTCGAAGACGATCGCGAAGCTCTCGTCGGAATCCTCCACCAGATAATCGTGCACGAGGGCAGCCTTGTCGGCGGCCACGCCGACCATCGTCTCGTCCAGCTGCATCTCGATCAGTCGTCCCTCGGTCCCGAGCTCGACGATGTAGCGCTCGATCTCGACCGCCATGCGGGTCACCAGCTCCACCCGCTGCAACACCGTGAGCACGTCGTGAAGAGTCACGCCCCCTTCGAATTCGAGCGCCGTCAGCCGGGTCGAGACCTGGTCCAGCCGGCTGCGGTACTTGTCGAGCGTGGCCAGCCCCTGATTGGCCTTGGCGAGCACCACCGGAATGTCCTCGAGGATGTACTTGACGCCGTCGACATAGAGCGAGACCACCTCGCGTCGCTCCGAGACGGCGATGACGATCGCGTCGGACTGCTTGGAGACGCGCTCAGCCGTCCGGTGGCGGGTTCCGGTCTCCATCGTGAGGATGGTGGGATCAGGCGTGAGCTGAACGTTGACGTGCGCGATCTTGGTGGCGTTGGAGCTGAGCGCGATCGCGCCGTCCATCTTGGCCAGCTCATACAGAAAGGCG
This sequence comes from uncultured Solirubrobacteraceae bacterium, assembly GCA_963830595.1. Classification (GTDB taxonomy): domain Bacteria; phylum Actinomycetota; class Thermoleophilia; order Solirubrobacterales; family Solirubrobacteraceae; genus Palsa-465. Next base: position 49,776 of record CAWHMQ010000011.1, read on the forward strand.
GGCGAATAGTCGACGTCGAGCTTGATCCCGCCGGAGAACAGGAAGCTCAGCTCCTCGGCGTCTCCGATCACGATCAACCCTCCCGTCCGGGCGTCGACGATGTTGTCTATGCCCTCGCGCAACGACGTCCCGGGAGCGACCATCTCGAGCGCTCTCATGATCCGGGAATCCTGTCGAGACTCGAGCTCTTCTTTGAGCTCTTCCCCGGAACGCGGCGGCATCAGTAGTTGATTTTAGCCGTTACGGGTGTGGGTCAGCCGTCCGGTTGGTCCCGCGCGGCGAACGGGTGGTCGCAGTGCGAATTCGCTGGCGTGTTCGCGCAAGGACCCCCGGACGGCTGACCCACCCCCGTCAGCCTCCCGCGCTGCGCCTGCGCCCGCTCCGCCCGCGCCCGACCGCCGGCCCGGCATGACGGCGGGGGTCGGCCTTCAATCACCCCTCGCGCGAACCGGACAAGACCCCCCGCACCCAAGGCCCCTCAGCGCGGGGCGATTTGAAGGCCGATCCCTGCCGTCAGGCAGCAGCCGCCGCCACCGACCCACCGCAACCGAGAGCGGACGCGAGCGCAGCGCGGAGACCCGGAAACTGCGCCGGCTCGACGACCGGATCGAGCCCGAAGCGCTGCGCCTCGGCGAGGCGGCGGTCGGCGTGGGCGACGGTCCGGAGCTCGCCGGTCAGGCCGAGCTCACCGAAGCAGGCCAGCGGGCGCCCACCGGGCCCCACGAGCGCGGTCCGGCGAGCTGCGCTGGCCACCGCCAGCGCGACCGCCAGGTCGGCTCCGGGCTCGTCCACGCGCACCCCGCCGACGACGTTCACGAACACGTCGGCGGCCCCCAGCCCGATCCCGCCGTGACGTCCCAGCACGGCCAGCACCAGCGCCACCCGGTTTCGGTCCAGACCGGAGACGACGCGGCGCGGGGGCACGAGCTCGGAGGAGCTGACCAGCGCCTGGACCTCGACGAGCAGCGGGCGCGAGCCCTCCATCGCGCACAGGACCACGCTGCCGGCAGCGCGCGTGGCCTCGGCCAGGAAGCGCGCCGAGGCGTCGAGCACCTCCACCAGGCCGTGGTCGCGCATCTCGAACACGCCCGCCTCGTCGGTGGAGCCGAAGCGGTTCTTGATCGCGCGCACGGTTCTATAAGTCCGCTCGCGCTCGCCTTCGAACTGCAGCACGCAGTCGACCAGGTGCTCGAGCACCCGGGGCCCGGCCAGCGCCCCCTCCTTGGTGACGTGGCCGACGAGCAGCACGGCGATCCCAAGCGATTTGGCCACGCGCATGATCTCGCCCGCCACCTCCCGGACCTGCGCGACCGAGCCCGCGGCCGAAGCCAGATCGACGCAGTGCAGCGTCTGCACCGAGTCGATCACGCACACCTCGGGACGCACCTGCTGCAGCGTGGCCAGCACGGCGTGCAGGTCGGTCTCGGCGATCACCGGCACCGCGAGCGCGTCACCGCCACCCAGGCGCTGGGCGCGCAGGCGAATCTGGGCGGCCGACTCCTCGGCCGAGACGTACAGGGTCCTGCGCCCGGCGCTGACCAGATTGGCGAGCGCCATCGTGGTCAGCGTTGACTTGCCGATCCCGGGCGCCCCGCCGATCAGTACCAGCGATCCGGGCACGAGGCCGCCCCCGAGCACGGTGTCGAGCTCCCCGATGCCGGTGCTCAGGCGCTCGTGCTCGACCGCCTCGACGTCACGCAGCGCGATCGGAGCGACCGCGGCCGCCCGGCTCGCCGAGCCGCTCCGCCCCGAGCCGCCTGACCCGCCCCCGCCCCGCGCCGCCGCCACCCGCACCTGCTCGACGAGCGTGTTCCACTCCCCGCAGGCCGGGCAGCGGCCCGCCCACCGGGCGGTTTCGTGGCCGCAGTCAGAGCAGACGTGGACCGAGGAGGGCCTTGCCATCTGACCGAGCCTACGGGGCGGCCCCGACGGCTCGGCCAGATGTCAATGAATTGGCACGTTCTCGATGAAGCGGTCAGTCGCCTTCGGGCGGCTGATCCGGCGCGTCGGGGGCCGGCTCGGAGCCTTCGTCGCCCTGCTCGGAGCCGCCCTGGGCTCCGACGCCCACCGGCGTGGGCTGGGGCTCGGGCTCGATCACCGACAGCTTGACGTCCTCTTCGGAGTCTCCGTCCGGTCCCGGCTCGACCAGGACCGTCGACCCCGACGGCACCTGCGAGCGCAGCACGAAGTCCGCGAGCGGGTCTTCGATGTAGCGCTGGATCGCCCGGCGCAGGGGCCGGGCGCCCATCGCCGGGTCCCAGCCCTTCTCGACGAGCAGGTCCTTGGCCGGCTCCGACAGCTCCAGCTGCAGCTCGCGATCGGCCAACGACTCCCGGATCCGCAGCAGCAGCAGGTCGACGATCTCCTTGATCTCGCCCTTGGCCAGCTTGTGGAAGACGATCACGTCGTCGATCCGGTTGAGGAACTCGGGCCGGAAGACCTTCTTGAGCTCGCCCATGATCCGGTTCTTCATGTCGTCGTAGGTGATCCCGCCCTCGCCGTCGGAGACGGCGAAGCCGAGGGGCGTGTCCCGGGAGATCTCCGAGGCGCCGATGTTCGAGGTCATGATCACGATGCAGTGGCGGAAGTCGACCGTCCGGCCCTGGGCGTCGGTCAGCCGGCCGTCCTCGAGGATCTGCAGCAGGATGTTGAACACGTCGGGGTGGGCCTTCTCGATCTCGTCGAGCAGGAGCACGCTGTAGGGCTTGCGCCGGACCGCCTCGGTCAGCTGGCCGCCCTCGTCGTAGCCGATGTAGCCCGGAGGCGAGCCCACCAGCCGCGAGACCGCATGCTTCTCCATGTACTCCGACATGTCGATCCGGACCATCGTGTCCTCGTCGCCGAACAGGAACTCGGCGAGCGTGCGCGCCAGCTCGGTCTTGCCGACCCCGGACGGTCCGAGGAAGATGAACGAGCCCGTCGGGCGCTTGGGATCCTTCAGACCCGCCCGCGAGCGCCGGATCGCCTTGGAGACGACCTCGATCGCCGGGTGCTGGCCGATGACGCGCTTGTGAAGCTCCTCCTCCATGCGCATCAGCTTCTGGGTCTCGGCCTCGGTCAGCTTGAACACGGGGATGCCGGTCCACATCGACACGATGTCGGCGATCTCCTCCTCGCCGATCGAGGGCCGTTCGGTCGATTCACCGGCTTCCCACTGATCCGCGAGCTCGCGCTTGCGCTGGGTGAGCCGGCGCTCGGTGTCACGCAGGTTGGCCGCCTTCTCGAACTCCTGGGACTCGATCGCCTCCTCCTTGGCGCGACGCGTCTCCTCGATCTCATCTTCGAGCTCGCGGTACACGGGCGGGGAGGTCATCGACTTGATCCGCATCCGCGACGCCGCCTCGTCGATCAGGTCGATCGCCTTGTCGGGCAGGAAGCGGTCGGAGATGTAGCGGTCGGCCAGGTCGGCCGCCGCCTCCAGGGCCTCGTCGGTGATGTTGACCTTGTGATGCTGCTCGTAGCGGTCGCGCAGGCCCTTGAGGATCTGCACCGACTCCTCGGTCGAGGGCTGGTCGACCGTGATCTTCTGAAAGCGCCGCTCCAGCGCGGAGTCGCGCTCCAGGTACTTGCGGTACTCCTCGAGCGTGGTCGCGCCGACCGTCTGCAGCTCGCCTCGGGCCAGGGCCGGCTTCAAGATGGACGCAGCGTCGATCGCGCCCTCGGCGGCACCCGCGCCCACCAGGTTGTGCAGCTCGTCGATGAACAGGATGATGTCGCCGCGCTGGGTGATCTCCTTCATCACCTTCTTGAGCCGCTCCTCGAACTCTCCTCGGTACTTGGACCCCGCCACCAGGGCGGCCAGATCAAGCGTGTAGATCTGCTTGCCCTTGAGCAGCTCGGGCACGTCGGAGTTGGTGATCCGCTGGGCCAGGCCCTCGACGACGGCGGTCTTGCCGACCCCCGGCTCGCCGACCAGCACCGGGTTGTTCTTGGTGCGGCGCGACAGGATCTGCATGATGCGCTCGATCTCGGTCTCCCGGCCGACGACGGGGTCCAGCTTGCCCTCGGAGGCGAGCTTGGTCAGGTTGCGCCCGAACTGGTCGAGCAGCTTGGATGACTTCTTGCTCTCCCCGGGGCCCGCCGCGCCCGCGGCGGCCGCGCCCGAGCCGCGCTGGCGGCTGCCCGGGCCCGACAGCATCCGGATGACCTCGTTGCGGATCTTCTCGGAGTCGGCGTCGAAGTCGAGCAGGATCCGGGCGGCCACGCCCTCGTTCTCGCGCACCAGGCCGAGCAGGATGTGCTCGGTCCCGATGTAGTTGTGGCCCAGGCTCAGCGCTTCGCGCAGCGCCAGCTCGAGCACCTTCTTGGCGCGCGGAGTGAACGGTATCTGCCCGGACGTGACCTCCTCACCGGAACCGACGATCCGCACCACCTGGGCGCGCACGCGCTCCACGGTGATGTCCAGCGACTCCAGGACGCGCGCGGCGAGACCTTCCTCTTCGCGCAGCAGCCCGAGCAGGATGTGCTCGGTGCCGATGTAGTTGTGCTTGAGGGTCCGGGCCTCTTCCTGAGCCAAGACGACCACTTGACGAGCTCGTTCTGTAAATCGCTCAAACATGGGCTTCCTAATGGGTTCGTGGCTGTGCTACTGAAGGAAGTTGGTCGCGGGGTTGTCTTGCTTTGAGTCTCCTGCGCTGCCGGAGTCGTCGTGCGCTGCACCGGCTGGAGGGACGCGAAGGCTCCGTCTCACTCATGCTATTACGGCGCAAACGCCGCACTGGATGAGTTCGAACGGTTCAACCTTCGAGCCATAGGTCAGTCTAACAGCCGGTCTGCGGGACTCCGCCGCGCGGAATGCCGGTCTGTGCGCGAGTTCACAGCCTCTTCATGCGGGCGTGTCGACACCCAGGATCCGACCAGGATCAGCGCCAGCCCGAGGATCGTTCCCACGCCCGGGCGCTCCCCGCGCAGCCCCACCCCCAGCCCCAGGGCGACCACCGGGTTGATGTAGGTGATCACCATCGCCCGGCTCGTGCCCGCCTCGCGAATCAGGACCGTGAAGATCACGAACGCGGCCGCCGTGCAGAACACGCCGAGCGCGGCCACGGCGGCCAGCGCGCCCGTGGAGGGCATCCGCGACGGCGTGTCGAGCGCCGCGAAAGGGGTCAGGATCAGGGTGGCCAGCGCCAGGCTGGCGGCCATGAGCGCGCGTGGGTCAAGACCCCCCAGCCGGTGCTTGATCAGCATCGGGCCGATCGCGTAGCCCACCGCGCCGCCCAGGACAGCAAGCGCGCCCACGAGCTCGGCGCTGGAGCCCACGATGTCGATTCCCATCAGCACGATGACTCCCGAGAAGCCCAGCGCGAGCCCGACCGCCCGGCTCGGAGTCGGCCGCTCGGCGTGGTCGAAGCGCAGCGCCAGGAGGGCGCCGATCAGGGGCACCGAGGCGATGATGATCGCCGCCAGCGACGACGCGACGTGAACCTCGCCCGCGGCGATCAGCGGGAACGGGATCGAGATCTCGGCCACCGCGTAGGCCAGCAGCCACCGCCAGCGGCCGCGCAGCGAGCCCAGGGTCCCGGCGCGCCACGCCAACCCGCCGAGCAGCACGGCGGCGATCACGACCCGCAGCCAGGCCACGTCCGCGGCCGGCAGGCCACCGCGCACGGCGATCTCGATCAGCAGGTAGGAGACGCCCCAGAGGACCGACATGGCCGCGAACGCGGCCCAGGCGTGCCGGCTCATCCGGCTCTGGGCCTACCTCGCGCCGACGTCGATCTTGGTGATCTTGAGCTTGCGCTCGCCCCGGGGCGTGACGATGCTGACCTCCTCGCCGCGCTTGTGGCCGAGCAGGGCCTTGCCGACCGGCGACTCGTTGGAGAGCTTCATCTCGCCCGGCTTGGCCTCGGCGGATCCGACGATCGTGTACTTGTTGGACTTGCCGGCCTCGTCCTTGACGTGCACGATCGATCCGACGCGTACGACGTCGGTATCGAGATCCGAGGCGTCGACGACCGTCGCCGAGCGAAGCTTGTCCTCGAGACCGGCGATGCGCGCTTCGAGCATCGCCTGCTCGTTCTTGGCGTCGTCGTACTCGGCGTTCTCGGAGATGTCACCGAACTCGCGAGCCTCCTTGATCCGAGCAGCGACCTCGCGGCGCCGCGAGGTCGAGAGATGGTCGAGCTCCGCCTTCAGATTGGCGAGGCCCTCCTGGGTGAGGATGACGTCCTTGGGCATAGCGATCAAGACCTGTGGTTGGAGCGTTCGGGGCGAGAAAAACCCGCCTCTGCGCGGCGGGAATCCCACGCCTACCGGCCGCGTGGGGCGCATGAGTATAGAAGGCGTCCGGAGGCGTCTAGGAGACGATCCCGAGCAGGCTCCGGGCGTCCGCGAGCGTGGGGACGCGCTGCAGTGCATCCTGGAGCGCGCGGTCGCCGCCCAGCCGCTCCAGGTACCAGGGATAGAACTTGCGCAGGTAGCGGGCGGCCCGCTCGGGACCGAGGTGCTCGGCGGCCCGGTCGATGACCCAGTCAAGCTCGGCCAGGATCTCCTCCCGGCTCGGCTCTGTCGCCCGGGCGCCCAGCAGCTCTCCGAACAGCCATGGGTTGCCCAGTGATCCCCGGGCCAGGGCGACGGCGGCGGCACCGGTGCTGGCGAACGCCTCGCGCACCGCCTCCGGGGTCCGCAACCCGCCGGAGATCACGACCGGAACCGGCAGCGTCTCCACGAGCTCCCGCGCCAGCTCGTAGTCCGGGCGCCCGCTGTGGCGCTGGGAGGCGTGCCGGGGATGGATGCACAGGCCGGCGACGGCCTCCTCGCGCGCCAGGCGGCGAGCCAGCTCGATCCCGCTGTAGTCGCCCGGGTGTCCGCCGGAGCGCAGCTTGACGGTCACCGGAAGCCCGCTGCCCCGCCCCGCCGCCCGCGCCAGCGCCACCGCGCGGTCGGGGTCTGAAAGCAGCGCGGCGCCCGCTCCGGTCTTGCACACCTTGGGCACGGGGCAGCCCATGTTGAGGTCGATCAGGTCGGCACCGGCAGCGGCCACCCGCTCGGCCGCGGAGGCCATCACGTCGGGGTCGTGGCCGAACAGCTGCACCGCCACCGGGTGCTCATCGGGGTGGATGCGCAGCAGCTCGCGGCAGGTGCGCTCGTTGCGATGGTGCACGGCGAAGCTCGAGACCATCTCCGAGACCACCAGCCCGGCCCCGTGGCGCTTGGCCTGCAGGCGCACGAACCAGTTGCCGATCCCGGCCAGCGGGGCCAGCACGACGCGATTGGCGATCGGCACGCCGCCCAGCGTCCAAGCCTCGCTCAGCTCCCGCGTCTCGGTCGCCGCCGGGGTCCGGGCCTCCGTCCGGGGCTCGACCGGCGTCCGCGCCCAAGCGGCGCTGTCGCGCCGAGGCGGTGCCACCAGGATGTCTGTGAAAAGGGCCAAGACCGATTCATGGTACGAATCCGGGCGTGGACATCGCCACCTTCATCGCCCCCTGGGCCCAGCTGCTGCGCGAGCAGATCCCGGACCTGGAGCTGTTCGACGCCCACACGCATCTGGGTCAGAACGACCCCGACGGGATGAGCCAGACCCCTGACGAGCTGCTGCACCAGCTCTCGACGGCCACCGCCCGGGGCGCGTTCGTGTTTCCCATGCACGAGCCCGACGGATATGGGCCGGCCAACGACATGGTGATCGAGGCCGCCGCCCGGTCAGACGGCCGGCTGACCCCGTTCTGTCGCGTCAGCCCCAACGGCGCCGACGCGGCCGCCGAGGCGCTGCGCGCCCTGGACGCGGGCGCCCGGGGCATAAAGCTTCACCCCCGGGCCGAGCAGTTCACGCTGGATCATCCGGCGGTCGCGTCGCTGGCCGCGATCGCCGACGAGCGCGAGCTCCCGATCCTGGTCCACGCCGGGCGCGGGATCCCCGCGCTCGGCGCCCACATGGTGGCCCTGGCGGGCGCCTACCCGCGGGCTCGGTTCATCCTCGCCCACGCCGGGATCACGGATCTCTCCTGGATCTGGCGGGTGGCCGCCGATCATCCCAACCTCCTGTTCGACACCGCATGGTGGATGCCGGCCGACCTGCAGGCGCTGTTCGCGCTCGTGCCCCCCGGCCAGATCCTGTTCGCCTCCGACGCCCCCTACGGCCACACCCTGATGTCGGCGGTCACGCAGCTGCGCTCGGCCCTCCAGGTGGGGCTGTCGGCCGCTCAGATCCGCAGCATCGCCTCCGACCAGTCGCTGCGGATCGCGGCCGGCGAGCCGCTCGGGCCCGCCGGCCCCGCGGTCGGCGAGCACGACCGGGCCTCGCACCTGCTCCTGGACCGGGTGGCCGAGTTCGTGATGCTGGGGGCGATCGCGACCATGCGCGGCAGCGAGGGCGGACCCGAGATGCTGGCGCTCGCCCGTCTGGCCTGCGAGGTTCCCCCGGACATCGACGACGCGCCGCTGTTCGGAGTGATCCGGGGGCTGCTGGACACGTACGCCGAAGTGGAGACGGCCGAGCCGAGCAACCGCCGGCGGCTGGCCTTCCTGATCCTGGCCGCCAGCGTCGCCCGGACTCCCGACGTCCCGGTGCCCCGCCTCGGCTGACCCGGCGCCCCGTCGGCACCCCGGCGCCCCGGGCCGGCCGGCCCCGGCGCTCGGTCTCGAGCTCCCGGTCCCCCCACCGCCTGGCTGGCTAGCCAGCCAGCTGGCTGGCGTTGCGCTCCCAGATCAGCCGGAGCCCGGTGAGCGTCAGCAGGTCGTCGATCTCGTCGATCGTCTCTCGCACCGCCGGCACCAGCGCCCAGGCCAGCCCTCCGGTGGCGATCACCGTCGTGTCCGCGCCCAGCTCCTCGCGCAGCCGGCGCACGATCCCGTCCACCTGACCGGCGAACCCGAACACGATCCCAGACCGGATCGCCTCCACCGTCGACTTGCCGATCAGGGCCCGTGGCTCGGCGAGCTCCACCTTGGGCAGCTTGGCGGCCCGCTCGTACAGGGCGTCGATCGAGATCTCGGCGCCCGGGGTGATGATCCCGCCGAGGTACTCGCCGGCAGCCGAGACCACGTCGTAGGTGATCGCGGTGCCGAAGTCGACGACCACGCACGAGTCGTGAACCCGCTCGTAGGCGGCGATCGCGTTGGCCAGCCGGTCGGCCCCGACCTCCCGGGGGTTGTCATAGCGGATCGGCATCCCGGTCCTGAGGCTCGGGCCCACCACCAGCATCTCGTGACCCAGGTACCGCTGCGCCATCGCGGTCCATTCCTCCGAGAGCTGGGGCACGGTCGAGGAGACGATGGAGCGATCGATGTCGGTGAACCCGAGCCCTCGCAGAGCGAGCAGGTTGGAGAGCGCGGCGCCGAGCTCGTCCCGCGTCGACACGCGCACGGTGGCGAACCGCCAGTGCTCGGCGATCTCCCGGGTGCCGTCGAGGTAGACGCCGAAGTGCGTCTGGGTGTTGCCGACGTCGACGACCAGGAGCATCTGGCAATTACACCAGCGGCGGGCCGACGCGGCGGACCTGCTGGCCGTCCCCGAGCGCGGCCTCCAGGCCGGCCAGGGATTCGCCGGAGGGAAGCTTCATCCCGGCATCGAGCTCGAGCAGCCCCACCAGCACGAAGCGCCGCGAGCTGACCTCGGCGTGAGGCAGGGTCAGGCGCTGCGACCGGTACCGAGCGTCGCCCAGCGCCAGCAGGTCGACATCGATCACCCGAGGTCCATGGCGCGGACCCCCGGCCGCGCGCCCCACCTCGCGTTCGACGGCCTTGCAGGCGTCCAGCAGCGACTCGGGATCCAGCCCGGTCTCGATCGCCAGGCAGGCGTTGTAGAAGTCGGGCTGATCGAGCACGAGCCCCACCGGCTCGGTCTCGTAGACCGACGAGGAGGCGAGCACCGAGACCCCGTGCCCCGGCAGAGCGGCCACCGCCTCTGACAGGTGCCCGCGGCGGTCGCCGATGTTGGAGCCGAGCCCCAGAAACCCGCGCTCACTCAAGGGACCGTCGGTGGCCGCCGCCGCAACGGGGACCACCACTAGGCGCCGGCCGCCTCGCGCCACACCTCGACCGATACCTCGGTCACCGGCAGCGCCAGCGGCGGTTCGGGCTTGGCCGCCTTGACCCAGACCGCGTGGGGCTCGTAGCGCTCGAGCAGCCGGTCGGCGATCGCCGCGCACAGCCGCTCGAGCGTCTTGTAGGAGCGCTGCTGGGCGACCAGGTTGGCGACGTCGCACACCTGGGCGTAGTCGATCGTGTCCTCGATCCGGTCGGTGATCGTGGCGTCGCACTCGCCGACGTCGATCCGCAGGTCCAACAGCAGACGCTGTCCCACCTCTCTCTCGGCGGTGGTGACCCCCACGTGCGTGAACAGCGACAGCCCGCTGATCTCGATCGTGACCTCGGGCTCGGAGCCCTCCTCCTCCTCGTCCCCGTCTACGTCGTCGACATCGTCGAACTCGTCGGCGTCGTCGTCGGCCATGGGCGACGGACCGTAGCAGCCGTGATCGCCAGCGCGTCGTAGGTGGGACGGACATCGTGCACGCGGAACCAGCGCGCTCCTCGCTCGTAGGCCAGGACGTTGGTGGCGATCGTGGCCGCGTCGCGTTCGCCCACCGCGCTGCCCGTGATCTTGCCCAAAAACGACTTGCGCGAGGTGCCGATCACGATCGGCCTGCCCAACGCCACCAGCTCGTCGAGCCGGCGCAGCAGCTCCAGGTTGTGCTCCAGGGTCTTGCCGAAGCCGATCCCCGGGTCGAGCAGCACCCGCTCCTCCGCGATCCCGTGGGCGACGGCGAACGCCATCCTGGCCGCCAGGAAGCCCTTGACGTCTGAGACCACCTCGTCATAGCGCGGATCGTGCTGCATGGTGCGCGGCTTCCCGAGCATGTGCATCAGGCAGCAGTCCACCTGATGCTCGGCGATCACCGCCGCCATCTCGGGATCCCCGCGCAGCGCGGTGACATCGTTGACGAGCGAGGCTCCCGCGCCCAGGGCCGCCCGGGCGACCGCGGCCTTGGAGGTGTCGATCGAGACCCGCGCGCCCGTCCCCGCCTCCATCAGCCCCTCGATCACCGGTATCACGCGCCGCAGCTCGTCGGCTTGCGAGACGGGCAGAGCGCCCGGCCGGGTCGATTCGCCACCGATGTCGAGGATCGCGGCTCCGGCGGCCTCGAGCTCGAGGCCGTGGGCGATCGCGGCCGCCGGCTCGAGATACCTGCCGCCATCCGAGAACGAGTCGGGGGTCACGTTGACGATCCCCATGACGGCGAAATCCTGCATCGCTATCGCCCCCGATCGCGCCGAGGTCCGTCGGGCTCCTGGTCTGGCTCCTCGTCGGGCTCCCGGTCTGGCTGCCCGTCGAGTTCCTTGCCGAGTTCCTCGCCGGGTTCCTCGTCGGGCCAGCGGCCGGTGCGATCGAAGTAGTCGCGCGCCTCTTCCTCGTCCTCCCGATCCCGGGTGCTGCCGACGCTCATCCGGAACATCCAGTTGACCATCCAGACGATGATCGCCACGAGCAGCAGCGCCACGCCGGCGCCGGACTCCAGCGACCGGCTGTTGGCCAGGTCGGAATAGCGCCCATGGCCGATCACGATCAGCACCACGCCGGCCACCGCGATCGCCAGCGGCAGCCAGAGCCTGGTCAGCTTGAGCATGAGGGCACTGGGCCCCCGGCGGCTGTCGGTCTCCATCGCCAGCACGTTACCCGCTGTTATCAGCCGGTTACCGGCGGCCTCGCAAGCGATCCTGGGACCTCGGGTTTGCTGGTATACACCTGGGCGCGATGAGCGGACACGATCCAGGGAGCCGGCGCGGGATGACCCGCCGCTCTCTGCTAAGGGGGGCCGCCGGGGGCGCGGCCGCGGTCGCTTTCTCCGGGCTCCCGGCCTGGGCGCGGCCGGTCAGGCACCTGCCCGGCATCCGCCTCCCCAACAGCCGTCCCTTCCCCCACCTCCCCGCCGGGACGCAGACGATGCCGGAGATCGAGCACATCGTGGTGCTGATGATGGAGAACCACTCCTTCGACAACCTGCTCGGGATGGTCCCCCACCAGATCGCCGGACGCCGGAAGGTGGATGGGCTGACGGTGCGCCACGGCAGGCTGGCGAACTTCAACCCCGACGCCAACGGGAATCGTGTCTACGCCCAGGCCGCGACGTCTCCGTGCCAGCTCTCCGGCGAGCCCTCCCAGACCTGGGACGCGTCCCACGAGTCCTACGATGCTGGGCGCAACGACGGCTTCGTCAAGGCGAGCGGCCCGATCGCGATGCGCTTCTGGGACAAGCACGATCTGCCGTTCACCTACTCGCTGGTGCGGCACTTCCCGGTCGGGGAGCGCTACTTCTGCTCGGTCATGGCCCAGACCTATCCCAACCGCCGCTTCCTGTTCACCGGGACCGCGTCGGGCCTGACGGCCACCAGCAGCCAGACGTCGTCGATCCCGGCCGCCAACGGCACGATCTTCGACCGCCTGGACGCCCACCACATCGACTGGGCGAACTACTTCCAGAACGCCCCCAGCGCCGCGATCGTGCCCGGCTTCGTCACGTCGGCCCGCACCTCCCGGCTGCGGCCGATGACCCAGTTCTTCGCCGACGCCGCCGCCGGCAAGCTGCCGCGGTTCACGTTCCTGGATCCGCAGTACACGACGACCTCGGAGGAGAACCCCCAGGACATCCAGGTCGGCGAGGAGTTCGTGTCGAGCATCGTCGAGGCGCTGATGCACGCCCCGACCTGGAAGAACACGGCGTTCTTCCTCACCTACGACGAGCACGGCGGCTACTACGACCACGTGCCGCCGCCGCGAGCGATCAAGCCCGACGACATCGCGCCGATCCGAGCCCCCGGCCAGCCCCCGCTGTCTCCCGGGGGCTTCGACCGCTACGGCTTCCGTGTGCCCCTGGTGGTCGTCTCCCCCTGGGCTCGCGCCAACTACGCCTCGTGCGTCGTCCAGGACCACACCTCGATCACCGCGTTCATCGAGCGCAAGTGGAACCTGCCGGCAATGACCTTCCGTGACGCCAACGCCCAGCCGATGACCGACTACTTCGACTTCACGCATCCGGCCTTCGCCCGAGGGCCGCGGCTGGCGGCAGCGCCCGGTCTCGCCACCGGGCTGGCGCAGTGCCACGCCGCGGGCCTCAACCCGCCCCTGCCGGGCTAGCCGGGCTCGGGCCAGCCGGGCTCGGACCGGCCGGGCTCGGACCGGCCGGGCTCGGGCTGGCCAATCCCCAAAAAGCCGCGCAGGTCCCGGAGGATCCCCGGGGGATCGTGCTCGAAGCGAAAGTCGGTGAACCGGAGCGGGATGAAGCCGAGGCGCTGGAGCGCCGCATCCTTGACGCGATCCTTTTCCATGTCCCTGACCGCCACGTGGTACGGGCGCCCGTCCAGCTCGACGGCCAGGTTGCGGGCCGGCCAGAAGCGGTCGATCTCCCAGCAGTCGATCTGGATGTTGCGCTCCGGGTCCGGGATCTCCGGGTGGCGATCCAGCAGGCGGTCGAAGGCGAGCTCCAGGTTCGACTTGTGGTCCTCGGTTCGGCGGTAGCCGGCGAGCGCGGCCGTGAGGCGGCTCATTCCGGGCCAGCGGTCGTGCCGTGCCAGCGCGGATTCCAGCCTCGCCAGCCCGTCGCGCGCGTCGAGCCGCAGGAGACGCTTCTGGACCGCCACCGTGACCAGTCGCTCCACCTCGGCCGGCGATTCCCGGGGCGCCAGTTCGACGAGCAGTCGCGGGACCGAGCTGACTCGAACCAGTCCGCGCGTCCGGATGTCGTCAGGATGCGGCTTTCGCCGCGTCCGATGGAGCCGCAGATCGGACCGCCGGCGGCCTCCGGCTCCCGGCACCGTGACCTCGATCGCGTGCACGTTGATGGCTCGCAGGCCCCAGAGCGCAGCGGCCGTCCGGTGGCTGAGGAAGGAGTCGGGGCCGACGCTCAGCCACGCGGCGACCAGGTAGGCCCGGTCGACGAGGTGACGATGGCCGACCGCGTACACGTTGTGGTAGATCCGGTGCAGCCAGCCGCGCCGGATAAGCGACTTGATCTGCTCATATGTGAATCCGAGGGCGTACAGCTGGGCCGCCGAGACCACGCCCAGCTGTCGTTTGGCCAACCGAGCCAGCAACACCTCACGTGGATGGCGATTCGGGTCTCCTGGAACCGATTTGCCATCCGCGTCGGGCACCGCCCCACCGTGACAGAAGACCTGTCACACGTGGGTGACAGAGTGTGTCAGTTACGTCAGTTAGCTCAGTTACTCGGCGGTGCCGCCGGCCAGCCCCGGGCGGGGCAGCGGCCGTGGGGCGTCCCGTCCGGGACTGCGCTCCGCGGGAGTGCCGGTGACGGTCGGCACCTCGGGCGGGGCCGGAGCCTCGGAGCCGAACACCTCTTCCTCGGTCGAGCCCTCGAGCAGCGCCTCGAACTGCGCCTTCTCGATCGTCTCGCGCTTGATGAGGATCTCCGACAGCTTCTCCAGGCTGGCTCGCTTGTCGCTCAGGATCGTCTTGGCCTGGACGTGAGCGGTCTCGACGATCCGGCGGATCTCGTCGTCGATCTCGCGCGCGATCTCGTCGGAGTAGTCGGGCTCTGCGCTGAACTCCCGGCCCAGGAACGGCATCCCGTGGTCGTGGCCGAACACCCGGGGACCCAGCTTCTCGGACATTCCGAACCGCATCACCATCTGCTTGGCCGTCTGGGTGACCTTCTCCAGGTCGTTGGAGGCGCCGGTGGTGATCTCCTCGAACGAGATCTCCTCGGCGGCGCGACCACCCAGCGTCATCGCCATCGTGTCCTGCAGCTCGGCGCGAGTCGTCAGGAACTTGTCCTCGCCGGGCAGCGAGATCGTGTAGCCGAGCGCCTGGCCGCGGGAGATCACCGAGATCTTGTGGATCGGGTCGGAGTTGGGCAGGTAGTGGCCGACGATCGCGTGGCCCATCTCGTGGTAGGCGGTGATCCGGCGCTCCTTGTTGCTCATCACCCGCGTCTTCTTCTCGGGCCCGGCGATCACGCGCATGATTCCCTCTTCCAGCTCCAGCTGGGTGATCTCGCGCTTGCCGTTGCGGGCGGCCAGCAGCGCCGCCTCGTTGACGAGGTTGCTCAGATCGGCGCCCGTGAAGCCGGGGGTCTGTCCGGCGAGCGCGTCCACGTTTATTTCCCTGGCCAGCGGCTTGCCGCGCGTGTGGACCTCGAGGATCTTCCTGCGGCCCAGGCGATCGGGGCGGTCGACGACGATCTGGCGGTCGAAGCGCCCCGGGCGCAGCAGCGCCGGGTCCAGGATGTCAGGCCGGTTGGTGGCGGCGATCAGGATGATGTTGTCCTTCATCTCGAAGCCGTCCATCTCGACCAGCAGCTGGTTCAGGGTCTGCTCGCGCTCGTCGTGACCGCCACCCAGGCCCGCCCCCCGGTGCCGTCCGACGGCGTCGATCTCGTCCATGAAGATGATGCAGGGTGAGTTCTGCTTGGCCTGCTCGAACAGGTCACGCACGCGCGAGGCGCCTACCCCGACGAACATCTCGACGAAGTCAGACCCCGAGATCGAGAAGAAGGGGACGCCCGCCTCGCCGGCGACCGCGCGCGCCAGCAGCGTCTTGCCGGTGCCCGGAGGCCCGTACAGCAGCACCCCCTTGGGGATCCGGGCGCCCAGCGCCTGGAACTTCTTGGGGTTCTCGAGGAACTCCTTGATCTCGTGCAGCTCCTCGACGGCCTCGTCGACACCGGCCACGTCCCGGAACGTGATCTTGGGGGAGTCGACCGACATCCGCTTGGCGCGGGACTTGCCGAACGACATCACCTTGGAGCCGCCGCCCTGGACCTGGTTCATGAGGAAGATCCAGAAGCCGATGAAGATGATGAACGGCAGGATGTAGGTCAGCAGCGACAGCCAGCCGCTGGACGACTTGTCCTGGACGTTGAACCCCTGCTGCGGCACGTCGTACTGCGCGTCCTTGATCAGCGTCGGCGCGTAGGAGTCGGGATAGCCGACCGAGTACTTGGTGCCGTCGGTCAGCGTGACGTTGGCGCTGTTTGACTTCTGGTCCAGGGAGAGCTTTGCCACCTGCTTGTTGTCAAGCTGGTACAGGAGGTCGCCGAACGTCTGGGGAGTCCCGTGACTGGAGCTCCCGATCAGCTTCTGGGCGAAGAACGCCAGCACGACGACGATCAGGATCGGAAAGGCAGCGCTCTTGAAAAACCGGCTCATGTATTGGATTCCCCGCGGGAGGCCCGGCGTCCCAAGCGCATTCGAATTTGCGCCAGGAGACCCGGGATTAGCAAGCGTAGCACCTGGGTTTGGACCGCAAGCAGGGCTGAGAGGCCGTATTCAGCAGGGGTTTCAGTCCTTTAGCGCCGCCACATAGGGGAGGTTCCGGTAGCGCTCGGCGTGGTCGAGGCCGTAGCCGATCGCGAACCGGTCGGGGATCTCGAAGCCGACGTAGCGGGTCTGGAGGTCCACCTTGCGCCGCTCGGGCTTGATCAGCAGCGCGCACACCTCCAGCGAGGCGGGGTTGCGTCCCTGCAGGTTGCGCAGCAGGTACTGGAGCGTGAGCCCCGAGTCCACGATGTCCTCCACGATCAGCACGTCGCGTCCCTCGATCGCCGCGTCCAGGTCCTTGAGGATCCGCACGACTCCTGAGGACTTGGTGGCCGAGCCGTAGGAGGCGACCGCCATGAAGTCCACCTCGACCGGTATCTCGAGGTGTCGCATCAGGTCCGAGAGGAAGAACACCGCCCCCTTGAGGACCCCGATCAGGAGCAGGTCCTTGCCGGCGTAGTCTCGGGATACCTGGCTGGCCAGTTCGCGGACGCGGCGCTCGAGATCGCCGGCGCCGACGAGCACCTCCCCGATGGCGTCGTCGTCGCTCACGGGCTCAGTCTATGAGGTCGCCGGGCGCCGGTTCAGCGCCTGGCATGAGGGGTGGCGCCGAACCGCAGCATCCCGTCCACCGCGGTCGCGCGGATGCCGTGCGGAAGGTCGAGCGCGGCGGTTCCGCGATCGCTCATCGTGGCCACCTCCTCGGCCCGGCGGCCCACGCCGGCGGCCGGGCCTCCGGCGGCGGCGTCGGCCAGCCGCTGGACGACGAGGCGGCGCAGCGCGGGCGCCAGCCGGCGCAGCTCGGCGAGCCGGATCTCATCGCGCCCCGCGAGCACCGAGTCCACGAGCTCGTCGAGGACTTCACCCTCCTCGCGCAGGATCGCCGCCAGCGCCAGCACGTTGTCCTGCGCGGCCGGGTGCACGGCGTCCAGGGCCGGCACCAGCCGCCGCCGGATCCGGTTTCGGGCGTAGGCATCGGAGTCGTTTGTCTCGTCCTCGCGCCAGCTCAGCCCCCGCTCCCGGCAGTAGGCGGCCGTCTGCGCGCGCGTGAACGAGAGCAGGGGCCGGATCACCAGGCCGTCGCGAGCGCGCATCCCGAGCAGCGCCCGGCGGCTGGGCGACGAGGCCAGCCGGTAGAGGATCGTCTCGACCTGATCGGTGGCGGTGTGGCCGGCGGCGATCTCCGCTCCGAGCTCGGTGGCAAGCGCAGTCGCCGCCCGATAGCGCTCCTCGCGCGCCCAGGCTTGGAGGTTGCCGGTCCCGGCCGGCTCCCGTCGGGGGTGCCGGATCTCCAAGGAGATGCCCATCCGCCCGCACAGTTCGCGGCAGTGGCGCTCGTCGCCCGCCGCCGCCTCTCGCAGCCCGTAGTTGACATGCAGCGCGGTCACGGCCGGCGGGCCGGCGATGACCGCCGCCAGGTCGAGCAGGCAGGTCGAATCTCGCCCGCCTGAGAACAGGACGACGACCGGCCGGCGTGCAACGAGCAGCCCCTGGTCACGAGCCTCCTCGAGCACCTCGCAGATCACCTCTCCGGGCGACGGCGGGCGACGAACACCTCGGTGGAGTCGGCGAACCCCTTGAGCCGTACCTCTCCGATCCGCTGAAACTCGAGCCGCGGCGCGGGCGGTGTGATGTAGTCCACCACCGGCCGGGTCACGAGCACCTCGCGCCCGGCCGACCGGGCGGCCACCCTGGAGGCGATGTTGATGTCGCGCCCGTAGTAGTCCCCATCGCGGTACAGCGCCACGCCGTAGTGGATCGCGATCCGCGGCCACGGCCGCTCGCGCTGCCTGCCCTGAAACGCGACCGCCCAGTCGGTCAGCGCGCCGGGGTCCGAGCCGATGATCATCGCCTCGTCGCCGACCGTCTTGATGGTCCGCGCGTCTCCGGGCAGGGTGAGCTCGACCGAGTCCAGGAACCGCTCGACGGCGTCGAGCGCCGTCAGCTCCCCCTCCTCCTCGGTGAGGCGGGTGTAGCCCGCCAGGTCGGCAAACGCGATCGCCACCCGCATCCGGCCCAGATCGATCGCGCCCGTGTCGAGGTCCGCCTCCATGTGCCCGACGACGTCCTGCTCTACGAAATGCTGCAGATAGCGCTGATGCAGCTGCCCGAGCGCGGGCTCCGCCAGGGGCAGGACCTGGCGCGACAGCGCGAGCATCTGCTCGGCGGTCTCAACCCCGGTCGACCCCGATCGCATCAGCGGCTCGTGGACGTACAGGTGAAACAGCCGCACCTCGGCGTCGGCCACCTGGGCCATGGCCTGACCGTAGACGCGCACCAGCTGCAGCAGCGCCACCAGCGGAAAGCCCGACTCGAGCGCGGCCGCCGCGTAGCGCAACAGCGCCAGCTCGTCGTCGGACACGCCGGCGTCCTGAGTGGAGGAGATGCCCATGCCGCCGAGCACGCGCTCGATCAGACCCGGCGGCAGCCCGGTCTCACGGGCGGCCTGCTCCCGGGTGATGCGGTGCTGATCGGGCGCGAACAGGTCATCGAGGAAGCCGAAGGCCAGCCTGCCCTGCTCGGTGGCATCGCGGATCTCGCTCAGCGCGTGACCGCGCTCGCGCATCTTGGCGACAACGCGCGCCTGGCCGATGGCGGCGTCCGACCACTCGCCGCCGTACTGGGGGATCAGTCCGCTCCGGATCCAGCGCCGCAGTGTCGTCGGGGTGACGCCGGCGCGTGCTGACGCATCCGCCAGGGTCACGCCGCGTTCCCGCTGAGTGGTTCGGTTTGTAAATACGGCGACACCGAGAGAGGTCGCCGGATGCGTGGCGAGGAAGCGCGAACGCGACCACTGGTGCCCGCAAGTCGGCGACGGAGTCTCGGTGAGGACGAGGCCCCGCCGCCCGCGGACGTTACGGCCCGCTGCGTCGGCCGTCGGCGCTCGTCACGTTTCCGGCGGCGCCTCGCGGTGGCGCTGCGCGCGCTCACCACGTTCTGGCCTGTTGCCTTGCGTGTGGCTCTAGGTGTACTCGCCATCGACCCGCGTGTCAATCGCTCCGCCGGAAATATCGTCTCATGCCGATCCGCGGCTCCTCAGGGGCGTCCGAGTGCTCGCGGTGCTGATCGGAGCGGCTACGTGCTCGAGCTCAGGGGGCGATCACACCACCAGGTGCGGATAGTGACCGGCGATCATCTCCCGGTAGCGGGCGTACAGCGGCTTGGTGATCGGAATGATGGCCAGCGCCGCCTTGACGTCCCCGCCGGCCTTGATCCGCCGGCGGGCGATTGCGAGCGCGATGTTCTCCTTGCCCTGGAAGTATCGGTTGGCGATCTCGGAGCGCATCGTCATCTCCACCCTGGGCGCCCAGCCGATGTCGTCTGACCACTCCCACACGAGGTTGGGCTCGTCCGGGCGGCCGGCGCGGACGTTGACGACCAGATCCAGATCGGTGAACTCGAAGCGCTGAGGGGTGTCGGCGTCGCGCAGCCGGGGGCCCATGCCGGGGTCCTCGCTCATCAGCGTGAACGTCCGATCCATGACCTCCCTGAACTCCCGGGATGATCTGAACTCCGTCATCGGCGGCGCAAGTCTAGGCCCCCGCGAGCCGCGGTTCAGCCGTGGCCGGCTGCTGGCGGTGAGACTAAGCTCGCCGCCGTGCCCGTGCCCGTCCACCTGCACCCGACCGCCCCGCTGGCCCCGCGGGTGCTGCTCCCCGGAGATCCCGGCCGGGCGCTCAGGCTCGCCCAGACGCTGCTGCGCGAGCCCAAGATGTTCAACCACAACCGAGGTCTGTGGGGGTACACGGGAGCGGCGGTGGCCGACGGGCGGCCGCTGACCATCCAGAGCACGGGCATGGGCGGCCCCAGCGCGGCGATCGTGATCAGCGAGCTGCGCGAGCTGGGCGCTCAGACCCTGCTGCGCATCGGGACCTGCGGGGCGCTCGATCCCCAGCTCGGGCTCGGGGAGCTGCTGATCGCCGAGCAGGCGCTGGCTGAGGATGGAGTCAGTCAGCGGCTTGGCGCCGGCTCACGAATCGCCGCCAGTCCCGAGCTCGTGGCGCGCCTGGTGGCCGCCGGGGACGGCGTCCGGCGCGGCGTGGTCGCCTCGACGGACCTGTACTACGAGGATCCTGAGCGCCAACTAGATCGGCTCGCCGCCGGCGCGGTCGCGGTCGAGATGGAGGCGGCGGCCCTATTCACGCTGGCTGACCGACTGGGCTTCGAGGCCGGCGCGGTCCTGCTCGTCTCGAACCTGGTGCTGCCGGTGGCCCGTCAGATCGAGGGCGAGGCCCTGCATGCCGCCGAGCAACGGCTCGGGGAGCTCGCGACCGCGGCGCTGGCCGGGTGATCGGTCAGCCGTCGGCCGGCGGAGCGCTCCCGCGCCGGCCGGTGGATCGCTTCGGCGCCGTCCGGCCGGTGGATCGCTTCGGCGCCGCCGTGCGGGCCGATCGCTTTGGCGCCGTCCCGGCCGCCCGCCCACCGGAACGCGACCCGTCGGCGGCGCCCGTGGCCTCGAGACGGGACAGCGCGGCCTCGATCTTGTCCAGCCGAGCTTCGAGTTGGCCGGTGGAGGCGGCGTCGCCGGCCCGTTGGAGCCGGTCGTCGAGGCGATCGAGCCCGTCCTCGATGCCCTCGAGTCGCTGCGAGACGCTGCGCACGCGCCGGGTCAGCCGCTCGAGATCGCTCGCTGACGGAAGGTTGAGCGCGCCCATCGCGATCTCCTGCGCGCGCATCGCGCGGTCGCGCGTCTCGAACGCCGCCGATAGAGCGCCGCTGACGACCGGGTTCTCCAGCAGCTCCTGGGCGAGCTTGCCGATTGCCTCCTCGCCCTGGCGGGTAACGCGATCCTTGAAGCTCGTCTCGTCGCTCATCGCGGACCACTGTACAAGGCGGGGGGCGGACTCAGTCCGGTACTCAGTCTCAGCTAAAGGCTTAGGGTGGGGTCTCCGCCAGCCATTCGGAGCGGTTCCAGATTGCAAACCCGTGAACCAGTCAGTAGCTTCCGGGCCAACTGCGCAGGTCTTTTACGTCACAAGTGCTTGGAGAGCGCACGACCAATGCTGGTCGAAGTAGAAAGACGGCTGCCTTGATGTCTCGGCGGAGGTTCTTCGCCGTGCTGATCCTGGCGGTGGGGATCCTGGTCACGGTTGCGGTGGCGCCGCTGGCGACCGCGTCCGCGCAAGCCTGCACGCTCACGGTGCGGCTGGCTGACGGCAGCACCGTAAGCTACCCCGACCCCACGGGAGCGCCGTCGCTGACGGTCAACGGCACAGTTGTGACCGGAACCCCGTCCTGTGAGCCGATCGCCAGCTCGAGCTCGTCGAGCTCGACGACCTCCTCGTCCTCGTCCTCGGGGTCGACCTCAAGCTCGACTACATCCTCGTCCTCGTCCTCGTCCTCGTCCTCGAGCTCGACCACGACACAGACGAGCACGGCGCCGGGCGGCCCGGCCCCCGGCGGCGGTACCAGGCAGAAGGGCTCGTCTCACAAGCAGAAGCCCGCCAAGCCCAAACCCAAGCCCAAGCCCAAGCCCAAGCCGAAGAAGAAGACCAAGCGCAAGCAGCAGCACAAGACGAAAAAGACCACTCCTGCGGCCAAGCCACCGGCCAAGACGCCCAGCCTGCCCACCGGCGCCGGCGTCCCGAGCGCCAGCAACCCGACCTACTCGCTGTCGCTGCCCGGTGCCGCCCCCATCGGAGTGCCCAACTTCTTCATCGACTCCTTCCAGATTCCCCCCTTCCTGCTCCCGATCTACCAGGCCGCCGGGATCGAGTACAACGTCCCCTGGCAGGTCCTGGCCGCGATCAACGAGATCGAGACCGACTACGGACGCAACCTCTCGGTCTCCTCGGCGGACGCCGTCGGCTGGATGCAGTTCCTGCCCTCGACCTGGAAGCAGTGGGGAGTCGACGCCAACGGCGACGGCGTCGCCGACCCCTACAACCCGGTCGACGCCATCTTCACCGCGGCGCGCTACCTGCACGCGGCCGGCGCCTCGCAGAACCTCTCGGGTGCCATCTACGCCTACAACCATGCCGACTGGTACGTGCAGTCGGTGCTGCTGCGCGCCAAGCTGATCGGCGGGATCCCGTCGCAGCTGATCGGCTCGCTGACCGGCCTCGTGCAGGGTCACTTCCCCGTCGCCGCTCCGGCCGAGTACGCCGACGACTCCGTCGTCTCGCTGGCCAAGCACCGGGTCAAGGGGTCAAACGCATCGATCGCGGTCGACTCCAATCCCAACAGCAAGGGGACCTCGATCTTCGCCAAGACAGGTTCACCGGTGATCGCCGTCAACGACGGCAAGATCGTCAAGATCGGCGACACCCCGCAGCTTGGGCACTACATAGAGCTCCAGGACGAGACCGGCAACATCTACACCTACTCGCAGCTGGGCACGGTGTCGAAGCTCTACCCGGTACCCAAGCCGGTGAGGCTGACGGCAAACGACACCGCCAAGGAGCTGTCGGCGCCGCCACCGGCCAAGGCTCCGGTCAATCCGGCCTCCGCGGGCTCGCAACCCACCACCCCGACCCCGCTGTCGAGCACGCCGTCGCGCCCGGCCAGCGGGTCCGGGAGCGCTGCCGGCGCCCATCATCCCGCGGCCAGGCGAACGCAATCGTCGGGGCAGAGCCAGTCGGTCAGCCCTCCGCTGGTGAAGGAGCGCCTGTTCGCCGATCCCGCCCGCAAGGCCTCGTACGCCGCCGGCGGCGATCTGCAACTCAAGAGCAGCGGTCCGCAGATCACCAACTTCCAGAACTACTTCTCCGACACCCTGCATCTGGCGCGCAACCAGTACACGCTCAAGCCGCTCAAGGTCGGCTCGATCGTGATCGCGGGGACGATCCTCGGCAAGATCGGCGGCCCCACCCAGGGCCTGTCGCCGCATCTGTACTTCATGATCCAGCCCGCCGGCAAGAACTCGCCTGACATCGATCCCAAGCCGATCCTCGATGGCTGGAAGCTGCTCGAGGCGACTGCCGTCTACCGTGCCGCGGGAGTCGACCCGTTCTTCGGTCCCGGCGCCAAGAACCCGACCGTCGGCCAGGTGCTGCTGATGTCCAAGGAGCAGTTGACCGAGCGCGTCCTGCAGGATCCGCACGTGCAGATCTACAACTGCGGCCGTCGCGACATCGAGGCCGGCCTGATCGATCGCCAGGTGCTGGCCACGATCGAGTTCCTGTCGGCATCGGGCCTGGATCCCTACGTCTCCGGGCTGGCCTGCGGCCACCGCGCCAACGCCTCGACCGGGGTCGACGAGCAGGGGGCGACCGGAGCCAGCCTCGACATCTCCAAGATCAACAACATCCCGGTGGCGGGCCACCAGGGGGCCGGCTCGATCACGGACATGACGATCCGCCGCCTGCTCACCCTCCAGGGGTCGATGCGCCCGGACGAGATCGTCAGCGACATCGCCTACAAGGGCCAGAGCAACACGCTGGCCCAGGCTGACCACAAGAACCGGATCCAGATCCTGTTCACTGCTGACTACGGCACGAACAAGAAGCTCTCGGCTCAGATCAAGGCCATCCTCCAGCCGGGGCAGTGGATCCAGCTGATCAACCGGATCAGCCAGATCCCGGAGCCGGTCGTCCCGATCGCGCCCAGCCGGTACGCGATCCGGACGCCCCGGGGCTGACCCGGCCCGGCCGCCGCCGGAGCGGTGAGCACCTCCTCGGCCCTGTTTCGCTTCATCCAGGTCGAGCTTCCCTGGCCGCTCGGGCCTCCTGACGGTCGCTACCTGCTGCGCGACACCGACACCGACGGCACGCCGGCCCACATAATCGTGTTCGCCACGCTGGGGGCGCCGGAGCGCCGGCGACTGGCCGCCCGCCGCCGCGCGCGAGAGGCCCAGCCCTCCCCCGGCCCCGCCCCGGTCGCCACCGGCCGCGCGACCGTGATCGACTCCGGCCATCCGCTGGCCGGCGAGGCGCAGGCCCGCGCCTGGCTGGCGGCGGCCGGCGAGGCAGAGCTGGCCGCCGGGCTCGCCGTGCTCAACCGGGCCCTGCACGCGTTTCGCCTGGTCACCGCCGACCCCCACCTGCACGCCGTGGGTCGAGGGCAGGCGCTCGTCACGCGCGTCGGGTTCGGCGCCGGCGAGCAGGTCGCCGACGGCCTGTGGACCGATGCGCGGGAGCTGGAGCTCCCCGGGGGCCGCCGGCGGCGGTCGCGGATCTTGGCTCCCCAGGCGAGGCTGGCCGCGGTGCTGGGGGGCCGGGAGCCGACCCTGGCCTGCGAGGAGCTGACCCTGCGGGCACGCCTGGACCTCGATCAGGGGCGCGATCGCGAGGCGGCACTGCAGCTCCTGGTGGCGCTCGATGCCGCCCTGGCCGAGCTCGCCGCCGACCCCGGCGCCGAGGGGCTGGCTGCCCGTCTGACGGAGCTGCGCGGCCAGCGCGAGGCCGTGGCGACCGCCGCCCAGGCGGCGCTCGGCGGCTCGCTGGACGACACCCAGCGCCAGACCGCCGCCTTCGCGCTGGGTCGGATCGAGGCGGCGTTGCGCGCCCGGGCCGCTGCCGGCGCCTGAGCCCGGCGCCACAGTCTGGGTCGCGATCAGTGTCCGCCAAACGTTCGATCCCGGTGATCAGACACCCACAGAACCGCCACCCCTCGTCTCGACCCACCGCGATGTTAACGTTAACACGACGGCGGTCGTGGGTACAAGCGCGTCTGCACACAACGATCGCCTGCTGCAAACGGCCGGAGGCAGGCGAAACCAACAGGGAGGGTCGATGACTCACGTTTCTCGTGCGTTTCGCAGACCGTTCGCGCTGGCGGCGGTTGGCGGACTCGTGGCAGCGCTCGCCGCCGGAGGCTCTGCGCTTGCGGTGGCAGCACCCGCGTCGCATCGCGGGCACGGTAGGACCCAGACGCGGGCGACCGCACATCACGGAGCACCTTCCGGCACCTCGGGGTCCCGGCGGCACCGGCGCCGGTCCGGCGCTCCGGGCTCGTCCGGCGGCGGCTCGGGCATGAGCATCAGCAGCATCCCGTGGGGCACCGCCAACGGCCAGCGCGTGAAGCTGTTCACGCTCAGCAACGGCGGCGGGATGAAGGTGGCGATCAGCAACTACGGCGGCGTCGTCCAATCCATCTGGGTGCCGAATCGGAAGGGTCAGCTGACCGACGTCGCGCTCGGCTTCCCGAAGCTGGCCGACTACGTGGCTGACTTCACCCAGGGCGCGACGGGCACGCCGTGGCCGCTGGCGGGGGGCTCCGGGGATACGTACTTCGGCGCCATCATCGGCCGCTACGCGAACCGGATCGCAAACGGAAAGTTCAGCCTCAACGGCACGACCTACAAGCTCGACATCAACAATGGCGTCAACTCGCTGCACGGTGGCTACCTGGGCTGGAACACGCACGTGTGGTCGGCGAGCACCTCGACCGCAGCCAACCACGTCGCGCTCACCCTGACCGCGGACTTTCCCGCGGGCGAGGGCTGCCTCCCGTCGCTGAGTCCGGGCTGCACGGGCTTCCCGGCTCCGGTCGCGGCCACGGTTACCTACACGCTCACGCGCAGCAACCGGCTGCAGATCTCCTACGCGGCCACCAACCAGTCGGCCAACCTCTCAACCGTGGTCAACCTCACCAACCACACGTACTTCAACCTGGGAGGCGAGGGCAACGGCACCGTATATCACCAGTTGCTGGCGCTCAACAGCAACGAGTACACCCCGACCAACCTCAATCAGATCCCGGAGCCGCCCTACTTCGTGCCAGTTGGAGGCACGCCGTTTGACTTCCGGACCATGCACCCGATCGGGGAGTACATCCGCGATACGAATCTGCCGGATGGCACCACCGGGCCGTTCAGGCAGCTTCAGATCGCACACGGATATGACCACAACTGGGTCCTGAACGGTTACGGCTCAAACCGCCTGGTGGCGGTCGCCCAGGACCCACGCAACGGCGTCGCGATGTGGACCTACACCGACCAGCCGGGCGTGCAGGTCTACACCGGCAACTTCCTGGTCGGCGATCTGATCGGGACCAGCGGCCGTGCCTATCGGCAGGGCGATGCGTTCACGCTCGAGACGCAGCACTACCCGGATGCGCCGAACCACATCGGCCAGGCCGGGTGGCCGTCGGTCGTCTTGGCTCCCGGAGCCACGTTCACGACCCACACGGCGTTCAAGTTCGGCGTCGAAGGCAAGTCGTTCAAGAACGGCATCCGCTTCCCGTGAGCTGAACCCACCGACGACGTGCCGGGCCGCGATCGCGGTCCGGCACGCTGTCGCCGGCCGGTGCGCGGGGGCGCCCAGGCTCACCTGCCCCGCCACCTGGGGGCCCGCTTGCCCAGGAAGGCGGCGATCCCCTCGCGGGCGTCGTCTGAGCCGAACACGGCCGCGAAGCCGGCTTTCTCGTCCTCGATCCCCGCGTCCAGATCGCCGGCTGCCGAGACACGCTTGATCTGGCCGATCGACAGCGGCGCCTGTCCGGCCAGCCCGCGCGCCCAGCCCAGCGCCGTGTCGAGCAGCTCGTGATCGGGAACCACTCGGGCGACGAGGCCGTGCTCGTAGGCCGCATCGGCGTCGATCGGCTCGCCGGTCAGGTTCATCTCCAGAGCCTTGCCCTCACCCACCAGCCGCGGGAGGCGCTGGGTGCCGCCGAAGCCGGGGATGATCCCGAGCTTGATCTCGGGCTGGCCGAAGCTCGCGCAGGCAGCCGCGATCCGCAGATCGCAGGCCATCGCCAGCTCGCATCCGCCGCCCAGAGCCGGCCCGTTGACGGCGGCGATGCAGACGATGCTCGAGCTCTCCAGCTCGCGCAGCAGGCCATGCATGTCGTCGAGCAGCCGGCGACCGGCGGCCGCGTCCATCCGGGTGAACGCCTTGATGTCGGCGCCGGCGCAGAACAGCATCGGGTTGGCCGAGGCGAGGACGAGCGCCCGGACCTCGCCCCCGCCCGCGATCTCGTCCCACAGCTCTCTGAGGCTCTGCACGACCTCGGGGGAGATCGAGTTGGCGGGCGGCCGGTCCAGCCAGGCGATCGCGACCTGGTCGCGGGTCTCGAGCTTGACCGGGCGCTCGCCCCAGCCTGCGTCGGGGCGCGCGTAGGGGAAGAACCCCTGACCGCTCTTGGCCCCGAGCCGTCCCTGGGCGACCAGCCGGCGCAGGATCGTGGGCGGCTCGAAATCCGGGCCCCATTCCTGCACGGCCCGGGCGAGTCGCTCCAGCAGGTCGTCGAGTCCCATCTGGTCGGCACTGGCCAACGGGGGCGCAAGCGCCGCCCCGGTCGCCATCCCGAGGTCGATGTCGCGGGCGGAGGCCACCCCCTCCTCGAGCACCAGGCAGCTCTCGACGAATGCCTTGAGGGTGAAGCGCTCGAGCAGGCTCGAGGCCAAGCTCTCAGACGCCGTGCTCATAGAAGCCCTTTCCGGTCTTGGCCCCGAGGTCGCCGGCGGCGACGAGCTCCCGCATCCGGCCGTGCACGAAGAATCGGTCGCCCAGGGACTCGTTGAGGTACTCCGCGACCGACAGGACGGTGTCCAGGCCCAGCAGGTCGGCGATGTAGAACGGGCCCGCGCCGGAGGCGGACGACTCGGCCACGATCCGGTCGAGCTCTGCCACCTCGATCCCGGTTTCCTCCTGGGCGCGCCACAGCTCGGACACGGCAGCGTTGAGGATCCGGTTGACGACGAACCCGGGCGCCTCGACGGATCTGATCGGCGCCTTGCGGATCCTCTGGGCAAAGTTGACGGCGGCCTGCGCGGTCTCGCCCGAGGTGTCCTCACCCGCCGTCACCTCCACGAGCCGGCTCGTCGACGCCGGATAGAAGAAGTGAAAGCCGACCACCCGGTCGGGTCGGCTGGTCGCCTCCCCGATCTCGGTGATCGACAGCGATGACGTGTTGGAGGCGAGGACGGCGTGGCCCGGGGTCGCCGCATCGAGCCCGGACAGGACCGACTGCTTGAGCTCCATCCGCTCCGGCACGGCCTCGATGACGAAGTCGACGTCCCCCAACCGGGCGTAGTCGCCGGCACCCGTGATCAGGCCGAGCTTGCGCTCGGAGTCCTCGCGCTCGAGCTTGCCGGCCTCGACGCGCCCCCGCCACAGCGAGCGCGCCTTCTCGAGTCCCTGGTCGACGCGCTTGTCGTCGACGTCCACGAGCACCACGGGGATGTCGGCATCGGCGATCAGATACGCGATCTCCCCGCCCATCGTGCCGGCGCCGACGACGGCGGCTTTGAAGACGAACATGAGCCTCTCTTTCGGTCAGCGTGCCAAGACGAGCTCGCCCGCCGCCGAGTCTACGTGGGCGCCCTGGAAGCAGCCTGCAGCCCACCCCCGAAGCGGCTCAGGGTGCGACCCAGCGAGACCGCCATCGCACGCTTGATGAACAGCAGGTCGACCACGCCGGTCACCGGGGTGCGGCGCTTGAGCTCGTAGGCGAGGCCGAGGCTGATCCGCACCCCTCCCGGCTCCGCGGCAAAGACGACGCTCTGGCGGCCGCGGATCGAGTCGTCCTCCAGCTCGACGATCCGCCCCCGGCCAAACTCGTACTCGACCACGCGCTCGGTCACCCGACCGCGACCGGCGGGTCCCGACTCCCAGATCACCGTCGAGCCCGGCCGCGGCCATTCGCCGCTGACCTCGAGCACCCGGTTGCATTCGTCGACCCACTGCGGCCACCGCGCCGGGTCATCCCAGCGCGCCTGCACCTCGGGCACCGATCCCGGGAAGCCCCCCGTCACGGTCACGGTTCGCATTCGCGCCATTCTCGTCGCTTTGCCCCGAGAGTAGGCTTGAGTCAGGCCATGGCCAACACCCTCCCCGAAGCGGTCGATCCGTACCCCGAGATCTCATCCAAGGCCTACGAGCATCCGGCCGACCGCGCGGCCACCGCGGCGCTCAAGTCGGTGCCGATGCTCGACATCGTGGTCCGCAAGCTGGTGGAGTACAGCTACGAGCGGGCGCTGCGCCAGGACCTGCTCGGAAACTCGGTCAAGGTGTCCGAGCGCCAGCTGCCCGAGCTGTGGAGCTCCTACCGGGGCGTAAGGTACATCCTCGACACGCCCGGCGACTACGATCTGTACGTCAGCTCCACGCTGTACTGGAACGCGCTGACGATCGGGTCCCAGAGCCCGATGATCGTGATCGGCTCCAACCTGCTCGAGCATCTCGGTACGGGCGAGCAGCGCGTGATCGTGGCCCACGAGCTCGGCCACGTCCTGTCCGATCACGTCCTCTACCTGACGGCGCTGAGCATCCTGCTGGGTGCCGGCAACAGCCTGCCGCTGATCGGGCTGCCGCTGCGCGCGGTCCGCGCGGTGCTGCTGGAGTGGAGGCGCGCCGCCGAGCTGAGCTGCGATCGGGCCGCCACCCTGGCGGTGCGCGATCCCCAGATCGTCTGCCGGGCGCTGATGGTGGTGGCGGGCGGGATCCCCGCCGATCGCCTCGATCTCGACGCGTTCATGGGGCAGGCCATGGAGTACGAGAACTGGGAGGACTCCCACGACCGGATCCGCCGCTTCTTCAACGAGCTCGGGGCCACCCACTCCTACTCCGTCCGCCGAGTCTCGGAAGTGATGCGCTGGGTCCAGAGCGGCGAGTACGACCGCATCGTGCGCGGCGAGTATCGCAAGCGCACCGAGGAGACCGATGTCCGCGAGGAGGCCGGCGACGCGTTTCAGTTCTACGCCGCCCGCTTCCGCGCCCTGTTCGCCGAGCTCGGCGACAACGTCACCAGCCTCGGCACCCAGGTGGGCGACGTCAGCCAGCAGGTGGCCGACTGGCTGCGTAACCGCAGCGGCGGGAGCGGCTCCTCCGAGCCCTCCGACTGACCCGGGCGCCGCGAGAGCACAAAGAGCACGGCTGTCGGTTGGGGGCTCTGTCCCTTTGCCGCTTGCGCGGGTCGCCGCAGCAATAGCACCGAGCAGGCCCAGCGGCGGCGAAGGGACGGACGACCTCTACCGCGATTTGACAAACGAACAGTTTCGATATATCGTTGACGCATCGTTACAAGCAAGAGTGGAGGAAACAACCACATGTCTAGTTATTCATATGCACAAGAATGGCCCGGGCGGGGAGCCCGGGGAAGCAAGTCCCGCCACGGCGGCGGCGGCCCCCGCCACGGGCATGGCCCCGGCTTCGGGGGCCCGCGCCACGGCGAGGAGCCTCGAGGCGGAGGACGCCACGCTGGAGGCCGCCACGGCGGCGGCCAGCGCGGCGAAGGCCGGCCCGGCGACCTCGGCTGGCTCGCCGAGGCGCTCGGCAACTGGGCGTTTGCCCGGGGCAAGGGCCGCCACGGCCACGCGGGTCCGAGCCCCGAGGAGATCGAGGACCTGATCGCCTGGCGGCGGATGCGCGGCGGCCCCTTCGGAGTGGGCGGGCCCGGTCCCGGCCCGTTCGGGCGCGGCTCCCGCGGTCGCGGCCGCGGCCGTGGTCGCGCCCGGCGCGGCGACGTCCGGCTGGCGGTGCTGCGACTGCTGGCCGAGGAGCCGCGCAACGGCTACCAGCTGATGCAGACGATCGAGGAGCGAAGCGGCGGCCACTGGCGTCCCAGCCCCGGATCGGTCTACCCGACGCTGGCCCAGCTCGAGGACGAGGAGCTGATCCGCTCCATCGAGTCGGAGGGGTCGCGGGGCTTTGAGATCACCGACGCCGGACGGGAGCACCTCCAGACGCGGGCGAGCGAGCCCGCTCCCTGGGAGCCCACCGACGAGGAGTCCGAGCACGCACTGACCGAGATCGGCCCGCTCGTGATCGGGATCGGCAAGGCGGCCTGGCAGGTCGCGACCGCCGGTGACGAGGCCCAGCGGATCCGGGCCGCGGAGCTGCTGGCCGAGACTCGGCGGGGGCTGTACGGGATCCTCGCCGAGGATCCCGGCGAGTCTTCCGATTCCGGCGAGTCCACCGAGTCCACCGAGCCCGCCGAGGGCGAGGCCGGACCGGGCGACTCCGACGAGCAGGCGGGCTAACGTATTGGGCGCTCGCCGATGCCCGTGACCGCCACCCGATGACAGCCACCGACCGAACCTCAGAGAACGCGATCACGACGACCGCGGCCAACGGGGCGTCGGTCCCGGCCATCACCGTCCGCGATCTCGCCAAGCACTTCGGCGAGGTCCGGGCGGTTCGGGGCGTCAACTTCGAGGTTGCCACCGGCGAAGTGTTCGGATTCCTCGGCCCCAACGGGGCCGGCAAGACGACCACGATCAACATGCTGTGCACGCTGGCCAAGCCATCCTCGGGCGAGGCCCGAGTCGCGGGCCACGATGTCGTGCGCGAGCGCGACGACGTGCGCCGGAACATCGGGCTCGTCTTCCAGGACCCGACGCTCGATGGCTATCTGACGGCGGCCCAGAACCTGAAGCTGCACGCCGAGCTCTACGGAGTGCAGTCAGACCTGGTCGTCCCGCGCATGCAGCAGGTGATGGAGATGGTTGGCCTGTGGGACCGCAAGGACTCCCCGGTCAGCACCTTCTCAGGCGGCATGCGCCGCCGGCTGGAGATCGCACGCGGGCTGATGCACTCGCCGCGGGTGCTGTTCCTCGACGAGCCGACGATCGGCCTGGACCCCCAGACGCGCCGTTCGATCTGGGACTACATCCGCGAGCTCAAGGAGCGCGAGGAGATAACCATCTTCATGACCACGCACTACATGGACGAGGCCGAGTGGTGTGACCGGATCGCGATCATGGACCACGGCGAGATCGTCGCGCTTGACGCCCCGGAGGCGCTCAAGGGCGGCGTCGGCACCGATCGGGTGGCGATCCAGACCGACGACAACGCGGCGGCGATTGCGGCGCTGGCGCGCCAGTTCGGCATCGAGGCCAAGCTCAGCGAGGGCGCCGTGGCTT
This sequence comes from uncultured Solirubrobacteraceae bacterium, assembly GCA_963830595.1. Lineage (GTDB taxonomy): Bacteria > Actinomycetota > Thermoleophilia > Solirubrobacterales > Solirubrobacteraceae > Palsa-465. The sequence goes on from CAWHMQ010000011.1 coordinate 81,733, forward strand.
TCGGGGTGCCGGCAGGCGAGGAGTTCGTGCCGCGGCTGTTCGCCGAGTTCGAGCTGCCGATTCGCTCGGTCAGCGTCTCGCGCCCGACCCTGGACGACGTGTTCATGTCCTACACCGGGAGCACGATTCGCGACGCCGAGGAGGATCAGTCAAAGCACCGCAACCGGGTGATGATGCAGATGATGAGCGGAGGCCGCCGATGAGCACGACGACTGATCCGGTACGTACCCCGGAACCTTCGGCGCCGCGCTCCGGCTCGCCGGTCGTCCGGGTCAGCGTCCCGGAGCGCAGCCTGGCCTCCGAGCTCCGGGCGATCAAGATCGTCTGGCAACGCGAGCTGATCCGCTACCGCAGCGACCGGCTGCGGATGGTCACCACCCTGGTCCAGCCGCTGCTGTTCCTGTTCGTGCTCGGCTCCGGGCTGCAGCAGCTGTCGAGCGCCGGCACCCACGGGGTCAGCCTCAAGACCTTCATCTACCCGGGGATCCTCTGCATCGCGGTCATGTTCACCGGCATGTTCTCGGCCGCCTCGATCGTCTGGGACCGGGAGTTCGGCTTCCTGCGCGAGATGATGGTGGCGCCGATCAGGCGCAGCTCGATCGTGATCGGCAAGTGCTTCGGGGGCGCCAGCGTCGCCTGCATCCAGGGCGTGATCGTGATCTGCCTGGCCGGACTGGTGAACGTCCCCTACAACCCGGTGATGATCATCGAGATCTTCGCGCTGCAGCTGCTGCTGGCATTCGCGATCACCGCGTTCGGGGTGATGATCGCGGTCCGGATCAAGCAGATGCAGTCGTTCATGGGCGTCATGCAGATGATCGTGACGCCGATGTTCTTCATCTCCGGCGCCCTGTTCCCGGTCGCCGGGCTGCCCGCGTGGCTGGCGATCCTCAACCGCCTGGACCCGCTGACCTATGCCGTCGACCCGATGCGGCGGATCGTGTTCAGCCACCTCGACATCTCCGCCGCCGCTCGCCACGCGCTGGATCGGGGCGTCACCTGGTTCGGCTGGCGGGTGCCGACGCTGCTGGAGGCGGCGATGATCGTCGTCCTCGGGCTGATCATGCTGGGCGTGGCGATCTGGGAGTTCAGCGCCACGGACTAGTGGGCCCCGCGGTTCGGGGTCAGCCAACGGCACCTGCCGCAGTTCACGACTAGTTCACACCCACCCGCTGGGAACTTGCGAGTCTCCCCGGGCATGGGATCGACCTTCGTTCTCGTCATCGTGATTCTGGCGGCGGTGGCGTTCGACTTCACGAACGGCTTTCACGACACCGCCAACGCGATGGCGACGTCGATCGCCACCGGGGCGCTGAAGCCGCTCGTCGCGGTCGGCCTGTCGGCGGTGCTCAACTTCGTGGGCGCGTTCATCTCGATCAGCGTCGCGGCCACGATCGCCAAGGGGATCGTGCCCTCGTCGGTGACCAACGGCGCCGACGGGCTGGCGGTGGTGGAGGCGGCGCTGATCGGGGCGATGACCTGGAACCTGGTCACCTGGTACTTCACGATCCCGTCGAGCTCGAGCCACGCCCTGATCGGCGGCCTGATCGGGGCGGCGGTCGCCAGCGTCGGATTCTCGGCGATCAGCGTCCACGGAATCCTGGGGAAGGTCGTGGCTCCCGGGATCCTCGCCATCATCGTCTGCGGCATCGTCGCCTTTCTCGCCACGAGAGCCGCCTACCTGCTGATCCGCCGCCTGGGTCAGCAAGAGGCCAGGCGCGGCTACCGATACGGTCAGATCTGCTCGGCCTCGCTGGTCTCGCTCGCCCACGGCACCAATGACGCCCAGAAGACGATGGGCGTGGTCGCGCTCGCGTTGATCTCCACCGGGCATCTGAGCGCAGCGCACTTCAGCGTGCCGATCTGGGTCAAGCTCGTCTGCGCGAGCGCGATGGCCCTGGGCACCCTGAGCGGCGGCTGGCGGATCATCAACACGATGGGCAACCGGATCACGACCGTCGAGTCGCCCCAGGGCTTCGCCGCCGAGTCCTCCAGCGCCGCGACGATCCTCGCTTCGTCCTATTACGGCTATCCCCTGTCGACGACGCAGGTCGTCTCGGGCGGCGTGATGGGCGCCGGCCTCGGCAAGCGAGGCGGCGTCGTGCACTGGCCGGTGGTCGGGCAGATGGGAATCGCGTGGGTGATCACCCTGCCCTCGGCGGCGGTGGTCGGGGCCACGGCGTGGCGCGTCTCGGACATCTTCGGCAAGAACAGCAGCGTGGGCGCGGTCGTGATCGCGGCGCTCGCGGCGGTCAGCGCGTTCGGGCTCTACACGCTCTCCAAGCGCAACCGGGTCACCGCTCACGACCTCGACCGTACACACGTGACCCCGGAGCTCGAGGCGGAGCGGGCGGTCGAACGCGCAGCCGCCGCGCCGGCCCTGGCATAGCTACCGATGGCTGCGCTCGGATCAGCAATCGTCGACTGGAGCGCGATCTGGAAGATCTGCCTGGTGGCATTGTTCGCGGGGGCCGGGGTCGTGGTCGTGTTCGGATTCCTGCTGCTCGGGGTGAAGTTCGCAAACGCCCCGCAGACCGACGGCAGCCAGAGCGCGGCCGCCCGGATCACGGGCTACGGCTTGTCGGTCGTGTGCGGCGCCGTCTGCATCGGCGTCGTCGCGATCGGCATCTACGCGATGACGCAGAAGAAGTGAGGCGCCGGCGACGCCGGATGGCGTCGCCGGACTGCTCGGCGCGTCGGGGCGGGTTGGTAGCTTAGGCGGCGTGAGTACCGGCAAACCGGACGTGGCGCCCGCCCCGTCCCTGCGCGTTCCCTGCCTGCACAATCCGCCGCCGCAGGAGGTCGCCGCCCACCTCGAGAAGTCCAGCTTCGTCTGGCTTGAGTACGAGGATCTGAGCGACGCGGACCTGACCAAGCTCTCCGAGCTCATCAAGCTGCATCCGCTCACGGTCGACGACGCCCGGACGTTCCGGCAGCGACCCAAGATCGAGGAGTACGAGGGCTACGTGTTCATGGTGGTGTTCGGGGCCGATGTGGGGACGGCCTCAGGCGGGCCGCTGCTGCGCGAGGTGCACCTGATCATCTCCGGCGACTTCGTGGTCACGATCCACCGGCGGCCGTTCGCCGCCCTCGACGAGCTGCGCACCCGGTATCAAGATCAGCCGGTGCGCAGCGAGCAGTTCCTCGTCTACAGGATCCTCGATGCCATCACCTCGACGTTCGTGCCCGTTCTCACCCGCGTCGACGACGACATCGACGATCTCGAGCAGAGCGTGATCGACAACGCCGACGCCGAGGACCTGCAGCGGATCTTCTCGCTCAAGCGCGACCTGGTGGCGATGCGCCGGGTGGTGACCCCGATGCGCGACATGTTCGCGCGGGACGCGGATCGTCTCGCGGAGCTGCCCGGACTCCAGAAGGACGATCAGCTCTACTTCCGCGACCTCTACGACGGGTTGATCCGGGTCTCGGACCTGGTCGACTCCTACCGTGACCTGCTCAGCGGAGCCACCGACATGTACCTGTCGACGGTGGCCAACCGTCAGGGCGAGATCAACAAGCAGCTGACGATCATCGCCACGATCTTCCTGCCGCTGACGTTCCTGACCGGCTTCTTCGGCCAGAACTTCGCCTTCTTGACCGGCCGCGTGCAGAACACGGCTCTCGCCTTCTGGGTCCTCGGGATCGGCCTGCTGGTCATCTCGGTGATCGGCCTCTGGGTCTGGTTCCGTCGCAAGGGGTGGGCCTAGCGGCGCGCTCTCGCCGGGAACCCGGCAGCTGACTCGCCGCCCGGCTCGCGGTGCGCAAACGCAGAAAGCTCGCACCCGCGGGCGAGATTTTCTGCATCCTGGTCCCCCAGGCGACATCCGGAAGGAGATTCCGAGGGGCCGCGCAAACTTTCTGCATCACAGCCGTTCCCCCGAGGGTCAGGGACGGCCCGCCCCCAACCAGGTGCCATACCAGTCGTGCGCGATCTCGAGCTGCGCCTGCCGCAGGCCGATCCGCCTTGCGCACACCTCGCCGTGCAGGAAGTTCTCGAGCCGATCCTTGACGGCCGCCGTCGCTCGACCGAAGTTCGGCTGCGGCCACAGGTTCGCGGTCACGACCACTCGGCCCGACTTCGGATCGCGTCCCTCGTTGGCGCCCGCCAACTCGAGTGGCACGAGATGATCGACGGTGAAGCGCCCCGGCACATACCGAACTCGATACGCGCGATACACCCGGACCTTCATCCAGATCGACACGTCCCGCTCCCGACGCGCATACCCAGGCCGACAGATCTTTGCCACCGTCGCGTTCGCGAGCACCGCCCCGGGGGTCAATCGCGGGTCCGGCTCGGCGACACCCGGATGCTCCACGCCCGCGCCCACCGGCAGCTCGACACCGGGCGGCGGCGCACCGCCAGATGGCGACGCTCGCAGCGCGTTCCCGCTCCCAAACCCAAACCCGCAGCCGCCGGCCAGGATCGCGGCGGCCAGCACCGCGATCGTCGCGGTTGGCCACCGAACCGTCACGTCACGACGGGTCATCACCAGCAAAGAGCTGCCAGACGAGCCTCTCGCCCCCCTCCCCCCTCCGTAAGACGCCTGCCCGCGCGTGAACGGGTCAAAGCCCGGCCGACGTCAGCCCGAGCTCCCCTCCGAGGTGTCACTCATCGCCAGTGCGATCGCGCCGAGGACCTCAGCCTGCGCGCCGAGGGCGCCGCGCACGACCGGGTAGGGGTGGCCCGTCGCGGGCGACGTTTGGCGATCGATCGTCTCACGGATGGCATCGAGCAGGACCTCACCGGCGGCTGCGAGCTCCCCGCCGACGATCACGAGGCCCGGATCGATGACGCTGCACGCGGCCGCCAGCGCCTGTCCGACCGCTCGGCCGGCGTCGGCAATCAGGCGCCGAACGCCAACGTCGCCTTCGTCTGATAGACGGACCAGGTCCTGGAGCGTCGCGGCGGGCCCGTGCGCGTGACGGAGCGCCTCGGTGAGCGCCACCGCTCCGGCGACCGTCTCCAGGCAACCGCGGTTGCCGCAGCGGCACACTTGGCCACCAGGGTCGACGACCACATGACCGAGCTCGCCCGCCGTGCCCGTGTTGCCTTCGTAGAGGCGTCCGTCGAGGATGATGCCGGCGCCCACTCCGGCTGACAGCATCACGTAGAGGACGTTCCCGGAGCCCTGTCCGGCGCCGAACCTGGCCTCGGCCAGCGCTCCCAGGTTGGCGTCGTTGCCGACCGCGACGGGCAGGCCCAGCCGCGAGCCGAGCGCGATGCTCACGTCCACGTCGGTCCAGCTCGGGAAGATCCGCTCGGAGGCGAAAACGCGCCGGCGGGAACGCAGCGGTGCGGAGACCGCGGCGCCGACGCCGACGACGCGCGCGCGCGGGATCCCCGCCTGGTCGAGGACCGCTGCGACCATTCGGGCGGCCGTGTCGAGGGCGTCATCGGCGTGAGAGTCGACGTCGAGCTCCTCGCTGGCACCCGCCAACGGTGTGCCCGAGCGGTCCGCCACCGCCGCGTGCACGCTGTCGTGGCCGAAGTCGAGCCCCACGATCGCCCCCGAGGAGGGATCGAGCTCGAGCAGGGTCGCGGGTCGACCGCCGCTCGGAGATGCGTTGGGGACCAGCTCGGCGCGCTCGACCACCGCACCCTCGGCCAGCAGGTCCCCGACGAGGCTCGAGACGGTGGTGCGAGACAGGCCCGTGGCCCGGACGATGTCGGCCCGACTGGCGCGACCGCGCTGCTGGAGGATGGACAGGACCCGTGACCGGTTGACGCGGCGCAGCGACTCGAGCGATCCCGGGGCTCCATCCATTCCCGGAAGCATAGTTTCTCAGGGTTCCGGAGGAAAAGTGCGCAAATACAGGGTACGTTTGTTCTTGACAGAGTAAAACCGCCGCGATAGGGTGGCGGCTGATCCCGAACGCCCACCCGTCCAGCGGTTCTCGCCGGGTTCAGGCTTGTGGTTGGACCGCTCCGGCATTTTCGGCCCGTGGGTAGGAGAGGCAGAGAGCATGCACCGAGCCGGCAAGTGGAGGCCGCGTCATCGCGCTGCGGCCGCGGTCGTTTCAGCAGTCGCCGTATTCGCGGTCTCCTGGTCTGTCTCGGGGTCGGCTGCGTCGCAAGCCACGAGCACCCCCTCCTACCAGTGCGACGGGGCCAATCCGATCTATCTCAACACCGGCTACACGTTCGCCGAGCGGGCCGCCGACCTCACCTCGTGCATGTCGCTCGGGCAGGAGGTGGCCCAGCTGCACACCAACAGCGCCCCGGCGATTCCGAGCCTGGGGATGCAGCAGTACTGGTACTGGAGCGAGGGTCAGCACGGTGTCAACACCCTCAACGCCGACACCAATCCGGGCACCGCGACCGGGGGCGTGCACGCGACCAGCTTCCCGACCAACTTCGCCTCGACGATGACCTGGGACCCGCCGCTGATCTACCAGGAGACGTCCGCGATCTCCGACGAGATCCGCGGACTCCTCGACCCGTCGCTGTGGGGCAAGGCCCAGAACAACCTCGGCCCCTCGCCGAGTGACTACGGCGACCTGACGTTCTGGGCGCCGACCGTCAACATGGATCGCGACCCGCGCTGGGGACGGACGGACGAGGCGTTCGGAGAGGATCCCTACCTGGCCAGTCAGATGGAGGAGCCATACGTCGACGGATACCAGGGCGAGACACCGTCCGGCGCGCCGCTCAGCAAGTACCTGAAGGTGGCCGCCACCGCCAAGCACTACGCCCTCAACAACGAGGAGGACTATCGACAGCCCGGAGGGTCGGGGACCAACGACGAGGACCTGCGCGACTACTACACCCCCCAGTTCAGGAACCTGGTCCAGAACGCGCACGTGAACGGGATCATGACCTCGTACAACGCGATCAACGGCACACCGTCGGTGGCCGATACCTACACGACCAACGAGCTCCTCTACCGGACGTACGGGTTCGACGGCTACACCACCTCTGACTGCGGCGCGGTCGGCACCACCTACCTGGGCCCTCCGTCCGGCCACGACTGGGCGCCGCCCGGCTGGGTCACGAACGGCGGAGGCGCGAACGCGATCTGGACCAACGTGCGCAACGGCAAAGAGGTCCTGGGCGCCGCCGGCGGCCAGTCCTACGCGGCCCGGGCGGGCACCGACCTCAATTGCACCGGCGCCGAGTACACGCTGCCGAACATCCAGCAGGCGATCGGGGCCGGCATCCTGGACAAGGGGGTGATCGACAACGCGCTCACGCACGTGCTCACCACCCGGATGCAGACAGGAGAATTCGACCCCCGCGCGGACGTCCCCTGGACGAAGCTCAACGCCAGCCAGATCCAGAGCGCCGCGCATCAAGCGCTCACGCGCACGGTGGCCGACAAGGCGCTCGTGCTGCTGAAGAACGCGCACGTGACCGGCACGAGCACGCCGCTGTTGCCGGCCGACCCGGCGAAGCTCTCAAACGTCGTGATCGTCGGCAACCTGGCGAACACGGTCACGCTCGGCGGGTACTCCGGCGATCCCACCTACCAGGTGAACGCCGTGCAGGGGATCACCCAGGAGGTCAAGGCCGCCAACCCGAACGCGAACATCTACTACGACTCCTGCAACACCTCGACGACCGCAACCGCGCCGGCGTCCTGCTCGCCCCAGACCCTGTCGGAGATCGCGAACGCCGACCTGGTGGTGGTGGCCGCGGGTACCGACGAGAACGTCGCCTCCGAGGGCCACGACCGCGCGACGCTGGCGATGCCGGGCAACTACGACTCGATGATCCGGCAGGTGGCGGCGGTCGGCAACCCGCGGATGCTGCTCGCGATCCAGTCCGACGGCCCCGTCCAGATCTACGATGTGCAGCACTACTTCCCGGCGATCCTGTTCAGTGGCTACAACGGCGAGAGCCAGGGACAGGCGCTCGCGGACGTGATGTTCGGTCACCAGAATCCGAGTGGCCATCTGAACTTCACCTGGTACAAGGACGACGCCCAGCTGCCGCCGATCGGGAACTACGCCTTGACGCCCGCGCACACCGGTGGCCTCGGACGTACCTACATGTACTTCAAGCGCAAGCCCACGTATCCGTTCGGGTACGGACTCAGCTACTCGACCTTCAAGTACTCCGACGTCTCGGTCACGCCCGCAAGCACGACCCCGCAGGGCACCGTCACGGTCAGCTTCGACGTGACAAACACCGGCAAGGTCCCGGGCGCCACCGTCGGGCAGCTGTATGTATCGCCGCCCAGCACCCCGGGGATCGAGACACCCAAGGAGCAGCTCGAAGGCTTCCAGCTGACAAATGCGCTCGGGCCGGGACAGGCCCAGCACATCACGCTCTCGGTCCCGATGAGCAAGCTCTCACGCTGGGACGAGAAGCTGCTCAAGGAGGTCGTGGTCGATGGCGCGTACCAGTTCAAGGTGGGGCCGGATTCGGCCCACGTGCTCGGCTTGCGGACCGTCCTGGTCAACGGCACGCTCACGCCCAAGGTCAGCTACGTCACGGTCGAGCCCGACCAGGTGACCTTCGCACCGGGCGAGACGCTCAACCTGACGGGTCGCAATCCCTGGATTGCCAACGACACCCAGAAGGGAGACGAGCAGCGCCACCAGCGCGCCGACAGCATCGTCGAGGCGGTCAACAACGACGAGTCGTTCGTCAACATGGCGACCGCCCACGTGACCTACTCGAGCAGCAACCCTCGAGTGGCCACGGTCAGTCCCAGCGGAGAGCTGACCGCGGTCTCGGCTGGGGTGGCGACGGTCAGCGCCACCGTGGGCGGCGTCACCGGCTCGACGCCGATCGTCGTGCAGCAGCCGCTGTCGCTGACCGCGCCGGCGCTGGCGCCCGCCGGTGAGACGTTCACGGCGACGGCAAGCCTCCCCAACACGGGCAGCGCCGCCCTCACCGATGTCTCCATGAGCCTGACCGCCCCCGCCGGCTGGACGGTCCAGTCGACGTCGCCGACGAGCTTCTCGAGCGTCGGCGCCGGCCAGACGGCCAGGACGAGCTGGCAGGTGACCGTCCCCGCGGGAGCCAGCCCCAGCAGCTACCAGCTCTCGGCGCACGCAACCTTCGACGATGCCAATGGCGCCGGCGATGCGACAGCCCAGGCCAACGTGTCGGTGCCGTACTCGTCGCTGAGCGCCGCGTTTGACAATCCCGGCATCACCAATGACTCCGACACCACGCCCGGCAACTTCGACGGTGGCGGGGAAAGCTATTCCGAGCAGTCGCTGCAAGCTGACGGGCTCACGCCCGGGGCGACGGTCAACCACGACGGGCTGACCTTCACCTGGCCCAGCGCCGCCCCGGGAACTCCTGACAACCTGGTCGCGAGCGGCCAGACGATCGAGCTGTCAGGCGTGGGCAAGACGCTCGGCCTCCTCGGGACGGGTGATTACGGCACGGCCACCGGCACCGGCACGATCACCTACACGGACGGCACCCAGCAATCCTTCGCGCTTTCGTTCTCGGACTGGTATGCGAACTCGGCACAGCCCGGCGGAGACGTCCTTGACACCTTCCCTTACCACAACACGCAGACGGGCAAGGGCAGCAATTCCGTCAGCATCTACTACCAGGCGATCCCGCTCAAGGCGAGCAAGCAAGTGGCGTACGTCACGCTGCCCGATGTCAGCCAGGGAGTCGCGCTCAACCAAGCGGCGATGCACATCTTCGCGATCGCAATCGGCTAGTCCCCTCTTCCGCGGCTCGTGATGGCAGCGTCTGCTGACGTGGGCCGCGCCGGGCGAAAGGTCGGGCGGGGAAAGCCGGTCGCGGTTCAGGGGTCTCCGCAGCGGAGCGTCAGGTTGCCATCCATGCGACCCACTCAACCAGGGCCGGCCCCGCGGGGGCGGCCCCCATTCCCTCAGACGCCCGCGGTCGCCGGCTCCTCGGCGCGCCGGGGGAGCAGCGTCTCCCGGGCGATCACCAGGCGCTGGATCTGGGCGGTGCCCTCGTAGAGCTGCAGGATCTTGGCGTCGCGCATCAGCTTCTCCACCGGATAGTCCTTGATGAAGCCGTACCCGCCGTAGACCTGGACGGCGTCGGTGGTGACCTCCATCGCGGTGTCGGCGGCAAAGCGCTTGGCATGCGAGGACTCCAGCGTGTTGCGCTTGCCCTGATCGAGCAGCACGGCGGAGTTCCAGGTCGCCAGGCGCGCGAGATGGACCTTGGTGGACATGTCGGCGATGATGAACTGGATCGCCTGGTGCATGGCGATCGGGACGCCGAACTGGACGCGCTCCTTGGAGTAGTCGATGGCGAACTCCATCGCCGCCCGGGCCACCCCGACGCCCATCGCGGCCACGCCGGGACGCGTGATGTCAAGCGTCATCATCGCGATCTTGAAGCCCTTGTTCTGCTCGCCCACCAGGTGATCGGCGGGGATCTCGACGTCGTTGAACGAGATCGTCGCGGTGTTGGAGGCCCGCTGGCCCATCTTGTCCTCGTGCTTGTCGACGACCACCCCGGCGTCGCGGGGCACGATGAAGCAGGAGATCCCGCGGTGGCCGGCCTCCTTGTCGGTCTTGGCGTACACCGTGTACCAGTTGGCGTACTCGCCGTTGGTGATGAAGCACTTGGAGCCGTTTATGACCCACTTGTCGCCCTTGCGGACGGCGCTGGTCTTCATCGCGGACACGTCGGAGCCGGCATCGGGCTCGGTCAGGCAGAACGAGGCCAGCAGCGGGGCTTCGCTCAAGCGGCCCAGGTACTCCTTCTTGAGCTCCTCGGAGGCGGCCAGGATGATCGGCGCGGTGGCCAGGCCGTTGCACGACAGCGAGGTGCCGATCCCCGAGCAGCCCCAGGCGATCTCCTCTTGGATGATCGCGCCGTCCAGGGCACCCAGACCGGGACCTCCGTACTCGCTGGGGAGATGGTTGTTCATCAGGCCCAGCTCCCAGGCCTTGTCGATTATCTCCTGCGGCCAGGTGCCCTCACGGTCGTACTCCCAGGCGACCGGGCGGATCTCCTTGGCGGCGAAGTCGTGCGCCATCTCCCGCATGCTCCGCTGCTCGTCGGTGAGCGTGAAATCAACCACTGTGGTGTCTCCTTGTAAGCGAATCGATTGACTAGTCAGTCAACGGCTCTGCCCTTAGGTTATCCCACCGGGTCGACGGCGCGCCCCGGTTTGCCGGGCACCGGGCGCGATGCGCGACAATCTGCGGGGTGCAGAGCGCGTTCGGCACGGTCGTCTGGGTGGTCTGCGGGATCGGCATCGTGGGCGCGATCGCTGCCCTGCTGCTCAACGCCAGGACCTGGCAGCAGTACGGCAAGCACCACCTGGTGATGGAGCGCGAGCCCGTGTCGCCCGGCTCGAGCGCCCCGGTCGCGGAGCGTGACGAGGAGGTGCGCCAGATGCTCGAGGCGCGCAACGCCCGCCGGCGCCGCCGCGGCGAGCCTGAGCTGGACATCGAGCGCGAGCTGACCCGGCTGACCGGCCCGGCGATCGATCCGGAACTGCGCTCGGAGATCCGCCAGCTCGTGCTCGCCCGCAACCACCGCCGGGCCCGGCAGGGCAAGCCGCTACTCGACGTGGAGGCCGAGATCGAGCGCGAGATCGCCGATCTGGGCGATCTGTGAAGCGTGTCGCGGCCGATCGAGCGTGGCGGCCCGCGGGCTCCACTCCGGAGGCGCTAGGCTGCGCGGCACATGCCAGATCAACGCCGCATGGAGCTGGACGAGCTCATCCTCCGCCCCGGCACCTACTTCAACCCGCAGACCGAGGTCCTGGTCGTCGTCGACGACTCGCCTGAGCTCGACACCGAGATCTTCAACATGGAGGATTTCGAGGGCGCCGACTGGGTGCTGATCTCCGACGAGGTCCCGGTCGACGAGCATCAACGCGACCAGCTGCTCGAGGCCTTCCAGGTCCATCTCCACGCCGGCTCGGCCGAGGACGAGGACGACGGCTCGGACACCTCCGACGAGCTCGAGGCCGACGACCAGGAGGCGGGCCGGGAGTAGGTGTGGGCCGGCCGGAGGCGGCCGGCGCGCGTTGTGCTGCCGGCTACTGGCCGCCGTCGAGGAGCGACGCGCACTTCTGCATCTTGGTGACGTCGCTTCCGGCCGACTGGATGCACCCCGAGTACTTCGACACGGTGCCCGATGACGGGACGCTCGTCGTGCCCGAGGGGGCGCTCGATCCCGACCCGGTGCCCGTGGCTCCCAGGCCGGACTGACCGAGGCTCCCCTCCAGCGTTCCGACCAGCGACTGGAGCTTGGCCTGGAACTCGGAGTAGGGATGGACGTTGGCGGGCGCCGAGATCGTCTGCGGCTGGTTGAGGTTCGAGTACTGGAGGTTGATCCCGATCGCGGCGGAGCTCAGTCCACCCAGCGTGGTCGAGATCTTGCCGGTGACGGGCACGGTCACGTTCAGCGCCAGCTTGCGCAGCGTCTTGTCGCTGCTGCCCGTCCACACGTCGAGCGCCGCGTTCTTGATCTCGGCCGCGATCTTGGTCTGGGTCGCCTGAGGGATGGCGTCCGAGAGCTTGCTCGCGGCGGCCGAGCTCTTGGACTCCTTGACCAGGAACTTGTTGAGGTCAGAGAGCAGCGCGGCGACGTCGACGTTGCCGCGGATGTGCGTGGTCTCGGCGCCGCCCACGTTCTCGGTCCCCACCACCGTGGGGTTCTTGACCCAGTCCAGCGGTTGGATGCCCAGCCCCGACAGCCCGTGGGCGCCGGCCGAGCCCGACGAGGAGTCGACCGAGGAGAAGCTCGACTCGAGCTTCTGGAACTCGGCCTGGGGAAGCTGGTAGCCGGCCCCCTGCAGGGTCACGTACCCGGCGGTGCCGGTCGAGACCACCCCGAGGGACCCCGTGTGGCCCTGCCCGCCGATGGTGAGCGTGAAGTCAGAGGCGGGCAGGGCACCGCTCCCGCGGCTCTGGAACGGGCCGTGAATGCTCAAGCTGATCGGCGAGGTGAGCGTGCTCGAGCCGGTCGGCGCGAGCGAGATGCCGAGATCGAGCACGCCGCTCTTGACCGAATGGGTGCCGCTGAAGGTCTGCTTGAGCAGGGTCTGCGCGTTGGACGAGCTCGAGCTGTTGGCACTCGAGCCGCACGCCGCGACGATCGACGCGGCGGCGACCGCGACCAGGAGCAGCGCCAGGCGCCGCAGGCTCCGGGTCCGTCTATGCATGCAACTTTCTCCTCAGCATCTCGCGGGAAGGATGGCGCGAATGTAGCATCGCCTCGGTGCGCAGGAGCCTGTTAGCGCTGCTCGCGGTTGCCGCATTTCCCTGCAGCGCGGGCGCAGCCCCGGTGCTCGTGCTTGGCCCCCACGGCCAGATCTCGAGGCGCGACGACCCGTTCCTGACCGGACCGGCGGTGACCCCGGCGCCGGCCGGCGGCGCCGCCACGCCGGGGGCCGAGCACCACGGGGGGCGCCGGTCGACGAAATCGGTCAAGTCCTCGCCCACCGTGGTCAGCGTGCTGGCCCGCCTGTCCCGAGCCCACGTGATCGGCCAGGCCCAGGAAAGGGCCTACCTGAGCGACTTCAACGCCGCCTCTAGGTCCGAGAGGCACCTGGCGGGAGCCCGCCGGGCGCAGTTGGACGCCGTCACCGAGACGATGCACCAGATCGCGGCCGGCGGAGAGCTGACGGCATCCCGGCTGCCCGCCCTGTTCGCCACGCTGAACGCCAACCGCCGGTGGTGGACGCAAGGGCCGCTGCTGGCCAGCGGCCAGCGCGTCGAGTTCGCCGGCTCCCAGCTCGTGTGGGAGTACTACCCCGGCCAGGGCATCCAGCTCCAGGTCCTGGGGACGTTTGGCAAGGCCGATGGCCTCTACACCGGCGGCCCCGCGGACTTCCCCGCGCTTGAGCAGCTGCTCTCGCAGATGATCCCGCTCGGGGCCCAGCGCGGCGGCGGACTGACCTGGGAGTACTACTTCAAGTTCGACGGCGGCTCGCCCCCGTGGACGAGCGCGATGTCACAGGCCACCGGCCTCGAGGCGCTCACCCGGGCGTATCAGGCCACCGGGAATCAGTACTACCTCCAGGTGGCATCCCGGGCGATGCCCATCTTCGGCAAGCCTCCGCCGGTCGGCGTCGGCGTCAGGACTCCCCGGGGCACCCGCTTCCTGCAGTACACGTTCACCCCCCAGACGTCGATCATCAACGCGTTCCTGCAGACCCTGATCGGTCTCGACGACTATGCGCAGGCGAGCGGCAACCCGATCGCGGCGCGTCTGTTTGCCTCGGGCGACGTGGAGGCCATGTCCGAGGTGCCTCACTTCGACACCGGAGCCTGGTCCCTGTATCAGCCGGGGATCGAGGACACGCTCGACTACCACGAGCTGGTCACCGGGTTCCTGCAGCAGCTCTGCCGGCTGACGGGCGCGCCCGCCTACTGCGCCACGGCCCAGCACTTCCAGGCCTATCTGAAAACCCCCCCGGCGCTCTCACAGCTGACGTTCCGGGCGCGCGTGGGGGCTCGCCGGCGCAGCTCGTTCGCGCTGCGCTTCCGCCTCTCCAAGTACTCGCACGTCGGGATCGTGCTGAGCCAGGGCGCCACGACCGAGCTCTCGACCAGCGCCGGCTTTCCCTACGGTGTCGATCACTTCACGATCCCGGCGCTGAACAGACGCGGCACCTATTCGGTGGTGCTGACCGCGACCGACCTGGCGGGCAACTTCACGCGGATCACCGGGATCCTGCAGGTCGGCTCCTGACGCGGAGACCACTTAGACTCGGGCCGCCATGAGGCCGCGGACGATCCTCTATACGGGCAAGGGCGGCGTGGGCAAGACGTCAGTCGCCGCCTGCACGGCCCTGGTGTGCGCGGCCCGGGGCCTGCGGACGCTGGTGATCTCGACCGATCCCGCCCACAGCATGTCGGAGTCGCTGGGCGCCGAGCTGGGGGGCGAGCCCGTTCAGGTCGCCGACGGGCTGTGGGGCCAGGAGGTCAAGGCCCAGGAGGAGATGGAGCGGCATTGGTCAGGGGTGCAGGACTGGCTCGGGGAGCTCCTGCAGGAGCGCGGGGTGGACCGGATCTCGGCCGAGGAGCTCACGGTGCCGCCCGGCATGGACGAGCTGTTCTCGCTGCTGCGCCTGCAGGCCCACAACGAATCGGGAGCCTGGGACGCGATCATCGTCGACTGCGCCCCCACCGGGGAGACGCTTCGCCTGCTCTCCTTCCCCGACGTCGCCCGCTGGTGGCTCGACAAGGTATTCCCGTTCGAGCGCCAGATCCTGGCCGCCGCGCGACCGCTCGCCCGATCGCTGCTGGATATCACGCTTCCCAGCCAGGCCGTGTTCGCGGACATGCAGCGGCTGTCGGAGAACCTGATCGCGATGAACGAGATCCTCCGCGACCGCCGCCGCTGCACGATCCGTCTCGTCATGAATCCGGACAAGATGGTGATCGGCGAGGCGATGCGCACCTTCACGTATCTGAACCTGTACGGCTATCTCACCGACGCCGTGATCGTCAACCGCCTGTTCCCGGCCGACGTCGGGGACTACTTCGCGGCCTGGCGCGGCGTCCAGGAGGAGCAGCTGGAGCTCGTGCACTCGGCGTTTGCGCCGGTGCCCGTGCTCCGCGCCCCGTATTTCGAGCAGGAGGTCCTGGGATCGGAGATGCTCGGGCGGCTCGCCGGCGAGCTGTTCGGCGCGCGCGACCCCTCGGCGGTGCTGTTCGACGCCCTGAGCCAGGAGCTCGCGGTGTCCGAGGAGGGAGCCCGGCTGCGACTCGCCCTCCCGTTCGCCAGCAAGGGCGACATCTCGCTCAAGAAGATCGGCCTGGAGCTGATCGTCGGGGTCGACGGCCAGCGGCGGACGATCATGCTTCCCCCCGCCATGGCCGCCATGCGCCCGGCGGCGGCGACCTTCGAGGACGGCGCGTTGCAGATCAGGTTCGATGGCTGACGACGGATTTTCCGATGAGACCCTGAGGCGGCTCGAGCAGCGCTTGGACCGAGCCTCGGAGACCGCGGAGCGCCTGATCGCGGAGGCCGCCCGGGAGGCCGCGCATCAGGCCCCCCAGGGGGCCGCGCAGCAGGCTGCGCCCAAGCCCCCGCCGGCCGGGTGGCAGCAGGCCGAGCCCCAGCCAGCCGAGTCTGATTCGCCGCTGAGCGGCGAGGTCGATCTACTGGTCGGGATCCTCGGATCGCTGCTGCACCGGATCCCGCCTGAGCTGCAGCAACGCCTCGCCGATGCGGTGCGCGAGGTCCTGCTCGCCCTCCGGGCTCTGATCGACTGGTACCTGGAGCGCAGCGACCGCCGGCGCGCCCAACCGCCCGAGGTGCAGGACATTCCGATCCTGTGATCGGGCTCTCGTCCGTCGCGCCGGACGCGCCCGGCTCGACGCATACAATCGAGCTGTGGCCCGGACGTGGATCCTCACGGGCTCGCCGGAGAATCGCCAGGCGAGTCGCGCGCATGCGGCGCCGAGCCGTGACGACGAGTTTCTGGCCCCCGAGATGATCGCCGCGGGCACTCGGAGATGAGCACTTCGCCCGATGCGGGCGCGCCCGAGCCCCCGTCCCCGGCAGGCGCGCGCGAGCCCCCGACCCCGGCGGGCGCGCGGGCAGACCAGCCGCCGGGCGGATCGTCCTCCGGGCACGCCGGAGAGAGCCACCTGACGATGGGCGTCTACCGGCTGCTGCGCGCCTGGCACCGCCTGCCTTCGGAGCGGCGGCTCGCGGCCGGAGCGGCTCTCGGCCTGTTCGTCACGCTGTTCCTGCCCTGGTACCAGGAGACGGTGATCGCCCGGGGCCTCACCAACCTGCGCTCCATCAGCGCCTCGCTCACCGGCTGGCAGGCGTTCTCGTTCGTCGAGGCGGCGGTGCTCCTGGTGGCCGTGGCCACGCTGGTGCTGCTGTTCATTCGCGCCGAGGGCGGCGCCTTTCACGTTCCCGGCGGCGACGGAGGCGTGATCACCGCCGCCGGACTGTGGACCTGCCTGCTGATCGTGTGGCGGATGTTCGACAAGGAGGGCACGGCGGGCCACACCCAGTACGCGACCACATCGGGCATCGAATGGGGCATCTTCGTGGCCCTGGCGGTCGCGGCGCTGCTCGCCTACGCCGGCACCCGGATCCGGCTCGCACACGAGCCAGAACCCCCGCTTCCCGGCGAGCGCCGGGCCCCCTCCGCGCGCCGAGCGCGCATGCCCGGCCTCGGGCGACGCGCCAAGTCGGGACGCTCACCGGGCCCACCGCCAGCGCGGCGGCCATCGCGCGGGGGCCCGCTCGTGCAGCCGGTGGCCGGGCCAGACCCGCCGACCGCGGACCCGCCGACCGCGGACCCGACGACCGACGAGGCCGCGGTCGAGCCCCGCCCGGTCCGCGCGCCCCGCCCGGTTCGCGCGCCCGAGATGGATCTCGACGACACGTGGACGCAGGCGCCGGCGTCCCAGCCGCCGGCCTCCGCGCCCCAGCCGGCCTCGGCGCCCCAGCCGCCGGCCTCGGCGCCCCAGCCGCCGGCCTCGGCGCCCCAGCCGCCGGCCTCGGCACCCGAGCCGCCGATGTCGGCGACAGACCCAGCCGGGGGGCATTCCGGGCCCGGCTCGTCCGAAGCCCGGCCTCCGAGGCAGGAGCGGCGCCGGCGGCCGCGGAGCATCCTGGCGGCTGACCTCGACATCTCCGAGTCCCCCACCGCCCCGCTCAGCGGCTCCCGTAAGCCCTCGCGTCCGGCCTCGGACGCGGAGGATCAGCTGACCGCCCGGCTCGACCGTACCGACTAGAGTCGGCACCGGGCCGTCCGAGGCGCCTTGGTTTCAGCTCAGGTGCCCCGCTCCGAAGGCGAACAGGGCGCTGAACAGCGCGATGATCAGTATCCCGGTGATGATCAGGGTCCGGGATCGGATGATGTGGCCGAAAACCCCGATCGCCAGCCCCACCGCGAGAACGACGACGGATGCGTTCAGTTCGGACTGCTGGGATGCGAGGAGCAGGAGCACGCCAACTCGGAACCCTATATTTGAGTGTTCGGCGGCACGCCACCAGACCCGGCGAGCCCGCACACGAGATGCCCGAAACCACCATCCGCCAGCCCGCCTCAGTCGACGAGGTCGCCACTGGCCTGCGCCAGGCAGGCTACCTGCCGGGCGAGGCGACAGCGCTCGTCTCGTTTCTGGCGACCAAGCTCGGTAAGCCGGTGCTGGTCGAGGGCCCGGCAGGCGTGGGCAAGACCGAGCTGGCCAAGGCCCTGGCGCGGTATCTGGGCCGCACGCTGGTCCGCTTGCAGTGCTATGAGGGGCTCGACGAGGCCAAGGCGTTGTATGAATGGAACTACCGAAAGCAGCTGTTGCGGATCCAGGCCGAATCCGGCGAGGCCGGCTGGCAGGACGTCCAGGACGACATCTTCGGCGAGGAGTTCCTCCTCCCCCGTCCCCTGATGACCGCGATCGCCGCCTCCGATCCGGTGGTGCTGCTGATCGACGAGATCGACAAGACAGACCAGGAGTTCGAGGCGATGCTGCTCGAGCTGCTGTCGGACTTTCAGATCTCGATCCCCGAGCTGGGGCGGATCGAGGCGCGGACCCAGCCGGTCGTGCTGCTGACCTCCAATAACACCCGTGAGCTGACCGAGGCGCTCAAACGCCGCTGCCTGTACCTGTGGCTGGATTACCCGGCGTTGGAGCACGAGCTTCAGATCGTCCGGCTGCACTCCCCGGAGCTCGACGGGACCGTCGCCCGCAAGCTGGTGGAGATCATCGGACAGGTGCGCGAGCTCGACCTCAAGAAGCCGCCCAGCATCGCCGAGTCGATCGACTGGGCCCGGGCCCTGCTGCTCCTCGGAGCCCAGGAGATAGACGCCGAGACCTTCAGGCAGACGATGAGCGTGATCGTCAAGCACCGCACCGACCTGGACACGGTGGCGGCACGGGTGGGCGTCAAGCTCGAGCCCGCGGCCGATGCCCGCCCGGCGGCGTAGCGCCGCGAGGCCCGCCCAGCGCGATGGCCCCCCGGCGTTCTGGAGATCCAACGGGCAGCCAGACCCGTACCGGTCAGGGCAAGCTGTACGCCCGGATCCCCGACCGCACCCCGGGAGGCTTTGACGGCCAGCTGCTGAGCTTTGCCGAGGAGCTGCGCGAGGAGGGAATGGCGCTGGGGACCTCCGAGCTGCTGGACGCGTTCGCCGCACTGGAGCAGGTCCATTGGACCGACCAGACCGATTTCAAGGAGGCCATGGCCGCCACGCTGGCCAAATCGCCCGACGACCGGCGCACCTTCGAGCTCGTGTTCGAGCGTTTCTTCTTCCGGGCCGCCGAGGCCGAGGCCGCGCGCCAGGAGATCAGCGAGGGACCGGCGACCGGCGATCGGGCCCTGGAGCTCGACCTCGAGGCGCTGCGCCAGCAGATCGCCGCCGCTCTGCGGGAGGGGTCAGAGGCGGCGCTGCGTGACCTGGCGCGGCTGGCGATCGCGGCCTTCGGCCAGGGTGAGGGGTCAGGCGTGCTCGGCGTCGACGTGCAGCGGATCCGCAGAGCGCTCGGTCTTCGGACCGAGCCACAGCCCGATCTGCCGTCCGACGATCCGCGGCGGACGGGCGTCCCCCGAGAGCAGTTGCGGCGCTTCGAGCAGCACCTGCGTCGGGAGCTCGAGCGCGACCTGATCGAGCGGACCGCGAGCCTGCCGCCCAAGCGGCCCTTGACCGAGCTCGATCGCGCTCTCCCAACCGGCCCGATCCAGGACCTCGCCGCCGTGCATCGCGTGGTCGCGCAGCTCAAGCGCCGGCTCGCCACCCAGGGCCACGAGCTGAAGGGGCGCAAGCGTCACGCCCACGTGGATGTCCGGCGGACGATGCGCGCCTCGCTGCAGAGCGGGGGCGTCCCGATCGAGCTCAAGTACCGCCCGCGCCGGCCCCGCCGGCCCGAGATCTTCGTCCTCTGTGACGTGTCGACCAGCGTGACCAGCGCCAGCACCTTCTTCCTGAGCGTGCTGCACGCGCTGCATGACTCGTTTCGCAAGCTGCGCTCGTTCGTGTTCATCGAGCGGATCTCGGAGGTCACCGAGGTGTTCGAGCGAGAGCGTGACTTCCGGGCCGCCTCGGAGGCGGTCTCCAAGGACGCCGGGGTGGCCGACATCTCAGGCTATACCGACTACGGTCGGGTGTGGACGGAGTTCCTGGCCCTGATCGAGGACGAGCTTCATCCCCGGGCGACGGTGATCGTGCTCGGCGACGCCCGCACCAACGGGCGCCCACCCCGCGATGACGTGTTCGCGGCCATCACCGCTCGGGCGGGCCGGACGTTCTGGCTCAACCCCGAGCCGCGGCTGTACTGGAACTACGGCGACTCGGTGATCGCCGCCTACGCCGAGCACTGCACCGCCTTCGAGTGCTGGCGCACCGACCAGCTCGAGGACTTCGTCAAGGCCCTGACCCAGCCCGTCGTCGCATAGGCTTCGACGCGGCTGACGCGGCTGACGCGGCTGACCCGAAGACCGCGGTAGCATCCCGGCACACATTTGAAAACCAGGGGGGCTGGCGGATAGGCCGGCTGAGATAGCGCCCACCGAGCAGGAACCCCGGCGCTGACCCTTTGAACCTGTGGGGTAATGCCCGCGGAGGGAGCGAACAGCGAATGATCGAGGCTCCAACCCAGGGGCCCCGCGACCTCTCTGGCCACGGAGTGCGCGTGGAGGCCGCGAGCCGGGCGTTCACCGGCAGGCGGGGCACGGTGGAGGCGCTGGCCGATGTGTCGCTGCGTGCCAGGCCCGGCGAGGTGGTGACCGTGGTGGGGCCGAGCGGGTGCGGAAAGACCACGCTCCTGGAGCTGATCTGCGGACTGCAGCGGCCTGACCAGGGGACCGTGATCAGCGCGCCCGCGGCGCTCATGCCCCAGCGCGACCTCCTGCTTCCCTGGCTGTCGGCGATCGACAACGCCGCCCTGGCGCTGCGGGTCGGCGGGATGGGGCGCGAGCAGGCCCGCGCCCAGGTCGCGCCGTGGCTGGCGCGGTTCGGCCTGGCGGGCTTCGAGCAGGCCCGGCCGGCGAGCCTATCCGGAGGAATGCGCCAGCGCGTGTCGTTCCTGCGCTCGCTGCTGGCCGGCAAGCCCGTCTTGGCGCTCGATGAGCCGTTTGCCTCGCTGGACGCGATCACCCGGTCAGAGATGCAGGGGTGGCTCGCCCACGTGCTCGCCACGGAGCCGCGGACCGTGGTACTCGTCACCCACGACGTCGAGGAGGCGGTGTTGCTCGGGGACCGGGTGCTGGTCATGTCCGCGCGCCCGGGCCGGGTGGTAGCCGACATCGAGGTCTCTCTCCCCCGGCCGCGCCGGCGCGCCGATCCCGAGGTCGTGGAGCTGCGCGAACGGGTGCTCGAGACCCTGGGGGTGAGCTGATGCCCACCAGCCTGCTCGGCCGGCTGCCGCTGGGCAGGGCTCGCCTGGGGTGGCGCGCCCTGGTGCTGGTGATCGCCCTGCTCGGGGCCTGGGAGCTGTACGTCGACCTGGGAGGCGCCGATCCGCTGATCCTGCCGGCGCCCCACGCCATCGCCCAGTCCCTGTACCAGGACCGGGCGCTGCTGTGGAGCAACTTCCTGGTCACCGCCGAGGAGGTCGTGCTGGGAATCGTGGTGGCGGCGATCGCGGGACTGGGACTGGCGATCGCCATCCACCTCTCGACCACGGCCCGTCAGGCGATCTACCCGCTGCTGATCGCCTCTCAGACGATCCCGATCCCCGTGATCGCGCCCGTGCTCGTGCTCTGGCTGGGCTTCGGCATCCTGCCCAAGCTGGTGGTGGTCGCGCTCGTGTCGTTCTTCTCGATCGTGGTCACAACCGTGGCCGCGTTTGCCGCGGTCGACCCCGACCTCGCGAAGCTGATGCAGACCTTCGACGCACCCCGGATGCAGACGTTCCTGCGCGTCGAGCTCCCGTCCGCTCTGCCCGGGGTGTTCACGGGCGCGAAGATCGCGGTCACCGTGGCCGTCATCGGAGCCGTGTTCGCAGAGCAGGCCGGAGCGAACTCCGGGCTCGGGTATCTGTTCGTCCAGTCGATCCCGCAGCTGCTGACCGCCCGCGCTTACGCGGCGGTGGCGATTCTGTCCGCATTCGCGATCGCGCTGTTCGCGCTTCTGACCCTGGCCGAGCGGCTGGCGACGCCCTGGGCCCACCGACCAACTGGAGACACCACTTGATGACACGCAAACTGGCACTGCTGGCCATCGGACTGGTCACCGCGCTGGGCCTCGCCGCCTGCGGGGAGAAGAAGGATCAGCTGACATCCCACGCTTCCGATGCGCAGTCGGTGAACCTGATGCTCGACTGGCTTCCCAACGCCGACCACGTGGGCCTCTACCAGGCGCTGGCCAACGGCGACTTCACCAGGGCGGGGCTCGACGTCCATGTCCACGTGCCGTCGGACCCCGCCTCCCCGCTCCAGCTGCTGGCGGCCGGGAAGGTCGACGTGGCGATCTCCTACGAGCCCGAGCTGATGCTGGCCCGCGACAAGGGCGAGCCGCTGGTCGCGATCGGCGCGATCGTCCAGCGGCCGCTGACCTCGATCGTGTCGGTGGGCTCCAAGCACATCACCTCGCCGGCGCAGCTGCGCGGCAAGCGGATCGGCGACGCCGGCATCCCCTACCAGCACGCCTATCTGGAGACGATCCTCAAGCGCGCCAACGTCCCGGCGAGCTCGGTTACCGAGATCAACGTCGGGGCCAACCTGGTGCCCGCGATGCTGACCGGCCGCGTCGACGCCACGCTTGGCGCGTACTGGAACTACGAGGCGATCGAGCTCCAGCAGGACGGCAAGCATCCGAACGTGATCCACGTCGAGAACGCCGGCGTGCCCGACTACGACGAGCTCGTGCTGGTTGCCCGGGAGTCGGAGATCGCCAACCGGACCAACCTGCTGCGCCGCTTCGTGCAGGCCCTGGCGCGCGGCTACGAGGCGGTCCGCGCCGACCCCCAAGCCGGAGTCAACGCGCTGGTCAAGGCCAACCCGTCGCTGAGCCCCAAGCTGCAGCTGGCCAGCGTCAAGGTCACCCTGTCGTCGTTCTTCCCGGCCAACCCGCGCTACCCGTGGGGGTGGCAGAGCCAGGCGCGGTGGGCATCCTACGGCGACTGGATGCTTCGCAATCACCTGATCGCCAATCCGGCGGCGGTCCCCGGCGCCGCCACCAACCTGCTGCTCGCCGGTCAGGGGCCGTAGAGCGCCCGCGGCGCCGCGTGCGAGACTAGCCCCCGTGGTCCTGCGCCACGACCGGTCCGGCGTGCTGGCGATCGGCCAGCCGGCCCACGCCTGGCTGTGCGGCCAGATGGCGCGGGCGTGGGGCAACGAGCGCTTCGGCGCCGTTACCCCGCTCGAGGAGGTGGCCCTGGGAGCCGAGCAGCACGACGTCGGCATGGCCCGGCTCGACCTCGATCCGCCGCTGCATCCCGAGACCGGGCTGCCGCAGTCCTTTTTGGATCTGCCCGTGGCGGTCCATGTGTCGATGTGGCGGGCCGGCCCCCCCACACTGGTCTCGCAGAGCCGCTACGCGGCGCTGCTGGCCGCGATGCACGGTCGCCGTCTGTACGAGCGCCGGGATCTGGCCTGCGTTCCCGAAGCCGAGGCCGCCGAGATTCGCGGCTTCCTGGAGCACAGCCGGGTCTTCGAGCAGTCGATGCTCTCAGCCTTGGGCGACGACGGATCTCCCGCGGCCCCGCCCGCCGCCCCTGAGCTGGTCGCCCGCAACAGCCAGCTGCTCTGGACCTGGGACGTGCTCTCGCTGGCTCTGCTGCTCGACTGGGTGCCCCGGGCCCTCGAGGCGGTGCCGACCGCCGACGGTGGAGCGGTCGACCTGGAGCTGGAGGGGGCGCCCAGCGCCGACGCCGTCCCGGCCTTCTCGCTGCGTCCCTGGCCGTTCGCCGGGCCGGCGGTGCGCCTGCGCTGCGAGGGCCGGCGGCTGACCGAGAGCTTCGCGAGTCAGCGGGAGCTGACTACCGGCTTTGCCAACGCGCCCTGGGAGACGATCGAGTTCGACCTCCGGCCAGGAGCGATGCCCGCCTAGGCCACGCCCGAGTCCGATGACCTACGGGTAATCGATGAACCGCGAGCGCAGCACACCGAGGGCGGTGTCCCGAGCGTGCATCTCTCTTAGGTCTCGCTCACGGCTTTCGAATAGTCCGGGCCTAGAACTCAAGCCATCCGTTTTTCGACGGCAGAGTTCAGATGAGATCGCCCTCGCCCCCGAGATTTGAAACCGCCGCGGCCTCCCGGTCGAGCGCCGTCGTGGTCGATGTCGACATTGTGGTTCCGGTCTATAACGAGCAGCGCACACTGGCGCGATCGGTTCACCGCCTGCATCGCTTCCTGTCGACCGAGCTTCCGTTCTCCTGGCGGATCATCGTCGCGGACAACGCCAGCACCGACCAGACACCGATCACCGCGAGAGCGCTGGCCGAACAGCTGCCCGGCGTCCAGCTGCTGCGCCTGGAGGCCAAGGGCCGGGGGCGAGCGCTGCGCGCCGCATGGTCAGCCAGCGACGCGCGAGTGGTCGGCTACATGGACGTCGACCTGTCCACGGACCTGAACGCTCTGCTGCCGCTGCTCGCTCCGCTGCTCTCGGGCCACAGCGATCTGGCGATCGGCTCGCGGCTGGCGCGGGGCGCCCGGGTCACGCGAGGAGCCAAGCGCGAGTTCATCTCCAGGTCGTATAACCGGATCCTGCGCATGGCTCTGCGGGCCCGTTTCAGCGATGCCCAATGCGGCTTCAAAGCGGTACGCGGTGACGTGCTGACCGGGTTGCTGGCCGACGTTCGCGACCAGGCATGGTTCTTTGACACCGAGCTGCTCGTGCTCGCTCAACGCCGCGGACTGCGGATCCACGAGGTTCCGGTCGACTGGGTCGACGACTCAGATTCCCGGGTTGACCTTGCGGCCACCGCGCTGGCCGATCTGCGGGGTGTAGCGCGGCTGGCGGTCGCCACCCCGATGGCCCGCTTCATGGCCATCGGCATGGTCGCGACGCTCGCCTACGCGCTCCTGTTCACGGTGCTGCTGGCGCCGCTTGGCTCCGGGGTGGCCAGCGCCGTCGCGCTCGCGAACTCGTACCGGGTTTCCGCGTCGCCTTCCGGACCCCGGCCGCTCCGTCGGCATCATAGGATCCGTCTTGGCTGTGACCGACGTTCACGACCTCTACGGCCTTCCGCTTGACCGCTTCGTCGCCGAGCGCGGAGCGCTGGCGAAGGCGCTGCGTGCCGAAGGCCATCGTGAGCAGGCGGCGATGGTCGCCGGGCGGCGCAAGCCCTCGCTCGCGGCGTGGGCGGTCAACCAGCTCGTCCGGACTCAGGGCCCGGCGATCTCGTCTCTGTTCGAAGCCGGGGATGGGCTTCAGCGGACCCAGTCTGAGCTCCTCGCCGGCCGTGGAGACGCCCGGGAGTTGCGGGAGGCCGGCGAACGCGAGCGCGCCGTCGTCGACGAGCTGGCCGAGGTGTCCCGCGGGCTTCTGAGCGCGGACGGGCATGAGCTGACGCAGGCGACGCTTGACAGGGTGTCCGCGACGCTTGATGCCGCGGCGCTCGATGAGGAGGCCCGCGACCAGGTGCGCGAGGGGTGCCTCGAGCGGGAGCTTCGCCGCGCGGGATTCGGGACGACCGGGGCGCTGATCACCTCAACGGGTACCGGCCAAGGCGGCGCGGAGGCCTCGCGTAGGGCAGGCCAGAGCTCCCCCGGCAAGCCGAGCGCTCCCGAGCCCGCCGGCACTGCAAAGGGTGAGGCCAAACGCGGCGCCCAAGCGAGGCGCGCCGAACGCCAGCGCGCCGAGCGCCAGCGGGGCGAGCGCGAGGAGACGGAACGTAGGCAAGCCGCGCGTGAGCAGGCCGCGCGGCTCAAGGCCGCCCGCAAGGCCGAAGCCGACGCTCGTCGCTCCGCCTCGCGCGCGGCGCGCGAGCTCGAGACTGCGCAGCAGCGCCACGACCGCGCCGCTACCGCGCTGCGCGCCGCGCAGGACGCACTCGACGCAGCCCGCGAGCACGCCGAGGAAGCGACGCGCGGGCACCGTCACGCGCAAGAGTCACTTGACACTCTGACCCCTGAGTCGGCCGCCTAGAGGTGGCCTCGCAGAAGAAAACTACGACCGGACCCGCAAACTTCTGCACCAGAGCCGTGCCCTTGACCGCCCGGGCTCAATTTGGTCCCGTCGACCCGGCAAACCGCCTGCTCAGACACACGATCTGGCGCTTACGCGCAACGCCCCGGCGGTCGAGGCCGGCGCAAACCGCGGCCCGGCGCTCAGGCCGCCATCCGCAGCCCGGCGGCGGCGCCGGCGCCCCGGAGCGCGTGCAGCCCCGCCAACCCGGCCCACGGCGCGTAGGGCTCGAAGAAGCGCTCCACCTCCTGCTCGGTGGCTCGCGCCCAGGGGTCAGCGGTGCTCAGGCGGCCGACCAGCTTCAGGTAGCCGAGATCTCCGGCGGGCAGCTGGTCCAGGCGGCCCTGTCCGGTCAGCGCCAGCATCTGCACCGTCCAGCTCCCCACGCCCCGGATGCGCCGGAGCCGGCGCCAGGCTTGCTCGTGGTCGGGGGCCGCCAGGTCGACGCGCCCGCTCGCCACCTCGCGCGCGACCTTGACCAAGGCCAGGGCCCGGGTCTCTGAGAGGTCCAAAGCGACCAGGCGGGCGGGCGCCTGCGCGGCGAGCGCTGCCGCCGAGGGTGAGTCGGCGAGCCCGGTGAGCGGGCAGCGTCGCCCGAGCGTCCGGACCAGGCGGCGCTCGATCGCGGCCGCCCGCTCGTACTCGATCAGCTGCTCGCAGATCGCCCACACCAGCGCCTCGAACGGGTCGGGACGGCTCGCGGCGCGCAACCCCGGGTTGGAGCGAACCGCCGCCCCGATCAGCGGATCGAAGCGGAAGCGCTCGTAGAACGGGCGCAGGTCCTGATCGATGCCCAGGGCGTCCCGCATCCGCTTGATCCCCCACTCCGCCGCCTCCCGGGAGCCGGCCCGGGCCCCGAACAGGACCCGGTCGCCCGACAGCTGTGCCACGCGGATCGCCACCGGCTCTCCGCCGACGTGCAGCAGGCGATGCAGGACACCGCCCCGCATCCGGGCCACGCCGTCTCGGCCGACCCGGCGCGAGAGCCGGAACACCCATCGTGGCCGGACCTCGGTCCGGACCTCGACCGCGTAGGCGTCGATCACTCTCCGGGCTTCGCGATCAGGTGGACGTCGACCAGGAAACTGCGCGAGCCGACGATCGACAGCCCCTCGCTTCCCCGACGGGAGCGCCCTCGCGCGCGGTCCAGCCTGCGTGAGCTGTGGCGCCGGACCAGGGCAAGGGTCGCGGCCCCCGCCACGAACCCGGTGGCCACTGCCACGGCCGTCTGGACCGCCGGCAGCGACCCGCTACGGGACACCTCGATGGCGCGGACCTCGGCGAGCACCGGAACGCCGTCTACGATCTCCTCGGGGCCGACCAGCTCGGGGGGCTCGCTCGCCGGGTCGCGCTCGAGGTCGTCCGTCTCGTCGCCCGCGACGACCGCGGCGGCGTCCACAAGCTCTACGATCTCGCCGTTCTCCTCGACCTGGTCACGGGACATGGCCCTACATGGTGACAGCGATCGCGGTCGCGTTCAAAGCCGCCGCTGTCGCTGCTTACGATTACAGTGGTGGGCATGCCGACCACCATCGATGTCTTCGCCAAGGCGCGGGAGCACGAGCGCGTAGAGCAGCTCAAGGCCGCGCGCGATCTCGACGCCGTGCCCTACTTCCGGGTGCTGGAGGGGCCAACCCTTCCGGTCGTGGAGATGGAGGGCAGGCGGCGGATCATGCTGGGCTCCAACAACTACCTCGGGCTGACCGGCGACGAGCGCGTCAGGCAGGGCGCACTGGACGCGCTGAACCGGTACGGCACGGGAATCACCGGATCGCGGTTGCTCAACGGAACGCTGGACCTCCACCTCGAGCTCGAGCGCGAGCTCGCCGATTGGCTGGGCACCGAGGCGGCGCTGGTGTTCACGACCGGCCACCAGGCCAACCTGGGCGCGCTGGGCACGATCTTGGGTCCGCAGGACACGGTGATCGCCGACTCGGGCGATCACGCCTCGATCCTCGACGGGGTGATCGTCTCACGCGCCAAGCTGCGGCCGTTCAGGCACAACCGCATCGATCGGCTGGAGCGCACGCTCGAGAAGTCCTCCCAGGACGGGGGCGGCATCCTGGTGGTGGTCGACGGCGTGTTCTCCACCGAGGGGGATGTCGCGCCGTTGGGCGAGATATGCGAGCTGTGCTCGCGCTTCGGGGCCCGGCTCATGGTCGACGAGGCGCATGCTCTGGGCGTGCTCGGGGCGCGGGGCGCCGGAACCTGCGAGCTGCTGGGCGTCGAGGACCAGGTCGATCTGCGCATGGCGACGTTCTCCAAGTCACTGGCGTCCTGCGGGGGCGTGATCGCCGGCCAGGCGGACGTGATCGAGTTCCTGCGCATCCAGTCGCGGCCGTTCCTGTTCACGGCCTCGGGGGTGCCGGCCGCGGTGGGCGCCGCGCTGGCGGCGGTCCGGATCTGCCGCTCCGCCGAAGGACCCGCTTTGTTTGCGCGCGTGCTCGACAATGCCCGGTACCTGCACGCGGGCCTGAGCACGCTGGGATTCGAGGTGGTGGCGCCGACCAGGCTCGCTGACGGGACCGAGGTCGTGACCCCGGTGGTGCCCGTGCTGGTGGGCGACGACTGGAAGGCCGCGTTCCTGTGGAAGATGCTCTACGAGTCCGGAGTGTTCGTCAACGTGATGCTGCACCCGGCGGTTCCTCCGGCCGGGGCGTTGCTTCGCACGAGCGTGATGGCGACCCACGATCGCCGGGTCCTCGATCAGGCCCTGGAGGTCTTCGGCGCCGTCAAACGGGAGTTCGAGGCCGAGCATGGACCCCTCCCCGGGGACCGTTGAGCCGGGCCGGACTTGTCCAATCGCGCACAAGATTCCATGCGCACAAAAAAGGCGCTCTAAGCGCATGTCATCGCCGTGTGACATTGCTGTAACCGAGCCGTTGTTCTAGGTTCACACCCATAGCAGGATGGTGACCGGCCGGGTGGCCCAAGGGGACGCCAGGCGGGGAACATCAGTTCGGGCAGAAGGGCAAGATCAGAGCTGACGGGCTCATCAGGCAGTTGAGAGGTTTCTGAGTCGAGGCTCGCCATACCGAGCAGGTCAGGCTGCTTCTCGGCGCGATCCGCGTCGCTGGCTGCCAGTAATGGTCAACGTCCGCCGCGGCGGACCCAAACGTAGGGAAGTGAGCGAACTACATGACGCAAACCGCTTTGCAGGCCCCAGAGCCGCAGCGGCTGGCCGCGCTGGAGCGAGCCAACGAGATCCGGCTCGGGCGCGCCGCGCTCAAGCGACGCATCGCGCTCGGGAAGGTCTCCGCCGCGGAGATCATCCTCAACTGCCCGGACGCCGCATTCAGCTGGCCGGTTGGAGATCTGCTGATGAGCCAGCGGCGCTGGGGCACCACGAGGTGCCGCAAGTTCCTCTCCCGTAACCAGATCGGCGAAACCAAGCCGGTGGGCGCACTCACCGACCGGCAGCGCCACGTGCTGGCGCGCTCGCTGGACGCCCCGTCCATGCCAGGGGAAATGGTGCTCTTGGGCGCGTAATCGGGCGCGTCACGACTGGGACGTGTCCTGTCTGGGGCGGGACACGTCCCGGGAGGGCCCTGCCCTAGACCTGGATCCCGATCGGAGCCGGGTCGGCGCCCGCGAAGAAGAAGAACCAGACCACGAAAACCGCGATCGCCAGGCCGGCACTGACCACGAGCACGCTCTCGAGCACGACGCTTCCCGGATCACGCAATCCGCGCTCCACGCAGTTGGCACGATAGACGTCGCTCAACCTGGCCAGCACCGACCCGAGCGCGGAGATCATCACCAGCGCGCCGACGAAGGCCACGATCAGCGCGGTGCCCAGGGAATCGGTCGCACCCTGGACCTGAGAGCCGATCCACAGCCACAGCAGCGGCGTTCCCACCCACAGCCCGAGGCTGCCGATGAACATGATCATCACCACGAGCATCGCGCCCGTGCCGGTTCTCAGCCACGTTGGCATCGCTTGGGGCCCGTAGACGGATAGGGTGTCGTTTGAGGCGTCCGATGAGCGGTCAGGGCCACGCCAGCCGAAAACCCGGCCCGCGACCCCCGGCTAACGGACAGCCTGACGACAGCTTAACCTGCCACCAGCCCATCAGCATGCCGATCAGCCCGAGCCTCGGCCTGACCTGCCAGACGCCGCAGCCGGACTCGCCGAGCTCCCGGCATGAGATCCGCACGAACCGGTGCTCGGCCGGAGCGAGCAGCATCCGCTCCAGCACAAGCCGTTTCTCGGCTTGCTCGTCGGCGCGGCGGCTGATGGTAAGCCGCGCGGCGGCCACGCGATCGGCCAGCTCATCGCGCACCAGCTCGAGCTCGCCCAGGTCCAGCAGGCGTGGCTGGCCAATGGTGGGTGCCGGCTGCTCGAGCCCGCCCATCGAAGCGGCGGTGACGAACGCATCGGCCAGCTCTCGTTCCAGCCGGGCGATCTGATGGCGCAGCGCTCGGCGGGCGGCGCGCTCGTCCGGGGCCACCCTGGGGGCAGCTGGCCCTGCCTCACGCCCCGGCGCCGGAAGCTGCGAGGCCTCGACGCCAGGCTGTGACAGCTCCGGCCCTCTCATTGACGGCACCTTAGCATCCTCACCCGGCACCGCCCAGCACGTCCCTCGCCGTTTCACCCTCGCCGCCCAGCAGCTTTCCTCGCCGGTTCACCCTCGGGCGCCGAGCAGCTCTTGACCGATCCACAGGGCCTCCTCGAGATGGATGACGGGCACCCCGTCGACGCCGATCGAGAACAGCGTGACCCGGGTGGTGGCCCCGCCTACCCCTCGGCCGGGAAGCGGCTCTCCGAACAACACGGCGTGAACCTGGCTGCCGTCGGCCACCACCAGGCTCCCGGAGGTGAGGCGCTGCGCGTGCGGGAGTCGTTCGCAGTCGCCCGCGGCGGCGGCGCGGATCCCCAGGCCGCGCTCGTCGACGGCATCGGCGTCCAGCGCCCACACCGGCACCCCGGTCTCGATCAGCGCCACCAGGCAGGCATCGGCGACCAGGTCGGCGGAGCGAAACCCGCCCTGGAGCAGGCGGGTGATGGCGGCGGCCTCGCTGGGAATCCGGTCGACATCGGGATCAAGCCCGATCTGCCGGAAGAACGCCCGATAGGCGTGCGGAATCGGCTTGGTGCGCATGGCGACGACGCTCGCGCCCCGGTAGCGGTTCGCGAGCTCGGCGAGTCGGCGGCGCAGGGCACCGGGACTCGGGCGCCGGCGGGCGGGCACCGTGACCCAGACCAGGCGCAATCCGGGGAACTCCGCGGCGATCTCGTCGGCCACGTAGCCAGGGGCCGGCGCCAGCGGCGGCGATGGCGGCGGTGGCGGCTCCCCGCGGCTCACGGCTCTCGCGGCTTCCCGCGGCTCACGGCTCCCGCTTCCGCTGCGCGGCCACCAGCGCTCGCACCTGCGGAGCGAGCTGCGCCGGGCTCTGCCACCGGTCGCCGATCAGCCGCGCTCTGACGGTCCCGCCGCGGTAGGAGAGCTCGGCCATGGGGCACACCGCGACGCCGTACAGGGCTCCGACCGATCCGTCGCGGTCATAGGCGACCGGGATCGTCCATCCCCGGGAGCGCACCAGCGAGGCCACGCTCTTGTGGCTGGCACCGATGGCGACGGCGGCAAACTGCACGGACGAGAGCGCAAACCGACGTGCCAGGTTCTGCAGCGCGTCGACCTGGCGCTCGCACTGGCTCGAGCCGGTCACGAAGAAGGACAGGACGAGGGGCGCGCGGCGGGCGAGCAGGCACACGTTGAGCGCGCGCGGATCGTGTCCGGCCAGCGTGCAGGGCGGATTGAGATTGGGGTCTCCCTCCAGATCGGTGCCGGCCAGCGGCGCGGCGAAGAAATGCAGCTGGTGGCCCGGCGTGATCCCGGTGGTCCCGACGCCATGGGTCGCGAGCTGGTAGATCGATATCGAGACCACCAGCGCGAGGCCGATGATCCCGATCATCCACCGGTAGGGACGGGTGCTGATGACCGGCCGCGGGGGAGGCGGTCCCGGCGGGCGACTCGACGCCCGCCTGCCTGCGGCCTGGTCTGGATCGAGCCGGGGAAGTCGCGGCGGATCGGGCTCGCTCATGCCACCCGGGGCCGACGGCGGATGCGGGCCTTGGCGGCCTCCGCCCAGCGCGACCCCGTCGGCAGGCGATGGCGCACCTCGCCTCGCTCCGACAGCGCCAGGACAGCCGGTAGCACGAGCAGCACTCCGCCCAGCGAGACCGACAGATCGACCAGCGTGACGAACCCGAAGTCACGCAGCATGGTGATGTCGGAGAACACCAGAACCCCGAAGCCGGTGATCGCGGTGATGCCCGAGGCCAGCACCGCCGCGCCGGTGAAGCGGTACGTGCGCCCGAGGGCCTCGCGGAGATCGTGGCCGGCGGCGCGCTCCTGACGGAAGCGCTCGGAGAGCAGCACGCTGAACTCGGTCGAGATCGCGATCACGAGCGTGCCCAGCGTGGCCGACATCGGGTTCAGCGGAATACCGATCAGGAACAGGATCAGCGATGACCAGCCGGTGGCCAGGGCGATCGGGATCATCGGGACCACGGCTCGGCGCAGCTTGCGGAACACCGCCAGCAGCACCAGGCCCACCGCCAGCAACCCGGCGACCAGGGTCAGGAAGCGATGGCCGGTCGACGACAGCGCGGAGTTCGCCTGGGCGGCGAGTACCGGCAGTCCGGTCAGCGCAGCCGACACGCCCGCCGGCGGATGCAGACGGGAGCGCATGTAGCCGATCACCTGCTGCTGGCGCGCGAGCGGCATCAGCCGGATCCCGAAGGCGAGCGTGGCCTCCCGGTGATCGGGCGTGATCACCGCCTGGCGGAAATAGGGAGGAACCCCCGTGAGCAGGCCATTGATCTGTGACTGGCTGAGGGTCGTGCTCTGGCCGGACTGGATCGCGGTCGAGAACAGGTCGGGAAGCGAGAGCGCCGGGCACAGGGTGGCCTGCGCGCACCCCTTGCTCTCCAGGTAGCCGTAATGGGTCAGCAGCTCGTTCTCGTAGCCGACCATCCATCTGACCGTCTGGGGCGTGGCCACGTCGGCTCCTCGGACCGCGACGTCGATCTCGCCGGAGACGCCGGTGACCTTCTCCAGGGTGTGCAGGTTGCGCAGCGCCGGCATGCTCGAGGGCACGAGCTTGGTGACGTCCGATTGGACCGAGAGCTGGGTGTCGGCGATCCAGCCGGCCACGGCCAGCACGGCGGCCAGCGCCACCACCCGGCCGGGGTTGCGCACGACCCCGGCGACCATCCGGCCGGGCAGGCCCGGACCGGGACCGCCCCCCGGGACCCGACCGCGCCCCGGGACCCGACCGCCCCCCGGGGCCCGACCGCGCCCCGGGATCCGGCCGCGTCCCAGCCGCGCGCCGCGCAGCCCCCCTGAGACGATCTCGCGCGCTCCCCGCCACGACGCACCGACGATCTCGCCGGCCCCGCGCCACCAGGCGGCCATCCGTCCCCCGCCGCGATCGGCGAGCACCAAGGCCGCCGAGCCGGCAGTCAGGGCGCACACGAGCGCGATCGCGATCCCCGCCACCAGCAGCAGGCCGAAGCCCTGGACCATCGGCACCGGCGAGAGCAGGAGCACGAGAAAGCCGACGCCCGTGGCCAGAGCCGCCGCGGCGAGGGTGGGGGCGGCGTGTCCGGCGGCCTGGGCGACCGCCTGGGCGGCGCTCAGGGCACCCCGCCCCTCGCGCTCTGAGACCCATCGCGCCTCCTGCGCGCGCGCCTGGAACTGGATCCCGTAGTCGACGGCGAGCCCGATCAGGATCGGCAGCACCGCGATCGAGGCCATCGTCAAGGCAGCTCCCAGGACCGCCAGCAGTCCGAACGTGATCCCGGTGGCGGCCAGCGCGATCGCCAGTGGCAACAACCGCGGTCGCGAGCGGAACACGATCAGCAGCGTGGCCGCCATCACCAGCAGCGCCGCGATCAGCAGCCCGGCGATCGAACCGGTGATCTGGCTGGACAGATCGTTGATGACCACCGGCACCCCGCTGACCAGGTAGCTGCCTCCGTACGCCAGACGGAAGGTCGGCATCCGGATCGCCTGGCGGATCCACGAGATCGCCTGCGCCTGCTGGGCGTCAGACAGCGAGGACTTCAGGCGGACCTGGATCAACCCCGAGCCGGCGGTCGGAAACAGGTATGCGAACCGCGCCTTGGGCTGGTTGACGCCGCGGGTCGGGTCGAACACCACCTGCCGGATGAACGACGGGTCGTCGATCGACGGCAGTCCGCTGAGCCCCGAGCTCACGGCCAGCTGCTCGAGTCCCTGGAGCTGTTGCTGGTACTCGAGCTGACCGGCGGCGTTGGCGTCGGCCAGCGCCTTGCGCTTGCCCAGCCCCTTGCCGATCGCCAGCTCGTAGGCATTGCGCTCGGCGGCCGTGGTGGCCGCGTTTACCGCGCCGAGCATCGAGTCGATGCCCGAGTTGACCGCGGCCACGGCCGTGTTCAGGAAGGTCCCGGGACCGTAGACGACCTGCGCGGGTCGATAGCGCATCAGCTTCCCGCACGGACTCGCCCACCCCCCGAACGGGGCATGACCGCCGGCGGTGACCGGCGTGAACGCGCGCAGCTTGGTGTTGGCGTTCACGTATTGACCGCCCAGGCAGGCCTCCAGCTGGGTGAGGGTGGCGAGATCCCGGGTCTCGACCAGGTCGGTGAGGGGCTCGCGGATCAGGATCACCACCGGGTCGTCGCCGAAGTGACGCTGGTCGGCAGCGGTCGCCCGGTAGGTGGAAGACGAGCGGCCGACGAACGTGTCGGTGCCGGCCGACGGCTTCAGGTCCAGCGCCATGATCGCACCGACCACCGCGAGTGCCAGCACGATCCCCACGGTCAGGACCGGCCTGCGGGTCGCAGCACCGGTCAGCCGCTCCAGCATCTTCGCCGTCATGTCGCGCTCAGGCTACCGGCGACCCCAGGCCCCGGCGCCGATCGCCGTTCGCCGGCCAGGCCACGGGTCAGTCCATGGTCAGAGGACCCTGGGACTCCCCGGAGAGGAACTGGCGGATGAACGGGTTCTCGGAGTTGAGCATGTCCTCGGCGGGCCCGGCCTCCACGACCCGTCCGCGCCACAGCACGTTGATGTAGTCGGCGACGCGACGGGCGCTCATGATGTCGTGGGTGATCACGCAGAAGGTCGGCAGATGCTCACGCTGCTTCTCCTTGGCCTCATCCATCATGTCGCGATGGATCTCGAGGATGAGCTCGCCCAGGAGCGCCGTGCGGACCGGATCCAGCCCCGAGTCGGGCTCGTCGAACAGGACGATGTCGGGCTCGAGGACGAGCGCCCGGGCAAATCCGGCGCGCTTGCGCATCCCGCCTGAGAGCTCGTTGGGCATCTTGTCCCGGGCGGTGCCCAGGCCCACCTCGCTCAGCCGGCGCATGACGATGTGCTCGATCTCGTCCTCGCCCTTCTCGGTGTGCTGGCGCAGCGGGAAGGCGACGTTGTTGTACAGGTCCATCGAGCCGAACAGGGCGCCGTCCTGGAACAGCAGCCCGAACTTCTTGCGCATGTCGAACAGCTCGTTGTCGGGCATGTTGGGGACCGATTCGCCGTGCACGAGGATGTCGCCCCGGTCGGGATAGAGCAGGCCGACCATGTGCTTGATGCACACCGACTTGCCCGTTCCCGAAGGTCCGATGATCATCGACACCATGCCTTCGGGGAGACCCATGTTCAGGCCCCGGAGGATGTCGGCGCGGCCGAACGACTTGTAGAGGTCGATGAACTCGATCGCGTCGGGCCGGCCGGACGGGTAGACCTTGTAGGAGTGCCATTTGTACTCGTCGTCAGAGGCCCCATCCGGAGGTTCGGGCCGGGGCGGTGACTCGTCGACGACCGAGACGCGAGATCCGGACACGACCGTGTCCCGGTGCTCGGGGCCGCCGGGCGCGGCACTCCCGGCCCCGCTCTCTCCCCCGCCGAGCGCGGCACTCGCGCCGCCGGCGGCGCCGGGGCCATCTTCTCTGCGCCCCCCGGAGAGGGGATCGGGCTGTGTGTCTGCCTCTTCTTCCATCTGCGAACCTAGCCTCCGATTGGTGCCCGGGGATTGGCGCCCCAGAACAGCTGCGTTCCGAGCATGCCGATCAGGTGAACCGCCACCAGGTTTAGCACCATGGATTTGGCCGTGGCGGTACCCACCCCGACCGGGCCTCCGCTGGCGGTGTAGCCGTAGTAGCAACCGACGATGACGATCACCATCGCCATCGCCATCGCCTTTATCAAGCTGAATAAGAGATCCGGCGGGTTCTGGAATTGCCAGAAAATTAAGAAGAACCCGCCTGATGAGACGTAGCCGATCTGCTGCACGACCGCGATGTAGCTGGCAAAGAAGCCGGCTCCGATCGAGCACAGGTAGATGAACGGCAGCACCATGATCGCCGCCAGCAGACGGGTGGCGCACAAGAAGCGCATGCCGCTGATCCCCATCACCTCGAGCGCGTCGATCTCGTCGGAGATCCGCATCGAGCCCAGCTCGGCCACGAGCCCGGTGCCGATCTTGGCGGCCATCATGTAGCCGAAGGCCAGCGGCACCAGCTCGCGCAGATCGCACCAGGCCGCGAACACGCCGGAGTAGGCCGGCGTGCCCTCGCCGTAGGTGAAGTAGGCCCCTTCGATCCCGCACTCCAGTCCCACGAAGAAGACCAGGCCCCAGATCACCAGCGTCGAGGAGACGATCAGGATCCCCGCCTGGCGCAGAGCCTCCCCGAAGAAGCGCAGCACGCGCAGCGTGGCCACGTCGCGGACCATCGTGCCGCCGAACTTGACGATCTCGCCAAACGCCTCCAGCCATCCCCGGGGGATGGCGATCAGATCACCCATGGGCCCGCCCTCCGGTGCGCAAAGCTGCTTCTCACTTGATGATCGTCGTGATCTCGGGGTGGGTGGCCAGCAGCGTCTGGGTGAACGCGTAGTTGACCGCGAATATCCCCAGGAAGGTGATCACCACCGCCTGGTTGACGGCCCGGCCCACCCCCTCGGCCCCCCCCGAGGCCGTCATTCCCTTGTAGCAGCAGACGATCGCGATGATCGCCCCGAACAGGGTCGTCTTGACCACCGAGCCCCACAGGTCGGTCGTCTCGGCGTTGTTGAAGAAGGTCGCGAAGAACGGCCCCAGGGGCGCGTGGTTGACCAGGGTGGCCATGATGCCGCCGAACACGCCGAAGATCAGCGCGTACACGTCGAACAGGCCGGTGAGCAGCATCAGCGCCAGAAAGCGAGGGACCACCAGGTTCTTGATCGGATCGACGCCCAGCACCTGCAGCGCGTCCAGCTCCTCCCGGATCTTGCGGGCCCCCAGGTCCGCGGTGATCGCCGTCCCGGCCACGCCGGCGAGCACGATCGCGTCCACGAAGGGCGCGAACTCCCGGATCGAGGCGAGCACGAAGAACCCCCCGAGGCGATCCAGGGCCCCGAACAGGACCAGGAAGTTCGCGGCCTGCAGACCGGGCGCCTCATATCCGAAGGCGATCGTCGAGATCAGGAGCGGGAACCAGCACAGCCGGATCGCGAACGTCATCTGGCTCATGAACTCGCTGCCGTACGGGTACGGCGGCCGGACCGCCGAGACCACCGTCCGGACCGTGAGGATCACCATGTTGCCGACCTCCTCCAGCACGGATTTGGTAGGCACGAACGTGCGCTCGGCGACTGTTCGGATCAACTGGTCTCGTCCTCCCGGGGTCGGCTGACCGCAGGCGCGGCCCAGACAGCGCAGAAGCCTACGCGAAGCGCCGACCACAGACCAACTGAGAACCGGCGCAGGCGCCCGCCGACCGGCATCCCGGCGCTCGCCTGAGTGGTATGTTGGCGCCCGCGTTGAGCGCCTGGAGACTGAGGAGCTGCGGGATCATCGCCGGCGCCGGGGCGGCGCTGGCCCTGACGGCATGCGGCGGCGGCCAGTCCCAGGACGCCCACGAGCCCAGCGGCAAGTTCGATGTCGCGATCGCCACGGCGAGCTTTCCCGCCTCGCAGCGACTCGCCGAGCACACCCACCTGGTGATCGCCGTCCACAACACGGGCAGCAGGGCGATCCCCGACGTCGCGGTCACGATCTGCAACGTCACCTGCGCCTACCCGGCGCCCCCGGGCGAGGGCTCGAGCTCGGGCGCCTTCTCGTCGAACATCGACCAGCCGCAGGTCGCCGACCCGTCGCGTCCCATCTGGATCATCGACCGCAGCCCGGGGCCGTGCGGGTTCAGCTGCCAGAACGGCGGCCAGGGCGCGGCCGTCACCGCGTACTCGAACACCTGGGCACTGGGCCGCCTGGCCCCCGGTCAGACGGCGCGCTTCGAGTGGGGAGTGACGGCGGTCAAGGCCGGCAGGCACGTCGTCGCCTGGCAGGTGGTGGCCGGGCTCAACGGCAGGGCCAAGGCGGTGCTCGCCGGCGGCTCGCAGCCCCACGGGACCTTCAGGGTGCACGTGGTGACGGCGCCGCTGCGGACCTACGTCAACGCCAACGGCCAGATCATCACCGTGCACTGAGCGGCCCGCCGGCGCTCAGGCTCAGGCCTCGCTCGACGTCGCCCAGATGTTGATCTGACCGTCGACCGCGGACTGGTCGATCCGCTCGAGCTCCGAGTCGTCGAAGTCGAGCCGGCCGGCGGCCGCCACGTTGTCCTCGAGCTGCGAGACGCTGGAGGCGCCGATCAGCGCCGAGGTCACGCGCGGATCGCGCAGCGTCCAGGCGATCGCCATCTGGGCCAGCGACTGGCCGCGCTCGGACGCGATCTCTGCGAGCTGGCGGGCCCGATCGACGTTCTCGGGCGTGATCATGCCCTGGTCGAGATGCAGCCCCCGCCGCACGCGCGAGTCCTCGGGGATCCCGTCGAGGTACTTGTCGGTGAGCAGGCCCTGGGCGAGCGGCGAGAAGGCGATCGCGCCGACGCCCTCGCGATCGAGCACGTCGAGCAGCTCGGATTCGATCCAGCGGTTGAACATCGAGTAGGAGGGCTGGTGGATGAGCAGCGGGGTCCCGAGCTGGCGCAGGATCTCGATCGCCTCCTCGGTCCGCCGCGGCCCGTAGGAGGAGATCCCGGCATAGCGCGCCTTGCCCATCCTCACGGCGCTGTCCAGCGCGCCCAGCGTCTCCTCGAGCGGCGTCTCGGGATCGAAGCGGTGCGAGTAGAAGATGTCGACGTGATCGAGCCTCATGCGCGACAGGCTCTGGTCCAGGCTGGCGAGCAGGTACTTGCGTGAGCCGAGGTCGCCGTACGGACCCGGCCACATGTCGTACCCGGCCTTGGTGGAGATCACGAGCTCGTCGCGCAGCCGGGAGAAGTCCTCGGCGAAGATGCGGCCGAAGTTGATCTCGGCGCTGCCGTAGGGCGGGCCGTAGTTGTTGGCCAGGTCGAAGTGGGTGATCCCGAGATCGAAGGCGCGGCGCAGGATCGCCCGCGAGACACCGAGTGGCCGATCGTCGCCGAAGTTCTGCCACAGGCCGAGCGAGATCGGCGGCAGCTTCAGACCGCTGCGCCCGCAGCGCCGGTACTCGAGCCGGTCGTAGCGGTCGCTCGCCGGGACGTACTGGGAGGCAGGGCCGATCTCGGCGTCGAGGGCCATGGCGGCCATTCTTACAGGTGGGGGCGGGCAGGAGCCCGCCCCTTGGTTTGCCCACCGGGACGGCGTCCGGCCGTCGCGCACGGGGATCGCCTCGGCGATCCCCGGCGGGCGCGATTTCGCCGTCCGGCCGATCGGCGAGCGCTCGGTTTGGCCATTGGGATAGTGACCGGCGGGTGGAGGTCGCCTAGCCTGTGCCGAGTCTCGTCTGCCCGGGATCGATCATTGACGCGCGCTTTTGGCCGCCCCAAGCGCCCACAGGAAGGATTACCACAGAGCATGCCCATTCGCCAGCAGAACGTCCTTGCCGCACAGTGGACCCCGAACGGGTCGGTACTTGGAGCTCCCGATCTGACCTCGCCTGACAACCAGGTGTTCGGGGCCAACGTCTTCAGCCCCGCGATCCAGCGCCAGCGCCTGCCCAAGGACGTCTACAGGCGACTGTCGGTCACGCTGGCCAGGGGCGAGGCGCTTGACACCTCGCTGGCCGACGCGGTCGCCCTGGCGATGAAGGAATGGGCCCTGGAGAAGGGCGCCACCCATTACACGCACATGTTCCAGCCGCTGACCGGGCTGACCGCCGAGAAGCACGACAGCTTCTACGCGCCCACCGGCGAGGGCACGGCGCTGGCCGAGTTCTCGGGCAAGGAGCTCATCCAGGGCGAGCCCGACGCCTCGTCGTTTCCAACCGGCGGCATCCGAGCCACGTTCGAAGCCCGCGGCTACACGGCCTGGGATCCCACCTCGCCGGCGTTCATCCTGGAGAACCCCAACGGAGCGCTGCTCTGCATCCCGACCGCGTTCGCCTCCTGGACGGGCGAGGCGCTGGATCACAAGATCCCGCTGCTGCGCTCCATGGACGCGCTGTCGAAGTCGGCGATCCGGGCGCTGCGACTGTTTGACAACCGCTCCTCGTCACGCGTGTTCACCACAGTGGGCCCCGAGCAGGAGTACTTCCTGATCGACGAGCAGTACTACTTCGAGCGCCCTGACCTGGTGACCACGGGGCGCACCCTGTTCGGCGCC
Organism: uncultured Solirubrobacteraceae bacterium; assembly: GCA_963830595.1. Lineage (GTDB taxonomy): Bacteria > Actinomycetota > Thermoleophilia > Solirubrobacterales > Solirubrobacteraceae > Palsa-465. The sequence goes on from CAWHMQ010000011.1 coordinate 122,249, forward strand.
AAGCCGCCCAAGGGCCACGAGCTCGACGACCACTACTTCGGCTCGATCCCCGAGCGGGTGCTGGCCTGCATGCTCGAAACCGAGCAGGAGCTGGCCAAGCTCGGCGTCCCGATCAAGACCCGGCACAACGAGGTCGCGCCCGCCCAGTACGAGGTGGCGCCGATCTTCGAGAACTCCAACGTGGGCGCCGACCATCAGCAGCTGACGATGCAGGTGATGCAGAACGTGGCCCGCCGGTACGGCCTGGTCTGCCTGCTGCACGAGAAGCCGTTTGCGGGCGTCAACGGGTCGGGCAAGCACAACAACTGGTCGATGGGCACCGACGACGGCGAGAACCTGCTCGAGCCCGGCGACACACCCCACGAGAACCTGCAGTTCCTGTTCTTCTGCGCGGCCGTGATCCAGGCCGTCAACAAGCACCAGGGTCTGCTGCGGGCCTCGATCGCCTCCGCCGGTCAGGACGTCCGGCTCGGCGCCAACGAGGCGCCGCCCGCGATCATCTCGATCTTCCTGGGCGCCGAGCTCGAGAAGGTGTTCGGCGCGATCGAGCGCGGTGAAGTGGGCGAGTCCACCCCGGAGTCGTTCTTGGGCCTGGGCACCCCGGTGCTGCCGCCGCTGCCCATGCACGGCGGGGACCGCAACCGCACCAGCCCGTTCGCGTTCACCGGGAACAAGTTCGAGTTCCGCGCGCTGGGCTCCAGCCAGTCGCTGTCGCTCCCGAACACGGTCCTGAACACGATCGTGGCCGAGGCGATCGACTACCTGGCCGAGGAGCTCGAGGATGCCCGCGGCTCCGGAGCCGAGCTGGAGGCGGCGCTGCGCCCGATCCTGCAGCACAGCTACGCCGACAACAAGCAGATCATCTTCGGGGGCGACAACTACGCCGACGAGTGGCACACCGAGGCCGAGTCCCGCGGACTGTTGAACCTGCGGGCGACGCCGGACGCGCTGCCCTACCTGATCTCCGATGACACGGCGGAGCTGTTCTCCAACTACGGGGTACTGTCGGAGCGCGAGCTGCAGTCACGCTACGAGGTGTTCCTCGAGCAGTACGTGACCAAGCTCAACATCGAGGCCGAGACCGCCGCCTCGATCGCCAAGACGATGCTGCTGCCGGCGGCGGCCCGGCACGTGGCGCTGCTGGCCGCCGCCGAGCTGGGCGAGCTTGCCAGCGAGACCTCGGAGCTGATCGGGACCTTCGTGGACGCGATCCGGGAGCTCGAGTCGGCCAACCTGGAGGAGAACCAGCCCCACGATGACCTGATGAAGCACGCCGAGTACATGCGCGACACCACGACCCCCGCGATGGCCGGCGTCCGCGAGTCCGCCGACCGGCTCGAGAAGGTCGTGGCCGACGACCTGTGGCCGCTGCCGAAGTACTCGGAGATCCTGTTCATCAAGTAGGCGGCGAGGGCCGGGCGGCGCGTCCGGCCCGGCAGCCCCCGGGGTCGTGAACACCCGGCGGACGCGGCGCAACTTGCGAGACGCAGCGCAACTTGCGAGCGTTCGCCGGGTTCTTCGCTACGGTGAAGCGCCATATGCCGCAAGACCCTGCGTCGCGCGGTTGTGGAACTCGGACAAGCCCGCTCCCAGCGCCCCGCCGGCTCCGCAGCTTTCTCCTGGTCCTGCTCGCCCTGGCATGCGGAATGGCGGTGTCTGGTGGCGCCGCGGCGGCGGGCACGGGCGGTGCCGCACTGGGCGCCAAGCACAAGCGCCCGCAACGCGCGGCCAAACGTCGTGCGCCCAAGCATCGCGCCGCCAAGCCCGCCAAGCGCCGCCCCGCCAAGGGCTCGGGCCACGCCGCCCGCAGCTCCGGTGACCCGCTGGCCGGCCGGGCCATGTGGATCTGGGAGTTGCCCTACGCCAACGGCGGCAACCTGGGCTCGATCGCCGCCACCGCCCGCCGCTACGGGATCGGCACGCTGCTGATCAAGTCAAGCGACGGGACCGACCTGTGGTCCCAGTTGAACTCCTCGGTGGTGGCGACGCTGCACGCCGATGGGCTCAAGGTGTGCGCCTGGCAGTACGTGTACGGAAACCATCCGGTCACCGAGGCCTACCTGGGAGCCGACGCCGTGCACGACGGCGCCGACTGCCTGGTGATCGACGCCGAGTCCGAGTACGAGGGCAAGTACATCGAGGCCCAGACCTACCTGGGACGTCTGCGCGAGCTGATCGGCTCTCGCTACCCGCTCGCACTCGCCGGTTTTCCCTACGTCGATTACCACCCCGGCTTCCCCTACTCGGTCTTCCTGGGACCCAACGGGGCGCAGTACAACGCCCCCCAGATGTACTGGAAGGACATCGGGGTGACAGTCGACACCGTGTTCGCCCACACCTACGCCTACAACCTGGCCTACGGCCGTCCGATCCTCCCGCTCGGCCAGGTCTACTCCAACCCGCCGGCCCACCAGATAGTCCGCTTCCGCGAGCTCTCCAAGGTCTACGGAGCCCCGGGCGTGAGCTGGTGGGACTGGCAGGAGGCCGCTCCCTACGCCTGGACCGCGGTCTCCCGGCCGGCGGGCAACCTCCCCGGCTACGCGCCCTACAAGCTGATGGCCGACGTCGGCTACGGGGCCCAGGGCGACATGGTCGTATGGGCCCAGGAGCACCTGATCACGGCCGGCTATCCGATCGGCGTCAGCGGCGACTTCGGAATCCACACGCTGGTCCAGGTCGATGCCTTCCAGGCCGCCCACGGCCTCACCGTCGACGGGATCATCGGCCCCGAGACCTGGCACGCCCTGCTCCGGTACCGGCCGGCGCGCATCCTCTGGGCCGACGGCTCCCGCGCCGCCCGTCAGGCGCTGGCCGCCACCGCGAGCGTCGCCGGCCGGGCGACCGCGCGCACCTCCGGCACCACCCGCGTCGAGCCGCTCCCCCAATCCGCATCCCGCCCGGCCAAGCGCGACGAGATCCCCGGTGACGTGGGCGCCGGGACCCCGGCGCACCCCTGAAGTCGCCGCCTCCGGTAGCTCACCGCGGACCGGGCGGAGCGCCCGGGGCTTCCGAATACCGGGAGCCCCCGCTCGGCCTCGCGGCGTCCTAGCCGGTTCCGGACTCCAGCACGGTCCCGGACTCCAGCACGCTCCCGGACTCGACCTCGGTCGGCGTATCGGTCTCGAGCTCCACCGCGCCCCGCACGGTCACGTCGGCGCCGAAGGTCACGTCGCCGTGCACGACCAGCCGCTCGGCCTCACGCAGGGAGGGCGGCCCATCGGGGAAGCGCCGCTCGAAGTCGTCGATCAGGCGGTAGAAGCGCTTGTCGAGCTCGACGTAGGGAAGCGTGTCGGCCCGTCCGGCCACGGGCTCCACCTCGAGCTGATCTGAGACCTCGTAGACGTCGGAGCGGAGCACGAGCAGATCGTCGGTTGTCTTGACAGGCGCGAACCGGGTCCGGGGGACGAGCAGCAGGCTGGCTCCGGGGAACGCCTCGATGGCGGCGCCCATCGCGCTCTCGAGCTGGATCACCGCGGGTGAGTCGGAGTCCCGGGGGTCGACCGTCTTGCGGTTGACGATCAACGGGAGCTCGAGCACGCCGTGATTGGCGGACAGGGTGTCGGCGAGCACCCGCAGATCGATCCACAGGTTGTTGGTGTTGTAGTAGCGCCAGTGGTGAAAGTCGCGGAAGGACTCCTCGTCCTCGGGGGGCGTCTGGGCGGTCTCCCGCAGGACGAGCCGGCCCTCGGCGCGGCGCCGGGCCACGTGCCCGCCCTTGCGGTCGGCCTCGGTTCCCCGCACGACCTCCATCAGGAACGGGATCTCCCGCTGCTCCATGTGCGCGGCCACGCGCGAGTCGAGCTGGGCTCCGAGGTTGTCGGCGTTGGAGATCATCGCGTGGCGAAAGCCACGTGCCAGCAGCTCGTCCAGCATGCCCGAGCGCCGCAGCGCCCCGTAGACGTCGCCGTGTCCGGGAGGGCTCCACTCCAGCGCGGGCGCCCGCGGCCAGCTCTCCGGCGCGAGCGTGTCGGCATCGAGCTTGGGGATCATGCTCTGCATGAAGTCGAGCTCGAGTCCGTCGTTGTCGAGCTCAGGATGCTCGGCCAGCGCCTCCAGGGTGGCCTCCCGGGTGGCCGGGCTGTCCATCAGGACCAGCGGCAGCCGCACCCCGTGGCGGCGGCGCAGCCCGAGCGTCTGGCCGATGATGATGTCCAGGAACGAGCGGCCGTCGCGCGCCTCCATCAGCGACTTGGGCTGCTGCAGCCCCATCGTCGTGGCCAAACCCCCGTTCAGCTTGATCACGGCCACCGCCGACAGAGCCTCGGAGGCGTCTGACTCGGGCAGGTCCTCCAGGGCGGGAATGTCCCCGGCGGGCTCGAGCTCCGAGCTCGGGAGCATCGCCTCGTCCCCGGCCACCAGCCGCGAGTAGGCGCTCTGCAAGGCGCGGATCGCCTCCTCGTGGGCTCCGGCCTCGCGCATCTTCTCGGTCGCCGCGCGCAATCCCGCTTCGCTCATGCCCTGCATTGTGCCGGGCGGCGCGCAGGGGCGCCGCCCGGCACGAGAAGCCGGAGTTCCTCAGCGGGCCGTCGCCCGCCGCCTGACCAGCGAGTCCAGCGTGACCGCGGCGATCAGCACGATCGCGGTGGCGATGTCCTGGCCGGCGGCGCTGATGCCCATCAGCGCCAGCCCGTTGAACACCGCCGCGATCACAACGCCGCCGAGGAGGGCGTGCAACATCTTGCCCCGGCCACCGAACAGGCTCGTGCCGCCGATGACCGCTGCCGCCACTCCGAACAGCACCAGGTTGCCGCCGTCGATGTCGGTCGAGATCGACCCCTGCCGCGACTCGTACACCAGCCCGGCCAGCCCCGCCGTGACCGAGGCCATGATGAAGCCGAAGGTCCGGATCCGGGCCACGTTGATGCCCGCCCGGCGGGCCGCCTCCGGATTGGCGCCGATCGCGTAGATGTAGCGCCCGGTGCGAAACCGCCCCAGGAAGAACGAGAAGGCAAGGATGATGATGAGGACGATCGGGATCACCCACGGCACGCCCGCGAGCGTCGTGAGCAGGCCCCGGTTGGCGCTGCAGATGGCGACGAGCACGACGCCGGCGATCGCGGTGACGACGATCGTGAGGATCGAGATGCTCATCGGCGGAGCGCTCAGCCCGCGTCGTCGGCGCCGGGCAGCGGACCTGAGGGTCACGGCGGCGAAGATCGCCAGGGCGACGACGAGCACGATCCAGCTGAGCGTCACGCTCATGTTCGCGTTGACCAGGTTGTAGACGGGACTGCTGGAGCTGATCGACATGACGCCGCCGACGGCCGTCTTGTCGATGTTGGCGAGCTCGAGCATCACGCCCTCGAAGCCGAGGAGGCCCCCGAGCGTGACGATGAACGACGGCAGGCCGAGCCGGGTGATGAGGGTGCCCTGAAGGCCGCCGATGGCGGCACAGACCACGAGCGCGCCGATGATGCCCAGCCACCACGGGAAGTTGACCGGCGGGGCGATGAGCTCGGCGATGACGAAGGCGCCGACGGCGGCCACGTAGCCGACGGACAGGTCGATCTCGGACAGGATCAGCACCCAGACCTCGGCCGCCCCGAACAGGATGAAGGCAGCCGCCTGGACGAACAGGTTGACGAGGTTGCCCGAGGACAGGAACTGGGACTGCTCGATCTGGAAGAAGACGACGATGATGATCAGGCCGACGACGATCGGCAGCGCGCCGCTCTCGCCGTTGCGGATCCGGCGGCCCCAGGCCTGGAAGTACTCGCTGAGCGAGCCGGCCAGGATCTCCGGGGCGACTGCGGCCAGCTCCTCGTCGCTGACCGTGGTGTCGGCGACGTCGCCATCGACGGCGGTGACCCCCGGGGTCGCCGCGCTCGCGGTCTCCGTGCCTTCAGTGGATTCGGCCAACTGACTCCCCTCCTCTAGGCCGCGGGCTGCGCGGCACCGTTGCCGGCCTGGCGCCCGGCGGTTCCCGTGGTCATGTACTCGACCAAGCTCTGGCGATCGAACTCCGAGGCGGGCGCACTGGTCACCAGCCGTCCCAGATACAGGACGGCGATCCGGTCGGCGACCTCGAACACGTCTACCAGATTGTGCGAGATGACCAGCACGGCCACGCCGCGGCCGCTCAGGGTCTTGATGAGGTTGAGCACCATCGTCGTCTGCGCCACGCCCAGAGCGGCCGTCGGCTCGTCCATGATGACGAGCTTGGCCTGCGACATGACCGCCTTGGCGACCGCCACCGACTGGCGCTGACCTCCGGACAGCGAGGCGACCGGCTGGCGGATCGACCGCACCGTGGTCACGTTCAGGCCCGTGAGGGTGTCGCGCGCCTTGATCTCCATCGCGGCCTCGTCGAGCAGGCCCTGGCTGAGCGGCTCATGCCCCAAGAACATGTTCTGGACGATGTCCAGGTTGTCGCAAAGCGCGAGGTCCTGGTAGATCGTGGTGATGCCGAGTGCCTCCGCGTCCCTGGGCCCGTGGAGCGACACCGGCCGGCCCTCCCAGAAGATCTGCCCACCATCAGGCGCCCAGAGTCCGGACACCGTCTTGATCAGCGATGACTTGCCGGCTCCGTTGTCGCCGACGAGCGCCGTCACCTTTCCGGGCGGCACTTCCAGATCGACGCGCGTCAGCGCCCGCACCGGGCCGAAGGTCTTGGTGATCCCCTTCAGCGACAGCAGCGAGCCGCCGCCGTTCTGGGGGGCCTCGGCGGTGGCGAGGCCGCTGTCTGAAGTGCTCATGTTATGGCCGTCCCGGGCGTCGTGCCCGCCCGCTTCCGGGCGGGCGGGCACGCTGCACCTGTCTTGAGTTTCAGAACTTCCTGGCGGTTAGCTTATCCCCGCTGCCTTGCACGCCGCGGCATAGGTCCCCGCACACAGCTGGCTGGCTGGCACGAAGTTGTCGTGGATGATCGTGGCGTTCATGTTGGCCGGGGTTACCCACTCGGGCTGCAGCAGCACCGAGGGCACGGGCTTGTGCTCGTTGATGTCCTCGGTGGTGCCGTTCAGCAGCGAGGCCGGCGGGGTCTTGCCTGCCCGCAGGTAGACGGCCAGCGCCGCCGCAGCCTGAGCCTCCTTGTAGATCGGCTTGTACACCGTTCCGCACTGATAGCCCGACAGGACGTTCTGCAGGCCGGTCAGCGTCGCGTCCTGACCGGTGGTCGGGAACGTCTTGGGCTTGATGCCCTGGGCCTTCAGGTACGTGATGATCGGCGCGCCGTTCTCGTCGTTGGGGATCAGCGCCGAGTTGGCGTTCTTGTGCGCCGTGAAGGCCGCCTGGAACTCGGTCGCTGCCGTGGGCGGGGTCCACGTGCCGGCCGGATAGGCGACGGCCTTCCACTTACCGGACTTGAAGAGCGGCGACAGGACACCGTCGTAGTAGCCCTGGTAGAAGAGCGTGGCGTTGTTGTCGGTGGGGTCGCCGCGCATGACGATGACCTGGGGGTTCTTGACGTGCCATGCGGCTACGCACGACACGAGGCCCTGGCCCATTTTCTGGCCGACCACCACGTTGTTGAAGCTCACGTAGTAGGGACGGCTGCCGCCCAGCGTCAGGCGGTCGTAGTCGACGACCTTGGCGCCGTGGGCGGCGGCGTACTTCTCCACCGCGGTGCCGGTGCCGGAGTCCTCCGGATCGCTCAGGATGATCGAGGCCCCGTTCGTGATGTCTGACTCGGCGTCGGTCAGGAACGTCGAGTCGCTCTTCTGGGCGTTCTGGATGATGATGTCCGAGGCCGGCACGCCCGCCGCCAGCAGGGCCTTCTTGAGGTCAGGCTGATCGAACTCCACGTAGCGGGTGGAGCTGGTGGTGTCCGGCAGGATGGCGGCCACCTTCCCCTTGCCCGAGGCGCCCAGCGGCTTCAGGGCGGCCATCGCCGAGAAGTCGTTGGTGAACGAGGCGGCCGAGATGCTCGGTGCCGGACCACTCGAAGCCGGGCTCGACGTCGTGGCCGCGCTCGAAGTCTTCGAGGTCGAGCTCGATGAACTGCCGCAGCCGGCCGCAGCCAGGGCAGCAATAATCAACGTGGGCACGAGGCCCCGTTTCCAACCCGTCATAGAGACGCTCCTCTCAACGAAGACGCTTACCGAGCGGCTTCTCGTTTTTTTCTTGCTCCCCGATCCTCCGGGCCGGTGCCCGAGCCGTAACCGTCGCATACCGGAACGGCCCTGTCCACCGATATTAATCAAGCGTAAATTTCAGGCTCCTACTTACAACATGCGGCAGGCGTTTCCTGCCTTGCGCCGACCGTGAAATCGCCCTCCCGGGGATGGGCGGGGCGGCATCCTAACGATCGCGCGCGAGCGATGCGACGACGAGGCGAATCTCGGAACCTCGGGCGGCCGGCGCGGAGCGCCGCCGATCACGCCTCCGGGCGGTCGGAGCCCTGGGTCCGTTGCCGGCGCCGTTGCCCAGGTTGGCCTCGATCCGGGCACGGCGGTACTCCTCGACCACGATGTCGGTCAGCTCCTCGACCGAGGTCTCGGCGGTGGGCCGGTCGAGCGCGATCACGCCCTCCTGGATCAGGTTGACCCGGTCGCAGGCGGTCAGCACGTGCACGTAGTTGTGCAGGATCATGATGATCGAGACCTTGCCCTCGTCCTTGATCCGCTGGATCAGGTCGAGGATCATCGCCCCCTCCTTGGCGCCCATCGCCGCCAGCGGCTCGTCGAGCAGGATGATGTCGGCGTCTCCGGAGATCGTGCGCGCCACCGCGATCGCCTGGCGCTGGCCGCCGGACAGCCGGGCCGCCGGCACGTCGATGGAGGGGATGTTTATCCCGATCTCGTCCAGCGCCTTGCGGGTGTCGCGCCGCATCAGGGCGTTGGCCAGAAACGGGATCGGCGTATGAACCTTCTCGCGGCGCAGGAACAGGTTCTGGTAGACGGTCAGCTCGTTGATCAGCGCCAGGTCCTGGAAGACCGTGTCCACTCCCAGCTTCCGCGCCTCCTCGACGTCCCGCGGCTTGTAGTCCTCGCCCTTGAGCCACACGCTGCCGGTATCGGCCGGCTGGAACCCGGCCAGGATCTTGATCAGCGTCGACTTGCCGGCGCCGTTGTCGCCGAGGAGCCCGAGCACCTCGCCCTTGCGCAGGTGCAGGCTGATGTCCCGCAGGGCGATCGTGGCGCCGAACCGCTTGCCCACGTGCTCGACGCGCAGGACGTCGTCCTCGGCGGTCGCCGGAGCGACGATCTTCTCGGTGAGTCCGGAGGCGGGCGCTTTCGGCTTGGAGTCGTCAGCCATGGCCGGCTCCCGTCCTCACCCGCTGGACATAGCTGTTGACGGTCATCGCGACCAGGATCGCGATTCCCAGGTACAGATACAGGTAGTTGGCATTGACGCCCTTGAAGTCCAGGCCGTCGTACAGGACGCCGAGGAACAGCGCGCCGATCAGTGCGCCCACCACCGTCCCCGAGCCTCCCTGGAGCAGCGTCCCGCCGATCACCGCCGCGGAGATCGCCTGGAACAGGATCTCATTAGCGCCGGAGTAGTCCGGGGTGGCGGTGGTGGTCCGCACCGACTCGAGGATCCCGACCAGCCCGGCCAGCAGCGCGCACATCGCGAAGTTCCGGATCATGTTCCGGCGCGCGTTGATCCCCGCCTCGGTCGCCCCCAGCCGATTGCCGCCGACCGCGACCGTGTAGATCCCCCACCGCGTGAACGACAGCGCCACCTGCAAGATGATCACGATCCCCAGCGCCCAGAACAGCTCCGAGTAGGTGCCGCCTCCGAAGATCTGCTCGAACGTGCCGCCGCCGAGGATCGTCACCCCCGGCGGGGTGACCGGCGTGGAGTGCGAGATCACGAGCGTCAGCCCCTCGAGCGCGAACAGCATGCCCAGCGTGGTCACGAACGAGCTGATCCCGATCACCGACACGAAGAACCCGTTGATCACCCCGATCAGCGTGATCACCACCAGCGCCAGGATGAGCGCCGGGATCAACGGGATCCCGGCCTGGTGGAACTTGTAGAAGGCGAACGGCGCGAACAGGTAGGTGCCGCCGATCGAAAGGTCGATCTCGCCGTTGACCATCACGAACACCTCGCCCGCGGCGATGATCGCGTACGGGGCGAAGAACGGCAGCAGGTTCTTGAAGCTCTTGACCGTGACGAAGTGGGAGGTGCTGACCGCGAAATAGATCAGCGCGACCACCGTGATCACGATGATGCTGCCCTCGCGCAGGGTCAAAAAGCGCTTGAGCGGACCCATCCCCGCACCGCCGCGGGCCGGTTGCGGCTGCCGATCCGGCGGGGAGGCCCCCGCCGGATGACTCTCGGAGGTGACGGCCATCGACTTGGTGATACCCGGGTCCCGCGCGGACCTATCTACGCCTTCTGCACGCCGGCGGACGTGCCGGTGCCCTCGTAGCGGCTCTTCGTGGACACGTAGGGCCCGATCGTGTCCTTGGTGATGAACTTCAGGCCGGTGTCGACGTCCGCGATTCCCGCGAGCCTCTGCGAGGCGGTGTACATGTACAGCTGGAGGACCGGCAGGAAGCCCTGGAGGTAGGGCTGCTGGTCGATCGTGAAGTCCAGGTCGCCTGCCTGCATCAGCGTCTCGGTGACCGGGGTGAGATCGAAGCCGCCGCCCTTGATCCCCTTGGAGCGCAGGCCGAGCTTGCGCAGCGTCTGCGCGATGCCCTGGGTGGAGCCGCCGTCGACGGCGAACAGCCCCTTGGCGGACGAGTGCCCGGTCGCCCAGGAGTTGATCGCCGACAGCTCGGCCGGCACCGCCGCGCCGGTGGCCACCACGTCGGCGTGGATCGAGGGGTGGGACTTCAGCGTCGCCAGCGCGCCGTTGATCCGCGGCTGGATGTTCGCCGCCCCCGGAGTGGCGATGAACAGCGCGATCAGTCCCGATGGCACCAGCGAGACGATGTGCTCGCCCATCTGCTGGCCGGCGACGAACAGGTCCTGGCCGATGTAGGAGAGCCGTCCGCTGCTCGGCTCGTCGGCGTTGTAGGCGACGACCGGGATCCCGGCGCTCAGCGCCTTGCCGACCGGGCCGTTGAACGCGGTCGCCGAGATCAACGAGGTCGCGATCCCGTCGACGCCGGAGCTCACCGCGGTGTTGATCGCGTCGACCATCTGACCGATGTTGCTGCTGTCCGAGCCCGTCCACGAATACGAGCAGCCCAAGAGCTTGCACGCGTCGGCCGCGCCGTTCTGGGTCGGGGTGAAGAACACGTTGGTGGTGACGTGATTGACGAACGTGAACTTCAGCGGCTTGCTGAAGCCGAAGATGCCCGAGGAGGCGCTGCCCCCCGTGGCCGCCGAGGCGGTGCTGGTGCTCTTGCTCGAGCCCCCACAGGCCTCGATCATCATCGCGGCGATTCCCGCCGCCCCGCCGGTCAGCGCGCTGCGGCGCGTGAACTGGCGCCAGCGTGACTGCGGGCTGTCGTCGCCACGCTCGTCCCACTCCAGGCGTTCGACCGCCTCGTGGACCACATCTTCCTCTGCCATCTGAGCTCCTCTCTCCGGGACCACGCCGACCATACCTACGTTCTCAGACGGCGGACCGCGTGTCCAATGAAATTGACCTACCGGGAGGGCGGGCTGCGAGCTCTTCCTCTCCTCTCGGGGCCACGTCGCGGCGCGATGTTAGCGATCACATCGGACGCCTGTCAATGCGGTGCGCGCCCACCGGCCCGAGCGGCCCTGGCGGTGCTGTCGCGGATCACCAGCTGGGGGGCCACCAGCGATCCGCCGGGAGGGCGCCTGCCCGCGGCCAGGCTCTCGATCGCCCGGACCAGGACGCGCAGGCTGCGGCTCCCCACCTCGCCGAAGTCCTGGCGCACCGTGGTCAGCGGCGGGATGAAGAAAGGAGACTCGGGGATGTCGTCGAAGCCGACGATGCTGACCTCGTCGGGAACCCGCCGCCGAGCCTCGTGCATCGCCCGCAGGATCCCGAGCGCCGTCTGGTCGTTGGCCGCGAACACCGCGGACACCGAGCGGTCGCGGCCCAGCCTGCGCCCCAGCCGATAGCCGGCGCGGGCGCTCCAGTCGCCGACCAACGGCTCCGGCGCCGGGACGCCGGCGGCTTCCAGGGTCTCCCGCCAGCCATCGATGCGCTGCGCCGCCTCGGTGGATCCGGGCGGCCCGGTCACGTGATGCACGGTCTCGTGACCCAGCTCGAGCAGATGGCGCGTGGCCAGGGCGGCGCCCGCGACCTGGTCGACGGCCACGACCGGGATTCCGCTGTCGGGCCCGGACTCGACGGACACCAGCGGGATGTCCGCCGGGGCGTGCAGCAGCGCTTCGGCGGATCCCTCATCGGCGACGATGACCAGGATCCCTTCGACGCCGTGGAGCCGCAGCCGCTCGATCGCCTCGGCGACCGAGGCGCGATCCAGCGCCTTGAGGCTGGCGATCACGATGAAGTAGCCGGACTCGTGGGCAGCCCGCTCGATTCCGAACAGCGTCGAGGCGGGCCCGTAGAGCGTGGTGTCGAAGCTGACGACGCCGAGCGTGCCCGACCGTCCGGTAACCAGAGCCCGCGCGATCGAGTTTGGCCGGTAGCCGAGCTCCCGCATGGCCTCCAGCACCCGCTCCCGCGTGTGGGGGCTCACGTGCAGGCTGCCGTTGATCACCCGTGACACCGTCTGGTGCGAGACCCCGGCCAGGCGGCCGACATCGGACATCACGGGCGCTCGCCGCGGGCGGGCGCCCGCTCCGTCGTTGCTCTCCACCGCCATCGACCGCTCCTTCCAGCCTCCCGGCCCTTGCCGCTGACGCGCGGCGCCATGTTAGCGCTAACGGCCGTCATCTCCCAAGCGCCCCACCAGGCTAGGCGTCAACGATCCCGGCGCCGGGGCCCGGTCGGACCTCGATCGCGTCCTGGGGCGCCCGGCTCCCGGGCGGCATGAGGCCGAGCACGTGGCCGCCGAACCCGCCTCCGACGATCCGTGCCCCGATGGCGCCGGCGCCGCGCAGGCGCTTCACGGTGGCCTCGACGGCCGCGGTGGAGACCTCGAAGCAGTCGCGAAGGCTGGCATGCGAGGCGTTCAGGAGCTCCCCCACGCGCTCCAGATCCTCGTCCCGGAGTGCGCTCACCGCCTTCCGCACCCGTTCGTTCTCGCAGATCACGTGCCGGGCCCGTCGATCAAGGGGCGCGGGCAGGCCGGCGGCCATCTCGAGCGTGACCTCCCGCAGGCTGTCGACTCCGAGGTGCTCGCAGGCCTCGGCGCATTCCCGCCGGCGCTGGTTGTACCCGGGCTCCACGTCGTCGCCGCCGGACTCCGAGGGCTTGCCGGCGTTGGCGTGGCGCTCGCCGGAGTCGAGCGTGACCAGTGAGTAGTCGCCGAGCGCCAATCTGGTCGGGGTGACCTCCAGCGACCGGAAATCGATCTCCATTGCCCGGTCGCGTTCGCCGTAGAGCGAGGCGATCTGGTCGAGCAGCCCCGTGTTGGCCCCCACCCAGTCGTTCTCGACCCGCGAGCAGATGCGGGCCAGTTCCAGCTTGCCGGGCACCTCCGCGCCGGCGGCCGCCAGCAGCGCCAGGCAGAGAGCGACCTCCAACGCCGCCGATGAGGACAGGCCCGAGCCCCGAGCCACCGAGCCCCTGATCTCCAGCCGGGCGCCGCGCAGGACCGCACCGGCGCCCTGAAGCTCGACGACCGCCCCTCGGGCGAAGGCGCGCCAGCCGGAGGTGCGCGCCGGACGGCGCAGCCCGAAGCTGTCTCGGGCCTCGAGGTCGCGGGCGAAGACGTGGATCCGGTCTCCGGGGGTCGGCGTCGCCGTGACGGTCACGCCCCGGTCGATCGCGAACGGCAGGGCCAGGCCCTGGTTGTAGTCGGTGTGCTCGCCGATCAGGTTCACCCGGCCGGGAGCGAACGCCGTCACGCTGTCAGTCACGCTGTACTCTCCCGCCCATGGTCGGCGACATTCTGCAGCCTTCGCATCTTCTCCTCATTCTCGTGGTCGCGTTGCTCGTGCTCGGACCCAAGCGGCTCCCCGAGGCGGTCCGCGCGGTGGGTCGAGGTTTTCACGATTTCAAGAGCGCCGTCGACGGCGAGCCGCAGGAGCCAGGTGAGCGCGTCGAGAGCACCCAGGGCAACCGGCACAGCGAGCGCCTCGGCTGAGCGCCGGCCCGCTGGCCCGCGCCGCCGGGAGTCGAGGTCCGATGAGAGTGCAATGGGGAATCCTCTCCACCGCCCGCATCAACGCCAAGTTCCTGGCGGGCGCGAGGCTGTCGGCCGAGCTGGAGGTCGCGGCCGTGGCCAGCCGCAGCTCGGAGCGGGCCGGCCGGTACGCGCACGAGCATGCCATCGACCGAGCCTACGGCAGCTACCAGGACCTGCTCGACGATCCCGAGCTCGACGCCGTGTACATATCGCTGCCCAACGCGCTGCACCTCGAGTGGGCGGAGAGAGCCGTGCGGGCCGGCAAGCACGTGCTCTGTGAGAAACCGCTCGGGCGCCGGGCCGCCGACGTGGAGGCCCTGTTCGACGTCGCCCGGGACTCGGACCGGCTGCTGATGGAGGCGTTCATGTATCGCCATCACCCGCAGACCGCCCGCCTGACCGAGCTCGTCGCCGAGGGGGCGATCGGGAGCCTGAAGCTGGTCCGCGGCGCCTTCAGCTTCCGCGTCGACGACGACCGCGACGTGCGCCTGCGCGCCGAGCTCGGAGGCGGGGCGCTGATGGACGTCGGCTGCTACTGCGTCAACGCCGCCCGGCTGCTGGCCGGGGAGCCCGAGACGGTCAGCGCCCAGCAGACGATCGGCGGCGACGGGGTCGACGTCGCCTTTGCGGGCGCGATGCGCTTCGCCGGCGGTCGGCTGGCCCATTTCGATGCCGGCCTGACGCTCGCCGCCCGTGACGAGCTGGAGCTGGTGGGGGACGAGGCGAGCCTGTTCTTGGATGATCCCTGGCACTGTCTGGAGCCCGCCATCGAGCTGCGCGCCCCGGCCGGCGTCCAGCGAATCGAGCTTGATCCCGTCAACGCCTACCTGCTCGAGGCCGAGAACTTCTCGCGAGCGATCCGCGGCGAGACCACCCCGCTGCTCGGCCGGAGCGACGCCGTCGGTCAGGCGCAGGCGATCGAGGCCCTGTACGACGCGGCGGCGCTCGGGAGCCCGATCGGAGAAGCGCGATGAGCAACGAGCTGAAACGGCGCCTGGCCGCCAACGAGGATATCTACCGGGAGGTCAACGAGGGGATCGTGCGCGGCCAGTGGCCGGGCGAGGCCGATTCCCCGGTCGGCTTCCGCTGCGAGTGCGCGCGCCTGGGCTGCAACCTGCTGATCGCGATGCGCCTGGCCGACTACGAGCGCGTGCGCGACAACCCGCGCCGGTTCTTGATGGTGCCCGGCCACGAGCTGCCGGCCGTGGAGCGCGTCGTCTCAGACGGCGACGGCTACGTCGTGGTCGAGAAGTTCGGCGAGGCCGGCGAGGAGGCCGAAGCCCGCGCCCCGCTGGATTGACTTTTTTTGGGGCCGTCAGCGCCGCGATCGCGCCGACGCGTCGCGATTGCGGGCCCCGGGTCGCGACACCTGGGTCCGGGCGGGTCGTTCCACGAGCGGCAGCGAGAAGCGCATCCGCAGCTCGGTGCCGCCCGAGGACCGAGCGACGATCGCCAGCTCGTCTGAGACCTGGGCGATCAGGCCGAGGCCGAGACCGAGACCCGGTCGATCAGAACGGGGCTGTAGACCCAAGCCGTCGTCGGCGATCAGGACCCAGAGCTCGTCGGCGACGATCGCCGCGGTCAGGTAGACCGAGCCCGGCTGGCCCCGATAGGCGTGCACGACGGAGTTGGTGACCGCCTCGGAGGTCGCCAGGCGAATGTCGTCGATCTGGCGCCGCGATGCGCCCGCCCGGACGGCGAAGCGGGCCACCGCGGAGCGGGCCCTGCCCACCGACTCCGGCTGGGCGGGATAGGTCTCGGTCAGGCCCCGGGCAACCCTTTGCATGGCTGCCTTTTACCCCTTGGGCATCTTGCCTACGCACCCTCTCGCTGACCGCGGAAGCCGATGCTCAGGCCGGTTGACCGTGCCGTCCCGCGCCCGACTCGAGGAATAGGATGCACCCATGGCCAACCTCGGCGAGACCGCGGACCAGCAGCGCGCCGCCCTGGTCACGGGTGCCGGGAGCGGGATCGGCCGGGCGGTGACCCAGAGGCTCTCAGACGACGGCTGGGACGTTCTCGCGGTGGACCTGAAGCCCGATCCCGATGGTCCCGGGGTCGCCCATCAGGCCGACCTGACCGCGGTCGAGGCCAACGCCGGGGCGGTGACCGCGGCGCTGGAGCGCTTCGGCCGGCTCGACCTCGTGGTGGCCGGGGCCGGGATCCAGCACGTGTCGCCGATCGAGGAGTTCCCGGTGGAGCGGTGGCAGACGATCATCGCGTTGATGCTCACCAGTCCCTTCCTGCTGGCGCGCGCCGGCTGGGAGGCGTTGGGGGAGTCGCCGACCGGCAGCTTCATCGGGATCGCCTCCGCTCACGGCCTGGTCGCCTCCCCCTACAAGGCCGCCTACGTCTCGGCCAAGCACGGGCTCCTGGGCCTGGTCAAGACGCTCGCGCTGGAGGGCGCCGGACTCGGAATCACCGCGACTGCGATCAGCCCCGGCTACGTGCGCACGCCGCTGGTGCAGAAGCAGATCGCCGATCAGGCGCGGGCCCATGGCCTGTCCGAGGAGGACGTCATCGAGCAGGTGATTCTCGAGCCCCACGCCGTCAAGGAGCTGATCGAGCCCGAGCAGGTGGCCGACGTGGTGGCGTTCCTGGCCGGCCCGTCGGGCCGCGCGTTCACGGGCGCTTCGCTGACGATGGACCAGGGCTGGACGGCGCGCTGACCCCCCAACCTTGCCACGGTCGTGTCAAGGTTTGTTAGCATCTCCGGGATGCGAGACTTCATCGCCGCCACGCGCGAGCGCACGATCGTGTTCGACGGCGGGATGGGCGCGACGCTCGAGCAGTTCGAGCTCAGCCTGGAGCGCGACTACCGCCTCGCCGGCCGTTGCCACGAGGCGCTGGTCCTCAACCGCCCCGACGTCATCGAGGGCGTCCACAGCTCGATGCTGGACGCGGGCGCCGACGTGCTGGAGACCGACACCTTCCAGGGCTCGCGCCTCAAGCTCGCCGAATGGGGGCTCGCCGAGCACACCCACGAGATCAACTTCAAGGCGGCGCAGATCGCGCGCCGGGCCGCCGGCGAGCGGCGCTTCGTGGCCGGGGCGATCGGCCCGACCGGGTTCCTGCCGGCCAGCGACGATCCCTCGCTTGGGCAGATCACGTTCGCGCAGCTGCGCGAGGTGTTCGCCGAGCAGGCCCGGGCCCTGCTGGAGGGCGGCGTCGACCTGATCATCATCGAGACCACGCAGGACATGCTGGAGCTCAAGGCGGCGGTCTTCGGCGCCCGCCAGGCCGGCTCCGAGCTCGGACTGAGCGTGCCGATCCAGTGCAGCGTCTCGCTCCTGCCCCAGGGCGGAAAGATGCTGCTGGGCACCGACATCAGCTCGGTGCTGGCCACGCTGGAGGCGCTCCAGGTGGACGCCATCGGGCTGAACTGCTCCACCGGTCCGGAGGACATGCGCGACGCGATTCGCTTCCTGGGGGAGTTCTCGTCGCTCCCGGTGCACTGCATTCCCAACGCCGGCCTGCCACTGCAGGGGCCCAACGGCGAGACCATCTTCCCCGAGCAGCCCGGGCCGCTGGCCGACGTGCTGGGGGAGTTCGTCGACCGCTACGGCGTCTCGATCGTAGGCGGCTGCTGCGGCACCACGCCGGCCCACATCGAGGCGATCGCCGAGCGGGTCAAGGGGCACGAGCCCGTACCGCGCCCGGTCCGGCGCCCCGCCCACGTGAGCTCGATGATCGCGGCCACGCCGCTGGTCCAGTCGCCGCGACCGACGCTGATCGGCGAGCGGGTCAATGCGCAAGGTTCCCGCAAAGCCAAGGAGATGCTGCTGGCCGACGACTACGACGGCCTGCTCGGGGTCGCCGAGGATCAGGTGAACGGCGGCGCGCACGTGCTCGACCTGTGCGTGGCCCTGACCGAGCGCCAGGACGAGGCGGATCAGATGCGCGAGCTGGTCAAGAAGATCTCGCTGTCCCAACTGGCTCCGATCCAGATCGACTCCACCGAGCCGGATGTGATCGACGCCGCCCTGCAGCAGATTCCCGGCCGGGCGATCGTCAACTCGATCAATCTGGAGGCCGGCCGCGACAAGCTTGACCGCGTGGTGCCGCTGGCCCGTGCCCACGGCGCCGCGGTGATCGCGCTGACGATCGACGAGGTCGGGATGGCCAAGACCGCCGAGCGCAAGCTCGAGGTCGCCAGGCGGATCACCGAGCTGTGCTGCGACGAGCACGGCCTGGACCGCGAAGCGCTGATCTTCGACTGCCTGACCTTCACCCTGACCACCGGTGACCCGGAGTGGCGTCCCAGCGCGATCGCCACGATCGAGGGCATCCGCGCGGTCAAGTCTCAGATCCCCGGCGTGCAGACCTCGCTCGGCGTCTCGAACGTCAGCTTCGGCGTCGGGCTACCCGCGCGCTCGGTGCTCAACAGCGTGTTCCTGCACCACTGCGTGGAGGCCGGGCTCGACCTGGCGATGGTCAACCCCAACCACATCACTCCCTACGCGGAGATCCCGACCGACGAGCGCGAGCTGGCCGACGACCTGGTATTCGACCGGCGCGACGACGCGCTGGAGCGGTTCATCGCCCACTTCGAGTCCAGGGGTCCGGACGCCGAATCGGACCCCACCCGCCCCGCCGCCGATCCCACCGAGGGGATGGAGCCCGAAGAGGCGCTGCACTATCACATCCTGCGCCGCAAGAAGGAGGGCGTGGAGAGTTGGATCGACGCCAGCGTGGAGAAGATCGGCGCCGTGCCGACGCTCAACCAGGTGCTGCTGCCGGCGATGAAGGAGGTCGGCGACAAGTTCGGCGCGGGCGAGCTGATCCTGCCGTTCGTGCTCCAGTCGGCCGAGGTGATGAAGAAGGCCGTCGCCCGTCTGGAGAACTACCTCGACAAGCTGGAGGGCTACACCAAGGGGACCGTCGTCATCGCCACGGTGTTCGGCGACGTGCACGACATCGGCAAGTCGCTGGTCAACACGATCCTCACCAACAACGGCTACACGGTCGTCGACCTCGGCAAGCAGGTGCCGATCTCCAGCATCCTGGACGCCGCCGTCGAGCATGAGGCCACCGCGATCGGGCTCTCCGCGCTGCTGGTCTCGACCTCCAAGCAGATGCCCGCCTGCGTGCAGGAGCTGCACGAGCGCAAGCTCCCGTTCCCGGTGCTGATCGGAGGTGCGGCGATCAACCGAAACTTCGGTCTGCGGATCCTGTATCCGAACGGGACCGAGTCAGACGAGGTCTACGAACCCGGCGTGTTCTACTGCCGGGACGCCTTCGAGGGGCTGGCCAGGATGGACGAGCTCGTCGACTCAGAGGCCCGCGAGGGGCTGGTGGCCAAGACGCGTGCCGCCGCCCGGACGCTGCGCGACAAGCCCGAGGTCGCCGATGACGGCGCCCCGGCGGTGACCGACGCCTCGGTGCGCAGCGCGGCGCGCACCGACGTCGCGGTGCCGGCGCCGCCGTACTGGGGGGCCCGCGAGCTCGAGATCCCCATGGACGAGGTCTTTCGCCACCTCGACACCCATGTTCTCTTCAAGCTGCACTGGGGAGGGCGCGGGGTCAAGGGCGACGAGTGGACGCGCCTCGTCGCCGAGGATTTCCAGCCCCGCCTGGAGCGGATGTGGCGCGAGCAGACCTACCTGCATCCGCGCGCGCTGCTGGGTTACTTCCCGTGCAACTCGCAGGGCAACGAGCTGATCGTCTGGGACCCCGACGTCGGACCCGCCCACCCGGCGCGAGCTCGCGCGGCTCGTGTTCCCCCGCCAGCCCCGTCACGACCGTATCTGCCTGGCCGACTTCTATCGCCCACTCGAGTCCGGAGAGATCGACGTCGTCGCCCTGCAAGCCGTGACCGCCGGCGAGCAGGTGACCGAGCTGATGGCCGCCCTGGAGGCCGACGGGGAGTTCGCCGAGCAGCTGTTCGTGCACGGCCTGGGCGTCCAGACCGCCGAGGGGATGGCGGAGTGGCTGCACGCCCGGGTGCGGTCCGAGCTGGGAATCGCGCCCGCCCAGGGCCGGCGCTACTCCTGGGGCTATCCGTCGTGTCCCGAGCAGTCCGAGCTGACGAAGGTCTTCTCGCTGCTGGACGCGCCCTCCATCGGCCTGCGCCTGTCGGGCGGCTACGCCGTCGAGCCTGAGCAGTCGACGCTGGCGATCGTCGCCCACCACCCCCAGGCCGTCTACTTCGGAATGCGGTCCGGGACGCTGCCCCGCAACGAGCGCCAGGCCTCGGACGAGCTGATCGCCGGCACCGACAAGGACCCGACGCGGATGGGCGCACTCACCGACGAGGATCCGTCGGACGCGGGCGAGCCGGCGCTGGCCGGCGCCTGAGCGCCCTACCCCTCGGCGTTGACCGCCCCGCGGGAGCGACGGGCGCCGGGCCGTGGCCGAGCCGGGAGCTTGACCGGCGTGGCGTGCATCGCGCGCAGGCGCACCTCGCGCCAGGACATGCCCTCCTTGAGCAGTGCCGGGGCGCCCATCAGGATGGCGGTCGAGACCTCGACCGCCTGCAGGATCACGCCGTAGGCCACCCCGGTCCCGAAACCCACGTGCCAGCCGGTGTGCAGCACGGTCGCGCAGGCGGCCTGAAAGACGCCCAGATTGGCAGGGGTGGCCGGCAGGACGGCGGTGATGTTGACGGCGAACAGGACCGCGGCGGCGGCGGCGATACCGGCTTGGTGGTTGAGCCCCAGAGCGATCAGCAGCACGTAGCACGCCATCCACTGCAGTCCCCAGGCGGCGAACTGGGCCAGCGCCGCGCTGCACCCCAGCCTGGGACGGCGGAACACCGCCAGCCCGGCACGCACCCGGGTCATCGCCCCGCGACCCTGGGCGAGCAGCGCGGGCAGGCGACCAGATCCACCCTTCGCCCCGTGACGGAGTACCACCGGCGCCAGGAGCACGACCACGAGCAGCACCACGGGCGCGATCGCCGCGGCCAGCAGGGCATTCTGATGGCCGCTGAAGATATTCACCGAGGAGAACATGACGGCGCCCAGACCGGCCAGGGCCACGATGTTGAGCAGCGTCTGGGAGACGACGGTTCCGAGCACCACCGGCAGGTTCTCTCGCGGCCGTCCGGTACGCCGGGCGACGACCAGGGCCCGCGAGGGCTCCCCGAGCCGGGCGGGCAGCGTCGAGGACATGAGCACGCCGATGAACGTTCCCTGCATCGCGTCGGCCAGGCGAATCCGGGCCTTGGGAAGCGCGGCCCGCAGGATCGAATACCAGGACACCCCGCGCATCGCCATCGCGGCGCACATGATCCCGAGGCCCAGCACGACGAACGACGGGCTCGAGGCCAGCAGCGCCGAGGTGATGTTGCCGAGCCCGATCTTCTCGAGCGCGAGCACCGCCAGCAGCAGCGCGCCCAGCGACACGGCGGCGACCGCACCCCGGCGAGCCACGGTGGCCGGCCTGCTCCGCCGGCCGGTGAGCGGCGGCTCCAGGCTGGGGATCCGGCGCGGGCGCACGTGCGGCTTGAGGTCGGCGGAGCGCAGGCCCACGGCCACCGCCGCGCGCTGCGCTGCGTCCTGGGGCCGGGGGGTGGCGATCGCGTCCTGGTAGGCCTCCATGACCTCGCCGGCCACCCGCGGCCACGCGAACCGCTCCACGTCGGCGGCGGCCGCCCGGGACATCTCGGCCCGCCGGGCGGGCTCCTCCCACAGGTCGCGCAACGCCTCGGCGAGCGCCTGCGGGTCGGCGGCCGGCACCAGCAAGCCGTCGACGCCGTCCCGGACGACGTCGCGATACCCGGCGATGTCGGAGGCGACGACGGGAGTCCCCGAGGCGAACGCCTCGGTCAGGACCATGCCGAAGCTCTCACCCCGCAGCGAGGGAGCGGCCAGCACGTCGGCCCGCCGCAGCTCCGCGTGCTTGCGCTCGTCGCCGACCTTGCCCAGGATGCGCACCCCGCGGTCGTCGAGCATCAGCGGGGCGAGCTCCTCCCGCGTGGGCCCGATCACGGTCAGCTCGGTCGGGATGTGCTCGCGCAGGGCCTCGAACGAGCGAAGCAGCAGCGGTAGGCCCTTGCGCTCCACCGACTGGCCCACGAACACGATCCGCAGGCGGTCGCTGCCCGCCACGTCGCCGGCCCGAGCCAGCACCTCGGGATCGAATCTGACGCCGTTGGGGATCACCCGGTAGTGGCCGCCGAAGAAGCGCCGCCCGGTCCAGGCGGCCGCCTCCGAGACCGCGATCCGCACGTGCAGGTGGTTCAGCATCCGGCGGGCGCCCAGGAGATTTGCAAGCCCGTTGGCGACGACGCTCTCGGAATAGGAGTGAAACGTGCCCACCAGGGGCAGCCGGGTCCAGTCGGTGGTCACCCAGCCCGTCAGCGGGGCCACTGGCTCGTGGACGTGCACGACGTCGTAGCCCCCGCTACGCAGCTCGGTGTGCAAGGCGGCCACCCCGGAGGGTGTGATCGACAGGTTCGAGACGGCGCCATTGGCCTTGAAGCCGACCGTCCGGCCCAGCGACACGAGATAGTCGGGAGCGCCCAGCGGCTGGGGACCGGCACCCCGGTGCAGGACGGCGGCCAGCGTATCGGGAGGGTCGTAGGGCGCCAGCACGCGCACGTGGTGGCCGTCCTCGATGAAGCGCTCCGCCAGAGCCTCGATGTGCCTCGTCACTCCGCCCGGATACGTCCACGAGTACGGCGATACGAGCGCGATTCGCATCTCGCGCATTCTACCCGGTGCCTCGGCCCCGAACCGGGTGGGGGGCGTCCCCTATCATCGCCATCAGGGTGCCCGTTCGTCACTTCGTCAAGTACACCTTCCTGAAGGTAGATCCGGTCTGGCGCCGGCTCGACGAGGAGCGCCGGGCGGCCGACAAGCGCGAGTTCATCGCCGCCTGCGACGATTTCGCCGAGGGGCATCTCCTGCGCTCGTTCTCGCTGGTGGGAACCCGCGGCGACGCCGATCTGATGCTGCTCGCCCAGGCCCAGAACCTGGAGCGGATCCACGAGTTCCACGTGGTGCTGGCGCAGAGCGGGTTGATGAAGTGGTGCACGACGCCGTATTCGCTGCTGGCGATGACCAAGCCGTCGGAGTACTCGGAGGAGTCGCGCCTGGAGGTGCGACCCGCCCACGGCAAGTACCTGTTCGTCTACCCGTTCGTCAAGACCCGCGCCTGGTACCGGCTCCCGCCTGATGAGCGCTGGCGCATCATGCAGGAGCACATCAAGCTGGGCAGGGAGTACCCGTCGGTCGATCTCAACACCAGCTACTCGTTCGGGCTCGACGACCAGGAGTTCGTGGTCGCCTTCGAGACCGACAATCCGGCCGACTTCCTCGACCTCGTGCAGCGCCTGCGCACCACCGAGTCAAGCTCCTACACGCACCGCGACACGCCGACCTTCACCTGCATCTCGTGCTCGGTGGAGCGCGCCCTGGGCGCGCTTGACGGGGCCGCCCTGTCGCTGACCGCCACGGCATAGCCGGCCACCGCTACGGCTTCGAGGACCAGACCGAGGCCGAGGCGATGCCGGCAGGGAGCGAGGCCGAGGCGGTGGCGGCGCTGCGCGCGGCCGATCCGGTGCTGCGGTCGGTGATCGACCGGGTTGCCCCCGGCGGGTTGGCGAGCCCCCGGCTCGGGGGCCCGCAAGAGCATTACGGGGCCCTGCTGCGCGCGATCGTCGGCCAGCAGCTCTCCACCAAGGCCGCCGAGGCGATCTACGGCCGGATACTCGACCGGTTCGGGGGGCGGATACCGACCCCCGACGAGGTGCTGGCCGCCGATCCCGAGCAGCTGCGGGTGGCCGCCGGCCTCTCCCACGCCAAGGTCAGGTATCTGCGCTCGCTGGCCGAGCACGTGGTCGACGGCTCGCTTGAGCTCGACAAGCTGGGTCGGCTCCCCGATGAGGAGGTGATCGCCAAGCTCGTGGCGGTCAACGGCATCGGCCCGTGGAGCGCCGACATGTTCCTGATCTTCCACCTCCGGCGCCCGGACGTGGTCGCCGTCGGCGACCTTGGCATCCGCCGGGCGATCATGGTGGCCTACGGTCTGCCGGCGCTCCCCGGACCCGCGGAGGTCAACGAGATTGCCGAGCCGTGGCGTCCCTATCGGACGCTGGCCTGCCTTTATCTGTGGCGCTCGCTCCACGCCACCCCGGTCTGACCGCGGACGCTTGACTTCAGTGTTGGGGAACGGGCGGCAGACGTGCGACGCGCTGCGCGGCAGCGGGTTCGCCCCAGCGCTGCGCGTCGCAGTAGGCCTTCCGGGCCGCCTCGAGGTCACCTCGCTCCTCGTGCAGCATGCCGAGCCTCATCGCGGCTCGGGGATGCTCCCGGGCAGCGGCCAGACGCCACGCGGCCGCGGCTCGGTCGACCTGCCCGCGCTCGTAGAGGACCACCCCGAACCTGTACACCCCTTCCCCGTCGCTGAGCGCTGCGGAGGGCTCTCCTTGACCCGGGCCGCCGTTGGTCTGCCAGCGTTGCCCGGTGAGCAGCTCCAGGCTCAGCCCCTGCAGCGGATCGTGTGCGGGCTTCGTGGACGGGGCGTGCCCGTTCGATTTCGAGTCCTCGGGCGCCCGGCCATTCCGCGCGGCTGCCGGCGCGGAATCATTCTCCGCCGGCGCCGGCGCCGGCGTCGGCAGCGCGAGCGCGAGCGCGGAACCATTGCGGGCCGGGGCGGGCCCGAGACCATTGCGGGCCGGGGCGGGCCCGAGCGCCGGCGCATCCGTGACCCCCGGTGTGGGCAGGGATCGCCGCCCTCTCCCTCGCCCCCGCGACGAGGCCACCCTGAGCAGCCCGACCACCAGGCCCAGCACGAGCAGGCCCGCCCCCCTCAGCGGCCAGACGGAGCTGTGGCCCGTGGAGCCCGCCGCGGCATGCTTGGCGGTCGAAGCGCCGGCGCCACGTGTGCGGGTGGAAGCGTGTGCGGCATGCCCGGCGACCGCCGGGCGTGCGGCATGCTTGGCGGTCGAAGGCGCCCGTGTGGCCGGGGTTCCCGAGGCCGTCGTCTGGCAGCAGAGGGTGGTGGTCCCGAGCGGGTACTGGCTGGTCAGGGAGTTCGCCGGCGTCGTGCTCGCAGCCTGTCCGCCGGCGGCGAGCGCCGGCGAGGGCGCCGCGCTCAGGGCCGCGGTGGACAGGAGCAGCGCGGCCGCGAGCGCCCATCGGAGACTGATCTCGAGCCGCTTCACTGGATCGTCACCGGCGTTCCCACTGGCATCAGCCTACCCAGGGCGAGGATATCGGCGTTTCGGAGGCGGATGCAGCCGTGCGAGATTTGCCCCGGGATCAGGCCGGGCTGATCGGTCCCGTGGATCCCGATGAAGCCGCCCGCAGGCCAGTCGGTCTCAAACGCAGAGCGGGCGCTGGTCCCGAACGCGAGCGGACCGTACTCGGGACTGGCATAGGCGGTCAGCCGGTCGCGGACATAGAACTGCCCGGTCGGGGTCGGAGTTCCGGGCTCGCCGACCCCGACCGGAGCCCGGAACACCTCCCTTCCGTTCCGGTACAGCGTCAGGGTCAGGCGCGCGCGATCGACGACCACTCGCGTATCGACGAACGACCACCCGCCGAGCGAGCTGCGGGGCAGCCAGCCCATGCGTCCGTCGGGCAGGATCGCGAGGCGCACGTGGACCCACGTGGTGCCGCCGCGCGTGACCTCGCCGTCGGCCACGACGAGGTTCGTGCTGCCCTCGGGCGTGAGCGTGTCGACTCGCACCACCGCGGGACTGGCGACGCTCGGCTCCTCGCGGGCCAGGGTCGCTGTGAGCACCGGGGCCCAACGGGTCACGTCTTGCTCGGAGCCGAGCTGGCGGGGCTTTGGGATCGCGAACCCCGCGACCGGGGCGGGAAGCGCGGCGGCGTCCAGCCTGCCGGCACCCGCGGCCAGCTCGCCCCCGGCCGACCGGGGCGAGGGCGCGAGCAGCAGGCCGACGCCGACCGCCCCGGCCACGAGCGCGACCGGTATGAGTGCTCGGCGGACGACGACCGTTCTCGCCGGTCGGTCAGCGACTCGCTGACGCCGTCTGAAGCTCAAGGCGCTATCCCGTGAACGCGGGGGCGCCGTGGGCGCTGGTGCGCGGCGCCTGCAAGGTGACGAAGTGAGTCGAGTTGACGATCCGCACCGTCCGCTGGTCGCTGATCGGCTCGTCGAACGCGTCGCCGGACGGGACGATCCCCGCCAGCTGGCGGATCCAGGCGGCGTGACGTGCCTCCACGGAGTGGATCGAGACGGCGGCCGCCAGGTAGGGGTCGGACCGGAGCTTGGGCAACTGCTCCTTGTAGGCGCTCACTGCGAGGTCCTCGAACGCGACCGCCGTGGCCCGAAACGCCGGCGGGCTCTCGGTCACCCCGTGAAAGTCGAACCGGGGGCGCTTGACGGCGGCGGAGCCGAGCGTGGCGAGAAACGCCTTGACGTGCGCCCGTTCATGGGAGCCGACGACCCGCGCCTGCTCTGCCAGTCCCCCCCGCAGGGCCCCCACGCGCTCAGCCTCGGTGTAGAAGGCCGCCTGCAGGTATTCCAGCGTCAGCGCGAAGTTGAGGATCGCCTGGTCGCTGTTGGCGGCCCTGGCCTGCGCCGCGCCTGGCAGCAGCCCCAGCGCGAGCCCGCCGGCCGCGGCCGCCCCGGCGCCGCGGCGCAGGAACCCCGAACGGGTCGTCAGTCCGGCCGCGGTCTCCCGCAGCGCCCCGTCGGCGTCGAAGTCCTCGATGCTGAGTGAGATCACGAGCAGCGCTCCTCAGGCCAGGTAGGGATGGATCGACTCGATCGCCGCGGCCGCGGTGATCGGCGTGTCGACGGCCGCGGGAGCCGGGAGCTGGCCGTCGAGGCTCCGTACCCAGGCGGCGTGGCGGGCCTCCACCGAGATCACGCGGGCGACGAACGCCAGCGCAGGCCGGCTCAGGTTCTCGGCCTGGCCGTTGTAGGCGGCCAGCCCGGTGTCCTCGAGCTTCACCGCGGCGGCGGTGAAGCTCGCATTACTGGAGGTCGCGTCCCCGAATCGGTATCGCGAGGCGGTGCCTGCCGGGGAACCGAGCGCCTTTTGCAGGTAGGCCAGGTGGGCGCGCTCCTCGCCGCCCACGACCACCGCGAACTGCCTCGTCTCTCCGGTCAGTCTTCCGCCGGCCAGCGCCGCGGCGTAGAACGCCGCCTGTAGGTGCTCCAGCTCGAGCGCGAGCCTGAGGATCTCGCGATCCCGGGCGGTGAGAGAGCTGGCGCCGCCGGCTGAAGCGAATCCGGCCGCGGCCGCCCCACCGGCGGCGAGTGTGCCCAAGCCGACGGCCACGCGGCCGAGCAGACCCGACCGCGACAGGCGCGTTGCCCCTTCCTGCGACTGCGAAAACGATTGTTCCTTCACCGAGATCTGCCCCCTGGTCGACCTCTAATAGTTCACAATGCTTGCGCGAGTCTACCCCGACGTCGCGCGTTCAAGCGGATTTCGGCAGCAATGCTACCGATTTCTGTGCTTCGGCGTCAGACCGCGGAGACTTCTTCCTCTTCCGCGACGCGGAACGAGGAGCCGCAGCCACACGCGGCGACCACATTCGGGTTTTCGACCTTGAAGCCCGCGCCCTGGAGCCCGTCGACGAAATCGATGCTCGAGCCGCCTACATACGGCAGGCTCGCGTGATCGACCAGCAAGCGGATGCCCTTGTCCTCGAACACGGTATCCCCGTCACGCTGCTCATCGAACGCGAGCGCATACTGAAAGCCCGAGCAGCCGCCGCCGCGGACTCCGACCCGGAGGCCGGCGGTGTCGGCGACCGCGCTCTGCGTCCCCAGGAACTCGCGGACCTTCTCGGCACCTTTGTCGGTAAGGGTGATCATGCTTCACGAAGTATAGCCATGAGCCCCCGCTACGCTTAACCCGGTGTCCGCAACCCCACAGGAGCTCAAGCAACGGATCGAGGCGGGGATCCCCGGGTCGGTGGCCAGCGTCACTGGAGACGGCCATCATTTCAACGCGGTCGTCAGCGCGCCGGCGTTCGCGGGGATGCCGAGGATCGCCCAGCACCGTCTCGTCCACGACGTGTTCGGCGCCGAGCTCGGAGACCGGATCCACGCCCTTTCGATCCAGACACGAACTTCGGAACCCCAGGAGGCTCGATGAGCGACCAACCCGGCAACCCCATGCGCGAGGCCATCCAGGAGGCGATCGCCGAAAACCCGGTGATCCTGTTCATGAAGGGCAATCCGGACGCGCCCGCGTGCGGCTTCTCGGCACGGACGGTCGCCATCCTGCAATCGCTCGGCACGCAGTTCGCGGCCGTAGACATCCTCCCCGACCCGCGGATCCGCCAGGAGCTCTCGTCGATCTCCGAGTGGCCGACGATCCCGCAGCTGTTCGTCGACGGCGAGCTCGTCGGTGGCTGCGACATCGTCACCGAGATGTACCAGTCCGGCGAGCTGGCGCAGACGCTGGGGCTCGAGGACGGGGCCGCCCAGGACGCGCCCGGCCCGGCGGATGCGCCTGGCCCGGCGGACGCTCCCGAGTCGCCCGCGGTCACGTCGCCGCCGCTGTCGATCGAGAATCGCCTCTAGGCGCGCGCGCTCGAGGTCAGGGAGCGACGGCGTTCCAGCTCCTCGACGATCCGGCGCGAATCGCAGATCACCTCGCCGTCGAGCACGAGCAGCGGCACTCGCCGCTGACCGCTGAGCGCCTCGACCTCCGGACGGCGCGAGCGACGCTGGCCCACCGGCACCGACTCGAACGCGATCCCGTCGCGGCGCAGCGCTCGCGCCACCGTGCCGCACGGGCACAGCCAGTCGGTCGGCGTGCTGCATCTGTAGAGGGTGGCCACCGGGAGGAGACGATACTCAGCCGGCTACACCCGGTAGGGTGCCGCGGTCATGGGCGTCGCGGTCGTCTCCGACACGTGCCACTACCTCCCGCGCGAGCTCGTCGCCGCGCAGGGCATCCACCAGGTGAGCCTGTACGTGCACTGGCCCGAGGGGCCGCTGCGCGAAGCCGACATCTCCGACTACGACGCCTACTACCGGCGGCTCGCATCCGAGCCTGACCTGCCGACGACCTCACAGCCGTCGATCGGCGACTTCCTGGCGGTCTACGAGCCGCTGCTCGACGCCGGGGACGAGATCGTCTCGGTCCATCTCGCCGGCGGCATGTCGGGGACGGTGGGCTCGGCTCAGCAGGCCCGTGCCCAGCTCGGCGAGCGCGCCCGCATGGTCCACGTGGTCGACTCCTCGAGCGCATGCGGAGGCGAGGGACTGGTGGCGCTGGCGGCGGCGGCCGCCGCCCGCTCGGGCGCCGATGGCGTCACGGTCGCGGCCCATGCGCTCGAGGCCCGGGCGGCCCTGAAGATGTGGTTTGCGATCGACACGCTTGACTACCTGCGCCGGGGGGGCCGGATCGCCGGCGCCCAGGCATGGCTGGGTTCGGCGCTGAAGATCAAGCCGATCCTCACCGTCGAGGCCGAGATCACCCCGGTGGAGCGCGTGCGCACCTCGGGCCGGGCTTTCGAGCGCATGGTGGCGCTGCTGGCCGGCCGGGCTCGGGACGGTGCCGACGCCTGGATGGTGCAGCACATCCAGGCGCCCGGGCCGGCCCAGGAGCTGGCCGCGCGGGGTACGGAGATCTTCGGCGTGCCTCCCCGCGTGATCTCGGAGATCGGGCCCGTGATCGGCACCCACGTCGGCCCCGGGCTGCTGGGCGCGGGCGGGCTGCCGAGCTCCTATCTGGACTAGTCCCCCTCCCGCTCTTGTGCGCGCCGGTGGCGCCGCCCGGCCCGAGCCCCGCGCGCCGGGGTGTCAGCGCCCGAGCAGCTTCTGGCGCTTGCGGCGTCGGCGCCCGAAGGTCAGCGCCCCGATCGCGGCGATGCCACCGCCGATGAAGAAGCCGGTGGCGGCGGCTCCGATCAGTACCTGGGGCTCGTAGCGGCGCAGCTGGCCACGCCAGTCGGTGAGCTTCACGACCTCGCCGCGGAGCTGCTCGACCGCGGTTCCCAGATCGTGGCGGTTTCGTTCGATGGAGGCGCGAATCTCCTCGGGAGTGCGGGTCGCCATCAGCGACTGTCCCCGGACTGGACGGGGGCGCGAGCGTCCCCTGACCCGACGGTGGGGCGAGCGTCCCCGGACTGGACGGTGGCGCGGATCTTCTTGGCTTCGTCGATCGCCATCGTCGGCTTGGGCGCGCCCACCTTGAGCTTGCGCCAGGCGAACAGGAACGCCCCGCCGGTCAGCAGCAGCAGCACCACCATGACGATCGCGAATCCGATCCAGACGCTCGGCCACGCCGAGTTGATCGCCCAGGCGATCGTCAACAGCACGAAGATCAGCGCGAATACGCCGAACACCGCGCCGGCCGCCACCGCGGCCGCCCCACGGGCCATGCTCGAGACCTTCGCGGTCATCTCGGACTTGGCGAGCTCGACCTCCTCGCGCACGAGCACGGTCATCTTCTCGGAGACCTCGGTGACGGCCGCCGCCAGCGTATCCGGCTTGGGTCCGGGGTCAGCGGGCAAGGCGCTTGAGGATCAGGGCCAGCACGAGACCGCCGGCAAACGAGGCGCCCACCGCGAGCTCGGGGCGCTCTTGGAGTGGCGAAGAAAAACCGCCGCCGGGCTGCGCGGACGCGGGGGCCCAGTCCGGGGTCGGGGGTGGTGGCGCCGGCGGCAGCGTCTCCGGGGCGGGCGGCAGCGGCTCTGGGGCGGGCGGCAGCGGCTCCGGCGCCGCGGGCGCCGCCGACTCCGGGGCCACGGCGGCGGGCGTCACCTCGGTCGGGGTCTCACCGGCCGTCGGCTCAGGGCTCTGACTCTGGTCACTCACTCAGGCGGCTCTTCGCCGAACACGCGCATCCAGATCACGGCGGCCACGCGGGTCGACACGAGACTCGCGAGCGCACCTATCCCGGCGAGCATGCCAGACCACAGCAGGCGCTTTACCAAGGGGCTCTCCGTCATCGAACCGGCATTCAATCAGACTCGGCCCCCGGCGCGCGGGTGGCGCTCCAATCCGCGGCAGATGGTGTCCACGATCATCGTCTTGGCGCCCTCGAGTTCCTCCTCCCCGACCGGCCGGCTATCGAAGATCCAGCCCGTCAGCAATTGCTCGACGGAGCCATAGAACGCCTGGGCCGCGAACTCGGGGGTGATGTCATCACGGAACGTGCCCTCCTGCTGGGCGCCGGCCACGATGGCCGCGATTCCGGCGTAGGCGTCACGGATCTTGTCCAGGTGGGTGAGGCCGAAGGTATTGGCGGCCCGCGTCACCTCGACGATGATCACCTTCATCAGCTCCGGGTCGTGCCGGTAGGAGTCGATGATGAAGGCGGAGATGGCATGAAGCTTCTCCTGGGGAGACCGGGGGGACGCGTCGGCGTCGGCGATCGCCGACAGCATCACGTCCCAGCGCTCCAGGAACAGGGTGTCGAGGATCTGCTCCTTGGAGGAGAAGTAGTGGTACACCAGCCCGTAGGCGACCCCGGCCTCGTCGGCGATGTCCGAGACTCGGCAGGTGTGAAACCCCTGCCGCGCGAACACGCGCACCGCGGCATCGAGGATCAGCCTGCGCTTGTCGATGGCCGCGGTCGTCATCGGAGCCGGGTAGCGGGATCCAGCGTGCCGGTGGCCGGATCCAGCGCCCCGGTGGCCGGATCCAGCGCGGGAGCCGCGGGTCCCGGCGCGCGATCCCGCGTTTCACTCCACGCGTAGGTCTCGGGACGGCGGCGGGTGAGCGTCGGCAGCCGCTCCCGGATCGATCTCAGAGCGTCGAAGTCCAGTTCGGCGACGATCGCCGTCTCGGCGTCGGGAGCGCGGGCGAGCACCAGGCCCCAGGGGTCCACGATCAGCGAGCGTCCCCCGGAGCGCATCCCGCCGGGGTGGGCGCCGATCTGGTTGGGCGCGATCACGAAGCACTGGTTCTCGATCGCCCGGGCCCGCAACAGCACCTCCCAGTGGTCGCGGGTGGTCGGGAGCGTGAACGCGCTCGGGACGGCGAGCACCTGGGCCCCGCGCAGGGCGAGGATCCGGTAGAGCTCGGGGAAGCGCAGGTCGTAGCAGACGCTCATTCCCATCGAGATCCCGCCGGCGAGCTCGGAGACGACGATCTCCGTGCCCGCGTCCTCGGTGGCCGACTCGGCATAGACCGTGCCTTCGATTTCGACGTCGAAGAGATGGATCTTGCGGTACACGGCCTCGAGCTCGCCGTCGGGACCCACGTGGACGCTGGTGTTGGCGTGCTTGGCCTGGCCCGGGACGCGCTCGAGCATCGATCCGGCGAGCAGGTCGATTCCGAGCTCGGCGGCGATCCCCGTCGCCCAGGAGACGGCTGGCCCGTCGAGGCTCTGGGCGCCGGCCCGCATCTGCTCGCGGGTTCCGAGCACGGTCCACTTCTCGGGCAGCACGACCAGCTCGGCCCCCTGTCCCGCGGCCTGGCGAACGAGCCGATCGGAGCGCTCCAGGTTGCGATCGACATCGCCGGTGGCGTTGAGTTGAATGGCTGCAGCGCGCATCTCCGCCCCTCTCTGATTGACCAGTCAGTCAGCAATCACGATAGCGCCGCGACGCGGCGACAGCCGCCGCACGCGGCCACTGCTTTCGATAGGGTCGCGCGCCGACCCTGATGGAGGACTGGTGCGCAAGCTCATCTCGCTGATCGTCGTGACGACCACGCTGGCCGTGGCCGGCGTCGCGCAGGCGAGCCCGCGGAGCGTCTTCAGAGGCGCTGTGAAATGCTCGGCCCAAGCTGGCGGCATCCGCTTCTGCGGCTCCCTGATCGTCCACGGCAAGCCGGTTCCCGTCCGCACGCTGGCGACGAGCTGGGACGGCACCGCGATCGACGTCAACTTCGCGCTGCCCAAGGCCTCCCCCGAGCACCGTGGTCCCTATCCCCTGGTGATGCTGTTTCACGGCTATGGCGGATCCAAGCTCGGCCTGGGCACGGGCGGCGGCGGGATCGGTTCGGCGATCTCCTCGATGACGCCCTGGCTGAAGGCCGGGTACGCGACCTTCAGCATGTCCGACCGCGGCTTCGGAGAATCCTGCGGCACCGCGGCCAGCCGCGCCTCGGTCCCCGCCCGGGAGTGTGCCCACGGCTACAACCACCTGCTCGACACCCGATACGAGGTGCGCGACGCCCAGTACTTCGCCGGCGAGCTCGCCGACCAGGGGCTGGTGGCGCCGACGAAGATCGCGGCCATCGGTGGCTCCTACGGCGGCGGTATGTCGATGGCACTGGCCGCGTTGCGCAACCGCGTGATGCTGCCCAACGGACGTCTCGTCGCCTGGCGCAGCCCGCACGGGAGAAGGATGAGCATCGCCGCCGCCACGCCGTTCATCCCGTGGACCGACCTCGCCTACTCGCTGGTGCCCAACGGGTCCACGCTGGACTACGTCGCCAACGCTCCCTACCGCGGCCGCTATGGGGTGATGAAGAACTCCTACGTCAACGCGCTGTACGCGGACGGCTGCGACACCCCGACCACGTTCTGCACCACCACCAATCCCGACTGGAACCTCGGCCAATGGCGCGCGCGCCTGAACCAGGGCGAGCCCTACACCGGGTCGCTGACGGCGCGGATCCTGCACCAGATCACCACGTATCACTCCTCGTACTACATCGACCACTCAGAGCCGCCGGCCCCGCTCCTGATCGCCAACGGGTGGACCGACGACCTGTTTCCCGCCGACGAGGCGCTGCGCTACTACAACCGCACGAAGACGCAGTACCCGAACACGCCGATCTCGCTGTTCTTCGGCGACTGGGGTCATCCCCGCGCGCAGAACAAGCCCGCCGACGTGGCCCGCTACGTGGCGGCCGTGCACCGCTGGCTGGACTACTACCTCAGGGGGCAGGGCCCCAGGCCCTTCCAGGGCGTCCAGGCCCTGACCGAGACCTGCCCGACCTCGGCGAAGTCCAGTGGCCCGTATCGCGCCTCGGACTGGGCCGGTCTTGCGCCCGGCGAGGTTCGCCTGACCGGGCGGCCGCAGACGATCCTGCCCACTGCCGGGAGCCCGGCGATCGCCGCCGGCTTCAATCCCATCAGCGCCGCCGCCTGCGCCACGGAGCCGGGCGCGACCCAGCCCGGTACCGCGACCTACCGCCTGGCGGTCAGGCGCGGCTTCACGATGATCGGCTCCGCGACCGTGGTCGCCGACTTCACGCTCCCGGGCGCCAACTCGCAGGTCGCCGCCCGGCTGCTGGACGTGGGACCGAACGGGCGGGAGACCCTGGTCAGCCGGGGGCTGTGGCGGCCGAAGGTCTCGGCTCGGCCGGTGCGCCAGGTGTTCCAGCTGCACCCGGGCGGCTGGCGCTTTGCCCCCGGCCACACGGTCAAGCTCGAGCTGCTGCCCAGTGACCCGCCGTACGGCCGGGCGTCCAACGGGCAACGAAACGTGATCGTCTCGCACCTGCAGCTGCGCCTGCCGACGGTCGACAAGCCCGGCGCCGCGGGCGGCCTGGTCAAGCGGCCGTTGGCGAAGTTCCTGCCGCCCGGCTACAAGCTCGCGGCTGAGTTTGCGCCCGCTCGCGGCTGAGGCTGCGCGCACTCGCGGCTGACTCCGTCAGGCGCCGCGGTGGCGGCGCACCTCGGCCAGCAGCAGCTTCGAGTGCATCGCTCCGATCAGCTCGCGCAGCGGCTCGGCCCCCGAGGAGATGATCTGCACCGCCCGGTCGACCTCCACCTGCTCGACCAGCCGGTCCAGGAGCACTCGCACCTCCTCCTCGACCAGGGGCGCCAGCGCCTCGCGGTAGCGCAGCGTGTCGTAGACCGTGAAGCCGATCGCCTCCTCGTACCCCCCGGCCCGAAACCGGGAGATCGCCTCGATGATGGCCACGTCGTCTCGGTCGTAACCGCGCGCGTCGGGAGTCAGCACGCCCAGCTGCTCGAGCCGGGCCAGGACGTTGCCGGGGAGGTCGTAGGTGGAGCGCACCGCCGCGCGCGAGACGCGCGCGCTCTCGCCGAGCTCGGCGGCGCGCTCCAGGATCCGGTCCTCGAGCTCGATCAGGCGCGCCGCCCGCTCGGGGTCGTCGGCGATCACCTCCCGGATGACGCGCAGCGGCATGAAGCGCTCCTCCTGCAGGCGCTTGATCAGCCGCACCCGGTTCACGAACGCCTCCGGGTAGTAGGCCATGTTGCGGCTGGTGCGCAGCACGTCGTCATCGGAGCCCAGCAGGCCCTCGCGCAGGTAGTGCTTGATCGTCCCCGAGCTGACGCCCGAGCGCTCGGCGAGCTCTGACATCTTCAGCATCCCGTCGGTGGTCACGATCAGCTGCTCAGGAAAGTTCCGCGGATCGCCTCCTCGGCGCCGGCGATCGCGCCCTGCTCGTGCAGCGCCGCGATCTCCGCGGCCGAGAAGCCCGCCGCCGTCAGCACCTCGTCGGTGTGCTCCCCGAGGCCGGGACCCGGCGCGCGCGCGGCGTCGCCGGGCGTCTCCGAGAGCTTGATCGGCACCCCGAGCAGCCTCACCGGGCGATCGGCGCCCGGCTGCTCGAGCTCCACGACCATCCGGCGCGCGGCGACGAGCTCTGACTCGAGTGTCTCGTCGAGACCGAGCACGGGCTCCAGGCAGCAGTCGTGCTCGGAGGCGAACGCGCGCCACTGATCGCGCGTGCGCTGCCGGAAGATCTCCACGACCTGATCATGGGAGGCCGAGCCGGGAGGATCGAAGGCGTGCTCGATCAGGTCGGGCCGTCCGACCCCCTCACACCAGGCCGCCCAGAACTTCGGCTCCAACGCGCCGAGCGTCACATATCCGTCGGCGCACTCGTAGGGCCGGTAGCAGTTGTAGCGGCCCGCGAGCCCGAGCTCTCCGCGCCGGGGGGACCGGCCGGTGGCGAACGTCTCGGCGGCGAGCATCGCCAGCCACGAGAGCGCGCCGTCGAACATCGAGCAGTCGACCAGCTGGCCCTGGCCCGAACGCTCGCGCTCCCGCAGCGCGACCAGGATTCCGACCGCGGCCATCAGTGCGCCGCCTCCCAGATCGGCGATCTGGCCGGCCGCCTGGACGGGCGGCCCGTCGGCCTCTCCGGTGAGCCCCAGCAGCCCGCCGAGGCCGAGGTAGTTCATGTCGTGGCCCGAGCGGTCGCGGTTGGGCCCGTCCTGCCCGTACCCGGTGATCGCGCAGTAGACAAGGCCCGGGTTCTCCCGGCGCAGGCGCTCGTAGCCGACGCCGAGGCGGTCCAGCACGCCGGGCCGGAAGGACTCGAGCAGCACGTCGGCCCCGTGAGCCAGGCGGCGCAGCACAGCCTTGCCGGGCTCGGACTTCAGATCGACGCGGATCGACCGCTTGCCCCGGTTCAGGGACAGAAACAGCGCGCTGCCCGCGGTCGCGTCCGCCCCCTCGTAGTGGGGCGGGGACCAGCGGATGTAGTCGCCCATCCCGGTGTCCTCGACCTTGATCACGTCGGCTCCGAAATCCGACAACAGCAGCGAGCAGAAGCCGCCCGGGAGCAGGCGACTCAGGTCGAGGACGGTCAGGCCGGCGAGGGGCAGCCCTCTCACGCCGGCTCCGCCAGGGAAGCGGGAGACCGTCTCACGCCGGCTCCGCCACGGAAGCGGGGAGACCGAGCAGCGAGCGGGCCTCCAGCACGGTCGCCGGTCGCCGGCCGCAGTCCTCGGTCAGCCGGCGGGCCCTGGCGATCAGGTCGCCGTTGGAGCGCGCCATCGTTCCGTCGGGCAGGTAGAAGTTGTCCTCCAGGCCGACGCGGATCGAGCCTCCCAGAGTGAGGGCCGCGGCCACCAGCATCCACTGGTCGCGGCCAATCCCGATCACCCCCCAGTGGTGCTTGACCCGGTCCTCCCCCACCCCGACCGCAGCCAGGTTGTCGGCCATCGCGGCCAGGTTGCGCGCGGTGCCCGGAACCCCGCCGACGACCCCCATGACGAAGTCGGCGTGCAGCGGCGCCTCCAGCAGGCCCATGTCGACCAGCGGCGCCAGCGAGCCGACGTGGCCGAGATCGAAGCACTCGTGCTCGGGCTTGATCTGCAGCCGGCGCATCGCCTCCAGCAGCTCGACGATCTCCTCGAACGGGTTGGCGAACACGAACTTGAACACGAAGTCCCGACGCGAGCGCGAGTACTTGGCGTAGTTCAGCGACCCCATGTTCAAGGCCGCCACCGCCGGGCGACACGCCTCCAGGTAGGCGATCCGCTTGGCCACCGGCACGCCCACCGTCCCGGTCGAGAAGTTCACGATCGCACTGTCGCCGACCTCCTGCACGATCGCGTCGCGGATCGCCCGGAAGTCCCGCACCTCGTGGCTGGGAGCCCCGTCGGGCGAACGGGCGTGGATGTGGATGTGGACGCCGCCCTCGTCGACGATGCGCCGGGCCTCGGCCGCGTACTCGGCCGGGGTGTAGGGGATCGCCGGGCACTGATCGCGGTTGGCGATCGCGCCCGAGATGGAGCAGGTGATGATCGCGGGGTCCTCGACGCTCATCGCCGCTCGTCACTCGGCCCCGCGTCGCTCATACCGGGACCACGCCCGACCGCTTCCACGGCCGGTCCACCTGCTTGCCGGCTGCCATCTCGAGTCCGCGGCAGATCGTCCTGCGCGTCTCCCGGGGATCGATGACGTCGTCGATCATGTCGTTGCCGGCGGCCACGTAGACGTCGATGATCCTGCGGAACTCGTCGATCAGCTCCTGGCGCCGGGCGGCCGGGTCCGCGGCCTCCTGCACCTGCTTGCGGAACACGATCTCGACCGCCCCCTCGGCGCCCATCACGCTGATCTCCGCGCTCGGCCAGGCGACGATCAGGTCGGGCTCGTAGGCGCGGCCGCACATCACGTAGTAGCCGGCGCCGTAGGCCTTGCGCAGCACGACGGTGATCTTGGGAACGGTGGCGTTGGCGGTCGCGTACAGCATCTTGGCGCCGTGGCGGATGATCCCGGCCTGCTCGACCTTGGTCCCGACCATGAACCCGGGGACGTCCATCAGGTAGACGAGCGGGATCCCGTACGCGTTGCACAGGTTGATGAACCGCGCCGCCTTGTCGGCGGAGTCGTTGTCGAGGATGCCGCCCAGCTGCCGGGGCTGGTTGGCCACGATTCCCGCCGGGCGCCCGCCGAAGTGGGCCAGGCAGGTGATGATCGTCTTGGCGAACTGCGGTTTGAGGTCGAAGTAGACGCCGTCGTCGACGATCCGCCGGATCACCTCGTACATGTCATACGGCTTGCGGTTGGAGTCGGGCAGCACGTCGAGCAGCTCGTCGTCCCCCCGGTCGACCGGATCCTCGGTGGGCCTGACCGGAGGCGCCTGCTCGCAGCTCTGGGGGAAGTAGCTCAGGTAGCGCTTGATCTGCTCGATGCAGTCCGGGTCGTCGGCCACCTCCAGATCCCCGACACCGGACCTGCGGCAGTGCACGCGTGAGCCCCCCAGCTCCTCCTGGGTCACGTCCTCGCCGACCGCGGCGCGGACCAGGTGCGGCCCGGCCAGCGCCATCGAGCCTCTTCCCCGCACCATCGGCACGAAATCGGCCAGCCCGGGGATGTAGGCGGTGCCGGCCGCGCACGGGCCCATCAGGGCCGCGACCTGGGGGATCACGCCCGAGTTGATCACCTCCTCCCGGAAGAGATGACCGCTGCCCGCGAACAGCGACCCGACCGCCTCCTGGATGCGCGCCCCGGCGCTGTCGAGCAGCCACACCAGCGGGATCCGCTTGGTGAGCGCGAGCTCGCGCAGGCGCGTGACCTTGAGCTCGCCGGTCATCCCCATCGAGCCGGCCATGACCGTGAAGTCGTAGGCGGCGGCCGCGGTCAGCCGGCCGTTGACCTTGCCGTATCCCGTGATCACGCCGTCGGCCGGGGCCTCCCTGCCGTCCATCGCCCGCTGGGAGAAGTGCGGGCGGCCGTGGATGCCGAGCTCCACGAACGTCCCCTCGTCGATCAGGAGCGCCAGCCGCTCGCGCGCGGTCAGCTTCTCACGCGCGTGCTGGGCGTCGATCTTCTCCTCCCCGCCGGCGAGCAGGATCTGCTGACGACGGGCGCGGAGGTCATCGGCAAGGGGCCGCAGCAGGCTGGTGGTGGGAGAGTCGGTGGCCATGAGTAAGACGCGCTACTTCTCACTTTGTCACGCTGGTCAACCCCACGTGGATGGCATTCCGGGTCCTGGAGAACCGGTTTGCCATCCACGTCAGGCCTACCGCCTCACCGGCCCTTCCAGTCTGGCTCGCGCTTTTCGAAGAAGGCCCGGACGCCCTCCTGGATGTCCTCGGTGGAGAACGCGATCGTCAGCTGCGAGCGCAGGAAGTCGATCGCGTCTCCGTAGGCCATGTCCTGCTGGCGGAAGAGCGCGTCCTTGCCCAGCTTCATCAGCACCGGAGACTTGGCGGCCAGGCGCTGCGCCCAGTCGGCCACGGCGGCTTCGAACTCGTCGGCGGCGACGACCCGGTTGACGATCCCGATCCGCTCGGCCTCCGCGGCGGAGATCTGCTCGCCCAGCAGCATCAGCTCGGCGGCCTTCTTGCGCGGGACGTTGCGGTAGATCAGGGCCATGATCATGAACGGGAACAGCCCGACGTTGATCTCAGGGGTCCCGAAGCGGGCGCCCTCCTTGGCGATGACCAGGTCGCAGGCCAGCGCCAGGCCGAGCGCACCGGCCAGCACGTGGCCGTTGGCGGCGCAGATCGAGGGCTTGCCCAGCGTGCCCAGGAGCTCGAACACGCGTGGGAAGCGCTCGGTGGCGAAGTGCTTGTGGACCAGGGAGGCGTCGGCGGCGAAGCCGCTCAGGTTGCCACCGCTGGAGAACACCGTCTCGTGGCTGGAGGTCAGCACCAGGCAGCGCACGCCCTCGTCGTCGCGGGCGGACTCGAGCGCCGCGATCAGTTCGCTCAGCAGCTCGTCGGAGAGGGCGTTGCGGGTGTGTGGCTGGTCGAGGGCGATCGTGGCCACCCCCGTCGAGGCGACGTCGTAGCGAAGGGTCTCGTAGGAGGGCACGCTTTGCGACCCTAGTGGAGTGACCGGTTGCGCCACTGGGGGCTCCACCCACTAGCTTGCGCCGAGATCGACCGAGCCGGCGCGTGGGCCGCAGACCGCGCCGCCGTTCTCGACCTCGGCTACGGAGGGCGGATCGGCGGCGAACAGCTCGGGCAGGCTGACCGAGCGCAGGTGCCGTTGGCGCAGAACCGGCAGCAGCGTGGTCAGGGCCCGGATCGTCTGACCGCGGTTCTCGTGCATCAGGATGATCGCCCCGGGGTGCAGGGCCGACTCGACGTTCTTGATGATCCCGGCGTAGTTGGCCCCCAGCGAGTCCCCGGAGTCCTGAGTCCACATGATCGGTAGGAGCCCCAGCCGCTTGGCGATCCCCTCCACCGTCGAATCGATCGCGCCGTAGGGCGGACGGAACAGGTCCACGTGCTCGCCGGAGTCGCGCTGGATCATCAGCCGGGTCTGCTCGAGTTGCGAGTAGACCTCTGACGGCGGGAGCTCGAGCAGGTCGGGATGGGTATAGGTGTGGTCGCCGATCGCCGCCACCTTCAACTCCTTGGGCAGATACCCGGGGAAGTAGTTCATGCTCCGGCCCACCACGAAGAAGGTGGCCCGTTCGTGAGCCTGGCGCAGCTTGCGTAGGGCCAGATAGGTGTAGACGCCCGGGCCATCGTCGAACGTGAAGGCGACGTCGTGGCCGCGGTGGCCGCCGCAGAAGATGGGCTTGCCGAGCTTGGCGAGCTGCCTGATCCGCGCGTTGCCGAGGGCCATGGCGGCCGCCAACCGGCGGGCCTCGTCAGGCGGTCTGGGCCGGCCGGAGGAACTCTGGCCGGCGATCGACTGCGGCACCGGCCTGGGGGCCCTGGCCTTGCCGACGCCGCCGCCTGACAGGGCCGAAGCGGCGATCACCACGACCGCGAGCACCACCACCACGACCGCCGCGCCACCCACGAGCCTGCGCTGGCGGCGGACCCGCCTGCGCTGCGCGGCTCGCCGCGCGGAGATGTGATCAGGGGGTCCCACGGCGCTGATGAACCGCGTGCGCAGTGTAGCCCTCGCTCGCGCGGCCGTCCACGCTGCTTTCCCCGCGCCAGAGCCGTCTCGGGAGGTGGAAAGTAGAAAGCTCTACTGTTTACTTTCGAGGCCGGTGCCGATAGCCTCGGCTCGCGTCACCCGATTCGCGAGGAGCCCCGCCGTGGCCAGTGCCGACGTTCTCAAACCTGACTTCGCCACCGAGCGCAAGCACTTCATCTTCACCGACGAGCACGAGCAGCTGCGCGAGTCGATCCGCCGCTTCGTGATCAAGGAGCTGGCGCCGCACGCCGAGGAATGGGAGGAGAGCACGTTCCCCGACTGGGTGTTCGCGCGGATGGGCGAGCTCGGCTTCCTGGGCCTGGACAAGCCCGAGGCCTACGGCGGACAGGGCGGTGACTACTACAGCGCCCTGGTGCTCGCCGAGGAGATCGTCCACGCCCGGTGCGGCGGCCTGGCCATGGGGATCGCCGTCCAGACCGACATGGCGATGCCGCCGATCCTCGCCTTCGGCACCGAGGAGCAGAAGCGTGAGTGGGCGGCGCCGGCGATCAGGGGCACCAAGGTCCTGTGCCTCGGGATCACCGAGCCCGACGCCGGCTCCGACGTGGCGGGGATCAAGACCCGGGCGGTCCGCGACGAGGCGAGCGGCGGGTATGTCATCAACGGCTCCAAGACCTACATCACCAACGGCCATCGCGCCCACGCGATCGTGCTGGTGACCAAGACCGGGACCGCCGGGACCGCCGAGCCCGTCGGGGCCGCCGGGGCCGCCGGGGCCGCCGGGGCCGCCGGGGCCGATTCCGGTCACGACGGCTTCACGCTGTTCCTGGTGCCGATGGACACGCCGGGGGTGATCCGGGAGAAGCGCCTGAAGAAGCTCGGCATGCATGCCTCCGACACCGCGCTGCTCGCCTTCCAGGACGTCCGGGTGCCGGCGTCGGCCGTCCTCGGCCAAGTCGGCAAGGGCTTCTACCACATCATGTGGGAGCTTCAGGGCGAGCGGCTGATCGGCGCCGCCGGAGCGGTTGCGGGCGCCCAGCACGTATTCGACCGCACGCTCGAGTACGCCAAGCAGCGCCAGGCGTTCGGGCGCTCGATCGGGCACTTTCAGGTGATCCGCCACAAGTTCGCCGAGATGGCGACCAAGATCGAGACGGCTCGGCAGATGGTCTACACGACGGCGTGGCGGTTTGCCAACGGCGAGTACCCGGTGCGCGAGATCACGATGGCCAAGCTGTACAGCGCGCGGATCGCCGTCGAGGTCGCCGACGAGTGCATCCAGATCCATGGCGGCGCCGGCTACATGCAGGAGTACGGGATCGAGCGCTCGTGGCGCGACCTGCGCCTGAACCGGATCGGGGCCGGCACCGACGAGATCATGCTCGACGTGATCGGCCGTTCCTACGGGCTCTGAGGGGACGCGCCGCCGGGCTCTGACGGGACGCGCCGCCCGCCATGACGGCGGGCCGCCCCGCCGCGACAGCGGTTATCGTCCCGGCTGAATTGGTGGAAGGGGCCGACACAGGCGGTGGTGGCCAGTCACCTGGGGGTGGCCTGCGGCCGCTGGCGATCGGCCAGATCCTCGACGCCGCGATCAAGCTCTACTCCCGTAACACGCTGTCGATGTGGAAGATCGTGCTCGCGGTGATCGTCCCGCTCGCGATCATCGAGGAGCTGGTGATCGGGGCCTCCCTGCCCGCCGGCGCGTTCGTGCACAAGGGCGTGCTCTACACCCCGAGCGGGCAGTTGTCCACGCCCGCTCTCGGCACGACCGTCGAGATCGTGCTCGGGATCATCGCCCCGCTGCTGGTCAACGCGGCACTGGCGCTGTTCCTGGTCGATGCCTACGTGGGCAAGCGGCTGGATTGGGTCCGATCGCTGCGCGCCGCGGGAGGCCGGCTGCGCGATCTGCTGTGGCTGACGATCGTGTACACGATCCTGGTCGTGATCGCGTTCGTCCTGTTCATCATCCCGGGGATCTGGCTGGCGGTCGCCTGGTCGGTCGCGATCCCCGCGCTGATGTTCGAGCACCTCGGGGCGGTGACGGCGCTGCGGCGGTCCTTCGGCCTGGTGCGCCACCGGTGGTGGCCGA
Source organism: uncultured Solirubrobacteraceae bacterium (assembly GCA_963830595.1). Taxonomy (GTDB): domain Bacteria; phylum Actinomycetota; class Thermoleophilia; order Solirubrobacterales; family Solirubrobacteraceae; genus Palsa-465. The sequence goes on from CAWHMQ010000011.1 coordinate 165,250, forward strand.
CGTTCGCGGCCCTGCTGGTGGCGGTCCTCATGCTGGGCATCGTGGTGCTCGTAGTGGAGGCGATCTTCAGCGCGGTCGAGAGGAGCGCCGGGGTGAGCAGCCCGACGCTGTGGCTCGCGATCAACGGGCTGGGCACGGTCCTCGGCAATCTGATCACCTTTCCGTTCATAGGCGCGGTGGTCGCCGTGATCTACATCGATCTCCGGGTCCGCAAGGAGGGGCTCGACCTCGAGCAGCTGGCCGCCGGCCCGGCGACCTGATGGACCCAGCCCGCCGCGTCGCTGCGACCGGCTCGCCGCGTCGCCGGCCGATCCCGCCGTTCACCGCCGAGCACGAGCGGCTGCGCGGCGAGATTCGCGAGTTCGTGCGCGCGCGGCTCTACCCGCAGGCCGAGGCCTGGGAGGAGGCCGGCTGGTTTCCCAGCGAGGCCTTCGGCTGGCTCGCCCAGGCCGGCTACCTGGGTCTGCGATTCCCGCGCCGGTACGGCGGCGGCGACGACCCGGTGGCCGCGGCCGTGCTCGTCGAGGAGCTGACGCGCTGTGGGTCGGGGGGCGTGGCCGCGGGTCTGGGCGCGCACGCCGGAATCGCCCTGCCGCCGATCCTCACCTTCGGCACCGAGGAGCAGCGCCAGCGCTACCTGGTCCCGGGCCTGCGCGGCGAGAAGATCGCGGCGCTGGCCATCACCGAGCCCGGGGCGGGCTCCGACGTGGCCTCGATCAACACCTACGCCCAGCCGGCGGCAGGTGGCTACCTGGTCAACGGCTCGAAGACCTACATCACGGGCGGACTCCGGGCCGACACCCTCGTGACCGCCGTCAAGACCAGGCCGGAGGGCGGCCACCGTGGAATCTCGTTCCTGATCATCGAGCGCGGGGCGGGGGTGAGCGCCACCCCGCTGCGCAAGCTCGGCTGGCACGCCTCCGACACCGCCGAGATCGTCTTCGACGATGTGTTCGTGCCGGCCGAGAACCGGCTCGGCTCAGAGCACGCCGGCTTCAGGCTGATCATGGCCAACTTCCAGTGGGAGCGGCTGCTCATGGCGCTCGGCGCGATCGGCGCGATGCAGGTCAGCTTCGAGCGCACGCTCGAGTACGTCAAGCGGCCCGGCGGTGCACACGGGCAGGCGATTCGCCACCGGCTCGCGGGGGTCGCCGTGGAGATCGAGGCCGGCCGAGCCATCACCTACGCCGCCCTACGCCGCCACATCGCCGGGGAGGACGCCGTCCGCGAAGTGACGATCGCCAAGCTGCGCACCCAGCGCGCCGCCGTCGACGCGATCGATGCCTGCCTGCAGATCCATGGACTCGATGCTCCGCCGGAGCTGGAGCGCGCTCTGCGCGATGCCCGCCTGGGCCCGATCGGCGGTGGGACCGACGAGATCATGAGGGAGATCCTGGGCCGCTCGCTGGGTCTGTGAAGGCGCCCGCGCCGCCCGGCGCGGCGCGGGCGTCCTGCGCGCGCGGCGGCCGAGCTTGCGATGGCCATCGTCTACGCTCGCGGGGATGGACTCGACGCGCGGGCAGCTGCTGATCGCGGGTCCCGGGCTCGTGGATCCGAACTTCTGGCGGACGGTTGTCCTGATCGTCGAGCATTCCGAGGAGGGAGCCCTCGGGCTGGTCCTGAATCGCCCCTCCGAGACGACCGTGGGCGAGGCCGTATCCGAGCTCGAGCACCTGCTGGAGCTCGACGACCCGCTTTACATCGGCGGTCCCGTGCAGCCCTCGGCGCTGATCGTCCTGGCCGAGTTCGAGGACCCCGCCGAGGCCGCCCTGCTCGCGTTCGGCGACGTCGGCGTGCTGGCCGGCGGCGCCCAGGACGAGCCGCGGGCCGCCGTCCGCCGCGGACGTGCCTTCGTCGGGCATGCCGGGTGGGGTGCCGGGCAGCTGGATTCCGAGGTGGAGCGCGGAGACTGGATCCTCGAGCCGGCCATCGACCAGGACGCCTTCACCAGCGATCCCGGCGACCTCTGGCAGGCGGTCCTGACGCGTAAGGGCGGCAGCTACGCCCTGGTGGCGCGAATGCCGCCGGACCCGTCGGTCAACTAGCGCCAATGGCGCACGACCACTCCCATTCCCACGGCCGGTCACGTGAGACCGAGACCCGCGCGCTGCAGGCGGCGCTGGCGTTGATCGTCATCTACATGGTGGGGGAGGTGACGGCCGGCGTGCTGGCGTCCTCGCTGGCCCTGCTCTCCGACGCGGCCCACATGCTCACCGACGCGGTCGCGCTGGCCATGTCGCTGGCCGCGGCGCGGCTGGCCCAGAGACCGGCCGGCGGAGCGATGACCTATGGCCTGGGCCGTGCCGAGATCCTCAGCGCCCAGGCCAACGGGGTGACGCTGCTGGTCCTCGGCATCCTGATCGTCGTCGACGCCATAACGCGGCTGGTCTCTCCCCTGTCGGTTCACGGCCAGACGGTGCTGGTGGTGGCGCTGGTCGGGATCGTCGTCAACCTGGTGGCGGCCCGGATCCTGGCCGGCGGCTCTCCCGGCGGCGGGCGCAGCCTCAACGTCGAGGGCTCCTACCGGCACATCCTCACCGACCTGTACGGCTTCATCGCGACCGCGGCGGCGGCCGTCGTGATCCTGGCCACCGGCTTTGATCGCGCCGACCCGATCGCCTCGCTGGTCATTGCCGGGCTGCTGTTCTACGCGGCCTACGGGCTGCTCAAGGCGTCGGGGCGGGTGTTCATGGAAGCCGCCCCCGCGGGACTCGATCCGCGGCAGATCGGCCGCGCCCTGGCGGCTCAGCCGGGCGTCGTGGAGGTCCACGACCTGCACGTGTGGGAGGTGACCTCGGGCTTTCCGGCCCTGTCGGCGCACATCGTCGTGCGGGCCGGCGAAGACTGCCACGAGCGGCGGCGGATGCTGCAGGAGATCGTCCGCGACCGCTTCGGCATCAGCCACACCACCCTCCAGGTCGACCACGAGGCCGCGCCCCAGCCACCCCTGCAAATCGAGGTCCCGACGCCTGAGCGGCGGCGTCCGCGGCGGGCGCCCCAGCGGTAGACTCGCCGCCGATGAGGGTGGTCAAGCCCGGCCCCGACCGTGACGTCCCGCGCGGGGTCGTCGGCGGCGCCGAGATCTCGCAGGCGACGGCGGGAGCCCAGAACATCTACATGGGCCGTTTCCGGGTTCCGCCCGCCGCCCAGTCACGCCCCCATTACCACGAGGGCTGCGAGAGCGCCGTCTACATGCTGTCGGGCAGGCTGAGGGTCAAATGGGGTGATCGCCTCCAGGAGGAGCTCGAGCTCGAACCCGGCGACATGGTCTACGTGCCTCCCAGGGAGACCCACGTGCTCGAGAACATCTCGGCCTCCGAGCCGGCGGACTACGTGGTCGCGCGGGACTCGCCGCTGGAGGACGCGGTCGTCGTCCCCTGGGCCGAGGAAGAGAGCTGAAGCCCGGGCGCGACCGTTCCCAGGTCAAACCGGCAGCCGCTGAAGTAGTCTCCCGCCTCCGAGACCAGGAAGCAGACGAGCTCGGCGACTTCCGCGTCGTTGGTCGACGCACCCGGGGTCACGGCGACGGCGGTGACCGCGTGCCGGGCCCACTCCACCGACAGCGTACGCGCCAGGTTCTCCAGGGCGGCGCGGGCCGGCGCGGCGTGGGCGCCGGCGTCGGGACGAGGGGCCACGAACACCAGCTTGCCCGGAGTGTCGCCGTCGATCAGCGCCCCGACGGCCACCGCTCGGGCCGCGCGCCAGGCGAATTCCAGCGAACCGAGCAGCCGTTGCCCACCCCCCGTCCCAAAGCTCTGGCCGGCGTCGAGCACCAGCGCGCTCAGCGGTGCGCGCTCGCGCGCCCACGCGGCCGCTGCATCCTCGCCGAGGTCGAGCAGCAGTTGCTCGGGCAGCTCCTCCACCCGGGCCCCCAGGGCCCGCAGCGCCTGCCCAATTGCCACCTCGCCGCCGGCCATCGCGACCCGGCGGCCTTCCAGGAGCCGCTCTGCGAACCTCACGCCGTCGCGTGCCGGCGCGCTGCCCGCAGCGACTCCCGATGGCCGAGCCGCGCGAGCTCCGAATGCAGCTCCCGGATCCGCTCGAGTATGTAGTCGGCGGCCTCCTGCTGACGCTCACGGGAGGGCTCGGCGACCTGCGCAAACCGGAACGGCTCGCCGTAGCTGACGGTCACCCGCGGGAACTGAAGCCGCTTCCAGTTGCGAACCTGGTTGGAGCCGAGGATCGCCACCGGGACCACCGGGGCGCCGGATTCGAGCGCCAGGCGCCCGAGTCCGGGCCGGGCCTGGTCGGCCAGCTTGCCGGTGCGCGACCGACCCCCCTCGCCGTACATCCCGATCGCTCCCCCGCGCTTCAGGATCTCGTAGGCGCTCGTGAACGCCTCCTCGTCCTGATATCCCCGGCGCACCGGAAACACGCCCCCGTGGCTGAACACCCACTGGGGCACGCCGGCGGCGAACAGCTGCGACTTGGCCATGAACTGGACCCGGCGGCGGATGAAGGCTCCGGCGAAGAAATGGTCCATGAACGAGGCGTGGTTGGGCGCCAGGATGACCGGGCCGAGGGGCACGTTCTCGGAGCCGATCGAGCGTGCCCGGAAGGTGATCACGGCGTGCAGGACGGTGACCACGCGCACCACCTCGTAGACCCTGGCCTCGGGCTCGCCGGCCCGCACCCGGGCGTGGTACTTGTCGAAGTGCTCCTTTGGCCGCTCGTCCCGATAGCGCTGCGGCTTGATCTCGACGTCGGGCATGACCTGCCGACCATACCCCTCAGGCCCGCAGGCGTTGCGCGAAGGCCCGAAGCCCGCCGGACCAGCCACCGGGGGAATTCACGGCTTCGCGCATCTGCTCCCAGCCGGCGCCGTGACGCTCGAGATGACGGTGCTCGAGCTCGACCCGCGTCCGGTCGTCGCCATCGGCGATGAACCGGACCTCCACCTCGCTGGTGCGCTCGGGATCGGGCTCGAGCTCCCACTGGAGGCTGATGTCCCAGCTGAAGACGAGACGGTGCGGCGGCTCGTAGGCGAGCACGCGCGCCCAATGCGATTCGCTGCTGTCAACGCCTCGGTCGTAGATGTGGCCGCCGACGCGCGGCTCGAACACCATCTCGGCCAGCGGCGCCTTCAGGATGTGCCGATCGTCCGGCCACCAGCTCCCGATCCCGGTGCTGAAGACCTCAAACGCGCGCTCGATCGGCGCGGCTACGACAACCGACGCGTGCACCGGCGCCTGCGTGGACTCGGTGGTGCTCATGGTCGCTCCTTCTCGGGTTGCTCGACAGCCGCCTTGTAGGCCGTGAGCGTCTGGTCCCAGAACCGCTGCAGGTAGAAGCGCAGCGCGTCCACCCCGGTTGGCTCCAGCTGATAGATCCGTCGACTGCCGACCGGGTGGTCTGCGACCAGCCCGGCTTGCTTGAGCACCTTCAGGTGCTGGGAGACGGCCGGTCGGCTGACCGGCAGCGCGCTGGCCAGCTCGCCCACCGCCTGCGCGCGATCGGCCACCTGCTCGAAGATCCGGCGGCGGGTCGGATCCGCGAGCGCGGTGAAGCCTGCGCTGACCGCCTCGTCGGCTGATACGTAAGTCATCACTTACGGTAAGTCTACGCTTACGCCTGCGGATGTCAAGCCCCGGGGAGCACGCCGGGCTCAGGGTCCCGGCCTAGGCTCAGGGTCCCGGCCTGGGCTCAGGGTCCCGGCCTGGAGCTCCGCGCGACGCTAGCCCTGGAGGGGCAGGACGAGCGCCGGCTTCTCGATCTGATGGTCGGCGCTGGTCGAGACCACGCCGGTGCCGATGGCGAAGAACTCGATCACGTGCGAGCCCCAGCCGTGGCTGCGCTCGATGATCCGCGCGCCCACGATCCCCTCGGCCTGGAGCTCGTCGGCCTCGGTCTGCATCCGCTCCATAGCCAGCTCCCGAGCCTCGTACAGGGCCTGGGTGAAGTTGGGCATCTCGATGTTGCGCCCCACCTGCTTGAGCGAGGCCAGCATGCCCTGGCGGGCGACGTGGTACACGCAGTTGCCCATCACCAGCCCGGCCGGCCGGTAGCCGGCGCGCAGCAGCGTGCTGAAGTCCTGGCCGTTCATGTCGGAGGTGAACGGCCGGCCGTTGGGCGCCCGGTGCAGCTCGCCGCCGCGGTGCTTGACCGCCGTCCCGACGGCGATGAACTCGGCCAGGTCGGCGCCCCACTCATAGCGTCCGATGTCCAGGCGGACGCCGACCACCCCATCGGCCCCGAGCGCGTCGGCCTCCTCCTCCATCCGCGTCATCGCCAGCTCGCGCGCGTGATACATGGCCTGGGTCAGCACGCCCATCTCCTGGCTCTGGTTCCACATCGCCTGCTGGTAGCCGATGTGGTAGATCGAGCTGCCGAGCACCAGGCCGAGCGGCTCGAACCCTGACTCCTTGACGAGCAGGAACTCGTTGACCGAGAGGTCGCTGGTGAAGAAGCCTCGGGCGACCTCGGAGCGCATCCGCTGAATGCGGTCGCGCCCGGACTCCGGGATGCCCGCCAGCGAGCCCGGCTCGTATGCCTCGGCGTGCGGCGCCTGCGCCGAGTCCACGTCCTGACTCGGCGCCGGGCGCGACTCCTCGTCGTCGCGTCTGGAAAAAAGGGGCATGCTGCCTCCTATTCGTTGAGCAGGCGCTCGAGCGCCTGCCGGGTTGTCTGGCTGCGCTGCGCCTGCACGGCGAGCGCCTCGCCGAGCGCCCGCAGCCACGCGTCGGTGCCGACCGCCTCGCTCTTGAGCACGATCCCGCCTGAGAGCCGCGAGCAGCGCGTCTCGATCGCCGCGCCGCGGCGCGCCAGCTCTAGTCGCTGATCGCCGGCGTCGAGGGCGATCCGCCGCACCCGCTTGGCCCCGAACATTCCCTCGCGCCGGCGCTCCACCGCCACCGCTCCGGGGACCGCCTCCTCGAGCTTGACCGCCAGGGCCTCGACGAAGGCGTCGAGGTCGCTGGTGTCGGCGCGCAGGGAAGCCGCCAGCAGGTCTATGTCGAGCCCCGCTCGTGCGTCGTCGGCATCCGCCATGATCGTGTCGTTCAGCCTACCCGCCCGCCATCTGAGACGTGATGGATCTGCGTGACGCCTAGCGTTACGCAGATACCGCAGGTAGCGCAGGCACCGCCGCGCGGATCTTCGGCTGTGTGATGTACGGGCCTCCGGCGCGTCGAGCTCTATCCTCCGGCGGCCCCGCGAGAACAGGAGGACTGTGACTTGCCCGACGTCGAAGCGCACATCACCGGCACCGTGTGGAAGATCGAGGTGAACGTGGGCGACGCCGTCGAGGAGGGCGACGCGGTGGTGATCCTCGAGTCGATGAAGATGGAGATGCCGGTCGAGGCCGAGGATCCCGGTGTCGTCTCGGAGATCCGGTGTACCGAGGGGCAGTCCGTATCCGAGGGCGACACGCTCGTTGTCCTCGACTGAGTCCGAGCCCGAGAGCGGCGGCGGAGGCCGGCTGCTGATCGACGCGCCCGCCCCGCACGTGGCGCGCCTGACGATCTCCAACCCGGGCAAGCGCGGCGCCCTGGATCAGGCGATCCTGGACAGCTTCGCCGCCACGATGCCCGAGCTGGACGCCCGCTGCGTGATCATCACCGGCGAGGGCAGGACGTTCTCGGCGGGCTACGACATCGGCGACCTGCCCGAGGGGGTGTTCGCCGACGAGGCCGAGAAGCTCGTCGCCCACCCGTTCGCGGCCGCGATCGATGCCGTCGACGAGTATCCGTACCCGACGGTCGCGGCGCTGAACGGTCACGCCATCGGCGGCGGCCTCGAGCTGGCGCTGGCCTGCGACCTGCGGGTCGCCGCCGAGCCGATCAAGCTCGGCATGCCCCCGGCCAAGCTGGGGCTCGTCTACTCGCACACCGGGATCCGCAAGTTCATCGACGCGATCGGGGCGCCTCGGACCCGCGAGTTGTTCCTGGTGGGCGGGCAGATCGACGCCGCCACGGCCCTCGCCTGGGGGTTGGTCAACGCGGTCTCCGGGGTCGACGAGCTGGCCGAGGCGACGCTCACCCTGGCTCGGGAGATCACGGGCAACGCGCCCCTGGCCCAGCTCGGCAACAAGCGAGTCATCCAGGCCGTGCTCGCCGGCCGGGCCAGGCTCGATCCGGCCGTGGAGCGAGAGTTGCTCGGCCTGCGCCACGCCTGCTTCTCCTCCGAGGATTTCCGCGAGGGCGTGCTCGCCTTCGCCCAGAAGCGGCCGCCGGAGTGGAAGGGCCGCTGAGCCTGGCCCGGAGTGGAAGGGACGTGGAAGGCCGCTGAGCTTCGCGCCTGAGGCTCAGGCGCCGGTCGTGCTCGGCGCCCGCTTACGGTTCCACTCGGCCTTGTGCGCGCGCTTGCTCGCCTGATAGTCGGCCAGCGCCTGGGCAGAATCCACGTCGCCGAGCGTGGGATGCCAGGGCACCAGGCCGGCCGCCGCGGCGACCCCGAAGCGCTTGGCGAGCACGGCGCCCAGCGCCTTGATCTTCATCTCGCCGTACCCCGGCAGCGCCGCCAGGTTGGCGCGCAACTCCTCGCCATCACGCGCGTCGGTCCAGACGCGGGCGGCGTCGCCGTCGTACTCGTCGCGGATGTGAACGGCCAGATCGTGAACGCGCCTGGCCATCGCCCCGGGAAACCGGTGGATGGCCGGCCGGGCCCGGAACACCGGCTCCAGATCGGCCTCGGCGAGGCTGGCGGCATCGATCGCCCCCAGTCGCTCGAGCAGCGCCTGGGGACCGGCGAACGCCTTCTGCACCGAGACCTGCTGGTCAAGGGCGAAGCCGACCAGCAAGGCCATCGGCTCGGTGGCGATCAGGACGTTGGCCTCGTCGGAATCGGTGAAGTAGAGGCGGTCGGGCAGGGCATCGATCATACAGTCGGATCAGCCCCCTGCGGACGGGGATCAGCCCCCGCCGACGGCCAGTGAAGCTTCAGCGTGACCGAGGGTCGATGGGCCCGGGCAACTCCTGGACCGGAGCGCGGGCCACGCCGGGAGTCACTCCTCGTAGGGCGCGAAGTCACGCTTGCGCGCGCCGCAGACCGGACAGAACCACGTGTCCGGGATGTCCTCGAACTCGGTCCCCGGCGGGATTCCTCCGTCGGGATCGCCCTCGGCGGGGTCGTAGATGAACCCGCACGATTCGCACATGTATCTCATCGCGGGCCAAGGGTAGCGGGGCGGGTGTAGGGTCGGTTCGTGGACGACGTCCGACCTGCACCTGGCGTCGGCCCAGCGCCCAGCGAGGAGCTCAACCCAGGTCCCGAGACGATCCCCCGCCTGGCGGCGACGGTGATCCTGCTGCGCGGTGGCGACAAGACGCTCGAGGTCCTGCTCGCCCAGCGCAACCCCGCCGCGCGGTTCATGGGCGGGGCCTGGGTGTTCCCGGGCGGGGCGGTCACCCCCGCCGACGGCGAGGGCGAAGCGGCCTTGCGAACGGCGGCGATCCGGGAACTGGCGGAAGAGGCCGGGATCGAGCTCGCGGAGCCCGGTGAGCTGGTCCAGTTCTCGCGCTGGATCACCCCCGCCCAGGTCAGGATCCGCTACGACACCTGGTTCTTCCTCGCGGTCGCGCCTCCCGGTGCCGAGCCGGCGATCGACGGTGCCGAGGTCGTGGCTGCGCGCTGGCTGACCCCTCGAGCTGCTCTGGCCGCCGCCCGGGAGCGCGAGATCATGCTGGTCTTCCCCACGATCAAGCACCTGGAGCAGCTGTCAGGCTTCGCCTGCGCACGTGAGGTGCTCGAGCACGCCCGGTCACGCACAGTTGCGCCGGTGCAGCCCCGGGTGCTGGGCACCGGCGAGACGGCACGGATCGTGCTCCCCGGCGAGCCTGGCTACGACGACTGAGCGCCACGGGTCCCGATCCGCGCCGGAAAAACTCGGGCTCAGGTGTCGCCGTTGAAGTTGGGCAGTCCGACGCTCTGGATCCAGTGGCTGACGGTGATGTTGAGCTGGGTGAACTCGCCCGTCCAGATCAGCACGCCCATCGCCACCAGCACGGCGCCGCCGGCGCCGATCACCACCGGATAGTGTCGCTTGACGACCGTGAACGCCGAGGTCGCTCTACCGAAGGCCAGGCCGGTGATCAGGAACGGAACCGCCAGCCCGGCGCAGTAGACGGCGAGCAGGGCGGCTCCCGTCCAAGCCGAGCTCGAGGTGCCCGCGGCGGTGATGATCGCCCCGAGCGTCGGCCCCGTGCACGGCGTCCAGGCCAGCGCGAACGCGGCGCCCGTGAGCACCGGACCGCCGCGCCCCGCCCGCTCCATCAAACGCCCGACGTGCCACTCGCGGCTGAAGGCGGGGATGAAGGTGGCGGCCACGAACAGCAGGCCCATGGCGACGATCACCGCCCCGGAGATCTTGAGCGCGGCCGGGCCGGTGAGCGCGGTGCGCAGCGCCCGCTGTCCGAGCAGCCCGAGCACGATGAAGATGAACGAGAAGCTGCCCACGAAGGCGAGGCTGGGACCGATCACGCGCCGGGGCGCAAGCTCTCCGGGCTGTCCGCCGGCCACCGCGGAGATGTAACCGGGCACCAGCGGCAGCACGCACGGGGACAGGAACGAGATCAGCCCGGCACCGAAAGCGACCGGAATCCCGATGCCCGACGCTGCGTCCATCTTCGCTTGAAGGCTACTCGCAGCCGAGCGGCAGGGCGATGCCCTGGCCGCTTCGGGGAATGGAATGGGTGATCACGGCGCCGGTCATGTCCTGCTCTCTGCGCGTGGCGAGGCGCGCCGAAGCGTAGAGGGAGACGGGAGCGGCTGCGCCTCCCGTGGCCGTCGCCTGCGGGCCCGGTCGGTCGGCTATTGCACGACCTGAACGTCCAGATAGGACCTTTCCCAGTGATCACGCGTTAGAGTTGTCCAGGTTCCAGGTGGAAGCCTCCGCTATCCCAGCATCGGTAGGGCTGACGCGAACGCGGATCGCGATCGGCGCCCCGTTGCTGCGGATTCGCTCTGACGAGCAGCTGATCTCGCTGTTCAGAGCGGGCAATGACGAGGCCTTCCGGGTCATCCACGACCGGTACCGTCAGCGGCTGTTCGTCTACACGCGCCAGATGCTCGCGGCCTCCGGTGCCGACGCCGAGGACGCCGTCCAGGAGATCTTCGTCCGTGCCTATGCCGGGCTCCGGGCCAATGATCGCGACCTCGCGCTGCGCGCCTGGCTCTACCGGATCGCGCACAATCGCTGCATCGACGAGCTCCGCCGGTCCCATCCAGCGCCGAGCGACTCGATCGAAGCGACCGCGACGGGCCCGGCGCATGATCCCCTGGCCCGCGTCGAGCAGCGTGACGCGCTGCGCCGGCTGATCGCCGACGTCCGGCGGCTGCCCGAGCAGCAACGGTCGGCGCTGCTGATGCGCGAGCTCGGCGGCGTCGCCTACGCGGACATCGCCGGGGCCCTGGCCGTCTCGGTGCCCGCCGTCAAGTCCCTGCTCGTCAGGGCCCGCGTCGGCCTGGCCCAGGCCAATGAGGCCAGGGACACGGCCTGCGCCCAGATCCGAGAGGATCTGATTCTGTCCCACGACCGGGGCGTCCGCACCAGCGGCCTTGCCAGGCGCCACATTCGCGACTGCTCGAGCTGCCGGCAGTTCCGCGGCGAGGTTCGCGGGGTCAGCCGGCAGTTCGCCGCACTGGCCCCGACGCTGGGACCGCTCGGCGTGGTCGCCAAGGTGCTCGGCGTGGGAGGCGGGGGTGGGGCCGCCGCCGGCAGCTTCAGCAGCGGCGGGGCCGCCGCGGGAGGAGCCGCCGGGACGGGCGCAGCCGCCGGCACGGGGGCGTTCGTCGGCGCCGGCCACGTGGTGACGCTACTGGCCGCAGCCGTAGTCACCGCCGGCGGCGCGATCGAGCTCCAGCAGACCGCTCATCATCCAAGCGTGACCTCGACGCCTCATCGGATCGTGCGAGCTTCGCGTGGCCTCACCGGGCAGCCCGCTGCCGCGACCGCCATCGGACCATCGGGGGGCGTGGCGCTGACCCCGTCGACGCCCGCGGCGCAGGCGGCGCTCGCGGTCACCGGCTCGGCGCCGCGGATTGCTCCGGCCGCCCCGGCGGGTCGGGCGCCGGCCACCAACTCGCGGCCACTTGGCCCGCGCCGGGCCTCGCGCTCGCGGGCATCGACTTCGCCGGGACCGCTCCTGCTCTCCCAGACCGCCGATCCCGACAACCTCACCTACAGCCTGGAGAGCCCGCCGAGCACCTCATCCGGCGCCGTCGCCCCGTCAGCCACGACCACCCCGAGCGCCAGCACCCCCACGGGCACGTCCACGGGCACGTCCACGGAGACCCCGGGCCCGCCCACGACGTCCACCGGGACCCCGGCGGGTTCGCCCGGGACGCTGGGCGTGGGCACTGCCGGCGCCGGCGGCGGCAGTGGCACGGCCACCGGGCAGCCCACACCGGCGAGCGGTGGCGCGACGACAAGCTCCCCGAGTCAGCCCAGCTCGTCGGACCAGGCCGGCTCCCCCGGTCAGGTCAGCTCCACGGGCTCGCGCACCCCCTCCGCCGGTGCCTCGACTTCGCCGTCGCGGGGCTCGGGCAAGGTCGAGGCCGTGTTCACGACGAGCCAGTAATCCGGCCCTACCTCGAGAAACTGGATCACGAGGAGCTGCTCGTCCGTCGCGGGCAGCGCTCGGGGCTGTACACGATCGTGGCCGTGCACTCCACGGCGCGCGGCCCCTCGCTCGGAGGTTGTCGGCTGTGGGCCTACGACGACGCCTGGGCTGCGGTCGGCGACGCGCTGCGCCTGTCACGCGCGATGACGCTCAAGGCGGCGGTCGCGAACCTGGCGCTGGGGGGCGGCAAGGGGGTGATCATGGCCCCGGCGGACGCTCCCCTGCCATCGCGTCGCCGGCGGGCGGCGCTGCTCGACTTCGGGGATCTGGTCGAGTCGCTGCGCGGGCGCTACATCACCGCCGAAGACGTCGGGACCTCCAGCCGGGACATGAGCGCGATCGCCCAGCGCACGGCGCACGTCGCCGGTCTGGCTCGGGGCCGCGGCGGGTCTGGTGACCCCAGCCCGCTCACCGCACTCGGCGTCGAGACCGCGATCAGAGCCGCCTGCGAGCGGGCATTCGCTGATGGCTCACTGCGCGAGCGGTCGATCTGCGTACTCGGACTCGGCCACGTGGGCGCCCGTGTGGCGGAGCGCTGCGCCCGGGCGGGAGCACGGCTGACGATCAGCGACGTCGACGAGGCCAAGCGACCGCTGGCAGACCGGCTGGGAGCCAGCTGGAGCCCGCCGGACGCCGCCCTGGAGTCCGAGGTCGATGTGCTCGTGCCGTGCGCGCTCGGGGGGGTGCTGAACGACCAGTCGCTTCCGAGGCTGCGGTGCCGGGTCATCGCCGGGGCAGCCAACAACCAGCTTGCCGATGATCCCATCGCCGAGCTCCTCGAGCACCGGGGGATCCTGTGGACACCTGATTTCGTCGCCAACGCCGGCGGGCTGATCAACATCGCCGAGGAGCTGGGCGGCTACCAGGCTTCGGCCGCCCGCCGGCGCGTGCTTGCCATCGGCGACACGCTGCGCGAGATCTTCGCCCGGGCGCAGGCCGACGGCAAAACGCCGCTGGCCGCGGCGCTGGAGCTCGCCGAGCGCCGGCTCCCCTCTCCAGACCACCGCCGTCCGTCAGCCCGGAGCCTGGACGCCGGCCCGAGGCTCTGAGGCGACCAGCCCGCGGTCGGGACGCTGCACGCCTCCGGGCAGCCGGCCCTCGTCGGCGAGCTTGTCCAGGTGGGCAGCGAGCGTAACCGTAGCCGCCGGACGCAGCATCCCCGGGACGTCATCCCAGACCGCGTCGAGCATCTCCGGAATAGAGCGGGCGCCCGCCTGCAGCGCGGCGATCAGACGCGTCTCCCGTGATAGGCGGTGGGCGATGTACTCGTCGAGCTTGGCCGCCGGATCACCGACGGGTGGCCCATGGCCCGGGCACAGGACATCGAGCTCGCGCCGGCGCAGCCTGGCCAGCCCGTTCAGGTAGCCGGCCAGCGCGCCCGGATCCGGCGCGATGAAGACGCTGCCCTGGCCGAGCACAGCGTCACCGGTCAGGGCGGCGGTCCCCACCAGGAACGCCAGGTGATCCGGTGCATGGCCGGGCGTGCTCACCGCCTCCAGCGGTCCGAATCGATCGCCCTCGCCGAGGCGGCGGTCGACCTCACCGCGCGCCGCCGCCACGGGAGGCCGGCCGAAGCGCTCGCGGATCGCCGCCGTGGCGTCGGCGTGGTCGCCGTGGTCGTGGGTGAGCGCGATTCCTCCCAGTCCGCCGCGAATCGCCAGCTCATCGGCCAGGGCGGCCAGGTGGGACTCGAGCAGGGGTCCAGGGTCCACGAGCCACGCCGGGTCCCGTCCCACGATCCATGAGTTGGTTCCGGTCAGAGTGAACGGGCCCGGGTTGTCGGCACGAACCCCGGCGATCGGATGGCCCGGGATGTCAACAGGCGTCACTGCTTGAATAGTCAACCATGGCGACCCCCGCCGACGACCCGCGCCCCCCTGAGCGCCCGTCGGGTGCCGACGGGGGCGGCAACCAGGACGGCCCCGGCGCACTTCCGGAGCGAGAGGACCCGGGGCGCAGCCTGTGGCGTGGTCTGATCTCGCTGGCGATCCTGGTGGCGATCGTCGTCGGGCTGCTGCTCGCCGTGCCGGGTCTCCACGGCGTGGCCCGCACGGTCTCGCACATGAAGCTGGGATGGCTGGTGGCAGGGATCGTGCTCGAGGTCCTGTCGTGCCTGGGCTACGTGATCGCCTTCCTGCAGGTCTTCGATCGCGCTCCGCTGCGCTTCGGCGCCCGGGTTGCGCTCAGCGAACTGGCCTTCGGGGCGGCGGTCTCGCTGGGCGGCGCCGGCAGCGTCGCGGTCGGCGCCTGGCTGCTGGTGGAGCGGGGTGGGGAGCCGACTCGTGTCGCCGAGCGCTCGGCGGTCCTGTTTCTGCTGACCAGCGCGATCAACGTGTTCACTCTGATCGCGGCGGGTCTGGGCCTGTGGGTCGGGATCCTGCCCGGTCCCCGCGACCCACTCCTCAGCCTGCTCCCGGCCCTGGTCGGGATCCTCTGCCTGATCTTCTTTCTCGCCTTGCCTCGCTACAGCGAGCGACTGGCCGCCCGCCGCAAGCCCGGGGCGCTGCGCACGCTCCTGGTCGAGGTAGCGGCCAGCATCCGCGGGACCGAGGAGGTGCTGTTCAGATGGGACTGGCGGATCATCGGGGCGTTCGCCTTCCTGTGGTGCGACATCGCGGTGCTGGCGGTCTGCTTCGCCGCTGCCGGCCCGGTGCCGCCACTGGCCACGATCGTGCTCGCCTACCAGATCGGGTACCTGTCGAACCTGATTCCGGTTCCCGGCAACATCGGCATCCTCGACGGAAGCCTGGTCGGCATGTTCGTCCTCTTCGGGGTCTCGGCCACGGCGGCCACGGCCGCCACCGTCGTCTACCACGCCATCTCCCTGTGGGTCCCGGCGATGTGGGGCACGGGCGCCTTCATCGTCCTGCGTCGTACCCGCCATCGCCCCCTCACGCTGCGCCCCCCGAGAGAGGAACGGGTCCGGCTCCGCCGCGAGCGACGAGCGGAGCGGCGCGAACGGGGCGTGCGCACCGGCGGAGACCAGTAGCGGCTACCGAGCGGTCATTGGTCCGCCGCCGGCTCCGCTGCACCTGGCGTCAGGGGCGATGGCCGCCCGGCGGCATCCGGGTTGCGATGCTGAGCCGGTTCCAGGCGTTGATCGTGGCGATCGCGAACAACAGAGCGGCCAGTTCCTCGGGCTCGAAATGCGCGGCCGCCTGCTGGTACACCCGGTCGGGAACGTGTCCGTCGGCGACGCTGGTGACCGCCTCGGTGAGCGCCAGGGCAGCGCGCTCGGCCACGCTGAAGAACGGCGCCTCTCGCCAGGCGCTCAGCACGTACAGGCGCTGCTCGCTCTCTCCGGCGGCACGAGCATCCCGAGCGTGCATGTCGATGCAGAAGGCGCAGCCATTGATCTGAGAGGCGCGGATCTTGACCAATTCGTGCAAGCGCGGGTCCAGCCGAGCCGAGACGGTCCTTCCGAGGTGGACGAGGTCGCTGTACGCAGCCGCCGCGTGCGCGCGCAGATCCAGGCGCGGTCCCAGGTCGGTACCGGAGAGGGAGGACGCGCTCACGTCTGCATCCTCGCCGGTGCAGCGGCCGCTCGCGCCTGAGGACCACCCTGGCGTTAGCCGGCCGGCTCCCCGGGGTTTTCCTCGCCGTGGCCGCCGAGCGCTGCAGGCAGCCCATCCCGGGAGGTGATGTCGAGCTTGCTGTAGACGTGGCCGAGATGCCACTCGACCGTTTTCGTGGTCACGTAGAGCGCGCTGGCGATCTGGGGATTGGCGCGGCCGGCGGCGGCGAGCGCCGCGATCCGCCGCTCGGTCGGCGTCAGCGCGTCGACGCCGCTCAGGGCGGCCCGGCGGGGACGGGCGCCGCTGGCCCGGAGCTCGGCCAGCGCCGTCTCGGCCAGCGGGCGCGCGCAGAAGCCGTCGGCGAGCTCGAGGCCGCGCCGCAGGGGCGGACGTGACGCGGCTCGCTCGCCGCCTCGACGCAGCGCGCCCCCCAGGTCCACGAGCGCGCGCGCGTACTCGAGCCGGGCCGGCGAGCGTTCGAGCACGGTCACCGCCGACCGCAGACGGGCGATCCCCGTCTCGCCTCCGGCGATGATCCCGCCGACTCGCAACGCCTCGCCGAGGGGCGTGGCCACGTGGCTGCGGCGAGCCTCGTCCTCAGCGAGCCGTGCGTGGTCAGACGCCAGATCGGCGTCCCCGGTCAGGTGGGCGGCGAGTGCCGCGGCGCGTCGCCAGGCAAAGATGCCGGGATGCCACAGCCCGTAGCGCTCGGTCAGGTGCCGACCCGCGGCCTGAAAGTCTGCGAGCGCCGCTTGGGGTCTCCCGTCCACGAGTGCGAGGCGGCCGCGTGCCTCGAGCACGAGCGCTCCGTCGATGCCGGCGGGAGCCGCCTCGCCGGCGAGGACAGCCTCGCGAGCCCCCTCGAGCTCTCCGACTTCGATGCGGGCGTGGGCGAGGATCGCCGCGCTCCAACCTTGATACGTCGACCAGCCAGAGCGAGCGATCTCGAGCGCGGCCTCGCCATCGACGATCGCCTCGTGCAGCCGACCGCGTCGATAGTGCACCAGCGCCCGCCAATGCCGAGCTGCCCCGGCGGCCACGAGCAGACCCCGGGCTCGCGCCGAATCGAGCGCCGCGGCCAGAGCGCGTTCTGCGAGCTCGAGCTCATCGACTTCGATCAACGCCGCGACCGCGAATCCGAGCGCTCGGCCCTGGGTGACCGGCTCGATCAACGGATCGCCGGACAGGGCGGCCTCCGCCAAGCGGCGCACTCCCTGCGCCGAGGCGCCTTCACCTGCCTCGCGCAAGGCGAGCTGAGCGCGCAATGTGCAATCTTCGGGGAGCCGGCCCGCCCGGGCGCGGCGCCGCAGCGGCTCGAACTCTGCGATCGCCGCCGAGCGGCTGGCGGGGTCGAACAGCGCGGCGGCGAAGTAGCCGGCCTCGAGCATCCCGCGCAGCGGATGTCGGGAGTCCAGCTCGGCGAGTCCCCGCCGCGCGACGGCGGCGGCCCGTCCAAACTCGCCCTGGGCAGACAGCAACCTGCACAGGGCATGGGCCGCTCTGGCCCGCGGCCCCGGTTCGGCGATCAGCGCCAGGGCCCGATCGAGCCGGTCGGGGGCCTGCGGCTCGCCATTGGCGGCCTCGGCATAGGCGAGATCGAGCAGGACCGTGGGCAGGGCGTCGTCGGTCGGCGGCTCGTCGAGCGCTCGGCGCAACAGGCGCGCCGCACCGCCGGATTCACCCCGTGCCAGCGCGGCCCCGGCCGCGTGCCGGAGGATCTCGACGCTGCGCGGATCGGCTCGGGGCCGGGTGAAGAGCAGATGACCGGCGATCGACTGCTCGTCGGCGCCCGCTGCATCGAGGAGATCGACTGCGCCACGGTGCGCGCGACCGGTGGCCAGTGCCCCCATGTCCTCGATGACCGCGGCGGCGATCAGCGGATGGCAGAACGACAACGGCTCGCCGGCCTGCAGCCACCGGGTGCGAGCCAGCAGGTCGGCGGCGTGCTCCGCGTTCTCGATGTCAAGCTGTGCGAGCGCCGCCGCCTGGGCGATAGCCGCGCGATCGCCGAGGATCGCGACGGCGCGAGCCAGACGCACTGCGCTCTCGGGGAGATGACCGAGGCGCAGCGTGGTCGCGCGGAGAACCTCGTTGGGCACCATCCCGCCTACGTGCGCGGCGGCGCGAGCCGTGGGCGCCACGCCATCGGCCCGCAGTCCCTCCACGAGTGCGGTCACGAGGAACGGGCTTCCGCCCGTTGCCCAGGCGCACGCCTTTGCGAACGCGGGCTCCGGAATGCGACCCAGCGAAGCGCGCAGCACCTGGTCAACTGCCGCCGCCGTCAGCGGAGCGGGTCGCAGTACCCCTCGGCCCGCGGTCTGGTTCAGGCGCAGCAGGAGCTGATCGGGCAGATCCAGCTCGTCGACGCGCACGCCGATCACCAGGGCAACGGGCAGCTCCTGCACCCGGGCCGCCAGCTCGGACAGGAACCCGAGCGAGGCCTCGTCTGACCACTGTGCGTCATCGACGGCAATCAGCAGGGGCGGTGGCCGACGCTCGTCCGTGTGCTCCCAGGCCAGATTGGCGACAAGCCAGCACAGGCCGGCGGTCAACGCGGCGCGCCGCTCTCCGCCGGTCGGCGGCTCGTCGGAAGCCGGGCCGCGAAACAGCGGCGCGGCGTAGGCCGCCGGTCCGGTGAGCAGCCGCTTCGCTCGCTCCGGCGAGGTCTGCAGCTGGGGGGCGAAGAGCTGCAGGGCCACGCCAAACGGGAATTCGCGCTCGAGCTCGGCCCCCCGTCCTGACAGAACCCGCATGCCCGCCGCTCGGGCTCGCGCCCGGGCCGCCGCCAGCAGCCGTGACTTGCCGGCGCCTGCCGGGCCCTCGATGACGAGCAGCCTGCCCAGGCCGCCGCGGGCACCGTCAAGCGCCTCCTGCACGGCCTCGAGCTCGGCTTCGCGCTCGAGCAGATCGGCAGCGGGCAGTCGTGCCGGCCAGGCCGTCCGGGGCCCACTGTCCCCGGCGAGCGCCGGCTGCGGTCCCGACGGGACGTCTGCTCGCAGTTGGCTGGCCGAGATCATGGCGTTTCGAAGATAGTGCTCACAGGGCCCGGCGAGGAGGTCCAATGCGGCCCGTAGACCGTGGACCGCTGCGCCGGCTCGGACGGTCGTGCGGACTGTCGAGGGCGGTCAAACACCGGGGCGGCGCGACGAAAACCCCGGGGTGATCCTCGGGCGCGCGGGCAGGACCGCCGGTGCATCATCGCTACGCGCCCCAACCAGAAAGCACGGATATGAAGCTGTTGAATCTCGATCCCGGCGCCGACCCGATCGATCGGCTCCTCGAACTGTATTGCGAGTGGCGGGAGAAGTGCTCGGACGTGCAGACGACGTATGAGCACTTCGCGACCGTCCGGCCCTCGGGCCGAGAGCTCGCGTTCGCCGCCTACACCGACGCACTCGACCGAGAGGAATCGGTCGCCCTGGCTTATGCGGATCAGGTCAGCCTGGTGTCGTCGCAGCTCGCCCGCACACCGTCGGCGGCTCGATCGATCGCCAGTTCCCGAGGAGCCTGACGCCGATGCTAGGTCTCACTCGCTGGTGCATCTCCCATCGCCGCCGGGTCGTTGTCGGCTGGATCTTGATCGCGCTTGCCACCACGGTGGTGGCGAGTGCGGTGGGGCGTCAGTACGCGACCAATTTCAGCCTGCCGGGGACGGAGTCCCAGCATGTCCTCGACCTGCTCCAAAAGCAGTTTCCGGCACAGAGCGGGGATGTGGACACGATCGTGTTTCACAACGCCCTGGGTAGGATCGACGATCCGGACGTGCGCGCGCGGATCACGCCGCTGCTCGAGCAGGTGCGCAAGCTGCCTC
Source organism: uncultured Solirubrobacteraceae bacterium (assembly GCA_963830595.1). GTDB lineage: Bacteria > Actinomycetota > Thermoleophilia > Solirubrobacterales > Solirubrobacteraceae > Palsa-465. The sequence goes on from CAWHMQ010000011.1 coordinate 185,133, forward strand.
ACGTCGTCAGCGTGATCAGCCCCTACAGCCCGGCCGGCGCGGTCGAGGTCTCAAAGGATGGGCGCACGGCGTTCGCGACGATCAACTACGACAAGCGCGCGAACCTGCTGCCGAACAAGACCGGGCAACCGGTGCTGGACGCCGTCAACGCGGTCAACGCGGTCAAGGGCCCCGGGTTGCAGATCGCCGCGGGCGGGCAGGTGATCGAGCAGGCCGAGGGGTTCAGCATCGGCCCCGCCACGTACGTGGGCGTGCTGGCGGCGATGGTGATCCTGCTGCTGACCTTCGGGTCGCTGAGCGCCGCCGGCATGCCGCTGATCACCGCCGGGCTCGGCCTGATCACGGGCATCGCGCTCGTCGGCCTGGCCACGCAGATCACCAGCATGTCGAACATCGCGCCGGAGCTCGCGATCATGATCGGGCTGGGCGTGGGGGTGGACTACGCGCTGTTCATCGTCACGCGCTTCCGGGAGAACTATGCTCGCAGCGGCGACATCTCGGCGTCGATCGTGGGGGCGATGGACACCTCGGGGCGCGCGATCCTGCTCGCCGGCACGACCGTCATCATCGCCCTGCTGGGCATGTTCGCCACCGGCGTGAGCTTCATGTACGGGCTGGCGATCGCGTCGGTGGTGGCCGTGCTTCTCGTCCTGGCGGCCTCGCTGACCGTGCTGCCGGCGCTGCTGTCCGCGTTCGGCCACCGCGTGGTTCGCCCGGGTCGCTCCGCCCGGCGACGCCAGGCCAGGAGTGAGGCGCCGCGGGAGTCGACCTGGCGTCGCTGGAGCGTGATCGTGCAGTCGCGTCCGTGGCCGTTGGCGGCGATCTCGCTGATCGTGATGCTGTTGTTCCTGGTGCCGTTCCTCGGGATGCGGCTCGACACCAGCGACGCAGGCAACGATCCGTCCGGCACGAGCACGTATCGCGCGTTCAACCTGCTCTCACGGGGCTTTGGACCGGGCTTCAACGGTCCGCTGATGATCGCCACGCAGCTCTCGAGCCCGGGGCAGCGCGCGCAACTTCCGGCGCTGCGCAACGCGATCGATGGCACGCCCGGCGTGGCCGCCGTCAGCCCGCCGCGTTTGGCCCCCTCGGGCACGGTCGCGGTGATGGAGGCCTACCCCAACTCGGCGCCCCAGGCGCGGGCGACCACCGACCTGGTTCACGAGCTGCGGGGGAGCGTCCTGCCGCCGTTTGGAGGCAAGTTCGCCTCGCGGCCGCTGGTGGGCGGCTTCACGGCCGGCTCGATCGACTTCTCCGGCGTGCTGGCGGGCAAGCTGCCGCTGTTCATCGGGATCGTGGTCGTGCTCTCGGCGCTGCTGCTGTTCGTGATCTTCCGCTCGCTGGTGATCCCGGTGCAGGCGGCGCTGATGAACCTGCTGAGCATCGGCGGGGCGCTTGGCGCCACTGTGCTCGTGTTCCAGGACGGCTGGCTGGCCGGGGCGCTGGGAGTCACCCCGGGGCCCGTGGAGCCCTGGGTGCCGGTGCTGATGTTCGCCGTCGTGTTCGGGCTGTCGATGGACTACGAGGTGTTCCTGATCTCACGCGTGCGCGAGGAATGGGTCCGCCGGCGCGACGCCGGGCGGGCGGTCGCCGACGGCATCGCGTTCACCGGCCGCGTGATCAGCGCAGCGGCGGCGATCATGATCTGCGTGTTCTTGTCGTTCATGCTCGGGGATCAGCGCTCGGTCAAGGAGTTCGGCTTCGGCCTGGCGGCGGCGGTGTTCCTCGACGCGCTGGTGGTTCGCTGCGTGATGCTGCCGGCGGTGCTGGAGCTGCTCGGGCCGCTCACCTGGCGCCTGCCGGCCTGGATCGACCGCCGGCTGCCTCACTTCAACATCGAGGGCACGGGGGCGCGCGCCCCGGTCGCGCCAGCTCCCACCGAGCCATCCGAGCTCCTCGAGCCCGAGCCGGTTCAGTCCGGCTGACTGTGGTCGGCGGCGAGACCGGCGGCCCGCGCCAGCTCCCGGACTGCACGGGAGATCGCCGGCTTGGCGATCAGTCCGTAACCGAGAAGCAGCGCCGGGGAAGCCGGCCCCATCACAGAGCAGTTCTGGTGCAGGGCGTGGATCGCGACGCCGCGCCTGGCCGCTTCGGCGGCGATCGCCGCTTCGTCTGCGCCGTCCGGAAGCCAGGCGATCAAATGCAGTCCCGCCGAGGCCCCACCCACACGAACCTGTGGCACGGTGGCCTCGAGCGCCGCCACGAGGGCATTGCGGCGCTCGTGATAGCGCCGTCGGGTGCGGCGCAGGTGTCGGTCGATGTCGCCGCGCTCCAGCAGCGTGGCGTATGCCGACTGGACGAGCACGCTCGGCATCGCTCGGCTGACGCCCTGTTGGACCGCCATCTCGCCCACGAGGTGGCTCGGCACCAGCAGCCAGGCGAGGCGCAGCCCGGGTGCCAGCGTCTTGCTCGCCGTTCCCACGTAAGCCACGCAGTCGGGCGCGAGTCCTTGCAGCGAAGCGACGGGCTCTCGGTCAAAGCGGTACTCCGCGTCGTAATCGTCCTCGATGATCAACGTCCCGTGGCGGCGCGCCCAGTCGATCAGTTGCGCGCGGCGAGCGGGCGCGAGCACCGTGCCGGTCGGGTACTGGTGGGCCGGGGAAAGCACGACGGCGTCCGCGCGGGCGCCGTCGAGCTCCCCGACCACGAGCCCGTCACCGTCCACTGGAACCGGGACGGCTTGCAGGCCGGCCTGCACGATCGTCCTCGGAATCGCCGACCACGCGGGGTCCTCGACGGCGATCCGTCTCGCGCCCCGCGCCCGCAGCGCGTGGCACAGGGTGCCCATCCCCGCCGTCGCCCCGGCGGTGATGAACAGCCGCTCCGGATCGGCCACGACCGCCCGCACCCGCCCCAGATAGTCGCTCAGCGCGACGCGAAGCCGGGCGTGTCCGCGCCGCGACCCGTAGCCCAAAGCGGCGTCGGGCAGCTCGCGCACCGCGTTGGCCGTCGCCGACTGCCACTCCCGACGTGGGAAGAACGACAGGTCGGGCACGCCGCTGCGCAGGTCATACCGGATCCGGCGCGGCGGGGTACCAGGCGCTCGCCCGGCACGCGGCTGCTGCACCAGCCCATTGGCGATCCGTGTCGCATCGCCGGACCGCGCCACCAGGTAGCCCTCGGCCACCAGCTGCGAGTAGGCCTCGACCACGACACCGCGTGACACTCGGAGCTCGTCGGCGAGCAGTCGGCTCGGCGGCAGCTTCGACCCGGCACGCAGCCGGCCCGAGCGGATCGCCTCCCGAAGCTCCCGTTCGAGCTGGGCGCGCAACGGAGCGGCCCGATCCAAGTCGAGATGAATATCCATTGGCCTGGCGCCGCCAATCCTAAACGCGCCCGTGGCAGAGCCCGCCCCGAGTCGGCACGGACGGGACGCCCGGCGGCGTCCGCCGGCGGGATCATTTCCGCTCGGCTGCAGACGCCGAGTACGTCGCCGGCGCACGAGCGCCGGCCGTCGCGCGTCCATCCGTCGTGGCGCTCCCATTGGCGTGCGCCGCCGCGGGCCGGACGCAGCGCCCGTCGGCGAGCACGATGCCGTCCGAGCAGAACGCCTGCACCGCGCCGGCGCCGAACTGCTCCTCGTACAGGCGCGCGTACAGGCCGCCGTGTTCGACGAGCTCGGCATGCGTGCCCCGCTCGGCCACCTGCCCGTGGTCGAGCACGAAGATCACGTCGGCGGCCCGGATGGTCGACAGCCGGTGGGCGATCGCGATCGTGGTCCGGTCGTGCGTGACCGATTCGAGCGCTCGCTGGACGACGCGCTCACTCTCGGTGTCAAGCGCGGAGGTGGCCTCGTCCAATACCAGAACGCGCGGGTCCTTGAGGATCACGCGCGCGATCGCGAGGCGCTGGCGCTCGCCACCGGAGAACCGGTACCCTCGCTCGCCCACGGTCGTGTCGTAGCCCTGGTCGAGCTCGAGGATGCGGTCGTGGATGAAGGCCGCGCGGGCCGCCTGCTCGATCTGCACATCGGTCGCGTCGGGCCGCCCATAGCGAATGTTGTCGCGCACCGAGGCGTGGAACAGGTAGCTCTCCTGCGTGACCATTCCGCAGATGTCGGGAATCGACGCGAGCGTCAGATCGCGCACGTCGTGGCCGTCGATCCGGACCACCCCCTCGGTCGCCTCGTACAGGCGCGGGATCAGATACGAGATCGTTGTCTTTCCGGCTCCGCTTGGTCCCACGAGCGCGACCAGCTGCCCCGGCTTCACCTCGAGGCTCACGTCACTGAGCGCCCAGCGCCTCGGCGGCGCATCGCCGTCGGGCGACGTGCCCTCCCCGGGCCCGTAGGCGAACGAGACGGCGTCGAACTCGACCGCCCCGCGCACGCCGGCGCCAGGAAGCCTGACCGCCCCGGCGTGGTCGACGATCTGCGGGTGCAGGTCGAGGTACTCGAACACTCTGCCGAACAGGGCCAGTGAGGACTGCACGTCGACCGACACCTGGAGCAGCTGGACGATCGGCAGCAGCAGCCGCGTCTGCAGCGTCGTGAACGCGACTATCGTGCCGGCGCTCAGCCCGGAGTGACCGCCGTGGAGCTCGAGGCCAGCGACCAGGTACAGCAGCGCCGGGCTGATCCCGAAGAAGGCCTGCGTCACCGCAAAGAAGGTGCGCCCGGTCATCGCCTGGCGCACCTGGAGGTCAGCCTGGCGTGCGTTCTCCGCCGCGTAGCGGCCGATCTCGCTGTCCTGGCGGCCGAACACCTTGGTCAGCAGGATGCCCGACACCGAGAGGGTCTCCTGCGTGATGGCGCTCATCTCGGCCAGCGACGCCTGGGTCTCGCGGCGCGCCGCGCGACGGGTCCTGCCCACCCGGTTTGAGAGCACGACGAAGACCGGGACCAGGGCGACCGAGAGGAGCGTCAGCACCGGCGACAGGATGAGCATCGCGACCAGCGCCGACGCGACCACCACGACGTTGGAGACGACCGTCGACGCGGTGCTCGTGATCGTCTCCTGAACGCCGCCCACGTCGTTGGCGAGTCGCGACTGCACCTCGCCCGTGCGCGTCTCGGTGAAGAACGCAAGCGACATCCGCTCCAGGTGGCCGAACAGCCGGTCGCGGAGATCCCGCATCACCCGGTTGCCAACCCAGTTCGTGTAGTAGGTCTGGACGATGTTGAGCGCGCCCGTGCCGATCGGGATCAGGATCAGCACCGCGACGAGCTCGAACAGGAGCGTCAGGTTCGGGCCGCCTCGCGGGAACAGCGCCTTGTCGAACACGACCTTGATCAGGAGCGCCGACACGGAGCTCAGCACCGAGCTGACCAGGATGACAACGGCGATCAGCGAGACGCGCGCCCGATACGGGCGAAACAGGGCGATGATCCGCCGCCCGAGCGGGCTGCTGCTCGCCGTGACCGAAGACTGGCTCGCCGTGACCGAAGACTGGCTGTCGGTCTGAACCCCCGGCATGCGGACACACTAACGCGCCCGTGGGAAGCCCCACATGCTGATGGCCCGGATCGGCCCGCTTGCGGCGGCCGATCCGATCCGGTATACCGCGATCGACCTCGATGGTGCTGATTCCGACCCCGCAGGACGTGCTCAGCCGCGTGCGCTCGGAGGCCGAGCGGGGCGCGATCCGCGCTCGCAACGGGATCCGCGTCGTTACCTCGACTGGCCGGCCCCCGGTGGGCCAGAGCCCGAAGGACGTAGTCTGGCGCCGGGGGCGTTGTGAGCTGTGGCGCTACCGCAACGAGAGGGTGCGCTTCACGCCGCCGCTGTTCATCGTCTTCAGCCTCGTCAGCCGCAGCTACGTGCTCGACCTGACGCCCGGCAACAGCTTCGTCGAGCAGCTCGTGGGGGCGGGCTTCGACGTGTTCCTGCTCGACTGGGGCGTGCCGGACGAGCGGGACGCCGGCAACCTGCTCGAGGACTACGCCCTGAGGTACCTGCCGGCCGCACTGGAGCGTGCCCGCGAGGTTGCCGACTGCGAGCAGGTCAACATGCTCGGCTACTGCTTCGGCGGGGTGCTGTCACTGCTGTACGCCGCGTCGGAGGGCGATGCGTTGCTTCGCAGCCTGACCTGCCCGGCGACCCCGGTCGATTTCAGCCGGATGGGGCCGCTCTGCGACCTGATCCGAGAGGGACGAATCGCGATCGACGACGTGCTCGATGAGAACGGCAACGTCTCGGCTGGAGTCGTGCTCAACGGGTTCCGCACGGTTCAGCCGGTCGCCGAGCTGACCCAGTACGTGACCCTGATGGACCAGCTCGGCAGCGATCGCTACATCGACGCCTACCAGACGATGGGACGGTGGACGAAGGACCACATCCCGTTCCCCGGCGGGGTCGCGCGCCAAGCCGCACAGATGCTGGTGCGCGACAACGCGTTCATCACGGATCGGCTGGTGCTGGACGGGCGCCCCGTGCACCTCGCCGACATCACCTGCCCGTTCCTCGCGGTGCTCGCGGCCCGCGACCAGATCGTGCCGGAGCCCGCGGCAGCCCCGCTGATCGGGCTCGTCGGCTCGCCCGAGCGCGAGGAGCTGCGGCTGGACGCTGGGCATGTGGGCCTGTTCGTCGGGCGGACCGCCGGCACGACCACGGTCCCGACGATCATCGATTTTCTGCAGCGCGCCAGCGAGCCCGCCGAGCGACCCGGTCGCCGGCGCCCAGGAGCGCGCGCGAGCAGCAGGGAGGGCATGTGACGAGCGGGCGCGTAACGATCGTGCCGCTTGGCGCCGAGCACGAGGAAGGCTTGAGGCGGTTCTTCGACGAGCTGCCCGAGGGCGACCTGACGTTCATCAAGGAGGAAGTCGACCGCGACAGCATCGCCTCGTGGGTACAAGGCCGTGGCCGCCGCTGGGTGGCGCTCGACAGCGACGCCGGGGTGGCCGGGATCGTCGCGCTGCTGCCGCTGTCAGGGTGGTCGGATCACGTCGGGGAGATCCGACTCGTCGTGCACTTCGAGCATCGCGGCAAGGGGATCGGACGCGCGTTGGCCCGGCACGCGCTACGCGAGGCGGTTGAGATGGGGCTCGCCAAGCTGATCGTGGAGGTCGTCGCGCAACAGGAATCGGCAGTGGCGATGTTCACGGCACTCGGGTTCGAAGGCGAGGCGCTTCTGCGGGACCACATCCGCGACCGATCCGGGAAGCCCCGGGATCTGATCATGCTCGCCCACTACGTGCATGACACGTGGTCGGCGATGGCGAGCGTCGGCCTCGAGGACGAGCTCGGCTCAGGCTCTGCGGATGCCGACAGCGGGAACCGATGACCGACCGGGACGTCTCGCTGCTTCGGCGCTCCTGGAGCGCGATCGAGCGAGAGCTCTCGCCGCGGGTGGGCGAGCTGATCGAGACCCCCGAGTTCGGGCTCGCGGTCGGGATCCTCACGCGCGTCAACGCGTTCGCCCGCCGACGGCCGGCGAGCGCGATCGGGGGGATCTGGCACCTGCTCAACCTCCCGACGGGCACCGACGTGGCCCGCCTGCGCCGGGACGTAGGGGCGCTGGATCGCGAGCTCCGCCGGTTGGCGATGCAGCTTGAGGCGCACCCCGGGAGCGCGGACCGGTCGCCAGAGCAATCCAGCGATGACGTGAATCCCGATGCGGCCGACAACAGAACCGTGAGAACTCGGAAACCACGACGCTGAGGCCGACGGCAGGCGCAGCGAAGCCGCGCCAGGACGAGCGCACCAGCGCTCCGGGCTGCTGGGTGTCGAGGACTATTGTCCCGGTGTCCGAGCCCCCGTACCGGAGACTGCCGATGACCAGCACCGCCCCGCGAGTTCCCCGCAGCAAGGACGACTACACGCTCGAGAGCGCCGCTCACCGCCGCGAGTTCCTGGGCGGCCAGACGAGCGTCAGCCTTGACCACGTCGGGACGTTCTCATTGGACCCGGGCCTGCTGCCGGGCAATATCGAGAACTTCATCGGTGTGGCCCAGGTTCCAATCGGCGTCGCCGGCCCGGTGCGGATCAACGGCGAGCACGCGCAGGGCGACTTCTATGTGCCGCTGGCAACCACCGAGGGCACCCTGGTGGCGAGCTACAACCGCGGGATGCGCCTGCTCAGCGAGTGCGGCGGCGTCAAGACGACGGTTGTCGATGATCAGATGCAGCGGGCGCCAGCCTTCATCTTCGACGACGCGCTCGAGGCCCGCGACTTCGGCGACTGGGTGGACGCCCACGGCGACGAGATCCGGGCGGCGGCCGAGGCGACCACCCGGACCGGCAAGCTCACGTACATCGGGAGCTATCAGATCGGTCCGCTGCGCTACCTGCGGGTCAACTACACGACCGGCGACGCGGCCGGGCAGAACATGACCGGCAAGGCGACGTACGCCGCCTGCGAGTGGATCAAGGCGAACTACCCGGGTGGTGTCGACTACGTGCTGTCGGGCGCGATCGACACGGACAAGAAGCACTCGCACATCAACATGCTTCTCACCCGCGGCAAGCGGGTCGTCGCCGAGGCGGTGATCAAGAACGACGTGCTGCAGCGGCTGATGGGCGTCGACACCAAGACGCTGTACGACTACCGGCAAGTCGGCATGGTCGGCGGCTTCCTCGCCGGCTCCTCCTATAACGGCGCGCATGCCGCGAACGGCCTTACCGGCATCTTCATCGCCACCGGCCAGGACGCGGCGAACATCTCCGAGTCGCACGCCGGCGTCACCTACGCGCGGCTCCGCGACAACGGCGACTACCACTGGTCGGTGACGCTCACCAGCCTGATCGTCGCGACCTACGGCGGCGGCACCGGACTGCCCACCCAGCGCGAGTGCCTGGAGTTGCTCGGCTGCTACGGCAAGGGCAAGGCGCGCAAGCTGGCAGAGATCTGCGCCGCGACGGTGCTCGCGGGCGACACCTCGCTGACCGCCGCCATTCTCGCCGACCAATGGGTGTCCAGCCATGAGAGGCTGGGCCGCAACCGATGAGGAGCTGGTAACCACCCGGGCGAGCGCGTTGCGCCAGGTAGCTGCGGCAGTCATGTATCCGGGCGCCGGTTCTCAACGACAGTTTGCGGGCGCCGGCCAGAGGGAAATCTCCTGGCATGGCCAACCTCGCGCGGATCGTCACCGATGCCGCCGGCCGCTCGAGTGAGCGTACGGCGCTCAAGGTCTCCGACACCGCCGTGAGCTATGGGCAGCTCGACGATCTTGTGGCGCGGTGCACACGGCTGCTGCAGGAGCTGGGCATCGAGCCTGGTGACCGCGTCGGCGTCATGCTGCCCAACGTTCCGTACTTCCCGATCGCCTACTACGCCGTGCTGCGCTGCGGCGGGATCGTCGTTCCCATGAACATCCTGCTCAAGGGCCGAGAGACAACGTTCTACCTGTCCGACCCCGAGGCCAAGGCCGTCTTTGCATGGCACGAGTTCGTCGACTCGGCCAGGATCGGCGCCGAGGCCGCCGGGGCGGAGCTGATCGCCGTCGCGCCCGGCGAGTTCGAGCGGCTGCTCGCCAACCATGAGCCGTTGCACCGCGTCGCCGACGTTGCCGACCACGACACCGCGGTCGTCCTCTACACCAGCGGGACCACCGGCACTCCCAAAGGCGCCGAGCTCACCCACTCGAATCTCTACATCCAGGCGGCCATCGTCGCCGAGGACCTGTTCCACATGACCTCGGACGACGTGGTGCTGGGCGCGCTTCCGCTGTTCCACGCGTTCGGTCAGAGCGACGCGATGAACGCCCCGCTGTACGCCGGAGCGACGGTGACGATGATGCCCCGGTTCGACCCCGTGGAGGCGCTCGCGACGATGCAGCGCGACAAGGCCACAATCTTCATGGGCGTTCCGACCATGTATACGGCGATGCTGCATGCGCCGGAGCGCGGCCGGTACGACCTGTCGAGCCTGCGGGTATGTTGCTCCGGCGGCGCGTCGCTGCCCGTCGAGGTGCTGCGGGGCTTCGAGCGGGAGTTCGGTTGCGTCATCCTCGAGGGCTACGGGCTGTCGGAGACCAGCCCGACGGTCTCGTTCAACCACATGGAACGCGAGCGCAAGCCGGGGTCGATCGGCACACCTATCAAGGGCGTCGAGATGAAGCTGGCCAACCCGGACGGCACGCCTCCCGGGCCGGGCGAGGTTGGTGAGATCTGGATCCGCGGCCACAACGTGATGAAGGGCTACTGGCGCCGCCAGGACGCCACGGCAGAGGTGCTCACCGCCGACGGCTGGTTCAAGAGCGGTGACATGGCGCGCGTCGACGAGGACGGCTACTACTACATCGTCGATCGCAAGAAGGATCTGATCATCCGCGGCGGCTACAACGTGTATCCGCGTGAGGTCGAGGAGGTGCTCTACGAGCATCCCTCAGTCCGCGAGGCGGCCGTGATCGGCGTCCCCCATCCCGAGTACGGGGAGGAGGTCGCGGCGGCCGTCCAGGTCGTGCCCGGAGCCTCGATCACCCCCGAGGAACTGCGTGACTACGTCAAGCAGCAGGTAGCCGGCTACAAGTACCCCCGGATCGTGTGGTTCGTCGACCAGCTGCCAAAGGGCCCGACCGGCAAGATCCTCAAGAAGGAGATCAGAGCACCTGATCAGGTCGTCTCGCCCTGACCGTCCTCGGCCCTTGCCCGTCACGCCGGGGCACGTTAGCTCGCTCAATTTGCGTTTCGGTCGAGGTCGGCACGCACGTCCTGAGGTACCGGCTGGACCTCTCACGGCGCTGAGCAGGGAACTGGCGGCCCGCTCGAAATACGCGTGGCATCTCCGAATGTCAAGGGGCGCGGTGGGCCCAGCCGTTCACGAGCCGCACGCGCGAGATGCCGACGATCGCGGACTGCCGTTCCAGCGGTAGCGTCTTGCGACATGTTCTCGGGCTTCACGCCGTCACATCGCGGAGGGACCGGCTCGCCGATGGTTTGTCTGCACGGGTTCATGGACACGTGGCGGATCTGGGAACTCGTGTTGCCGACGTTGGAGGTCAGCACGACGTCCGTGCACTGACGCTCCCCGGGCATGCCGGAGGTTCATCCATCGGCCATCTGGCCAGCACAGGCGCGTTCGTCGATTTGGTGGAACGCGCGATGGACGCAGCGGGTCTTCGACTTGCCCATCTTGTCGGCAACTCGCTCGGCGGGTATGTCGCGTTTCATCTAGCCGCGCGAGGTCGCGCCGCAAGCGTCGTGCCCTCGCGCCGGCCGGCGGGTGCCGTTGTGACCCGCCCGTGTCCGATACCGGCACCGCGGATGGTCGGACTCAGGCTCGCCGGCGCCTATGTAAGCGCCGTCATCGATGATTCGTGGCCGCTACAGCGTGGCGATACTGCTGTGTCGACGAGGAAACGCTCGCTTCGGCGTCTCCGCGCAACCCGCGTCAGCTCACTTGCGGTGCTGCCGCGTAGGTGGGGCGTGTCACGCGCGGAGTCGCGTGCGTGGCCCGTGCGACTTCTCCCCATAGCGTTTGGAGGCGTCGTGCTGATCGCCGCAGCGACGGATGGGCACCTCGTGAAAGGGCTGGCCTGGTTCGCGGTCCTCGCGGCTGGCGGCGGGCTGTCGGCGATCGCCGGACACATCGACGCTGCCCGCGGCGGGCGCGCCGACATCGAGGAACATCGCGCGGCGATGATCAACGCTCGCGCGATGTCGATCACGGGAACCGTGCTCGTGATCGCGCTCACCGGGTGCATCGCCTTCACGCTCGCACGCGGCGAGAGCACGAGCCCGTACATACCGCTGCTGGGCATCGGCGGGATCGCGTACGTCGCTGCGCTGGTCACGCTGCGGCGCCGCTCATGAACCCCCGCGCGCCGACCTGGCTGCGCGTCGAGCAGAGGCGCGGCGAAACACGAGAGCAGGTCTCGTCGCTGCCGCAGCACGCGAGGGGCTGCCTGCCCGAGGTGGATCGATCAGTGGATCGGCGCGAGGCGCCTGCCGCCGGTGGTGGTCGGGGCACCCTTGGTCTTGGCGGCGGGTCCACGCGGTGAACGCTTGGATGGCGGCGGCGACAGGCGCGCTGCGCACGGTATGGAAGTGGTCGAAGGCGTGCTGGGCGCCGGGCAGCTCGACGAGCTCCACGGGGGCGTGGGAGATGGCGCGCAGGTCGGCGGCGAACTCGCGCGCCCATTGGACTGGAATGACCGAGTCGCGGTCGCCGTGCAAGAGCAGGAAGGGCGGCGCGTCGTCGCGCGCGTGGGCCAGCGGGGAGGTCTCGGGACGGGCGGTGTCAAGCTGTCCGTAGTAGCCGCCCAGGCCCACCACCGCGGTGACCGTCGTGTCGGCTTGCTCGAAGCGGGGCTGGTAGGTCGGGTCATTCGCGGTCAGTCCGGCGAACGCGGCCAGGTGCGCACCCGCGGAGTCACCGGCGATCACGATCGTGTCCGGGTCGCCGCCGAACGCCGCGACGTGCTCACCGACCCAGGCCAGGACCAGCTTGGCATCCACGTGGGCGTCGGGAAACGACGCGGCCGGAGCGAGTCGGTAGTTGGCGCTGATCACGATCCAGCCGTTTGCGGCCAGCCGGTAGAGCAGCGGCAGCGCCTCTCGGTTCTTGGAACCCGAGTGGAAGTGGCCGCCGTGAAAGTAGACAAACACCGGCGCGTCGTCTGGGCGAGAGCGGTGCCGGTAGAGGTCCAGCCGCTGAAATCGCTTCGCGTCGCCGTAGGCCAGATCGGCTATGCGTTGCACGTCGCGGCGACCCCGCAGGAATGGCACCAGCAGCGCAGCGGCCGCTGGGCGCGAAATCACCGACAGCGGGCCGGGTCCGCCGGGCCGATCCTCTGGCAGCCCGTAGGGCGTCAGTGCCCGCTCCACCACCCGTCGGGTGGGCAGGGCGCGAGCCACCAGCGTCCCTAGCCCGGCCAACGCGCACAGCGTCAGGGCGAGACCGACCCGGCCGGAGGCCGACCCCAGCTCGCCCTGCGCAAGACACAGCGCGGTGGACGCCAGCAGGTAGCACGCGACGGGCACCGGCAGCTGGCTGGGCGCAAAGCCCGCGACATAGCTTGCCGTGCCGAGCCGACGAACCGCGCCGCGGACCGGCCACACGGCGCACGCCGTGGCGACCGCGACCGGCACCACGGACAAGACGTATCCGAAAGCGTGCATGCTCACAGGATCCGAGCAGCAAACCCATAAGTCAAAGACCTACCTCAGCTAACCGCTAGAGTGATCCGCTATGGAGCTACGCCAGCTTCAGTACCTCGTCGCCGTCGTCGAAGAGCAAAGCTTCACAAAGGCCGCCGCCCGTCTGCACGTCGCCCAACCCTGGGTCTCCGCCCAAGTCCGCCAGCTTGAGACGGAGGTCGGCCAGACCCTGCTGGACCGCTCACCCAGCGGCGTGCGCCCGACCACGGTCGGCGCCGCCGTGCTCCCCCACGCACGCGCCGCGATCGAAGCCGTCACGGCGGTCAGCGACACCGTCGACCAGCTCGGCGGCCTGCGACGCGGCCATGTGACCGTCGCCACTGTCCCATCTGTCGCGTCGGACGCCGTGAACCTGCCGGCCATACTGGCCGACTTCCATCACCAGCACCCAGATATCGAGATCGCGCTGCTCGAAGAGAGCTCCGACCAGATCATCACCGCACTCCAGGCCGGCCTGATCGACCTTGGGCTGGTCGGTGACACCGGCCCCCAACCCGCCGGCATCGACACCCAGATCGTCGCCGACGAGCCACTTGTAGCCGCCGTCAGCCCAGACCACCCGCTCGCCACGCGGACCACGATCGCGCTCCGCAGGCTCAAAGACCAGCCGTTGATCAGCCTCCCGCGCGGCAGCGGACTGCGTCAACGCCTCGAACAGGCATGCGCCACGGCAGGGTTTGCCCCCCGCATCACTTTTCAGGCCTCCGACCCCCGGACGCTCGTCGCCCTCGCCGCCCAAGGACTGGGGATCGCGATCATCACGCAGGCGGCCGCCGACACCCACGCCCCCGATGTCGAAGCGGTGACGATCACCCGTCCCGAGCTGCGAGCCCGCCTCAAGCTCGCCTGGCGCTCCCAGCAAGGACCCGCCAGCCCCGCCGCCCACGCGCTCACTGACCACGCACGCGGGCAACTCAGCAGCGAGGGCATCTCATAGGGGAACCCCCTCACGGGCAACATCCCTGCAGCCGGCGAGTCGGCGCCGATGCTTCGCAACCCTCGCAGTCACGTCGCGGACCTTGACCCGCGGCGCAAGCAACTCGGCCCCTAGGAGAGACGCCCCATTCGCGCAGGGTCGAGGCAGATCAACGTTCAGGCGCCAAGCACTGGCCGCAATCGCTGCTCCAGCGCGGCGCGAGGAAGCGCGCCGACAACTCGGTCGACCTCTTGTCCATCCCGGATCACGACGAGCAACGGGATCGACTGCGCGCCAAACCTGGTCGCGAGTCCGGGATTCGCGTCGACATCGACCTTCACGACCTTGAGGTGCCCCACGTGACGCTTGGCGAGATCTTCAAGCACGGGCGAGATCATCCGACAGGGTCCGCACCACGCCGCCCAGAAATCGACGACTACGGGGACGGACGCAGTCGCCTCGGCCGTGAACGTGGCGGCGTCCGCCTCGACGACCCACGGGAGCGTCGACTTGCACCGCGGGCATCGCGGCACTCCCTGGGCGATCGGGGCGACCCGGTTGCGCGCATTGCAGGTCGGACAGCTGATGATCGCCACGACGACCAGGGTAGAGCCGGCCGGAGCCTCGTTCGCCCGGCTACTCCCTCATCCGGCTGAACGCGCGTCTGGCCCATTCCGGCCGCGACGCGAAGGACGTGCGTCAACCGGTCGATGGACACCACAAGGACGTCGTGCTCGACCCGTTCGACGCCCCGCACACGTACAAGGCACATGACTGCAAGGGCACCGTTTCGTGCCCACTTTTCCGCCGGCGCAGTGACAGCCACCCCGCCTGCTCCCGCACCCGAGCGAGATGGCGACGGTCGTACGTTCTGGTCTTTGTCTCGATCGCGACGGCAATCCCCGTGGGCGCGATCGCCACCGAGTCGATTTCTCCCTGACCCGCGCGACCGACTCCTGAGAAGCAGAAAGCCCCCGCCGGAGCAGGGCTCTCCCAAATCGGGGCGCCCGGATTTGAACCGGGGACCTCACCGACCCGAACGGTGCGCGCTACCAGGCTGCGCCACGCCCCGAATGGCTCCCAGTATTCCACAGCCGTGCCGCGCGGCGGGATCGCGTCCGCCCCGGAGGGATGGGCGGGGGGCGCCGGCGGCCGTCCGCTCCTACTTGGAGAGCACTCCTGGGAGCGTCGACGTGGCCGAGCCCGTCGCCTTGGTCACCGCGCCCGTCGCCTTGGTCACCGCGCCCGTCGCCTTGGTCGCCGCGCCGGTCGCCGAACCCGTCGCCTTGGTCACCGCGCCCGTCGCCGAGCCCGTCGCCTTGGTCACCGTGCCGGTGGCCTTGGTCACCGTGCCGGTCGCCGTCGCGGTGGCGCTCTTCGCCAACCCCGGAACCGACTGCGTCGCGCCGCCAACCGCGCCGGATGCCGGCGGGGGGAGGACGCTCTTGAGCCCGGAGGTCCCCGTGCCCACCGCCTTGTTGACCGTCGAACCCGCCGACCCCACCGCCTGGTTGACCGTCGAACCCGCCGACCCCACCGCCTGGTTGACCGTCGATCCTGCGGTGCCCACGGCCTTGTTGACCGTCGATCCTGCCGAGCCCACGGCCTTGTTGACCGTCGAACCCGCTGTGCCCACGGCCTTGTTGACCGTCGATCCTGCCGAGCCCACCGCCTTGTTGACGGTCGAACCCGCGGTGCCCACGGCCTGGTTGACCGTCGAACCCGCCGAACCCACCGCCTGGTTGACCGTCGAACCTGCCGACCCCACGGCCTTGTTGAGCCCCCCGAGCGTCGGCGCGAGCGTCTTCCCGACCGTGGAGACGGTGGAGCCCGCGGTCCCCTTGACCCCGTTCAGCGTCGAGTCGATGGTCTTGTTGAGGCCGGAGACCGCGGTGCCGGCGCCGTTGAGCGCTGTCGCCCCTGTCGCCGCGGCGGCTCCTGCTGCCCCGGCGGCTCCCGTCGGGTTCAACGGGAGGCCGCTCGTGGGGCTGGCCGCCGAGCCGGGCCCGGCGCCCGCAGAAGATCCGTTGCCCAGTGACGGCGACCCCGGAAGGCCTAGCCGGGGGGAGGAGATCGCGAACAGGCGGGTCCCGTCGATCGACAGAGCAGCGGCGCTGGCCGCCCGCGCCGCGGGCGTCATCGCCGCTCCGGGCCAGGTGGCAGAGTCCCCGCCCGGCTGGAAGCCGCCACCGCGAGCGGTGGTGGAGCCGTCCGCCAACATCGCCGAGGACTGGCCGGCCGCCTGCGGATGGTGAGTGCCGACAACCGCCTCGGTGCCGACGCCGACGACCGCGAGCGCGGCCACCGTCGCCGCCACCTGTCCGAGCGACACCGACGAGCTCGCCGGCGAGATGACCCGCGCCACGCCCCGCAGCGGTCCGGTGGCCATCTGGGCAGAGCCGGAGCGGGTGGCGGCATCGGTGGCGCCATGACGTCCGCCGCCGCCCCCCCACAGCCACCGCCACAGCGGGAATGGCAGAAGCGCCGCGATCTTGTCGGCGGTGCTGCGCGGCTTGAGCAGAGCCTCGTCGACGCCTGCCAGCAGCGCCGTCTGGCGACAAAGCTGGCAATGCGAGACATGGCGCGCGAAACGACGGCGCTCGCGCGCCCCCAGTGAGGCGATCGATTGCGCCGATCCGGACTCGATGACGGTCTGGATCTGCACGCAACGGCGGCCGCTGGCCAACTCGCCGTACTCCTCGATCAGCTTCCGGCGGGCCCGGAACAGGCTGCTCTCGACCATCTGGCGCGTCATTCCGAGCCGCTCACCGATCTCGTCGTAGGAGAGGCCTTCGAACTCGCGCAGCACGAGCAGCTGGTGATGGCTCTCGGAAAGGCCGCCGAAGGCCCCGCGAAGGTCGTCCAGGCGCTGCCGGTTCTCCACCACGTCGGCGGGGGTCGGAACGGCCGCGATCATCGGGCGCTGCCCCCGAGCCGGCTCCTCGTCTGGCTCGAGGGGAACCTCACGTGAGCGGCCGCTGCGCCGAAACTCATCGATGCACCCGTTCTTGGCGATCTCGTAGATCCAGGGCTTGAAGACGATTGGCTGGTCGCTCGAGCGCAGCCGGCGCAGAGCCGAGATGAAGACGTCTTGGGCGATGTCCTCGGCCCGTCCGTGATCGCGGACCCTCCCCAGGATGAAGGCGAAGATGCGCTGCCGGTAGCGCGCGTAGAGCTCCTCGAAGGCGTGGTCGTCTCCCCGCCGGGCGGCGGACACGAGGATCGGCTCGGAGGCAAGCGCCGGAGCGGCGCGAGTGCTGCGCAACGTCAGTTCCATCTCACCCCTAATCTGACTAGCGAACAACCAACTCTAGCTGACGTACCCCGAACTTGGGTGAACGATAACGTTTAATTGAGTTTCAATCTGTATAAGTTTTGATAAAGATTCCGCCCCGGGATCGCCAAACGCCGGCCAGAGCGGACCGATATTCGGCCCTCCATGTTGAGCACGTCCGCCCGAGACGGCATACTTGTGGTCATGTAGTGAACGGCAAAGGAGAGACAACAGATGGCCAACCACCTGACGCCCACCGAGCTCGCCCGCGAAGCAGGCTTGGAACGACGAGACGTAATCGTCAAGTGCGTCGAATTGGGGGTCCCGATCTTCAACGGTCGAATCGACAAGACTCTGTTTCTCTCCAGTCTCCAGGAGATGACCGCTCCATCGGGGGCGCGGCCCCAGGTCGCGGGCGCCTAGATCGGGCGCCCCGGGCGCTCACGCGGGCCCCGTTCACGCCGGCGAGGCCCGTTCCGCACGCGCGGGCTGTTCCGCAGGCGCCGCCTGTTCCGCACGCGCCGCCTAATGCTGGGCCGACTGGCGGAGCAGCGCCGAGGTCGTCTGCTCCAGGATCTTGCGCCAGGCGCGAGTCGATTCGGGTTCGGCCTCGAAGTGCTTGACCACCCGGCGCACCCGCGTGGCCGAGATCTCGATCCCATGGCGGGCGCAGATGCGCTTGAAATGCGGATAGTCGTTGGCGAGCTTCACGGTCACCGACTGGAAGCCGTGGCGGGCCACCTCGACGCGTGAGCTGAAGTTCATGATGCTCGTCTGGAACATCAGCTCGTCGCCGGGGTCGGGCTCGATCAGGATGATGTCGACGCCGGGATAGCGCTCCTCCCACTGGCGGGCGATCTCGTGCAGGCGCTGGTGAGCGAGCAGCTTGAACGCCTGGTATCCGATCTGGGGGAAGCCCATGTCGGAGACCCGGCGCACCCGGGAGCCGGTAGGGCTCGGGATCTCCTGGTCGAAGCGGTTGACATAGGGAACGAGCGGGTTGACGACGACGATGAACTTCGCTCCCGTCTCGACGGCGATATCCAGGTTCGTGGTCGACACGATGCCGCCGTCGATGTACTCGTGATCCTTGACCCGAACCGGCTTGTAGATCATCGGCAGGGCACTCGAGGCGCTGACCGCCTTGGAGATCGGCACGTCGTCCCAGCCCTCGGAGCCGAACACCGCACGCTCGCAGGTGTCGAGATTGGTGGCGGCGATGTAAAGCTCGCTGGCGAGCATCCTGAAGTCGTCGGTGCGGTCGGGGTCGGACAGGACCCGCCGGACGTAAGCCTCGACTCCTCCGCCCGAGTACAGCCCGGTGGGCAGCGCCTCGGCGAGACCCAGGACGATGTCGACCGCGGAGATCTGACCGACATCGCGCGCCAGTGTCCGCAGCAGGCGGGCGAGCCGAAGCGGGAACATGACCCCGCGGGTCAGGAACTCGCGGTAGTTGGGCTTGAGCAGCGAACCGAGCCGGGGGTCCGGGAACGGCGGCGGTCCCTGCCCGCCGATCACCCGCATCATCTCCTCGGGGGTGACCCCGTTGGCCGCGGCGGAGGCCACGAAGGATCCGGCGCTGGTGCCGACGAAGACGTCGAAGTCGTTGACAGTCCGGTTGACCGAAAGCAGGTCCAGCGCCCGCAGGGCGCCCATCTCGTAGACGCAGCCCGTGAAGCCGCCGCCACCAAGAACGAGCGCGGTCTTGGATCGGCGCGGGGGCCGGGGGCTGCTCTTTGTCCGCGGTCCCGTCCGGCCGGCAGCCGACGCGTCGAGCTTGACAACTTTGCCCATGACCATCCGAATCCTAGGGGGCGCCCGGACGACCGCAGCTTTCCGGGTTCTGATCGGTTACACATACTCGATGCGTTTCGTCGTCTGCATGCTCGCGGTCCTCGTCGCCCTGGGGACCGCGCCCCTGGCGCTGGGCGCCGGCGGAGGAGCAGGGGCCGTAGGAGGCGCGGGTCCCGGCACCACGGGCGGCGCGGGCAGCGGCACCGCCACCAGCTCCGCCGCCACGCGGTCGCTGAGCGGCTCGCTCACGACCGGGATGAGGAAGGCCGGCGCCTACAGCGGCGCCGACGTTGTCGACCTGACCACCGGCGACACCCTGTACTCGCATAACCCGAACACCGGGCGGCTGCCCGCCTCGGTCGAGAAGCTGTACACGACCAGCACCGCGCTGCTGCGCTTCGGCGCCAACGGAACGCTGAGCACGTCCGTGCTCGGCCAGGGCCAGCAGCGCGGGGGCACGTTCACCGGCACCCTGTACCTGCGTGGCGGGGGCGATCCCACGTTTGGCTCGGCACCGTTCGATCGCGCCAACTACGACGCCGGGGCCACCATGCAGACGCTGGTCTCAAATCTGATCAAAGCCACCCACATCAGAACGCTGAACGGCAACCTCGTGGCCGACGAGTCCTGGTTTGACTCGGTGCGGGGAACACCGGCGACGGGCGGCCAGCCCTCGATCGAGGTCGAGGGAGAGCTCAGCGGGCTTGCCTATGACCGCGGATGGGCCAACTCGGATGGCACCGTCTATTGGGCGCATCCGGCACTGGAGGCCGGCCAGCAGTTCGTGGCGGCGCTGCGGTCCGCGGGGGTGAAGGTCACCGGTCGCGCGCGCACCGGCCGCGCTCCGGTAGCCGCCCGGACCCTGGTCAGTGTCCGCTCGCCCCGGATCGCCAAGCTCATCTCGCTCACCAACGTCCCCTCGGACAACTTCTTTGCCGAGATGCTGCTCAAGGACATCGGCGCTCGCTTCGGCGCCGGCGGGACGACGGGCGACGGAGCCGCCGTGGTACAAGCTCAGATGGCCAAGAGCTTTGCCATCGGCCCGCGGCTGGACGACGGCTCGGGGCTCTCCAGATACGACCGCACGACGCCCAACCAGGTGGTGACGCTGCTGCGTGGCATGGCCGGCAACCCGCAGTTCACCGGCTCGCTGGCGGTGGCGGGCGAGACCGGCACCCTGTCGGACGAGATGCAAGGCACCTACGCCGCCGGCCGCTGTCGCGGCAAGACGGGCACCCTGCACGACGTCTCCAACGTGGTCGGCTACTGCACCGCGCGCGACGGGCACACGCTGGCCTTCGCCTTCCTCATGAACGGGATCGTTCCCGACTACGCCCACCCCATCCAGGACCAGATGCAGGTGGCCGTCTCCCGGTACGACGGCTGACGCCGGCGTCCCCTGTCTCGGGCGCACCGAGCGATTCTGAGGCCGTCGTCCCCTGTCTCGGGGCGCACCACGGGCGGTGCCCGGTTCGAACCGCCATCATCCGGAGGAAAATCAGGCCACCCGGGTGGGACTTTTCTGCAGCCGGGTCGTCCAGGCGACATCCGGAAGAAAATCAGGTCGCCCGGGTCATACTTTCTGCAGCCGGGTCGGCCGGCCGACATCTGGAAGAAGATCCGCTTCGGGCGTGCAGATTTCCTGTCCTGTGGAGGGGTCCGAGCCGGACTGGGAGGCCTCCGAGCCGGACTGGGAGGCCTCCGAGCTGGGACTGCGGGCGCTGGGCCGGCCCGCCCCGCCCAAGCTCCTAGCCGAGCAGCTCCAGCAGCCCGGCCTCGTCGATCACCGCAACGCTCAGGCGCTCGGCCTGGGCGAGCTTGGTGCCCGGGCTGTCTCCCGCGACCAGGTAGTCGGTCTTGCGCGAGACCGAGCCGGTCACCCGCCCGCCGGCGGCGATGATCCTCTCGGTCGCCTGCTCCCGCGAGAGTCCGGGCAGCGTCCCGGTCAGGACCAGCGTCTTGCCCGCCAGGGGCCCTTCTCCGGGCGGCGGTCCCTCCTGCTCGAGACGCAGTCCCCGCTCCTTCAATCCGCCGATCAGCCTCAGCATCGCGTCCTCGTGGAGCTGGTCGTGGATCGTCCGGGCCATCTTGGGCCCGACCCCGGGCGTCTGCTCGATCGCCTCGGGATCGGCAGCGAGCAGCGCGTCGATCGTGCGAAATTGCTGGGCGAGGTTGCGGCCCGTGACGCCGCCGACCTCCTCGATCCCCAGGGCAAACAGCACGCGCCCGAAGGGCTGGCGCTTGGACGCGTCCACGGCGGCGACCAGCTTCTGCGCGGACACGGGGCCAAATCCGGTCCGCTCGGCGATCTGGTCGGCGCGCAGGTCGTAGAAGTCGGCGGCGGTGCCCACCCACCCCAGGTCCATGAACAGGCTCACCTGCTTCTCCCCCAGCCCGTCGATGTCCATCGCGCCCACGTAGTGCTTGAGCAGCTGCCAGCGCCGGCCCGGGCAGTCGCGGTTCGGGCAGCGCGTGAACACCGCGCCCTCGGGCTTGACCGTCGGCGTGTCGCAGACCGGGCAGCGCTCGGGCGGCCTCGGCGGCGAGGGGCGATCGCTGTGCTCGGCGACGTGCGGCGCCGGCGACAGCACCTGGGGGATCACGTCGCCGGCGCGCAGCACGATCACGTCCTCGCCCTCGCGGATGTCCTTGCGCGCCAGGTCCTCCTCGTTGTGCAGCGTGGCCAGCTTGATCGTCACCCCGGCGACGTGGACTGGCTCGAGCATCGCATAGGGATGCAGGTCGCCAAACTTGCCCGGGTTCCAGCCGATGGCATTCAGACGGGTGACTGCGGTCGTAGGCGGGAACTTCCAGGCGATCGCCCAACGGGGGTCGCGTCCCACCACCCCGAGACGGCGCTGGAGCGCGAACTGGTTGACCTTGACGACCACCCCGTCGATCTCGAAATCAAGCGAGCCGCGCCGCTGCTCCCAGGACTGGCACTGCGCCACGACCTCCTGGTCGGTGTGCAGGAGCTTGACGTCCGGGTGGACCGGGAAGCGGTGGGCGCGCAGCCACTCCAGCGAGTCCCAGTGAGCCTCGAGTCTCAGCCCCTCGGTGACGCCGATCGCGTAGCACCACAGCGACAGGGGGCGGTCGGCGGCCAGCTTGGGATCCAGCTGGCGGATCGTTCCCGCGGCCGAGTTGCGGGGGTTCATGAACGTCGACAGGCCGGCTTGCGCGCGCCGCTCGTTGAGCGCCGCGAAGTCCGGCAGCGACATGTAGACCTCGCCCCTGACCTCCACCAGCGGCGGCGGATCTTCCATATCGAGGCGCAGCGGGATCGAGCCGATCGTGCGCAGGTTGTGGGTCACGTCCTCGCCGACCTCGCCGTTGCCCCGGGTGGCGCCGCGCTCGAACCCCCCGTCGCGGTACAGGAGCGAGATCGCCAGGCCGTCGATCTTCGGCTCGGCGACGAACTCGAAGTCCGGGTTCTCGATCCCCTCGCGCGCCAGATGGTTTCGCATCCTCTGGATCCACGCCCGCAGCTCGTCCGCCGAGCGGGCGTTGGCCAGCGAGAGCATGGGCTCCGGGTGCCTGACCTTGACCAGGTCGGAGACCGGCTCGCCGCCGATCCGCTGGGTGGGCGAGTCCGGAGTGCGCAGCTCGGGATGCTCGGCCTCGAGGCCGCGCAGCTCGTCGAGCAGCGCGTCGTACTCGGCGTCACCGATCTCGGGATCGTCGAGAACGTAGTAGCGGTAGCCGTGATGCTCGAGCTCGCGCCGGAGCTCGGCGGCCCGCTGCGCCGGATCGGCCCGGACCTTGCTCGGCGAGCTCATCCGTCGGTCACCTCCTCGGCCGCGGGGGCGATCAGCCGGGCCAGGTCGTAGCGCGCCAGCGCGTCGAGCCCGTCGCGATCGGTCAGGTCGAAGTGGATCGGGGTGACCGCGATCAGTCCGTCGGCGACCGCGGCCAGATCGGTCTCCGTCTCGTCGCGCTCGAAGCTCACGTCGCCGTAGATCCGGTACAGGCGCCGGCCGCCGGCGCTCTCGTCGACGAGCGCCAGCTCGTCACGATAGACGCGCTTGCCCAGGCGAGCCACCGAGACGCCCTCGGGCGAGGCGCCCGGGACGTTGATGTTCAGCAAAGTGCCCGCTGGGAGCGGCACATTCTCGAGCTCGGCGACCAGGCGGGCCGTGAAGCTGGCGGCGACGTCGAAGTCAAAGCCGGTGCCCGCGCGGAAGTCGAGCTCGCGGGAGACCGACTGCTGGGAGACCGCGATTCCGGGCAGGCCGACGACGATCGCCTCGAGCGCGGCGGCGACGGTGCCGGAGTAGGTGATGTCGTCCCCGAGGTTTGAGCCATGGTTGATCCCCGACACGACGAGCTCTGCCCGGAAGCCCTCCACGAGCCCGAGGTTGGCCAGCCGCACGCAGTCCACCGGTGTGCCGTCGGTGGCGTAGCCGACGGTACCGTCCTCGAAGTCGACCTCCTGGACCCACAGCGGGCGCCGGGTGGTGATCGAGCGCGCCATCGCGGAGCGGTTGCCATCGGGAGCGATCACGGCAAGCTCCACCGAGGGCAGCGCGAGCAGGGCCCGGCGCAGCGCCTGGAGCCCCTCGGCCTCGATCCCGTCATCGTTGGTCAGCAGCACCCGCATGGCAGCAATGCTATGCGGACCGGCGGCGCTCGGCGCGCCCCAGCCAGCTGACACCCCCGTACCCCACTCCGCCGAGCTGGAGGCCGTGCGCGGGAGCGGTGATCCCGGCCTCGCAACGCGGCCGTCCCTCGAGCAGCTCGGCGAACTGCGCCACCGTCCGGCGCCCGCCCCCCACCTCAAGCATCGTCCCCACGAGCACGCGATTCATGTTGCGCATGAACGAGTCGGCCTCGATCCAGAACTCGAGCATCGGGCCCGCCGTCTCTGTCCAGGCGGCGGCGAGCACATCCCGGGAGAAGCGGACGTGGTCGCTGTCGGTCGGCGTGAAGGCGGTGAAATCGTGGGCGCCGGCCAGCGCCCGCGCGCACTCCTGCAGCCGGTCGACGTGGAGCGGATAGGGCCAGTGCAGGGCCCGGCGGCGCTCGTGCGGGCTGCGGGCGCGCCGGTTGAGCACCCGGTAGCAGTAGACGCGGCTGGTCGCGTCGCGGCGCGCGTCGAAGCCGGGGGCGGCGGCGACGCACTCCAGCACCGCGATGTCGTAGGGCAGCAGCGCGTTGAGCGAGTCGCTGCTCACCGGCTCGCCGGCATAGCTGGCCACCTGACCGGAGGCGTGCACCCCGGCATCGGTCCGGCCGGCGACCGTCAGCGCGATCGGGTCGCGGCTGTCGCGGCGGCTGACGATCGCCAGCGCGCGCTCGAGCTCGCCCTGAACGGTGCGGCGCCCGGGCTGGCGCGCCCAGCCCGAGAAGTCCGTCCCGTCGTACTCGATCAGCAGCCGGGAGGCCGTCTGCGCGGCCACGGCCGGGGGCGCTAGACCAGCTCCAGCAGGACCATCTCGGTGCTGTCAGACCGGCGCGGCCCCAGCTTCAGGATCCGCGTATAGCCGCCGGGACGCTCGCTGTAGCGCGGTGCGACCTCCTCGAACAGCTTGTAGACCGTGAACTTGTCCTGCCCGAGCGCCGACAGCGCCTGGCGGCGAGCGTGCAGATCGCCGCGCTTGGCGAGCGTGATCAGCTTCTCGACCTCGGGCTTGACCGCCTT
Source organism: uncultured Solirubrobacteraceae bacterium (assembly GCA_963830595.1). Classification (GTDB taxonomy): domain Bacteria; phylum Actinomycetota; class Thermoleophilia; order Solirubrobacterales; family Solirubrobacteraceae; genus Palsa-465. Next base: position 209,795 of record CAWHMQ010000011.1, read on the forward strand.
GGCCTTGGCCTCGCTTGTCTGGATCCGCTCGTGCTCGATGACCTCTTTGCTCAGGTTCATGAGCAGCGCCTTGCGGTGCGCGGCGCTGCGGCTGAGCTGATATCGCTGACGCTGATGACGCATGGCTTCAGGCTAATCGTCGCGCAAACCGAGTCCGCGCGCGTGCAGGGTCTCGATTACCTCGTCGATCGACTTCTTGCCGAAGTTGGGGATCGCGTTGAGCTCGCCCTCGGTCTTTGAGACCAGATCGCCGACCGTCTGGATGCCGGCCCGCTTGAGGCAGTTGTAGGAACGGACGCCAAGCTCGAGCTCCTCGATCAGGATGTCGTCCATCGCGTTCGGGGGACGCGAGCTGGTGCCGGCCTGGCCGCCACCCACGAGGCTCGCGTCCAGGGCGCCGGGAGCGCCCACGTCGCGCAGCTCGACCACCCGGTCGGCGTCGGTGAAGATGGCCAGCTGCGAGATCAGGATCTCGGCGGCCTCGCGCAGCGCGGCGTGGGGATCGATCGAGCCGTCGGTCTCGATGTCGAGGGTGAGCTTGTCGAAGTCGGTCTTCTGGCCGACGCGGGCCTGCTCGACGTTGTAGGCGACCCGGCGCACCGGCGAGAAGATCGAGTCGATCGGGATCACGCCGATCGGCTGATCGGGGGACTTGTTCTCCTCGGCGGGGCGATATCCGCGCCCGCGCCCGATCGTCAGGTACACCTCGAGCTTGGTCTTCTTCTCCAGCGTCGCGATGTGCGCATCCGGGTTGAGGATCTCGACGCCCGAGGGCAGGTCGATGTCCTTGGCGGTTATCTCTCCGGGCCCGGTGACCACCAGCGGGGCCTCGATCTCGGTCGCGTCGGAGTGCATCCGGCAGACCACGCCCTTGAGGTTGAGGACGATGTCGGTGACGTCCTCCTTGACCCCCCGGATCGTCGAGAACTCGTGGGCCACCCCCTCGATCCGCACGCTCGTGACGGCGGCGCCGGCCAGCGAGGAGAGCAGCACTCGCCGCAGCGAATTGCCGAAGGTGTAGCCGAAGCCCCGGTCCAGCGGTTCGATCGTGAACGAGCCGCGGGTGTCGTCGACTGACTCGCTGGAGATTCGGGGGACTTGGAAGTCAAGCATCACAGTTCCTAACATCGTGGGTTCCTGGCCGCCGAAGGCGGCGACGTCGTGCGCCGCGTGAGACCTGGTCGGTCCGAAGCGGCGTACAGAGATTGGTCTACTTCGAGTAAAGCTCGACGATCAGCTGCTCCTGCACCGGGGCCGCGATCTCTCGCCGCTCGGGCTTGCGCAGCACCTTCGCCGTCAGCGAGTCGTGATCGGCCTGCAGCCAGGCCGGGACCTGTCCGGTGAGCTCGGTCGCATCCCGGATCACCTGACCCGCCGTCGAGCCCTGGTGAATCGCGATCACGTCGTTCTCGCGCAGCTGATAGCTGGGGATGTTCACCCGGCGCCCGTTGACGGTCCAGTGCCCGTGCAGGATCAGCTGCCGAGCCTGGCGGCGCGAGGCCGCGAAGCCCAGCCTGACCAGCACGTTGTCAAACCGGCACTCGAGCATCCGCAGCAGGTTCTCGCCGGTCACGCCCTGCTGGCGCGAAGCCTTGTCGTAGTAGATCCGAAACTGCTTCTCGAGCACGCCGTAGTAACGCCGCGCCTTCTGCTTCTCGCGCAGCTGCACCCGGTACTCACTCTGCTTCTGACGACCGCGCCCATGGTCGCCGGGCGGGTAGGAGCGACGCTCGACGCCGCACTTGTCGGTCAGGCAGCGCTCGCCCTTGAGGAACAGCTTCTGCCCCTCGCGGCGACACTGCTTGCACTGGGGACCTGTGTCTCGAGCCATGTCTAGACGCGCCTGCGCTTTCGCGGTCGACAGCCGTTGTGGGCCTGAGGCGTGACGTCCTTGACGCCCGTCACCTCCAGCCCGGCGGCCTGCAGCGATCGAATCGCCGTCTCGCGACCCGATCCGGGACCCTTGACGAACACCTCGACCTTCTGGAGGCCGTGCTCGATCCCCTTGCGCGCGGCGGCGTCGGCGGTCACCTGCGCGGCGAACGGGGTCGACTTGCGCGAACCCTTGAAGCCCGCGGCGCCCGCCGACTCCCAGGCGATGACGTTGCCCTCACGGTCGCTGAGCGAAACGATCGTGTTGTTGAACGAAGTCTTGATGTGCGCCTGCCCGATCGGGATGTTCTTGCGCACCCGGCGACGGCCGCGCTGAGGTCTACGCGGAGCGGGCATTACTTCTTGGCTGCCTTCTTCTTACCGGCAACCTGCATCCGCTTCGGACCCTTGCGGGTACGCGCGTTGGTCTTGGTGTTCTGACCGCGCACCGGCAGGCCCCGGCGATGGCGCAAGCCGCGGTAGCAGCCGATCTCCTGGAGGCGCTTGACGTTCTGGGAGCGCTCGCGCCGCAGGTCGCCTTCGACGGTCAGCTCGGAGTCGATCGCGTCGCGCAGCTTGACGACCTCCTCCTCGGTCAGGTCGCGGACCTTGCGGTCGGGCTCGATCCCGACCTGGCCCAGCAGTTCGTTGGAGGTCGACCGACCGATGCCGTAGATATAGGTAAGACCGACCTCGACCCGCTTGTTGAGGGGGATGTTGACTCCGGAGATTCGCGCCATTCGTGGTTCCTTGGAGGTGGTCGGGCTAACCCTGCCGCTGCTTGTGGCGGGGGTTGGAACAGATCACGAGCACCCGCCCGTGACGGCGGATGATCTTGCACTTCTCACACATCGGCTTGACCGACGGTCGTACCTTCACGGCTGATTCACTCTCAGTATCGGGACAAACATTCGGTTGGGTTCCTCGAGTCGGCTCTGGCGACCGGTACGGTCGCCGCTACCGGGCCGAAGAAGCGCCACGCAGGGCAAAAGGCCGCACTGAAGGCGCAACGGGGGATGGTAGCAGGGGCGCCCTAGGCCGCTGCCCGGCCATCTCCGACCTCGCGCCAGGGGGTCAGCACCCGGGGTCCCGTACCCGTGATCGCGATCGTGAACTCGAAGTGGGCGGCCAGCGAGCCGTCCTGGGAGAAGATCGACCAGCGGTCGTCGGCGACGCGGACCCCGTGGCGCCCGGCGGTGACCATCGGCTCGACCGCCAGCACCATCCCCTCCTCGAGCACGACGCCGGTGCCCGCGGCACCGTAGTTGGGAATCTGGGGATCCTCGTGCATGTCGCGGCCGATCCCGTGACCGACCAGCGAGCGGACCACCGACAGGCCCGCCGCCTCGACGTGCTCCTGCACGGCGTGCGAGATATCTCCGAGACGATTGCCGGCACGACACTGGGGGACCGCCGCGATCAGTGACCGTTCGGTGACGTCGAGCAGCTTGTGGGCGACGGGGCTGATCGGCCCCACCGGAAAGGTCCGCGCCGCGTCGGCCACCCAGCCGTCGAGCACGACACCGATGTCGATCGACAGGATGTCCCCGCGGGCCAGCTTGTAGGGACCCGGGATGCCGTGCACGATCATCGAGTTGGGCGACGCGCAGATCGATCCCGGGAAGCCGCGATAGCCCTTGAAGGCCGGCACCCCGCCCTGGGAGCGGATGAACCGCTCCGCCGCCTGGTCAAGCTCGGCGGTCGTCACGCCCGGGCGGATCTTGGCCTCGAGCAGGCTCATTGCGCGCACGAGGACGGCGCCGGCGGCCCCCATCCGTTCGATCTCGTCGGGCGTCTTCTTGATGATCATCGCGGCTACTGGTTTAGCACCTGCGCTACACGTCCTCCTCGAGGCGGAGCGTGGCGATCACCGCCCGAATATGGTCGTGCACGTCGGCGGGGCTCCGGGTTCCGTCGATCCTGCGCATCACGCCCTGCTCGTCGTAGTACTCGATCAGCGGCTTGGTCTTGTCGTGGTAGACGCCCAGCCGGTGGCGGATGACTTCGGGCTTGTCGTCGTCGCGCTGGATCAGTCGCGACCCGTCCTGATCGCAGACGCCGTCCTGCTTGGGCGGGTCGAATTCGACGTGGTAGTTGTGACCCGACTGCTCGCACACTCGCCGCCCGGACAGGCGGCGGATGACCTCCTCGTCGGGCACGTCGATCAGCAGCGCCGCGGTCACCCGACGCCCGAGCTCGGATAGCTGGCGGTCCAGGGCCTTGGCCTGCTCGATCGTGCGCGGGAACCCGTCGAGGATGAACCCGTCGCGGGCGTCGTCCTCCTGCAGGCGCTCGGCGGCCATCGCGACGATCACGTCATCGGGGACCAGATCGCCGGCGTCCATGTACTGCTTGGCCTCCTTGCCCAGGGCGGTCCCCTCCTGGACGTTGCCGCGCAGCATGTCGCCGGTCGCGATGTAGGGCAACTGAAAGTCGGTGCGCAGACGATCGGCCTGGGTGCCCTTGCCCGCACCTGGAGGCCCGAACAGGATCAGGTTCACCTCGGCAGCCACGGGTGGACTGTATCGATCGGCGCTATTTCAAGAAGCCCTCGTAGTTGCGCATCATCAGCTGCGCCTCGAGCTGCTTCATCGTGTCCAGCGCCACCCCGATGACGATCAGGATCGAGGTCCCCCCGAAGAAGAAGTTCGCGCTCGTCTGGTTGATGAGGATCGTGGGGAGCGCGGCGATCGCGGCCAGGAACAGAGCGCCCGGGAAGGTCAGCCGGGCCAGGATGCGATCGAGGAACTCGGCGGTCGGCCGACCCGGTCTCACCCCGGGAATGAACCCACCGTACTTCTTGAGGTTGTCGGCCTGGTCGACCGGGTTGAAGGTGACCGCGGTGTAGAAGTAGGTGAACAGGATGATGAAGATGCTCTCGCCGAGCACGTAGTGCCAGCCCTGGGGACTGAAGAAGTTGGCCAGATGGGTGGCGAAGTTGTCGCGGTTCTGTCCGATCAGCTGCCCGACAGTGGGCGGGATCGCCATCACGCTGGCCGCGAAGATCACCGGGATGACCCCGGCCATGTTGACCTTCAGCGGCAGGTAGGTCTGTCCGCCCTGGGTCATCCGCCGGCCGATCACCCGCTTGGCGTACTGGATCGGGATCCGGCGCTGCCCCTCCTGGACGAACACGATCGCCGCGACCACGCCGATCACGATGAAGGGCATGATCACGCGGAAGACCTGATCGGGATTGTTCCACCAGGCGTGGAGACCGCCGGGGATCCGCGACACGATCGAGGCGAAGATCAGCAGCGAGATGCCGTTGCCGATCCCGCGCTGGGTGATCAGCTCGCCCATCCACATCAGCAGCACCGTGCCCGCGGTCAGCGAGACCACGATCAGGAACACCTTGAACAGGTTGAAGTTGGAGATCAGGGTCACCCCGGCCTGCTTCTCGAAGCTGCGGAACAGGAACACGTAGCCGATCGACTGGGCGAAGGCCAGCCCGACGGTCAGGTACCGCGTGTACTGGGTGATCCGCGCCTGACCGACCTCGCCCTCCTTCTGGAGCTTCTCCAGCGAGGGGACGACGACCTGCAGCAGCTGCAGGATGATCGACGCCGTGATGTAGGGCATGATCCCGAGCGCGAAGATCGCGATCCGTCCCAGGCCGCCGCCCGAGAACAGGTTCAGCAGCCCGAGGATGCTGTTGCCGCCGAGGTTCTTCTGGATGTTGTTGACGGCCGCGGCGTTGATCCCGGGCGCCGGGATGTGGGTCCCCAGGCGGTAGAGGCCCAGGATCGCGGCCGTGAACAGGATCTTGGTCCGGATCTCGCTGACCCTGAACGCCCCGAGGATCGTCGTGATCATGGGAGCCCAGCCGGCCTAGCCGCCCGCGGACGCAGACTCGTCGATCACCTGGCAGGTCCCGCCGGCCGCCTCGATCTGCTCGCGCGCCGACTTGCTGAAGCCATGGGCATGGACGGTCAGCGCCTTGGAGATCTCCCCCTTGGCGAGCACCTTGACCGGGATGCCCTTGCGGGTCGCCAGCCCCTTGGCCACCAAGCCCTCCGGGGTCACCGCCTCGCCGGCCTCGAAGCGGGCCTCGAGGTCGAGCAGGTTGACGGGCTGGGTGTGGGTCCGAAACGGCTCGAAGGGCATCGACTTCTTCATGTGCGGACCGCGCAGCTTGCGCATCCGCATGTGGATCGGGTTCTGGCCGCCCTCGAAGCGAGCGCGATCCTTGGCGCCTGACCGCGAGCCCCAGCCCTTCTGCCCGCGGCCGGATGTCTTGCCCGTGCCCGAGCCCTCGCCGCGCCCCACCCGCTTGCGCGGACGGCGCGATCCCGGAGCGGGCTTGAGGCTGTGCAGGCCGATCCGCTCGTTGTCGGAAGCGCTCACGATTCCTGCACCTCCACCAGGTGCGCGACCTTGTAGATCAGCCCGCGCGTCTGCGGCGAATCGGCCACCTCGACGCTCTGCCCGATGCGCCGCAGCCCGAGCGTCCGCAACGTCGCCAGCTGGCGCTTGTCGGCTCCGTTGCGAGACTTGCGTTGGGTGATGCGCAGGGTGGGCTTGGCGGTCCCGGTGCTCACGAGACCCCCGCCGTGTCGGGTTCGGCGGCTTCAGGCGTGTCGCCACCGAGCGCCGCGCCGGCGTCGGCGGCGCCATCGCCGGCCTCGCTGGTCAGTCCCAGCACCTGGTTGATCGACAGACCGCGCAGCTCGGCGACCTCGTCGGGAGTGCGCAGGGACTCGAGCCCCGCCATCGTGGCCTTGACGAGGTTGATCGGGTTCTGCGAGCCCAGGCTCTTGGACAGGATGTCGTGGATTCCCGCCAGCTCCAGCACGGCGCGGACGCCGCCGCCGGCGATCACACCGGTACCGGGGGCCGCCGGCTTGAGGAACACGCGCCCGGCGCCGAACACCCCGGTCGTCTGATGGGTGATCGTGGAGCCGTGCTTGGGAACCCGGTACAGGTTCTTCTTGGCCCGCTCGACGCCCTTCTGGATCGCCACCGGGACCTCGTTTGCCTTCCCGTACCCGATACCCACCACTTCCCGTTCGTCGCCGACGACGACCAGCGCCGTGAACGAGAACCGGCGGCCGCCCTTGACCACCTTGGCGACACGGTTGATCTCGACCACGCGCTCCTGGAGGTCGAATCCGCTTGCTGAAACTGTGCGCTCTCTGGCCATGGCTTCGTCGGAGGGTAGCGGCTCGGGCGAGCGCTAGAGCCGCAGTCCGCCCTCGCGCGCGCCGTCGGCGAGCGCCTTGACGCGGCCGTGATATCGGTAACCGCCGCGGTCGAAGACGGCCGTTGACACGCCCGCGCTCTGGGCACGCTGCGCGAGCAGCTCACCGGCGCGACGAGCCTGATCGGAGGGGTCGAGCTTGCGCAGGTCGTCCTCGGTCCAGCTCACCGAGACGAGGGTGCGCCCGGCGTCGTCGTCGATCAGCTGGGCGAAGATCCCGCGATTGGAGCGAAACACCGAGATGCGCGGACGCTCCGCCGAGCCACGGACCTTGGCGCGCACGCGGCGGCGGCGCCTGAGCCGCGCCTGGGGACGGGTCATGACTGTCATGCCCGCTTCCCGACCTTCCGGGGGACGTGCTCGCCCTCATAGCGAATGCCTTTTCCCTTGTATGGCTCGGGCTTGCGCTGCTTGCGGATCAGCGCCGCGATCTCTCCCACCTGCTGCTTGGAGGCCCCGCGGACCACGATCCGCGTCGGCTGGGGAACCTCGAACTCGATCGCGTCGGGCGCCTTGATCGAGACCGGGTGCGAGTAGCCGAGCGCCAGCTCGAGGTCGCGGCCGCGCAGCTGGGCGCGATAGCCCACGCCCTGGATCTCCAGGCGCTTCTCGAACCCGTCGGTCACGCCCTGGACCATGTTGGCGACCAGCGTCCGGGTGAGCCCGTGCAGCGCGCGGTGCTCGCCGCGATCGGTGGGCCGGGTGACGAGCAATTCGCCGTCGACCTGCTGCACTCCGATGTCGCGGTTGACCCGCTCTGAGAGCTCGCCCTTGGGACCGTTGACGGTCACGCGCTCGGGCTCGATCGAGATCGTCACGCCGGCGGGCACGGGGATGGGTTGTCTTCCGATTCGGGACATCGCTCTAAGGGTTACCAGACCCGGGCCACGACCTCGCCGCCGACGCCCTGCTGGCGGGCCTCGTGACCGGTCATTACTCCCTTGGACGTGGAGATGATCGCCGTCCCCATCCCACCCTGGATCCGCGGGATGTGGGTGTGGTCGACGTAGGTCCGCTGCCCGGGGCGCGACACTCGCTGCATGCCCGAGATCACCGGCCGGCGCTCATTGGTGTACTTCAGCGTGATCGTGATCTGCTCGCCGGGGCGGTCCGGGACCGGCGGATCGATCTGGTAGGCCTCGATGTAGCCCTGCTCCTTGAGGATCCGCGCCATCTCGCGCTTGAGCCGGGAGGACGGGATGGCGACGTCGTGATGCTGGGCCTTGGCCGCGTTGCGCAGGCGGGTCAGGAAGTCGGCTATGGGGTCGGTCATCGACATGGGATCAGCTCACCAGCTTGACTTGGTCATGCCCGGGACGTATCCGTTGTGCGCGAGCTCGCGCAGGCAGATCCGGCACACCCCGAACTTGCGGTAGACGGCGCGCGCGCGGCCACACCGGCGGCACCGGCTGTAGCCCCTGGTCTTGTACTTCGGAGTCCGCTGCTGGCGGACACGCTGTGAAACCTTTGCCACTGTGCTCCTTTAAGCCTGGGTGGAGGCCATCGGACGACGGCCCTCCTTCGAAAATGGCATCCCGAGCGCCTCGAGCAGCGCGAAGGACTCCTCGTCGCTCGAGGCGGTCGTCGTGATCGTGATGTCGAGTCCGCGGACCTGGTCGATCTCGTCGTAGTCGACCTCGGGGAAGATGATCTGCTCGCGCACGCCCAGCGAGTAGTTGCCGCGACCGTCGAAGCTGCGCGGGCTCAGGCCGCGGAAATCCCGGATTCGCGGGATCGCCACCGACATCAGCCGGTCCAGGAACTCGTACGAGCGCTCGCCCCGCAGCGTCACCGCCACGCCGACGGGCATGCCCTCGCGCACCTTGAACTGGGCGATCGACTTGCGAGCCCGGCGCACGCTGGGCTTCTGGCCGGTTATCGTCGCCAGCTGCTCGGAGGCGGCGTCCAGCAGCTTGGAGTCCTGCTTGGCGTCACCACAGCCCATGTTGACCGTGATCTTCTCCACCCGCGGCGCCTGCATGACGCTCGAGTAGCCGAACCGCTCCATCAGTGCGGGGCGGATCTCGTCGATGTACCTGCTCTTGAGTCGTGCTGTCGCCATCTTCCTTTAGTCCAGTCGGGCGCCGCTGCGCTTGGCGACGCGCAGGCGCTTGCCGCCTTCGATCTCGATTCCCACCCGCGTGGGCTTTCCGTCCTTGGGGTCGACGAGCATCACGTTGGAGACGTGGATCGGCCCCTCGCGCTCGATCACGCCTCCCGCCTGCTGTCCGGCGGCCGTCTGCGTGGGACGCTGGTGACGCTTGACGATGTTCAGGCCCTCGACGTAGACGCGCTCCTTCTTGGGCTCGACGCGGAGCACCTTGCCCCGCTTGCCGCGATCCTTGCCGCCGATCACGATCACCTCGTCATCTCGTCTGATTCGAGCGGGCATGTTCAGAGCACCTCCGGAGCCAGAGAGACGATCCGCATGAAGTTGCGCTCGCGCAGCTCGCGGGCCACGGGGCCGAAGATGCGGGTGCCGCGCGGGGCGCCCTGAGCGTCGATCAGCACGGCCGCGTTCTCGTCGAAGGCGATGTAGGTGCCGTCCTCGCGCCCGTAGGACTTCTTGGTCCGCACCACGACCGCGGTCACCACCTCGCCCTTCTTGACCGCCCCTTGCGGGGTGGCGGTCTTGACCGTCGCGGTGATCGTGTCGCCGACGCCGGCGTAACGCCGGCGCGAGCCGCCGCGCACGCGGATCACCAGGATCTCTCGCGCGCCGCTGTTGTCGGCGACGCGCAGACGGGTCTCGTTCTGGATCACTTTGCGCGCTCCAGCACTTCGATCAGGCGCCAGCGCTTGGTCCGCGACAGCGGCCGAGCTTCTCGCACCACCACGGTGTCGCCGATGTTGGCGTCGTTTGCCTCGTCGTGGGCGTGCACCGTGCGCGAGGTGCGCACGATCTTCGAGTAACGGCGATGACGGCGGGCGGTGTCGATCCGGACCGTGATCGTCTTATCGGCCTTGTCGGAGACGACGACGCCCTGGCGGACCTTCTGCACGCCGGCCACGTGCTCACGCGGGGGGATGCCCTCGGAACGAGCGGCCGGCGCCTTGGCCTTGGCGCGGGCGCGGCCGACGCGCCGCAGCTCGGACTTGCGCCGGCGCTGCTGCACGCGCTCGGCGTGGCGCTCTTCGGGGGTCCGGGGGGGCCGGGCCCGCTCGCGGGCCGACTTGGCGGCACGCCCCCGTCGACGGCGCTCCTTGGGCGCCACGACCTCCTGGGGCTCGGACCGAGCCGTCGGCGCCGCGGACCGCTCGCCGGTGATCTCGGGGGTCTGCGCGGCCGTGTCGGGCTCAGGGGCCGCGGCCTGGGTCTCCGGCGCGTCGGTCGCCGTCTCTTGCACGTTCTCGGGTGTCTGATCCTCAGCCATTTTCCAGTCCACTCTCAATCGTCCGCTCGCGGGCCACGGTCAGCGCCCGGGCGACTTCTCGCTTGGCCTGGTGCAGCCCCGCGGTGTTGTCGAGCTCACCGGTGGCGTGCTGAAAGCGCAGGCCGAAGAGCTCGCGCCGGACGGTGGCGAGATGCTCGGCGAGCTCGGTATCGGTGAAATCTCTCAGGTCGTTGGCGCGCATGTCAGGCGTCCTCTCGCATCACGAACTTGGTGCGCACCGGGAGCTTGTGCCCCGCCAGCCGCATCGCCTCGCGAGCCAGGTCCTCGTCGACCCCGGCGAGCTCGAACATCACCCGGCCGGGCTTGACGACCGCGACCCAGCCCTCGGGCGAGCCCTTTCCGGAGCCCATGCGAGTCTCGGCCGGCTTCTTGGTGAACGGCTTGTCGGGATATACGTTGATCCACACCTTGCCGCCACGCTTGATCTTCCGGGTCATCGCGATCCGGGCGGCCTCGATCTGACGGTTGGTCAGCCAGCCGGCGTCGATGGCCTTTAGGCCGTACTCGCCGAACTGGACCTTGACCTGTCCGCGGGACAGACCGGCCCGACGCCCGCGGTGCTGCTTGCGGTGCTTGACGCGCTTGGGAGACAGCATCAGCCACCTCCGCCTGAGCCCTGACCACCGGCGCCCGCCGAGCCGCCCGGACCACCGGAGCCGCCCGGACCACCGGGACGCGGACCGCGCCCACCCTGGCCACCCCGACCGCCGCCGCCCGGACCGCCGCCGCCGGGACCACCGCCGCGACCACCCTGGCCACCGCGACCGCCGCCGCCGGGACCACCGCCCCGGCCACCCTGGCCACCGCGACCACCCTGGCCACCCGGACCGCCGCCCCGGCCACCCTGGCCACCGCGACCACCCTGGCCACCCGGGCCGCCGCCTCGACCACCCGGACCGCCGCCCCGGCCACCCTGGCCACCGCGACCGCCCCGGCCACCGTCGCGGCCCGAGCGGCCATCGCGGCCGCCGCGCTCGGGCGCCTGTGGGGAGGGCTCGTCGGTAATCGTCAGGTCGGTGCCCGTGTAGCCGGCGGGCATGATCTCGCCTTTGTTGATCCAGCACTTGACGCCGATCCGGCCGAAGGTGGTGCGCGCCTCGTGGAAGCCGTAGTCAATGTCGGCGCGCAGCGTGTGCAGCGGCACGCGACCGTCGGAGTAGCCCTCGGTGCGGGCCATCTCGGCGCCCCCCAGCCGACCCGATACCTGCACCTTGACGCCCTTGGCGCCCGAGCGCATGGCGCTGGTCAGGGCGCGCTTCATGGCACGGCGGAAGGCGACGCGGTTCTGCAGCTGCTCGGCGATCGATTGCGCGACCAGCCGGGCGTCGAGCTCGGGGCGCTTGATCTCGAGGATGTTGACCTTGATCTGCTTGCCGGTGATGCGGTGCAGGTCACGGCGCAGCTGGTCGACCTCGGAACCGGACTTGCCGATCACGATCCCCGGCCGGGCGGTGTGGATGTTGACCTCCACCTCGGTGGCGTTCTTGCGGATCGTGATGTCCGACAGCCCGGCGTGCGAGAGCCGTCCCACGATGTGGTTGCGGATCCGGGTGTCCTCGTCCAGATAGTCGGCGAAGTGGCGCTCGTTGAACCAGTTGGACTTCCAGTCATGGATGTAGCCCACGCGGATCGATTCGGGATGAACTTTTTGGCCCATTGCTGTTGGCTAGTCCTTTGGCGTGAGCAAGATCGTCAGGTGGCTGGTGCGTTTGCGGATCCGGGTGGCGCGGCCCATCGCGCGCGGCCGGAAGCGCTTGATCGTCGGACCTTCGTCGGCGCGCACCGCCTTGACGTACAGGTCCTCGCCCACGAGCTCGTGATTGTGCTCGGCGTTGGCGACCGCTGATTCGAGCAACTTGCTCCAATCCCGCGCGATCGCCCGCGGCGTGACTGCCAGGATAGCTCGGGCTTCCTCCACCGACTTCCCGCGGATGTGATCGCACACCAGGCGCGCCTTGCGAGCCGAGGAGCGCACGTACCGGGCCTGAGCTCGCACCACCGGCGGTGGCAGGCTCGGATCCCGCCGCGGCCGCCGCCGGGTCGGCGCCGGCCTGGGCGGAGGCGTCTCGCCTCCCGCCTCCTCGGCGGGCTCCGCCGACCGGCGCCGGCTGGGCCGCCGCCGTCTCCGCGCCGGAGCCTCCGTCGCCGCCTCGGACTCGTCGCCGTCAGCCTCCTCATCATCTGCTCTGGCGTCCGGCTCGTCCTCGGCGGCTTCCTCGGGCTCCTGGTCAGCAGCAGCCACCCCTGGCTCCTGCTGCGCTGCCCCTGGCTCCTGCTGCGCTTCTCGCGCGGGGGGAGCGGCGGCGGCCTCGCCAAGTTCATCGCCATGCGGCGGCGTCGATGTCGCGTCCTGGTCGGAAGCCGCGGGCTCGGACGAGGCGGCGTCGGGCTGCGACGCCACTCGCGCGTCCTTGGCTGCGTCTTCGGGCTCCGGTGCGCCTGCGGTGGCGGCGGAGTCAGGCGTCGTCTCGTCCGGAGTCTCGGGCTCGTCGATGCTCATCGCCTCTTACCCGTTCCCGCGTGCCCTCGGTACAGCCGGGTCGGCGCAAACTCTCCCAGCTTGTGCCCCACCATCGACTCCGAGATGAACACGGGCACGTGCCTGCGGCCGTCGTGGACCGCGATCGTGTGGCCCACCATCTCGGGGAAGATCGTCGACGTGCGTGACCACGTCCTGATCATGCGCTTCTCGCCTGAGGCGTTCATCGCCTCGATGCGCCCAATCAGCCGCTCCTGCACGAACGGCCCCTTCTTGCTCGAACGGCTCATCGCTTGCCCTTACCCCTTCTTCGTCCACGCACGATGTACTGGTCGGATTTCTTGCCCTTCTTGCGGGTGCGGTAGCCCAGCGTGGGCACGCCCCAGGGGGTGACCGGATGGCGACCCGGCGTGGTCGACCCCTCGCCGCCGCCGTGAGGGTGGTCGACCGGGTTCATCGCCGTGCCCCGGGTCTGCGGACGCACGCCCAGGTGGCGCTTGCGTCCGGCCTTGCCGATCTTGACGTTCTGGTGGTCGGAGTTGCCGATCGTGCCCACGGTGGCCCGGCACTCGGCCCGCACCATCCGCATCTCCCCGGAGGGCAGACGCAACGTGACGTAATCGCCCTCCTTGGCCAGCAGCTGGATGCCGGCGCCCGCCGAGCGCGCCATCTGGCCGCCGCGACCCGGGGTCAGCTCCACGTTGTGGACGATCGTGCCGGGCGGCATGTTGCCCAGCTGCAGGCTGTTGCCGACGCGAATGTCGGCCTGCGGGCCGGACTCGACGCTGGCACCCACGCGCAGCCGCTGCGGAGCCAGGATGTAGCGCTTCTCTCCGTCGGCGTAGTGCAGCAGCGCGATGTAGGCCGACCGGTTGGGGTCGTACTCGATCTGGGCGACCTTGGCCGGGATCCCGTCCTTGCGGCGCTTGAAGTCGATCTTGCGATACAGGCGCTTGGCGCCGCCACCGCGGTGGCGCGCCGTCTTGCGGCCGTTGGAATTGCGTCCGCCGGTCTTCTTGAGACCTTCGGTCAGCGACTTCTCGGGCTCGGCCCGGGTGACCTCGGCGAAGTCCGGATAGGAGACGAAGCGGCGTCCCGGCGAGGTTGGCTTTGGCTTGCGGATCGGCATCAGCGGTTCGGGCCTCTCACTCCGGCGCCTCGAACGCCTGGAAGATCGGGATCGTGTCGCCCTGGCGCACCTGCACGATGGCCTTCTTCCATCGCCGGGTGCGACCGGAGGTCTGGCCGCGGCGCTTGGGCTTGGACTTGACCGAGGCGGTGCGGACCTCGACGACCTTGACGTCGAAGAGCTGCTCGATCGCCTGGCGGATCTGGGTCTTGTGGGCCTTGTCGGCCACCCGGAAGGTGTACTTGCCGGCTTCGGCGAGCACGAACGACTTCTCGGAGACGACCGGACGGATGATCACCTGGCTGGCGTCCATCAGGCGGCCTCGGGGTGGGTGGGAGCGGTTTCCGCGCGGGTGGCCCGGGCCACGAGCTCGGGCAGGGCGGCCTCGGAGACCAGCAGCGAGGCGGCGCCGATCACGTCGGCGACCCCGGCGTCGCCAACCGGCATCACGTCGACCTTGCTGAGGTTGCGAAACGACATGCCGGCGTTGGCCTCGGACTCGGCGAGCAGCACGAGCGCGAGCGCGCGGGCGGCGGGACGATCCCAGTCAGCGAGCAGAGCGGCGGCCTGGGCAGTGGACGGAGCATCGAAAGCTCCGGCGTCGAAGACGGCCAGCGACCCGCGCTCGGCGTGCACGGACAGGGCGCCGCGCAGCGCGGCGCGGCGCGCCTTGCGGTTGACCTTGACGGTGTAGTTGCGCGGCGTGGGACCGAACACGGTCCCGCCGCCGGCCCACAGCGGCGAGCGCGAGGAACCGGCGCGGGCGCGGCCCGTACCCTTCTGGCGCCACGGCTTGGCGCCACCGCCCGATACCTGACCGCGAGTCTTGGTCGAGGCGGTGCCGCGCCGGCGGGCGTTGAGCTCCGCGCGCACGGTCTCGTGCACCAGCGGCATGTTGAAGCGGGCCTCGAAGGCCCCGGCATCCAGCGTTGCCGAGCCGCCGCCGAGCTTGGGGGCGCTTCTAGCCATCGCTGCGGACCTCGACGGTCGAGCCGGTTGGTCCGGGCACCGCCCCGCGCACCAGCAGCAGGTTGCGCCTGGGCATGACCTCGACGACGGTCAATCCGCGCTGGGTCACGCGTCCGCCGCCCATCCGCCCGGGACCGCGAATCCCCTTGTGCACGCGTGACGGCGTCGCCGACGCTCCCACCGAGCCCGGTGCGCGCACGTTGTGCGATCCATGGCTCTTGGGACCGCTGGAGAAGTTGTGGCGCTTGATCGTCCCCTGAAAGCCCTTGCCCTTGGATTTCCCGGACACCTTGATCCGCTCTCCGACCTCGAACGCCTCCACGGTCACGGTCTCGCCGACCAGCAGCTCGCCGGCCTCGTCGCGGAACTCGGCGAGGTGGCGGTGGGCGGACGCATCGGCCTTCTTCAGGTGCCCGAGCTCGGCCCTGGTGAGGGACTTCTCCTTGCAGGCCCCGAAGGCGAGCTGCACCGCCTCGTATCCGTCGCGCTCGACCGTGCGGATCGCGGTCACGGGGCAGGGACCCGCCTCGAGCACGGTGACGCGCTCGACTCGGCCGTCCTCCAAGAACCGCTGCGTCATGCCCAGCTTCGTGGCGAGGATCGCGGCCATCGGTCTAGGAGGCCAGGCGAATCTCGATGTCCACCCCGGCCGGGAGATGGTCGAGCCGCTGGAGCGAGTCGACTGTCTTGGGCGTCGGCTGGTGGATATCGATCAGTCGCTTGTGGGTGCGGATCTCGAAGTGCTCCCGGGAGTCCTTGTCCTTGAAGGGCGAGCGGATCACGCAGTACACGTTCTTCTCGGTGGGCAGCGGCACGGGCCCGGAGACGGTCGCGCCGGTGCGCGTGGCCGTCTCGACGATCTCCTTGGCCGCCGTCTCGATCGCCGTGTGGTCATAAGACTTCAGGCGGATCCGGATCTTGTTTTGAGCGATGGTTGCCACGAACTTCTTCTAGGTCTCTCGAAAGCTTTCGTGTGATCTCAGTGAAACGGGGCGGCCTTTGGGTGATGGACACCCAAGTCCGCCCACGTCGTCGTATCGGCTTTACAAAAACGAGCGGCGGATTCGAAGACCGAGCCCGCCGCCCGTGAACTACTGAATGACTTCGGTTACCACCCCGGAGCCGACCGTACGGCCGCCCTCCCGGATCGCGAACCGCAGACCCTGATCCATGGCGATCGGCTGGATCAGCTCGATCTCCATCTGGACGTTGTCGCCGGGCATGACCATCTCGGTGCCCTCGGGCAGGTTGGCCACTCCGGTGACGTCGGTCGTGCGGAAGTAGAACTGCGGCCGGTAACCCGTGAAGAACGGCGTGTGACGTCCGCCCTCCTCCTTCTTGAGGACGTAGACCTCGGCCTTGAACTTGGTGTGCGGCGTGATCGAGCCGGGCTTGCACAGCACCTGGCCGCGCTCGATGTCCTCGCGCTTGGTCCCCCGCAGCAGACAACCGGCGTTGTCGCCCGCCTGACCCTGGTCGAGGTTCTTCTTGAACATCTCCACGCCGGTCACGACGGTCGTGGTCGTCGGGCGGATGCCCACGATCTCGACGGTCTCACCGGTCTTGATGATCCCGCTCTCGATCCGGCCCGTGGCCACGGTGCCGCGGCCGGTGATCGAGAACACGTCCTCGACCGGCATCAGGAACGGCTTGTCCAGGTCGCGCACGGGCTCCGGGATGTAGGTGTCGAGCGCGTCGGCAAGCTCGAGGATCTTGCCCTCGGACTCCTCGTCACCCTCGAGCGCCTTCAGCGCCGAGCCGATCACGAACGGGATGTCATCACCAGGGAACTCGTACTCCGACAGCAGGTCGCGAATCTCGACCTCGACGAGCTCGAGAAGCTCGGGATCGTCGACCATGTCAGCCTTGTTGAGGAACACGACGATGTAGGGCACACCCACCTGACGGGCGAGCAGGATGTGCTCCCGCGTCTGGGGCATCGCGCCGTCCGCCGCCGACACCACCAGGATCGCCCCGTCCATCTGGGCAGCCCCGGTGATCATGTTCTTGACGTAGTCGGCGTGACCGGGGCAGTCCACGTGGGCGTAGTGCCGGTTGGCTGTCTCGTACTCGACGTGGGAGGTCGCGATCGTGATACCGCGGGCCTTCTCCTCGGGAGCATTGTCGATCGAGTCGAACGACCGCACCTCGGTGCCGTCGCCGAACTTGTCATGGAGCACCTTGGTGATGGCCGCGGTCAGCGTCGTCTTGCCATGGTCGATGTGACCGATGGTGCCGACGTTCACATGGGGCTTATCGCGCTCAAACTTGGCCTTCGCCACTTTGGTTTCGCTCCTTCTTCTTTCGTAATCTCAGTTCGTCCCGGGGACGAACCTACTCAGGATATAAGTTTTCCGTCCGCCACCGATGCTAGCTGCCGCGGTGGCCGCTTCCGACGGGCGCTCGCCCGGCGGGTTCCTGCTCGCCGCCCACCACCTTCTCGGCGATGCTGGGCGGTACTTCGTCGTAACGCTCGAACTGCATCGTGTAGGTCGCCCGGCCCTGCGTGTTGGACCGCAGGTCGGTGGCGTAGCCGAACATCTCGGCCAGGGGCACGTGACCGGAGATGACCTGCGCATTGCCCCGCTGCTCCATCCCGCTCACCTGGCCGCGCCGGCGTTGCAGGTCGCCGATCACGTCACCCATGAACTCCTCGGGCGTCACCACCTCGACCGCGAACACGGGCTCCAGCAGGACGGGCTTGGCACGCTGCACGGCGGCCTTCAGCGCCAGCGACCCGGCCACCCGGAAGGCGATCTCCGAGGAGTCGGTGTCGTGGTATTTGCCGTCGGTCAGCGTCACCCGGACGTCCACCAGGGGGTAGCCGGCACGAGGGCCGTTGTCCATTGCGTCCTCGACGCCCTTCTCCACGGCGGGGATGAACTCGGTGGGCACCGAGCCGCCCTTGACCTTGTTGATGAAGTCAAAGCCCTCGCCGGGCGCGGGCTCGACGTTGATGTAGACGATCCCGTACTGGCCCGAGCCGCCGGTCTGGCGCACAAAGCGGCCCTCGACCTTCTCGGCGGTGCCTCTGATGGTCTCCCGATAGGAGACCTGGGGGCGCCCGACGTTGGCGTCGACCTTGAACTCGCGCATCATCCGGTCCACCAGGATCTCCAGATGCAGCTCGCCCATGCCCGAGATCTCGGTCTGACCGGTCTCATCGTTGGTCTGGACCTGGAAGGTCGGGTCCTCCTCGGCCAGGCGGCCGAGCGCGGTGGACATCTTCTCCTGGTCGGCCTTGGTCTTGGGCTCGATCGCTACCTTGATCACCGGCTCGGGGAACGTGATCGTCTCGAGCTTGATCGGCTTGTCGGGAGCGGCCAGCGTGTCGCCGGTGACGACCTGCTTGATGCCGACGCCGGCGGCGATGTCCCCGGCGTACACCTCTTGGAGCTCCTCACGGTCGTTGGCGTGCATCATCAGGATCCGCCCGATGCGCTCGGTGCGCCCGGTGCTGACGTTGAGCACGCGGGAGCCGGCGGCGAGCTTGCCGGAGTAGACGCGGAAGTAGGTGAGCTTGCCGACGTAGGGGTCGGCCATGATCTTGAACGCGAGCGCGGCGAACGGCTCCTCGTCCGAGGCCTCACGATGGGCGGGCAGGCCGCCATTGTCCGATCCCTTCTCGGGCACCAGGCCTTCGACCGGCGGCACCTCGAGCGGGCTGGGCAGGTAATCCAGGACGGCGTCGAGCAGCGGCTGGACGCCCTTGTTCTTGAAGCTCGAGCCGCACAGCACGGGCGTGAGCGCGATCGACAGGGTGGCGGCGCGAATCGCGGCCTTGAGCCGGGCCACCGGGATCTCCTCGTCCTCGAGGATCATCTCGAGCAGCTCATCGTCGAACTGGGAGACCTCCTCGAGCAGATGCTCGCGGGCGGCGGCCGCCTGGTCGGCGAACTCCGCCGGAATCTCGACGACCTCCTGCTCCTTGCCGAGCTCGTCCTTGTAGATGATGGCGACGTTCTCGACCAGGTCGATGATGCCCCGGAAGTCGGCCTCGGCACCGATCGGCAGCTGGATCGGAACCGGATGCGCGCCCAGGCGATCGATCATCGTCTGCACGCCGCGCTCGAAGTCGGCGCCGATCCGGTCCATCTTGTTGATGTAGGCGATCCGCGGCACCCGGTACTTGTCGGCCTGGCGCCAGACGGTCTCTGACTGCGGCTCCACCCCGGCAACCGAATCGAACAGCGCGATCGCGCCGTCGAGCACGCGCAGCGAGCGCTCCACCTCGACGGTGAAGTCGACGTGGCCGGGCGTGTCGATGATGTTGATGCGGTGCCCGTTCCACTCGCACGTGGTGGCGGCTGACGTGATCGTGATCCCGCGCTCCTGCTCCTGCTCCATCCAGTCCATCACCGCGGCGCCCTCGTGAACCTCCCCCATCTTGTAGGTCCGGCCGGTGTAATAGAGGATGCGCTCGGTCGTCGTCGTCTTACCGGCGTCGATGTGCGCCATGATCCCGATGTTGCGAGTGTTCTCGAGGCTGAACTTGCGTGCCATGAATTCGATCTGTTGTGAGCGGTTGGCGGGACGGTGCCGAATCGGCTCCGGTCATGAAAAAGGGCCCAGCGGGCCCGATCACGACGCGGCTGTCGGCTGCGGGCGGTCTTCTATCGAGTCGGGGGCTCCATCGCGTGGATTCTCTGGGCTCGGGAACGAGCGCAGATGAACGCGTCCCGACCCGAGGCGGACACCGAATATAGCAGAGGCCAGGCTGCTCCCAAAGGGGATTTCGGCGGCCAGACGGGGGGTTCCCGGGCGGTCTGGCGGCGACGATACGGGGCTCATCGGACGGCCGTGCTGGTGGCCGGTCTGCTGGGTGCGCTGGTGCTCCTGGTGGCCGAGTTCACGCCCCTGCTGCGCGTCCACAGCGGCGCTCAGGCGCAGGTCGTGAGGACGATCGACACCGGCGCGCATCACTCCTACGCGCTGGTCCCGATCGCGCTGCTGGCCGCGGTCCTGGCGGTCAGCGCCTGGGCCTCGGGCAGCCGTCTGGCCGTGCTGGCGATCGGGCTGCTCGGGCTGCTGGTACTCGGGATCGCGCTCCTGGGCGACCTGCCCGATGCCCACGCCACCGGACTGATCGCCAGCCCCGCCACCGGCCTGCAGGCCGCCAGCTCCAGCGCCGCGATCGGCCTCTATCTGGAGACGCTCGGGGCGGTCGTGCTGATCATCGCCGCCGCGGCCGGGATGCTGCTCGAAGCCGCCCCCGTGGGCGGCCGCCGGCCCGTCCGCTCATCGCGGGCAAGGTCCGCTTCCTGACCTCCCAGCAAGAATCAACGGTTTGCCAACACATCGGGGGATACATTTAGTGAACGCGAGGGTTGTCCTACCGCAGCCCCCGGTCCCGTGCGGTAGGCAGCCCTTGCGTTTACTTCCAGGGGCCAGCTGACCGGCTCCCACTGACCAGCCATCGGCTGCGCGCCATCCTGGCGGACGCGGTGCCGGGCTGGCGATACATTGGCGGCCGTGAGATCGGGAGGTGCGCTCAGCCGATGGATCCCGCTCGCCGCCGCGTTTCTCGCCGGCGCGGCGGTGATGGCCCTGGTAGCGGTGCTCGCCGGCTTGTGGAACGGGACCTCCAACCCGGTGATCCTGAACACTGACAAGGTGGCTGCCGCGATTCGAAGCTCGATCCGGGACCAGCGGCACCTCGCCTCTACGGTCGTCTGTCCCGTGAACATCGTGCAACACCAGGGTGGGGTGTTTGACTGCACCGCTACGGTCGGGGCCCGGAACTTTCGGGTGGTCGTGACCCAGACCGACGGTCTTGGACACGTGAAGTTCATCGTGACCTAGCCGAGCTGCCGCGCCGATGTCGCCCGCTGCCCGGGTGTCGCGCGGCGATGGTCGCCGCGGGCGCCGAGAGGGCGGACTAAACGGATGTCGTAGCGGCTGGACCTGCCTGGTAGTTTGACTTGGTCCTTGCTGTTGGGGGGTGGGTCGATCCGTCGGGAGTCGATGTCGAGCGGTATAGAGTCGGTCGAGCCGGAGATTCTGCTGGCCGATCGCGGGCACCGGCTGAACCGGTTGTTCGCGCATGCGTTCGCGACCTGTCTGGCGGTGGGTGCGGTGTCGTTGGGGAGCGATGCGCAGGCAGCCGTCAGCCGGCCAAAGGTGGTGTGCGTGCAACCCGGCGCGCCGAGTTTCACCGGCGGGCCGCGGGCGGGCACGAACGAGCTGACTCGCCTCCCGGATGGTCGTTGCGTGCCTCCTAGCAAACCCTTGGCTGTCGGTCAGCGTGGTCCGCGCGGGCCGAGGGGGCCGCGGGGATACCGTGGAGCGAAGGGAAACCGCGGCCCGATCGGCGCCCAGGGTGCGGCCGGGGCGCAGGGACCAGCGGGAGTCACCGGGGCGACCGGGGCGACCGGGTCGACGGGACCGATGGGGCCGACCGGCCCGATCGGACCTCCCGGCCCAGCGGGAGCGACCGGCCCAGCGGGACCCACGGGCGCGACCGGCGCCCAGGGCAGCCAGGGATTCCAAGGTAACCAGGGAACCACGGGCGCGACCGGCGCGACCGGAGCCCAAGGCAACCAAGGCTTCCAGGGATTCCAAGGAACCACCGGCGCGACCGGCGCCCAGGGCTTCCAAGGCTTCCAAGGCTTCCAGGGAACCACGGGCGCGACCGGCGCGACCGGAGCCCAAGGCAACCAAGGCTTCCAGGGCTTCCAGGGCTTCCAGGGCTTCCAGGGCTTCCAGGGAACCACGGGCGCGACCGGAGCCCAAGGCAACCAAGGGTTCCAGGGCACCACCGGTCCCCCCGGCGCCCAAGGCAACCAAGGCTTCCAGGGAACCACCGGCGCGACCGGCGCGACCGGGGCCCAAGGCTTCCAAGGCTTCCAAGGGTTCCAGGGCACCACTGGCGCGACCGGAGCGCAGGGCACCCAGGGCAACCAAGGGACGCCGGGTCCGCCGGGCGTTCAAGGCGCCACCGGCGCTCAAGGCGCTCAGGGCACGACCGGGTTTCAAGGCGCCACCGGTTCGCAGGGCGCGACCGGCGTCCAGGGATCCACGGGAACGCAGGGCGCCACCGGCTCGCAAGGCGCCACCGGCACCCAGGGATCAACCGGC
The DNA here is from genome assembly GCA_963830595.1 of uncultured Solirubrobacteraceae bacterium. Lineage (GTDB taxonomy): Bacteria > Actinomycetota > Thermoleophilia > Solirubrobacterales > Solirubrobacteraceae > Palsa-465. Next base: position 231,916 of record CAWHMQ010000011.1, read on the forward strand.
GCTCAGGGCGGTATCGGCGCCCAGGGAGCCACCGGCGCGCAAGGCTTCCAGGGTATCGCCGGCGCGCAAGGCTTTCAGGGCATCGCCGGCACCCAAGGCGCGACCGGCTCGCAAGGCGCCACCGGGTCGCAGGGATCCACAGGAACGCAGGGCGCCACGGGCTCGCAGGGATCCACAGGAACGCAGGGAGCCACCGGCGCGCAAGGCTTCCAGGGCATCGCCGGCGCCCAGGGCTTCCAAGGCGCGGCCGGCAGCCAAGGCGCAACGGGAACTCAGGGCGCAACCGGAACTCAAGGCGCAACCGGAAGCCAAGGCGCCACCGGAAGCCAAGGGTCCGCAGGCAGCCAAGGCGTCCCGGGCACAACCGGAGCGCAGGGCACTCAGGGCGTCACCGGCGCACAGGGATCAACGGGCGCTCAGGGCGGTATCGGAACCCAAGGTAGCCAAGGGTCCCAGGGTGAACGGGGTGCCCAAGGCGCGACCGGCTCGCAAGGGGCCCAGGGAATCCAGGGTATCGCCGGCCCGCAGGGCTTCCAGGGGCCGAGTGGTGCCCAGGGCGCCACCGGTGCCCAGGGCGTCACCGGGGCCACCGGCGCGCAGGGCGGCCTCGGCGCCCAGGGCACGAACGGGAGTCAGGGTGCCACGGGCGCGCCGGGTCCGCAGGGTGTGCCCGGCACGGGATCGCAGGGGCCGCAGGGTTCCCAGGGCAACCCCGGCACGGGATCGCAGGGACCGCAGGGGTTCCAAGGCGTGCCCGGCACGGGATCCCAGGGCGCACAGGGGTTCCAGGGCATGCCCGGCACGGGATCGCAAGGTCCCCAGGGCACAACCGGCTCCCAAGGTCCCCAGGGCGCGCCCAAGACGTTCACAACTGTCACCAACACGGGACCCGGACCCACAAGCGTCGGGACCTCGAACAGTAGCGTCACCGTGACGTGCCCCGCCGGCTCTCAAGTCACGGGCGGCGGGGGTTTCGCCCCGTTCGTCGGCGAGGCTCTCTTCATCTCAACGCCGAACGGGAACGGCTGGCGGGTCGGCTATTACGCCAGTCAGAACGTGGGTTCCAACACCATCACCGTGTACGCGATCTGCGCCAGCTGAAGTCAATCCGCGACCCGGCTCGCATCGTGACCCCACCGCCCTGCAAACCTTCGAAGACCACCGCGACCGCATCGCGAATGCGGAGCTCGGCCGCTGTCATCACGGCGACGGCCGCCGCATGACTGCCGCGCGACTCAACCCGAGAGGCGACCCATCGCCTCGTGTTCCCGAGCGCAGCCGCTCCGGTGTGCCGGGGATCGCGGCCTGGGCGATCGCCATCGGCTTGGCACTGGCCGGCTGTGGATCGCACGCCAGCAGCCCGAACTCGTCCACCCAGTCCTCCGCCACCTCCCGCGCGAACTCGACCAGCGCCCTGATCACCGCCGGCATCGCCCAGGCCGATGCGCGACAGTTTCAGCAGGCGCAAACCACCTTCCATGACGTACTCGTGCTCGATCCGAGCAATAAATTCGCTTTGTACAACCTCGGCCTGATCGCCCAGGTGCAGAACCATCCCTCCGCCGCGTTGGCCAGTTACACCAGAGCCGTGGCGATCGATCCGACCTATACGCCGGCCATGTACAACAAGGCGATCCTGCTGGAAGGCACCGATGCCCATTCGGCGCTGTCGCTGTATCAGCGGATCACCTCGATCAACCCAAAGGCGGCGACCGCATACCTGCGCGAGAGCTTTGTCTATGACCGCCTCGGGGACAAGGCCAAGGCCGCTCAGGCTCGCGCTCGCGCCATCGCGCTCGACAAGCGCCTGGCCACCGTCACCGCCGCCGCTCCGTCCGGTAAGTGACCGCCTCGCCGCGGATCACCGTCTTCACCGTCACCCATCACCCGCGGTTCCTGGATGAGTGCTTCGCCAGTCTGCTCTCGCAGTCCTACACCGACTGGGAATGGGTGGTGCTGCTCAATGCCGGCGCGCGCTGGCGTCCGGAGCGGACCGACAGTCGGTTGCGGGTGGTCGTCGATGATTCGATTCGAGGCGTCGGCGCCGCCAAGCAACGCGCATGCGCCGAGGCCCAGGGCGCGCTGCTGGTGGAGCTCGATCACGACGACGTCCTCGCCTCCGACGCGCTCGCCGCGGTCGCGCGTGCCTTTGATCTGAACCCGGGCGTGTCGCTCGTCTACAGCCACACAGCGCAGATCCGCGAGGACGGGTCACGCGACGACTCGCGCTTTGACGAGTCCAACGGATGGATCTATCGAAACACCACGGTCGACGGTCGCGACGTTCAGTACGCGGAGGCGCTGGCCCCCACGCCGCACAACGTGTCCTACATCTGGTTCGCCCCCAATCACGTCCGCGCCTATGACAGAGCCGCCTATGAGCGTGCCGGCGGCTATGACCCCGGCCGGCATGTCCTGGATGACCAGGATCTCATGTGCCGGCTTTATGAGATCGGCGACTTTCACCTCATCGACAAGTGCCTGTACCTGCAGCGGATGCACTCCCGCAACACTCAAAGCGACGCCGAAACCAACGCGTTCATCCAACGTGAGACGGTGGCGCTGTATGACCTGTACATGGAGCGAAACGCACTCGCCTGGGCGGCGCGGCGGGATCTGGCGGCGCTTGATCTCGGCGCCGCTCACAACCGTCCCGCCGGGTACCTGGGCGTCGATCAATACCCGGGCCCCGACGTCGACCTCGTCGCCACGCTGCCGAATCGCCTACCGCTGGACGACGGCTCGGTGGGGGTGATCCGCGCCGTCGACTTCCTGGAGCATGTCGGCGACAAGATCGCCCTGATCAACGAGCTGTACCGGGTCCTGGCCCCGGGCGGCATTCTGCTGTCCCAGACCCCCAGCAGCGACGGGCGCGGCGCCTACCAGGATCCCACTCACGTCGCCTTCTACAACGAGAACTCGTTCTGGTATTACACAGAACGCCAATACCGCAACTTCGTGCCGCAGATCAAGGCGGCCTTCCAAGTGTCCCGGCTGGTCACCTACCACCCCACCGAGTGGCACGAGCACCATCGGATCCCGTACGTGACCGCCAACCTGATCGCCATCAAGGAAGCGACCCCGCGCCAGGGGGGCCGTCTGCTGATCTGACGTCGGCCGGGCGCCCCGCGGCGGCCCCGGGATCTACCAGCGGTAGTGCGCGAAGGCCTTGTTGGCCTGCGCCATGCGGTAGATGTCGTCCTTGCGCTTGAAGGCGTTGCCCTGCTGCTGGGCGGCGTCGAGGAGCTCGTGGGCGAGGCGCTGGGACATCGTCTTCTCGCGGCGCGCCCGGGCGTACTGGACCAGCCAGCGCACGGCCAGCGTGCGGGCCCGGCGCGAGGGCACCTCGACGGGCACCTGGTAGGTGGCGCCGCCGACCCGGCGGGGGCGAACCTCGAGCACCGGGGTGAGCGCCTTGATTCCGGCCTCGACCTGCTCGACGGCGTTCTTGCCCGAGCGCTCGCCGAGGATCGCCATGGCGTCATAGACAATCCTCTCGGCGATCGACTTCTTGCCGTCCAGCATCACCTTGTTGATGACCTGCTGGACGAGGCGGTTGCGGTAGACGGGATCGGCCTCGATCGGCCGGACCTGGGCGGCAGCGCGGCGGGGCAACCTACTTCGCCTTCACGCCGTACTGCGAACGAGCCTTCTTGCGGTCGCCGACGCCGGCGGCGTCCAGCGTGCCCCGGATCACCTTGTAGCGGAATCCGGGCAGGTCCTTGACGCGACCGCCGCGAACCAGCACCACCGAGTGCTCCTGCAGGTTGTGGCCCTCGCCGGGGATGTAGGCGCCCACCTCCATGCCGTTCGTCAAGCGAACACGGGCCACCTTGCGAAGCGCCGAGTTGGGCTTCTTGGGCGTGGTCGTATAGACGCGGGTGCAGACCCCACGACGCTGGGGCGCCGCGACCTTCTTCTTGCGGCCCTTGCCGGACTTCAGGCCCGGCGTGGCGAGCTTCTTCTTGGGCGCGGTGCGGCCCTTGCGGATCAGCTGGCTGGTGGTCGGCATGCGGCGAAAGAGGCTAGCAGGGACCGGCCGGGGCCATCCGTTCCTACAGCACCGCTGAGCCGCTCGGGCGCCGGCGGCTGTCCGATCCTCGCAAGTGCTGTAGGAACGAAGACCCCGGCCTCTGGCAAGGCGGTCCGGAACGGCTCAGGCCGGGATCCCGGCCAGGGCGGTGTCGACGTCGGTGTGCGTGACGCCGACCGCGTTGGCCACCGGGGCGTAGGTGACCTCCCCGCCGGCGACGTTCACGCCCAGCTTGAGCCCGGGATTGTCGGCCACCGCCTGGTGCACGCCATCGGAGGCCAGATGCAGGACGTAGGGCATGGTCGCGTTGGTGAGGGCGTAGGTGGAGGTGACCGGCACGGCGCCCGGCATGTTGGCCACGGAGTAGTGCGTGATCCCGTCGACCTCGTAGGTGGGATCAGAGTGGGTCGTGGGATGGGAGGTCTCGAAGCTGCCGCCCTGGTCGATCGAGACGTCGACCAGCACCGCCTGGGGCTTCATCAGGGCCAGCTGGGCGCGGCTGATCACGTGCGGGGCTCGCGCGCCGTGGACGAGCACCGCCCCGATCACCAGGTCGGCGTCGGGCAGCCGCTCCTCGATCGACAGCGTCGTGGCAAAGCACGTGTCGGCCCGGCCGCCGAACGCGATGTCGAGCTCGCGCAGCCGGTCGATGTTGCGGTCGAACACGTACACGGTGGCTTCCATGCCCACCGCGATGAAGGCGGCGTTCATGCCCACCACGCCCCCGCCGATCACCATCACGTTGGCCGCGGCGACGCCCGGCACCCCCCCGAGCAGGATCCCGCGGCCGCCCAGCGGCTTTTCGAGCATGAACGCGCCGGCCTGGGTGGCGATCTTGCCCGCCACCTCGGACATGGGAGCCAGCAGGGGCAGGCGCCCGCGGACATCCTCGACCGTCTCGTAGGCGATGCAGGTGGCCCCGGACTCCATCAGCCCGCGCGTCAGCTCGGCGTCGGCGGCCAGGTGCAGGTAGGTGAACAGGGTGTGACGGGGCTCCAGGCGCGCCACCTCGGCGGGCTGGGGCTCCTTGACCTTGACGATCAGGGTCGCCTCTCCAAACAGCGAGTCGGCGTCGGGAACGACCGTTGCGCCCTGGGCGGCGTAGGCGTCATCGGAGATCGAGGAGCCGTCACCCGCCCCCGCCTGGACGAACACCTGGTGTCCGGCGTCGGTCAGCTCCCGGACGCCGGCGGGCGTGAGCGCGACCCGGTACTCGTCGGCCTTGACCTCGGTGGGGACCCCGACCTTCATGCCACCAGCTCCCGGCCCCGCAGGGCCAGCCAGAAATCGATCCGATCGCGGGCGCTCGACAGGTCGCGACCCGTCAGCTCCTCCACGCGCCGGATCCGGTAGCGCAACGTGTGCCTGTGGCAGTAGAGCCGCTTGGCGGCTCGCTCCCACTGACCGTTTTCCTCGATGAACGCCTCGAGCGATCGCATCAGTTCACCTCCGTAGTGTCCTTCGCCGGCCTCGATCGGGCTGAGGATCGAGTCACAGAACAAGCGCAGGGCCTCGTCCCCCTGCAGCGACAGCAGCAGCTGGAAGGTACCCAGATCCTTGTAGGTGGCCACCGGGGTTCCGCCGTCCCGGGCGGTGCCGTTGCCGGCAGCGTCGCCGTGGCCTGAACCGGGCGCCGAGCCGTGCACCGAGCCGTTGCCCGAGCCCAGCCCCACCGCCTCGACCGCGCAGCGCGCCTCGTGGTAGCTGCGCCGAGCCTCGGGGCCGGCCACGGGACGGCCCACCCCACCGCGCAGCCCGGGTCCGAGCTCAGCCTGCAGACGCCCGAGCATCCTCCCGGCCAGGGAGAACACCGCCTCCTCATCGGAAGGCTGGGCCGAGATCAGCGCGCAGGTCAAGTCTCCCGTGGATGCCACCAGGCCGTTGACCGCCTCTTCGCGCAGCGCCGTCGCAAGCCCGTCCTCCAGCGGGCCCGGGCCGCCCCGGCCATTCCCGCCGCCGGCCACGACGATCGCGGCCACGCGGTCGGCCAGCCCGAAGGGCGCCAGCCGCCGGCTGAGCTCGATTCCGCTGAGCCCGCCGTCGACGATCGCGGCCAGCACGTCGCCGGCCAGCCGCCGTTCGGTGTCCCCCGCGACCCGGCCGCGCAGCAGCTCCAGGGCCACGATGGTGACGGCCTGGTGCAGCGTGAGCCGGTCGAAATCCGACAGCGGGCCACCGTCCTTGATCGCCACCAGCCAGGCCTGGGGAACCCGCTCGGCTCCGTTCGCCCGCGTGCCCGGCCCCCCGTCGGCGGCCACCGGGAGCGCCAGCGAGCGATCGGCGAGCTCGGCATGAGTGGGCAGGAAGGCGCGCGTCTCACGCCGCCGCGCCCGGTCGCAGAGCTCCTCGCGCAACGCGCCGGCCGTGGCGGGCTCGAGCGCCCGCCGGAAGGCCCGCTGGGCCAGCGGCTCGCCGCGGGCGTCGAACACGAGCACGGCCCCCCCGATCAGGGTGGCCAGGGTCCCGGCCAGGGCGTCCAGCCCCCGCTCTGAGAGGACCACGCGCTCCAGGCGCTCGTGGGCGGTCAGCGCGCGGCGCAGGACGGCGTACTGCTCGTTGACCAGTTGGGTGAACGCGGCCTCGGTGACGGCGATGAACGGCAGCTCGTAAGGCACCTCGAAGACCGGGAACTCGCGCTCGGCCGCAGCCTGGACGAGGGCCTCGGGCACCGTGCGATGACCGAAGCCGACCCCGAAGCCGAGTCCGGCCAGCTGGTGGTCGGCCAGCCGGACGGCGAACTCGCGCTGGCGGTCGGCGGTGTTGAGCTGCATCCCGGTGGTCAGCAGGAGCTCGCCTCCCGACAGCCAGGGCGTCGGATCCTTGAGCTCTGAGATGTGCACCCACCGCACCGGGACGTCGACGGCCGCCTCCCCGGTGAGCAGGCGGACGTCGAGGTCTGAGAGCAGCTCGCGGACGGTGAGCATTCCGTGCCCGGATCCGGACGCGCCGTCGTCAGGCGCCGTGGGCGTGCATCCGCTCGCCGGCTTCGGTGAGCACCGGCCTGAGGATCGACTCGATCTCCGCAAACTGCTCGGGGCCGGCGATCAGCGGCGGCGAGAGCTGGATCACCGGGTCGCCCCGGTCGTCGGCGCGGCAGATCAGGCCTCGGCGGTACAGCTCTCCGGACAAAAAGCCGCGCAGCAGGGTCTCGGATTCCTCGTCTGACCACTGCTCGTCGGTGTTCTGGTCCTTGACCAGCTCGATGGCGTTGAAGTAACCGGCGCCCCGGACGTCGCCCACGATCGGAATGTCGCGCAGCGACTCCAGCATGGCCCGAAACTCGCCCTCGTGGCTGCGCACGTTGTCCAGCAGCCCCTCGTTCTCCATGGCCTCGAGGTTGGCCAGGGCGATCGCCGAGCACACCGGGTGGCCGGCGAACGTGAAGCCGTGGGTGAAGCTCTCGGTCCCCTCCAGGAACGGCTCGGCCAGGCGATCGGAGGCGATCATCGCCCCCATCGGAGCGTAGGCGCTGGTCAGGCCCTTGGCGGTGGTGATGATGTCAGGCTGGTAGTCGTAGCGGATCGCGCCGAACCACTCGCCCAGACGGCCCCAGGAGCAGATCACCTCGTCGGAGATCAGCAGGACGTCGTATTCGTCGCAGATCTCGCGCACGCGCTGGAAGTAGCCGTCAGGAGGGGTGAAGCAGCCGCCCGCGTTCTGGACGGGCTCCATGATCACCGCCGCCACCGTGTCGGGACCCTCGAACTCGATCCGGGTGGCCACCGTGTCGGCCAGCTCCGAGGCATCGATGCCGTGCGGCAGACGGAACGTGTTGGTGTTGGACACGTGGCAGCCGCCGGGCACCAGGGGCTCGAACGGCTCGCGCAGGCTGGTGATGCCCGTCGCCGACAGGGCACCCAGGCTGGTGCCGTGGTAGGCGATCTCGCGCGCGATCACCTTGGTCTTATTGGGATGGCCCGTCAGCTTGTGGTACTGGCGGGCGAGCTTGAGGGCCGACTCGACGGCTTCTGAGCCGCCGCTGGTGAAGAAGACGCGGTTCAGATCACCGGGGGCGAGCGACGCGATCCGGGCGGCGAGCTCGATCGCGGGCGGGTGCGCGTAGGACCAGTTGGTGAAGAAGCCGAGCTCCTTGGCCTGATCGGCGCCCGCCTGGACGATGTCGGCCCGGCCGTGACCGATGTTGACGCAGAACAGCGCCGACAGGCCATCGAGATAGCGGTTGCCGTGGTCGTCGTACACGTAGCACCCCTCACCGCGGGTGATGATCGGGATCTCGTGATCCTCGTAGGCCGACAGGCGCGTGAAGTGCATCCAGAGGTGCCGGCGTCCCAGCTCCTGCAGGGTGCTGTGCTCGGTCCGGACTGCCGCTTCGGTGCTCGCCATGCCTCTCGCCTCCAAAATCCTTGCGTGCCGTTTTGTACAACCGTACCGATCGTCTGGCGCCAGCTCAATTGGCCGTTTCGGCCCGATCTGCGTAGCTGGTTGTACATCGGGGTGCCAGGGGGACCGCGAGTTCGCCGCGCGCAGCCCCCGCGCGGCCGCGCTCGGATAGGTTGGCTCCCGTGCCGCTTCACCATTACCGCGCCGGCAGCGGCGAGCCGCTGGTGCTGATCCACGGGATCGGCAGCCAATGGCAGATCTGGGAGCCGGTGCTCGATCGCCTGACCCCCGCCCGGGAGGTGATCGCGCTTGACCTGCCCGGGTTCGGGGGCTCGCCCCGGCCCGCGGCCGGTGTGCCGGCCGGAGTGGCCTCGCTGGTGGCGCTGGTGAGCGAGTTCCTGGAGGAGATCGGGGTGCGGCGTCCTCACGTCGCGGGCAACTCGCTGGGTGGGCTGATCGCTCTGGAGCTGGCCAAGCGCGGTCAGGTCCGCTCCGCCACCGCGCTGTCTCCGGCCGGCTTCGCCAACCGCCCCGAGACCCTGCAGGCGCGCCTGTCGCTGAGGATCTCGGTCCGGGGGGCGCGGCTGATGGCCTCGCGCGCCGACGCCCTGCTGGCGCCGAGGGCCGCCCGCGTGGCCGCGCTCGGCCTGTTCTTCGCCCATCCCACGCGGGTCCCGCCCGGCCCGGCCGCCGACGGCGTCCGGGCGCTCGCGGGCGCCCCCTGGTTCGATTCCACGCTGGCGGCGATCGGTCCCCGGGCGTTTGCAGGCGAGGCACCGATCGAGCTGCCGGTGACGATCGCCTGGGGTGAGAAGGATCGGCTGCTCGCGCCCCGGCAGGCCCGGCGGGCCTCCCGGGCGATCCCGAACGCCAGGATGGTGACGCTCTACGGCTGCGGTCACGTGCCCACCTACGACGACCCCGAGCAGGTCGCCAAGGTCCTGCTGGAGGGCAGCGCGGCGGCCTAGCCTCCCGGCTCGCCGGGCTCGTCCCCGGTCGCGACCGGGCGAGCGGGATCGGTGATCCATTCGCTCCAGGAGTTGGGATACAGCGCGGCCGGCACTCCGGCCACCTCCAGCGCCAGCACCTCGTGAGCCGCGGTCACCCCCGACCCGCAGTAGGCCCCCACCGGCCGGGACCCCGTCGCTCCCAGCCGCGCGAACTCGGCGCGTAGCCAGGCGGCGTCGCGAAACTCGCCGGACGGGCGGAGGTTGAGCGTGGTCGGCCGATTGCGGGCGCCCGGGATGTGCCCGGCCACCGGGTCCACGGGCTCGTGCTCGCCTGAAAAGCGCTCGGGGGAGCGGGCGTCCAGGAGCGCTCCCTCGTGGGCCAGGGCGGCTCCGGCGCGAGCGTCGAGGACCGCCATGCCCCCCGGGCGGGCCACGAAATCGCCGGCCGGCGACGACTCCGCTCCGTAGGCGAGCTCGCCCCCGGCGCGCTCCCAGGCGGCCAGGCCCCCGTCGAGGACTGCCGTGTCGGCGTGGCCGAAGTAGCGCAGCAGCCACCACGCTCGGGCCGCGGCCATCGAGGTGGCGGCGTCGTAGACCACGACGGGGCGATCCTCGCGGACGCCGGCCGCTCGCATGCTGCGCGTGAACGCCTCCGCGCCGGGAAGCGGATGGCGGCCGCCCCGGCCGGGCGTGCCCGCCAGCTCGTGGTCGAGGTCGATGAACACGGCGCCCGGGATGTGGCCGCGCTCGTAGCGGTCGCGGCCGGATCCCGCCCCGAGCTGCCAGGGGATGTCGAGCAGCGCCGGGCGACGCTCGTCGTCGCCCAGCATCCGCGTGAGCTCGGCGGCCGAGACCAGCGGCGAGCTCATCCGCGAGCGCCGGTCAGGCCGTCGCCGGGGAGGTGGCGGTGGCGGTCGCCTGGCCGGCCCGCACCGGGGCCGGCGTCAACCATGCGGCAACGAGCACCAGGGCGAAGGCCCCGATCTCGGCCATCAGGGCCAGCGGGTGCCCGGAGAGCGGGTCCCCGAAGACGATGATCCCTCCGACGATGCCCGAGACGCTGGCGGCCGTTCCGGTGACCGCGATCACGGGCACCGGCTCGCCGTCCTGCAACCCCTTGGCCGAGGCGTAGAAGGCGGCGACCGAGGCCACCGCGGTGATGATCAGCCACGGGCTCACCAGTCCCAGGGGCCCGTGGGCCGCGATCATTCCCGAGATCGCCTTGACCGCGACGTCCGAGACGCCGAACAGGATGCCGGCGGCGGCTCCCAGCATGAAGCCGTGATGCTCGGCGGGGGCGCCGATCCGCGGTCCCATGATCAGCAGCGTGCCCACGAGCAGCAGCGCGGCCTCGAACCCGATCATGCCCGGGACCGAGAACCGGGAATGGGCTCCGTGGACCGCCGGCAGGCTCAGGCCGAGCAGAATCAGCCCGCCCGCCGTCAGGTAGAGCCCAACCCATTGCCGCCGCGAGATCCCCACCCCGAACATGCGCTCGGCCATCACCGCCAGCAGGACCACGCCCCCCGCCAGCACCGCCTGAACGAGCGACAGAGGCGCAACCGCCATGGCGGCCACGTGGAGCAACCAGGCTCCGGCCGCGATCAGCATCCCGATCGAGAACAGCCTGGAGCCGAACAGCGATCGGGCGCAGCGCACCGGGTGGCGGAAGTCGACGGCGGGCGCCGCGCAGGCGCCTCGGTGCTTGAACAAAAAGCCGACGTTGGTGGCCAGAGCGCAGGCGAGCGCGAGCAGGATGCCGAGCAGTTGACCCAAAGGAAGGAAGGCGGAAAGTCCGGAGGCTAAGTTGAGCTCATGGCTGGGACGATTGCCCGAGCCAGCTCGAGCTGTGGGTCGCTCCGTCGGCCTGTCGGCTGGTGCGAGGCTGGTGCGACGTGCGGAGACTGTACCCGCTGCCCCACTCACGGTGTCGCAGTCAGATTAAGCCCGAGTATGTACCGACTACTTCTTCTGATCGATATCGACGGCGTGATCTCGCTGTCGGGCTTCGACGCCGGCGGCCCCCCGCCCGGGCGCTTCGCGCTCGTCGACGGGATCCCTCACTTCCTGTCTGCGACCGCCGGGGAGCTCCTGGGCGGTCTGGAGCGCCGCTTCGAGCTGGTGTGGTGCAGCGGCTGGGAGGAGCGAGCCGACGAGTACCTGCCGCGGGCACTCGGGCTCCCCGCCGGCCTGGGGCACCTGACGTTTGCCCGGCCGGACCTGGGCGCGTCGATCGGGGCGGACCGGGGCGCGTCGATCGAGCCGGGACGGGGCGCGTCGAGCGCTCGCCACTGGAAGCTTGACGCGATCGACGCCTACGCCGGGCCCTCGCGGCCGCTGGCCTGGATCGATGACGCGTTCGACGACAGCTGCCATGCCTGGGCCCACGCGCGCCCCGGCCCCACCAAGCTCGTCCTGACCGAGCCCGCGATCGGCCTCACCGCCGAGCAGACCCGGGGGCTCGAGGCCTGGGCAGATTCGCTACGCGCCGGATGAGGATCGGCGTCAAAACTCGCCGTGGCGCCCCGCGCCGGCCCGGAACCGCTCCAGCCCGGCTCGAGCCTCGATCAGCGAGCGCCGGCCGTGCGCCAGCTCGTTGGCGAGCGCTCCCGGCTCCTCCAGCCCCTCCTGCTCGAGCAGCGAGAGCCGATCCTCGCGCAGGCAGGTCTGGGGAAACCGCGCCAGCTCGGCGGCGAGCTCCTGCGCGGCCGCCAGACTCTGCCCGGAGCCGACGACCCGGTTGACCAGCCCGATCCGCTCGGCCTCCGAGGCATCCACGGCTCGGCCGGTGAGGATCATGTCCATGGCCCGGCTGAAGCCGATCAGGCGCGGCAGGCGGACCGTCCCCCCGTCGATCAGAGGCACTCCCCAGCGCCGGCAGAAGACGCCGAGCACCGCGCCCGCCTCGGCCACGCGCAGATCGCACCACAGGGCAAGCTCCAGGCCCCCGGCCACCGCGTGACCGGCGATCGCGGCGATCACCGGTTTGCGCAGTCGCAACCGAGTCGGCCCCATCGGCCCATCGCCGTCGTCCGCCACGCGGTTGCCGGCCTCGGTCCCGACCGCCTTCAGGTCGGCGCCCGCGCAGAACACCCCGCCCTCGCCGTGCAGCACCGCGACCGAGGCGCCCGGATCGGCCTCGAAGCCCCGAAACGCGTCGGCCAGCGCGTCCGCGGTCGCCCCGTCGACGGCGTTGCGACGTTCGGGGCGGCAGAGCAGCACCGTGGTCACCGGGCCGTGCCGCTGGACGCGCACGGCCGGCGGCGCGAGCGTCACGCCCCCACCGCCCGGCGCACGAAGATAAGCAGCGCGTGTACGACCTCGTCCGCCGGCGGACCAGTGAGTCCGAGCGGAGACAGGGGACCCACGAGCGCCTCGCCGCAGCCGCCGACCAGCGCGGCAGCGGTCAGCGCCACGTTCTGGGGCGGCAGCTCCCCGGCGTCGATCCCGGCCCGCAGCACCTCGGCGATCATCGCGGCGTAGCGCCCGCGGTAGGCCAGACGCTCGGCGTCCACCCGGGGGTCGACCGGCTCGGCGATCAGCGCCCAGGCCAGCCGGCGATTGCGCAGCGCCCGCCGCGCGAAGGTGGCCAGCACCGTCTCGAGCTCGGCCACGGCGGGGGCGGGCGCGGGCAGCGCGGCCGCGGCGGCGCTCATGGCGCGCTCCTCACGCGCGCACACGACGTGGAAGACCTCCACGAACAGCTCCTCCTTGGAGGAGAAGTGCCGGTACAGAGTTCCGGCGGCGACCCCAGCGCGCTCGGCGATCGCGATCACCGAGGCGGCTCCATAGCCATCCTGCTCGATCAGCTCCCGGGCGGAGGCGAGCAGCCGTTCCCGGGTGCTCGCGGTGGCGGCGGCGCCGGCGCTCACGTCGGCAGGGCGCGGTCGATGATGGCCGCGGCGTCGACGCCGGCCGGCAGCGTGCCGTACACCCGGCCTCCCTCCCCGGCCAGGCGCGCGGCACAGAAGGCATCGGCGACCGCGGGCGGCGCGTGGCGGACCAGCAGCGAGCCCTGTAGGCAGACGGCGAGGTCCTCGACCAGACGACGGGCTTGAAACTGGCCGTCGTACAGGCGCTGCTCGGCACCCTCGGCTTCGTCCCCGGCGAACACGGCCGCGACGCGCCGGCGCACGTCGGCGAGATGAGCGTCGAGCCGGGCGTCGGCTCCCGCCGCGAGCTCGCACTCGGCCAGGAACGCGGGCAGCGCCTCGGGCTCCCTGACGCTCGCGCGCAGCACGTCGAGCGCCGCGACGTTGCCCGAGCCTTCCCAGATCGAGTTCAGCGGCGCGTCGCGATACAGAAGCGGCAGGCCCGAGTCCTCCACGAACCCGTTGCCGCCGAGGCACTCGAGCGCCTCGGCGGCGTGCGCCGCCGCGCGCTTGGTCACCCAGTACTTGCAGACGGCGGTGGCGAACCGCCGGAACGCCTCGTCACCAGGCTCGTCGTAGCTGCGGGCGACCCGCATCGCGGTGACGGTCGCGGCCTCGGACTCGATCGCCAGGTCGGCGAGCACGTTGCGCATCGCCGGCTGGTCGACCAGCAACGCGCCGAACGCCGAGCGGTGACGAGCATGGTGAATCGCCTCCAGGGTCCCCCGGCGCAGCCCGGCGGTGGAGCCGAGCAGGCAATCCAGCCGGGTGTGGTTGACCATCCGGATGATCGCGGGGACACCGCGACCCTCCCGTCCCACCAAGCTGGCCGGGGCGCCGTGGAACTCGACCTCCGAGGAGGGCAGTGAGCGGGTGCCCAGCTTGTCCTTGAGCCGCTGGAACTCCATCCCGGGGCCCCGCTCCACCAGGAAGCACGACAGGGCGGCCGGGGAGCCGGTCTGGGCGAGCACGAGGAAGACGGCGCACGGCGGATAGGAGCAGAACCACTTGTGGCCATGCAGCTCGTAGGTGCCATCGCCGGCCGGCTCGGCGCGGGTGATGTTGGCGCGCACGTCAGAGCCGCCCTGGCGCTCGGTCATCGCCATCCCCGCCAACGCCCCCTGCCGGTAGTCGGTCGAGGTGAGCCGGGGCTCCCATTCGGCGGCCAGCGCGGGGGCGCCGTCACGGAGCGCGGGCACGGCCGCGTAGGTCATCGAGACCGGGCACATGACTCCCGCGTCGGCGTTTGACCACAGCATGAACAGGGCGGCTCGGGCCACATGGGCGCCCGGGCCGGGCTCGCTCCAGGGCAGGCTGTGGATGGCGCGCTCCACGGCGCCGCGCAGCAGCCAATGCCAGGAGGGGTCGAGCTGGACCTCGTCGATCCGGTTGCCGTAGCGATCGTGGGTGGTCAGGCGCGGCTCGGTGCGCTCCGCCCGCCGGCCGTGCTCCAGGGCCTCGGTGCTGCCGGCCACCCGCCCGGCCTCGCGCGCCCGCTCGGCTCCCCAGGCGCCGCCTTCGCGCTCCAGGGCCTCGCCCAGGGCCAGGTCGACGTCGAACAGGTTGACGGGCTGTAGGGGCGGCGCCTGGTTGAGCACCTCGCGGGCTGGGTTGGTGATCTCGGTCGTCGCCATCTCCACTCACCTGATCGAGGGTCGCGTGAACCGGGATTCACAAGCCTAGCGACCGGCGCTCCTGCCTGGCAAGGGCGCCCCCACCAAACCGGGTCGGCCGGGCGGGGGCTGCGGCTGCTGATCTGGTCCCCTTGGGGGCCACCACCTCGCTTTGGTGATGATGAGCAGGTTTGGCTAGCTTTGATACGCTGGATTCCGTCAGGGGTAGATGTGCCGAGACTCGTTCGTGATCAAGGGTGGTTTGTCGTCCGGTTCTTCGGCGCAGTGACTCGGAGCCGGCTTTTCCCGTCCGTGCTGATCGTGGGAGCCTGCCTGTGGCCGCTGGCCGGATCGGCGCAGGCGGCAGCGCCGAGCAACCTGACGTTGCCGGCCATCCAGGGGACCCCGCAGGTGGGACAGACCCTGAGCTATGTGGCGGGAACCTGGGACCAGCCGGTCAAGGTCACCGATCGATGGTGGGCATGCCCCAGCCCCAGCACGTGCGCTCAGATCCCCGGCACCAGGGCCAATCAGCCCACCTACAAGCTCAAGCCCGCAGACCTCGGCGACACGATCATGATCGTCGAAGCGGCGACCAGCCAGAGCGTCCCGCCCGTGAGCACCACTGTCGACTCGGTCCCCGTGGGCCCGGTCACCCCGCTCCCACCGCCCCCCGTCGTCCCACCGGTCAACACCGCCCCACCGGTCATATCCGGGACCCCTCAGCAGGGGCAGACGATCAGCGTGAACTCGCCCGGCACATGGACCAACAGCCCGACCGCGTACAGCTACGTGTGGCAGGACTGCTCATCCGCCTGCGTCCAGAGCTCTACCTCCAGCGACAGCTCGCTCTATACGGTCACGGCTGCCGACATCGGCAGTCGGATCAGAGTGCAGGTCACAGCCGAGAACGCCGCCGGGCCGGGAGCTCCTGCCGACTCGAATCAGACGGGTGCCGCGACGCCGCCCGCCCCCGTCAACGCGGGTGCTCCGACCATCACCGGCACTCCCCAGGAGGGGCGGACGCTCACCGAAAACCCGGGCTACTGGAGCAACAGCCCGACCTCGACCTCCATACAGTGGCTGCGCTGCGACGCCGGCGATAGCCACTGCTCCGAGATCCCGGGCGCGACGGCGACGACCTACAGCCTGTCGCCGGCGGACATCGGCGCGACCATCCAGGTCACGGAGACCGCGACCAACGCGGGCGGCAGCACCACCGCTTACTCGGGATTCACCTCGGTCGTCACCAATGTCGCCGGCACGCTGACGGCGCCCAGCACGACATCGCTGCTTGCGCTCCCGGGAGATCCGGTGGCCGATCAGGCGGTGTCGCTGGTGGCCACGATCACCTCCGCCACGGGCTCGGCGCGCCCCGCGGGATCGGTGACGTTTGCCGCGAGCGGCGCACCGCTCCCGGGCTGCATGGGCTTGGCGGTCGACCCGATCGGCCAGAGCGTGACCGTGACCTGTCAGACGGCGTTTCCCGCCTCCACGGCGGCGGTTACGGCGGCTTTCGCTCCCGGCCCGGGCACGCTGGTGACGGGCTCGGCCAGCTCGTCGACGACCGTGATGATCGGCAGAGCCCCGAGCTCGCTGTCGCTCGACGCGCCCACGCGTCCCGACCTGGGCTCGAAGACCACCTACACGGCCACGATCGGATCGCCGGCGGGCAGCGGCGGCCCGGTGCAACCCTCCGGCACAGTCACGTTCCTGGACGCCGGCAAGCCCGTCGCCGGCTGCCGCCACCAGCCGGTGGTCAACCAGAACGCAAGATGCACGCTGACGTACCAGGGGCTGGGAAAGCACCACATCGCCGTCAGCTACGGCGGCGACGCAAACTTCTCAGGCTCCAGCTCCTCGGCCAAGACCGTGACCGTGAGCCCGATCCCACCCACCGGCTACGTCACCGCCTACCTGAACTGGAGCTTCTACTACACCCCCGGCTACACGCAGGTCAGGGGACTGATCGTCTCCGAACTGGCTTGGGGGACCTCCATCTCGGTCACCTGCGGCGGACACGCCTGCCCGTTCGCGCACCACACGACCCTCCTCACCATCCCCAGACGATGCGCCAAGAACCCCAAGAAGAAATGTGCCCGACCCAAGCCGGTCAACCTCATTCCCATCTTCCACAGACGCCACCTGACCGCCGGCACCCAGCTCACGGTCAGCATCGCCCACCGCGCCTGGCTTGGCAAGTACTACCGGTTCACCACCCGCTCCGGCCATAAACCGAGGATCTTCGAAGCCTGCCTGGCCGTCAACATCACCCGGCCCGGCATCGGCTGCACCTGAGCATCGCGTCGATCCGGCGCGATCCACGGCGGATTAGGAGGGCGGGGCTCCAGCTCGATGGCCCCCTCCAAGGCTCGACTGGCTTAGACGTGCACGCAATCGGGTAATACTTTGCGCGGAGAGTCCGAGGAGAGGATTCGATTCGATGAGCGCCGTCACCGACCAAGGCCGGATGCCCGTACCCGCGGCCCCTCGCGGGCTGCAACGACTCTGGAACCGGCAGCTGTACCGCTATCCGGAGACCGGCGCGCGGATGCTGTATCTCGGGATCACCGTCCTGGCCACGGTCACGCTCTACTACGAGCTCTACATCCAGGGCGCGGTGTCGACCAAGATCATCGCCCATTACGGCTTCTCGTTCACGGAGTTCGTGTTCGTCGCCGTTATCGGGAACGCGGTCGGCGCATTCGCTTCCCTGGCGGCCGGGCTGGCCGATCGCTGGGGGCGGGCGAACCTCGTCGTCGGCGGGCTGCTTCTGACGGGCCTGCTGATCCTGTTCGCGATCCCCAACGCGTCGAGCAAGGCGGAGTTCACGCTGTTCGTCGCGTTGGTGTACATGGTGGAGGGCGTCGCGCTGGTGGCCACGCCGGCGCTGATCCGCGACTTCTCGCCGCAGGTGGGGCGCGCGACCGCGATGGGGTTCTGGACGATGGGTCCGGTGCTCGGAAGCCTGGTCGTGACCGAGGTGTCCAGCCACACGCTGTCCAGCCACCCGGACTGGCAGTTCCAGTTCCGCCTGTGCGGCGTGGTCGGGTTGGTGGTCTGGCTGATCACGCTGGTGGGACTCCGGGAGCTCTCTCCGAGACTGCGTGACCAGCTGATGGTGAGCATGCGGGACCGGGCACTGGTCGAGGCGCGCGCGGCCGGTCTGGATCTGGCCCACCTCCTGAGAGGCCACTGGCGGCAGATGATGAAGGTGGATATCGTCGGCTCGGCGCTGGCGATCAGCCTGTTCCTGATGCTCTACTACGTGTTCGTCGGGTTCCTGGTGGTGTTCTTCGCGACCGTGTTCGGCTACAGCGAGGCCCGAGCGAACGACCTCGCCAACTGGGCCTGGGCCGCCAACGCGATCACGCTCCTGGGTTTCGGCCTGCTCTCGGACCGGTTCCGAGTGCGCAAGCCGTTCATGGTCGTCGGCGCGATGATCGCGCTGGTGGGGACGGGGTTGTTCGCCTCGACCACCACCGATCCGCACACCGCCTACCACACGTTCGCCCTCTACTTCGTCATCATCTTCGTCGGCAGCGGGATGGCCTACGTGTCGTGGATGGCCGGGTTCACGGAAACGGTCGAGAAGCACAATCCGGCCGCCACGGCGACCGGGCTCGCGGTCTGGGGGTGGACGATCCGCATCATCGTGACGGCCTCGTTCGCGCTTCTGACCGCGGTGGTTCCGGCAACCAACACCCTGGTCAACAAGGCGCCGCGCGTGCAGGCGATCGTGGCCAAGTACCCCCAGCAGGTAAAGGTGCTCCAGACCGTCTCGCCGGCGACGCTCGCGGCGCTCAAGGCCAACCCGAGCAACCTGCCCGCGCAGGCGAGCGCGCTCTCCCAGCTCTCCGGGCTGTCGCCGACCGCCGTCGGCAGGGTGGTGCTGCTCAGCGCCAGGCTCAAGCCGGAGCTCGCGACCCTGTCGGCGATCGACCCCGCGACCCGGGCCGCGCTCTCGGCAAATCCGGCCAGCAGGACCGCCCTGGCCAGGGCCGTGGGCGACATCGCCACCCGGCTCGGCGTGTCGCCGGCACAGGCCACCGCGAGGCTCACCGCGCTGGGCGCGGTGCCGCGCGCGGACCTGACCTTCCTGCAGACCAACGGCCCCAGGGTCACGCTGGCGGCCGCCCGGCTGAAGTCGATCTCGACCGTTCCGCCCGCCGACCTGGCCTACCTGTCGGCCAACGCCACCAACGTCGCCAAGGCCGCGAAGGACAACCCGGGACAGTGGCAGACCTGGTGGTGGATCTGCTTCTTCGCCCAGCTCGTGTTCATCCCGTTCGTGTTCCTGATGACGGGACGCTGGAGCCCGCGAAAGGCGCGCGAGGACGAGGTCGAGCACGAGGCCATGGTGGAGCGGGAGCTCGCCAAGCTGCGGGAGGGCGAGCCGCTGCCGGGAGGCCAGCCGAGGCCGCAGGGCGGCGAGCCAGCCACCGCCTAGCTCCCGCGGGGGCTGGGCCCTATCGGCGGCGGCGGATTCAGGCGGCGGCGGATTCAGGCGAGAGCGCTCAGGGCGCCGCCGCAGCCGCCATCGTGCGCTCGGCCACCCGGTCGGTGGCGTCGTGGGTGCCTCCCAGCAGACGACGCGAAAGCTGGGCTCGCCGGAAGAACAGCGGCGCGTCGTGCTCCCAGGTGGCTCCGATCCCGCCGTGCACGTTGATCATCGCCCGGGCCGCGAAGTCCAGCGCGCCGCCGGCGGCGCTCCGGGCGGCGCTGGCCGCGAGCGGGAACTCCTCGGGCTGGGACTCGCGCGCCCAGCCGGCGTAGTACTCAAGGCCGCGGGAGTTCTCGAGCCGGCGCAGCACCTCGGTGAGCTCGTGCTTGATCGCCTGGTAGGAGCCGATCGCGCGTCCGAACGTGAAGCGCTCCTTGGCGTAGGCGACGCTGACGTCAAGGCAGGTCTGCACGGCCCCGATCGACTCGGCGGCGATCAGCGCCTGGGCCAGATACCAGGCGTCCTCGAGCACGGGCGGATCGACGGCCAGGCGCCTTCCCCGCGCCCCCCGGAAGCTCACGCCGGCCAGCCGGCGAGTGGCGTCATAGCGCATCACGCTCTCGATCGAGACGCCCTCGGCGCTCGCGTCGATGGCGACCGCGATCGGCGTCTCGTCCCGGTCGGTGCCGACCGCCACCAGCAGCCCGGCGCCGGGCGCGTCGGGCACGAAGGCCGCCCTGCCGTCCAGCGTCACCTGGTCGCCTTGCACGGTTGCCTGCGGCGCCTCGGCTCGGGCGAAGCCCGCGTGGGGCTCGACCGTCCACCCGGCATCCAGCTCCCCCGGCGGCCGCGCGGGAACGTAGACGGGGCGCAGCTCGCCGCCGGCCACCGCCTCGAGGCTCTCGTCGCCTGCGGCGTCGAGGATCGCGGTCGCCGGGAGCAGCCCCAGGAGCGGCACGCCGGCCAGCACCCGGCCGCACTCCTCGGCCACCAGCATCGCGTCGAACCCCCCGAGCCCGGCCCCCCCGTGCTGCTCGCCGATCAGCAGACCGGGCCACCCGGCCTCGACCGCCAGCGGCCACAGGTCCGGGAGGGCGGTCGGATCCTCGAGGGCGGCGCGGGCGGCCTCGAGCGTCTTTACGCGTGACAGCGATCCACGGGCGGCTTCGCGCAGCAGCTCCTGCTCGTCTGTGAGAGCGAAGTTCACGAGGCCACCGCCTGCTTCTCGATCGCCCGCAGCTCGCTGAACGGAACCCCCTTGTCCAGGCGCGGCTCGGGCGGCAGCCCGAGCACCCGCTCGCCGATCATGTTGCGCAGGACCTGCTCGGTGCCCCCGGCCGACTTCAGGCCGGGCAGGAACGAGATCAGATAGCTCCACTCGCTGTCGGTGTCCAGGGCGTCGGGACCGACCACATCGGCCCCCAGGTCGGTGGCGGCGATCGCGGCGTTGACCATCGTGACCTTGGCCAGCCCGGCCTCGGGCCCCGGGATCTGCCCCCGTGAGAGCGCGGTCAGGGCGCGGTAGCCGTTGAACCGCACGGCCAGCAGGTCCGTGATGACCTCGCCCAGCCGGCGGCGCGCGTCGGTGTCGTGGCGAGCGCCGGCGTCCGCGGCCAGCGTCTGGGCCAGGCGGGCCGGCGACCCGTAGGCCTCCGATCCGAAGCCGATCGTGAGCCGCTCGTACATCAGCACGGTCAGCGCCGTGCCCCAGCCGTTGCCCACGCCGCCGACCACAGCATCCGCGTCGAGCCTGACATCGTCGAAGAAGACCTCGTTGAACTCGGCCTCGCCGGAGATCTGGCGCAGCCCGCGCACCGTGACGCCCTCGGCATCCATCGGCACGATGAACATGGTCAGGCCCTTGTGCTTGGGCACGTCGGGATCGGTGCGCGCCAGCAGCAGCCCGAACGACGCGAACTGGGCGTTGGTGGTCCACACCTTCTGGCCGTTGAGCGTCCAGCCGCCGTCGTCGGTGGGCCGGGCCCGGGTCTGCACGGCCGCCAGGTCGGAGCCCGCCCCGGGCTCGGAGAACATCTGACACCACACCTCGTCGCCGTGCAGCATCGGTCCGAGATGGCGGCTCTTCTGCTCCTCGGAGCCATACGCGATCAAGCTCGGGCCGAGCATCCCGATCCCGATCACATCGAGGATCCCGGGCACCTGGGCGCGTGAGATCTCCTGGTTGACCGTGACCTGCTCTATCGGCCCGAGGCCCCGACCGCCGAACTCAGTCGGCCATGTCACCGCCGCCAGGCCCGCCTCGGCCAGCTGTCCCTGCCAGGCGCGGCGCGCATCGATGTACGCCTTGTCCTCGTGGGACCCAGAGCGCGGCGGAGCCTGCTCGGAGTGCTCGCTCAGCCAGGCTCGGGCCTCGGCCCGGTACGCAGCCTGCTCGGGGGTGTCGTTGAGGTCCAAGGGGACGCTCCTATCACTCGTGAACCGGGATTCACTAGCTTATCGATCGGCGGCCCGGCGGCCCGGCGATCGGCCCGGCGTCCGGCCATCGGCCCAGCGGGCGGCGATCCGGGGGACAGCCGCCGAGCTCGCCTCTCAGCCGCCGCCGCTGGCCGTGCCCGAACCGCCCGAGCCGGATCCGGAGCCCGCACCGGTTGCGCCGCTGCTCGCGGTGGAGCTCGGCTCCGGGCTGGATTGCGCCGGCGGAGATGCTTGCGGGGGAGCGGTCGCCGCCGGCGGGCTGGACTGCACCGGCGGGCTGGTGTGCGCCGGTGGGCTGGACGGGCCAGGATCGGGGCTCGCGGTCGGCGGGGGGCTGGAGACTGGAACGCTGACTCGCCGATCGGTGCCATCGGTAGGGGCGGGGGACGGATCTGAGCTGGGCGCCGTGGCCTTGATCGCAGCGACCCGGGTGGTGGTCGGCTTGACCGGGGCGGCAGCCCTGTGGGCTTGCGCTCTGCTGGCTTGCGCCTTGTGGGCCACGGCGTTGGCGCGACGACTCGAATGCCGCGGCGATTCGCGGAGCACGGGCGGGTTCGTGACCAGCGGCGCGGCGGAAGCGATGTTGGCGCTGTCGGCGGGACTGGGGAGCGGCGGGGTCAGACTCAGCGTCCCGTGCTGACCGGCCGGCGGCGCGCCTCCGTCCATGGCCACATAGACAGCGAGAAGCACGGCTATGCAGACCGACACGGCGAGGAGGACGTCACGTGAGACCCGCCTCCACTCTCGCCTGCCCCCGAGAGCTCGCTCGCGCGAGGCAATCATGGGATCACCCGCGCGGACACGCCGCGCGCGGTCTGGCCCGATCCGGCCGGTTTTCCCCTCCTCGATCCGATTCCGGTAACTTTAGTGAATAAGAGGCGGTTAGGGGAAGGGCGTGCCAGGTTTCGATCATGATCAGCGGGGGCGGGCCACGCGGTTTGTCCGCGCCCTGTTCGTGCGCGGCGTTCTGCTGAGCCTGCTGAGCGCGGGCGCTTGCCTGGGGGTCCTGGCCGGCGTCGCTCAGGCCGCCGCGCCGACTAACACGGTTCCACCGAGCATCCAAGGAACAACGCAGGTGGGACAGACGCTGTACTACACGCCGGGAACCTGGTCCGTGCCCTCAGGCACCATGGTCAACGGCCAATGGGAGGATTGCGATCCTACGTGCGCTCCGATCCCCGGAACGATGAACGACCCCAGCTATCAGCTCCGGCCAACAGACGTCGGCGGCACCATCGAGATCGTCGAGACGGCGACTAACAGCAACTTCCCTTCGGTCCAAGCCGCGTCCAACATCCTCGGCCCAGTCACGGCGCCCACCACGACGTCCCTGGTTGTCAGCCCGGGAAATCCGGTAGCTGACCAAACCGTGACGCTGGCCGCCACCGTCACGTCCGCCGCGGGCTCGGCGCCCCCCTCGGGGTCGCTGACTTTCGAAGACAACGGAGCGCCGATCGCCGGATGCGCCGGCTTGGGCGTCAGCGCGACGGACCAGAGCGCGACGGTGACCTGCCAGACGGCCTTCCCCGCCTCCAGCGCGGCCCTCACGGCCGCTTTCACCCCCGCGCCGGGAACTTTCGTGACGGCCTCGACGAGCCCCGCCACGACGGTCTCGATCGGGCGGGCCTCGAGCTCGACCTCACTCGGCTCGCCCGCTGACGTGAATGTGGGCTCGAACGCCACCTATACCGCCACGGTCACGGGAACGAGCGGCGGCGGCCCGGCGCGACCGTCGGGCACGGTCACGTTCCTGGACGCGGGCAAGCCCATCGCCGGCTGTGGCAACCGGACGGTGGTGAGCCAGAGAGCTAGCTGCACGGTCACGTACACGCGCGTGGGCAAGCACCAGATCGCTGCCATATACGGCGGTGACGGGAACTTCGCGGGGTCGGGCTCGTCGACGGACGACGTGACCGCGAGACAGATCCCGCCGACCGGTTACGTCACCGCGTACATGAGCTGGACCTTCTACTACGGGCCGTCCCACACGACGGTGGGAGGGCTCGTGGTTTCCGGACTCGCCAAAGCCACCTCGATCTCGACCAGCTGCACCGGCCACGGATGCGCGTTCCGCCGGCACACGACGGTCGTGAAGGCCCCCAAGCGATGCGGGAAGCGGACAAAGAAGTGCACCGCGCCCAAGACGCTGAACCTGAAGTCGATCTTCCGCGGACGAGCCCTGCGCGTCGGCACCCAGATCACGGTCAGGATCACCCACCGCAGCTGGGTTGGCAAGTACTACAAGTTCACGATTCGGTCCGGGCGCAAGCCGAGGATCCAGGAGTCGTGCCTCGCGGTCGGGGGCACGCGGCCCGGAGTCGGCTGCACCTGACACCCTCTCGCCGCAGCCCAGCGAGCCAGCGGGGGCTCCAGCGCGCGAGCCCAAGCCAGATCCGGTGAGTGCTCTCCTTCCCCCGCAGAGCGGGGCCAACCGGACGCGCCTCGTCAAACTGCTGGGAGCGCGCGCTGAAACCCCCGTGTTCTGAAACGCGCGCCCTGAAATCCTCCTGGGGGGCTTCCTCCATGAGGATCGCGACGATCCGCGACGCCGGTGGACGATGCCGCGGCTCAGCGCAGGCGCCGGCGCTGACCCCGCATCCGGTCCGGACGCCAGGATCGCAGGCGAGCCGGCGATCCGTCCTCGCCGGGCGGGCCCGGCGGCCGTCCAGAGGCGCTGTCGGCGCGCCCGGACTTGCCAACGTCCCCCGCCTCGCCGGCACCCGCAGACTTGCCGGCGCGCCTGGTCTCCCGGGCCCGGTCACGATCCTCGCTGAGCCCGACCTCGTAGAAGATCAGGCTGACCACCCCGATCAGGCCCAGGCCAATGAACGCGGTGGCGAGCGTGTTCCCGATGGTGCCGGAGATAGCCGCTCCGCAGCCCACGCCGATGAGCACGAGGGCGACGGCGGCGCCGAAGCGGAGCTTGCGCTGGCGGGGGGTCACGCGCTCTCCGATCCCCCGGTGACACCTCTCGGTGCCACCGGGTCATCGAAGCGAGACGCTACTCCTCCGGCGAGGAGTCTCCGTTGTCGGACGGAAGGTCGAGGTCGGCGAGCTCCTCGGCGAAGCCCAGCGACGGGCCTCCGTTCCCAATGTTCTCCAGGTCGGAGAGATCAGGCTCGATGCCGCCGCCGAAGCCGGTCAGGCTCTCTCCGTCGGTCAGCCCGAGCTCGGCCGCCAGGTCGTCGTGGTCGAGCAACCCGACCTCGTCGATCCCCCGGGGGAGCGGCTCGGAGGGCTCGATCTCGATCCGCCGGTAGCGCTTGAGCCCCGTGGCGGCCGGGATCAGCTTGCCGATGATCACGTTCTCCTTGAGGCCGTTGAGCCGATCGATCTTGCCCTCAAGCGCGGCATCGGTCAGCACCTTGGTCGTCTCCTGGAAGGAGGCGGCCGACAGGAACGAGTCGGTGTTGAGCGAGGCCTTGGTGATCCCGAGAATGATCTCCTCGGCCTGAGCACCTTCGCCGCCGGCATCGATCACGCCCTGGTTGATGCGGGCGTACTCGTAGCGGTCGACGAACTGGCCCGGAAGCAGATCGGTGTCGCCCTTCTGGTCGACCCTGACCTTCTTCATCATCTGGCGCACGATCAGCTCGATGTGCTTGTCGTTGATGTCCACGCCCTGTGACTTGTAGACCTCCTGTACCTCGCGGACGAGGTACAGCTCGGTCTCGGTGCGGCCGCGGACGGCCAGCAGCTCATGCGGGTACAACGACCCCTCGTTGAGCTGCGTACCGGCATCGATCCGCTGTCCGGACTCGACGAACAACAGGGTCCGCCGGGGGAACGTGTGGCGATGCTCCTCGCCGCCGTCGTCGGTGATCACGACCGTGATCGCCTTGTCTGAGTCCTCGATCGAGACCTTGCCGCCGACCTCGGCGATCTTGGCCAGGCCCTTGGGCTTGCGGGCCTCGAACAGCTCCACCACTCGCGGCAGACCGTGCGTGATGTCCGCCCCGGCCACGCCGCCGGTGTGGAACGTGCGCATCGTCAGCTGGGTGCCGGGCTCGCCGATCGACTGGGCGGCGATGATCCCGACCGCGTCGCCGATCTGGGCGACGTTGCCGGTGGCCATCGAGCGGCCGTAGCAGGCCTGGCAGACGCCGGTCGGGGCCTCGCACTTGAGCACCGAGCGGGCGGGCACGGTGATGACCGTGCCCTTGTCGGTGTCGTCCTGCCAGGCCTCGAACAGGTCGGCCAGCTCCGCGCGGTCGATCTCCTTGCCCTGCTCCACGATCATGCGTCCCCGCTTGGTCGTGATGTCACGCGCGGCGATGCGGCCGATCAGGTCGGTGTTGGGAGCGCCCGTCGGGCGTAGCCCCCGGGTCTCGGGGTCGACCTCCAGCTGGGAGACCGGCATCTCGATGAACTCCTCGGTGCCGCAATCCTCCTGACGGATGATCACGTCCTGGGAGACGTCCACGAGGCGACGGGTCAGATAGCCCGAATCTGCGGTGCGCAGCGCCGTGTCGGCCAGTCCCTTGCGGGCCCCGTGGGTCGAGATGAAGTACTCGAGCACGGTCAGGCCCTCCATGAAGTTGGCCTTGATCGGACGCTCGATGATCTCGCCCTTCGGGTTGGCCATCAGTCCGCGCATGCCGGCCAGCTGCCGGATCTGCGAGAACGACCCCCGGGCCCCGGAGTTGGCCATCATGGCGATCGGGTTGAGGTTGTCGAGGTGCTCGTAGAGTGCCTCGCCGACCTCGTTGGTGGCCCGGTCCCAGAGCCCGGTCACGGCCTCGTGACGCTCCTCCTGGGTGATCTCGCCGTCCTCGTACTGAGCCTCGATCGTGGCCAGCTGCTTGTCGTAGCGAGCCAGGATCTCCTCCTTGGAGGGAGGCGTCTGCACGTCGTTCTTGGAGAACGTGACCCCGGCGCGCGTGGCGTACTCGAAGCCGACGTCCTTGAAGGCGTCGAGCACCTGGGAGATCGACGGCGCCCCGTAGAGCTGCACGAGGTCGTCGACCAGCTGCGTGGTGTCCTTCTTGCGCATCGACCGGTTGATGAACTCATACGAGCTCGGATCGAACAGATCGCCGAGCGCCTCCACGAGCGCGCGCTCGATCTTCTCGTTGTAGATGATCCGCCCGACCGTGGTCAGCAGGTGGCCGCCCTCCCGCCCCAGGGGGCGGTACTCGGCCAGGTCGTGCAGCTTGACCACCCGGTGCTCGTAGGACCACTCCGCCTCCTGGGCGGTGCGGAACACGTGCGGCCGCGGGGTCCGCGAGGCCGGATCGATCTCGGCCAGCTCCTTGGCGTCCGGACCGTAGGTCAGGTAGTAGGCGCCGAGCACCATGTCCTGCGACGGGATCGCCAGCGGCGCCCCGTGCGCGGGCGACAGGATGTTGTTGGCCGACAGCATCAGGATCCGCGCCTCGGCCTGGGCCTCGGCCGACAGCGGCAGGTGGACCGCCATCTGATCGCCGTCGAAGTCGGCGTTGAACGCGTGACAGACGAGCGGGTGAACCTGGATCGCCTTGCCCTCGACCAGCACCGGCTCGAAGGCCTGGATCCCGAGGCGGTGAAGCGTCGGAGCGCGGTTCAGCAGCACCGGATGCTCGTGGATGACCTCCTCGAGCACGTCCCACACCTCGGGGATCATCGAGTCGACCATCTTCTTGGCGGCCTTGATGTTCTGGGCGGACTTGCGCTCGACCAGGCGAGCCATGATGAACGGCTTGAACAGCTCCAGCGCCATCAGCTTGGGCAGCCCGCACTGGTGCAGGCGCAGCGACGGACCCGAGACGATCACCGAGCGGCCCGAGTAGTCCACGCGCTTGCCGAGCAGGTTCTGGCGGAAGCGGCCCTGCTTGCCCTTGAGCATGTCGCTCAGCGACTTCAGGGGGCGGTTGCCGGGGCCCGTGACCGGACGCCCGCGGCGCCCGTTGTCAAACAGGGCGTCGACGGACTCCTGCAGCATCCGCTTCTCGTTGTTGACGATGATCTCGGGAGCGCCCAGGTCGAGCAGGCGCTTGAGGCGGTTGTTGCGGTTGATGACGCGGCGGTACAGATCGTTGAGGTCAGAAGTGGCAAACCGGCCGCCGTCGAGCTGGACCATCGGCCGAAGCTCCGGCGGGATCACCGGCACCGCCTCCAGCACCATCATCTCGGGCTTGTTACCCGAGGACAGGAACGCGGACACGACCTTCAGCCGCTTGACCGCGCGTGCCTGCTTCTGGCCCTTGGCGGTCTTGACCTGCTCCTGGAGATCCGCGGACTCGTCGTCGAGGTCGACCTGCTGGAGCAGGTCACGCACCGCCTCGGCGCCCATGCCGCCGCGGAAGTACTCGCCGAAGCCGTAGGCCGAACCGAACCGGTCACGCAGCTCCCGGAACGTGGTCTCGTCGTTGATGACGTCCTTGGACTTCATCGTCTTGAACAGGTCCCACACCTGACGCATGCGCTCGGCCGCGTCCTCGATGTAGGCCTCGGTGTCGTCGATGTCGGCTCCGAAGGTCTTGCGCAGATCCTTGAGCATCTTCTCGCGCTCGTCGTCGGACAGCTTGGCGACGTTGACGTCGAGCGTCTCGGCCCACAGGTGGTCGTCGTCTGAGAAGTCACGGCCGGTCTTGGCGCTGTTCAGGTACTCCTCGCGGCGCGCGAGCGATTCACGAAGCTCGAGCACGCGCTCCTCCTTCTCGGCCGCGTAGGCGTCGAGCACCTTGTTGACCTCGCCCTCCAGCGACTCGACGTCACGATCGCGGGCCTCGTCGTCGACCCAGGTCACCATCGAGGCGGCGAAGTACAGGACCTTCTCGAGCTCCTTGGGAGCCATGTCGAGCAGGTAGCCGATCCGGCTGGGGACGCCCTTGAAGAACCAGATGTGAGAGACCGGGGCGGCCAGGTCGATGTGCCCCATGCGCTCGCGGCGAACCTTGGAGCGGGTCACCTCGACGCCGCAGCGCTCGCACACGATGCCCTTGTAGCGAACGCGCTTGTACTTGCCGCAGTAGCACTCCCAGTCCTTGGTCGGACCGAAGATGCGCTCGCAGAAGAGCCCGTCCTTCTCCGGCTTCAGGGTGCGGTAGTTGATCGTCTCGGGCTTCGTGACCTCGCCGGAGCTCCACGAGCGAATCTGCTTTGACGAAGCGAGCCCGATTTCAATGGCGTCGAAATTGTTTATGTCAATCAAAGTGAGTCCTCTGGGTTTGAAATCTTGGTGCGGTTTGGTGGGCTTGCGCGTGGGTTTCCGTCACGGGCCTCCTTGCGCGAGCGGGAGGCCCGGACGGGGACCCACGGAGCTTCCTCATGCTTCGGCTTCGTCTTCCTCTAGTACGCCTTCGGCCTCGCCTTCCGGTACGTCGGCTTCCAGCATTGGGTCCTCTGTGCTCGCGAGGTCCTCTTCCTCGAGCTCTTCGCCTGACTCCAGATCTGGGTCCTCGGTCTCGGCTTCGGTCTCGGCTTCGGCTTCGGTCTCGCCCGCGGAGGCCTCGACGGTCTCGCCCTCGTGCTCCTCGGTCTCGTCGGCGGCGGCACCGTCGGTGGCCCGGACGCCGCTCAGGTCGATGCCCAGTTCCTCGGCCGCCCTGAGCAGGTCGTCGTCCTCCTCGCGCATCTCGGCCCGCTCGCCCTCCTCGGAGACGACGTTGACGTCGAGCGCCAGCGACTGCATCTCCTTGAGCAGGACCTTGAACGACTCGGGGATCGACGGTTCCGCGATGTTCTCGCCCTTGACGATCGCCTCGTAGGCCTTCACCCGGCCGACGGTGTCGTCGGACTTGATCGTGAGCATCTCCTGCAGCGTGTAGGCGGCGCCATAGGCCTCCAGCGCCCAGACCTCCATCTCGCCGAAGCGCTGACCGCCGAACTGCGCCTTGCCGCCCAGCGGCTGCTGGGTGACCAGCGAGTAGGGGCCGGTGGAGCGAGCGTGGATCTTGTCGTCGACAAGATGCAGCAGCTTGAGGATGTACATGTACCCGACCGTGACCTGCTCCTCGAACGGCTCGCCGGTGCGGCCGTTGAACAGCGTGGTCTTGCCGGATGCCCGCTCGCCCTGGCGCCGCCGTGAGTCGACATCCATGTGGATCAGGCCGTTGCCCTTCTGGTGCTCCTCCTGCCACTTGACCAGCGCCTCGTCGACGTCGTTGACCGTCGCCCCGTCGAACACGGGCGTGGACACGTAGACCTTGCCGGCGCTGGGCGGGCGGGAATCGGATCTGCGCGAGCCTCCGTTGGTGGCGGAACCCGGAACCCGCCCACCCTGGGAGCCATCCTCGTACCAGCCGTTGGCCGCCACCCAGCCGAGATGGGTCTCGAGGATCTGCCCGAGGTTCATCCGGCTCGGCACGCCGAGCGGGTTGAGGATCACGTCGACCGGCGTCCCGTCCTCGAGGAACGGCATGTCCTGCTCGTCGACGATCTTGGAGATGACGCCCTTGTTGCCGTGGCGGCCGGCGAGCTTGTCGCCCTCGGCGATCTTGCGCTTCTTGGCCACGAACACCCGCACCAGGTCGTTGACGCCGGGCGGCAGGTCGTCGCCCTCGTCGCGGCTGAAGGTCTTGACGTCGATCACGACGCCGCCCTCCCCGTGGGGCACCTTGAGCGAGGTGTCGCGGACCTCGCGCGCCTTCTCCTTGAAGATCGCCCGGATCAGCTTCTCCTCGGCGGTCAGCTCGGTCTCGCCCTTGGGCGTGACCTTGCCGACCAGCAGGTCACCGGACTGGACCTCGGCTCCGATGCGGACGATGCCGCGGTCGTCGAGGTTGCGCAGCGACTCCTCGGAGCGGTTGGGAATGTCACGGGTGATCTCCTCGTCGCCGAGCTTCGTGGTGCGGGCGTCGATCTCGTACTCCTCGATGTGAATCGAGGTGAGCTCGTCGTCGGACACCAAGCGCTTGGACAGGATGATCGCGTCCTCGAAGTTGTAACCCTCCCAGGACATGAAGGCCACCAGCAGGTTCTTGCCCAGCGCCATCTCGCCCATGTCGGTGGCCGAGCCGTCGGCGAGGACATCGCCCTCGGTGACCTCCAGGCCGACATCGACGATCGGCTTCTGATGAATCAGCGTGCCCTGATTGGAGCGCATGAACTTCTGTAGCTCGTACTCCTCCTGGCCGCCGCCGTCCCTGCGGTCGAGGACGATCTGCTCGGCGTCCACGTAGGAGACGGTGCCGGCAGCCCGCGCGATGCTCAAATCGCCGGTGTCGATCGCCGCCCGGCGCTCCATGCCGGTACCGACCAGCGGAGCGTCGGTGACCAGCAGCGGCACCGCCTGCGCCTGCATGTTGGAGCCCATCAGCGCCCGGTTGGCGTCATCGTGCTCGAGGAACGGGATCATCGCCGTCGTGACCGACCAGATCTGTTCCGGGGAGACGTCGATCAGATCGACCTCGTTGGGCCCGACCGTCACGTACTGACCGGCCTGGGTGCGGCAGAGGATCTCGTCGCCCAGCAGGTTTCCGTTGTCATCGACCGGCGTGTTGGCCTGGGCGATGATCTGCTCCTCCTCTTGAGTCGCGTCGACCCGGACGATCTCATCGGTGACCTTGCCGCCCTTGACGATGCGGTACGGAGTGGTGACGAAGCCGTGCTCGGAGATCTCGGCGTACGAGGACAACGAGCCGATGAGGCCGATGTTCGGCCCCTCCGGGGTCTCGATCGGACACATGCGCCCGTAGTGGGTGGGGTGCACGTCGCGCACCTCGATGGGGGCGCGCTCACGCGTCAGGCCGCCGGCCCCGAGGGCCGACAGGCGCCGGCGGTGCCTGAGCCCCGCCAGCGAGTTCGTCTGGTCCATGAACTGGCTGAGCTGCGAGGAGCCGAAGAACTCCTTCAGCGCGGCCACCACCGGACGGATGTTGACGATCGTCTGCGGAGTGATCGTGTCGGCGTCCTCGGTCGTGAGGCGCTCGCGCACGACGCGCTCCATCCGGTACAGGCCGATCCGGAACGCCTCCTGGATGAGCTCCCCGACCGTGCGCAGCCGGCGGTTGCCAAAGTGCTCGTACTCGTCCAGGTGATCCTGGATCGGCTCACGCGGCATCGACACCGCGTCGGCGGCGTAATCGGTCTTGACGACGTCGTTGGGCTCCTCGGGCATGCCGAGCAGGCGGGGCAGGGAGACGAGCTCCTTGACCAGGGCAATGATGTCGTCGTGGGTCAGCGTGCGGTTGTCCAGATCGATGTCCAGACCGAGGCGCGAGTTCAGCTTGTAGCGACCCACTCGCGTGAGGTCGTAGCGCTTGGGATCGAAGAACAGCTGGTTGAGCAACGAGCGCGCGGCGTCGATCGACGGCGGCTCGCCCGGACGCTGCTTCTTGAACAGCTCGATCAGCGCGCCCTCCTCGGTGCGGGTCACCTCGGGGTCGGCGTCGACCGTGTTACGGATGTAGAGCGAGTTCTCGAACAGGTTGAGGATCTCGTCGTCCGACGCGTAGCCCATCGCGCGCAGCAGCACGGTGACCGGGAGCTTGCGCTTGCGGTCGATGCGGACGTAGACGCGGCCCTTCTTGTCGATCTCGAGCTCGAGCCACGAGCCGCGAGCGGGCATCAGGTTGGCGATGAAGACCTGCTTCTCGCGGTCCTTGGGCTCCATCACATAGGCGCCGGGGGAGCGCACGAGCTGTGTGACGACGACCCGTTCGGTGCCGTTGATGATGAACGTGCCGCGCTCGGTCATCCACGGGAAATCGCCCATGAACACCGACTGCTCGCGGATCTCGCCGGTCTCCCGGTTGATGAAGGCAACGGTGACGGTGAGCGGGCGGGCGTAGGTCAGATCCTTCTCGCGGCATTGCTCCAGGCTGGCGACGGGCTCGTCGAACACGAACTCGCCGAACTGGACGGCCAGGTTGCCGGTGTAGTCCTCGATCGGCGAGATGTCGTCGATCGTCTCGCGCAGGCCGCCGCCCTTGGGGTCGGTCAGCCAGTCAAAGGACTTTCGCTGGATATCGATGAGGTTGGGGACTTCAAGGACCTTGTTCAGACGCGCGAAGCTACGGCGCGTCCGGGGGGCGTGAGCGGTTGCCAAGACGGCGACTCCTCGGGCGGTCGAGAGGGAGGCGAACTAGGCGCCGGCGGCGAGCCAAAAGCCCGCCGAGAGCGCGACCAGCAAAGATAGCACACGGCAATGGTGCCCTGTGCAGGACCGTACAGCTCTCACGGACCCCGCCCTCAGCATCCGCGTATGTGGCGCGGAGCCTCGTTTCGGGCGGCTACGACTATCGGCTGACTCGCGCAGTGTAGGGGGAAAATCGCGGGTCGGCAACTTCGACCCCTTTGATGAGACTCTTGCCAGGGATCTGTCGGGCCGGGAATGGCTCGGCGAAGCGCTGCTGGCCCCGGCCGTCACCGGGCCGCGCACACGGCATCGGACGCGCCCGGGCGGCTCCGGCTGGGGCCTCCCGAGACCGGTATCGGAACCCCCACTCGGCCGAGGGCCGCGGAGGGAGGCCGGCCTCCTCCCACGCGACCCTGGGCCCGGGTCGCCGCTACCCGGCCCCGAGTCCGCCGTCGGGCTCGCGCTCGGGCTCGCGTCGGCCGGCGCGGATCCCCAACGGGATCCGACGCAGAAGCTGGGCCCTTGCTCCGGGGCCGATCTCCACGTAGCGGAACACCACGTAGCCGAACCGGAGGACGTCGCCGTTGTTGAGATGCGCGACCGTCACCTCCCGGCCGTTGACGAACGTGCCGTTGGCACTGCGGTCGTCGAGCACGCGCGCGCCCGCGCCGCGCAGGGCGACGATGGCATGGCGCCGCGAGACGTTGACGTCCTCGAGCCGGACGTCGGCCACGAGACCCCGGCCGATGTGGGTGATGGGGCGCTGCAGCGGGAGGAGATACGTCTGGCCGTCGTGCTCGATCGACAAGTAGCGCCCGGGAGGCGCCCCGGCCTCGGGGATCAGGGCGCCGCGGGTACGGTGATCGAGCAGTTCGAACGATTCGTCGACGAACCGCCGAGAGGAGTCCATGCCGACGGTGGCGTGATCGGCGACACGGTGAGGGGTCTGGGCCCGGTCCGGGATTCGGGCTGAAGTCGTCATCAGCCCACTTCACCACCGCGCGCGAACACGCACGTCATAGCCGACGAAGAACTATCGAAGGGTGGTTACGGAGGCAAAACGCACCCGCGCGGGGATTCAGCCGATCAGCTGTGCACCGCAGCCTTCACGATCCGGCTGTCCCGGGAAGTAACGGAGCGCGCCCGCGGCACGTGCTACCGGCGCGACGCGCTCCGAGCGCTGCCGAAGACTACTTGAGGTCGACGCTTCCGCCGGCCTCCTCGAGGTCGGCCTTGAGCTTGTCGGCCTCGGCCTTGTCGACGCCCTCCTTGACCGGCTTGGGCGCCTCGTCGACCAGGGCCTTGGCCTCCTTGAGGCCGAGTCCGGTGGCCGCACGGACCACCTTGATCACCTGGATCTTCTTGTCGCCGGGCCCGGTGAGGATGACATCGAAGCTGGTCTGCTCCTCCGCCGCCTCACCGGCGCCGTCCGCGGCGACCGCGCCGCCGGCCGGAGCCGCCGCGGCGACAGCGGTGGCGGAGACGCCGAACGCCTCCTCGAGCGCCTTGATGCGCTCTGAGAGCTCGAGCACGGAAATCGTCTTGAGCTCGTCGATCCACTCTTGGGTACTGGTGGCCATGATTCCTCCTTACGCCTCGGACGGTTCCGCGCCCGTCCCGGTTTCATTTTCAGGTTCGTTTTCAGATTCGGTTGGCGCCTCGGGCTCCGGCTGGGGCTCCGCGGCCTCCGGCTCGGGCTCCACCGCCGCCTCCGGCTCGGCCTCCGCGGCCTCCGGCTCGGGCTCCGCGGCCTCCTCCGGCTCGGGCTCCGCGGGCGCCTCCGTCTCGGGCTCCGCGGCAGGCTCCGGCTCCGCGGCCGCCTCGGGCGCCGCGCCGGGGACGAGGACGGGCGGGTCCATGTCCACGATCGCCTTGAGCTGGATCGCGATCCCCGTGATCAGCGCATTGAGCCCCCGAGCCAGCCCCGTCAACGGCGCCGCCACGGTTCCGACCAGCTGCGAGTGCAGCACCTCACGGGACGGCAGCCGGGCGATGGAGCGAACGTCGTCGGCGGTCAGCGTCGAGCCGTTGAGCAACCCGCCCTTGAACTCCAGCAGGTGCAGCTGGCGCGCGACGTCGTTGAGCGCCTTGGCGGCGAGCGCCGCATCGCCCTGGACGAGCGCCAGCGCCGTCGGGCCGACGAGCATCGGCTTGAGCGTCTCCATGCCGGCCTGGTCGGCGGCACGCTCGGAGAGCGAGTTCTTCACGATCCGGAAGCGCGCGTCGGCCTCGCGCAGCCGGAACCGCAGGTCGGCCGCCTGGGCTACCGAGATCCCGCGATAGTCGACCGCGAACACCGCCTCCGCGGACTGGATCTGCTCGGCGATCTCGTCGATCACCGCTGTCTTCTGGTCTCTGTTCATGCCCTTTCGCTCTCCGTCACGAGAAACGCCCGCTTGTGAGGCGGGCGTCAAAGTGGTCGCGAAGGCACCGATTGACGGCGCCGGGGCGAACTTCGAGCGTTCCGCCTGTTCCGGGCTTACGCGCGCTGGCGGCCGGAGGTCTCGGGCTTCTAACTCTTGTTGGTCTCAGCCTAGCCTACGCGGCGACCGGCTCCTCGACGATGTCACGCGTGCGCGAGGGGTCGACCTTGACGCCGGGGCCCATCGTGCTGGCAAACGTCACCGAGCGGATGTAGCGACCCTTGGCCGCCGACGGCTTGGCTCGGATCAGCTCATCGATCACCGCGGCGTAGTTCTCGAGCAGCATCCGCTCCTCGAAGTCCTTCTTGCCGATCACCAGATGCACGATCGCGGTGCGATCGGTCCGGTACTCGACCTTGCCGGACTTCGATTCCCCGACCGCCCGGGAGACGTCCATCGTGACCGTCCCGACCTTTGGGTTGGGCATCTTCCCGGCCGGGCCGAGGATCCGCCCCAGGCGACCCACGATCGGCATCATGTCCGGCGTCGCGATCGCCACGTCGAAGTCGTCGAAGCCCTCCTGGATCCGCTTGGCGAGGTCCTCGCCGCCGACCACGTCGGCGCCCGCCTCCTCGGCTTCGCGCGCCTTGTCGCCCTGGGCGAAGACCGCGATCTTGACCTCCTTGCCGAGCCCGTTGGGGAGCGCGATCGTCCCCCGCAGCTGCTCATCGGCATGGCGGACGTTCAGCCCGGTCCGGACGTGCACCTCGACCGACTCGTCGAACTTGGCGCTTGCTAGCTGCTTGACGAGCGCGATCGCCTCGGCCGGCGCATACTCGGTCGATCGATCGAAGCGCTGCTTGGCGTCGGCGTAGGCCTTTCCGTGCTTTGACATCAGCGGTGCCTCCTGGCGGTCATCAGACGACGTCGACGCCCATCGAGCGCGCTGTCCCGGCGATGATCTTGGCCGCGGCATCGACGTCGTTGGCGTTGAGGTCGGCCATCTTCTTCTCGGCGATGGCGCGGAGCTGGTCCTGGGAGATCCTGGCCACCTTGTCCCGGTGAGGCTCGGCGGACCCCTTCTCCAGCGACAGGGCCTGCTTGATCAGGACCGCAGCCGGCGGGCTCTTGGTGATGAACGTGAACGACCGATCCTCGTAGACGGTGATGACCACCGGGATCACGGTGCCCGCGTCGGACTGGGTCTGGGCGTTGAACGCCTTGACGAACTCCATGATGTTGACGCCGTGCTGGCCGAGCGCAGGGCCGACGGGGGGAGCCGGGCTGGCCTGGCCGCCGACCGCCTGCAGCTTGATCTGGGTTAGGACCTTCTTGGCCATCGAATCGCTCTCTTCTCTCTGCCGGCCTGGCTAGATCTTCTTGACCTGGTCAAAGCCCACCTCGACCGGCGTCTCGCGGCCGAAGATCGATACCAGCACCTTGAGCCGCTGGGCGTCCTCGTTGACCTCGGAGATCTCGCCGGAGAAGTCCGACAGCGGACCCGATACGACCTTGACCGACTCGCCGATCGAGAACTGCGCCCGGCTGCGCGGACGCTCGGTCGGCTCCATGTGCAGGAGTCGATCGACCTCGACCTGGGTCAGCGGCACCGGCTCATTGGAGGCGCCGACGAACCCGGTGACCCCGGGGGTCCCCTTGACCAGCGACCACGAATCCTCGTTGAGGTCCATCTGCACGAGCACGTAGCCGGGCATCGTCCGCTTCTCGACGGTCACCTTCTGGTTGTCCTTCATCTCCGAGACGGACTCGGTGGGCACGATGATCTGCCTGACCGCACGCTGCTGGTGCAGCGAGACCACGCGGTGCTCGAGGTTGTGCTTGACCTTGTTTTCGTGGCCGGAATATGTGTTTACGACGTACCAGCGGAACATTTTGCTCTCAGACTACGAAGCGATTACTTGAGGATGAGGTTCACGAGCTTGGTGGCGACCAAGTCGGACAACGCGAGAAACGTGCCGGCGACGATCACAAACCCGATCACAACCCCCGTGGCCTGCATCACCTGCCGGCGGTCCGGCCACTGTACCCGTTGCAGCTCGCGCCAGCTTCCTTGCAGGAAATGCACGAGCTTGGCCCCTGGGCGGCGAGCCGGGGTGGCGCCGGGCGCCGGGACGGGAACCGCTCCGCCGCCGAAGTCGTCGCCGCCGTCAAAGCTCGAACCCCGGCCTCCTCGGCCGCCACCATCGCCGCCGTCGTCGGCCAGGGCGTCGTCGTCGGTCAGCGTGTCGTCTTCCGCCAGCGCGTCCTCGTCGGCCAGGGCATCATCGTCGGCGTCGTCATCCGGCAGGGGCTCGGCATCCGCCAGGGGATCGGCATCCGCCAGCGCATCGTCATCCGTCAGCGCGTCGTCATCCGCAAGCTCGGGCCGGCCGAGAGCCAGCTGGGCCTCGGCGAGCTCCACGTCCGGCGTCGCATGCTCGATCGGCTCCGGGGTCTCCTCGCGCGCAGCCGGGATCTCCTCTCGCGCGGCGGGCGCGGTGGCGAGGCCGGGACGTGAGCCACCGTCCGACGGCCTCCGGGGCCGCCGGTCGTTACGGCGTTTGCGGTTGCGAGCCACGGATCTCTCCGGTCGCGCTCAGCGCGTTTCGCGATGCGCGGTGTGACAGCGGCACCAGCGACAGTACTTGCGCAGCTGCAGTCGCTCGGGGTTGTTCCGCTTGCTCTTGTTGGTCTGATAGTTCCGGCGCTTGCACTCTTCGCAGGCAAGAGTGGCGGCGATCCGGACGTCTCCACGGGCCATTTCGCGCTCTTTGAAAGATGGTGATAGGAATGGGCGGCCGAGCCGCGGGCGTGGAAACGAACGCCACCCGGCGCCGTGCTGAGTGTAGCGCCCCGAGGCCGGCTCGCAGACCACCGCCCGCCATTCACCGCGGCCGCCAGCGACAATCTCGTCCATGCTTCGTCTGATCGCGCTGGTCGTCTCGATCGGGTTGGCGGATTCGCTGAACCCGTCGACGATCGTGCCGGCGCTGTACCTGGCCGCCGGCAGGAAAGCCCGGACCCAGGTCAGCGAGTTCACCGCGGGGGTGTTCGCGGTCTACCTGCTGGGCGGGCTGGCCATCGCTCTGGGGCCGGGCCAGCTGGTGCTGTCCCTGGTTCCCAAGCCCGGGCGCCACCTCAGCTACGTGCTCGAGCTCCTGGCCGGGGTGGCGATGCTCACCGCCGCGGCATTCGTGTGGGGATACCGAGACCGGCTGACGCAGCGCGAGGCGCCCGCGGTCAAGACCGACCGGAGATCGAGCGCCATCCTGGGAGCCACGATCACCGCGGTCGAGCTTCCGACCGCGTTTCCCTACTTCGCGGCGATCACGGCCGTCGTCGGCTCTGGCCAGGGCATCGTCAGCCAGGTGATACTGATCGTGATCTTCAACGTCTGCTTCATCGCACCGTTGCTCGGGATCACCGCCACGCTGGCGTTCGCCGGACCCGACGCCCAGCGGATGCTGGTCCGCGGCCGCCAGACGCTCGAGGCTCACTGGCCCGCGGCCCTCGCCCTCGTGGCACTGCTGGCCGGGCTGTTCGTGACCGCCCTGGGGGCCACCGGCCTGGCCAGCCTGCACCACAATGATCTTGGCACCGCAGCCCGGCACATTCGCCGGTTTCTGAAGCCCTAGACCCGGATCTGCCGGCCGCGCTCAGGCCGGCGGTGCCTGCTCTCGCGCCCGGCGAACCAGCCGGCGCATGCCGCTCAGCCAGCGCTCCGGCTGGGCGCCCTTGAGCGCCATGTGCCTGGCCACCTCCGGGTGCGGGAGGATGAGGAACTGCTCGGCGCGGAGGCCATCGATCACGGCCGTGGCCACGTCGTCAGGCTCGATCAGACCCTCGGCCAGGAGCGGAGCGGCGCCCACGGGATCGTCGAGCGCGCGGTCGAGCATCGGCGTGCGCACGCCCTGCGGGCACAGGCACGAGACCTTGATCCCGGCGTCGGCGTAGGCGATCGAAAGCCATTCGGCGACCGACACCGCGGCGTGCTTGGTCATCGAGTACGCGAGCGCCGAGACCTGGGTGAGCAGGCCGGCCGCCGACGCGGTGCTGAGCAGATACCCCTCCCCCCGCTCCAGCATCGCCGGCAGCACCGCCCGGGCCGCCCACACGTGGGCCATCACGTTGATCTCCCAGGTGCGTTGAAGCTCGTCGTCGGGCGCCTCGGGTCCTCCGGGTGGCCCGGGGATACCGGCGTTCGAGAAGAACAAGTCGATCGGCCCGCCTCGGGCCTGAGCCTGGGACACCAGGGCGTCGATCTCCAACTGCCGGCTGACGTCGGTGGGGATCGCGGTCGCGCCGATCTCCTCGGCGACCGCGGCGACCCGATCGCCGTCCACGTCGGCCAGATGCAGCCGCGCGCCTTCGGCGGCGAACCGGATCGCGCAGGCGCGCCCGATTCCGCTGCCCGCGCCCGTGATCACGGCGT
Source organism: uncultured Solirubrobacteraceae bacterium (assembly GCA_963830595.1). GTDB lineage: Bacteria > Actinomycetota > Thermoleophilia > Solirubrobacterales > Solirubrobacteraceae > Palsa-465. The sequence continues at coordinate 271,399 of CAWHMQ010000011.1, forward strand.
GCTTGCCCGCCAGCTCCATCGCCTAAGCCTATGACTGCTCAGAGGGTGATGCCGGCCAGGGTGCGCGCGCGCTGACGCTCTGGAGTGATCCGGACCACGTTCCACGCCAGACCGACCCGCTCCATTCCCGCGATGATCAGTCCCGAGGGGTCGATCTCCCACCGGCGCAGACCGTGATAGGCCGAGCGCGGGAAGGCGTGGTGGTTGTGGTGCCAGGACTCGCCCAGGGACAGCACCGCCAGCCAGCCCACGTTGGTCGAGCGGTCTTCGACATCGAAGCGCCGGCTGCCGAAGAAGTGACACACCGAGTTCACCGACCAGGTGATGTGGTGCACGAAGAAGATCCTGACCAGCCCACCCCAGACGAGACCGCGCAGAGCGCCGTCAAGGGTGAAGCCGTGCACGACGAAGCCCGCGGCCGTGGGAACCAGGAGCGAGAGGACCGCCAGGCCCGGGAAGCTGCGGCCGATCGCCCGCATCGCGGAGTCCTCGTAGAGCTCGGCTGCGTAGCGCTTCCAGTCGGCCTGCCCCTGGGTCTCGAGCAGCCAGCCCACGTGGGCGTGCCACAGCCCCGCGAGCCCGCTGCCATGCCCGACGTGCGGGCTGTGGGGATCGCCCTCTTTGTCGGTATGGGCATGGTGCTTGCGGTGGTCGGCGACCCAGTCCATCACCGAGCCCTGGACCGACAGCGAGCCCATCACGGCAAACGTCCGCTCCATCCAGGGATAGGTGGCAAACGCGCGGTGGGTGAGCAGCCGGTGATAGCCGACGGTCACGCCTACCGCGGTGATCAGGTACATCACGGCCAGGATCGCCAGGTCGGAGAGGTCCACGGCCCGATTCCAGAGCAGCACCACGGCTGCCAGCACGCCCAGGAACGGGAGCACGACTCCCAGCAGATTCGCGGCGCGCTCGGCACGAGTCATGGCGTCAAGGCTCTCATACGATCGGCGCTATTTCTTGCGAGCTTTCGCGACCGTGGAAGCGGAGAAATGTGTGCCGAGCCACAAATCCGGACCTCTGAGCTCGAGCGCGCCGGGGTCGATCAGGGCGAGCCGCACCCGGCACAACGGGCTAGCGCAGGCGGTTGCGGCGCGCCGGCCCGTAGAGCAGCCGGCGCGGCAGCGGCAGCGGCGAAAGCCGATCCACGGCGGTACCCATGAACAGCCGAGGCTGGAGCTTGAGCAGCAGCCCCTCGAGCTCGTCGCGCTCGGACTCCGTGAGCCGCACCCGGCGACCGTGTCCGGCGCGCACGAGCGCAACCAGCCGGCGGCGCTCGGCGGGCGACAGCCGGACGAAGTGATCGTGGGCCAGGAGCGCGATCTCGGCGGCGGACAAGAGCTTGACGACGGGCACGCGGCGCAGACCCGGGACGTGTTCGGTGACGTGGCCAAGCGAGTGGGTGAGAGACCCGGTACGCACAAGCCGGAGTCTAGGCCGGCGCCTTCCCGGCCCCGGCCCCGTCCCGATGCCTGGGCTCACCCGAGTTGACCACGGCTCGCGCAGGTGGTCAGATGGATCGCATGACCGAGCCGCCCCGATGAGCGAACCCAGCCTCACGCCGCAGGCTCGCCACAACCAAGCGGCCTGGGATGCCAAGTCCGACCGCTACCAGGACGAGCACGCCGCCCAGCTCGAGGCATCAGGAGGCGACGCCTGGGGCCTCTGGCAACGCTCGGAGTCAGAGCTCGGCGTGCTCGGGGAGGTCGCGGAGCGCGATCTGCTGGAGCTGGGCTGCGGAGCCGCCCAGTGGTCGATCGCCTTGCATCGACGCGGCGCCCGGGTGACCGGACTCGATCTCTCGGCGCGACAGCTGGACCATGCCCGCACGCTGATGCGCGCCGCCGCTGTCGATTTCCCGCTCGTACAGGCGAGCGCCGAAGCGACCCCGTTTGCCGACGCGGCGTTTGACGTGGTCTTCTGTGATTGGGGGGCGATGACGTTCTGCGATCCGTACCTGGCCGTCCCCGAGGCGGCGCGGCTGCTGCGCCCTGGCGGCGTCCTCGCCTTCTGCTCGGGGACGCCGATCGCCGACCTGGCCTGGCCGCTGGGAGACGACCATCCTGGCGATCGGCTCCTGTATGACTATTGGGGGTTGCACGAGATCCACGAGCCGGGCGAGCCGGTCATGTTCCAGCTTCCCTATGGCGAGTGGATCACGCTGTTCGGGCGCTGCGGCTTCGTGGTCGAGTTGCTGCTCGAGCTCCGGCCACCCGCCGGCGCCACCAGCAGCTATCGCACCGAGTCAGATCGCGAGTGGGCCCGGCGCTGGCCGATGGAGCACATCTGGCGGGTGCGGCGGACATGATCGCGCTCGCGGGGGACGCTCGGCAGCGACCCTTGTCCGCAGCCACCCTGCGCGCAGCGGACATGATCCCGGCGACAGGCCGCCGATCCGCGGCCGACGGGATCAGAACCGGTAGCGTGCACGTCGATGCCCGCGATCAGTGCTCCCGGCAGTCCGGCAACGACGCCGATTCCCCGCCGGCGGAAGGGACGGGTTCGGGTTCCCCCGGGGATCGAGCGCGCCGAGGTCCTGCTGCACGGCCAGCGCGTGAACTTCATGATCGCGGGCCACGGGCCGCCGGTGGTATTGATCCACGGCGTCGCCGGCCGGGCCGCGCAATGGGAGCGAATCATCGAGCTGGTGGCGGAGTCCCACACCGTCGTGGCCCCCGATCTGCTCGGGCACGGTGAGTCGGCCAAGCCCCGCGGGGACTACTCGCTCGGCGCGCACGCCTCGGGGATCCGTGACCTGCTGGTCGGACTGGACATCGAAGGGGCGAGCATCGTCGGCCATTCCCTGGGGGGAGGAATCGCGATGCAGTTCTCCTACCAGTTTCCCGAGCGCTGCCAGCGACTCGTGCTCGTCTCCAGCGGGGGTCTCGGAGACGACGTTCACCCGCTGCTCCGAGCCGCAACCCTGCCCGGCTCCGAGCTCGCCCTGCCCCTGCTCGCCCACCCGCGCGTGGTGACGGCGGCGGCCGTGCTTCCCCGCGCGCTGGGGCGGATCGGAATTCGGACGGGGCCAGACCTGACCGAGATGGCGCGCGGCTACCAGTCGCTCTCGAGCCCGCAAGCGCGCAGCGCGTTCATCCACACTCTCCGGTCCGTGATCGATCCCACCGGTCAGCGGATCGACGCCTCAGACCGTCTGTACCTGGCCTCGAAGATACCCTCGATGATCATCTGGGGGGCTCGGGATCGCATCATCCCGGTCGAGCACGCGCAGCCCGCGCATGAGGGCATGCCGGGGAGTCGACTGGAGATCTTCGAGCACGCCGGGCACTTTCCCCAGCTCGACGAGCCGGTACGGTTTGCGCGGACGTTGGTCGATTTCCTGGATCAAACGCTGCCGGCACGGCTCGACACCGGCGCGATGGGCGAGCTCGTGCGAGACCACGACCCGGGGTCGGCGGCGATCCTGAAACGACTGCGGCGCAACCACCCGGCCGCCTGAGCGCCGGTTCGAAGCCATCCCGAAGGACCTGCCATGCGGTCAGCCTCGGGTCAGGGCGTCGTGTGCAGCATGAAGAAGCGGATCATCTCGTCAGAGGCGCTGGGCCCGCGGGGGTCGGTGTAGGACCCCCCCGGGCTTCCGCCGAACCAGGCATGGCCGCCTCCGTGGACGATCCAGGACTCCGCGACCGTGACCTGGTCGCGGTTGCTGTACAGGGTGCGGCTGTAGGAATGCCCGGTGTCGCCGTTCGTCGTCAGCGGCCCATCCCGTCGCGTGATGTCGCCGGCCGCGAGCCGGGAGGCGATCAGCTTGTCGGCGTTGACCGGAGCCACGGTCGAGTCCCGGTCGCCGTGAAAGACGATCAGCGGCACCGCGCCGGCCGCCGGCGGGGTGCCTCCGGTTCGCATCGCCGCAAACGCGGACCCGACGTCGTGCGCGGCCCGATACGCGATGCCGGAGTGGACTCCGACCGCCGCGTACAGGTCGGGGTGGATCGCGGCCATGACCGCGGCCATGGCCCCGCCGGCGGAGAGTCCGGCCACGTAGACGCGAGTCGCGTCGACCGCCAGGTCGTTCGTGACCTGCCGGGTGATGCCGGCGATGATCGCGGGCTCGCCCGCGCCGGCGCGCTGGTGGGCGGCCGAGAACCAGTTCCAGTAGCGCCCGTGGTTGGCGCTGCTCGACTGCTCCGGGTAGGCCACCAAAAAGCTTTGGCGCTCGGCAAGCTCGTTCATGCGCGTACCGGCCGCGAAATCGGATGCGCCCTGCGTGCCGCCGTGGAGCATCACGATGAGCGGAACGGGATCGCCGGTGTAGCCGGTGGGAACGTAGAGGTCGTAGCTCCGAGTCCCGGCGGGCTCGGTGTGCTGGAGATGGCGGATCTCGCCGCGCGGCGCGGCGCCGGTCGTCGCCGTCGCCGGCCGAGAGGGCGCGGTGGCGACGCGCAACCCGGCTGGGCCGTCCACGTGCTGCGTTCGGGGAAGCCCGCTCCGCTGCAACAGCGCGGTCGCTTCGGTCAACCGTCCGGCACGGGTGAGCGACAGGGCCTCGGCCATCCTGCGGTTTCGGTCGGTCTGCATCGGGGGTCCTCTCAGCGATTGTTCATGCGGTACGGGATGCCAGCGCGGCCTTTACCGCCTGAGGCGCCCGAAACGCCCCGAGCACCTCGACCGCGGCGATCGTGGCGAGGGCGAGCTCGGGCGAGACGTCGTCGGCGATGCTCAGCAACCCGAGGACACGCAGCTCGACCATGCGATCTGAGGCTCGGAGCTGCTCGAGGTCGCGGCGGCTGTAGTGCTCGCTGCCGAGGGTCAGCGCCCGTCGCGCCACGGTCCCGTCTACGGCTCCCGATCGGCTCTCCAGCTGACGACGGATCGCCGTACGGATGAAGTCGGTGCGGTTTGCGAAGAAGCCCTCGTCGACGAGCAGGTCGATCTGACCCAGGTCGACCAAGCCGACGTTGATCGTGATCTTCTCGCTCTTCTCGGTAGCGACGAGGTTTCTCGGCATCGGTTCCCATCCTCGCTATGCGGCTCGAGTCGCCATCTGACTAACATCCTAGTACCATCCGTGTGGATGGTGATGGCTGGCCTGGGTCGTCCCACAGTTGAACGCCGTCCGGGATCCGGAGGTTCACCTGGCAGGGCTGGCACGTCACGGGTGATCTGCGACCGGTGAGTGACCGCTACGTCGCCAGCAAGGGTCGCGAGCGCGTCGAGTGGCGCTTCTAGCCCGGTCGTCAGCCGATCCGGTGGGCGATCGAGTAGGCGCTGGGCTTGAGTGGCGGCCTTCACGGTGCCGGGGCGCGCTGTGATTACTCGGCTACCGCGCTGAGGCGTGCGGCAATTCCGTTTCTCGACCCCGTCGCTAGACGGGCCGCTCCTTGCCCGCCAGCCACGAGCTCACCCGCAACGCATCCGGGCGTCTGACGGCGCCCCTCGTGTCAGTTTGACTTGACAGACACCGCTGTCAGTCTAGGCTGACAGGATGGACGTCGATGAGATCACCGAAGCGATCGGGTCTGAGGATCCGGTCCAGGGACTGCGTGCCGCTTTGGCGCTGCGCCGGATCGCGGAGCGCGTCGAGGCACGTCAGGTCGCGGTCGCCCGCGGTCAGGGGTGGTCCTGGCAGCAGATCGGCGATGCGCTGGGGATCACTCGGCAATCGGTGCACGCCAAATACGGAAGGTGGGTTCCATGATGACCGCGAAAACGAGCAAGGTCGGCGGGTTTAACCCGTGGGCGACAGCCGTGTATGCGCGCGAGGAGGCGCGTCGGCGTGGTAACAGGCGCGTCGGCACCGAGGACCTCGTGCTCGGGTTGTTGCGCGAGCCCGACGTCGCGCAGGTGCTGGGCTGCGATCTAGGCGCGGCGCGTGAGGCGCTGGATGCGATGGATCGCGATGCGCTTGTGGCGGTCGGAATCGACAGGCCGCTCGGCGCGCCGCCGGTGCCAACCCGCGAACCGGGGCTCGGCGGCCGGCGGGCCGTACTGAAGGCGGTCTTGACGGACCACCTGCCGATGACGCCCGTGGCCAAGCGCGCGATGGAGGAGGCCGGAAAGGACCGGCGCCACGGTCGTGGTTCGGCGGCGCCGTGGGATCCATCGCCCCGGTGGTCTCGCGAGCGGGTGCTGATCGCTTTGCTGTCGCTCGCGCCACCCGACCCAGCCGCGGCGCTGCTTGACGCGCTCGACGTAGACCGAGCTGCGGTCGGCGCACGCCTCAGTGAAACCATCGGCAGCCCAAAGGCGCGGGACGGCGGGTGATGCACGGTCAGGTGAGACGTCACACCCGTGGGTGCTCTCCGGGCCGGACCTAAGCACTGCTGGACTGATCGCCAGGAGCGGCACTCTCCCGAGCACCAGCCAGACTGCTCGTCTGTCGCTGCCAGGGAACTACGGCTACGCAGTGCCGCTTCGGCTCACTGTGGCCCCCGAGCAGAAGTGTCGCCCTGCACTTCTCCAGGTCGAGATGGCTGGAAAGCGCGCTTGCTGCCCGCGTGAGTAGGCGGCCCGCTAAGGTCATCGCTGCCCGATTCGAGCGAGGAGGCCTCGTGGTTCGGTTCATCGTTCTCTGGAAAAGCACGCCGACGGACGTCAGCGGGTTCGAGCGGCATTACCGCGAGGTGCACATTCCACTGGCCAAGAAGCTGGCTGGCCTGCGGCGGTACACGCTGAGCCGCAACGCGTCTGTGGTGCGCGGAGAGGAGCCGCACTACCGCATTGCTGAGTTGGACTGGGACGACATGGCTTCGCTGCGGCGGGCATTCGAGTCTCCCGAAGGGCGGGCTGTCGCCGAGGACGTCGCCAAACTGGCCGAACTGAGCCCCGACCCGAGTAGCGAGATCTACGAGCTGGAGGACGTCTGACCCGCCCACGCGGCAGTCTCAGCCGGACTGCTCCTCTCCGCGCCGACCAGTAGCCGCGGCGGCTTGACCCCTTCAGGCGTGGACCAGTAGCCGGCGAGCGCTAGGCGCGTCGTCGACGCTCGGGCCGAACCGCGCGTGACCCAGCATGTCCAAAAGCAGGAACTGACGCGAGCTCATCGATGCCGGTGTGAGCGTGCTGCCGGTGCGTGGAAGCAGGTCTGTTCAAGCGCGGCTCGAGTTCGCCAGCCCGCTCTGTCGCTGGCGACGCCTGGGACCGTCCAACAGCCCTGCCAGGAGAGAGTCGACCGGGTGAAGCAGGCGGCCAACGCGCTCGTCGGCCCTGCGGCGTGGGCTGCAACCTCGAGCTCCACGAGGAGGACAAGGAGATCGTCAAGGTCACCTCTCCACTTGACCGTCCGATCACCCGCGGCCACCTGTCGCTAGGCAGTGCGCTATTGCCGGGTGGGCGCGGCGAGCGGGCGGCGCGAGAACGCCGGCGGCACGGTCCCGGCGTGGTAGTAGGCGACAAACAGATCGACGACCTCATCGGTCGTGAGCACCTCGCTCGGCGTCACGGCAGAGCTTCCCTCCGACCAGGAGATGGTCTCGGTGAGGGCCTCCGAGTTCGTTTCGGAGCGTCCGATCACGAACTGCTCGTAGCCGCCGGCCTCATCGCGCTGACGCAGCTCGGCGGTGAGCCGCCGGCCGTCCTCCCCGGCAGCCTGGATGTACTCCTGCGGCCACTCGTCGTGTTTGACTAGGTCGATCGGCGTACCCGGTGGCAGCGCCCACAGGCTGACAGCGAAGTGGCGGCCGCCGTCGAGCATCCGGACGGCGCGCTCGATCGCCGCCTCGACCGTCGAGTCGTACGGTGCGGCCTCGATCGAGGTGTGGCCGTCGATCGTAATGGCGTGGGTGACGTCGGGCATCAGGGGACCGTGATGACGCGCACCGAGGTGATCTTGATCTCCGTGCCGCCCAAGCTAGCAGTGGCCGGATTGGACGAGCTGTCCTTGCCGTCGAAGGCTCGCTGCGCGGCGTTACGCGCAACGCTGCCGCTCTTGACCTCGATCCCCTCATATGTGCCGTCCGGCTTGAGTGCGAGTCCGTCGTAGAAGCGGCCCTGCGGGCTGTCGGGAAGCTTCGCTTGGACATGGTCGGGGACCGCATCACGTCCCGTCACGTCGGCGTAGTCCTGCAGGCCCTGAGCCTCCTTGTCGGCGCCGTAGCCGCCGCTGCGTAAAGCGGCCGAGCGGATCGCGTCCGTCGCCGCGATCGATGCCCGGGCCACCCGCCGTCGCCGACCGGAGGGATCCCCGGCTCAGCCGTCCAGGGCGACCGCCAGGAAGCGGTCGAGCATCGCGTTGATCTGCGCGGGCACCTCGCAGGGGCTGAAGTGCCCGGAGCCGACGGTCCGTCCAACCACGAGCTGGGGCCGCAGCCTCGCGGCCCGCGCGAGGTCCGCGTTCGGAGTTGACGCATCGAGATACAGAAGCGGGGCCTGACAGCGCACGAGGGCGTCGGCGTCATCCCAGGACCGGACCGACTCCTCCAGGATCGAACTGGTCACGTGCGCAGGCGTGCGAACGATCTCCTCGAGGATCCAGGCCATCCGGGCTCGGTCATCGTGAGGACCGAAGAACGTCGAGTAGTACTCGCGCAGTGCCCGGCCGCCGTCGGCCGAACGCACGATGGGGACGAGCTCTCGCACGAACCCTCCACGATCGCCGGCCGGCAGCAGGATCGAATCGACAAGCACGACCCCGCGGACCTGACCGCCGTGGGCGGCGCCAAGTTCCAGCGCGACGAGACCACCGAGGCTGTGGCCGACCACGACCGGCCGCTGCACGTCCAGCTGCGAGCACATCCAGGCCACGTCGTCGGCGAGACTCTGCATGGTGTAGCGCTGCTCAGGCGCGTCACTGTCACCGTGACCACGAAGATCCACCGCGACCACACGGTGAGCCCGGGAGAAATGCTCCATCTGCTCAGCCCAGAAGCCGCGGTGACAAGCCAAGCCGTGCACGAGAACGAGCGGCGGATCCCCCTGGCCGGCCTCTTCGTAGCCGAGCCTCACCCCGTCACGAACAAGCTTGGCCACATCCCTAGTCTGAACGATAGGAGACCCGAGGTTGCCCATCGGGATGCTGGATAGCGGCGCCTGACCGTGTCGAGACCGGACCCGAGCCGGTTCCGGCACCGCGCCCCCGGGTAGCTGATCCCCGTGTGCCAAGCTCGATCGACGTCTGTCCTCGCTGGCAAAGCGGGAAGCTCGGACCCGTCCAGAGTCCGCGTCAGGTGAGTCGCGATAGGCGGGTCCTCGTGGTCGGCGCCGGCTCCAACGGGCTGGTGTGCGCGATCCACCTGGCCCGGGCGGGCCTGGACGTCACCGTGCTCGAGCATGCCCCTCGGCCCGGTGGAGCGTCGTCCAGCGTGGAGGCGACGCTGCCGGGCTTTGTCCACGATCACTGCGCCGGCTTCAATCCGATGACCGTCGCCTCGCCGGCGATGCGCGAGCTCCGGCTCGAGGCCGAGGGCGTGCGCTGGGTGAACCCGGACGCGATCATGGCCCACCCGTTCGAGGATGGGACGGCAATCGCGCTGCGCCGCGGGCTCGAGGCCACCGCCGATTCGCTTGACCGCGCACACGCGGGCGCCGGTGGCGCGTGGCGGGAGCTCATCGAGCAGTACCGGCCGCTTGCGCAGCGGCTCGCTGAGATGATCCTGCGGCCTCTGCCCCCGGTCGGGCCCCCGCTGGCGCTCGCGCTCGCCCTGCGTCGCGACGGCCTGCTCTTGGCTCGACGGATGGCGGGATCGGTGGAGGCGTTCGGTCTCGACGTGTTCGACGGCGGGCTTCGTCCCACCGCCTGGCTCTCGGGCTCGGCGCAGCACTCCGGACTTCCACCATCGACAGCGGGCAGCGGAGCGTTTGGGTTCCTGCTGCAGCTGATCGGCCATTCGCATGGGTGGCCGTTTCCCGCTGGCGGCCAGGGGGCGATCGCCGGCGCGCTGCTGAAGCTGGCGTCTCGCGAGGGCGTCAGCGTGCGGTGCGGCGCGCACGTCGACCGGGTGTTGGTGCGAGGCGGCCGGGCGGCCGGCGTCGAATTGCGCGGCGGCGAGGAGGTACCCGCGCGCGACGTGGTCACGACGATCAGCGCGCGGCCGCTGGCGGCGATGCTTCCAGACGATGCGCTGCCGCACCGGCTGATCCGCCGGCTGCGTATCTGGCGCTACGCCACGGCGGCGTTCAAGCTCGACTACGCGCTGCGGGCTCCGGTGCCCTGGACGGCGACCGAGGCGCGGGAGGCGGCGGTCGTGCACGTGGGGGGTGAGCTGCAGGACCTGGCCGCGGCCGCCCAGGCCGGCGAACGCGGCGAGATGCCCGAGCGTCCGGCGCTGGTGGTGGGCCAGCACACGCTCTATGACCCCTCGCGCGCCCCCGAGGGCAGCCATACCCTCTACTGCTACGGGCACGTCCCGGCCCGCTACGAATGCTCTGACGAAGACGTGGCGGCGCGCGTCGAAGCGCAGCTCGAGCGGTTCGCGCCGGGCTTCTCGGGCACCGTCCTGGCCCGGGCGATTCGCGGCCCGCGGCAAACCGAGGCCGAGAACCCGAGCCTGGTTGGCGGCGACCTGGGTGGTGGCTCCTATGAGCTGGACCAGCAGCTCATCTTCCGCCCGGCGCCTGAGCTGTGCCGGCATCGCACGCCGCTGCCCGGCCTCTACGTGACCGGGGCGTCGGTCCACCCGGGCGGCTCGGTGCAGGGAATGGGCGGACGCTCGGCCGCGCGCGCGATCCTCGCCGACCGCCGCCTGCGTCCCTGGCGCGCATAAGCGGCGTCCGAAAACCGGCCGCAGCCCGCGGGTGGCGGGATCCGAAGGCGCGTCGCAGCGCCGCGCGTCAGACCTGGCGCACCCCGGTCTCGGCGATCCGCTTCAGCCGGCGCAGCGCCTTGCGATTGCGCAGATCCACGAGCCAGTCGGTCAGCGGGTTGATGGCCAGCCGCGACAGCGCGTCGCCGGGCGTTTCGCGCATCGTCACGTAGGTGCCGCCCGCGCGCGGCTCCCACAGCATCGTCACCAGCGCCGTGCCCATCGGACGCGCCCGCGCGTGCATTACCAGTCTGCGCTCAGGATCGAGGTCGACCACCTCGGTGTGATCGTTGAGCTTGAACGGCCCGACTCCCACCCGGTGATGAATGCGCGAGCCGACCGCCGGCCAGCCGGAGTCCGCATCGCGGATCGCGTCCGACCCCACCACCCAATCCGCGTACGCCTCGGGATCGGCCAGAACGGCGAACAACCGCTCGGGCACGACGTTCATCTGCATCCGCGTCGTCGCCATGGCGCGTTCCCTACCCGGGAAGGGCACGGGCCGAACCCAGGCTGGGCGCGCGTGGGCGCGCGGACCGAGACCGCAGGCACCTCTTCGACGGCCGGCGTTGTCTGGCCCGGCGCTGTCAGGTGTCGAGCCCGAGCAGCCGTTCGGCCCCGGTACAGCCGTGACCCTGTAGCGGCGCGGAGCTCGAAGGCTAGGCTCCGGGGGTCTTGAACACCTGTAGATCACACGGTCCACGGTCGCAGCTGCCGGCCGTCCCCCACCTCCGAAAGGATCGACATGGCATCGACGAAGCTCCCGGGAGGCACCTTCGCCCTGGCGGACGACCTTGAGCTGACACGGTTCGGCTACGGCGCGATGCAGCTCGCTGGACCCCACGTGTTCGGCCCGCCCGCGGACCGCGCCGAAGCGATCGCCGTTCTGCGCGAGGCCGTCGAGCTGGGCATCACCCACATCGATACCAGCGACTACTACGGCCCGCACGTCACCAACCAGATCATCAAGGAAGCGCTCTATCCGTATCCGGAGAGCCTGCGGATCGTGACCAAGGTCGGTGCTCGGCGCGACGCCGAGGGGGGGTGGCCGCCGGCGCTGGCGCCCGACGAGCTGCGCCAGGCCGTCCACGAGAACCTGGAGAACCTGGGCGTCGATGCGCTGGATGTCGTCAACCTCCGCGTCGGAGGGCTCGACGCCCCGGCGCCAGGTTCGCTCACCGAGCCGTTCACCGCCCTGGCCGAGATGCGGCAAGAGGGCCTGATCAAGCACCTGGGCGTCAGCACCGTCAATCCTGAGCAGATCGCCGAAGCGCAGTCGATCGCGCCCATCGTGTGCGTGCAGAACTTCTACAACATCGCTCACCGCGTCGACGACGCGCTGATCGACTCCCTCGCCGAGCAGGGAATCGCCTACGTGCCCTACTTCCCGCTCGGTGGCTTCACGCCTCTGCAATCCAACACGCTGGAGTCGGTCGCCTCACGGCTGGACGCGACTCCGATGGCGGTCGCGCTCGCCTGGCTGCTGCACCGGGCCCCGAACATCCTGCTCATCCCCGGCACCTCCTCGGTCGCGCATCTGCGCGACAACGTCACCGGCGCCGCGCTCGCCCTGCCCGAGGACGCCCTGCGCGAGCTCAACGCGATCGCCAACTGACGCTGGACGCGCGTGCTGATGATCCACCCCCGTAATAGCACCTGCTTTTGTCCGAGAGTGCCGAGGTAGCCCCTGAAGGCGACTTCAAGCTGGATTAGCGGCCTTGTCGCGGCACCCCGCGTCATGCTCCGAGAGATGGCGATACAGAGCTTCGACGGTATCCCGCGCGTCGGCGGTATCCATCGAAGCCCTCCGCCAGGAGCTTGGCGGTGAGTGGTGTGTCGCCGGTCTGACGCGCGGCTGCTGACCGCCGGCACGGATTTGGATGGTCGCGGGAAGAATTGATCCGAAACCTGCGTCTTTACCGCTTGACCGACCAGACCGTCTGGTGGAGCGATCCGCTTAGGAGTGTTGTGACGGTCAGACCGACGTCGGCGATCAACCAATCCCGGATAGGGAAGGACCAGTCATGGATAGAGACGTTTCCCGTGCCGTCGCAGCAGACGCCCAGCCTGGATCAGGCGAAAGCAACGGCCACGCGGAGTGGCAGCGAAACATGGGCCGGCGCTCATTCCTCAGAGGAATGGGCGTGGCGGGCGCCGCGGCCCTGCCGGCCGGCATGCTGTTCGGGGGCCAGGCGCTCGCGCAGTCGAGCCGTCTTCCAGAGGGCGACGCCGCGATCCTGCGGTTCCTCGCCGCCGCAGAGCTGATCGAGGCCGACCTGTGGGAGCAGTATGCCGAGCTGGGCGGTGTCAACGGGGGCAACCCGGCCTATATGGCCGCGCTCGCGAACATCGATTCCGATATGCCGACCTACATCGCGCTCAACACGGAGGATGAACAGAGCCACGCTGCGTTCCTCAACGCGTACCTCAAGTCAAAGGGGGCCGCTCCGGTCAACCTGGATGCGTTCCGAAAGCTGCCGAGCAGCACCGCGACGGGCGCCAAGAAGAAGGGCCGGCTCACCTCGCTCACCTCGCTCGACGTCGACACAACCTGGTATACGCGCTACCGCAGTCGCAGGAATCCCGATTTCGGGGCGACATTCCCGCAGGCGATCACGATCCACAACCAGCCGGCGATCCCGGTCAGCGACACCGATACGCCCCCGAACATGCAGGCTCCGCTTCCTCCCAAGACCGCGGAACAGAGGCGCATGCAGGTAATCGCCTGTACCGCGGCCTTTCACTTCGCGTTCATCGAGAGCGGCGGCTCGAGCCTCTACACGACTCTGTCAGATCAGGTGACGAGCGCCGAGGTGCTTCGCATCACGGCGAGCATCGGCGGAACGGAGAATCAGCACTTTGCCACCTGGCAGGATGACGCCGGCAATGCCGCCGCCACTCCGATTGCGCCGATCACCGATCCGGTGACCCATCTGACGATTCCTGACCTGAACAAGAAATCGGACAGAGAATTGTTCCAGACGAACCTGATCTTCCCGCATCCGTGCGAGTTCATCAGCAGCCGACTCCCTCTGTGCTCGATCGTGCGGCCGACCGACCCCCGCTTCGGCGGAGCGCGGGCCGCGGTGAAGGCGCTCACCGATGATTCCCTGTTCGCCGGTCAGTCGCCGCAATTCTTCGCGACTTTGATGAAGCTTGCGACACAGGCCGACGCGGCCCGGCGTCAGGCTTAGCTGCCCCTCTCAACCGAAACCGGAGTGCCGCCATGCTGACAGATATCCTGCAACCGACTCACCTGCTGATCGTACTTGTGGTCGCTCTTGTCGTGCTCGGCCCGAAGCGTCTTCCCGAGGCCGGACGCGCCTTGGGCCAGGGGCTCAGAGACTTCCGGAGCTCACTCCACGCCCCGGAGGAAGACGATCACGACCAGGCCAGAGCCACGCTCCCGGAGTAGCCGCGTCGGGGACGCGATGGGGCGCGATGGGTGACCCCCGCCGCCGCTGCGCCGGGGGCGGTGCGGTGGCGGCGATCACCGCGGTGGCCATAGGCAGAGCGAACGCGGAGCGGGCGCGCCCACGTTGGCGAAGAGAACCTGCTCGGCGGTGGCCAGCAGCCGGTCGATCCGCCGCTCGCGGGGCCGACGACGCCCGGATCGGGGTCGCGGCAGTCAACCCGGGCGAGCGCGACGAACCGGGGACCATGGATGCAATCGGTTGGTAGTCCGGAACCGGCCCCGGGTCGAACGACATCATCAGGTAGCCGCTGACGCGCGCGAGCCGCCCGCTCTGCGACGACGGCCGGACGAGGCAGCGCCGCCTCGTCGGATCACGGGAAGACACTCCTACTCTCCGCGCAAACGCGAGACGCCACCGGTTGTGCCGAGAGGCAGGTCGTCCACAAAAGCAGGAGCGGCGCGATGCGGCCGCCGAGCAGCCCCTGCTGTTCTCGGTGCGATGACCGTTGGACTGCTCAGACCTCGGCGCGTTGACCGCGCTTGAGCATGAGCAGGCGATTACGGAGCCCGTTGCCCGAAAACGCTGCTTCGAGCTCATCGGCGCCCTGAGTGAAATGAGCCCAGCCTTCGAAGTGCAACGGGATCACCACCCGAGCCTCGAGGATCTGGGCGACATCCGCGGCGTGGTCGGCGGATAACGTCAGGTAGGCACCATCGAATTTCGGCAGCTGGACCGCGCCGGCGTTGAGGATCGCGATTCCAGGTTTCCCGGTCCTCCGCACGATTCCACGCACTACGTCGCGGGATGCGTTGTCGCCCGAGACGTAGATCTTGTCAACGCCCGGAGCCGATAGCACGAATCCGAGTACTGGGCCTTGAATGTCGTCGCTGCCGTCGGGACCGTGTTGTGCGTGAACCGTGAGCACGTTCACGGTGCCTCCACGAGGGCTCTGGAGCTCGACAGCTGACCAGGGCTCCATGCCCATGACGTTGCCGCCCAGCTCTTTCGCGGCCCTGGTGGTGGAGAGGACGCGTTCCGCGGAGGAAAGGAAGGCTCTTCCGGCCGGATCGAGGTTGTCGCTGTGATGATGATGGGAGAGCAGCACGACGTCGATCGGAGCCTGCGCGGTGATGTCGAGGGCGGGGCCCGTCAGCTTGGTGAGACCGCCGTACTCGCCCGGGGGCGAGAGCGCCGGATCAGTCAGCCAGCGAAGACCGCCGTACTCGAGGATCGCGGTCGGTCCCCCCACGAGCTGGATGCCGAGCTGGGATTCGGCTCGGGTGGGGTGCTCATCTCTGACGCGGTTCGTCACTCAGAACCATCGTTACAGATTGTCACTCTGCGGGTCTCCCATGGATCCAACGGAGGGTTCGCGACGGAAGGACCAAATGCCGTGCCGACAAGCCGAGCCGCAGGTGGATCGCGGTGCACTGTCGCAGGCCCGCTCTGGCTGTGGCGCAGGCCGGTGGCATCTGGTGGCTGGGCCGCATTTCCGGCTCTGGGATCATCCCGCTCCGCCGCGCCTTGTTCTGCCGCGCGCGGGGGAGATGATCACGGCGCGACTGCGTAGTCGACTGCGTAGTCGTATCGGCGTCGCCCTGTAGAACTGCCTGATGACGTCCCGAAATTCAGATGGGGGTAGCCGAAGAAGCTCGTCACGATAGGACGTCTTGATCGCATACCAGAGGAGCCCATCGATTACGACAAGCAGGACGATCGCCAACACCCCGTTGATGATGATCATAAGACTCGCCACCTTGATCACTTTCGGCCGAACGGGGCGAGCGGCGGCCGTGGCTGACGGTGCCGCTCGCCGACGTCACGAGGGTCTAGCTCACGGCGTCCTTGACCTTGCCGAGCAGTCCCTGTCCGTCACCGTTGGCGACCACGCCGGTGGGCTTTTTGGGTAGTCCGGCCGCCTCCCGTAGCTGGGTGGCGATCTGCGAAATCTCCTCCGGCTCGGGACCGGGAGCGAATACGGCTGGCTGGGCGGGGAGGTCAAACGGGGGCGCGCCCTCTGGCGATACCTCCTCCGCGATCCGGAGCTCCTCGCCGGTCTCGGGGTGCGGTCCGTTGAACACTGCCGCGATCTCCTGGTAGTCATTGGGCGAGAAGCGGTAGAGCTTGAGATGCTCGCCGCGCTGGATGTGCGGCTGGCACTCGGGGATCTTCTCGGTGGGAATCCGAGGCGAGGGGAACAGCTTCATCAGGTCTGCGCCGGTAAGCCGCTCGATCGCGCGTGCGTAGGCGACCTGATGCACCCCGCCACGGACCAACAGGTAACCGGTGAGAGCGCGAGCCGCTGGATGCTCGACCATCTCGTAGACCTTGAGCTTGTTGTTGCGCGCGCCGGTCTCAAGGAAGAAGTTGTGCGTGAGGTCCTCGATCAGGTCGCCAGAGGCGAACACGTAGTCGCCGCTCCACGGCTTTGCATTCGAGTCCTGGACCAGCGACCCGGCGCCACCGGAAATGAAGTGCTGTGTGTTGCGGACGCCCTTGACCGCACTGAGGCTCCCCGCTGCGCCAGCCTCGCCCTCGGCCGCGCCGGTGAGCATCGTGTTGATCGCGGTCGAGACCAGCTCGATGTGCCCGAACTCCTCCGCGGCGATGCTCGCCACCAGGTCGTAAAACGGCCGGGCCTGTTGGCGGCTGCGGAAGTTGAACGACTGGTAGGTGTAGTTCATGAAGGTCGACATCTCGCCGTACTTGCCGCCCAACAGCTCCTGGACCGCCGATGCCCCAACCGGGTCCGGGTCCGACGGCGGCGGAAGCTCGGTCTGTAGACGATCGATCCGCAAGATCATGGAGTGCCTCCTAGATAGGACAAGATCCTACCTAGTTATCCTTCGGTCGTACTGCTAAACCGGGAATCATGAAAACTCGCAAGAATTCCCCGATATGACCCCCTCTGTCGACGAGGCGAGCGAGCTGCTCAGAGCCCATGCCATGCGGAGCACGCCCCAGCGCCGCGCGATCCTGGCGGCCTTCGCCGGCGGGCCAGCCGAGCATCTCTCGGCCGACGAGGTGTTCGCACGGGCCGCGCAGTCGCTTCCCGATCTCAGCCGCGGCACGGTCTACGCGACCCTCGCGGAGTTCACCGAAGCCGGTCTGCTGACCGCGTTCGGTACGCCGGAGCCGGTGCGCTATGAAACGAATACCGAGCGCCACGCGCACTTCCGCTGCCGGCTCTGCCTCCGGATCTTCGACGTCGAGATCGAGCTGCCGGACCCAGAGCCGTTCGAGCAGCGCGGCTTTGCAGTCGAACGTATCGATCTCCGAGCCGAGGGCACCTGCAAAGACTGCGAGGAATACGATGCCGGCCTGCGGGAGGGTGCCCGCGCGATTACTCGCTCGGGAGCTTCCCCAGAGGCACTGAATGAATCTGGCGCGAGCGCAGCGGAGCTCGACAGTCCACTCGGACCCCTCCTGCTTGCCGCGACACCGCAGGGCATCGCCCGTCTCGCGTTCGCCGATCACGGAGACTTCGACTCGCTCCGCAGCCTCGCGCGCAGCCGACGCGGTAGCAGACGGGGCCGCGCGCACCTGCGCCAAGCCGCCGAACAGGTCGGCCGCTACTTCTCCGCCGGGCCGTCCAAGCCGGAGTGCGAGATCGATTGGGCGGCGGTCGGTGGCGTGCAGGCCCTCCGGGCGACTCTCGAGATCCCATATGGCGCCCACCGCTCGTACAGCGATTTCCCACTCGAGCTTCCGGCCCGCGAGCTGGGGCGCATCCTCGGGGCGAACCCGATCGCGATCCTCACACCATGCCATCGGGTGACCCGAGGCGTCGAGATGCCGATCAGCTACGTCGGGGGCTCCGAGCGCCGCAGATGGCTCCTGCGCCACGAACGCCAACACGCCGACCGCGAACACTGAGGTCCCGACCTCCCGCGGACGCTGAGGCCCCTCTGGAGGCGCCTCGTTGCTCGCCCGGTCTGCCGCGGGCCGGCCGGGTGGGCTACCGCTTGAAGTCGATCTCGTCCAGCCGTGTCTGCACGGTCCGGCCGCTCTGCCAGGAGTTGGCGCCCGGCACCACCTTCGGCGTGGGGATGTCAGCCCGGTTCTGGCGCTTATGCGGCGTGGAGATGCCGAGCCTGCGGTCCCGGTCGTGGATCAGCGCCTCGTTGGCCTGCCCGTCCTCTGTCAGGCCCATCATCAACTGCGGGATCCCGTAGGGGAAATCGTCGCGGTCATACTGCCAGGTATGAAACGTCTTCCCATAGGTGGTCACGAGGTCCTTGAAGTAGGCATGTTCTGCGAGATCAGGAATTCCCGGGGCGACCAGGATGCCGGACTTCACCTCGTAGTGGTGGCTATGCCATAACCGCTTCTCGTCTTCGGGGAGGCTTCGGAAACGCTCCTCGCTGATGATGTACTCGATCCCGATCAGGCGGGCATCGGGAGCATTGCGGTCGAAGATCACGCACTGGTGCAGGTCATGGCGCAGGTGGATGCAGAAATGCGTCGCCTCGACCTGCCGGCCCATCTCGTCGGCATACATGTGGAAACCATTGAGGTAGGTGCTCATCGCGTCCAGCGGGTATTTCGGCTGCAGGGCGCCGGCCGCCAGGTCGAGCACGCGATGCTTGAGAGGATGCCCTTTGCCGATCTT
Source organism: uncultured Solirubrobacteraceae bacterium (assembly GCA_963830595.1). Taxonomy (GTDB): domain Bacteria; phylum Actinomycetota; class Thermoleophilia; order Solirubrobacterales; family Solirubrobacteraceae; genus Palsa-465. The sequence continues at coordinate 290,127 of CAWHMQ010000011.1, forward strand.
GGCGGCGATCACCGCCTTGCGGCCGAACATCACGCCCGCCGCAGCGGCTACGCCGGCGGCGACACCGATACCGATGGACCCGGTCAGCCCCGCCGCGGGCTGCCGGCTCCCGCGCGGTCCTCCCGCTCGATCAAGAACGCGTCGCGGGTCGCCCAAGTTCACCATAATCACGCTCTACCCGGGTCCAGACGCCCAAACCGCTTTCACCGCGGCCGGTTATGCCGCTCAGGGTATGGGAGGCGAGAGCCGATCAGCGACACCAGCGACGCGACCCATGTGCTGTTGCCGCGCGAACCAAGGAGCGGGTCGCGCGTCCGTACCGGTTCGATTCGACGGTGGCTGTCAGCGCTAGGACGCGCGAAGCGTGCAGTCCAAGGTGACCTCGCATGTGATGGCGGGCGCGGCGCCGCTGTCGCCGCTAAACGAGCTCGGGATGTGCTGACCGACTACATCGATCCGGGCGAGCGGCTGGTCGCCTGCCCCAACCAGGACGTCGTCTCCGGCGGTGGACTGCTCGCGCTTGACCAGTCGCGGTCGTGGTGCAGGTCCCGGACTTCGGCGAGCGGTTCTGGGTCTATCAGATCGTCGACACCCGGACTGACAGCTTCGCGTCGCTAGGCAAGATGTATGGCACGACCCCCGGCTTCTATCTGCTCGCCGGGCCGGGTTGGGAGGGCGAGACCGGAATATCGGGCGCACCGTCGTACGGGTTGATGTTTAGGATCCGCGGTGCGATGCGTCTTTGGTCGGCCGTGGTCCTAGCTGTGGTGGTACTTGTGACCGCGGGGATCGCGGTTGCCTCTACGCCGTCTACCAGAGCAGCCGGGGCGACTTTCGATCCGCGCTGGCGGGTGATCTCACACGGAGGGGTGTCGACGAACGGGCGGTACACGCTCGTGGCGGCTACCAGACCGAAAGCGGCTGGCACACTGATCGACGAAGACACCGGACGGCGGACGGTGGTGCTGCTGCCCCGAGGCTGCGGAAGACCGATCGATTCGACCCCCATGCTTGGCGACTCTTGGCTGCTGGCAGATTGCGCTCGCGGGCGGTTGGGTCTGTACTCGCTGGCCGGCCATCGCTGGCGTTCGGTCGCGATCGCTTTGTCTTGCCGGCACTTTCGCGGGAGCTGTCAGCCGTACGCGGTCGGAACGGATTGGATCGAGTACGACGAATTCAACGTCCATTCAGGGGACAGGTTCGCCTTTCAGAGCATCGCGACGGGTGCTCTGCGCCGGATCCCGACCGATGCGAAGACGCTGCCCGATCTCGATTCCCCGGCGCTCGCGCGGCGCATCTGCAACCCGCTGCGAGTTCCGTCTGAGGGAACGGTCGTGTTTGACGGGCGGTTTGCGATCGTCACCGCGCCGGAAGGCACTTTCCTGGAGCGCTGTGGCACAAGGCTGCACCTGGTGCTTTCAGCTTGGCCAGAGGTCGCCACGGCACCTGGCGTGATCCTCGGACTTCCCAGCCCTATGCGTGCACTACGCGGAATCTTCCTGCCGAGCCTTCGCAGCTTCACCGTTGCGCCCCCGCGGGGTGCTGACATGGCCGATCTCGAGCTCAGCGCTCGCCACATGTACATCGTCGGCCAGGCCCGCAACGGCACGACCGACGTGTGGTCGGCTGCCGCGCCGGTACCCCCAAGCTAAACCCTTGGCAGCCGAGAGCCGCCAGCTCGCCGACGTGGATCACAGGGCGACCGAGCTCACAGGCGACCGAGTCCGACAGGCCGGCTACTGCGTAGCGCTCCAAGTCAAAACCAGCAGCCGCGCACTCGGATGTTCGACCGCCTCATCTCCACGCCGCACTGATCAGCCTCGAAGGCGACCGGCGGCCCTCTCCGGGCCAGACCAGCGTCTCCTGTTCATCGGCGCAGGCGTCGGTGCCACCATCGGGCAGCTTTTCCAATTCATCCTGACCAGCGTGAGCATGGACGAGGTCGGATCCGCCTCAGGTGTCTTTGAAGCCGTACAACAACTCTCGACCGCGCTCGGAGTCGCCGTCCTTGGCTCCATCTTCTTCTCCGCCTTCGACCACCACCTCCCACCCGACGCACTACAGATCACCGCGTGGGCCTGCCTGGCACCACTGGCAGCCGCCTTCCTCCTCGTGTTCCGGCTACCCATGTACGCGCGAGAGGAACAGGCTCACTAGAGCAACGACGTCGTCGACCCCGAGACACGTAGTACCGCATCGTGACCGAATGCCCACAGGCATCCGACGCGTGGTCTTTAGCCAATAAAACACCCAGACCAACAGGCCCGAGCGTCCGGCGGAGTCGCCGCGAGCACCCAACCGGCGGGTGACCCGGAGGCGAACGAGGGCTCGCCGGATGAGCGGACGACCGCGATATCCCTCCAGTCGGTTCGTCCGTTGGCCGACAACGAGCTCGGGCTGCTGGTTGGTCGCCCCTGCGGGTCTGGCGACGCGGCTTCTGTCCTGGGCTGAGGCGTGATCGGAGCGGAAAGCGTCGGCCGGCGGTGCTCAGGCCATCTCAAGTCCCTCGCCCCAGGCGGCCTGCAGGACCTTGTGATCAAAGGAGGCCAGCGTCGATCTGGTGTGCTTGGCGGTAGCCAGACAGTAGGCATCGGGCAGGCTGACCGGGTAGCGTTGTCTCAGCCTGGCCGCTTCGATCGCGATCGCTTCGTTGGGCAGGTGCGCCTCGACCCCCAGCGCCGCGATCGCCTCTCGGGCGGTGGCCAGGCGCGGTGGGTCAGCTGACGGTGCGATCAAGACCTCGCTGAGGTTGATCACGCTGATCATGACGGCATCCTGGCGCTCACGCCACTCGGTCAGCAGATGGCGTGCTTGCCCGTGGTGGGCATCGTTGCTGTCCAGCGCACCAATGAGAACATCGGCATCGAGTAGCCGTCTCACCGGCTGGCGTCTTCTTTGTCAAGCTGATCGAGATAACCGGGCGGGTAGTCGCCGGTCAACGCGCCGAACGCATCCTCGAAGGCCAGCGCCGCCCGGCGCACGCGAAGCTCGCCATCGCCGGTCGGCTCGACGATCACAGCCTCACCCGCGCGAAGCCCGGCTTCCTCGAGGGCTGCGACCGGGATTGTGATCTGGTTCTTGGTCGAGATCTTCGCCATGCCTTTACCATATTAGTAAAGTAGGCTGCAGCAACTGCTGCGGTGATTTACCAGCGGGAAGCGGGAGCGTTGGCAAGGGTGGACTGGGCGGCGAGATCAGACGATGATGGTGCCGTGACCGAGCCAGTTGACTGGATCGTGGTCGAGCTACCCGATGCCGCCCCGGCGCGCAGGATCCTGCGCGCATATCTCGATGACGTGGTCAGCCGCTACCACGGACGGCCGGCCACCGAGGAGGAGATAGCTGCGGCACTCAGCGAGTTTCCAGCGATGACCTGGCTGAACCGCACGGGGTGTTGCTCGTCGCGCGCGACGACGGAGCGCCCTGTGGCTGTGTGGGCCTGCGGTTCTTGCCAGGTCGGATCGGGGAGGTCACACGCCTGTTCGTCGTCGATGCTGCGCGCGGGCGAGGATTGGGGGCGCGGCTCATGGAGGCGCTCGAAGTGGCCGCCCGAGCGCGGGGCCTGACCCGGCTACGCCTGGACACCCGCAGCGACCTCGTCGAGGCCCGACGCCTGTATGGCCGCCTCGGCTACCAGGAAGTCGCGCCCTTCAACAGCGGCCCCTACGCCGAGCACTGGCTCGAGAAGACGGTCCAGTGAGCGACCCGCCGGAGCTTGGTGGTGAGGGTTGGAGAAGCCGTGCGGCCTGACCTGTCACATGTAGTCCAGGCCTGGAAAGTTCGGCTCGTCGCCGCGACCAGCGGGCGTCATGTCGAGCACATGCCAGATCGGCCAGATCAGGTCCACGTGACGGGTCTCCTCCCCCGGCGGACCCTTGGCGAAGAGCAACTCGGAAGCCCAGAAATGCCGGATGCGCTCCGCTTCACGCACGAACACATTGAGCATCGGAAGCTGCCCGCCTTCTGGCGTCTCTGCGTGGTAGTCGCGGTTGTAGGCGTTCTTGCGCGAAGACAGCAGCCGCAGGTTGCGCCAGCCGCGCTCTCGCGCGAAGGCACCGATCCGGCGGGGATCTGATTTGGCGACCACGGCCAGATTCAGACGCTGCGACAAATGAGGCGCGGCGCCGTCGAGCCCGTCGAGAATCGACGAGCAGGACGGGCAGGGCGTCTCGGTGAGCGGCCACCCGGTGGTTTCGCCTTCCGCAGCCGCCGGACGCGTGTCGCCGGACGAGCGCGGGAACATGAAACTGTAGATGACCAGCGTGTTCTGTTCTGGCGAGAAGAGCTCCGAGAATCTGACCTCACCGCCGCCGCCGGCCGCCTCGAAGCAGTAGTCATCGGCGACCGTCCCGCCCAGCGGCAGAGCACGCCGCTGCGCCGCGACGCGTTCGATCGCCTGACGGAGCTCGATCTCGGCCTGGAGCAAGCGGTCGCGCTCGCGGCGATACTCATGCGACTCGCCAGGAAAACGGATGTCATGCAGCATCACCTCACGCTCCTTTCACCGTTGGACGACATCCGCGCGGTGCGGCGCGAACCTGGCCAACCTGGGACACGCGAGGGCCGGGTTGGCAGTTGGAGGTCCCGGCTCAGAGCGACGGGAGCGGCGGAGGTCATGCGCTCGCAGCTTGTTCGTACTCATCATGCCTGCGCCATAGCGCTTGACCGTATTCAACGCCTTCTTCCTGCCGACCGAGTGGAGTCAGATCGAGGTACTGGTAGGTCCCCATCAGCATCTCGACGCCGCGGGCGTAGGTGGAGTAGGTGTGATAGACGACGCCGTCGTCGAGGGCGAAGGCGCTCAGGCCCTCTTTCTGGGCTAGGGGCGAGGCGACGTGCTCGAAGTTGTATTCCGCCCCGTTCTGCTGCTGCTGCTCGGTAAACGCGGCGCCGAAGTCGTAGTTGAAGACGTGTGAGGAGACCCAAGGGAAGTGCCAGCCCATCTGCTGCTTGTAGTCCTGGAGCTGGTCCAATGGGGCGATTGATGCGCACGAGAAGGCGACGCCGCGGCCGTGCAAGTGCGGCAGAGCGCCGTCGAAGTGATCGGCGACGAACGAGCAGCCGGTGCAGCCTTGGCGCTCGGCAGTGAGCCGCGCGCCGAAGCCGAACATGAAGTGGTAGACGAGGAGTTGTGCTCGGCCGCCAAAGAGCTCGGCCAAAGTCTTCGGGCCGTCGACCGTGTCGAACACGTACTCCTTTTCGATCGGCACCCAGGGCAGGTCTCGGCGCCTGCGCGCCAGCTCGTCGCCGCGGCGCATGTGCTGCTTCTCGGCCGCGAGTAGCTCCTTGCGCGCGGCGAGCCATTCGTCACGGGTCCCGGTGTTGTGTGTGGGCATCGTCCTCTCCTCTTGGGTGGTAGCCGGCCGGTCGGGGGCGCTTCGGTACTCGTCAGAACTCGCGGGAAACCGGACGTCGTGCGGGGGTCACTTCATGCTCCCTTCGCCGTCAAAGGCTTTCCTCATCGGTCCGCCGCTCATCCGCCCACCGGGAGACATACGAGCCATCGCCTTCATCGCCGCTGGGCTTCCCGGCACCGTGAGCCCGGGTACGTTGGCCGGCGCGATTGCCACCCCGAGCGCGAGTGCGACGAACACCGCCGCGGCCATGAGCCGGCCGGGCGAAGACGCGGGCGGGAGCCGCTCGGCGGCGATCAGCACCGCCAGCACCGCCATCCACCAGAGACTCATCACTCCGAGCGCGAACATCGCCGCCATCATCAACCACGACGAGCACAGGCAGTTGGCGCCGGCCCTCAGCCCGGCCAGCCACGAGCGGCCGTCCAACCCGCTCGTTTGTTTGCAGCGCTCCAACGCGCGGCGCTTCTGGCTCGTCAGCTGATATCCAGCCGCGGAGGCGAGCATCGCGCCCGCAACCCACCTCCCGCCGTTAGTCCAGGCGAACGCTTCTCCGAACACGCCGCGCCCGAAGGCGATCAGTTCGTAGACGAACAAGCCGGCGATTGCCCAGACCGCGAGATACGCAGCGAGAAACGCTGCTCGCTGGACGACCGGCGGGGCCAGCGCCCCCGGCCGGAGCACCTGCTGGTCGCGGACCGCGAGCGGGGCCGCAACAGGCAGCATCATCGCCGCCATCATCCCGACCCAAGTGGCCATGAACCAACCTGTGCCGCCGAGATCACCTCCAGGACCGGCGTCCATCCCATCCATCCGCACCGCGCTGATCGCCCAGCATCCCACGGCGAGCAGGACGACCCCAGCGATCACCGCCGCCTTCGCCGGGTACCAACTGCGGGCCTCAGTCATGCGATTTCCCTCCTAGCGTTTGTCCAGGACATGCCACGGCGGCACTTGCCAGGTTCACAAATGCTGCGACTCGGGCTCCGTCTCACCCGATCAGTCGGCCCACAGTCGCTCAAGCTCGTCGAGGCACCCGCGCCAACCCTCGTCCTGCGCGTCGCGGCGGTTTTCGCCCGAGATGCCGCTATTGACCAACACCGCCGTGGTCGAGCCGGTGGACTCGGAGAAGGTGAGCTCGATCAGTTGCTGGTTAGAGGGATCGTCGTCGAACGTCCAGGTCATTACGAGCCGGTGTGGCCGGTCGATCACGGTGAATTCGCCGCGTGCTTTGACTTCGACGCCGTCGGGCCTGCGCATTACCACCAGGACCTCGCCCCCGACTCGGAGATCGACCTCGGCCACCGGGGTGTCCCAGTCGGGAGCGCAATGAAACCAGCGCCGCATCACCTCGGGGCTGGTCCAGGCGTCGAACACGGCGTCGGCTCCCGCGTCGAAGGTCCGCTCGATCCGCACCACCCGGCTGGGCTCCCGCGTCACGATCGGTCCTTGCGCTCGTCGAGGTACTCGCCGACGACGTCAAACACGCGCTCCCAGCCGATGCGCTGCTTCTCAATCCACTCCTGTGCGTCAGCGAGCGCGTCGGACTGAAGCGCGAGCCGATGGTTGCGCCCAACGATCACCCGGGAGACGATGCCCGCCTCCTCGAGTATTCGCAGGTGCCGCGAGATCGTCGGCTTCGAAACCGCGAAGTCGTGAGTGACCTGTCCGACGGACGCCGGCCCTCCGCTGAGGCGCTCGACGATCTGGCGCCGGAGCGGGTGAGCGAGCGCGCTGAACGCGTCGTTAGCCATTCTGCTAACTATATCCCGATCCGCGAGCCGAACGAGGGGAGCTAGTGAAGGCAGCCCAAACGTTTGACCTGAAATGGCGTCATGCGGCGACTCCGTGTTTGCGTTCCAGCGCCGCGATCCGGCGCCCGCCGCCGGCGCCGCTGCGGTGGGTGATGTAGTCGGCGAGCCGCGCGCTGGGCGGTGTCCCAGTTGGGATAGTCGGGGGTGTTGACGACGAACTCCTGGATCGGGCTGAAGTGGCTCTCGATCCGGTTCGGGTA
>CAWHMQ010000012.1:0-162023 GCA_963830595.1 uncultured Solirubrobacteraceae bacterium
CCTGCACCTCGCCGAGGACGCGCACGAGGTCGGCGCGCGTATCGTTGAGCACAGCGGCCGTGACTGGCTGCGTCAAGGCGTACGGGCCGTCTAGCGGCCGTCGCCAGCCGGGCCGCCAGTACGGCTCGACAGGGCCGCGTCCACTCGCCTGCCCCTGCGCGCCCCAGAAGACCTCCGGCGTACGGCTCGCCAGTCGCACGCGACCAGTGGGTGATCGCGTTGGTAGGTCGCGCCCTGTAGTGGAAGACCACGTCACCCTCCTCGACCTCGCGCACAAATGAGTAAGACCAGTACTCGCGGTCCTGCTCCGTGCGCGCGGGCGCGTTGAGGTCCGTTCCCAGGTCGTCGCGATCGGTGATCTCCATCCAGAAGATTTCCGCCTGATCGTCATCCCACCAGCGCGAGGGCACGCGTCAGTCCCCGTCTGGTCCGACTACGTCTCGCCCGTAATCCTCGATCCTCACTTCGGTGTCCTCCGCCTCGACCTCGGCTGCCTCGCCCGTCAGTGTGTCCATGGCGGCCTCGGTCGCATCTTTTGACTTCCGCTGGGGACTATGCCGCGGAGAGCGGACGTGTTCGCGTCGACGAGACCGAGCGCCTTCGCTCGTCGGCTCCCGCGCTGCTCGGTGGTTCCGGGAGGGGTTGTCCTCTGAGGCGGAAGGGCAAACCGGCTTGCGTCCGCATCGGGACTGCGACGGCGGAGTGATCGGGCAGCGCGCTCCGGATCCCCCTTGCTTAGCGCTGTTGCTCGTCGCTGGGCTCGAGTCGGCGGAGAGCATCTCGACCGAGGCTGCGACTGCTTCAGTCGGGCTCTGGATGACATCGTCCAAACTTGGCCGGCGCGGGGTCCTGACAGGCCCCAACCGACCCGCTAGGAACATCAAGGCCGGGTACTAGCGGACCGGAACCGTCGGGCTGCTCCGTGTCGACGAACGCGTGTGTCGGCTTGACGGAGTGGTCGGTCGCTTGTGCCGCACGGGTCGGACTCTTGCTTGAGAATGCTCGCCGAGCTGTCCGGGGGGCGTGTCGACGGTGGACGCAGCGGGCGGGTCGCCCCGCGGTTGAGATGTGTCTCTCTAGGATGGGGTTACTAGGGTCGTGGTGTGAGCACGCAGTCCGCCCGCCTCCGTGAGCGCGTCGAGCCGGCGCCGCCGCCGCAGCGCGACTGGCGGCGTGGACCCGGGCCGGCGACGGCGGTGGCTGTTGCCTACGTGAGCGGGATCTTCATGACGGCGATGGATATGCACATCGTCAACGTGGCGCTGCCGACTCTGGGCCGGGCTTTTGCGGCTCCGCTCTCGGATGTGCAGTGGACCGTGATCGCCTATCTGCTGGCGTTGGCTGTGGTGATCCCGGCGTCGGGTTGGATCGGCGATCGCTTGGGCACGAAGCGAACGTTCGTGTTCGCGTTGGCGACGTTCACTGCCGCTTCAGCGCTCTGCGGTGCTGCGCAGAGTCTTGGCGAGTTGATCGCGGCGCGGGCCTTGCAGGGGGTCGGGGGAGGAATGCTGACCCCAATCGGTATGGCGATGCTCTACCGAGCTTACGGTCCCGCGCAACGCGCGCGGGTGGCGCGGACGTTGATCATCCCGATTCTGGTTGCTCCGGGCACCGCGCCGATCCTCGGGGGCGTCCTGACGCAGGTCTTCTCGTGGCGCTGGGTGTTCCTGGTCAACATCCCGGTTGGGTTGGTCACGGTCGCGTTCTCGTTGCTGTTCTTGCCCGCGGATCGACCTGGGGCCGGTGGTCGCCTGGACGTGCGGGGACTGCTTTTGTCGGGGCTGGGCCTCAGCGTCCTCCTTTATGCCGTGAGCGAAGGGTCGGTGCTCGGGTGGTTCTCGGCGCCGATTGTTGTCAGCGGGGTGGGAGGCGTCGCGCTGCTGGGCGTCTTCGCCTGCTTGTCGCTGCGTGAGGCCGATCCGATCCTGCGGCTCGGTCTGCTGCGCGACCGGCTGTTTCGAGCGACCAACATCGTGTTCGCGCTCACCATCGCTACGTTTCTCGGCAGCCTTTATCTCACACCGATCTTCCTTCAAGAGGTCATGCATCAATCCCCGATTGGCTCGGGCACGACGACCTTCGTGGAGGCGATCGGCGTGGGGTTTGCCGCCCAGACGGTCGGCCGTCTCTATCCGCGCGTCGGACCTCGGGTGATGGCGGGTTGCGGGGCCGCGGGCCTATCGCTGTTTCTCGCCTTGTTCTTGCTCGTCGACAGCCACACCAGCCTGTGGCTCGTGCGCGCGCTGATGTTCTTCGGGGGCGTCAGCAACAGCGGCGTGTTCCTGTCGGTCCAAACGTCCATGTTCACCACCATCTCCGGCCACGACACCGGGCACGCCTCGGCGATCTACAACACCCAGCGACAGTCAACGATCGCGCTCAACATCGCCGTCCTCACCACTATCGTCGCCGGCGTAGGCGGCGGCGAACTGGCCGCCTTTCACGCCGCCTACCTCGCGGGAGCAATGATCGCGGCGTTGGGAACGATCTGCGCCTGGACGTTGATCCGCACCAGCGACGCTCACTCCACCATGCACGCAGCCAGCTGAGAGAGGGTGGCTCGCGGTCGACGCTCCTTCTGCAATGTGCAAGGCTGGCGCATCGAGCCGGCGCGCGAGGCGCTAAGGAACGTGCGGGCCGCTGCGCGTCGGCGATCGCGCTGGTCGCTAAGCAGGCATGGGGTCGGTGACGGCTCCCGTGACAAAGCAAACGCGGTGCGGACTGCCGGATCCAGCCGCGAGCAGCAGTCTGCTGCGGTGCATCTGACCCCGTGAGAGTGCCTGTAGTGCGTGATTGCGGAAGTGACCGACGGCTAGGGCGACTGCCGAGATTCGGCTTTAGGATCGCCTCGCCGTCGCGCCGGCCGGCCGGCTGCCGCCCAGCGGTAAAGCAGCAGTGACGCTTACCGCCCATGAGTGCGTCTGCTTGCTCGTTGACAGCTAGCACTGCGTCATCGCGGACCTGCGCTTGGTTGCCAACGCGCTCGTCCGCCGCACGGCCGCCGGATCAGTAAAGGCATCGTCCGGCACCGTGGTCGGCCACGCGTGCCTCTGGGCGGGAGCGACAGCGCGGCGTCGCGGGCGCTGACGATTGTCCGGTCGTCGAGTCGTGCGGCGCGGGCGCTTGCTGAGGCGCCGTGGCAGACGAGGCTGAGCAAGCACCATGCCGCCTCGGCGCTCGCTGTCGCTTCCCGATTGGCGGAGCACCAGTCAACGGTCGCCCGTCGTGACGACGACGCGGTCCTGACCGCGGCCCACTTCTGTAACGCCCCAAGGATGCAGCCGTCTGGCGCTGCCGACGAGACGACTCCTCCTCGTCCCAAGCACTAACCCGGTGGACGGCGCGGCTCGCCGGCGCTCCCACAGGCGAAGCGGCGACCTGCCGTGGGGAATAATGGTCGAGGCCCGGGGCATCAACCAGCAGTCGCCAGCCGTCGTGCGTGTCGTAAGCGAGTGCCTGCCACCATGGCTCCCGCCGCCAACAGGTCCTTGACTTAACATGGTCGCTATCCCCGAAGTCGTCCTGCGTGCAGTTCGAGCCTTTGGGCGGCTGGTTGGGTGCTGTGCGGCGGCCACGATCCTGCTGCTAGCGGCCGGCTGTGGTGGCGGCTCGCCACGCGTGGCGACAACCGGCTCCTCACCGACGGCCACAGTCACGATCAACGCTGCCAAGCGCTACCAGCGCATCGCCGGGTTTGGGGTGTCGGAGGGGTTCGGGCAGGCCAAGGCGCTGATGAACGCGCCAGCCTCGGTCCAGAAGCAGGTGCTGAGCCTGCTCTACAGCCCGACCAGCGGGGCGGGCCTCACGATCCTGCGCAACGAGATCAGTGCCGACAAGGGGTTCACGATCGAGCCAAAGGCGCCGAGCGGCCCGAACGCGAAGCCGTCGTATCTGACGCTCGCCGAGGTCGACCAGGATCAGGGGCAGCTGTGGTTCGTGAAGCAAATCAGGGCCGACTTTGGCGTCAGTGATGTGTTCGCCGATGCGTGGAGCGCTCCCGGGTTCATGAAGACCAACGACTCGGCAATTCACGGCGGCACAGTGTGTGGGGTGCCGGGCGCGAGCTGCAAGAGCAGGGATTGGCGCCAGGCGTACGCCAACTATCTCGTGCAGTACGCGAGGGATTACGCCGCAGCGGGCGTACCGCTCACCTACGTGGCCCCGGAGAATGAGGCAAATCCTCCCCCGGGGGCGCGGGCGGCGGGCGGTCCGCCTCCCCAGGACAGCATGATCATGACCCCGGCGCAGACCGCCAACTTCATGGCGATCCTCGGCGCAACCCTCGCGCGGTCCGGTCTTTCGACGCGCGCGGAGTGCTGCGCCAGCATCAGCTGGAACTACGCGCAGACGTACGCGGCCGCGATCGAGACCGACGAGGCAGCCGACGCGGCAACGGCGCTGTTCACCAGCCACGGCTACTTCGTCCCGCTCGAGTCGCCGCTGAAGGGCTGGAGCAAGCCGGTGTGGGAGACCGAGTGGGCGCCGTTCGACACCGGGCCGTTTGACCCGGCCTGGGACGACGGCTCCCTGGAGTCAGGGTTCACTTGGGCACAGAACATCTACACCGGCCTGACCGCAGCGAACCTGGCCGCGTTCCTCTACTTGTGGGGCGCGAACACGAGCACGACGACCGTGACCGGCGCCAACACAGGACTGCTCGACGTCGAGGGCAACACCGTCGCCACCTCCGGCCGGCTGTGGGCGTTCGCGAGCTACAGCCGCTTCATCCGCCCCGGCGCGGTCCGCATCGGGACGACGATGACCCGCCCCGGTCTCGAGGTAAGCGCGTTGCGAAACAGCGACGGGTCGCTCGCGGTGGTCGTTCTGAACAGCGCCCATAGCCGCCAGGTCGCGACCTTCTCGCTGCGCGGGCTCGACGCGGCCCACGTCAAGCCGTACCTGACCGACACAACCCACGAGCTCTCCGCGCAGACCCCGATCACGGTAAAGAACAGCGCCTTCACCGCGACCCTGCCGCCGCGGTCGCTCGTCAGCTACGACATCCGATCATGAGCGTCGCCCGCCCGCTATGACCAGCGCACGCCACGCGCGCAGGCGGGTCGGCCGCCGCGGGTGGTGCATTGATGCCGTCATGGGCAGAACTTCCGCTCTCGCCCCCAGAAGGAGACGTCCGTCACCGATGGCTCCGGCGCTAACTAACGCTCCGCCAGCGATTGCGAGCACGCGGCTCGTCGGTGTTCGCGTTGTCGCGTAGGACGAGGAGGAGTCGTCTCGTCGGCAGCGCCAGACGGCTGCATCCTTGGGGCGTTACAGAAGTGGGCCGCGGTCAGGACCGCGTCGTCGTCACGTGGGCGACCGTTGACTGGTGCTCCGCCAATCGGGAAGCGACAGCGAGCGCCGAGGCGGCATGGTGCTTGCTCAGCCTCGTCTGCCACGGCGCTCAGCAAGCGCCCGCGCCGCACGACTCGACGACCGGACAATCGTCAGCGCCCGCGACGCCGCGCTCTCGCTCCCGCCCAGAGGCAGGCGTCGCCCAGCGGAGCCTTGGACGATCCCTTTCGTCGTCTGGCCGCCGCGCGACGCGTGATCGCGTTGGCGACATTCCGATCGTCGGCATCCGCCAGCGCCGGCGCCACGCCGGAACGGAACCGGCCAGAGACGATCGCCCGCCGAATCCAGCGCAATCCGCCGTCGAAGCAGGCTGACGGTTGCCCGGTACCGTTGCCCGCTTGACATGACCCGGCCATTGAACCGATCAGCACTCGTCAAGAAAGGGTCTAATTGCAGCTAAAAGCGAGGATAGTGCCAGGCGGCCCGACAGCAGCCGCCGGGCGTGCCGGACAGGTCTAGGTGATCGCCCCGAGCCGGCGCTGCTGCCCGGTCGTGTTCTCGCACGGCACCAGCTAGACGTAACTCACAGCTGCTCGGCTTTGGCGAACCGCTCAAAGTCGCCGATCTCGGCGCACAGCCCGACGGCGGTCAGCGTGTCGACACCGCGTAGGCAGCGCAACTGGAAGACCTGGACTCGCCACGGCGAGTCCGAGATCATCGCAACGATCTCGCGCTCCAGCCGCTCGCGGCGATGTGTGAGCGCATCGATCGCGCCGCTGGCGTCGAGCATCGTCGCTGCGCCGCCGGCCAGTCCAGCGTGACCTTCTGCAGCAGCGAGATGACGGTCGGCACGCACGCCCGTCGTCGAACCGGATCCCGTGTCGCAGCAGCAGCTTCGAGAGCCGGTGCCGGCAACGCATCAGGTCAACGCGAACCGCTTCCCGGGCGCGGACAGGTCGCGCAGCGCCTCCTCTTCATCGCCCGGAACCCTGACCGCGTGCAGCTTGCCCGCGAGCAACAGCCTGACCAGATGCTCAGCATCGCGGCGGTCCGTCTTCACCCGATCCCCGCTCGCGCGCGGGATCTTCGAAGGCGCCGCGACCACACACTCCACGCGACGCTTTGAGAGCTCGCGCGCCAGTGCATAGCCGGTAGGGCCGGCCTCATATGCGACCCGCACCGGCCGTGGCAGCGCCGCGCAGAACGCGGCCGTCGTAGTGTTCTCAGCGCTCATCGAGAACGTCTGCAGCTGTCCCGTCTCAGCATCCAGCACCGCCGCAACGATCTTAGTAGCGTGCACATCCAGACAGACGAGACTTCTAGCCTTCGCCATGGCTGGCTCCTCTCTATTAGGTTGTGGAAGGCAGCGTGGTAGCACCCACGCGGCATGAATATCCCACCCACGACTGGAGTGGGAGGATAGGAAATTTATATATATAGGGAAGGATGGAAATAACTAGGATACCCCCGGCAGGACTCGAACCTGCGACCCACGGCTTAGAAGGCCGTCGCTCTGTCCAGCTGAGCTACGGGGGCCCGTTGTCCGGCAACCTGAACCGGATGATCGGGGCGCCCGGATTCGAACCGGGGACCTCGGCGTCCCAAACGCCGCGCGCTGCCAGGCTGCGCCACGCCCCGTTGGTCATGCTGAGTCTATTGACCCGCGTGGCGGTGCGTTAGCCTCCGGCACCCCGATGGCAGAGATCGAGCCCCTCCGCGCGCTGCACTATGACCCCGAGCGAACCGGTGGCCTGCAGGACGTCGTGGCGCCTCCCTACGACGTCATCGACGACGTCCAGCGCCGGGCGCTGCTCGAGCGCTCGCCCTACAACGTCGTGGCCATCGACCTTCCCGAGGGCGGCGACGATCGCTACGACCGCGCCGCGAGGCTGCTGGGCGCCTGGCGCGACGAGGGCGTGATCGTGGAAGACGATCGGCCGGCGCTGTGGACGCTCGCCCAGGACTACACGGGTCCCGACGGCCGCCGCCGCACGCGCCAGGGCTGCTTCGCGCGGGTGCGCGTGGAGGAATACGGGGCCGGACTCATCCGACCCCACGAGCGCACCCACCCGGGACCCAGGGAGGACCGCCTGCGACTCACCCGAGCCACCCGCGCCAACCTGTCCCCCGTCTTCGCGCTCTATTCCGATCCCACGGGCCTCGCCCGGGATGCCCTGAGCACCGACGACGACCCCTGGGCGGTGACCACCGACGACGACGGCACCCTCAACCGCCTGTGGCGGGTCGACGACCCGGAGGCGATGGCCGTGTTCGAGGACGTGCTCGCCGACAGCGAGCTGCTGATCGCCGATGGTCACCATCGGTATGAGACCGCTCGCGTATACGCCGAGGAGATCGGCGGCGACGGCCCTCAGGACTTCGTGCTCATGTGCTTGGTGGCGCTGGAGGACCCGGGACTGACCGTGTTTGCGACCCACCGGCTGATCGGAGGCCTGGGCGCGGACCAGCGACACGCCCTGGCCGCCGCGCTGAGCCGCGACTTCGAAATCCAGGAGCTCGACGACCGGTCGCAGCTGGCGCCGGCCGCCGGCGACGAGGTGCGAATCGGATACCTGGACGGCCCCGGCGGGCGGCCGCTCATGCTGACGCTCAAGGATTCCGCGATCGCCGACGCGGCGCTGGGCGACCACGCCGAGCCCTATCGGCGGCTGGACACCGCGGTGCTCGAGGCCCTGGTCCTCAAGGGAGCTCTGGGGATGACCGACGCGGACATCGACGATCTCAACGGCCTCGGCTATGCCCGAGACTTCGCGCAGGCGCTGGAGCTCGTCGACACCGGCGACTACGACGCGGCGTTCTTCATGGCTCCGACGCCCGTCAGGCGCGTGCAGGAGGTGGCCAGCGCGGGTGAGAGCATGCCGCCGAAGTCGACCTACTTCGTCCCCAAGGTCCCGACCGGTCTGCTCTTCAACCCGCTGGTGTGACGGTTGGCCTCTCCGCCGCCGGCGTTGCACCAGGAGCTTCGCCGGGTGCTGCTGGCGCCCGAGGCGGCCGCCGGGCTCGACGTGCGCGGACGCACCGACGCCGCGGTGCTGGTGGTCCTGTACCTGGACGGCGGGCGCCTGCACGCCGTCTTCACCAGGCGGCGCGAGGACCTGCGCCGGCATGCCGGCGAGGTCTCCTTCCCGGGCGGTCGACGCGACGAGGCAGACCCCGACCTGCTGGCCACGGCGTTACGCGAGGCCGAAGAGGAGATCGGTCTGCCCGCGCCCGCGGTGCAGGTACTGGGTGCCCTGCAGCCCACCCCCACGATCGCCACCGGATACGCGGTCTACCCGTTCGTGGGCCTGATCGAGGCAGGCCGCGCCTGGACGCTCAGCCCCCGTGAGGTGGCCGCCGTGCTCGAGCTGTCCCTTAACGACGTCCTCGCCGGGTACGGGCGCCGCCGGCTGCTGCGCCGCGGCATCCCGATCCGCACCGACACCTACGTCGTGGGCGAGGATCTGATCTGGGGAGCCACCGCCCGCATCCTGGCCGATCTCTTCGAGCGCATCGACCCGCTCCTGCACCGCCTGGCGGGGCCGGCTCAGGCGGGGTACTGATCGCGAACCACCAGGGCGCGCGCCACCCCGGCGGTGGCCGCCTCCACCCACGCCTCGCGATCCGTGGGATCGACGCCCAGCAGCACGTAGGGGATCAGCGATCGCTGACAGGCGCGGGCGACTCGCCGCTCGCCATCGCGCAGGAGCTCGGGATCGACGGAGCCCGCCGCCTCGTAGACGATCCCCCGCACCGTCGTGTCGAGCATCCGCTCCAGCAGCATCTCCAGGCGGGTGCCGTGCAGCGCGGCCAGCTGCTCCCGGGTGCCGGAGGCCGAGCCCAGCAGCAGGCAGGCGACGCCCACCTGGGCAAGCGCGGGAGCGAGCGTCGCCACCCGGTCGGGGTCGCCGACGAATGGCTCGACGCCCTCGGCCTCGATCTCGGCGGCTCGTGATCGCCGGCGCGTCGTGCCCCGAACCGCGTGCCCGTCGGCACGCAGCCGGGCGCCCAGCGCCACGCCGCGGCACCCGCAGCCGACGATCAGACAGCGGGCCATGGCATCCCGCGGCTCACCGGGGACCGGAGCCGAGCTCGCGCTGCACCTCCGCACGAGTGCGCTCGGGCAACCCACGGGCGCGGCGCCGAGCGTTGGTCGCCTCCAGCAGCTGATCGAGCTCGCGGTCGGCGAGATAGGCGTCGCTCCGGCGCCGCTGGTCCTGGAGATCGCTCATCACGCGCTGCTCGATCTCGGCGACGCTCACCTCGGGCTCCCCGCGGCGGCGCCGGCGAGCATTGTGAGCCTCGAGCATCTGCTGGAGGTCGTCGGCCTCCAGGGCCTCGCGGTCCTCGGTTATCTGGCGCGCGGAGCGCAGCCCGAGCGGCTCCAGGTTCGATCCCGAAGAGTGCTTGCCGAGTAGCCACACCCAGAGGATGAGCACAGCCACAGCGCCGAGCACGGCGATCGCCAGGGCATCCACGACTCCGAGTGTACGGGCGCGCAACTTCTCGACCTGACACCGTGTTTAGGGAGGCGTCCAATCGCCACCGCTTGGGCGGGCCGGAATCCAGCGGAGGCTTCCCAACTGCAGGGTAAGGAGGCTTCATGCGTCTTCGTCTCACCGTGCTCGCGTGCGCGTTGGCAGCGTGCGCGTTCACTGCCGTATCCGGAGTGGCGGCCGCCGCCCCACGGCACAACCGAGGGTTGTCAATCCACGCTGTGCCCCATCAGATCATCGCCGGCGAGCCGGTTCTCATCTACGGCCAGTTGAAGGGACCCGGTGATGCCAACCAGCTGATCCGTCTCTACCACCGGATCAATCCGGCGCCGTACTTCTCGCTGATCGGCACGACTCGCACCGATTCGCTGGGTCGTTACTGGTTTACCCGCGCCGAGGGCATCGTGCTCTCCAATCGCAGCTGGTTCGTGCGCGGTCCCGACGGCACTCACAGCGCCACCGTCCACGAGCTCGTCAGCGCCGCGGTGAGCATCGCCTCGGTTCCGGCCGCGGTCAACGGCGAGGTCAATGGGACCACACGCCATCCGATCGTGTTCTCGGGTCACGTGGTGCCAAACCACGTCGGCGGCCACGTGCTGCTGCAGGCCGAGAACGGGACGGGCAACCGCTGGACGACGCTCACGAGCGGCCGAATCGGCGCCGGCTCCAACTACCAGATCTCCTACGCCTGGCGGACGCCGGGCGAGCGCGACGTCCGAGTCGTGTTCGCGGGAGACGCTCGGAACACCGAGGGTATCTCGGACTCGCTGGGGATCCAGATCCAGCAGACCGAGGTCCCGGGCTTCTCGATCCAGTCCTCTGATCCCGTGGCGGTCAACGGTCAGCCGGCGACCATCTCCGGCGTGCTCGACCAGCCTCAGAGCACCAACCCGGAGCCGAGCACCAGCGTGAGCCTGTTCGCGCGCATGCCCGGCAACACCGGCTACAAGCTGCTCCAGAGCACGACCACCGGGGCCAACGGCGGTTACAGCTTCACCGTCCAGAGTGACACCAACGAGCTCTATCAGGTCCGGACGACCTTCAAGCCCGCCCGGCAATCGGCGGTGCTGTTCCAAGGCGTGCAGGACGTTGTCACCATGAGCGCCAGCTCCTCGACCTCCACGGTCAACGGGCACATCACCTTCCAGGGCACCGTCTCGCCCGGCAAGCCCGGTCATGTGATCTACCTGGAGAAGCTGGGCCGCGACGATCAGTGGCACGTCGTCGAGGTGCGCTACGTGAGCTCGCGCTCGACGTTCCAGTTCGGCTGGACATTCGGAACCGCGGGCGATAAGCAGTTCCGTGCTCGCATCACGGGAGGCCTGGCGAACGTCGGAGCGGCCTCTCCGGCGGTCACGGTCGACGTGAGCCAGCCGCCTCTGGCAGCGCTGCCCACCGGCTGATCGACTGCACGGCGCAGTTCTAGAGCGATCCGGCTCCCGTCGCCCAGCGCGGCGGGAGCCGGTCGCGTCTGGAGGGCCCGGTGGGCGGGGGCGCGCGGCGCTGGTGTAGCGTCCCGCCGATGGACTTCGCATTGAGTGACGAGCAGCGCCTGATCCGGGAGACCGCCCGGACCTTCACCGACAACGAGATCGTGGCCCGCGCCCGCGAGAACGATCGCAACGAGCACTTCGACCTCGAGCTCGTGCAGAAGATCGCCGACCAGGGCTACCTGGGGGCGATCGTCCCCCGCGAGTATGGGGGCGCCGGCCTGGATTACCTGACCTATGGCGTGATCGTCGAGGAGATCGGTCGCGGAGACTCGTCGATGCGCACCGTGGTGTCGGTCCAGACCTCGCTGGTGTGCTCGGCGCTCTTGCGTTGGGGCACCGAGGACCAGAAGCAGCGCTACCTGCCCAAGCTGTGCTCAGGCGAATGGCTGGGTTGCTTCGGACTGACCGAGCCCGACACCGGGTCCGATGCCGCCAACCAGCGCACCCGCGCCAGGCGCACCGAATCCGGGTGGGTGATCAACGGCGCGAAGATGTGGATCTCGCTCGGCAACCACGCCAAGCTGGCGCTGATCTTCGCCCAGACCGATCCCGACAAGAAGAGCCGCGGCCTGGGCTGCTTCCTGGTCGAGACCGAGGGCAACCCGGGCTACAGGGCCCAGGAGATCCACCACAAGATGGGGCTGCGCGGCTCCGACACCGCCGAGATCTCGCTCAGCGACTGCGAGGTCCCCGAAAGCGCATTGCTCGGCGAGATCGGGGACGGGTTCAAGGTGGCCATGACCTCGCTTGACTCGGGGCGCTACAGCGTCGCCTCGGGCTGCGTGGGCATCTGCCAGGGATGCGTCGACTACTCCGTCGCCTACGCCAAGGAGCGCCAGCAGTTCGGTCGCCCGATCGCCAGCTTCCAGCTCGTCCAGGCGATGCTCGCCGACATGAAGGTCGAGACCGACGCGGCGCGGATGCTCGTCTATCGGGCCGGCTTTCTCAAGGACACCGGCCAGCCCAGCACCAC
The DNA here is from genome assembly GCA_963830595.1 of uncultured Solirubrobacteraceae bacterium. GTDB lineage: Bacteria > Actinomycetota > Thermoleophilia > Solirubrobacterales > Solirubrobacteraceae > Palsa-465. The sequence goes on from CAWHMQ010000012.1 coordinate 12,255, forward strand.
CGAGACGTCAATCGCCAAGCTGTACGCGACCGAGACGGCCGTCAAGTGCGCCAACACGGCGATCCAGGTGCACGGGGGCTCGGGGTACGTCGACGACCATCCGGTGGAGCGCTACTTCCGTGACGTTCGCGTCACCACCCTGTATGAGGGCACGTCGCAGATCCAGAAGCTGATCATCGGACGCGCCCTGACCGGGATCAACGCCCTGATCCCGTCGTGACGCCCTCCGGAGGTGCGCCGGAAGCGTCCGCGCCGACGGTCATCGGCGTCGCCGGGGCCGGCACGATGGGCGCCGGCATCGCCCAGCTTGCCTGCCTGAGCGGCGCCCACACCCTGCTGCACGACCCTGACCCCGACGCCCTGGAGCGCGGCGCGGCGCGAATCGAACAGCAGCTGCGCCGCGGAGCCACCCGCGGGCGACACACCGAGGACGCGGCGCGGGGGGCGAGCGAGCGCCTGCAGACCGCGCCGGAGCTAGACGACCTCGCCGCCTGCGAGCTGGTCATAGAAGCCGCTCCCGAGCGCCTGGAGACAAAGCGTGAGCTCTTCGGGCGCCTCTCGGAGATCGTCTCCGAGGACTGCGTGCTGGCCACCAACACCTCCTCGATGCTGGTCACCGCGATGGCCTCAGCCGCCACCAATCCGCAGCGCGTGGTCGGCATGCACTTCTTCAACCCGCCGGTCGTGATGGCGCTGCTCGAGGTGGTGGCCGGGATCGACTCCTCGTCGCGGGCGCTGGCGATGGCCAGGGCCGCCGGCGTGGCGATGGGCAAGCAGGTCATCGAGGCCGTCGACGGGCCCGGCTTCATCGTCAACCGCTGTAACCGTCCGTTCGGGCTCGAGGCCCTGAAGCTGCTCGCCGAGCAGGTGGCGGACATCGACCAGATCGACCGGATCTGCCGGCTCGGCGGGGGCTTTCGGATGGGGCCATTCGAGGTCATGGACCTCGTGGGCGTCGACGTCGGTCTCGACGTCGCCCGCTCGTTCTACGAGCAGAGCTTCGGCGAGCCGCGCTGGCGACCCTCGCCGATCACGGTCAAGACCGTGGCCGCCGGACGGCTCGGGCGCAAGACCGGCCGGGGCTACTACGAATATCCCGAGTCCGGCGAGCACCGGCCCGCGGACGCCGAGCCGCCGCCCGCGGGAGGCGGCGAGGGCCTGATCGTGATCGCCGGGGACTCCCAGCTGGCGCTCGAGCTCGGCGACGCCGCCGAGGGCGCCGGGTGGGAAGTGGTCACACCGGCCGAGGCCTTCGACAGGCCGGCGCCCGTCCTGATCCTCGATCTGGGTGCCGGCGAGGGACCCGGCGCCGGGGAGGCGCCGCTGCAGGGGGCGCCACAGGCGATCTGCTGCAGCGCCGGCTCCCTGGCGGCCCTGGACCCCGGCGGCTCCGCGGTCGGGTTCCACGCCCTGCCTCCGCTCGCGGATTCGAGCCTGGTCGAGCTGACGCGTGGCCCGGACTCGGCCGCGTCGGCCGTGGACGCCGCCGAGAGGTTCTTCGCCACGCTGGGCAAGCGCACCATCTGGGTGGGGGACGCCCCCGGCCTGGTGCTGGGCCGGATCGTCTGCCAGGTCATCAACGAGGCGGCGTTTGCCCTCGGCGAGGGCCTGGGCAGCGCGCAGGACATCGACACCGGCATGCTCTACGGCCTCAACTACCCGCGCGGGATCCTCGCCTGGGCGGACGAGATCGGCCTCGACCACGTGCTGGCGATCCTCGACGGCCTGTCGCTGGAGCGCGGCGAGGAGCGCTACCGGGTGGCGCCGCTGCTGCGCCGGCTGGGCTGGTCGGGCCGGGTGGGACGGGCCACCGGCGAGGGCATCTTCCGCTACGAGGCGCCATGATCGCCGGGCAGCTGTGAGAGCCGTCACCTTCCAAGCCCCCACGGAGGTCCGCGTCGACGAGCGCCCCGAGCCCGAGCTGGCCGGCCGCGACGACGCGGTGGTGGCTATCGAGGCGAGCGGCATCTGCGGCTCTGACCTGCACATCTACCACGGACGGGTCAAGCTCGACCCCGGGTTCACGATCGGCCACGAGTTCGTGGGGACCGTGCTGGCCGCCGGCGAGAACGTGTCCCGGGTGCAGGCCGGCGACCGGGTGCTCGGCTGCTTCCACACCGCCTGCGGGACCTGCTTCTACTGCCTGCGCGGGATCTACCAGAAATGCGATTCCGTGCGGGTGTTCGGTCACGGCGAGCAGCTCGGGTCGCTGCCGGGCACGCAGGCCGACCAGGCGCTGGTCCCGATGGCCAACATGACGCTGCGCGCCGTTCCGGGCTCGGTGCCCGACGAGGTCGCCCTGTTCGCCGGCGACGTGATGGGAACCGGCTACCACGCGGTGCACGAGGCCGGCATCTCGCCCGGCGACAGCGTCGCCGTGCTGGGTCTGGGCCCGGTCGGCCTGTGCGCGGTCCAGGTGGCGGTCGCCGCCGGAGCCGGCCCGGTGCTCGGGATCGACACCGTCCCCGAGCGCCTCGAGATGGCCCGCAGGTTCGGCGCCACGGCCGTCCACCTCACCGAGGAGAGCCCTCGGGACGCCGCCCGGCGGCTGACCGGGCGCGGGGTCGACGCCGCGATCGACGCGGTTGGCCACCCCGATGCGCTGGACCTGGCGATCCGGCTGGCCCGCAACGCCGGGACCGTGGTGGCGATCGGGGTCTACGCGGAGCCCTGTCGCGTCCACATGGGGCTGGTCTGGTTCAAGGCGCTGACGCTGCGCACCGGCCAGGCCAACGTGATCGCGCACGTCGACCGCGTGCTCGGGATGCTGGAGGCCGGCACGCTGGATCCCGGGCCTCTGGTCACCCACCATCTCCCGCTCGACGACGCGGCCGAGGCCTACCGGATCTACGATCGGCGCGAGGCGCTGAAGATCGTCCTCGTGCCCTAACCGGCGCCCCGAGCCACCGCCCGCGCGGCCCTCGCAGGCGTCGCCGGACCCGGATCGCGAAACCCCAGCCTAGCTGGCCGCCACCCGGGCGGCGTCGTCAAAATAGAACGACGTGTCGCGCAGATACCACTCGGCATCCAGCGCGGCCTGACAGCCCGTGCCCGCGGCCGTGACCGCCTGGCGGTAGGTGTGGTCGACCAGGTCGCCGGCCGCGAACACCCCGGGAACGTTGGTGAGGGTGGAGCGCCCCTGGGTGACGACGTAGCCGCCGTCGTCGGTGGCGACCTGGCCCTGTACGAGCTGGGACTGCGGGTCGTGGCCGACGGCGATGAACGCTCCGGTGATCTCCAGCTCGCGCTCCGAGCCGTCGGCGGTGTTGCGCAGCCTGGCCACCGACAGTGACTTGGTCTCGCCGGCCACGAACTCCTCCACGACGTAGGGCGTGACCCATTCGATGTTCGGCAGCTCCCGGGCGCGCTCGAGCATGATCTTCGAGGCGCGGAAGTCGTCGCGGCGGTGGACGATGGCGACCTTGGCCGCGAACTTGGCCAGGAACATCGCCTCCTCCATCGCGGAGTCTCCGCCCCCGACGATGATCGTCGGCGCCTGCTTGAAGAAGGCGGCGTCGCAGGTGGCGCAGTAGCTCACGCCCCGACCGGAAAGCTCCTGCTCGCCGGGAACGCCGAGCTTGCGGTGCTGAGCGCCCATCGCCAGCACGACGGCGCGCGTCAGATGGAGGTCGTCGCCGACCCACACCTTGTGGGGCTCTGACCCGTCGGGCGAGAGGTCGAGCCCGGTCACATCGTCGGTCTCCAGACGGGCCCCGAAGCGCTGCGCCTGGTCACGGAAGTGGGTCATCAGGTCGGGACCCATGATCCCCTCGGGGAAGCCGGGAAAGTTCTCCACATCGGTCGTCTGCTGGAGCAGCCCGCCCCAGGCGAAGCCCTCGACCACGAGCGGCTCGAGGTTGGCCCGCGCCATGTACAGCGCCGCCGTGTATCCCGCGGGCCCGCTGCCGACGATGATTGCGTTTTCGACTCTTCCCATCACTTCATAAAGTATAGCTAGGTGTCGAGGCGGTCGAGGCCGAGGCCGAGGCCGAGGTGCGCCAGCGCGCGACCGTCCGCCGCAACTGAAGGTAGGCCACGATACCGGGCAGCGTCGGAAGCCAGAATGCGAACGCCCGGTAGGTCAGGACGGCCACCACCGCCAGCGGGGCGGCGATCCCGAAGGCGCTGAAGGCCCCGATCATCGCGCCGTCGACGCCTCCGATCCCACCCGGCAGGGGAAGGATGTTCCCGAGCATCCCGACGAAGTAGGACATGACGACGACCGCCGTGGGCGGCGATCCCCCGAACGCGTGAAAGCACGCCCAGAGCACGGCGATGTCAAAGCCCCACCAGGCGACGGCTCCCAGCAGGGACGTGTCACGCGAGCCCACGAGGCTGATCGCGCTGCGCACTCCCGACGCCGCGGCCGCGGGGGCGGCGGCGACATGACTCGCCAGCCGGCCGACCCGGCCGCCGTGCATCCAGCGGGCCACCAGCCGATCGAAGTCGCCGGGGAGCAGCGACACGGCCAGGAACAGCGCGATCACGACCGCGCCGAAGACCGCGGGCACCACGGTGATCGCAAAGGGCGCCTGGCCGCGGAACAGCCCCAGGTAGAGCCCGAGACCGACGATCACCAGGGAGGCCATGAACACCGCGTAGAGCAGGGCCATGAAGGCGATCATCCGGCAGGCGACGATGCGGGGCTCCATCCCGGAGCGGCGCAGCGCCCAGGCGGTCAGGGCGATGCCCCCGGCGCCGGCGGACGCGAACAGCCGCGTGGCGGCCAGCCCGGCCATCGTGATCTCGTAGCTGGCGCGCATGTCGATGCGCGACTCGCCCCGCACGAACACGGCCCGGAACAGGACCACGTAGCCGAGGAACGAGCACACCTCGAGCGCCGCGGCGAGCGCGAGCCACCAGCCGTTGCCATGCTGGATTCGATTCCAGGTGTCGCGCAGCCCCAGCAGCTTGGGAAGCACGAAATACAGGAAGGCAACGGTCGAGACCACGAACACCGCCGACGCGAGCAACCGTCCTCGGGTCAGCCGCACCCGCGGCATCTCCTCGGCGTCGGTGCCCAGTCCGGGAGCGGCCGCCGGCGCGCCGTCCTGAGAGGGGCTCACGGCCGCGTTCCCGTGGCTTTCGCCGCCACCCGGCGTCCCGGAGCGCCGCGGCGGAGTGGCCCGGTCCCGCACCGCCTACCCGGCCCCGACCAGGTCCGGCGCGGACTCGAGCCACCGCGTGAGCCGGTGGGCCGCCGGGGTGGCCCGGGGGGCCTGCACGCGCACCGCCTCGGCCAGCGCCGCGCCCCCGAGCAGGTCGACTGCGTAATGCTCGCCGACGTACACGAGCGACACGCCGAGGAGCGCCGCATAGGTCCAGCCGACCGCGCCGGCCACGGGCCCGACCTCCTCGAGCAGGTGCGCACCCATCAACGACGTGGCGAAGTGCAGCGACGGCATGGCGGCAAGCGGATTTCCTCCGAGAACATCGTAGAGCCCTGGCCAGCGGTCTCCCCAGAACTGCTCGCCGTACTCGATCATCATGCGCCGCACGCGCGTCCCGTGACCGTCGCCCAGGCGGCCGTGACGCGCGGCGTACCAGGGGGGGGCGGTGGGGACGGTCCAGTAGAAGATGGCGCCGAGATCGAACACGGCGTACATGCGCGCCGCCGCGCCCGGGAACCTCTGGGGCCGGCGCAGCCACACGTAGAGCACGCTGCCGTGCGGGACCAGGAACCAGATCCAGTGACACCAGACGAGCAGGCGCTCGAACCGGTTGACGTAGCCGGGACGCGAGAAGCCCCGCTGGAGGCGCAGCGTCGGCACCACCCCCAGTCCGAGCGCGCGATCGATCGCGATCGGGTAATCAATCCGGACTCGCTCGGCCTGTCGCCCGGCGTCGTCGTGGGGCAGCTCGTAGGCCGCCAGGTAGGCCCACATGTTCAGGACGCAGACTCCCGCGTCCCGCAGGCGCCCGCGCGGAGCCGCGACCACCAGGGCGGGAGCGGCGAGGGCCGCGGTGCCCAGGACGGCCGCGGCTGGCAGCTTGACCCGGTGTCGCAGCAGGGGCGCGGCGGCCCCCGCGGCGACGAGGGCCCAGGCTCCCGCTCTGATGGCCCTCGAGACGCGCAAGGAGGCGGCCAGTATAGGAGCCCGCCCGAGCCGGCCGGGTCCGGAGGCTGCGCGATCGGGCCCAGGTCCGGCGCCTGACCCCGGACGATCCGAGAAGCGCACCGGACAGATAGAATGCCCCCGCCTTGCGACCCGACGTAAACGACGCCACGCCCCCCCGCAGGCATCAGCATCGAGGCCATCGCTGGGGCCCGGGGCTCCGAGGCGCGGCCGCGACCCTCGGCCTGACGCTGGCCGGCTCTCTGGTGCTCGCCCCCCAGGCACTGGCCAACTTCATCACCCCCAAGTCCGGGGGCTCGCCGAACGCCAACCAGATCCACTCGCTGTACATGGTCGTGCTGATCCTGGCGGCGATCGTGTTCGTGATCGTCGAGGGGGCGCTGGTCTACTCGGTGTTCAAGTTCCGGGCCAAGAAGAACCTGGTCGCGGCCCAGATCCACGGCAACACCCAGCTGGAAATCGGCTGGACGGTGGCTGCCGCCTTGATCCTGGTGGTCCTGACGGTGGTGACGTTCGTCAAGCTCCCGAGCATCATCAACCCGCCCAACTCGGGTTCTGACGGCCTCGTCCTGTCGGCCTCGCTGACTCAGCCCAGCCCCCCCGACGGCAAGAAGCTCAACGTCTGCGTCTGGGGGCGGCAGTTCATCTGGCGCTACACGTACGGCAACGACTGCGTCAACAACGCCTTCAACTCGAAGCTGCCCTACTCGTTCACGACGATGGTCGTGCCCGAGCACACCACCGTGGTGCTCCACATCCAGTCCTCGGACGTGATCCACTCCTGGTGGATCCCGTCGATGGGCGGCAAGGTCGACGCGGTGCCCGGCTACACCACCTACACCTGGTTTCAGGCGCTGCACACGGGCACCTTCCGGGGTCAGTGCGCGCAGCTGTGCGGGACCAACCACGCCGCGATGATCGCGTTCGTCAAGGTGGTCACCCCGGCCCAGTACACGGCCTGGTCCTCCAGACAGGAGCAGCTGATCACGGCGGCCAACAGTCAGGTCGGCACGCTGCGTCAGATCCTCACCTCAGAAGGCAACCTAGGAAGCTAGAGACCAGACACATGGCGACTACCACCGACCGCGCCCTGCGACCGATCCCCCAGGTGATCGCCCATGAGGTCGTCGCGCCCCGCCAGTCCAAGCGCTGGGTGGATTGGGTGCTCACCACCGACCACAAGAAGATCGGGATCATGTACCTGGTCCTGACCTTCGTCTTCTTCTGCCTGGGCGGGGTCGAGGCGTTGATGATGCGCCTGCAGCTGAGCGTGCCCAACAACACGCTGCTCACCTCCGAGCACTACAACCAGCTGCTCACGCTGCACGGGACGACGATGATCTTCCTGTTCGTGGTGCCGGTCTGGGCGGGCTTTGCCAACTATTTCCTGCCGCTGATGATCGGCGCCCGGGACATGGCCTTCCCGCGCCTGAACGCCCTCTCCTTCTGGCTGCTGGCCTGTGGAGGCATCGTCTTCTACATCACGCTGTTCTTTCATCCGCCGTCGGCGGGCTGGTGGAGCTATCCGCCGCTGTCGGAGTCGCTGTACTCGCCCAATGGCGGTCAGGACGCCTGGATCTTCCTGATCCACCTCACCGGTATCTCCTCGCTCATCGGAGCCGTCAACTTCTACGTGACGATCGTCAACATGCGCGCGCCCGGGATGAGCTGGAACCGGATACCGCTGTTCGTGTGGGGGGTCCTGGTCTACGCGATCCTGCTGATCATCGCGCTCCCGGTGGTCGCCGCGGCGGTCACGATGCTGCTCACCGACCGCCACTTCGGGACCCACTTCTTCGACCCGACCGCCCACGGCTCGCCGGTTCTCTGGCAGCACCTGTTCTGGTTCTTCGGCCACCCCGAGGTCTACATCATGATTCTGCCGGGGTTCGGGGTCATCTCCGAGGTGATCCCGGTCTTCTCCCGCAAGCCGATCTTCGGCTACAAGGCGATCGCGGCCTCGACGGCGGTGATCGCCTTCCTGGCGACCCTGGTGTGGGCACACCACATGTTCGCCTCCCCGGTCCCGATCGTGGTGCTCGGCTTCTTCATGCTCAGCTCGTTCTTGATCGGGGTGCCCACCGGGGTCAAGATCTTCAACTGGATCGCCACTTTGTGGCGGGGCTCGCTCGTGATGACGGCCTCGCTGTACTTCGCGGTCGGCTTCATCGCGATCTTCATCGTCGGCGGGATCACCGGGATCTTCCTGGCCGTCTTCCCCGTCGACTGGCAGCTCAACGACACCTATTTCGTGGTCGCCCACTTCCACTACGTGCTGATGGGGGGCTCGGTGTTCACGGTCTTCTCGGGGGTCTACTACTGGTACCCGAAGATGACCGGGCGGCTGCTCGACGAGCGGCTGGGCAAGATCTCGTTCTGGTTCATGTTCATCGGCTTCAACGCGACCTTCTTCGTCCAGCACGCGCTGGGCCTATCCGGGATGCCCCGGCGGATCTACACCTATCAACCGGGCCTGGGCTGGTCCACTTACAACTTGATCTCGACGATCGGGTCGTTCATCCTGGGGATCGGGGTCGTGCTGACGATCCTCAACGTGGCCCGCAGCCTCAAGGTGGGCCGAATCGCCGGCCCGGATCCGTGGAAGGGCAACACGCTCGAGTGGTTCACATCGTCGCCACCGCCGGTCAACAACTTCGACGAGATCCCGCGCGTGCGCTCGGTGGAGCCGATGCGCGACATCCGCCGCCAGGTGGAGCGCAGCACCGGAGTCACCCAGAAGACCGGCGGCAGCGAGCAGTTCGCGCGGACGTGAGATGAGCCGGCCGACACCACCTCGGCCGCCCGGGCCGTGACCGCTTCGATCGCCACCACGTCGCCCTCCTCGCGGGCGCGGCAGGTTCTGGCCGACTACATCGACCTGACCAAGCCCAAGGTTCAGTCGCTGCTGCTGCTGACCACGGTGACGACGATGGAGGTGGCCGGCAACCCGTCGATCTCGCTGATCGCCCTGACCTGTCTGGGCGGCTACCTGTCGGCCGGCGGCGCGGGCGCGGTCAATCACTACTGGGATCGCGACATCGACGCCCGGATGAAGCGCACCGCTTCCCGCCCGGTCCCTTCGGGCCGGGTCAGCCCGGGGGCCGCGCTGGGCTTTGGGATCGGGCTCGCGGCACTCTCGTTCCTGCTGCTGTCGTTGACCGTCAACCTGCTGGCGGCGTCGCTGGCGCTCGCCGGATTCGTCGGCTATGTGGGCGTCTACACGATCTGGCTCAAGCGCCGGACGCCCCACAACATCGTGATCGGGGGTGCCGCCGGCGCCGTGCCGCCGCTGGTGGGCTGGGCGGCGACGCGCGGCTCGCTCTCCTGGACGGCGGTCTACCTGTTCGCGATCGTCTTCTACTGGACGCCGCCTCACTTCTGGGCGCTGAGCCTCTTGATGAAGGATGAGTACGCCGAGGTCGACGTGCCCATGCTCCCGGTCGTGCGCGGCGAGCGCGAGACCCGCCGCCAGATCCTGCTCTACTCGCTGCTGCTCTACGCGGTCACGCAGCTGCCCTTCTGCGCCGGGGCGTTTGGCGCCGTCTACCTGCTGAGCTCGATCCCGCTCGGCCTTGCCTTCGTGGCGGGCGCCGTGATCCTGTATCGCCGCGCCGACCGCAGGACCGCGCTGCGCCTGTATCTGTTCTCGATGCTCTACCTGGCGCTCCTGTTCGTCTCGATGGTGCTCGACGCCAAGCTCTAGCCCGTCTCAGCCCCCTTCAACCATTAGGATCTACACGTCATGGACAGAAAGCTCGCCCGCAAGAACCTCCGCTCCGGCCTGATCGCGGGCGGGGTCTGCCTCTTCATGTTCGGCATCACCTTCCTCGCCGCCGCGATCTACGTTCACCCGTGAACGACGTAGACTCGGACGTGCCGCCCGTCGGGGAGGAGATCCATCTCCCGGGTCCCAGTCTGCTCCCGCTCCTGGTCGCGATCGCAATCACGATGATGGTCGTCGGGACCACGATCTCGTGGTACGTCTCGATCGTCGGCCTGATCCTGTTCGTGGTCACCGCCGCGATCTGGATCCGCGACACCCGGCGCGACATCGAAGAGCTCCCCGACGAGCACGTCTAGGCGTGCGGCCGCCGCGCGGCCGGACGCCAGGCGTCAGCTACCCGCTGGCGGCCGCGGGCACGTCACAGGCGGCGCCCAGGCCCGACCACACCCGGACGATGTCTCGCATCGACAGGATGCCGACCATCTCGGAGCCATCGAGCACGACCAGGTGGCGAAAGCCGCCCCGGACCATGGTCTGCGCGGCGTGCTCGAGCGACCAGCCGGGCTCGGCGAAGGTGAGCCTCGACGTCTGGTGGCCGGCGACCCGCTCCTCGTCGGGATTCTGACCCCTCGCGACCGCGTGAAGCACGTCGCGCTCGGTGATCACGCCGGGCCCCGGAGCGTCGGGATCGATCACCACGGCCGCTCCCACAGATTTCTCCCGCATCGCCGCCGCCGCCTCGCGCAGCGTGTGGTCAGGGCCCACCGTCAACACCAGTTCGGTCATCCCCTCGGATACGAGCATGCGAGACCTCCACCTGTCTTTGCAACGATTGTCGCAATCATAATCGAGTCTCCTCCGCGAGCGCCGTCGGCGTCATTCGTCGCCCGGAAGCCATAGGATTGCGGGTGGAGATGAGCGAGGTACAAGGTCGGCAAGGTGCGTAATCGCCCCGCGGTGCAGATGCTGGTGATCGGCGTGATCCTCGCCGCGGTGCTGATCGCGATCGCGCTCTCGATCCCCTGGTTTCCCACCGACGCGTCGACCCAGGCCAGCAACATCAGGACGCTGTACGACGTCCTGCTGATCGTCTCGATCCCGATCTTCGCGCTCGTGGTGACCGTGGTCGGCTTCTCGGTGTTCAAGTTCCGGATGAAGCCCGGCGAGGAGGAGAAGGACGGGCCTCCGATCCACGGCAACACGCGGCTGGAGGTGGTCTGGACGGCACTTCCGGCGATCCTGATCCTCGGCCTGTGCACCTACGCCTACACGGTGCTGCGCTCCAACGAGAAGAACCACCCGGGAGCCATGGTGGTCAACGTCACCGAACGCCAGTTCGCGTTCGAGTTCTCCTATCCCCGGTCCGGGAGCGGACAGGTCGTGAGCTCAGAGCTCTACCTGCCCAAGGGACAGCCGGTGCTCTTCCACCTGCGCTCCCTGGACGTCATCCACAGCTTCTTCGTGCCCCAGTTCTCTGAGAAGATTGACGCCGTGCCCGGGATCACGACCAGCCTGCGGGTCACGCCGACCCGAAACGGCACCTACCCGGCCGAGTGCACGGAGCTGTGCGGGGCCGGGCACTCGCTGATGCGCGCGACCGTCCACGTCGTGTCACCCGCCGCCTTCCAGAGCTGGCTGAGGGCCCAGAAGCTCAACGGGCCCCCGCCCGTCGGCGTGCCCCCCAGCCCGGCCGCGCAGCCCGGCGTGCCGGGCGCGAGCAACCCCTATACCGGACCCCGGAGCCGTGCAAGCTCATGATCGCTGAAGCACAAGCACCCGCCCCCGCCCCCGTCAAAGCAAGAACCCGGATGCCGCTCCCGGCAAAGCTCCGCGCGCCCGGATGGTACCGGGCGGCCCTGTTCGAGGTGCTCGGCTTCGGGTTCACGTTCGGGCTGACGACGCTGATCAGATTCCTGATGCACCAGCACCCGGTGGTCGACGGCCACGCGATCACGCTCGTCGCGCTGATCGGGGTCCCGCTGTTCTTCCTGGTCGGGCTGGGGGTCGCCGACTACTGGTTCTACTGGGCCGCCGGGCGCGCCACTCGCCCCGAGGACCACTCCGACCACGGGGCCCGCACCTGGCGCGACTACTTCCGCGTCAACACCGACCACAAGGTGATCGGGATCCAGTACGTCGTGCACTCGTTCTTCTTCCTGCTCGTGGGCGGGCTGCTGGCGATGCTCATCCGAGCCCAGCTGGCCAAGCCGGGGATGCAGTTCCTCACCCCGGAGCAGTACAACGGCGTCTTCTCGGTGCACGCCACCCTGCTCATCTTCCTGTTCGTGATCCCGGTGTTCGCGGGGCTGGCCAACTTCGTGCTGCCCCTGATGATCGGGGCCCCCGACATGGCGTTCCCGCGGCTCAACGCGCTGTCCTTCTGGATGCTGCCCGTGGCCGGGATCATGATGTTGATGAGCTTCCTGGCCCCGGGCGGCTCGTTCGCCGCCGGCTGGACGGCCTACGCCCCGCTGTCGACGACGATGCCCGTGGGCCAGATGTTCTTCACGATCGGTGTCCAGTTCGCCGGTGCCTCCTCGATCGCCACCGCGCTGAACTTCCTGGTCACGATCATCACGATGCGCGCTCCGGGGATGAGCTTCTTCCGGCTGCCGCTGCTGGTCTGGGCCAACTTCGCGACGTCGCTGCTGGTCGTGATCGCCACCCCGTTCATCGCGGCGTCGCAGTTCTTCCTGTTGCTCGACACCGGGCTGCACTTCCATTTCTTCGACGCTTTCGTGGGCGCCGGGCGCAACGGCAACGTGATCATGTACCAGCACGTCTTCTGGTTCTACTCGCACCCGGCCGTCTACATCATGATGCTGCCCGGCTTCGGGATCATCTCCGAGGTCATCGCGGTCAAGGCGCGCAAGCCGATCTTCGGCTACCGGATGATGGCCTTCTCGCTGCTGGCGATCGTCGTGCTCGGCTTCACCGTCTGGGCCCATCACATGTTCGTCTCGGGAATGGCGGCGTGGATCCGGATCCCGATGATGGTCACGACCGCGATCATCTCCGTCCCCACCGGGATCAAGGTCTTCTCGTGGCTGGCCACGCTGTGGCGAGGGGTGATCCACCTGGACACGCCGATGCTGTTCGCGCTCGGGTTCCTGTCGACGTTCACCCTGGGCGGGATCAGCGGAATCATGCTGGCGATGATCCCGTTCGACATCCACGTCAGCCAGACCTACTTCATCGTCGCCCACATCCACTACGTGCTCTACGGCGGATCGCTGTTCACGATCTTCGCCGGCGTCTACTACTGGTTCCCGAAGATGACCGGGCGGATGTTCGACGACCGTCTGGGCAAGTGGCATTTCTGGACGACGTTCATCTTCTTCAACCTGACCTTCGGTCCGATGCACATCATCGGCATCCAGGGGATGCCCCGGCGGGTCGCCGAGTACGCCGCGAAGTTCGCCGCCTGGAACCTGTTCATCTCCATGTCGTCGTTCGTCCTCGGGGCCAGCACGCTGATCTTCCTGTACAACATCGTGGCCAGCTGGCGCTCGGGTCCGCGAGCGGTCCCGAACCCCTGGCGCGGCCTGACGCTCGAGTGGCAGGTGTCCTCCCCGCCTCCGATCTTCAACTTCGATTCGGTTCCTACCGTCGTCGGCGGCCCGTATGAGTACGGCGTCCCCGGGGCCGTCCACGGCATCTTCAAGCCTCCCGCCGAGGCCAGACCGGTCGCCGCTGGAGCAACCACGAACCAGGAGGGGAGCCGATGAGGACGGTGCTGGTGGTCGCCAACGAGACGCTGGGCGGCCGGCCGCTGATCGAGGCCGTGCGCCGCAAGTCCGAGGAGGAGGAGACCCGCTTCGTGCTCTGCGTGCCCCAGACCCAGCCCCGGGCGGGCTATGTGGTCTATGACCATGCCGTCTTCGACGCCGCCCAGGTCCGGGTCGACCTGGCGGTCGGCTTCGTGCGCTCGGAGGGAATGAACGCGATCGGCGAGGTCGGCGATCCCGATCCCTACGCGGCCGCCATGGACGCCGTGCGCGAGTACGAGCCCGACGAGATCATCATCTCCACCTTCCCCGAGACGCGGTCGGGATGGCTGCGCCGCGACCTGATCGAGCGGGTCACCGACGCCGCCGCGATTCCCGTCGAGCACGTCGTGGCCGACATCGACAGCGAAGGGCTCTCCTTCCACATCACGCTCGCGGTGGCCAACCGGACCGCCAGCGGCGACGAGCTGCTCGACGCGCTCAAGGAGAAGGCCAGGGCCGAGGGCGACCGGCGCGAGCGGCTGTTCATCGTGGTCGTGCCCCAGGAGGGTGGCCACGGCTCAGCCGCCCAGCGGGCGCGCACCCGACTGTCGCTGGTCCTCGGGCGGCTGCGCGACACCGGGCTCACGGCCGCCGGCATGATCGGCGACCCGGATCCCTTCACCGCGATCATGAACGCGCTCCAGGCCTTTCACGTCGACGACATCGTGATCTCCACCTTCGCCTCGACCAAGTCAGGCTGGCTGCGCGCCGACCTGATCGACCGAGTGCGCAGCACCAGCGGCAAGGACGTGGAGCACGTGGTCCACAGCGACTCGGTGTCGGCGACCGCCTGATGGAAGCCGCCTCCGTCGCGCACGCCGACCACCACGGCCCGCCCCCCGCGCACCGGTCCTCCCGCGTGGAGGCTCCGACCCTGGGGATGCTGTTGTTCATCATCTCCGAGGTGATGATCTTCGGGGCCTTCTTCACCGCCTACTTCTTCATCCGCGTGGTATCGCACGACCCCTGGCCCGCTCCCGGGACCAAGCTCCCCGAGGCCGTGGCCGGCGTCAACACGGGGATCCTGCTGTCCTCCTCGCTCACCATCCACTGGGCGCTGACGTCGATCAAGCGGGGCAACCGCTTCGGCCTGAAGGCCGGGATGCTGACCACCTTCCTGCTCGGCCTGACCTTCCTGACGATCCAGATCAACGAGTACATCCACGTGGGCTTCGCCCCCCATGACGCCGCCCAGGCGTCGGTCTTCTATGCCCTCACCGGTCTCCACGGGGCCCATGTGTTCGTCGGCCTGAGCTTGCTGTTGATGGTCACGATCCGAGCCTTCCGCGGCCACTACTCGCCGGAAAGCCACCGGGGCATGGAGGTGCCGGGGATCTACTGGCACTTCGTCGACATCATGTGGGTGATCGTCTACACGACGGTCTACGTCCTGTAGGGGGCGGCCGTGCTGAGCAATGGCGCGTCTCTTTGAGCCCGGCCCCTTGAGAGGTCCGCCGAATCCGCTGCGCTCGGAGTCCGACGCGTTCCGGTTTCTGGTCTGGTTCGTGGCCGCGGTGGCGGTCATCGCGGTGGTGGTGCTGGTCATCCGGGCGCTCTGAACAAGGCCGCCGGAGGTGGGGGCCTCGAGGCAGATGGCGCCTCGAGGCAGATGGGCGCCTCACCCTCACCGTCGTGCCACCATTGATAGCCGTGACGCCGTTCCCGCTCCTACTCGCCGACGCCCCCCTGCAGACGATCGGCTTTCCGGTGCTGGTGGTCCTGGCGTGGGTCCCGTATCACCTGCGGGCTCGCCGGCTGGCCCGTGAGCACCGGCCGGTCGAGACCTGGCGCCAGGTCTGCTTCGCATCGGGGCTGGTCGTGCTGCTGGTCGCCTTCAGCTCGCCCGTGGACCACATCTCCGACCAGCTCCTGGTGGCTCACATGGCCGAGCATCTGCTGATCGGCGACATCGCGTCCCTGCTGCTGGTGCTGGGGGTGACCGGCCCGCTGCTCGCACCGCTGCTGCGCAACCCGGTGATCGCCCGGCTGCGGATCCTCACCCACCCGGTGGTCGCGATCATCGTCTGGGCGGTCAACTTCTATGCCTGGCACACGCCCTACCTCTATCAGCAGGCCCTACGCCACGACGCCCTCCACGCCCTCGAGCACGCCACCTTCCTGACCTTCGGGATCGCGATGTGGATGGCCCTCCTCGGGCCGCTGCCCAAGCCCAGCTGGTTCAACAACGCCGCCCGGCTGATCTACATCGTCGCCGTCCGCCTGATCGGGACCGTGCTCGCCAACATCCTGATCTTCGGAGGCACCGTCTTCTATCCGTACTATCGCCCCGGCGACGCGCTGTGGCACATCAGCTCGATGGGCGATCAGGTGGCCGCCGGAGGACTGATGATGATCGAGGAGAGCCTGCTGACGATCGGCCTGTTCTGCTGGCTGTTTCTCCGGGTCGCGAAAGAGAACGACCAGCGCCAGGCGTTGCTCGATTACGCAGGCGAGCACGGCCTGGAGCTCGATGACCGGCGCGCCGCCCGCGCGGTGGCGGCGGGCCGCGGCGAGGAGCTGTGGGAGCGCCTGCGCGAGCGCGCGGCGGCCGCTACTTCGCAGCCGTCGAGAGGAAGTTCACCAGCGCCGTGATCTCGTTGGGTTTCAGCGTCTGGCCGAAGTTGGATGGCATCACCCCCGCCTTGTAGCCCGCCGGCAGGTACGCGTAGGGCTTGACGATGGCGGTGTGGATGCATTTCTGCAGCGTCGCCCCTCGGATCTGCTTGGACTGCGGCGACGCGCAGTTGGCCCGCAGGTCCTTGTCGAGATCGGGGCCGACGGTCCCCGTGGCGCCCGCGGCCGCTAGGGTGTGGCAGCTGGCGCACGTGCCGACGCCCGTGAACACCGCCTTGCCGGCGGCGGCGGTGGTTCCGGTCACTCCTCCGGCGTTGGCCAGCGCGCCCGTGTCCTGCCCCGGCTTGGCCGCCACGGCGGCCACGTAGGCCGCCACGTCCGAGGCGTCCTGTCCCTGGTAGAGCTTGGCCGGCATCACTCCCTCGGTGTTGGGGTACTGCATCCAGTAGTTGATCAGCCCCTGGATCGAGGTGCTCTTGACTCCGTCGGCCCGGTCCTGGCGAAACGCGTCATCGAGATTGGGACCGGTGGTTCCGCTGGTGTTGGCGTGGGCCAGCGTGTGGCACGAGCCGCACTTCTTCTCGAACAGGATCTTGCCCTGGACCGTGTCGGCCGTCGGGTGCTTGACCGCGCAGCCGGCCAGCGCCGCGAGCAGGAGCACGCCGAGGGCCAGCGTGGCGACGGTCCGAGGGGCTCGTGGCAAGGCTTGCAGCATGCTCTCCACGGCGGGACTCTATCCCAGCGCGCGGCGCGGTAGCGCCATGCCCGGCGACCGGCGCGCCGCTCCCTGACGCCGTCTCCGGAGAGCGCTCCCGGGGCCCCCGCTGGTAGCATGGCGGCGGATGAGGGTGCGCCAGAAGTACCGGATGCGGAACCCCTCCACCGGTCGTGAACTGATCCTCGAAGCCCAGCCCGGGGAGGTCTACGTCGACCGTGGGTCCGGCGAGCCCCTGGAGGTGGTCGCCGAGTTGCTGCCGCTCGCCCCCACGGCCTCCGAGCTGCCGTGGAAGGTCGAGAACCTGCGATTCTGCAACTGGTGCGACCAGCTCGCCCAGAAGGACCTCAACGACTGCCCGTACTGCGGCCGGCGCATGGAGCCTCTGGGCTCCTGAGGGCCGGCGTGAGCATGGCCACGTTCGGCGGCCGGGCGACCAGGCCGCTGTCGGCGATCGCCGTCTCGCTGGTCCTCGGGCTGGGGGTGTCGGCCTGCGGCGGTGGCGGGGGCAGCACCGCCAACACTGCGGGCGCACCGCCGTTCACCGTCCCCACGGGGAGCCCGGGCAGCATTCCCGGGGCCGGCGCCGGCACCAGCACGACAACCACCACCAGCAGCTCGTCGTCGACGACCTCCGATGCGGGTGCGAGCGCCACGACGGGCGGGGGCGGGACGGGCGGCGCCCCGGCGACCGGTGGCGGCACAGGCGGCACGACGGGCGGCGGCGGGACGGGCGGCGGCGGGACGGGCGGCGGTGCGGGCACCACCCCGTCAGGCGGCACCACGCCGTCCGGCGGAGCCGGCACCGGGACCTCGGGTGGCGCCGCGCCGGCTCCGGGAGCGGGCGGCACCGGCGGCACCGGCGGCGGCTCGGCCAGCGGCGGCGCCGGGCTGGGCTCCGCGTTCTGCCAGCAGAACCCGGGAGCCTGCTAATCACCCGCCGGGACGTGATGGATCTAAGTGACGCATACGGTCACGCAGATCCATCACGTCACGCTCGCCTCCCCGGAGCGAAGCTCAGGGCAGGCGCGTGTCGTGAACGTAGCTCTTTGGGTACGGCGAGTTGACGACCTCGGTCGCGCTGTACTGCACCCGGGTCCCGGAGTAGCTGCACAGGTACTGGGTGGTGGCGCCGACCGACGTCTGGGCCGTCTGGCCCGCGGCGGAGTTCTTGCAGTTGGCCATCCGGCTCTGGCGGTAGACGAACTTGGACGTGCTCAGGTTGTAGGTCAGCACCGGAGCCCAGGTGGGCACCGTCAGGCCGATCACGTCGCCCGGCTTGACCGGCAGCGCCGTGAACGAGCTGAAGCTCGGCGGGGACGAGAGCGGCTGCTGGAGCACCTGCCCCAGGAACGGGATCAGGTGAAATGTCGCGCTCTGGGCGGCCACCGTCCACCGGTTCTGAGGGCCGGGCTTGAGCACCGTGAGCGCGAGCTGGGGGGCGCCGCCATAGGACTGATCGAGCCCGTGCAGGAAGCTGCGCTCGGTCTTGGAGCTGGTCGAGAGCTTCGACAATCCCACGGTGAAGGCGACGATCCATCCCGCTTTTTTGACCTTGCTCGGATACGAGACGCCGTCGCTCACCGACTGGATCGCCGTCGTGCGGGTCAGGATTATGCGGCACTGCGAAGCCGGCACGCCCGCGGGGCAGGAGGGCGCCGCGATCGGGGTCTTGGTCTGTCCGAGCTCCACGATCGTCGCCAGCGCGGACGCCGGCAAGGTCGCCAGGCCGGCCGCCAAAGCGGCGGTTACCAGGGAGAAGCGTTTCATCATCATCCTCATTGAACACCGTCCGAGCACGGCAGTTGCGCCCGTTCGCGGGGCCCGCGCCATCCCGGCGGGCGAACTCGACCCGCGATCGAACCCGGGTCGGCGGCCGGGCGAGATCTACAGCTTGGTGACGTTCACCGCTTTGGGGCCCTTCGGACCGGCCTCCTCCTCGTAGGAGACCATCGAGCCCTCGGGCAACGAGCGGTAGCCGTCGCCGCTGATACCCGTGAAGTGAACAAACAGGTCGCGCCCACCGTCATCGGGAGTGATGAACCCGAATCCCTTGTCGTCGCTGAACCATTTGACCGTTCCCGTTGCCATGAGCTTCCCTTCGGCGCAACTCGCCTTCGACCACACGCCGGCGCCATCGGCCCGGCCAGACGCGGGAAACCTAGCAGGCACGGCGGCCCGCCGTTGCCCAGGCAAGCCGGGCCCCCGGATGACCGGCGCTCAGCGCAGCTGGGCCGCCGTGGCGGCGATCTCCTCGGGATCGCCGGGCGTCGGGGTCCAGGGGAGCTTCAGCGGGTCGCCCGCGTACCGAGGGATCACGTGGACGTGGAAGTGGAACACCGTCTGCCAGGCGACCTGGCCACAGGAGTTGATCAGGTTGACGCCGTCGGCGCCGAGCACCTCCACGGCCCTGGCGGCCAGGCGACGGGCGGCCGAGAACGTCGCCTCCAGGTCACCTGAGCCGACCGCGAGCACGTCGGCGGCGTGCTCCCTGGGAACCACCAGCGCATGTCCGCGAGTGGCCGGGCTGATGTCCATGAAGGCCACCGTGCGCTCGTCCTCGGCGATGCGCTGCGAGGGCACGTCGCCGGCGACGATCTTGCAGAACAGGCAGTCGGGATCGCGCATCGTCAGCAGCTTACGCAGGATGGGGAGGGTGCGCTCACCGGTGATCGGCGATCAGCTGGCGCGCGCGCTCGATCGCCTGCTCACGGCTGTCCAGCTCGCCGCTGAAGCTCTCGGCCTCGAGCTCGGCGAGCAGGTCGCCGACGATCGGCCCCGGCTTGATCCCGAGCGCCCGGGTCAGCTCGTCTCCCCGCAGGGGTGGCCGAGGCGGATCGGCCGTCCACGCCAGCGCCTCCCCCATCAGCCGGCGGGCGAGCGCCAGATGAGAGGCGATCGCCGGCCCGCTGTTGTCGCCCCGGGTGGCCAGGCGGTCGGCGACGCTGAGAAGCGTGACGTCGACTCCAGCCGGTGCGCACGCGTGCAGGTAGTCATAGATGTCACGGCGGCTTAGCGGCATCCGGTGCACCAGGAATCCGAGCCGCAGGTGGTTGCGGGTGAGTGCAGCGACATGCTCCCGCAGGCGCTCGCTGGCGCGCAGACGGCCGAGGATGCTCGCTCCGAGCGCGGCGCCCGCCTCGTCGTGGCCCATGAACGTGACCCTGCCCTGAGGCGTCACGGCTCGAGTTTCTGGCTTGGCGATGTCGTGCAGGAGGGCGCCGAAACGCAGCGCCTGGGCGCGCGTCAGCTCGTTGGCCAGCGGGGCCCGTAGCAGCTCGCCCAGGGTCGTCGCCTGGGCGGCGGTCTCGCACGCCGGGGCCGGGTCGTGTTCCAGGGCGATCGTCTGCGCCAGTACGGCGCGGGTGTGATCGAGCACGTCGAGGTGGTGATAGCGGCTCTGGACCACGCCGCGCAGCGCCGCCAGCTCCGGGAGGACGGCCTCGGTGGCACCGATCTCGTCCATCAGCGACAAGCCGTCGAGCACCCGGTCGGCGCACACCACCCGGCGCAGCTCGGCGAACACCCGCTCGGGCGCGACCCCGGCGAGCGCCGGGGCGCTGGCGCGCGCCACGGCGAGCGTCTGCGCCTGGACCGTGAAGTTCAGCTCGCAGCCGAGGCGCGCCAGGCGCAGCGTACGCAGAGGGTCGCGCTGGAAGGCATCCGGCGACACCATGCGCAGCCGGCCCGCCCGCAGATCCTCCAATCCGCCGAACGGGTCGACGTGCTCGCCGGTGCGCAGCGCCTGCGCGATCGCGTTCACCGTCAGGTCGCGGCGACCCAGGTCCTGCTCGATCGTCTCACCGCCGAGCCCGAGCAGGTCCAGCTGCCAGCTTCGGTCGTGGGCGACGACGCGCCAGGTGCCAAACGTCTGCGAGAGCTCGAACGCGAACCCCCCGGCGGCCCGTCCCAGCGCGCGTGCCGCCGCCTGCACCCGATCGACCACCACCGCGTCGTAGTCGGCCGTGGGTCGTCCCAGCAGGCGATCGCGGACCGCGCCTCCCACCAGCCACGCGGGGTCGGCGATGTTCGCCAGCGCGGCGACGGGATCGCTCATGCCTCGGGTGCTCCATCCCGGTGGTAGCCGCGGGGCACCCTCGAGGAGATGCCGCACAGGATCTCGTGGTCGATCGTGTCGATCCGGTTGGCGAGATCCTCGACCGTCTGGCGCTCGCCTCCCGAGCGCCCGATCAGGATCGCCTCGGCGCCGATCGCGGCCACTGGCTCGGGGCCGAGATCGGCGGTCACGTTGTCCATCGAGACAGCACCGACCAGCGGGTAGCGCCGACCCTCTATGAGTACGTCGCAGTTGTCGCTCAGTGCTCGCCGGACGCCGTCGGCGTAGCCGATCGGCAGCGTCGCGATCCACGTGTCGCGCCGCGCGATGAACCGCCGCCCGTAGCCCGCGCTCTCCCCCGGGCGCGCCTGCTTGACCGCCGCCACGTAGGAGCTCAGCTCGAGCGCCGGCTCCAGTCCGGCGTCGTCGGGATCCCGGGTCATCGGATCGCAACCGTAGAGGGCGATCCCGCAGCGCACCATGTCGAAGTGGCTGTCGGGCACGCGCAGCGTGGCCGCGCTGTTGGCGGCATGGACGACGATCGGGCCGGCCTGCCGCAGCCGCTGCGCGAACGGGGCGAAGGCCGCCAGCTGAGCCCGCACGAAGTCCAGGTCTTCGTCGGCGGTGGCGAAATGGGTCATGGCGCCCGCCAGCTCAAGCTGGCGCGAGCCGCGCACGCGCTCGGCCACCGACAGCGCCTCGGACACGGCGCGGGTGCCCAGGCGGCCCATTCCGGTGTCGAGCTTGACGTGGGCCCGGACCGGCGCGTCCCCGTCCACGAGTCCCTCCACGTCGGTCACGAAGCGCTCGTCCCAGGCCACGAGCTCGGCCCGGGCGGCGATCGCCACCGGAAGCTCCTGCGCGCTGATCGCGCCCATCACCAGCACCGGCGTCTCGATGCCGGCGGCCCGCAGCTCGGCGGCCTCGTTTGCGGTGGCCACTGCGAGGCTGGTGGCGCCGCCCGCGAGCGCCGCCCGAGCGGCGGGGATCGCCCCGTGGCCCGAGGCGTTGGCCTTCACGACGGCGCACAGCCGGGCGCCGCCGGCCAGGCCGGCGCGCAGTCGCCCGGCGTTGCGTTCTATCGCCGCCAGATTGACGCGGGCGAGCGCGCGCAGGGCCATCTGGTCGCTACCTGCCGGTGGCTCGGGCCCGCGGCAGGTACTCGATCACGTCACGCGCGATCACGCCCTCGGTGGCGATCGCGTCCGCCGCGAGCCGGCCGGCCCGGGCGTGCACGAACACGCCTGCGCACGCAGCGTGAAACGGATCCATGCGCTTGGACAGGAATGCGGCGATCACGCCGGAGAGCACGTCGCCGGTGCCGGCGGTGGCGAGCGCCGACGATCCGCCGCGGCTGATGCCGACGCGCCCGTCGGGCGCGGCCACGATCGTGTCGTCGCCCTTGAGGACCAGGATCGCCTCGGATCGGCGGGCGGCCTCGCGCGCGCAGGCGAGCCGATGCTCGCCGACCTCGGAGCTGTCGCGTTCGAGCAGCCGCGCCAGCTCGCCGGCGTGCGGGGTCAGGACGGTCGGCGCCGGGCGGACGGCCAGCGACTCGAGCCGTCCGGCATGCGCGTTGAGTCCATCGGCGTCGAGTAGCAGCGGGACCTCGGCGCGACGGGCCACCACCCGCGCCAGCTCCTGGGCGTCGGCCTCGCGCCCCATCCCGGGACCGAGCACCAGGGCATCGGCCCGGGAGATGCGCGCCAGGACGACGTCGGCGGCCGCCAGCGACAGCGAGCCCTCGGCGTCGGGCAGCGCTATCGACATGACCTCCAGCAGGCGCTGCTCGAAGACGATGTTCAGCGAGGCGGGCACGAGCGCCGTCACGTAGCCCGCGCCCGCCCGCATCGCCGCCTCGCAGGCCATGCTCGGAGCCCCGGTCAAGCCGATCGAGCCACCGCAGACGAGCACCGAGCCGGCCGCGAACTTGGTCGAGTCACGCCCCCGCCTGGGGATTCCGTCGACGACCCTCGCCTCGATCAGGCCGACCGAGGGCCGCCCGGGAGCCGCGTCGGGGATCCCGATGTCCACCACCTCCACCGCGCCGGCGTGATCCTTGCCGGGAGCGATCCACAGCCCGGGCTTGGCGGCATGAAACGTGGCCGTGACGTCAGCGCGCACTGCCGCACCCGCCACCTCGCCGGTCGAGCTGTCCACGCCGCTGGGAACATCGCAGCCGAACACCAGGACGTGATCGCCGGCCGCGTGATCGCCGGTCGCGTTGATGGCCTCGATGGCCCCGAGCGCCGGCTGCCGGGGCTCTCCCGAGAAGCCGGTGCCGAGGATGGCGTCGACGACGGCTTGCGCTCCCGCCAGCGCACCGGGATCGAACAGCGCAGGAGCCGGGTCGCCGAGCCGCTCGAAGTTGATCCGGGCGTCCCCGTGCAGCTCGTCGCCGGGCGCCAGGAGCATGACCTCGACCTCTCGCCCACGCTCGCGCAGCCGCCGGGCGACGACCAGGCCGTCACCGCCGTTGTTGCCCTTGCCGCACACGACAACGATGCGTCCCTCGGGCACCCGGCCGGCCACGATGTTGGCCAGACCCGTGCCGGCGCGTTCCATGAGCTCGATGCCGGCCACGCCCCGGGTCTCGATCGCCCATGTGTCGATGGCGCGCTGCTCCTCGGCGTCGGGCAGAGGCTCCAGCCACCCCGGCAGGTCACCGGCCGTCTCGGGCGAGTCGCCGGCGCTCGGCTCGGCCTGGCGACCCGGCTCAGGCATCTCGGGCCACGATCGCGACCGCGGCCGCCTGCTCGGTGGTGTGCGTCAACGACACGCGCACCTGCACTCCGAGCTCGTCGGCCCGGAGCGCGGCCGCGCCGCGCAGGGCCACCGCGGGGGGTCCGCCGGCGGAGATCACCTCGATATCACGAAAGCTGAACGCCTCGAGCCCCAGCGCCTTGGCGACCGCCTCCTTGGCGCAGAACCGGGCTGCCAGGTGCTGGCCGGGCCGGGCTCGAGCGGCGGCATAGGCGCGCTCGCCGTCGGTGAACAGGCGCTCGGCCAGGCGGGGCCGCCGGGTCAGCGCCAGCTCCAGCCGCTCGATCTCCAGCAGGTCGATCCCGATCGTGGGGGCGGCTTGCCGGTCGGCGCTCACTCGACCGTGACGGTCTTGGCGAGGTTGCGCGGCTGGTCGACGTTCAGACCCCGCAGCCGGGCGATCCGGTAGGCCAGCAGCTGCAATGGGATCACGGCCAAGAGCGGGGCGAGCATCCAGTCGGTCTCGGGAATGCGGATCACCTCGTCGGCGTGCTGACCGATCTCGTCGTCACCCTCGGTGGCCACCGCGATCACCCGCGCCCCGCGCGCCCTTACCTCCTGGATGTTGGAAACGACCTTCTCGAGCACCGGAGACTGCGTGGCCACGACCACGACCGGGGTGTCCTGATCCAGCAGCGCGATCGGCCCGTGCTTCATCTCGCCCGCGGCGTAGGCGTCGGTGGCGATGTAGGAGATCTCCTTGAGCTTGAGCGCCCCCTCGAGCGCGATCGGCAGCCCGACATGGCGGCCCAGGTAGAGGAAGAACTCGCTGTGGCTGTGGGTCCGGGCGATCTCGTCGATCCCGGCCACGTCGTGCTCGAGCAGCTCGGAGATCATGTGCGGCAGGCGCTTGAGGTCGGAGATCGGCGGCTTCAGCTCGGCACGGCCCATGGTTCCCCGGACCTCGGCCAGGCGAAGCGCGATCAGGTACATCACCGTCATCTGGCTGACGAACGTCTTGGTCGCGGCCACACCGATCTCCATGCCGGCGCGGGTGTACAAGACGCCGTCCGCCTCCCGGGTGGCCTGCGAGCCCATCACATTGGTCACCGCCAGCACGGTCGCGCCGCGGGCGCGGGCGGTGCGCATCGCCGCCAGCGTGTCGGCCGTCTCGCCTGACTGCGAGATTCCGATCACCAGATCATCGGGACCGATGACCGGATTGCGGTAGCGATACTCGGAGGCGATGTCGACCTCCACGGGCACGCGCGCCCACTCCTCGATCGCGTAGCGGCCGATCAGGCCCGCGTGATAGGCGGTGCCGCAAGCCACGATCACGATCCGGCGCACGCGGGTCAGCAGCTCGTCGTCCATCGTTCCCACGATTCCCAGGTCCACCCCCCAGCCACGGGCGGCGCGCTCGCCGATCGTCTGGGCGACGGCGTCGGCCTGCTCGTTGATCTCCTTGAGCATGAACGTCTCATAGCCCTGCTTCTCGGCGGTCTCGGGGTCCCAATCCACCTCGACGACCTCGTGCTCCACGGGGGCACCCGCGGGGCTGAAGAACCGCACCTGGTCGGAGGTCAGCATCACCAGCTCGTCGTCGCCCATGTACTGCACCCGGTTGGTATCGGCCAGGAAGGCGGGGATCGCCGAGGCGATGAACTGCTGGTCGTCGCCCCGGCCGACGATGAGGGGACACTCCTTGCGCGCTCCGACCAGCACTCCCGGCTCGTGAGCGGTCATGGCGACGAAGGCGTAGTGGCCTCGTAGCTCGCCGTAGGCGACGCGCACCGCGTCGAGCAGGTCGCCCGCGTAGTGGTGGGCGACCAGGTGGGCGATCACCTCGGCGTCGGTCTCGGACGAGAACACCGCTCCCTGCTCCATCAGCCTGGCCCTGAGCGCGATGTAGTTCTCCACGATCCCGTTGACGACGATGTGCACCTCGTCGCTGGTATCGAAGTGCGGGTGGGCGTTCTCCTCGGTGACGCGACCGTGGGTGGCCCAGCGGGTGTGGCCGATTCCGGTCTCGGGCTGGGGACGTTCGGCGACCGCGACGCTCGGGCCGGGGGCGGGCGGCGCCGCCTCGCGGTCCGCCCGCGCCTCGCGATCGGCGATCGCGCCGCGCAACGCGCTCAGGTTGCCGACGGCGCGGACCGCTTCGACGCGGTCGCCGTCCAGGACCGAGATGCCGGCGCTGTCATAGCCGCGGTACTCGAGCTTCTCGAGTCCCGCCAGCAGGACGGGACGTGCCTTTCGGGGGCCGACATAGCCGACGATGCCGCACATGTTTTGCGAGTCCTCCTGGGTCGCGCCTTCAGGACCAGAGCCCGCCGGCCGTCGTAGCCGTAGGTCCTACTCGGCAGGAAGGGACACACGAGTCTAACGCCGCCGTTGGCGGCTCGGTTGTCCTTGGCGACGCACACGGCCGGCGAGACCGGCACAATGCGGGTATGTCCGGCACGAGAACATCGTGGCGGGCGGCGGCGCTCGGGCTCTTGGCGGGGGCGATCTTGCTGCTCGCCGCTGCCTGCTCGGGGACCGCCAGCAAGGCGGCATCCACATCCCGAGCCACCAGCGGCGCGGCTTCGACCCCGGTGCCGGCCGTGAAGACCACCACCCCGGCTGCCCGCGCGGCGGCTGCCCGCCCGTTGGCGCTGACCGTGCAAGCGGCCCTGACCGGCCGCCCGGTCCCGGCCGGATTCGTCGGTCTGTCGATGGAGATCAAAGCGCTCGAGGCCTACGCCGGCGCCAACTCCCGCGCCCTGGATCCCGCGTTCGAGCAGCTGCTGCGCGACATCGCCCCCAATCAGCAGTCGGTGCTCCGGATCGGCGGCGACGGCTCGGACTGGAGCTGGTGGCCGGTGCCGGGAATGGCGAAACCGGGAGGAGTCAAGTACGACCTGACCCCGCAGTGGATGGATGTCGCTCGCTCGCTGGCCCAGGCCGTGAACGCGCGTCTGATCCTCGGGGTCAACCTGGAGGCCAACAGCCGCCGGCTCGCCGCGGCCGAGGGGCAGGCGATGGTCACCCGGATCGGCGCTCGCTACGTGGACGCGCTCGAGCTCGGCAACGAGCCCGAGCTCTACGGGTCGTTTCCCTGGTACAAGAAGCCTGACGGCGTCTTCGTCAACGGTCGCCCCGCCGGCTACGACGTGCAGGATTACATCCACGACTTCTCGAGCATCGCCGGCGTCATGCCGGCAAAGGTGCCGCTGGGCGGTCCCAGCAGTGGAGGCCCGGAGTGGCTGGCCCAACTCGGGCCCATCCTCAAGGCCGAGCCTCGCGTCCGCCTGGCCACGATCCACGCCTACCCCCTCAAGCACTGCACCGCGACCAACGTCCCGACGATCCCCCTGTTGCTCTCCGACTCCTCGTCAGCCGGCTTCGCGCAAAGCGTGGCCTCCCGGGTCAATGTGGCTCACGGCCAGGGCAAGAGCGTCCGGCTGGACGAGATGAACGCGATCTCCTGCGGCGGAACGCAAGACGTCAGCAACGCCTTCGCCTCGGCCCTGTGGATGGTGGACGCCCTGTTCCAGCTGGAGAAGATCGGGGTCGACGGAGTCAACGTGCACACCGTGCCCAACACCATCAACGAGGTGCTGGGACCGGGCTTCAGCCACGGCAAGTGGTCGGTCCGCGTCCATCCTGAGTACTACGGCATGATCATGTTCGCCGAGGCCGCGCCCCCGGGGGCCCGCCTGATGCGGCTATCCGCGAAGCTGCCCTCAGGAGTGCGAGCGTGGGCGACGAAGGCCCCGGACGGCCACGTGCGCGTCGTCCTGATCAACGATCACCCCAGCGGGTCACAGACCGTGACGCTGCACCTGCCCGGGAGCGGCGGCTCGATCACCATCGAGCGACTCCGGGCGCCCAGCCTCGGCGCCAAGTCCGGCATCACGCTTGGCGGCCAGAGCTTTGGCTCCGACACGTCGACGGGTGTCCTCGCGGGCAAGTCGACGGTGCAGACGCTCCGACCTTCGGCCCGCGGAGCCTATGACGTCACCCTGCCGGCGGCCAGCGCGGCGCTGCTGACGCGCTGAGCTCGTCCCGGCGATCAGCGTTAGAGACCCAACTCGGCTTTGACCAGGTCGCCGAGCCGTCCGCAGGCGGCATCGGTCTCCGGCGCGCCGGGGGCCTCGACCATGACCCGGATCAGCGGCTCGGTGCCCGAGGCCCGGACCAGCACCCGACCGCGACCCGCAAGTGCCGCCTGCTCGCGCTCGATGGCCTCCAGCAGAGACGCGGAGCCCATCGCCGCCCGCAGCGAGCCGCGGTCGGGGGCACGAACGTTGATCAGGCGCTGGGGCAGCTTGGTCATCGCGTCACGCTCTGAGAGCTTGCGCTCGCCGAGAGCCTCGAGCGTGAGCAGGGCGCCGGCCAGCCCGTCGCCCGACGGAGCGAACCCCAGGTCGATGATGTGACCTGACTGCTCTCCCCCCAGCGCCCAACCCCGCCGCCGCAGCTCGTCGAGCACGTAGCGATCTCCGACGGCGGTCGTGGCCACCTGGATGCCGGCCGCCGCCATCGCCGTATGAAAGCCGTAGTTGGTCATCACGGTCACAGCCACGCCGTCGCCGGGCAGGCGGCCGCAGACACGCAGATGCAGCGCCGCGAGCGCCAGCAGCTCGTCGCCGTCGACCACCGTCCCGGTCTCGTCGACCGCCAGCACGCGGTCACCGTCGCCGTCGAAGCCGAACCCGAGCTCGTAGCCACCCTGGATTACGCCCGCCACCAGCCCGTCCAGGTGCGTCGACCCGCATCCGTCGTTGATGTTGCGCCCGTCCGGCTGGTCGGCGATCACGTCCACCCGGGCACCGAGCCGGCGCAGTGCCTGGGGCGCGGCCCGGAAGGTCGCGCCGTGGGCGCAGTCGATCAGGATGCGCCGTCCGCTGAGATCCAGTGCCGAGAACCGGGCGTGCAGAGCCTGGACGTAGTCCTCCAGCGCAGTGGGTAGGGGGCGGACCCGGCCGATGCGCTCCGGGGAGGTCACCGGCTCGTTCAGGGAGGCCTCGATCTCGGCCTCGGTCTCGTCATCAAGCTTGAATCCATCCGCGCCGAAGAACTTGATCCCGTTGTCCTCGTACGGGTTGTGGGATGCCGAGATGACCGCCGCCAGGGCCAGCCCGTGACGGCGCACCAGCAGCGGCGCCGCCGGGGTCGGCAGCACCCCCGCCAGCAGCGCGTCGCCGCCCGCGGCAGTCACTCCGGCCGCGATCGCGGCCTCGAGCATCTCCCCGGACTCGCGGGTGTCGCGCACGATCAGAACCTGGGGACGGGCATTCGGAGCCCCCCCGCCCGCCCGGGCCACCGCGGCGCGAGCCACCGCGGCACGGGCCAGCGAGAGCGCCAGCTCGGCGGTCAGGAACTCGCCGGCGCGGCCCCGGACGCCGTCCGTGCCGAATAGCTCTCGCGCCACGTCGGCGTCAGCGCTTGGAGAACTGCGGCCGCTTGCGGGCCTTCTTAAGGCCGGCCTTCTTGCGCTCCTTGACGCGCGGATCGCGCGTCAAGAAGCCGCGGCGCTTGAGCTCGCCCCGCAGGTTCGGATCGGCCTCGAGCAAGGCCCGGGCGATGCCGTGGCGCAGCGCCCCGGCCTGAGCGGCGACCCCGCCGCCGTGCATCCTCGCGACGACATCCATCCGCGCGTCGTAGCCCACCGCCTCCAGTGGCTGGCGGATGACGCGCTGCAGCGTGTCCCGGGGAAAGAAGGCGTCGAGCTGCTTGGTGTTGATGACGTAGCTGCC
Source organism: uncultured Solirubrobacteraceae bacterium (assembly GCA_963830595.1). GTDB lineage: Bacteria > Actinomycetota > Thermoleophilia > Solirubrobacterales > Solirubrobacteraceae > Palsa-465. The sequence goes on from CAWHMQ010000012.1 coordinate 41,619, forward strand.
GTTGCCGGGCTTGAGGATGACTCGAGCCACCGCCGTCTTGCGCTTGCCGGTTGCGGTGTACCGCGCCCCGGCCGCCAGGTCGATGGCGGCGTCGGCGATCGGACGCGACTCCTCGTCGGAGTCAGGCTCCTGGGCGCGAGCCGCTTCGGCCTCGGCCTCGGCCTCGGCTGCGGCCCGGGTCTCGGCGTCCAGGAACTCGTCGCCCTCGGCGACGATGTCGGGCACGAGATCGGCGCCGGGAATCTCGGGACGCGCCCGGGGCGGGAGCTCGACGTCTTCCTCGACCTCGGCCTGGGGGGCGGCGGGCGGCTCCTCCGCGGGGGCGGGGATCGGCTCTTCCGGGGCGGGAACGGACTCTTCCGGGGCGGGAGTGGGCTCCTCGGCCGGAACCTCTTCAGACGTCTCGGCCGGGACCTCTTCGGCGGCGGCCTCAGGCGGCTCGGGTCGCTGCTCGTCCTCGGGGTGCTCTGACTCGGTCACGGCGCGGTCTCCATCGGTTGCGGCTGCTGGGCGGTGTGCGGATGCTCGGGACCGGCGTACACCTTGAGCTTGGTGAGCTGCTTGCGGGCCAGCCGGTTGCGGGGCAGCATCCCCTTGACCGCCAGCCGGATGACCTCCTCGGGCCGCCGCTGCAGCATCTCGGCGAGCGACCGGGACTTCAGGCCCCCGGGATAGCCCGAGTGCCGGTAATACCGCTTGTCGCTGCGCTTGTTCCCGGTGACCGAGATCTTCTCGGCATTGACGACGATCACGAAATCCCCGGTATCGATGTGGGGCGTATAGGTCGGCTTGCGCTTGCCGCGCAGGGCATCGGCGATCTGGGTCGCCAACCGGCCGAGCGTCTGTCCGGAGGCGTCGACGACGAGCCAGCTGCGCTCGCGGTCAGAGGGTTTGGCTACGTAGGTCTTCATGGCACGCATAAGGGCGCGCGAAGTCGCGCGCCGCCGGTCGATGATAGCCGCTCGCCGGCGCCGAGCTACTCCCACTCGATCGTGCCCGGCGGCTTGCTCGTGATATCGAGCACGACCCGCCCCACCGGGCGGATCTCGTTGATCATCCGCGAGGCGATCCGCTCCAGGAGGTCGTAGGGCAGCCGGGCCCAGTCGGCGGTCATCGCGTCATCGCTGGTCACCGCACGGATCGCGATCACGTTGCCGTAGGTGCGCGAATCACCCTGGACGCCGACCGTCCGGATGTCAGGGAGCACGCAGAATGACTGCCAAAGCTCGCGATACAGGCCGGCCTGGCGGATCTCGTCCTGGAGGATCGCGTCCGCCTCGCGCAGGATGTCGAGGCGCTCGCGCGTGGCCTCCCCGCCGACGATCCTGATCGCCAGCCCCGGCCCCGGGAAGGGCTGGCGCCACACCAGGCGCTCGGGCAGTCCCAGCTCGGCGCCGACCGCGCGGACCTCGTCCTTGAACAGGGCGCGAAGCGGCTCGACCAGCTCGAACTCCAGGTCCTCGGGCAACCCCCCCACGTTGTGGTGGGACTTGATCGTCTCGGCGCCGGCGCCCCCGCCAGACTCGATCACGTCTGAGTACAGCGTTCCCTGGACCAGGAACCGCACGTCCTCGAGCTTCTCGGCCTCCTCCTCGAAGACGCGGATGAACTCGGCGCCGATCAGCTTGCGCTTGCGCTCGGGGTCGCTGACCCCGCGCAGGGCGGCCAGGAACCGCTCGGAGGCATCCACGGCGACCAGCGGCACCTTGAAATGGTCGCGGAATGCCGCCACGACCTGCTCGGCCTCGTTCTTGCGCATCAGGCCGTGGTCGACGAACACGCAGGTCAGCCTGTCGCCGATCGCCCGGTGCACGAGCAGCGCGGCCACGCTCGAGTCCACGCCACCCGAGAGTCCGCAGATCACTCTGCCCTCCCCCACCTGCTCGCGGATCCGCTGCGTCTGTTCCTCGATCACCGAGGCCGCGCTCCAGCTGCGCTCACAACCGCACACGTCGGCCAGGAAGTTGGTCAGGACCTGCTGTCCGTAGGGGGTGTGGACGACCTCGGGATGAAACTGGATCCCGTAGACGTCGCGCTCGCAGGACTCGAAGGCGGCCACGGGCGAGGCCGTCGAGGAGGCCAGCGCGCTGAAGCCCGGCGGCGCCGAGAACACCGTGTCCCGGTGAGACATCCAGCAGGTCTGCTCGCGGGGCGTCCCGGCCAGCAGCCGCCCGGGCTCCGAGACGGTGAGCTGCGAGCGCCCGAACTCCCCCACTTCGGCGCCCTGCACCCTCCCTCCGAGCTCGCGAGCCAGCAGCTGCATGCCGTAGCAGATGCCGAGCACCGGGACCCCCAGCTCCAGCAGCGCCCGCTCCAGCGGCGGCGCGCCATCGGCATACACCGACGCCGGACCGCCGGACAGGATCACGCCCCTGGGGTTGCGGCGCGCCACCTCGGCCGCGCCTACGTGATGGGGCAGCAGCTCCGAGAACACCCCGCATTCGCGGACCCGGCGCGCGATCAGCTGCGAGTACTGGCCGCCATAGTCGAGCACCACCACCTCGTCGGTGGCCGCGCGCACCGCTCGTAGCCCGTCATCGACCGGTGCCCCGCGAACGGCTCCGGACTCCTCGAGAGTCTGAAGCGCCGCGGCGGCCGGCGGACCGCTAATCGGCGACACCCACGGTCTCGGCGCGGCTTCCCGCGCCCATGCCGACGCCCTGCTCACGCTGCAGATGCTTGCCTTCGGTCTGCAGCGACGGGGCGACCATCAGCTCAGCGCGGTTGAACTCGGCGATGTCCCGGTAGCCGCAGGTTGCCATCGACGTGCACAGACCACCCATCAGGTTGAAGGTGCCATCGTTCTCCCGAGCGGGGCCCGTGATGATCTCCTTCAGCGTGCCGTTCTGCTTGGTGGCCACGCGGGTCCCTCGGGGAAGCGTGGGATGGAAGGTCGCCATACCCCAGTTGTAGCCCCGGCCGGGCGACTCATAGGCGCGCGCCAGCGCCGAGCCCAGCATCACCGCGTCCGCGCCACAGGCGACGGCCTTCGCCACGTCGCCGCCGTTGCGCATCCCGCCGTCGGCGATCACCTTCACGTAGTCGCCCGTCTCCAGCATGTGCTGGGAGCGAGCCGCCGCCACGTCGGCGATCGCGGTGGCCTGAGGAACCCCGATGCCGAGCACTCCACGGGTCGTGCAGATGGCGCCGGGACCAACGCCCACGAGGACGCCGGCCGCGCCGGTTCGCATCAGGTGCAGGCCGGTGTGGTAGGAGGCGCAGCCCCCGACGACCACGGGCGTGGGAGCGAGCTCGCGGATGAACTCCTTGAGGTTCAGCGGCGGCCGGGACTCGTCCCGCGAGACGTGCTCGGCGGAGACGACCGTGCCCTGGATGACGAGGACGTCGAGACCCGCCTCGAGTGCGACCTCGTAGTGGGTGCGTACCTTCTGAGGCGTCAGCGAAGCCGCGGCGACCACGCCCTGGGCCTTGATCTCCTGAATGCGCTGGGCGATCAGCTCAGGCTTGATCGGCTCCCGGTAGATGTCCTGCATCTCCCGGGTGGCGATGTCACGTGAGAAGCTGGCGATCCGCTCCAGCTGAGCGTCGGCATCCTCATACCGGGTGTAGATGCCCTCGAGGTTGAGCACTCCGAGCCCACCGAGCTTGCCCATCAGGCCGGCGGTCTCAGGCGAGACGACCCCGTCCAGCGCGGCCGCCAGAAGCGGCAGCTCGAATCGGTAGGGACCGAGCGTCCACGTGATGTCGACATCGTCGGGATCACGGGTCCGGCGCGACGGGACGATCGCGATGTCGTCGAATCCGTACGCCCTCCGGGCCTTCTTTCCGCGGCCGATCTCTACTTCCATTGCGGCAGCGTAATGGTCGGGGCGGACGGCTCGATGAGAAGGGCGGCGGCAATCATCGAATGTCCGATGCTAGCAGCGCCCCAGGGCCCTTCCGGAGGGCTGGAGGGCCCCGCTCAGCCGTCTGGAGGGCCCCGCTCAGCCGTCTGGAGGGCCCCCGCTCAGCCGATTCCGGCGCCGACCTGCAGACGCTCTGCCTCGACGTCGCCCAGCAACCGATCCACCCGCCCGGGGTCCACGATGCCCGCGCCGAAGTGCTGCGTGGACTCGGCGCCACAGGCGACGCCGAAGCGCAGGCAGTCGGCGGGCTCGCGCCCGGAATAGCGAGCGGCCACGTAGCCGGCCAGGAAGGCGTCGCCCGAGCCCACCGTCGACCTCGCCTCCTGCTCTGCGATCCGCACCCGATACAGCGAGGGCGAACCCTGCTCGGCGATCCGGGCATAACAGCCGTCAGGGACGGTCATGACCGCCTCCTGAGCTCCTTGACGGGTCATCTCGATCACGGCGTGGGTGCGGTCGTCGGCGTCATTGAACTCGTGCCCGACCAGCTCCTCGGCCTCCAGCTCGTTGGGCGAGACCAGGTCGGGGTCGGCTCGCATCGCCAGCCGCAGCGGCTCGCCGTCGGAATCGATAACCGTGGTCACCCCGAGCCGCTTGACCTCTCGGATGAGCGAGAAGTAGATGTCCTGGTCCACGCCCCGGGGCAGGCTGCCCGCGAACACGCAGATGCTCGCTCCCTGCGCCAGGTACAGGAGCATCTCCCGGAACTGACCGAGCTCTTGCTGGGAGACCGAGGGGCCGCGTTCGTTGATCTCGGTATGCACCCCGGTCGTCGGGTCGAGCACGGCCGTGTTGGTCCGCGACTCCTCCTGGATGACCACGAAGTCGTTGAGCACCGACTCGTGGTTGAGCGCCTCCACGATCCGGCTTCCCGTGGCCCCCCCGGCCAGCCCGGTGGCGATCACCGGCTGACCGAGCGCTTTGATGGTGCGGGCGATGTTGACGCCCTTGCCGCCGGGCATCGTGGTCTGGCCGACTGTCCGATGTCGGCGGCCCGGGGTGAAACTGGGGACCTCCAGGGTCTTGTCGATCGCGGCATTCAGGGTGACGGTGATGATCATGCGGCCTCCAATTCCCGGCGCGGGCGGCCCACCCGCCGGCGGCGGCGAGCCACCACGACCATCATGGCGCATAGCCCGACCGCCAGCGCGATGATGACCAGCGCCCACGGCCGGGTGACGAACCGGGCGGCGACCGCCAACCCGCTGACCGCGGGCAGCGACCGCGTGAGCACGACCGGGATGCGAGCGATCGGGCGGCCGTCGGCGACCACGACGGCTTCGCCGACCACGGACTCACCCGGCAGCGGCCCGACCAGCTGATGGGGGACCCGGACCTCGGTGCGCAGTCGCGTCTGCCGGCTCAGCACGCGGGTGAACCCGCGGCCCGCGCGGACCGGAACGCGCACCCCGGGACGATCCCGGACGGTGAGCCGGGCCAGCACCTCGCCGGGGTGTACGGGGGTCCGGAGCACGAAGTTGCGCCAGCCGTAGTCGAGCACGGCCAGTGTGTCGGTATCGCGTGACTGCTCGCTGTCGGTCCCGAGCACCGCGCTCAGCAGGGTCATCCCGCCCCGGTGGCCGGAAGCGACCAGAACGTAGCCGGCGTCATCGGTATGTCCCGTCTTGACGCCGTCGATCCAGGGAACCGTGCCGACCAGGTCGTTGCGGTTGCTGATGTAGCGAACCCGGTTGCCGGAACGGAGCACGGCTCGGGCGAGCGCGACGACGTGCGCGAAGTAGCGCGAGTGCGCGAGGGCGTAGTCGGCGAGCGCGACCAGGTCCGCGGCGCTCGAGTAGTTGCCCGGGGCGTCGAGCCCGATGGGCGTCGAATAGTGGGTATGGCGCAGCCCCAGCTGCCGGGCCTTGGCGTTCATCATCGCGACGAAACGCCCCACCGATCCGTGACCGACGTTGTAGGCGAGGTCCTCGGCGGCGTCGTCGGCGCTGGGCAGCATCAGGGCCAGCAGGAGGTCGTGCACGCTCATCCGCTCTCCGGGGACGAGCCCGATCTGGGAGTCCGCGGCGGCTGGGTACCAATCGTTCTGGACGAAGCTGGTGCTCAGGTGGCGTACGTGCTCGAGCGTGATCAGCGCCGTCATCAGCTTCGTGGTGCTGGCTATCGGGAGCTCGCGATTGGCGTCCGATCCATACAGGATCTGCCTGGTCTGGGGCGCATACAGGACCGCGGCGCGCGCCGACAGGGGCGGGGGCGACTGGGCCGGGACGCACGGTGCGGCCACGAGCGCAACGGCCGCCGAGCACACGAGCCCGGCGATCAGCCGCCAGGCGACGCGCAGGCTCACCGTCTGAGCCTCAGCCGTTGTCCGGTCTGGAGGCTGGAGGGAGCGGATGAGACCGAGGGATTGAGCGCCGTCAGCCGGCTCAGGGGGACGCCCGTCCGGGCCGAGATCGCGCTCAGGGTGTCGCCTGACTTGACGACGTAGTACTTCGGCTGAGGAGGCCGGCGCCGGCTGTCACGCCGGTTGGAGATAACAGTCGTGCGGGACTGGGTGGTCGTCACGTGGGGCTTGGCCAGCGTCGACTGCACGATCAGATAAGTGCCCACGGCCACCGCGACGAGCGCGATTGGCGCAATGAAGCGGGCACTTTTGGCCACCATCGGAGGGCGATCATACTCGTGGCCCCCGGTCATTCGCGCACGCTCGCTGGCGCCACGCCCGCGGGCGGCGAGCGGCCCGGTCAACCCGGCGATGGCTCACGCGTAAAGTCCCCAGACGAGCTCCCGCAATCGCGAGGCCTCGCGCCGAGCCGCCTGGGCAGGATCGCCGTCCGGCCGGGGCGCCGCCGCGTGGGCGTCGACGATCGCCCGGGAGGCCGAGACCAGGCCCCCGGCCGCCCCGGGGGCAAAGGCGGGCGCCAGATCGCGGCCGCTGGCCCCCTGAGGACCGATGCCCGGCAGCAGGAGCACGGCGCTGGGCATCCGGGCCCGCAGCGACTCGAGTCGCTCCGGAGCGGTCGCTCCGGTCACCGCGCCCACGTCGGACAATCCCGACTCGCCGATCCCCGTGCGCCCGAGCTCGTCCACGATCCGCGCCAGCACGTGGCTGACCGATCCGCCGGTCCGGAGCTCCTGGTCCTGGACGTCGGCGGCGCCCGGATTGGAGGTGCGAACCAGCACCAGCAGGCCGCCCCCGGCGGCTCGGGCGGACTGGACCAGCGGCTCCAGCGCGTCTCGCCCCAGCAGCGGGTTGGCGGTCAGCGCGTCCGCCCCGAGTCCGGGCAGGTCGCCGAACGGGGAGGGCGTACCGCCGAAGAACGCCTGACCGTAGGCCTTGGCCGTGATGTCGATGTCGCCGCGCTTGGCGTCGGCGATCACGACCAGCCCCCGCGCCCGGGCGTCGGCAACGGTTTCGGCCAACGCCGCCCATCCGGAGCCACCGAGTCGCTCAAAGCAGGCCAGCTGGAGCTTGACGGCCACGCACTCCTGGCCGGCGGCCTCGATGACCAGCCGGCAGTGCGCGGCGACGGCCCGGCCGGCCCGTTCGACGGGCGCACGGGCCGGGCCGCCGGCTCGATCGCCTCGGCCCGCCAGTTCGAGCGCTCGCGGCCACAAGCGAGCGGGGTCGGGGTCCAGGCCGAGGACGATCTGCGAGCGACGGCCGGCTACCCGCCGGGCGAGCCGGTCGCCAAAGCCGCCGTCAGCCACCTGGCCAAGCCGAGGGCCTGGCTCCGGCGAACGCGCCCGAGTGACTACTTGACGGCCTTCTTCAAGGACGCGCCGGCGGTGAACTTGGGCACCTTCGAGGCGGCGATGTTGATCTTCTCGCCCGTCGCCGGATTGCGTCCTTCGCGCGCGCTGCGGCTCGAGACGCTGAACTTGCCAAAGCCCGAGAAGACCACGTCACTCCCGCGCTTGAGCGCGCCCTCGATCGTCTCGAGCATCGCGTCCACAGCGTCGCCGGCATCCTTCTTGCTCAGTCCGGACCGGTCCGCAACCTGATCTACGAATTCAGATTTCGTCACGTACTCCTCCTTCTCAAAGGTCGGGGAAACACCGAAACTAACACGGCCGGCGGACGACCAAGCGCTCATGCGTCGCCGCCTTGGTGCATTCTTGCCATAGAAATAAGCCGACTGGCGGCCCCTTCTGACCGAAGTCCGCAATTTGCGGAAATCCGTCGCCGGATTGCCGAGGGGCTTGGCCGCCCGCCTCGGCGCAGTCGTCCCCGGCGCAGGCCAGAATACGCGCCGTGGATCTCGCCCGGATCGGATGGCTCGTGACCATGCTCGTTTGCCTGGTCACGGCGCTTATCCTGCTTCTGCAGGGCTATCTGGGCTATGCGGGGGTGACCTTCGCGGTCGCCCTCTCGGCGGCCATCAACCTGGCTTAGGGCCCGTAGAACCCTCGGGGTTCGGCGGGCCGTTGGCCGTCAGCCACGCCGTGAGCTCCGAGACCGCCGCCCCGCGATGACTGATCGCGTCCTTCTCACCGTCGCTGAGCTCGGCCATCGTCCGACCGCCGAAGTCCCCGGCGGGCAGGAACGCCGGGTCGTACCCGAATCCGCCGCTGCCCCGAGCGGAGCGCGCCAGCCGACCTCGGCAGGTACCCCAGAACACCCGCTCCTCGCCGTTGGCCGGATCCGCGTAGGCGAGCGCGCACACGTAGCGCAGCCTGCTGCCGGCCGGCGCCTCGTCCAGCAGCTTGGCCAGGTTCTCCTCGTCGGAGGCGTCCTCGCCCGCGTAGCGGGCCGACCGCACACCGGGGCGCCCGCCCAGAGCCTCGGCCTCGATCCCCGAATCATCGGCGATGACCGCGCGTCCGGTGCCGGCGGCGGCGGTGCGCGCCTTGGGAAGCGCGTTGTCCTCGAAGGTGGCGCCGGTCTCAGGGGGTAGCCGGACCTCCTCGGGCAGAGGCTCGACCACGATCCCGGCCGGGGCCAGCAGTCGGTTGAACTCCCGCACCTTGTGGGGATTGCGGGTGGCCAGCACCAGCGACCTGCGCCCGGCCACCGATCAACCACCCCCGTCGCACATGCGCCCGGCCACCGGATCAACCGCTCACGGCGGACACCGTCTGGCGCTGGAGCGCGAGCAGGTCGTCGATCCCGCCCCCGGCCAGGGCGAGCAGATCGTCGAGATGCGCCCGCGACAGCGGCGTGCGCTCCGCCGTGGCCTGAACCTCCACCAGGCCGCCGTCGCCGGTCATGACGACGTTGGCGTCGACCTCGGCGGTCGAGTCCTCGGAGTAGTCAAGGTCGAGCAGCGCCACCCCGTTGACGATTCCGCAGGAGACCGCGGCCACCGAACCGGTCAGGGGGGTGCGCTCCAGCTTGCCCTCGGCGATCAGGTGCTGGCAGGCCAGCGTCAGCGCCACCATGCCGCCGGTGATCGAGGCGCACCGGGTGCCGCCGTCGGCCTGGAGCACGTCGCAGTCGACGTAGATCGTGCGCTCCCCGAGCGCGTGGAAGTCGATCACCCCGCGCAGCGAACGTCCGATCAGTCGCTGGATCTCGACCGTGCGACCGTCGGCGCGCCCCTTGCTGACGTCGCGCTGCTTGCGCTCGCCCGTGGAGGCCGGGAGCATCCCGTATTCGGCGGTTACCCAGCCGCGCTTCGATCCGGCCAGCCACCGGGGCACGCTCTCCTGGACCGACGCGGTGCAGATGACGCGCGTCTCGCCCATCGAGATCAGCGCCGAGCCGGTGGCGGTGCGCATGAACCCGGGCTCGATCGTCACCGGGCGCAGGTCCTCGGAAGCACGGTCGTAGCTCCGCGGGGATTGCCCGGTCATGCCGCCATCCCCGCCGGGGTGGACGGGGACAGCTGCACGTGCACGACCTCGCCGAGGGGCATCTGCAGAAAGCGCGTGCCCAGCGCCTCGAAGGCGGTCACTTCGCCGGTGCAGCGAAACCGGTAGCTGCCCTCGCCGCGACGCGGGTTGAGCAGGTCCCGCGCCGCCAGCGCACGCTCGACGCTCCGAGTCACGCCCGGTCCCGAGGTGATCAGGGTGACACCCCGCCCGAGGCTGCGCTGCAGCATCGGCGCGATCAGCGGGAAATGCGTGCAGCCGAGAATCACGGTGTCGACCTCGGCGGCGCGCAGCGGGGCGCAGTACTCGCGCACGGTCGAGACCAGATCCTCGTCGAACGGGAACCCGGCCTCGATCACCGAGGCCAGATCCGGGCAGGCCACGCTCTCGAGGTGCACGTGGGGGTCGGCCGCGGTGACCGTGCGCTCGTAGGCCCGGCTGTCCACCGTGGCGGGCGTCGCCAGCACCCCGATCCGGCCGCTGTGGCTGGCGGCGACGGCGAGCTGGGCCGCAGGCCGCAGGACGCCGATCACGTCGATGTCGTGGCCCTCGCTGTCCAGGTGATCCTGCAGGACGTCGAGCGCAGCGGAGCTTGCCGAGTTGCACGCCACGACGATCAGCTTGGCCCCTTCGGAGATGAGGTGGTCGGCGATCTCGATCGAGAACGCCTGCAGCTCCTCGGCAGAGCGGTTGCCATACGGGAGGCGGGCGGTGTCGCCGAGGTACAGATAGTCCTCGCCGGGCAGCGACACCAGCAGCTCGTGCAGCACGGTGAGGCCGCCGACGCCGGAGTCGAACACGGCGACCGGGAGCTCGGCGAGCGAGGACATGGGGCCCCATGGTGCCAGAGCGGGCGGCGCCGCCCCGGTCCGTAGGTCTAGATTCGGCCGCACCGGTGCGCGCGCTGATCGTCACCAACATGTTTCCCACGCCGCAGCGCCCGGCTCTCGGCAGCTTCGTCTCAGACCAGGTGCAGGCGCTGCGGCGCACCGGTCAGGTCCAGCTCGACGTGTTCGCGTTTGCGCCCGGAGGCCCCGGTGCCTACGCTCGCGCCACGGCGCAGCTCGCCCGGCGCCGCTCCCTGCCCGCCTACGACATCGTGCACGCTCACTTCGGGCTCACCTCGTGGCCGGCGCGCGCGGCCCCGGCTCGCGGCCACGTGGTCACGCTGCACGGCACCGACCTCGCTCATCCTCGCTCGCGTCCGGTGACGCTGGCCGGACTGCGCCTGGTCGACCTGGTGGGGGTGGTCTCCGAGCCGCTGGCGCGCGAGGTCCCGCGCTGGGCGAGCCGGGGCCGGGTCAGAGTGCTTCCGTGCGGAGTGGACCTGCACCGCTTCACCCGCATCGAGCGTCCGCAGGCGCGCGCCCAGCTCGGCCTGGACCCCGAAACGCCCTACCTGCTGTTCCCCGCCGACCCCGGGCGGGCCGAGAAGCGCTATGACCGAGCCCGAGCCGTGGCGGGCGGCACGACCCTGCTGACGCTGGGCGACGTGGAGCCCGCCCGGGTCCCGCTCTGGGTCAACGCCGCCAACGCGGTGGTGATCCCATCCGAGCGCGAGGGATTCGGACTGGCCGTGCTCGAGGCGCTGGCCTGCGACGTCCCCGTCGTGTCGACCCCGGTCGGCATCGCGCCCCAGGTGCTCGCCGGCCTTCCCGGAAACCTGTGCGCTCCCTTCGACGGGGTCACCTGGGCGGCCGCGCTGGCCCCTCACCTGCGGACGGGCGACCCCCGCGTGGCCGGCCGTGACCGGGCCGAGCCCTTCTCCAGCGACCGGATGGCGCTGCGCGTGCTCGACGTCTGGCGCGAGCTGGCGCGGACAAGCTCGGGAACCGAGTAGCGAGACCGCGACGCTCGGCCCCGGCGCCTCGAGATTTTCTGCGGTCGTGCGCGGAGGGCGACCCGGCCGCTCGGGCACCACTCGCAAGCCGCCGGCCTACGCCTCGGCCAGCCCCGGCCACCACTCCCGCAACCGCTCCCGGGCCCGGCGCGCCTGCTCGGAGACCGGCGCGCCGGCCGCCGAGCCACCCGAACCCCCCAGCGCCTCCAACGTCGCGGTCACCGACCGCGCCAGCGCCCCCAGCGCGTACCCCCCCTCGAGCACGCCGCCCAGCGGGACGTCGAGCTCGAAGCAGACGCTCCGCAGCGAGCGGGCCATCGCGGCAAAGCCCGCCTCGGTCACGCGGCAGTCGGCCAGCGGATCCTCGAGATGGGCGTCGAACCCCGCGGAGATCAGGACGAGCTGAGGCGCAAACGACCGCGCCAGCGGTACGGCCACGTGGTCGATCAGCGACCGGTAGACGTCGTTGCCGGTGCCCGGCGCCACCGGCAGGTTGACCGTGAACCCGCGGCCCTCCCCGGAGCCGGCGTCGCCGGCGGGGCCGGTCCCCGGGTACAGCGGCGATTGATGCACCGATACGAACAGGACCCGCCGGTCGGCGGCGAAGAGGTCGTTGGTCCCGTTGCCGTGGTGCACGTCCCAGTCGACGATCATCACGCGCTCCAGGCCTCCGGCATCCAGGGCGTGGCGCGCGGCCACCGCGACGTTGTTGAACAGGCAGAAGCCCATCGCCCGCGCGCTCTCGGCGTGGTGGCCGGGAGGCCGGTGGATGCTGAAGCCCGACGGGACCGAGCCGTCGAGCAGCCCGTCGACGAGCGCGACCGCACCTCCGGCGGCGTGCAGCGCCGCTTCGAAGGACCCTGAGGAGACGATCGTGTCGGCATCGATCGCCCCGCCCCCGGCCGCCGACGCGCGCTCGATCGCCTCCACGTGGGCCCGGGTGTGCACGGCCTCGAGCACGGGCCGCGAGACCTCCGGGGAGCGCCGCCGCGAGAACCCGAGCCAGTCACGGACGGCGAGCTCGCGGTCGATCGCCACCATGCGGGCCGCCTGCTCGGGGTGGGGACCCGTGTCGTGGGTCAATGAGGATGGGTGCTGGAAGAGCACGGGCGCGGCGTCCATCGGCGAGTACCGTACCTGCCGATGCAGCGCGCGCAGACCCAGGTTGCGGTCGTCGGCGCCGGCGCCGCCGGCCTGTACACCGCGCTGCACGCGGCCCGGCTGGGCGGCGCGGTGTCGATCATCTCGGCGACGCCGCTGGCGGAATCCTCGAGCTACTGGGCGCAGGGGGGGCTGGCGGCCGCCCTGGCCGCGCAGGACAGCCCCGAGCGCCACCTCGCCGACACGATCGTCGCCGGGCGCGGAGCGGTCCGTGAAACGGCAGCCCGCATCCTCTGCGACGAGGCCCCCGCCGCGGTGGCCGACCTCGCGGAGCTCGGGGTCCGGTTCGACGCCGACCGCCACGGAGACCTCGCGCTCGGGCTCGAGGGCGGTCATTCGGTGCGGCGGATCGTGCACGCCGGAGGCGCCGCGACGGGCCGGCGGATCGTCAGCCGGCTGTCGGCGCTGGTCGCCCAGGACGAGCGGATCGAGGTGCTCGAGCGCCGCCGGGTGATCCGCGTTCTCCGCGACGGCGAACGGGCGGCCGGGCTCCAGCTCGAGGACGGGAGCATCCTCGCCGCCGCCGCGATCGTGCTGGCCACGGGAGGCGCCGCGGCGCTGTGGTCGCGCACCACGAATCCGCCCGCGGCGATCGGGGCCGGCCTGCTGCTCGCCCTCGATGTGGGCGCGCAGCTGGCCGACCTGGAGCTGATGCAGTTTCACCCAACCGCCGTGGTCGGCGACAACGGCGCCGACGGGCTCCTGGTGACCGAGGCCATCCGGGGCGAGGGGGCGCGTCTGCTCGACGACTCCGGCCAGCGATTCGTCGATGAGCTCGCCCCCCGGGACGAGGTCGCGCGCGCCGTGCAGCGGCGGATCGACGCCAGCGGGCGCAGCTCGGTCGGCCTGGACATGCGCCGCGTCGATGCCGCCCGCTTCCCCAACGTGGTCAGCGCCCTGCGCCGCGCCGGGATCGACCCCGGGCGCGAGCTCGTCCCGGTGGCGCCGGCGGCGCACTACATGATGGGTGGGGTGGCGACCGACCTGGACGGCCGGGCCTCGGTCAGGGGGCTCTACGCGGTCGGCGAGTGCTCCTGCACCGGCCTGCACGGCGCCAACCGCTTGGCCTCCAACTCGCTCAGCGAGTGCTTCGTGTTCGGGGTCCGGGCGGCCCGCGCGGCGGTCGCGGACTCGGCCGGCGATCCAACCGTCATCGGCCACCCGCGGCCGGCGTCCGGGCCACCGCCCCGGCCCTCGATCTCCCCCGCGTCACGGGCTGCCCTGTGGCGCTACGCCGGCCTGGAGCGCGACGGAGACGGACTGCGGGAGCTGGCCGCCGACGAGCATCCGCTGGTGCGCCTGATCGCGCGCGCCGCGCTCGCCCGGGAGGAGAGCCGCGGCGCCCACCAGCGCCTGGACTTCCCGAGGCTCGACCACTCCCTGGACGGCCGCCACGTCACGATCGCGGGCGGGGCCGAGCCCGCGCTCGTCAGTTGGTCATAAAGATCCTGCCGCGCCCGAACCCCTGATTTGCCGGAAAAAGCCAAGTTCTGGCTTAATGCGGAATTAATCTCCTGGACCTAGTCATCTTCACAAGCCCGGGCAATACTCGCCAGTAGCAAAGGCATGGGCACCCGGCCGGGTGGGCGCCGCGAGAAATGGAGAGAACCCATGTACCGGTTCAGTCGGGCGATCTACCGGGAGATCGCCAGCGAGATCATTGAAGACCCGCATGCAACCTGCCCGTATGCCAACCACGAGCGCGTGTTGCGCGCGTGCGAGGCATCGATCGAGCGCCTGGCGACCGATCGTCACTACTTCGCGCGGCCGGCGCGAACGCTGTTCGGCGATATTCGGGCGTACTTCCCGATGAGCGCGCAGCCCCGCGTGCTCAAGGTGATCGAGCGCTATCTGACCTGCGCGGACGAGTTCCTGCGCAACCAGCCCCAGAACGGCTACGACCTCAACGGGAACCCGTTGCAGTGCCGCGCCAGCACCCGCAAGGGCACGCCGTGCCAGCGGATGCCGCTGCCCCACAACGGCTATTGCCCGTCGCACCAGCACCTGGCCGAGACCGAGGAGCTGGTGCCGGCCCTGGCGGCCTAGAGGCTTTTGGTGGGGCCCGCGGGGCGGGCCCTTGTGCCCCGCCCGGCGTCGATCCGGCTCCCCCGTCGCTGCGGCTGGCGGTGAGTGAGCTACCGTCCGGCGATGCTCCTGGGCGTTGACGTGGGCGGAACGTTTACCGACGCCGTGCTGTCCCTGGACGGCCGCCTGGTCACCGCGAAGGCGCCCACCACCCCAGACGACCAGTCCGAGGGCGTCCTGGCCGCCATCCGGACCGCGCTGGAGCGCGCCGGTGCCGACGCGCGGGACATCGGGGAGTTCTCCCATGGCATGACGGTCGCCACCAACGCGCTGCTCCAGGGCCACGGTGCGCGGACCGCGTTCGTGGCCACCGAGGGCTTCGCCGACATCGTCGCCCTCGGCCGCCAGGACCGCCCGGAGCTCTACCGGCTGTGCGCGTCGCGCCCCGCCCCCCTGTGCCCGCCTGAGCTGCGCTTCGGCGCCCCCGAGCGCATGACTCCCGACGGCCCGCTGCGCGAGCTTGACTCCGGCGCTGCCCGCGAGCTGGCCCGCCGGATCCTGGACGCCGAGGAGGGCGGGGTGCAGTCCGTCGCGGTGGCGCTCCTGCACGCCTATCGCCATCCCGACCATGAGCTGGCGATCGGCGAAGCCCTGGCCGCCGAGCTGGAGGGGCGCGACCCGGTCCACGTCTCGCTCTCCCATCAGGTGGTGGGCACGTTCCGGGAGTTCGAGCGCGCCAGCACCACCGAGGTCGACGCCGCGCTGTCGCCGCTGCTGGGCGGCTACCTGCGCCGCCTGGCGGCGCGCTGTGAGCAGGCCGGCGTGCCCGAGCCGACGATCATGCAATCCAACGGCGGCCTGATCGATCTGGAGTCGGCGGCCGGACACGCCGCCTGGACCGTCCTCTCGGGCCCGGCAGGAGGAGCCGCGGGCGCGGCCTACGTTGCCCGGGCGGCCGGAACCCCGGACGCGCTGTGCTTCGACATGGGCGGAACCTCGTGCGACGTGTGCGTGGTGCACGACGGCTCGGTACAGGAGCAGAGCGCGGGGACGATCGCCGGCCGGCCGCTGGCGCTGCCGATGATCGCCGTGCACACCGTCGGCGCCGGCGGGGGATCGATAGCCTGGCGCGACGCCGGCGGCGCGCTGCGGGTCGGCCCCCAGTCGGCCGGCGCCGACCCCGGGCCGGCCTGCTACGGGCGCGGCGGCGAGGAGCCGACGGTCACCGACGCCAACCTCGTGCTCGGCTACCTGGCGCCCGACGCCCCGCTCGCAGGCGGCGTGGAGCTTGAGATCGAGGCGTCGCGAACGGCGGTCTCCGGGCTCGCCGAGGAACTTGATCTCGACCCGGAGGCCTGCGCCGAGGGGATCATCCGCGTCGCCAACGCCGAGATGGTGCGCGCCCTGCGCGTGGTCACCGTGCAGCGCGGGATCGACCCGCGCCGCTACGCGCTACTGGCCTTCGGCGGCGCCGGCGGCCTGCACGCCGTGCGCATCGCCCAGGAGCTGGGGATCACCGAGATCCTCTGCCCACGGGCCTCGGGCGTGCTCGCGGCCCTGGGACTGGTCGTCTCGCCGCGCCGGCGTGACGTGCAGCGCAGCGTCTTCCTGAGCGGAGAGGACCTCAACCGAGAGGCGATCGCCGGGGTCGTGTCCGAGCTCGGCGATCAGGCCCGCTCCGAGCTCGCCGAGCCCGAGGCCGAGCTCGGAGCCGTCTACGAGCTGCGCTACCGCGGGCAGGCCTTCGAGCTCGCGGTCTCGGGCTCGCTGGAGCCCGAGGCCGAGGAGCTGCGCGACGCCTTCGAGGAGATCCACTCCGAGCGCTACGGCTACCACGATTCAGAGCAGGAGCTGGAGCTCGTCACGCTGCGCGTGTCCGCGACCGTCGCGGGCGCCGAGGTCTCGCTGGGCGAGGAGGACGGATCGAATGGCGAGCTCGAGCGCGGACGGCGTACGGCCACCCTCGAGGGCGAGCAGATCGAGCTCGAGGTGCTGCGCGGGTCGCCCCCGCCCGGTACCGAGATCACGGGACCGGCGGTCGTCGAGCTGCCCGAGTCGACGCTGCTGGTGGCCCCCGGCTGGGCCGGCGAGGTCGACGACGCCGGCACGATCCAGATCCGCACGCGCGGGGACTGATGGACCCGGTCGAGCTCCAGGTGCTGACCGGCGCCCTGCACGCGATCTGCGAGGAGATGGGGGCCGTCCTGATCCGCTCGGCGCACTCCGCCAACATCAAGGAGCGTCGCGACGCCTCCACGGCGCTCTTCACCCCGGAGGGCGAGATGGTGATGCAGGCCGAGCACATCCCCGTCCACCTGGGGGCGATGCCCGCGGCCGTGGCCTCGGTGCTCGACTCCGAGCACGCCCCCGAGCGCTCCTGGATCCTCAACGACCCCTACCGGGGGGGCACCCACCTGCCCGACATCACGGTGATCACGCCGGTGTTCATCGGAGGCGGCGCCGGCCAGGCCGACGGGGGCGGTGCCGGCCACGCCGGCCGGTCGCCTGATCGCCTTTGCCGCCAACCGCGCCCACCACGCCGACGTCGGGGGCCCGACCCCCGGGTCGATGCCCGCCGACAGCACCGCGCTCTCGGACGAGGGGGTGGTGATCGAGCCCCGCGTGCTCGACGACGACGCGATCGCCGAGATCAGCGCCGAGATGCGCCGCCCTGACCAGCGCCGCGCCGACCTGCGTGCCCAGCTCGCCGCCGGACGGGTGGGCGCCCTGCGGCTGGCCGAGCTCGAGCAGCGCGTGGGCGCCGAGAAGCTCGAGGAGGCGTTCGGCGAGGTGCTCGACTACGCCGAGCGGCGCACCCGCGCCTGCCTGGAGGAGCTCGAGGACGGCGAGCGCAGCGCCCAGGACGTGCTCGAGGCCCGCGAAGGCGATCTGAAGATCGCGCTGCGGGCCACGGTGCAGGGCGACACGCTGACGCTTGACTTCACCGGCACCGAGGACCAGCACGAGGGCAACCTCAACTGCCCGCTGGCGGTAACGCGCTCGGCCTGCTACTTCGCGATCCGCGTGCTCACCGACCCTGACATCCCCGCCAACGCCGGCGCCTACCGGCCGGTGGAGGTGATCGCGCCGGAGGGCTCGCTGCTCAACGCCCGGCCGCCCGCGGCCGTGGTCGGCGGCAACGTCGAGACCTCGTCGCGAGTCGCCGACGTCGTGCTCGCCGCCTTCGGGCACGCCCTCGGCCAGGGGACGATGAACAACGTGACCCTGGGCGACGAGGACACCGTCTACTACGAGACGATCGGCGGCGGTCAGGGCGCATGCCCGGACGCCGACGGCCCCAGCGGCGTGCACGTGGCGATGAGCAACACGCTCAACACGCCGATCGAGGCGCTGGAGCTGGAGTTCCCGATGCGGATGGTCGAGTACTCGCTGCGCCGGGGCTCGGGCGGCGCCGGCGCCCACCGCGGCGGCGATGGCGTGGTGCGTGAGCTCGAGGCCCTGGCGCCGCTTCGCTACTCGCTGATCACCGAGCGCCGGCGCCACCCCCCACCGGGCGCGGCCGGGGGCGGCGACGGCGCTCCGGGGCGCAACCTGCTCGACGGCTCAGAGCTCGATCCCAAGGCGATCGGGGAGCTCGAGGCCGGGCAGAGGCTGCGGATCGAGACCCCGGGCGGCGGCGGCTACGGCGACGCGTCATCATCTGGGCGATGAGCGACCGCGTCGCCTTCCTCGGACTCGGGATCATGGGATCCCGGATGGCCGCCAACCTGGCGGCCGCCGGATTCCAGCTGAGCGTCTACAACCGGACGGCCGCCACCGCCCAGAAGTTCGCCGCCGAGCACGGGGCGACCGCCGCCCGGACGCCCGCCCAGGCGGCCGAGGGCTGCGAGCTGGTGTTCACGATGGTCGTCGACGGGCCCCAGGTGCGCGAGCTCCTGCTGGGCGACGACGGGGCGGCCGGCGGAGCCACCAACGGAGCGCTGTTCGTGGACTGCTCGACGATCGGCCCGGCGGCCACGCTGGAGATCGGCGGCGAGCTGGATGGGCGAGGCTTCAGCCTGGTCGACGCGCCGGTGACGGGCTCCTCCCCCAAGGCCCAGGACGGGACCCTGACCTTCATGGTCGGCGCCTCGGACGGGGAGTTTTCCCGGATCGACCCGGCGCTGCAGGCGATGGGCGAGCTGATCGTGCATGCCGGGCCCCGGGGGCAGGGCCAGATGGTCAAGCTGATCAACAATGCGGTCGCGGCCTCCAACGCGGCCGTGGTCGCACAAGCGCTGATCGTGGGCTCCCGGGCCGGAGTCGACCTCGACGCCCTGGTAGAGGTGATGGGCTCGGGCGCGGGCGGCTCGACGATGCTCGATCTCAAGGCCGGTCCGATGCGCGCCCACGACTACACCACCCTGTTCAAGCTTGAGCACATGCTCAAGGACGTCCGCCTCTGCCTCGAGGAAGGGCAGCGCCTGGGCGTCTCGTTTCCGAGCGCCGCCTTCACGCGTGAATTGTTGAGCGCAGGAATGGGTATGGGCCATGGAGACGATGATTTCGCAGCCATCATCGAGCCGCTGGAAGGTGGCGCCGGGACCAGGCTCTGACCGCCCCGCGAGGCCGCCATCGCCTGCTTACGGACGCGTAGCTTCGCGTCCGGAAAGTGTCTTACAAATCTCGAGATTTGCAGGGATATTTTGCGATCTCCGGCATCTCGCCTACAATCACGACGTCCTGTAGCTGCCGTTGCAACTTAGAGCTGCGCGCTCAGGTCCTTTCAAAACCTACCCCCCGTTATTTCTAAATGCCGATTGCTTTTAAAGAATGGGCCGTCACTGTGCGGGCGCTCGCCGAAGGCGAGCAGCTGCTAACGCTACGCAAGGGCGGTATTCGCGAACCCGAGAAGCACTTCAAGCTCGACTACGAGCGTTTCTTCCTATATCCGACGTTCGACCATCAGCGCGCCGATCTGGTGCGTGAATCCCATCGCCCCGAGCTGTCGCGCGCGCTCGAGGAGGGCGTGTGGTCAGACGGTGAGCCCCATCCGCAGGCGCTGCATCGCGGCGAGGAGCTCAGCCAGCCCGACCGGGTGCGCATCCGTGCCTGGGCCGAGGTGGCTGCGCACTTCACGGTCACCGACCGTCGCGCCGTCGACGCGCTGTCGCCGTTCTACGTTTGGACGACCGACTACGCCGAGAAGCGCCTGGCGTGGAAGCGCCGCCATCCCCTGCACGTGATCCTGCTGCGGACCTACCGGATCCCGCGGCCGGTGACCGTCAAGGTGCGCGACGAGTACGGCGGCTGCCGCTCCTGGCTGGAGCTCACGCGTGATCTCCCCTTCGAAGGCACCCCGGTGCTCTCCGACGAGGAGTTCGAGCGCGCCTCCGAGGAGATCGCGTCGATCGCGGCCGACCGCCAGCCGGTTCTCGTCTAGCCCGAAGTCCGGGCCAGCCCCGGCGCACCACGCAAACCGCCGTTGCCGTCATGCCGGGCGTCCTCGAGGCGCCCGGCGTCTCGGCCCGGCACACTGATCCCGTGACCTGGGAGCAATCCGTATGGGCCTCGTTCACCGCCCGGCACGAGTCGTCTGACACCGAGGACGCCCACCGGGTGCTGCAGTCGCTCGAGCAGACGCGGGAGCGTATGTCGGCGCTGTTTGCTCTCGTGCCCGATGACCTGACCGTGGTGCTGCACGGGAGCATGGCCGGGCTGTCGCTGGCCAACCCCCTGCTGCCGATCCGATGGCTGATGACGGCGCCCGCCGCCCGCCGTTACGTGACCGGTTGGGCCGGTCAGCGGGAGCTGCACGTGCTCACGCCCGCGGCGCTGCACCGGCGAGCCTCCAACGTCCCCGGCTCATGGGAGATGCTCGAGCGCAGCGCCGCCTGCCTGTACGCGCGGCGGATCGTCGCCGAGAACAACCGTGACCTGAAGGTCATGCGGCTCGTTCGGGCGCGGCGCGAGCTGCGCTGGGCCTGGGCGCTCGAGGGGTCGGCCCGCTGGTTCGCCGGCCAGACCGACCACGCCCGGCCGGCGATCGCGCGCCGCCTGCGCGAAAGCGGCCGGCCGAGCTTTCCCCCGGGGCTGCGCGACGCGCCGCTGCTCGGCGGCACCGTGATCGACCTGCTGGCTCGTGAGCAGGGCCGCCCCGCCGCTGCCCGCCTGGCCACCCAGCTGGACTCGCGGGGACCGCAGGCGGCGCTGCGCAAGGCGTTCGGGGGTCGCCCGTTGGTCCACACCGAGGCCGCCTGGCGCTCGCACCTGACTCGCCTGGCGGCCGCCGGCGGGCAAGCCGACGGCTAATGGACCACCAGCGACAGCGCCCACACCACGAGCGCTCCGAGCACCAGCGCCCCTACCAGCCCCGCCAGCAGACGGGCCGGGCTCACCGGAGGTGCGACCCGTGGGCCGGCGACGATCTCGGCCTGCAGCAGGACCTGTCGAGCCGTGTCGGCACCGGACATCGGCACCATCACGTCACGCGGGCCGGCGGCCAGCATGTCGGGGACGTCGAAACCGGCGCTGCGGCGGAGCAGGCTCGGCACTCCCTCCTCGAGCAGCAGGCTCTGGATGAACTCGCCCTCGGTCTGGTTTGCGGCCCCGGCCACCCGGACGAGCTCGCCCTCGGCGAGCTGGGGCTTGATCATCCGGGCGCGGCGATGGCTCTCGGACACCGGCCGTGGCTCGGGGGTCTCCGGCAGGACCAGCGGGAGCCCGCAGTCGGGACAGAAGCGCTGGTCGGCGGCAGCGGGCGGGCGCGAGCCGCATTGAGGGCAGACGAGCACCGCCCCGCTCGCCCGGCCGGGCATCCTCACCCCACCTGGAGCTCTGCCTCTGACACCTGTCCGTCGCGAATCTCGTACGCCCGCACGTCGGGCTCTTCGCCGGCCACCCCCACGATCACGTACAGGGCATCGGGATAGAACGCAAGGTTGATGTCAGTCTGGGACGGAACCGGATCGCTGCGCGTGTGGGAGTGGTAGATCGCGCCCAGGTCGAGGCCCTCGTCGTCGATCTCCATCTGGATGCGGTACTGCTCGGGGCCGTCGATCTCATACCGCAGCGGGCTGGCGGCGGCGTTGACCGCCGGATACACCGAGACCGCCTCGCCGTCGCGTGAGGCGACCATCCCGCAGCACTCGTTGGGCGCGTCGGCGCGAGCGTGATCGACCATCTGGTCGTAGAGCCGGCGGGCGATTCGCATGGTCGCGAGGCTATCAGCGCCGCTTGCGCCCACACCGATCACTGAAGCCCCTGCACGAGCCCGTAGGGGGCGCCGGCGGCGTAGTCGTGCGGGTTGAGCTGCAGGTTGATCATCGACTCGTGCTGGGCATCGTTGGCCATGATCTGCGTGGCCAGCAGGATCAGCCGCGGATCGGCGAGATCGGTCAGCGCCTCGTAGTAGGCGCCGACCACCACCTGCTCAAGGTTGAGCAGCAGCCGCAGGGCGTCGTGGGCTCCCTTCAGCTGGCCGAGCCGTCCCCCCACCTTGCGATGCGCCAGACGCCGGTTGGCGACGGCCAGGCCGGAAGGAGGCTCGGGCGCCGGCGCGCCGCGCCGGCGCAGCTGATCGCGGAGCACCCGGACATGCGCCTGCTCCTGGGCTCGCAGGGGTCGCAGCGCTCTGTGCATTCGCGGTCCCGAGACCCGCGAGTCGAGCACCGCGTCGTAGCAGAACAGCAGCAGCTGCTCGACGCTCACCAGGCGCTGCAGCCGGTCGGTCTCGGTCACGGGCAACGGCCCAGCCGGTTTGGACTGCGCCGCGCGGGCGCCGGCGGGCGCCACCAGCGCCAGCCCAGTCACCCCGGCCATCCCCGCGCCGGCGCTGGCGGCGGCGCCGCGGGCGAGCAGCTCGCGCCTGGAGAGATCGCGGCCCATCTTCTCCCGCTCTCACTCCGCCCCGGTGACGAACGCCGAGGGCACCGGAGCCATCCCGCGGCTCAGGCGCAGGATCGCGACGTGCTGGGAGTCGCAGGTGAGGATCGTCGCCACGGTCGCGCGTGCCGAGGCCGGGGACAGACGCGGGATGCAATCCAGGTAGTTGGCGATCTGCAACGCCTCGAGCGAGTGCAGCAGCGCGAGCACGCCGGTGGCGTCCGTGGGATGCCCGATCGCGTAGCTGGGCGCCCGGAGCGCAGCCGTGCCGCCGGCGGTCTTGATCAGCGAGATCAGCTCCCCGGTGTGCTCGAGCTCTTCGTTGAGGAACTGCTTGGCCGCCTTGCGTTGGCGGCGGTCGAGCAGCGGTATGCCCGCGGTGTAGGCAGCGACCGTCCGGCGCTCGAGCTCGAGCGCCCGGCCGAGTATCTGCACGTCCCGCTGCCGGACCGGTGGCGGCGCCGTCTTGACCGAGGCGGTGCTGCTGGTGCTCGACTTCTGGCCGCCGCACCCGCCCAGCGCGACCGTGCCCATCCCCGCGAGCGCCGCGGCGGCGCCCCCGAGCAACCGCCGGCGCGACGCGCCGCCGTCCTCGTTCACCACCAGACGGTGGATTCCAGGTTCTCGATCTCCTCCACCGGCCGGGTGTAGATACCCGACGAGAGATATTTCCAGCCGTCGTCGCAGACGATGAAGACGACGTTTCCCTCGTCCAGCTCGCCGGCGATCCGGACCGCGACACGCGCGATCGCGCCCGAGGACACGCCCGCGAACAGGCGCTCCTCGTCGAGCAGCTTGCGCGTCCAGGCGATCGCGTCCCGGTTGGTCACGAAGATCTTGCGGTCCAGCAGATCCAGATCGATGATCGGCGGGATGAAGCCATCCTGCAGCGAGCGCAGACCCTGCACCGGCTCGCCCTGCATCGGCTCGGCGGCCACGATCTTGACCGCGTCCCCGAGCTCCTCGCGCAGGCGGCGGCCGTTGCCCATCAGCGTCCCGCCGGTGCCCAGCCCGGCCACGAACGCGCTGACCTCGTCGAGCTCCTCGAGGATCTCCAGCGCCGTGCCGTCGTAGTGGGCGTCCGGATTGGCCTGGTTGCCGTACTGATACGGCATGTAGTACGAGGCATCGTGCTCGGCCATGTCGAGCGCCTTCTCGACAGCGCCGTTGGATCCCTTCGAGCCCTCGGAGTAGACGATCTCGGCGCCGTACATGCGCAGCAGCTCGGTGCGCTCGGGGGTCACGTTCTCGGGCATGACGACCTTGAGGTCATAGCCCTTGCGCCCGCAGATCATCGCCAGCGAGATGCCGGTGTTGCCGGAGGTCGGCTCGAGGATCGTTTGACCCGGGCCGATCAAGCCCTTGTCCTCGGCGTCCTCGATCATCGCGCGGGCGACGCGGTCCTTGATCGAGCCCGTCGGATTGCGAGACTCGAGCTTGGCCCAGATGCGGACGCCCGGCTTGGGGCTCAAGCGCTTGAGCTCGACCATCGGCGTGTGGCCGATCGACTGGACGAGGTCGCCGTAGCGCCCTCCGCAGGGCTTGTTCTGCAACGTCTCGGCGGCCATTGCTTTACGAAGTGTAGCGTTCGGTTGGGGCCGTCTCGGATCGCCGCGCCGCTGCCGCGGCCATGGCGCGAATCGTTGGTTGCAATCCTCGCAAGCGCGGCGAGCCGAGAGGCCCCAACCTCTGGCCGAACGGCCCCAACCTCTGGCCGAACCGCCCCCAGCTCCGGCCTCAGTAGCCCGACGACCCCGACGGCGCGGCTGAGCCCGAGCCGGTGCTCTGGGGGGCGGTCGCAGGTCCGGCGCCCGGGGCGCTTGCCTTGACCGCCTTGCCCTCCGCGAAGACGTGCCACACGCCTCCGAAGCTGTGGAGGCCGTCTCCGGTGGCCACGCCCTTGCGGCCGCCGTCCTGGGCGAACGTGTACAGCGGGTGACCGTTGAGGGTCACCTGGGTGAACCCGTCGCGGCGAAACGTGCCCAGATGACCCTTGACGCCGCTCGCCTTCGTGACGTGGCCGGAGCCGGCCTTGACCGGCGGCCAGACGAAGAAGCAGCCGTTGCTCGTGGTGCACAGCGGGTGGCGGGTCGTCTCGGGCAACAGCTCATAGACAGCCACGCCCTTGGAGGTGACGGCGATCGGCTCCTGCCGGTGGCCGCTCGGCCCGCTGAGCCTGGCCCTGGCCACCCCCAGCGTGTCTGACTTCGAGATCGCGGCCGAGCTCAGCGCGACCGCGCCGAGCAGGGCGGCGACCACGAGCACGGCGCCGGCCGCCACCGTTGGCCACCGACCGCGACCGAATCTGCTTGAGGACTTCATCGAGACTCCTTTGAGTGGGAAGCGGATACCCACCCAAAGACTCCGGCGGCGGCTGTTCCTTCCCGGACGGCCCCCGACCCTAGCCGGCCCCGCCCGCCATGGCAGGCAGGATCACCAGCGTGTCACCGGCGCCGACCGAGGTCTCGAGCCCCTCGAGCACCCGGACGTCCTCGTCGTTGAGATAGACGTTGACGTACCGGTTCAGACCACCGTCGGCGGAGAACAGCTGCGATTGGGTCTCGGGGTGGCTGTCGGCGACCGAGCGCAGGATCTCTCCGACCGAGGATCCGTCCGCGCTCAGCTCCTTCTCGCCGCCCACGGCGGGGCGCAGCACGGGAGGGATGCGAATCGTGGCCACGGCGCGCGGGACTCTAGTGCGCGCCCGCGCAGAACGCCTCGTAGTCGGGGAAGACCCCGAGCTCCTCGTCGGCGATCTCCTCGGGATGGCGCGAGCAGATCGGGCACTTGGGATCACGCCGGACCTTGACCTCGCTGACCGTGGCGGCCAGCGCGTCGTACATGAGCAGACGGCCGATCAGGGGCTCGCCCTCGCCGAGGATCAGCTTGACGACCTCGGTGGCCTGGAGCAGGCCCATCGTCCCCGGCAGCACCCCGAGCACGCCGTTGGCGCCACACGAAGGCGCCAGCTCGGCCGGCGGGGGCACCGGGAACAGGCAGCGGTAGCACGGCCCGTCGTAGGGCTTGAACACCGACAGCTGTCCCTCGAAGCCGAGGATGGCAGCCGACACCACCGGTATCTGCAGCCGAACCGAGGCATCGTTGAGCAGGTAGCGCGTGGGGAAGTTGTCCAGCCCGTCGACCACGATGTCATAGCCGGGCAGGACGTCCATGATGTTTTCCGGGCCCAGGCGCAGCGAGTACTTCTGCACGTTGACGTCGGGGTTCAGCGCCTTGATCGTCTCCTCGGCGGAGTCGACCTTGGGGACGCCGATCCGATCGCTGTTGTGGATCACCTGGCGCTGCAGGTTGGAGAGATCGACCTCGTCGTCGTCGACGATGCCCAGCGTGCCGACCCCGGCAGCTGCCAGGTAGAGCGCGGCCGGCGAGCCCAGCCCCCCGGCGCCCAGCAGCAGGACCTTCGCGTCCAGCAGCTTCTGCTGGCCCTCGATTCCGACCTCGGGCAGCAGCAGGTGGCGCGAGTAGCGCTCGCGCTGCTCGGCGGTCAGGGTCCGCGGCTGCTCGACGTCGTAGCCGCGGTCCTTCCACAGGGTGATGCCGCCGGTCATCGACTCGACGTCCTCATAGCCGAGATCGTCGATCAGCGTGCGCGCGGCCCACGCCGAGCGATTGCCCGACTGGCAGTAGAGGATCACGTGCTGGGAGCGGTCGGGGGCGGCACCCTCGATCCGGGACTCCAAAAAGGACTTGGGGACGTGCTTGGCGCCCGGGATGTGACCGGTCGACCACTCCTCGGCCTCGCGCACGTCGATAACGACCGCGCCGTTGGACACCTGCTCGCGCACGACCGACGGATCGACCTCTTCGATCCTGCTCTTGATCTGGCGGAGGACTTCGGCTCCCGACGGGCTCATCGCTGAAAACTCCTCAAAGGCGGTATGGATTCCAATACTTCAGCGAGTATAGCGACACCGACCGCCCCGTGGGAAGGGCCTTGCCGACGGTCTGCCTACCCTCCGCGGGGCACGGGAATCTCAGCCGTGGCGGGGAATCCGAGCGTCCTGTAGTGCTCGTAGCGGGCCTCCCAGGCGCCGCCTCCGGCGGGACGCTCCGGCGACCGCCCGCCGGCCACCTGCTCGAGCATGTCGAGGCAGTTTTCCCAGCCCGCGGAGTCCCGCGCCGCCTTCCCCTCGGTGTCGAGCACGACCGTGAAGGCCAGCCGGCAGGCCGCTCCGTCGTCGCGCTCGGAGAGCTCGAAGGTCAGCTCGTCGTCACCCCAGGTGAATACGAGCCGACGCGGCCGGGCGACCTCCTTGACCTCCCCCTCCATCGGCGGATAGGCGTCGTCGGCGAAGCGGAAGGTGATCGGGGCGCCGGCGCGCAGCTCGGAGAACTCCACCGTGGTCGGGAACCACTTCTCCAGCTGCTCGGGATCGCTCACCGCGTCCCACACGGACTGCACGGAATGGGGAATCGTGCGCTCGAAGCGCACCACGGGCAGGCCATTGATCTGCTCATAGTGACCGGTAATCGGCATCTTCGGAGTCCTCCTACTGGTGGGTTTCGTCGAGATGGCGTTCCAGGGCATCCAGGCGGCCGTTCCAGAACCGACGGTAGGGAGCCAGCCAGGCGTCGAGCTCGACCAGCGGTGTCGTGTCCAGCTCGTACACGCGGCGTTGCGCCTCGGGCCGGACGCGCACCAGTCCCGCCTCGCGAAGGATGCGCAGGTGCTTTGAGGTGCCGGGCTGGCTCAGCCCGAGCTCCCGCACCAGCTCGCCGGCGGGCCGCGGACGCTCCAGCAGCAGACGCAGCACGGTGCGCCGGTGAGGATCGTCCAGGGCTGCCCATGTAGATGCCATATCGGCAATATAACCGATACTGCATATACGGTCCAGCCCGCAGGGGCGAATCCCGGCTCCTCATCCAGCCCGCAGGGCGACCGCTCCTCATCCAGCCTGTGCAGAAAGCGGACACTGGTCCGCCTAAGGGCCCGGGTCGCGGGCGCGGGTCGCGGGCGCGGACGGGCGCCTCTGGCATCCTGGGCCGGTGCGTGCCCCCGTCGATCACATCCCGGCCCCCCCGTTCCCGGCCGGGCTGCCATGGATCAACGTCGCCCCGCTGCGCATGGATCAGCAGCGCGGCCGGCCGGTCCTGATCGAGTTCTGGGACTTCTGCCGCCCGAACTCGATTCGCACCCTGCCCTACATGAAGGCCTGGGACGCGCGCTATCGCGACGCGGGGCTGCGCGTGATCGGCGTCCACGACTCGGGCTTTGCCCCTTCCGCCGAGCCGCAGGCGGTGACCGGCGCGGTGGCGCGCCTGAACGTCGAGTACCCGGTGGTCGTCGATGTCGAGCACGAGATCTGGCTCGAGTACGAGAACCTGGGCTGGCCGGCGCGCTACCTGTTCGACCGGGAGGGCTGCCTGTTCGAGTACCACTACGGGGAGGGTGGCTATGCCGAGACCGAGGCGGCGATCCAGGAGCTGCTCGGGCGCAAGCTGCCCTTGCTGGCCAGCCTGCGTCCCGAGGACGAGCCCGGGGCCCGGCTGGCCGCGCAGTCTGACGATGTGGCGGGGCCCTACAGCGGCCCCTACCAGGCGGGGGGGGTGTGGGCGGTGCTCGACGGCCGCGGCACGGTCACCGCCAATGGCCACGCGACAGCGGTCGAGTACCCGGGCGCCTACGAGCTGATCGCCCACCCCCGCAGCACGACCGGCGCGCTCTCGCTCCAGATCGGTGACGGCGTCGCCTGCCACGCCGTCTGCTTCACCCCGGGCCTCGCCTCCTAGGAGGGCGCCTCGCCGGCGTCGAGTCCGCCGAGCCCGTCGAGCCCGCCGAGCCCGTCGAGCAGGTTGTCCAGGACCGGGGGACCCTCCTCGTGGAGCCATACGCAGAAGCCCGCCCGGTAGGGGCTGGCGCCGGGCCGCGCGCCCAGGAAGTCCGGCTCGTACACCCAGCAGCCCGCGTTGACCAGGGCGCCGCCCGGCGTGCGCCACTCGCCCGGCTCGTCGCCGGGCAGCGGCCCCGCTCGATGGGTGTGACCGAAGATCACGTGCCGGGCGTCGACCCCGAGCGAGACCACCATCTCGCCGGCCGCGCGCAGTCCGGCCCGCCGCAGGCCCGCGGTCGAGAGATCGGCCCTCAACGGCCCGAGGCCCGCCCGGTTGAGCGCGGCGATCACGCCCGGGAAGGCGGTCGCAGCCGCGCGGCGGCGCCAACCCCGCCCCCGCCCCGGCCCCGTCAGGGCCCGCCACGCCCGGGCCGAAGCGCCGTATGAGCCGCCGGCGAGCCTGGGACCGCCTGACCGGGCGACCGCGTCGATCCAGGCGTAGACGGGAGCGAGCACCCTTTCGTAATCCTCGGCCGTCCGCGCGCCGACGGGAGCGTCGCTCATGATCCGAGCCATCACCCCGGCCGCCAGGCGCTCGAGCATCGGCACCGTCGTGTGGCGGTCGGTGTAGTGGCCGTGGATCGCGTACACGTCCTCACGCAGCCAGATCCCCGGATAGGAGACCTCGAGCCCCGCCGGTGAGAGCCAGCCCGCCAGCCTGTCCAGCGTCTCATCGGGCCGCCAGTCCACCGAGGACCGAAGGCCCATCGGCGCCGGGACGGGCCGGCTCGCGCGCCGCCCCAGCCACGGCGCGAGCAGCCCGTGGTCGTGGTTGCCGGGGACGATCACCACCCGCGCTCGGTCGGGGAGCGCCGCGCCGAGCTCGCGTAACGGCTCCTCGCTGGCTCCCAGCGCCTCGCCGATCGGTCCGTGGCGCAGCTCGAGCACGTCCCCGAGCAGCACCAGGCGGTCGACGCCGGCCAGCGCCCCGCACAGCGCGGCCCGCGGCGCCGCGTGGCGCAGGATGTCACGCCCGGTGCGCGCTCCCAGGTGCAGATCGGAGACGACCAGCGTTCGCAGGGGGCGCTCCCGGGGAATTGCCGGGCGCCGGGTCTCGGTGGCCCCGGCCGCAGGCCTCAGGCGGCGCTCGACGCCATCGCCTGGCGGATCGCCTTGGGAAGCATGAAGCGCACGTCCTCGGAGACCACCTCGAGCTCGCGCACGTCCTCGGTGCCGCGGCGCTCGAAGAACGCGACCAGGCGCTGCACGAGCTCCTCGGGGGCGCTCGCTCCCGAGGTGATCCCCACCACCCGCTTGTCGCACAGCCATTCCTCGCGCACCTGGTCCTCGTTGTCGATCAGGTGGGAGTCGGCGCCGCACTCGCGCGCGACCTCGACCAGCCGGTTCGAGTTCGAGGAGTTGTCCGAGCCGATGACCAGCACCAGGTCAGACTGCCGGGCGAGCTGCTTGACCGCCGCCTGGCGGTTGGTGGTGGCGTAGCAGATGTCGTCGGTGCGCGGCCCGATGATCGCCGGGAAGCGCTCGCGCAGGCGGTTGATGATGACGCGCGTCTCGTCGACCGAGAGCGTCGTCTGGGAGATGTAGGCCACTTTGGCGGGATCGCGGACCTGGAGTGTCTCGGCCCCCGCCTCGTCCTCGACCAGGACGATGTGCTCGGGAGCCTCGCCCATCGTGCCCTCCACCTCCTCGTGACCGGCGTGGCCGATGAGCACGATCGTGTAGCCCTCGGCGGCGAACTTCTTGGCCTCGACGTGCACCTTGGTGACCAGCGGGCAGGTGGCGTCGATCGTGTGCAGGCCGCGCGCGGCCGCCCCGGCGTAGACGCCGGGCGACACCCCGTGGGCGGAGAAGACGACGGTGGCGCCCGCGGGAACCTCGGACTCGGATTCCACGAACACCGCTCCCCGTGCCCGCAGCTGTGCCACCACATGCTTGTTGTGGACGATCTCCTTGCGCACGAAGACCGGAGCGCCGTAGAGCTCGAGCGCCCGGTCGACCGTCTGCACGGCGCGGTCGACCCCGGCGCAATAGCCCCGAGGCATCGCCAGCAGGATCGTCTCCGGGACGGCGTGGGTCATCCCCAGAGAGTGTAGGCAGATCCGAGTCCGCAGATATCAGTCGTTGGCGGTGACGGCCTCGAGCACGTCGGCGAATCGCCGCTGGGCTGCCTCGCGGCGGGCCGGGATGTACTCGGAGGGGACGCCGTCGGCGGGCGGCTCGTACCCGCGCAGCACCTGGCGGGCCACCGACGCCCGGTGAACCTCGTCGGGACCGTCGTAGATCCGAGCCGCGCGCGCGAACCGGTACATGGACTCGAGCGGCAGATCGGTCGAATAGCCGAGGGCGCCGTGGGCCTGGAGCGCGCGATCGACGACGTCGTGCAGGACCTTGGCGCCGTAGAACTTGATCAGCGCTATCTCCTGGCGCGCCGCGGCCACCCCCTGGGAGTCCATCTTCCAGGCCGCGTGCAGCGTCATCAGCCGCGCCGCCTGCATCTCGGCCTCGGAGTCGGCGATCCAGTTCTGCACCGTCTGGTGGTTGCCGAGCGTGGTTCCGTGCGAGTAGCGGTAAAGGGAGCGCTCGCAGAGCATGTCGAACGCCCGGCGTGCCACCCCCAGCCACCGCATGCAGTGGTGGATCCGGCCCGGATACAGCCGCTGCTGAGCGATCAGGAAGCCGGCGCCCTCGGCGCCCAGCAGGGCGTCGTGGGGGATGCGGACGTCCTCGTAGAGGATCTCGGCATGGTTGCCATAGCGCCCGAAGCTCTGATCGGGATGCTCCATCGTCGCCACGTCGCGGACAACGGTGACCCCGGGTGTGTCGGCGTCGACGATGAACATCGAGGCGCGCTGGTGGGGACGAGCGTCGGGATCGGTGACCGCCATCACGATCAGGAAGTCGGCGATCGAGCCGTTGGAGGAGAACCACTTGTGGCCGTTGATCACCCAGCTGTCGCCGTCACGAGTGGCGCGGGTGCCCAGCAGCGTCGGGTCCGAGCCGGCCGTCTCGGGCTCGGTCATCGAGAACGCGGACTTGAGGTCGCCGGCCAGCAGCGGGTGCAGATAGCGATCCTTCTGCTCCGGGGTCCCCGCCATGGCCAGGATCTCTGAGTTGCCCGAATCGGGCGCCGCGTTGCCGAACATCAGCGGGGCCAGCGGGCTGGCGCCCAGGATCTCGTGCATGAGCCCGAGCTTCACCTGCCCAAAGCCCTGGCCCCCGAGCTCGGGATCCAGGTGGGCGGCCCACAGCCCCTGCTGCTTGACCTGCTCCTGCAGCGGCCGTCCGGCTCGCCGCAGGCCCTCCCAGCCCAGCTCGTTCCACAAGGTCTCCAGGGGCCACACCTGCTCGCGCACGAAGGCGCGCATCCACTCCAGCTTGCGCTCGAACTCCGGTTCGGTGGAAAAATCCCAGGACATTCCTCGCTCGCGACCAAGCCTATCGAGAGCTGGAATTCCCAGTAGGCTTGTGCTTCGCCGATCGGTTCCGGGAGACGCCAAGATGGCCCAGCAGCACCTCGACCGCCTGACCTCGACCGATGCCTCGTTCCTGCATCAGGAAGGCCGGGCGTCGCACATGCACATCGGAGGTGTGTTGCTGTTCGAGGGTCCGGCGCCGAAGTTCGGCGACTTCCTCGACCACATCCGCGGGCGCCTGCATCTGGTTCCCCGGTACCGCCAGAAGCTGGTCACGCCCCCGCTGGAGTCCGGCCGCCCGCTGTGGGTCGACGATCCCGATTTCAACCTCGAGTACCACGTCCGTCACACCGCCCTTCCGCCCCCGGGCACCGAGGACCAGCTGTTCGTGCTCACGTCGCGGATCGCCTCTCAGCAGCTGGACCGCTCGAAGCCGCTCTGGGAGAACTGGATGGTCGAGGGGCTGGCCGACGGACGTTTCGCGCTGATCTCCAAGACCCACCACGCGCTCGTCGACGGCGTCTCGGGTGTCGACCTGGCGTCGGTCCTGTTCGATCTGGAGCCCGAGCCCCAGCCGGCTGACTCCGAGCTCGAGCCCTGGCGGCCCCACCGCGAGCCGTCGGGCGCCGAGCTCGTGCTCGCCGGGGTCCGGGGGATGGTCATGACCACGGCCGAGCTGGCCGCCCGGGCACTGGCCGCGGCGACGCGCCCAGCGACCTCGGTGAACCTGATCCGCGACGCGCTGGAGGGGGTCGGGGAGATCGTCTGGGCCGGGCTGAACCCCGCTCCCGAGACCCCCCTGAACGTCGAGATCGGTCCCTATCGGCGGTTCGCGGTCGTGCGCCAGGAGCTGGCCGACTACAAGCAGGTCAAGGACGTGTTCGGCGGCACGGTCAACGACGTCGTCTTGACCGTCGTCTCGGGGGCCCTGGCAGGGTGGCTGCGCTCCCGCGGGGTTCGCACCGAGGGACTTGAGATGCGCGCCCTCGTGCCGGTCTCGGTCCGCCAAAAGGATCAGCGCGGGACGCTGGGCAACCAGCTGACCGTGATGCGGGGACCGCTGCCCGTGTACATCGACGACCCGGTGGCGCGCCTGCGCTTCGTGCGCAGCGCGATGGATGGGCTCAAGGAGTCAAAGCAGGCGGTGGGGGCGGCCACCCTGGCGGCCGTCAACAACCTCGCCCCGCCCACGATCCTCGCCCAGGCGTCCCGGCTGAACTTCTCCACGCGGCTGTTCAACCTGATCGTGACCAACATTCCCGGTCCCCAGCTGCCGCTCTACCTGCTCGGGCGCCGGCTCCTCGATCTGTTCCCGGTGGCCTTCCTGCCCGAGGACCACGGATTGGCGATCGCGATCATGTCCTACAACGGCTCGCTCGACTACGGGCTGCTCGGCGACTACGACGCGATGCCCGACATCGACCTGGTGGCCGAGGGAATCGACGCGTCGCTCTCGCAGCTGCGGGAGGCGGCCCGGGTCCGGCGCCCGCATCGGTCCACGCCCCGCACGCCGGCCACGCCGGCCACGCCGGGCACGCCCCGCACACCTGCGGCGCCGCGGGCGGCGAAGCGGGCGGGAACGCGAAAGGCCGGAGCCGCCCGCGTGTCGGGCAACGGCTCAACCGGCGCGGGCGGCGGCTCAGCCGGCGCGGACGGCGGCTCAGCCGGCGCGGGCAACCGCCCAGCGGGCGCGGGCAACGGCGAGCGTCGCGCACCCCGCCCGATCATCCCGAAGGCCCGCGGGCGCGCCCAGAGCGGCCCGGCCGCCGACATGCGCGCCAAGCGCCAGCGCGGCGCCCGGCCCGCCCGCAAGCGCCCCCGGACCTAGCCGGTGGCAATGCGATGAGCGACCTCGGCGGAGACCCTGCGATGAGCGATCTCGGCGAGGACCCTGAGCTGATCAGGCCCGGCGAGATCGCGTTTCACCTGGAGCTGACCGCCGCCCAGCTGAAGATCGTCCACACGGCCCTGCGGTCGCTGTTCGACGACCTCGGGCGCGAGGAGCGCGACGTCCGCGACGTCGTGCTCGCCGTGCTCGACAAGCTCCCGGGCGAGCACGACATCCGGGCGATCGATCTCGGCCGCGAGCTGAGAGGCGGGACGTGAGCTGAAAGCGACGCGGGGCGCGCTCGGCTAGCGGGGCTCGCCGAGACCCACTAGAAGCCGAGCGCGAACTTGGCGTCTTCGCTCATCCGCTCCGGCGTCCAGGGCGGCGTGAACGTCATCGTCGACTGCACATCCTCGACGCCGTCCAGCTCTGACACGAACTCCTCGATCTGCTCTGAGACCTGCGGCCCGATCGGACAGCCTGGACTGGTCAGGGTGTAGGTGACGCTGACGTTGCCGCCCTGCACCTCGACCTCGTAGATCAGGCCGAGCTCGACGAAATCGAGTCCCAGCTCCGGGTCGATGACTTCGCGCAGCGCGTCGTTCACATCTTCGACTGATGCCATGGCCCAGAGTGTAGACGCGCGCGCATGTGCCCACGTGGGCGTGCGGCGTGAACCTCCTCGCTGGACCAGAATCCGGGACGATGTGTGAAAATTTTTCTCCGCAGGGCGCCGGTGGTTTGAGTAGGGTTTGCGAGCATCGTCAGCTTCCACGACATGCCGCCGACGCTCCATTGCCGAGGCGACGAGGACCGGAGTACCCAGGGTTGCCGCCGGCGCGCCCTGACGCGCGCCTTCCGCGCCCAGGCCGACGTCGTGGTCGACCTCTCCGAGCTCGGGTTCGCCGACGTCTCGCTGATGGTGGACCTGGCGATGCTGGCCCGCCGGCTGCGGACTCACGGGCGGGCGATCCACCTGCATGGAGCCCAGCCGCAGATCCGCAACCTGATCGAGGGCGTGGGCCTGCACAAGCTGCCGGGCGTACAGCTCGAAGGCCCGTCGGCGGCGATCGCCTAGCCGGCCGCTTCCGCCGGCCCCCACGCCCGTCGCGCCCGTCGCCCCCCGTCGCCGGGAGGCTCCGTCCGGGCCATTGCCTACCTTCTTGGCGTCCGCATCCCCTAGTCGGAGCTGCCATGACCCTCTGCTTCATCGAACCGCAGAACGCCATCCGGGTGATCGCCGACTCGGTTGGACGCGAGGCGCGCCGTCAGATCCTGGGCGAGGTGGTTCGCGCATGGGTGGACGAGATCCCCGAAGGTGAGCTGGACTCGCATTACGCCAAGGCGGTGGCCGACCTCGACGAGCACGATCTCTCGCTGCTGGCGGCCTGGCACGTCTCGCTCGAGGTGGGCCACCCCCTGCCCAACAAGGAGTTCCTGGTCAACGTCTTCCCGTCCCTGGGCGAGAACCGGCGTGAGGCGCTGAAGATCGCGGCCGGCTTCCGTGGCGAGGAGGCGTTCGAGGCCGGGGTGGGCGAGGAACAGGCATTCGACACCGTCCTGCCGTGGCTCTCGGAGGAGCGGTGCGCATCGCTGGCCACCGAGTGCCTCGAGCTGTACTGCTGGGACCGCCTGGGCGTCGAGAACTGACGCTCCGCTCCGCTCTGATCAGCCGCTCCGGGAGCCGGCGGGAAAGGTGACGAGCGCGGCGCTGCCACGCGGCACCGAGATCGTGTAGGTCCCGTCGCTCGCGGTGATCGACTGCGTGCGCGGCGGTGCCAGCCGACCGGTGTAGGTTCGGCTTCCGTAGCTGGCGGCGCCGAGCGTGACGCCGGTGCGCGAGTACACGCTCGGGGCCTGCAGCCGCTCGACGCTCACGGGAACCGCCGTGCCGTGCGCGAGCCCCAGCTTGACCGTGCGATTCGACGTCTCGCTCTTGTTGATCAGCACCACGTGGCGACCGCCACCGGGATCGCGCGTCGCCCACGCGCTCAGGCCGTCCCCGGACTGCGCCCCTTGGAGGTCGAGCAGGCGCGCCCCCGGCGGAGCCGCTTGAGCGAACATCTGCAGCCCGTAGTAGAGCGGCCGGACCTGAGCGCTCCACCGGCCCCCGGCGTCGCTGAAGGCAAACGGCTCGTAGGCCGCGCCCGGCAGGCTGTGGATGTTGACGCCGTCGACCCCGACACGAGCCAGCGCGAACAGCGCGTCCACCACCCACAGGGAGCTGGCGAAGGTGTCGCTGACCCCGCTTGCACCCCGGCAGGCGACCGAGTTGAGCTCGTCGAGTCGCAACGGCCGGTGATGGGCGTGGGCGAGCCGGACCCAGCCGCCCAGGCTGGCGGCCAGCGTGGTCGTCGAGTAGCCCGACAGCAGGTTGGCGACGGTCGCATACTGGGGCGAGCTCGGCGGGACGTAGCAGTTGCGCAGCGGGTAGCGGTGCACGGTCATGATTGCGACGCGCCGGCTCTTGAGGAAATCGGGCACGGTCTGGATCCAGGATCCCCTCCCGGGAGCAGGGCCGCTCGTCAGAGCCGGCCCGGCGAGCGGCAAGCGCGGGACGGCGGCGGCGATCGCCCTGAACTGCCGCCGGTAGGTGGGATAGCCGTAGCCCTTGGGGCGCACCTTGAGCTTGGCTCCGCCGGCCATGAGGAACTTGGTGAGCTTGCCGTAGACGTTGGGCTCGTTCCCGATCTCCAGGGCGGCGATCGATCGGACCCCGAAGTACCTGACGAAGTCGCGGGTTTCGGCGGCGTCCAGAGCCGGCTGGTTGGCCGCCAGGTTGAGGCCGAGGATCATCCGGGCGTGGAGCCGATGGGCGAGCGCGCTGGTGGTCGCCATCCAGCTCGGGGTCACCTCGTAGCCGACGAAGGGGGGAACCCGCACGCCCGGGGCCCGCACGTACGAGATGTCTGTGCTGTCGCCGCCGATCCTGATCACCGGGCGCTGACGGGGCGTGAGGTTGCGAATCAGCGCCACCAGCACGGGATTGATCTGCCCGGGGTCAGAGCCGGTGTAGGCACGCACGGCCGGGAACTCGAACGACAGGCCGAGGAATCCGGGCCTGATCGCCTGGCCGCTCGGCCGGGCCGTGACGGTCAGGTGAAGCGGCGGCGGATCCGAGGAAATCCGCCCGCCCACCCCCCCCGCCCCGCCCGCCGTCGCCGCTGTCCTGCGCACCGGGCTTCCGGCGCGCAGATCACTTGCCACCACGGCGACGAGCACAGCCGATGCGGCGATCACCAGGGCGACCCCCACGCCGGCCACCAGCCGCCGGCGGTCCAATCGCCTGGTCGGGGCCCAACCCCCCACGCGAGACACTACGTCGCTTCCATCAAGGCGGCTTCGGTCTCCTGGATCGCCTGCTCGGTGGAGCGAAACCAGACGGCCTGCATGCCGAGCTGGCGGGCGGCTTCGCAGTTGATCTCGATGTCGTCGATCAGCAGCGCGGCGCCGGGCGCCACCTCGAGGCGCCGGAGGGTCACCTCGTAGATCTCGGGCTCGGGCTTGCGCGCGCCGACGAACGCCGAGTCGACGACCACATCGAAGATCTCGTCCACCGGGAGCATCGCGCGCCACCGATGCTCCCATTCCCGGACGTTGTTGGTGCAGAGCCCCATCCGGTAGCCCCGCCCGCGCAGCTCTCGCATGTAGGCGATCAGGCGCTCGTTGGGCTTCAGGGTGGCGAAGTAACGCTCGCCGAAGCTGTCGAGCTCGATCTCGCGGCCCAACCGCTCGGTGAGCTCGTGGCCGAGCGTCGACAGGAACGCCTGTTCGCTGAGGCGGCCGGTCTCCAGCTCGAACAGGGGATTGACGCCCAGGCGGGCGGTCACCGCCCCCATCGCCATGCCCAGCTGCTCCATCGAGACTCCCGAGGAGTCCTGGAAGTCCGCAAAGGCGGCGAGCAGCGGGGATGTGAGCACACCTCCGAAGTCGCTGATGATCGCGTCCACGCGGGTCACGCCATTCCCTAGAGGGTCGCGAGCAGGTAGACGCCGGAGCCGTCGAGGCCTCGGCTGTGGCAGCGAAGTGGCAGCACCCGCAGCTGGAGACGCTGCGCCTGCGCGGCCGCCTCGGCCCCGGTGGCCTCGCCGGCCGCGCGGCGGGGAAGCTCGTCGTCGCCATCACCTACCCAGAGCTCGAGGCTGGTCCGCAGCGGCGCCCCCGAAGCCGAGTACGTCGTCGACAGGCGGGGATCGGAAACCGCGAGCCAATCCTCGGGATCGAACAACGTCGCCGCGATCAGATCGGACTCGTGCCCGCCGCCGCGACGGGCTCGGAGGGCGAGCAGCGCGAAGGCCTCCTCGTCGCTGAACCAACCGGACACGGCACGCAGGGAGTCGATCGCCCCCGCGTCCAGGCCGTCGACCGTCGAGCGGGTCCCGATGCAGTCCACGGCTCGCTCCGAGCCGTCGATCGCGACCCGGCCCTCGACGCGGCACAGCTCGTCCACCCCCGTCGCCTCCGAACGCGGTGCACAAGCCGGGCCGAGCGCCTCGCGTCGGGAATTCACCTCGAGGAGCAGGCCGTCGCCCGTGAGCCTCCACCGAGGGCCATCCGCGGACCAGTGCAACTCCTGCGATCCCGCCCGCGAGATGGTGGCTGCACCCGCGCCAAGCGCCAGCGCCGGGCCGTCGAGATCGATCGCGCCCCCCCACAGTGCGCCGTCGACCTCTCCGAAGGACAGGGACCGCAACTGCGCCGAGCCGCTCATCGAGGCAGTGGTGGCGGCTCGCTGTCGGTGGCGGTTGAATCGACGTCGTAGCTCGACGACGGACGCCGCGTGAAGCGAGTCGCCGAGACGACCAGACGGTTGTGGAGGTTGTGGGCGATCCCGCGGCGGGCCAGGGCTCGGGTGGGAGCGAACAGCAGGGAGAGCCCGATCGCGTCAGAGATGAAGCCGGGCACGATCAGCAACGTCCCGCCGATGAGCACCAGGGCTCCTTCGATTGCCTCCCGCCCCGGCGGGCGACCCGCAGTGATGGCCGCACTCAGCCGCCGCCAAGCGGCACGCCCCTCGGCGCGCACCAGCCACGCCCCCACCGGCCAGCCGGCCAGCAGGAGCAGCACGGTCGCCAGCACGCCAACGGCGTCGGCGACCTTGACGATCACGAACAGCTCGGCGATCGCCCACACGATCATGACAAGGAGAACCATCATCTACTCGCTAAGCCTAGGCCAAGCCGCGAAGCAAAGATTAAGAGAGGCGTCTCGGGCTCCTACAGTGCGAGCCCCGCCCGCGCCGCGGCCAGCAGCGCGTCGTCGGGCTCGGCCCCCGACGCCAGGCCCATCGTCGCCCGCGACCCGCGCTCCCAGTTGTAGAAGCCGAGGTCCAGCGCCTCCAGCGGGAGCTGACAAGCGGCCGCCAGCTCCGCGGCCCGGCGCTCGAGCAGCAGCGAGTCGCCGATCCCCAGCACCCGCTTGGCCGCGAGCGTGACCGGATCGCCGCCACCTAGTTCGAGCGCCTGCGCACGCAGCTCGTAGACGCCGAGGCGACCCAGGACGGTCAGCAGATCAAACCGAGCCCCGCGGTGCAGGCCGGGCAGCGCGAGACGCTCGTAGATCCGATCAAAGCGGCGCTCCGGGCTCCACGAAGGCTCTCCGGTGAAGGCGATCTCCTGTGAGCCGGCTCGAGCTGCCCAGGCTCGATAGGCAAGGATCGTGCGCTCGCCCTGGGACACGTCGAGGACGCCGCGAGGCCCGATCGGAACCCCCTCGAGTGAGGGCAGCTCTCCCGACTGCCACGGGGTGCGCCCCCGCTCGATGCCGGCGAACGGTTCGTCGCCGTCCAGGGGTCCGAGATAGGCGATCAGGAACGCCAGCCAGGTCCGTTCCTCGACGGGCCGCCCGGCGTCGGCAACCTCCCGATAGAGCCCGGGGGGATCTGATTGCAGCAGTTCCAGGCGCGTGGCGGCGAAGGCCAGCTCGTCGGCCAGGCGCTCGGCGTCGGCCCCGGAGCGAAGTCCGGGAGCCAGCGTCGATCGGTAGCCGTCCTCCGCGCCCCGGGTGAGCCGGCGGACCGTCACCCCGTGACCCCCGCGGGAGCCGGCGCGCATGGTTCCGCTCGCGGAACGAGGGGAGCCCGACCGGGGGCCGGGCGTCACCGACGGGGCCCGCTGACCGCCCGGAGACACGACGGGACGCAGCTCGACATCCTGCTCACGCGCGCAGATGGGACAGTTCTGAAGCAGTCGGTTGTGGCGGCAGAAGCTGGGCATCGATAGGCGGCGCGGGCTGGCGCGAACTATAGGAAGGCACTACGGGGTGCCGACCTCCCGGGAAGGCCAGGCGCCGCCCGCCTCCTCACGGCGTCGATGCTCGCGTCCCCGGGCCATCACCTCGCGGAAGCTCTTGAATCTGAAGATCAGCACCAGCGCCCCGAACCCGAGCGCCGAGGTGAGCACGGCGATGGCGATCTGCTGGCCGACCGAGAACGCGGCGATGTCGGTGTTGCCGGCGAAGATCGTGAGCAGCAGCGCCTGCTGGACTCCGGCGCCGCTGGGAGTGAAGGGAAACACCGAGGCCACCACCTGGACGGCGAGCACGAGCAGCGCGTTGCGCACCGAGCCTCCGATGTGAAACGCGTCGAGCAGCGCCCAGTAGGCGCCGAACCGTGCGATCCAGCTCGCAAGCTGCCAGCTGGCCATCTGACGCCGGTAGCGGTCGCGATCTCGCAGGATCGCCAGTCCCTGGCGGATGCGCTGCCAGAAGGCGCGCACCTTCGCCGACAACAGGGCGAAGCCGACGAGAAAGACGAGCCCCAGCACCGTCAGCAGGAACAACGTAAACCGCATGTGCGAGGCGAAGAAGCTGATGTCGAAAGCGGGAAGCTTGGAGAAGTCCGGGGGCTTGGGAAACACGCCCTGGGTGAACGCAAAGCACATGATCAGCACCCCCATCAACCAGTCGAAGATCACCCCAGTGGCGAGTGAGCTGGCGATTGCGGGATAGCTGGAAGGGGGGATCGCGACCCGGGTCAAGAAGAGCTGGGCGATGTTCCCACCTCCCAGGGGAAACACGTTGTTGATCGCATAGCCGACCATGTAGCCGCCCCAGACGTCGCGCCAGCGCACGGGCACCCCGGGGTAGGCAGCGCGCACCGCGTTGAACAGGGCGCGCGAGCGCAGCAGGAGATACAGCGTGAACAGCGCCAGCCCGATCAGCAGCCACGGCCAGTTCAGGTCGGCGAGCGCAGAGAAGAACTGGCCCGTCGAGTGCAGCAGGCTGCTGATCGTGTCGCCGATCGAGCTCCCGTGGTGCTGCGCGGCGGTGATCAGCACTGGCGCCATCCACACACGGTCGCACACCGGGCAGCCATCTCAGACCACCTCCCCCGAACGGCTCGGGCTCCTCGCGGTGACCGGCCCCAATCCAGCGCTCGGCGGCGTAGAAGGAGGACCGGGGGGCCCAGATCCTTCTGGGCCCCCCGGAGAGCCAGGGAAGTGGGGGCGCAGTTCCCTGACCGACAGGGGCGAGTTTCCCCGTCCCCAAGCTTTGAGCAGACTCAACAGCCCCTAACAGCTACGGGCGGCACGGGTGGGCTCCCCACCGCCTTCTTAAACCTAGCACGGTTGGACGCGCTGGTGGCAAATTAGCTCAGCGCTCGCGCGTGGCCGGCCCGGTGAAGAACTCCTCTCCCGGTCGCACCGTCCCGGCGGCCTCGGCCTCGTGACGCAGGGTGCGGTCGGACTCGCCTGACCACGCGCCCACCGCCAGGCGCTCGCGGTCGGCGTCCATCGGGCTGCCGCCGAGATCGGCGTTCACGATCCGCGCGCACTTGCGACCTTCGGCGATCGCCGTCACCACCAGCGACTGTCCAAGTCGCGCGTCTCCGCACGCATACACGCGCCCAACCGACGTGCGATAGGTCTGGCGGGTGCGGATGTTGCCCCGCCGGTCCAGGTCGAGAGCCAGCGTGGAGACGAGCCCTTCGTGCTCGGGATGCTCGAAGCCGATCGCGATCAGGACGAGGTCGGCTTCGAGCACGAACTCGCTGCCGGGAACGGGCGTGAGATCGGTTGACGAGCTGCCGGTGACCTGCCGCGCGTAGACGTGGCTGACCGATCCGTCCCGCCCGCCGAAGCCGGTCACCTCCGTTCCCCAGCGGCGCTTGCCGCCCTCGTCCAGGGCGTACGTGGTGGGCGTGCGCTTGGAGGGAAGCGGCCACGGGGCCCGCGGATCGCCGCCGGTGGGCAGCTCCGCGTAGACATCGAGCATGATCACGCTCTGAGCCCTCTCCCGGTGGGAGTTGGAGATGCAGTCCATCCCAGTGTCGCCGCCGCCGATCACGATCACCCTCTTCCCGGCGGCCGAGATCTCGGGGTGGGCGGGGTCCGATGGGGCCCGGGACGGCCGGCCCTGCTCGGCGGCCACCCAGCGGTTGCGCTGGTAGAGGTAGGCCATCGCCGGATGGATCCCGCGCAGCTCGCGTCCCGGGACCGACAGGTCCCGGGACACCCGGGAGCCGATCGTGAGCACGAGCGCGTCAAAGCCCTGCTGGAGCTCGTCCACGGTCACATCTCTGCCGACGTCGGTGTCGTAGACGAACTCGATCCCCTCCTGCTCGAGAATCGCGACCCGGCGGTCGATGATCCACTTCTCGAGCTTGGCGTCGGGCACGCCGAACCGCAGCATGCCGCCCGGGCCCTCGTCGCGCTCGAACACGGTCACCGCATGCCCGCACCGGTTGAGCTCGGCGGCCACGGTCAGCCCCGCCGGCCCGCTGCCGACGACGGCCACGCTGCGGCCGGAGCGCCGGTCGGGGGACTCCGGCACGATCCACCCCTCGTCGAAGGCCCGCTGCACGATCGCCAGCTCGATCTGCTCTATCGTCACCGCCTCGTCGTTGATCGCCAGCACGCAGGCCGACTCGCACGGAGCCGGGCAGATCAGCCCCGTGAACTCGGGGAAGTTGTTCGTGGCGTGCAGCTGGTCGATCGCCTCGCGCCACTTGTCGCGGTACACGAGATCGTTCCAGTCGGGGATCAGGTTGCCCAGCGGGCAGCCCTCGTGGCAGAACGGGACCCCGCAGTCCATGCACCGCGCCCCCTGGCGCTGGAGCTCGGGATCGGGCTGGACGGCGAAGTACTGGTCGTAGTCGCGCACGCGAGTGCGGGGATCGCGCTTGTCGAACCCGACGCGGTGGATCTTCAGGAAGGCTCCGAGCTCGCCCATGGGGTCCGAAGAGGCTAGCTGAGATGCCCTACGTCCCCACGGGCTCCTCGATCTCGTCCGCCCGGCGCTCCTCGAGCACCCGTCGATAGTCCCGCGGCATCACCTTCACGAACCGCTCCCGGGCTCGCTCCCAGGAGGCGAGCACGTTGCGAGCAACCAGCGAACCCGTCCGCTGCGCATGCTCGGCGATCAGCGCCTTGAGCTGCTCCTCGTCGCTCTCGTCGACATGCTCGAGGTCGACCAGCTCGAGGTTGCAGCGCTCCTTGAAGCGCCGGTCGCGATCGTAGACGTAGGCGATGCCGCCGCTCATGCCGGCCGCGAAGTTGCGCCCGGTCGTCCCCAGCACCACCACGCGGCCGCCGGTCATGTACTCGCAGCCGTGATCGCCGACGCCCTCGACGACCGCGTGGGCGCCCGAGTTGCGGACCGCGAAGCGCTCGCCGGCGAGCCCCCGGATGAACGCCCGGCCGGCGGTGGCGCCGTAGAGCACGGTGTTGCCCACGATCGAGTTCTCCTCGGCGCGGAACAGCGCCGACTCGGGTGGGCGCACCGCCACCACTCCCCCCGACAGGCCCTTGCCGGTGTAGTCGTTGGTCTCCCCGCGCAGCGAGAAGGTGATCCCGGGAGCCAGCCAGGCGGCGAAGCTCTGGCCCGCGGACCCCGAGAACGAGATGTCGATCGTCGTCTCGGGCAGTCCCGGGGCCCCGCGCCGGCGGGCGATCTCCCCGGACAGGATGCCGCCTACCGTGCGGTTGACGTTGCGCACCGGAATCGGCCCCAGGCGGACGGGCTCCGAATTCTCGATCGCCGGCAGGCACAGCTGGACGAGCTCCCAGTCGAGCGCATCGTCGAGCACCGGCACCTGCGCACGGGTGTGCGAGCGCGGGATCTCGGGGGGCAGGTCGAGCGTGCCCAGGACCATCGAGAGATCGACCCCGCGTGACTTCCAGTGGTCGATCGCCTCGTCGGTCTCCAGCAGGTCGGTCCGGCCGATCAGCTCCTGGAAGCGGCGCACCCCGAGCGAGGCCATGATCCCGCGCACCTCCTCGGCGATGAACATCAGGTAGGCGGTCACATGCTCCGGAGTGCCCTCGAAGCGAGCGCGCAGCTCCGGATCCTGGGTGGCGATTCCCACCGGACAGGTGTTCAGGTGGCAGACCCGCATCATGATGCAGCCCATCGCGATCAGGGGCGCGGTCGAGAAGCCGAACTCGTCGGCTCCGAGCAGCGCCCCGATGACCACGTCGCGCCCCGTCTTCATCTGACCGTCGACCTCGACGGTGATCCGAGACCGCAGGTCGTTGAGCAGCAGCGTCTGCTGGGTCTCGGCGAGCCCGATCTCCCAGGGCACTCCGGCACCTTGAACCGACGATTGGGGCGACGCCCCGGTGCCGCCGTCGTGCCCGGAGATGGTGACGTGGTCGGCGTTGGCCTTGGCCACGCCGGCGGCCACGGTCCCGACCCCGACCTCGGACACCAGCTTGACCGAGACCGAGCTCGGCGGGTTGGCGCAGCGCAGGTCGTAGATCAGCTGCTTGAGGTCCTCGATCGAGTAGATGTCGTGATGGGGCGGCGGTGAGATCAGGCCCACGCCCGGGGTCGAGTAGCGGATCTTGGCGATGTAGTCGTCGACCTTGTCGCCCGGAAGCTGGCCGCCCTCGCCGGGCTTGGCTCCCTGGGCCATCTTGATCTGGAGCTGATCGGCGTTGACCAGGTAATCGATCGTGACCCCGAATCGTCCCGAGGCCACCTGCTTGATCGCCGACCGACGCTGGTCGCCGTTGGCGTCAGGCGTGTAGCGGGACGGGTCCTCACCGCCCTCCCCGGTGTTGGACTTGCCGCCCAGCCGGTTCATGGCGATGGCCAGCGTCTCGTGCGCCTCCCGGGACAGCGAGCCCAGGCTCATCGCCCCGGTGGAGAAGCGCTTGACGATCTCGGTCGCCGGCTCGACCTCGTCCAGCGCGACCGGCTCGCCGGAGGAGCGGAACTTCATCAGGCCGCGCAGCGCCGCCTTGCTGGTCGCCTCCTGGTTGGCGTGGCGCGCGAACTCGTCGTAGGTCTCCTGCGGATCCTGGGCCACGGCCGTGCCGTTGCCG
Organism: uncultured Solirubrobacteraceae bacterium; assembly: GCA_963830595.1. GTDB lineage: Bacteria > Actinomycetota > Thermoleophilia > Solirubrobacterales > Solirubrobacteraceae > Palsa-465. Next base: position 86,428 of record CAWHMQ010000012.1, read on the forward strand.
GTCCGGGCCCGGACGGCGTGCTGGAGGCTCGAGACCGTGTCCGGGTTCCACATGTGACGCTCACCGTCGCGACGCCACTGCAGCACCCCGCCGACCGGCAGCACCTCGCGATCGGTGCGCGGGTAGGCGCGGAAGTGGCGGCCCAGCGCCTCGGCCGACAGGACCTCGAGCCCGACTCCGCCGATCCGCGAGGCGGTGCCCGTGAAGTACCTGTCGATCAGCTCGGGCTCCAGCCCGACCGCCTCGAAGATCTGGGCGCCGCAGTAGGACTGAATCGTGGAGATCCCCATCTTGGAGATCGTCTTGAGCAGCCCCTTGCCGATCGCCATGACGATCCGCTGCTCGGCCTCGTCGCGCTCCAGGTCCTCGGGCAGCAGTGAGCGATCGGCGAGCTCGTCCAGCGATTCGAACATCAGGTACGGGTTGATGGCCGACGCGCCGTAGCCGATCAGCGTCGCCATGTGGTGGATGTCACGCGGTTCGCCGGACTCGATCACCAGACCGGTGCGCAGTCGCGTCCCCGCGCGCACCAGGTGGTGATGGACGGCGGCGACGGCCAGCAGCGAGGGCATCGCCACGCGCTCGGGACCGAGGTTGCGGTCCGACAGGATCAGGATGTTGGCGCCGTGGCGGACCTGGGACTCGGCCTCCGCGCACACAGCTTGCAGACGGCTCTCCATGCCCTCGGGCCCGGCCTCGATCGGCCAGGTGATGTCCAGGGTCGCAGCGTCGAAGATCTCGTGGGAGACCTGGCGCAGCTTCTCGAGCTGGGGGTTGCGCAGGATCGGCTGGGCGATCACCAGCTGATGGCCCTGCTCGGGCACCTCCGCGAGCAGGTTGACCTCGGCGCCCACCCCGGTCTGCAGGCTCATGACCACGTTCTCGCGGATCGGATCCACGGGTGGGTTGGTGACCTGGGCGAACAGCTGCTTGAAGTAGGCAAACAGCGGCGGCTGGCGATCGGAGAGGACCGCCAGCGCCGCGTCGTTGCCCATGCTCGCCACCGGCTCCTCCGCATTGGAGGCCATCGGGGCGATGATCAGACGCAGATCCTCCTGCGAGTAGCCGAAGGCCAGCTGCTTGGAGCGCAGCGGCTCCACGCGGGGCACGCGCGGCGCGCGCTCGGGCAGATCATCGATCGCCACCACCGAGCGCTCGTACCACTCCCCATATGGCTTGCGCCGAGCCACCCGGCGCTTGACCTCCTCGTCGTCGACGATGCGGCCCTCCTCGAGGTCCAGCAAGAAGAGCTTGCCGGGCGCCAAACGGCCCTTGCGCTGAACGTGCTCGGGGGCGACGGTCATCACGCCGGCCTCCGAGGCGAGGACCACGTAGCCCTCGGTGTCCTGAACCCACCGGCCGGGGCGCAGCCCGTTGCGGTCGAGCACGGCGCCGGCCAGCCGTCCGTCGGTGAACGCGACCGCGGCCGGTCCGTCCCACGGCTCCATCAGGCACGAGTGGAAGTCGTAGAAGCCCTTCACGTCCGGATCCAGGCCCCGGCGCGTCCGATACGCCTCGGGGATCATCATCATCATCGCGTGCGCGATCGAGCGTCCGCTGAGCACCAGCAGCTCGAGCACGTTGTCCAGCGTCGCCGAGTCAGATCCGCCGCTGCGCACCACCGGCAGGACCTTCTGCAGGTCGTCGCCGAACAGCTCGGAGGCGAGCTGCGATTCACGCGCCCGCATCCAGTTGATGTTCCCCCGGAGGGTGTTGACCTCGCCGTTGTGGGCGACCATCCGGTAGGGGTGGGCGAGCTCCCAGCTGGGAAACGTGTTGGTGGAGAAGCGCGAGTGCACCAGGGCCAGCCGGGAGGCCACGCGCGGATCGCGCAGGTCCGGGAAGTAGCGGGGCAGCTGGGGCGCGGTCAGCATTCCCTTGTAGACGATCGTGCGGCTCGAGAAGCTGGGGATCGCCAGCTCGTCGCCCGCGGCCAGCTCGATCACCCGGCGGATCACGTAGAGCTTGCGCTCGAACACGCCCTGGTCCTCCACGTCGTCGGCGGCCTCCACGATCAGCTGGCGAATCACGGGCGCCGAGATCCGTGCGGTCTCGCCCGCGTAGCGGTCGTCGACCGGCACGTCACGCCACCAGGTCGCGTGCTGGCCCTCGGCGTGGACCGTCTCCTCGATCAGCTGCTCGATGGCCAGCCGGCGCTCGGGATCGGCGGGCAAGAAGCAGACCCCGACGCCGTAGCGGCCCGGCGCGGGGAGCTCCACGCCGGCGACGGCGCCGCGGATGAAGGCGTCGGGGATCTGCATGAGGATCCCGGCGCCATCGCCCGTGTTGGGATCAGCGCCCTCGGCGCCGCGATGCTCCATGTTCTCCAGCGCCTCGAGGCCCTTCTCCACCACGGCATGGCTCGCCTCGCCCCAGAGCTTGGCGACGAGCGCGATACCGCAACCGTCGTGCTCGTCAGAAGGGTTGTAGAGGGCGCTGGCCCTCGGGGGAGCGGTGCGGAACATGATGCGGTGCCTCTGGTGGCGGAGGGGTGGTCAGGCACAGCGACGCGGCCGGCGAATGCTACCAGCGCTCGCTGGTAGCCGGCCTCGGCGATGGGACGGCTTCGGACGCTTGCTCAGCTCTTGGCCTTGGCCTTCGAGCGACCGGCAGCGCCTTGCGAACCATTGCTGCCCTTGGGGCTCTTGGCGCCCCTCGTGCTCTTGGCGGCTTTGGTGTTCCTCGTGTCCTTTGCGTCCTTTGCGTCCTTTGCGTCCTTTGCGTCCTTTGTGTCCTTTGTGTCCTTGGCGCTCTTGGCGCTCTTGGCGCTGGGGGCGTCGCTGTCGCCGCTGCGAACCTCGGCCAAGCTGGCCTCGAGCGCCGCCATCAGGTCGGGCGCGGGCGTGCTGTCCTCGGCCTCGGGCTGGACGGCGATCTCCTCGCCCGCGGCCTTGCGCTCGATCAGCTCCAGCACTCGCTCGCGGTACTCGTCCTTGAACCGGGTCGGGTCGAAGTCGGCCGACAGCGAGTCGATCAGCTGCTGGGCCATGGTCAGCTCGCGCGCCGTCGCCTCGGTTTCGCCGATCGCGTCGAGCTCGTCCAGCCGGTCGGGGGACAGGACCTCGTCGCCGAACAGCATCGTCGAGAGCGCCATCACCTCCTCCACGGGTCGCAGCGCGCACAGCTGTTGCTTGGAGCGGATCACGACGCGGCCGATCGCCACCTTGCCCGCCTCGCGCATCGCCTCCAGCAACAGCCGGTAGGCCTTGGCGCCCCCCGTGGCCGGAGCCAGGTAGTAGGAGTGGTCGTAGTAGATCGGGTCGATCTCGGCCAGGTCCACGAACTCTTCGATGTCGATCGTCTTCGTCGCCTTGGGATCGAGCGCATCGAGCTCCTCGGGCTCGACCAGCACGTAGCGGTCGGGACTGAGCTCATAGCCCTTGACGATCTCCTCGAACGGCACCTCGTCGCCGGTGGACGGATCGACGCGCTTCTGGCGGATCCGCGCGCCGGTCTTGCTCGACAGCTGGTGAAAGCGGACCGACTTGGGTGAGGTGGCGCTGTACATCTTCACGGGCACGTTGACGAGCCCGAAACTGATCGCGCCGCTCCAGATTGCACGTGGCATCAGATCAGTTTTTATAGCGGACGAGCGATCTCGGCAAGGGGTGAGGGCGGTCTTTCAGCTCACCGGCCCACCGACGACATGTCGGCGTAGCGATCGCCGGCCGCCGCGCCGAGGGGCGCCGCGTCGTCGATGCGGGCCAGATCTTCGCCGTCCAAGGTGAGCTCGGCGGCGGCGACGTTCTCCTCGAGGTATGCCCGGCGCTTGGTGCCGGGGATCGGTACGACGTCGTCGCCCTGGGCCATCACCCAGGCGAGCGCCAGCTGCCCGGGCGTGCAGTCCTTCTCGGCGGCGATCTCGCGAACGCGAGCGACGAGCTCCAGATTGCGCTTGAAGTTCTCGCCCTGGAAGCGAGGGTTGGCCCGGCGAAAGTCGTCGGGAGCGAAATCGTCGGGAGAGGCGATCGCCCCCGTGAGAAAGCCGCGTCCGAGCGGGCTGTAGGCGACGAGGCCGATCCCGAGCTCGCGCAGCACGCCGAGCAGCTCGTCTTCGGGGTCTCGGCTCCATAGCGAGTACTCGCTCTGCAGGGCGGTGATCGGGTGCACGGCGTGGGCGCGCCGGATCGTCTCGGTCCCCGCCTCCGAGAGACCGAGGAAGCGGACCTTGCCGGCGTCGATCAGCGACGCCATCGCGCCGACGGTCTCCTCGATCGGAACCGCCGGATCGACCCGGTGCTGGTAGTACAGGTCGATGTGGTCCAGGCTCAGGCGCCGCAGCGAGGCGTCGCAGGCCGCGATCACGTACTCCGGGCGCCCGTTGATGCCCCGGGCGCTCGGGTCGTCGGGGTCGCGGACGATGCCGAACTTGGTGGCCAGCACCACCTCGTCGCGACGGTCGGCGATAGCACCGCCGACCAACCGCTCGTTGGTGTGCGGCCCGTAGATGTCCGACGTGTCCAGGAAATCGACCCCGAGATCGAGAGCGCGATGGATGGTGGCGACGGCCTCTGACTCGTCGGCCGAGCCGTAGAACTCGGACATCCCCATGCAGCCCAGACCCTCGGCGGAGACGGTCAATCCCTGTGTTCCCAGCGTGCGGTGTTCCATCCGGGCCAGGTTAGTTCGTTCTCGGGAGCGGCCGCGTAGCAGACTGATCTCACGCCGGCGGGCTCTCCGGCGTTTCACTCACAGTGCCCCTGCCACCCTTCCAAGCCCTGTTCGACGACCACGGCCGGGCCGTCCACCGTTTCCTGGTCGCCAGCGTCGGCGCCGTGGATGCCGACGACTGCTTTCAGGAGACCTGGCTGGCGGCGCTGCGGGCCTACCCGCGGCTGGACGGCGACGCCAACCTGAGGGGATGGCTGTTCACGATCGCCCACCGCAAGGCGATCGACCACGCCCGGGCGCGGGGCCGGCGACCGGTACCGGTGCCCGAGCTCCCCGAGCGCCCGACCGGGGACCGAGCCTCGCAACCGGGCGGCCGCTCGGAGCTGGATGGCGACCTGTGGGCGCAGGTGGCGTCGCTGCCCGACAAGCAGCGGACCGCGCTCGCGCTGAGGTTCATCGCCGACTCCGCCTACGCGGAGATCGCCACCGTGATGGGCACCAGCGAGGAGGCGGCTCGGCGCTCCGTGCACGAAGGACTCAAACGACTGCGAAAGGACCCACCACTATGACCCAGCTCGACGCGCTCGAGCGCGCCCTGCGCCAGACCGCCGGGCGTGCCTACCCCGACCCTCCTGACATCTACCCGGCGGCCGCGGCGGCCGGGCTGCTCGACGTCGCCTACGCTCGCCTGGACTCTCCGGTGGGTGGGCTGCTGCTGGCCGCGACCCCGTCGGGGCTGGCCCGGATCGCCTACCTGGACGACGAGCGCGACGAGGATGCCGTTGTCGGGGCCCTGGCCGCCCGGATCTCGCCCCGGGTGCTGGCGGCTCCGCGCAAGCTCGACCGGCCGCGGCGCGAGCTCGACGAGTATTTCACCGGACGCCGGCAGCGCTTCGAGACGGCGCTCGACTGGGAGCTGATGACCGATTTCGGCCGCCGCATCCTGGCGGCCACGGCGGCGATCCCGTACGGCTCGGTCTCGACCTACCGCGATGTGGCGGCCCGGGCCGGGAGCCCGCGTGGGGCCCGGGCGGCCGGCAACGCGCTCGGATCCAACCCCCTGCCGATCGTGCTCCCCTGCCACCGGGTGCTCCCGGCCGACGGCGGGCTGGGCGGGTACACCGGCGGACCGGATCGCAAGCGGGCCCTGCTGGCGATCGAAGCCGGACAGGTGCCCTGAGGCGGGATGCCGGCGTGTGATCGGCGACCCGCGGGTATCACCCAGGGAAATGGATTTCACGCGCCCGGTGCGGGCCTTCGACGGCTTTCAGCAGCGCCACAAGGTGCTCGCCGTGCCGATGGCAGTGGTCCGGAAGTTCGGCAACGACCAGGCCGGCAACCTGGCCGCCCTGCTCTCCTATTACGGCTTCTTCTCGTTGTTCCCGCTGCTGCTGGTGTTCACGACGATCCTGGGCTTCGTGCTGCACGGCGACGCCAGCCTGCAGAAATCGGTCGAGAACTCGGTGCTGGGGAAGTTCCCGATCATCGGGACGCAGCTGAAGGGCCATTCGCTTACGGGATCGCTGGTGGGCCTGATCGTCGGCCTGGCGACCTCGCTGTGGGCGGGCCTGGGCATAACCAACGCCGCCCAGAACGCGCTCAACACGGTGTGGGCGGTCCCGTTCAAGGACCGCCCCAACTTCCTGGTGTCGCGCCTGCGCGGCCTCATGCTGCTGGCGTCGCTTGGCCTGCTGTTCATCGTCTCGACTGTGGCGTCGGGCGTGGTCAGCGGCGGCTTCGGCGGGATCGCCGCCAAGCTCGCCGGCTACGTGATCGCGGTGCTGGTCAACTTCGTGCTGTTCTTCGCCTCGTTCCGGTTGATGACGGTCAGGTCGGTTCCCGCCCGCGACCTGCGAGCCGGCTCCATCGTCGCCGCCGTGCTGTGGACGATCCTGCAGTCGGTGCAGGGCTACTACATCGGCCACGTGCTCAAGGGTCAGAGCGGCACCTACGGCATCTTCGGGCTGGTGATCGCGCTGCTGATCTGGCTGCACCTCGGCGCGCAGATCTTCCTCTACTCGGCCGAGATCAACGTGGTGGTGAGCCGCCGGCTGTGGCCGCGCAGCCTGATGGGGCCCCCGGAGGCTCCCGCCGACCAGAAGACGCTGCGCGACCTGGCCAAGGTCGAGGAACGCTCGGACGAGCAGAAGGTGGAGGTGCAGTTCGACACCGAAGCACCTCCGGGCGAGCGAGATCCGGTGGCCGACCCTGGGTCGGAACGCTAGAACAGCCGGTCAGGCGCGTCGCGCCGGGTCATCGTCAGCGGCCACGAGCACAGCCCGCCCTCCGCCGGACAGCCGGCGCACAGCCCGCGGTGGGGCGCCGGCGCGACGGCGAACCGGCGCTCGAGAACGCCCCCGGCCAGGCGGGCGAGCTCCGCCTCCAGGGCGGGCGTCTGGGCCCGAGCAAACCACGCGCTCACCGGCTCGGCCACGAGCTCCAGGAAGCAGTGGACAACCTCTACCTCCTCGGCGCCCGCGCGCAGTCCCGCCAGCGCGTAGACCAGCCGCTGGGTGGCGTAGGCCTCGCGGACCACGCCGGCGGGATCGGCGCCCTCCAGGCGGTCGCTCTTGTAGTCCACGATCAGGATCCGCCCCCCGGGCTCGCGGGCGAGCACATCGAGGGCGCCGACCACGAGCACGCCGGCCGGGCTCGAGGTCGGCGCAAAGGCAAAGCGCTCCTCCCGGCGCGCATCGAGCGCTCGCCCCAGCCGAGCGCACAGCTCGCTGGAGGCGAACCGGCGCACCAGTGCGGCCAGCTCGGCTGACTCCTCGGGCCCGGGGGCCGGCCACAGGCCGGCGCGCCCGGCCGCGACGGCGATCGCCTCGCCCGAGGGAGGGACCGGCCGCCGGAAGTCAAGGCGCTCGAGCAGCGCGTGCAGGAGCACGCCCCGGTCGGCCGCGCTGCGGTGGCCCGAGACCGCCCCGTCACCCAACCGCGATGCCCGCCCCGGCGCCAGCCCGAGCACGCGCTCGGCGTAGAACCGGTACCCGCAGCGCTCGTACTCGCCCAGCGACGAGTAGCTCAGGGTCGTGACCGGGGGCCCGGGCTCCCGGGGCGCCGGTGGGGCCGGCCCGGGGCTCGGCAGCGGCGGTCCGGGGCTGGGCAGCGGCGGCCGGTGAGCGGACAGGCCCGGGGGCGGCTTTGAGGGCGAGGACCCCGGGACTGCGCAGCGATCGGGGTGTCCCAATCGCACTGCGATGCGCACGCCGCCGTGCTCGACCTCCCCTCCGCCCGCCTCCAGCACCGCCCCCAGGTCAGGCACGAAGGCGGGGGCGATCCAGGCCACTGGCCCGCCTCCGGTGTGCTTGCCCTCCACCGTCCAGCCCTCGAACTTCGCCGCGCCGCTCAGGATCAACCGCTCCCGGGCGCGCGTCATCGCGACGTAGAACAGCCGGCGCTCCTCGCGCTCCTCGGCCCCGCGCCGCTCGTCGCCGAGCGCCCTGTAGTCGAGCGCGGGCTCGCGCCCGGCCACCCCGGCCCGGGCCAGGCGCAGGCCGAGTCGCCCGTCGCCGCTGACCCGCAGCAGCTCCGAGGGCGGCCGGGGCACCCGTCCCAGATCGGCGACGCATACGACCCTGAACTCGAGCCCCTTGGCTCTGTGGATCGTCATCAGGCGGATCGCGTCGAGCCCCTCGCCTTCCACCGGCGCCTCGCTCTCGCGAGAGTCGGATGCCCGTCCCCCCCGCCCGGGCTCCCGCTCGTCGATCAGCTCCAGGAAGCCGCCGAGCCCGGGGCCGTGCTCGGTCTCGTGCTCGCGGGCCAGGCGCATCAGCTTGCGCACGTTGGCCAGGCGCCGCCGGCCGCCCGGCATGGCCAGCATGACCAGGTCATAGCCGCTCCGGGTCAGCGCCGTATCGATCAGCTCCTCGATCCCGGTCGCGCCGCTGCGCGCCCGTTCGTCCGCGAACCAGGCGGTGAAGGCGGTCAGGCGGGCGCGATCCTCGGTTGACAGGCCGCCGAGATCCTGACCGGGCTCGCGCAGCACCCACCACGGGTCCCGAGCCGACCCGCGCGCCCCCGAGGCGAGCACGACCAGCGCATCGAGCGAGACGCCCACCAGCGGCGAGGCGAGCACCCCATACAGCGCCTCCTCGTCACGAGGATTGGCGAGCGCCCGCAGGTAGGAGACGAGATCCACCACCTGGGGATGCGACCAGTAGCCGCGCCCGCCGATCACGTAGGTCGGGAGGCCGCGGCGCTCCAGCGCCTTCTCGTAGGCGCGCATGTCGGTGGTGGCCCGGATCAGGAGGACGATGTCGGCCGGGGCGACCCCGCCGTCGACCAGCTCGCCCACACGATCCGCGAGCGTCCGTGCCTCGGCCAGCCGCCACGGCGATGCCACCCCCTCCAGCGCCCAATCGCCCGCCTTGTCGACGAGCACGAGCTCGACCCGTGCGCTGTCGCCATCTCCGTCGCCGTCCCCCGGCTCGGGCCGCCCGGCGTGCAGCGCCCTGAAGTCATCGCCCAGCCCCTCCGCGAAGGCCAGGTTGAGAGCGGCGAGGATCTCGTGGCGCGAGCGGAAGTTCGTCTGCAGGGTCTCGCGAGCCCCGATGGCCGCCAGCCGCTCGCCCCGCTGGCGGAACAGGGCCACGTCGGCATGCCGAAAGCCGTAGATCGACTGCTGCGCGTCGCCCACGGTGAACAGGTTGTCCCGGGCGATCGACTCGATCAGCTCCAGCTGCACCTGGTTGGTGTCCTGGAGCTCGTCGACCATGATGCGTGCAAACCGGCGCGCGTATCGATCGCGAAGCTCCCCGTCGCCGGCCAGCAGCCCGCGCGTGATCAGCTCCAGGTCCTCGAAATCGATTCCCGAGACCTTCCGCTTGCGGCCCTGGTAATGCCTCCCGTAGGAGACGAGCAGCCGGTCGAGCAGGTCACGGACCGGGCCGGCCGCGCGGGTCGCGCACGCCGCTCGAAACCGCGCCAGAGTCTCGCCGTATGCGTTGCAGGCTTCGGTGCCGAGCGCGGCGCCGTTACGGGGCAGGCGGACTCGCTCCAGTTCGCCGGGCCACACCTCGCAGCCGCGATCGACCAGCTCCAGGGCGCGCTGCACGCGGGTCAGCGCCTCGATCACCCGAGGGGTTGGATCTTCGATCACCCCGAGCTCAGCCGCCAGCGCGGCCGCGGACGCAGCGAGCAGGCTCGCCGCCTCGGGGTCGGCGTGGTCCGGGTCGACGGCCGGTAGTCGCGGCTCCGTCTCGCCCGCCGACCGCAGCTGTCCGTAGGCGCCGAGGATCGCACTGCGCAGCGGCCACCACCCGTACGCGGCCACCAGCTCCACCGCCGCCTCGCCGTCCCGCGCCAGCTCGGCGAGCGCATCGTCGAAGGCGGCCGCCGCCAGGGGCTCTGACCGGTCACGGTCGAGCACGGCGAAGTCCGGCGCCAGGCCCGCGGACAGGGCATGGGCGCGCAGCACGCGCGCGCAGAAGCCGTGGATGGTCGAGATGAAGGCTCCTTCGGTCTGCCGCGCCAACTCGTCGGCGCCGAGCTCGCGCAGCCGGGCGCGGATCCGGTCACGCAGCTCGGCGGCCGCCTTGTCGGTGAACGTGATCGTCAGCAGCGCCGACACCTCGATACCGTCGTCCAGCACCGAGGCGACGAACCGCTCCACCAGCACCGAGGTCTTTCCGCTGCCGGCAGCCGCATCGAGGAGCAGGTCACCGTCCCGCCGCTTGATCGCCCGCCGCTGCTCCTCGGTCCACGCCCGCGTGGCGTTCATTGGCTGCGGCAGATCCCGGGGTAGGCGCACCCATCCCGGGAGCAGGTCTGCGGGCACGGGGTCAGCGTCCCCGCTCGCAGCGCCCCGGCCAGGGCGACCGCTCGTTCCTGTGCGTCTTGCAGCAGCGCCGCGAGCTCGGCGGGCTCTCGCGCATCGGTGGGCACGGCGCCCGATCCGACCTCGAAGCCCTTGACGAACACCCCCCGCGCGCGCAGATCGTCGCCGCGCAGCGGCTGATAGAAGCCCGCGACCGGGTCGAGCCCGACCAGCTCTCGGACCACCAGCATGTAGAGCGCTACCTGGAGGCGCCGATCGTCGTGCCAGCGCGCGCCCGGGAACTCCGGACGTCCCGCGCCGCTCTTGTAGTCGCGGATCACGGCATGGCCGCCGCCGTCGACGTCGATGCGGTCGATCACACCGCGGACGAGGACGGCGTCGGCGCCCTCTCCGAGCTCCAGCGCGGGCAGCGATCGATCGTCCTCGGCATCGAAGCCGAACCGGAGCTCGAGCCCGTCGGGACGCCAGCCCGGGCCGGTCGCCGCCTCGTGCTCCAGATAGCGACGCAGGTCGGCCTCGATGGCGCGCAGGGCGCCGGCGCGCACGACTTCGGGGCTGCCCGGAGCCAGGCGACTCCCGGGACCGGCGGCGAGCTCGGCAAGCAGCCGCTCCAGGATGACCCGCGCCCGGTCCAGCGAGGACGGGATCAGGGGGGCGCCGAGCTCGGAGAGCAGCCGCTCCAGCGTGTCGTGCATGAGGTTTCCCCGGGTCACGGGCTCAGGCTCGGGGGTGAGCGGCTGGGGCTGGAGCTCGCGCTCCACCAGCCATTTCACCGGGCAGTCGCCGAAGGTCTCGAGCGCTCCCGCGGAGAGGATCTGGCTGTGGCGCATCCGGGCCAGCGCACCGGCTCCGAGCGACCGCTCGGGGTCGGGCTCCTCGCCGGCGCCGGCGGCGCCCTGGGCGGCCAGCGAGCGCTCCCGCTCACGAGCGGTCGGCGCGCGATCGGGCTCCCAGACCACGTCGGCCAGCAGCCGGCGCTCCCGGCCCGCCGCCCAGCCCGGAGCCAGCAGCTCTGCGACATCCGCGATGAAGGGCGAGGGCAGCGCCAGGTTTCCCTCCTCGTCGGAGCTGCGGTAGGACAGGAAGATCCGATCGGTGGCCCGGGAGAGAGTGGCGTAGAACAGGTAGCGCTCGGCCGCCAGCGAGTCCTCACGGGGACGCAGCCGCAGGCCTGAGGCTAAGGCCAGCTCCCAGCGGCGCTCGTCGGACAGAAACGGCTCGGGGCGGCCCGGCCGCGGAAACTCGCCCTCCTGGAGCCCGCAGGCGAACACGACCGAGAACCGCCGGGCTCGGATCTCCTCGGGGTCGGCGAGCAGCACCTCGCCCGGCCCGGGAGCGGCCCCCGAGGGCACGGGCAGGGCCGCCAGCAGCTCGATCAGCTCCTCGCCGGCCGGCGCCAGCGAGAGCTCGTCGAGCTCCTCCAGGGCCCGATGCAGCTGTCCGAGAGCCCGAGCATCGAGCTCCTGGGAGCGATCGAGCACCGGGGCCAGTCCCCGATGCGGGGCCGCGAACAGCCGCCCTGCCAACCGGCCCAGCTCGCGGCCCGGGTCAGGCGCGCCCGCCAGCGCATCGAGCTCGCCCAGCTCCCACCCGAGCCGCTCGCGCGCCTGGGCCGCCGTACCCAGGCCGGCACGGCGGATCTCCGCCTCCAGGCTGTCGGCGACCTCGGGGCGCTCCAGCAGGCCAGGCGCGCGCAGGTAGTCGAGCAGATCCTGGGCCCGCGCCCGGTCGCCCAGCAGGCCGCAGCGGGCGCCCCCCAACAGCGCCTGACCGAGCGGCGTGTGGCCGAACCGCACGGCCGCCGTGTCGGCGAGTGCGATCCCGTACTGGGAGAACACACGCCGCAGCAGCGCGGCGGCACGGGCCGGCGAGCGGTAGACGACGACGATCTCGTCTCCGGGAACGCCCGCGCGCAGCAGCTCGAGGATCCGCTCGCCGACGAGCTCAGCCTCCGCGCGCTCGCCCCCGGCCTCCAGCAGCGTGACCGCCGGACCGGGATCGATCCGCTCGGGCTCGGTCTCTGGGCTCGTCGCGAACAGGTAGCGCTCGAGGTGGTGCAACGCGACTCGGGAGGCGGGGGCGTAGTGCTCGTCGAGAGCCGGCAGCTCGAGCACCCGCCCGGCCAGCGGGCGCAGCTCCTCGACGGCCTCGGCGCGGGCGGCCAGAGCCTCCCGGCCCGGCTCGTAGGTGAGCGACACCGTGACCTCGACGCCCGGGAGGCGCGCCAGGGTCTCGATCGCGTCGCGCTCGAGCGGGGTGAGATCGTCGAACCCGTAGAAGTAGACCGCTCCCGTCCCCCACCGGGCCGGGTCGGCGCGCAACGCGTCGATGGCCCGCCAGGCGTACAGCTCCCGATCCACGCGGCCGAGGCGGTCGAGCTCGGCCACGTAGTCGGAGTAGATCCGCCGGGCGTCGGCCGCATAGGGAGCCCGGCGCACGTCCTGCGCCGCCCATGCCCGGAGCGCCGCGGCGAACCGCTCGGGAGCGATCAGCGCTCGCTGAAGCTCGGCGATCAGCTCACCGACCGCCGAGACGAAGCCCTCGCCCTCCGCCGACGCCCGCAGCGCATCGAGCCGGACCCGGGATACCAGGCGCGCCAGGACGCGCTCGCGCTGGAGGCCCGACAGCCGCCATCCCGCGTACCCGGCCCGGCGTGCGATCTCCGCCGCCAGCCCGTCGAACGTCAGCACCGAGCCCAGCACGACCCCGGCCGACGCCACCTCCCGCGCGTAGTAGCGGGCGTCCGGGGCGGTCGGCACGACCAGCAGCCCGCCCCGGGCGGCGTCGGCCCCGTAGGCGCCCAGCACCTCCCCCGCCTTCGCGGAGTTGGCCGGTCCCAAGACGAGCGTCAGCGCCATCGGCCTATGGTGGCGCTCGCGCCCGACGGCTTCGCCCCGCTCTGGCCGGGGTCAGGCCGCTGCGGCCGCCGGACTCGCCATGCGAATGCTGATCCTGGGCGCCACCGGCAGCGCTAGCCGCGTGATCGCATCCCGCGCACGTAGGCAGCTCGGCTCCTCGCGAGCCCGCCTGAGCGCATGCCGCGGCCGCGGCCGCGGCCGTGCGCCGGGGCGCATGGCGGCGTGGGCGCCATCGGGGCCGCCCGCGCCTGGCGCACCGGCGGCGCCTGGCGCTCCGGGCGGGAGGTATGGATGGCCCAGGCCAGCGCGCCGACGATGCCGGTGAGGACGACAGTGTCGAGGAGGATGTTGAGTAAAAGGGTCATAGCTCGTATGCTTTCCCCACAGCCCGTGCGAGAAACCTAAACAACCTGTGCAACCATCCGCCGCAACACGGGGGCCGGTGTCCAAACGCCGCGTGAGAAGAATCCTCTAGGCGCTGTGCGTCCGCGGGGCCTGGCAGGATCCCTCCATGGCTGTCGGGGCTGAGCCGATCACGATCGGCGCGCTGGCCGCGGCGACCGGCGTTGCGGCCGGCACGCTGCGTATGTGGGAGGCTCGGTACGGGTTCCCTTGTCCAACGCGGCTTGAGCTCGGGCATCGCCGCTATCAGCCCGATGACGTTGAGCGCATCGCCCGGGTGCTGGACGGTCGTGCGCGCGGGCTGTCGTTGCCGGCGGCCATCGAGCAGGCTCGCCGCTGGTCGCCCAGCTCTGTGCCGTCGCTGTACGTGGCGGCTCGTCGCCAGCAGCCTGCGCTTGAGGCGCGACGGTTCTCCCTGACCGCGATGCTGGCGCTCACGCGAGCGATCGAGGATGAATGCCTGGCGCGGGCAAGCCGGCCGATCCTAGCTGCGAGCTTTGAGCAGGAAGGGTTCTATCGGCGTGCCGAACATCGCTGGCGCGAGCTGTCGCGCACCGCCGCGCTGGCGTTTGTGCTCGCTGACTTCCCGCGCCGGCGCTCGCCTCGAGCCGCGCCGCTTGAGGTTCCGATCCCGAGCGAATCACCCCTCGGGCGGGAATGGGCGATCGTCTGCCTTGACCAGGACTTCACGGCTGGCCTGGTGGGCTGGGAGCAGCCCGCAGATGACGAGGAGCGCCACTTCGAGGCGATCTGGACCACCGATCCCGACGCGGTCACCACGATCCTGCGCGTCGCGCTGACCCTGGCCAGACCCGGCGCTCCAGAGCTCGCCGCCCACACCGACGACATCGACCGTGCGGCGGCGTCGGTCACCGCCGACCTGGGCGTAACGCTTGCTCTGACCAACCGCATGATCGCCTACCTCCTAGCCGACTGACCAACGTCTGCCGGTCAGATCTCGCCGACAACGACCGGCTCGACTCGCGCGCCGCCGCGGGTGCGGTCCACGGCGTGCGGCTCGGCGACAAATCGCCACCACCTCAGCCGAGGTACGAGGACCCGGTCCAAGCTCAAGCGCTCTCGCCGGGCTGGGGGGGCGAACACCAGCAGGACGAGAAACAGCATCGTGTAGATGATGCCGCTACCGATATCAGGTCGATCCTGACATGTACGGGCCTCAGAAACCCTCGCCGACCGCCCACACGAACAGGGCGTAGATCGCCCCCACGGTGTATCCCACTCGGCGCGCCACCCCGAGCACCAGCACGAGCGCCAGCGCGGTCTCGGTCAGGCCGGTCAGAGTCGCGAACACCGACGGCGCTCCGGACTGCAGAGTGATCCCAGAAGTGAAACCAGCCGTGTTGGAATGCGGGCTGGCCCCGGGCGGCGGACTTCAAGGTGGCGATGTAGGTGTGCCGGTATCCCGGCTGCCACTTCAGATAGGCGTCGATGCCCCAGATGACCCCGAACGCCACACGGACGACCGTGCCTGTCCAGCCCGCAGAGGGGGTCGGCATCCGCTGGCCAGTCGCTGACCCGTCGTATTCGTGGGCATGCTGGACGTTCGCGGCCGTTTGCCGGGCCGCCCCAGCACCGATGTCAACCGAGCGTTCATCGCAAACCGCGAATTGGGGTAGCTCAGTGTGTTCTCACTTGGATGGAGGTTCATAGAGCTGAAGGTCGTTGTCGTCAGGGTCCTTGAGGGTCGCAACCCGTCCCCAGGGGTGGTCGCTGACCTCGCCGGCGATCTTCACGCCCGCGTCACGCAGCTCGTTGACCGCCGACTCGATCCCGCCCTCGGGCGCAAACGCGATCACACCACCGCCGCTTCCGTGAGGGGATTCGGTTTCGTTGAGCCCGATGTGCAGGCCGTTGGCATCAAGCTCGGCCCACTGGCCCTCGTTTCGGACCTCCCGCAGACCGAGAAGATCTCGATAGAACGAGACCGACTTCGCTACGTCGCTGACCGGCAGCCAAACCACGGCCGTTCCCTGAACCATCAGGCGGCCAGGCCTTGGCGCTCGAGGTCGCGCTCGGCGACGGATTCAAGCAGTCCGTCAAGCTTGCTCGCGGCCAGTTGCTCCTGTCTCAGGATCCGTCCGGCGACCTGCGCGGTCTCGTTGTCGCCGGCGCGCTCGGCCACCTGGCGCAGCATCCGATAGGTCGCGATCTCCAGGTGCTCAAAGGCATAGGCCTGAATCGCCATCTTTCCAGACGTGTCAGGAGCGCTCTTGGCCACGCTGCCAGTGAGCATCGCGCCGCCCTTCTGCGCCAGATCCTTCAATTTAGACGGGCTGGACTCATAGGCATCGAGCCGGCCCCGGATCAGCCGCTCGTGCTCCTCGGTCTCGGCCAAGTGCTGCCGAAAAGCCCCAGCTAGCGCCTCGTCATCCACGCTCTCAGCGCCCGCGCGCAACTGGGTGATCGCGTTCTCCTCGGTCGAATGAGCGTCCGTGAGGTACTTGACGAGCTGCTCTTGAATGTCCTCGGCGGGCATCGGGCCTCCTTGGGTTGGCGTCTTGTATCTCAAGCTGTCCAGCTCGTAAGATCCTAAACACGTCGTGCAAGAAAAACTCACAAGACGTTACGCGGAGGGCGCAGGGGGTAGCGCAAACTGGCATGCGCCCATTCACACGCTCAGGCAGACCTCTGCCCCCACTAAAACCTCGGCTCTTGACCGCCGCACCGTGACTGGCATGAACAGCGTGTTGATCACGGGCGCGTCTAGCGGCATCGGAGCCGCGACGGCGCTGCGCCTCGATGCCGATGGCAGGCGAGTATTCGCCGGGGTCAAGCACGCAGGCGACGGCACGGCGGCGCTGGCAGGCGCTTCGGAGCATCTGAAGCGCATCGTGCTCGATGTCACCGATGAGCGCTCCATCCAACGGGCGTTGGCCGAGCTGGACGATCAAACCCCCGATGGGCTCCAAGGGATCGTCAACAACGCCGGCGTGGGGTTTCCCGGCCCGCTGGAGCTCCTGCCCCTCAGTCAGCTGCGCGAGCAGCTTGAGGTCAACGTGCTCGGCCAGGTTGCCGTCACCCGGGCCGCCCTTCCGCTGCTTCGGCGCGCCGGGGGGCGGATCGTGTTTGTCGGCTCGGTCGGCGGGCTGCTGGCTTCGCAATTCGCGGGCGCCTACCACGCCTCGAAGTTCGCGATCGAAGCGATCGCCGACGTGTGGCGCCAAGAACTCGAGCCCGATGACATCTCGGTGATCCTCATCGAGCCCAGCGCCATCTCCACCCCGATCTGGGAAAAGGGGGTCAAGCATCTAAACGGGCTTTTGACCGGCGGCTCGGCCGGGCTCCCGCGCTACCGCGAGCGCCTGGAGGCCTTCCGAGAGAGCCTGCAGAGCGCCGATGAGCACGGCAAGGCTCCCGAGGACGTCGCCGAGGTCATCGCGCAGGCGCTGACCGACAAGCGTCCCGACACCCGCTACGTGGTCGGGAGCGCCGGTAAGCTCGCCGCCGCGCTCAAGCCGCTGGTGCCCGACCGCCTCGCCGACAAGCTCGCAGAACAAACCGCCAAGCGCTGATCATCTGACACGCGCAGTCAGCACGATGCCAAGAGCAGCGCGCATAAGGTGGTTGACGGCCTCTTGAGCCCGCGCTCATTTTCGTGACTCGATGTGGACCCGCCCCGCGGTGAGCGCGATGGACGCGCTGTGACGCTAGGCGCTGGTACGCGCGCTGCTCATCCTCATCCCGCACGTGGAGGCCAGGGGCACGCGGCCTGTGCCTGCTTGAACGCCGGCGACTGAGGGTCGAGCCCGGTGAGATTGACAGAGGTCCCGCCGCTGCTGAGAAACGTCGGGTCGGGGAAGTTCGGCACGCCGTGCTGTCGCATGCACTCGGATTGGGCGATCGCCGCGAGCCTTTGGCTTCCGGAGGCGGGCGACCCCGCGGGCTGGGGGTTATGGGTCAGCCTGTCGCATCTTCGCCCGGCAGAGTGAAACGCGGGCGCCGTCTCGTTGATCCCGGAGCCTGGGGAGCCGACGGGCTTGCCCGGGTCAGGGAAGTTGGGCACCCCGTGTGAACGCATGCACTCGGCGAACTTGAGCGCCGGCGCGTCACCACCCCCAGTCCCGACCGCGCTGCTCGCACCTCCCGAAGACCCGCAAGCGGTGACCGCCACGACGCAGCTCACGGCGACGAGCGCGATCAACAAGCGGTGGCGGTGGCTGTTCGGTCCTGGGCTGCTGTGCATATCGTGACCTCGGGCGGTGGCCGGCGGCCCAGTTGTACGAGACGGCGAGTAACACGACCGTAACGGTGTTATGCCGCAGTTATTCGCGGTCACGCAACCCGGTGAAGACCGCGAAGGTGCCGGGCCTTCCCGAGCGCACGCGCCGCGCGCGCCGGCTCCAAGCGAGCTCAGGGGGCTGACGGAGCCGTGCCGCGATTGCCGTTAAACCCGCTTTGGGTGTGGCTGTTCGCAGCGAACAGCGCTCCCGCCACGGCCACGATCGTGATCGAAGTCACTACGGCATAGGGCACGGCCCGCCGCATAACCGGCCTCTGATCAAACTGATTGCGGTTGTAGAACATGCCGCCGATCGCGACCATGCCTGCCGCCGCCAAGATGGCCGCCAGGAGCACCTCTCAATCCAGACGCGAGATGCTGAACAAGGAGCGAGTATCCCAAGCCGCCATTCAGTCGTCCGGGGCGGTGCGCTCACCTATTGAGCCCGCTGGAAAAACCTGACTCATTCTGAGATCGCGGTTCTTACGGGTGCGCAGCGGCTGGACGACTCCCGTTCTGCGGAGCTCGCGTCGCCCGTGCCGGTCCGGCGGGTCAAGCGGCGGCCGGCTGCTCGGCCGGCGCCGGAGCGGACTCGGAAGCGGGGCGTTCCGGCGCAGCGCCGTCCTCGGCCTCGGGGGGCTTGGCGCCCTCGCGCGCCCACGGCTCGTCGAACTCGACGCGCCACTTGCCCTCCTCGGTCTGCACGAGCGCCAGGCGGGACCGGAAGCTCTTGCCCGAGCGGCCCTTGAAGCCGGTCACCGCCTTCTCGGTCCGGCCGGTCTTGATCAGCTCCCGGGCGACGGCCACCGGAAGCTGCTTGCCAGCCTTGCTCTTCCAGATCACCAACCCGCACCCGGGATCCTCGCGTGACCAGCACGAATAGCCCTTGCGGTTCTCGACTATGTCGCGACCGCAGACGGGACACGGCCCCAGGTTGGCGCGCGGGATACGGACATCCTTGAGCTTGGTATCCAGCTCCCCGACCGTCTCCTCGGTGAACCTGACGATGTCGCCCATGAACGCCTCACGCGAGTCCTGACCCGTCTCGATCTTGGTCAGCCGGTGCTCCCAGTCGCCGGTCAGGACGGGTGAGGTCAGGGGGTGCTCGCCCAGCAGGCGGACCACGTTGAGCCCCTTCTCGGTGACCACCAGAGCACGAGCGTCACGCTCGATGTAGCCCACCTGGAGCAGACGTTCGATGATCGCCGCGCGCGTCGCCGGGGTGCCGATGCCCGAGTCCTTCATCGCCTCGCGCAGCTCCTCCTCGTCCACCAGCTTGCCGGCGGTCTCCATCATGTCCAGCAGCGACCGCTCGGTGTGGCGCCGGGGGGGCTTGGTCTCCTTGGCCTCCGCGGCGACCTCGGTCACGGCGGCGTCCTCGTCCTTGATCAGCTTGGGCAGCCGCTGTTCGCGGCCCTCGTCGTCGTTCTCGGCACCGGTATCGTCGAGATCGGCGGTCTCGCCGTAGACACCGCGCCATCCGGGCACGAGCAGCAGCTTTCCCCGAGTCCGGAACACGTGTGTCGCCACGGTCGTCTCGACGCGGGTGTTCTCGAACACCGCCTCGGGATGGAAGGCGGCGAGGAACCGGCGCACCACCAGGTCATAGACGCGCTGGTCGTCGCCGTTCATCTTGTCGACCGGGTGACGCTCGGCGTGGGTGGGGATGATCGCGTGGTGGTCTGTGACCTTCGCGTCGTTGACCACTCGGCCCAGCGGGAGCACGTCGAGCCCGAGCACGTACTCGGAAGCGGCCGCATACTCGGGCTGCGAGCCCACCAACCGGGCGATCGGCTTGATCTCGTCGACCATGTCGCCCGTGATGTACCGCGAGTTGGTGCGCGGGTAGGTGAGCGCCTTGTGCTCCTCGTAGAGACGCTGGGCGGAGGCCAGCGTGCGCCGCGCCGAGAATCCGTAGCGGCCGTTGGCATCACGCTGCAGCTGGGTCAGGTCGTAGAGCAGCGGGACCCGCTCCTTGCGCTCGGACTTCTCGAGCTTGGTGATCGTGCCGGTCTGCTCGCGGCACGCGGACACGATCGCCCGCGCCTCGTCGGCGCTCTTCAGCCGGGGGCCGCGAGCTCCGCTCGGGGCGCCCGCGCCGGCGTGGTAGCGGCCCTCGTACGTGCGACCTGCCGGCTCCGCGACTGCCTGGAAGGACGCGTCCACGATCCAGTAGGGCTCAGGCTTGAAAGCCCGGATCTCCTCCTCGCGCCGGGCCAGGATGGCCAGCGTCGGCGTCTGCACCCGGCCCAGCGAGACCGCTCCGTCAAACGAGGAGCGCAGACGGATGGTGGCCGCCCGGGTGGCGTTCATCCCGACGATCCAGTCGGCCTCCGAGCGCGAGCGCGCCGCCGCCTCCAGCGGGGCGAAGTCGGCGGCGGGACGCAGCTCCCCGAAGGCGGACTCGATCGCCTGTCGGGTCATCGAGTTCAGCCACAAGCGCTGGACCGGCTTGCGGGAGCCGGACTTCTCGTACAGATAGGCGAAGATCAGCTCGCCCTCGCGGCCGGCGTCGCAGGCGTTGACCACGAAAGCGACGTCGTCGCGCGCGAGCTGGCGCTTGACCGCGTTCATCTGCTTCTTGGAGCGCTCGTCGCGAACGACCAGCTTGAAGTGCTCGGGGACGATCGGCAGGTCGGCCATGCGCCACTTCTTGAACTTCTCGTCGTACTCGTCAGGGTCGGCGAGCCCGACGAGGTGCCCGACCGCCCATGTGACGACGTGCTGGGGACCCTCCAAATACTCTCCGTTGCCGCCCTTGGTGAACGAGCCCGGGAGGACACGCACCAGGTCGCGCCCGACAGAGGGCTTCTCGGCGATGACGAGGGTCTTTGACATAGGCCGCCGAGGGTAGCGCCCCCCGCAAGGCCGCCCGCGAAGCCGGTGACGTCATCGATCCAGGGTCCGCTCGGCGCGCTCGGCGACCGCCGGGAGCCTCAACTTGGCGGCTGTGTCGGCGGCGGTTGCGACCAGCGCCCGGGCGCGGGGTCCGTCACCGAGGGCGCCCGCGTAGTCCAGGTGTGCGTGGGCGAGCTCGACCGGAGCTCGCAGCGCACGATTGGCCTCGATCCCGGCGCGCAGGTGCTCGATCGCGAGATCACGGTCTTCGAAGGTCAGGGCCAGGCGACCCAGGTACCGGGCGCTGGCGCCCAGGCAGACGGTGGCCAGGCCGACGACGACGATCGAGTCCCGGAGCGGCAGCAGCAGCTCATAGAGCTGACGGGCTCGCTCGGCGTCCCGCAGTCCGGTCGCCAGATCGGCGAGCAGCGTGATCGCGGTCATCCAGTCGCTGTCGGTGGGGATCGTCTCAAAGCCCGTCTGGGCCAGCGCCTCGAACTCCTCTCGCGCCTCGGCTTCGCGGCCATCCTGGAGCAGCAGCGTCGCCAGCCCGGCGCGCCAGGCCGAGCGTGCCGGGTAGCGGGCCACCAGCTCCCGGGCCGGGGCTTCGAGCTCGGCCATGCGGGCCTGCTCCCGGCGGATGGCCAGCAGCTGGACCGCGTAGTACTGGGGCGCGGTCACGCCCTCCGTGCGAATGCCGGACGACACCGCCTCGGCGGCCAGCTTGTCGGCCAGCTCCAGCCGTCCCTCGAGCAGCGCCTCCATCGCACGCCACACCGCGACATTCCACGTGAACAGGGGCTGGCGGAGCTCACGGGCACCGGCGGTGAACGCCTCGATCTGGGCCTGCACGGCGGCGCGGTCCCCGCGTTCCAGCAGGTCGACGACCAGCCAGGCATGACCCTGGAGGGTCAGCTCGACGTCGCCGGCTTCGCGGGCAGCGCGCAGGAGCTGGGTGGAGTCGGCCAGCCGTTGCTCCAGATGGCCGGGACCCCAGAAGGCCCGCCGGCGGGCGGCGCAAGCCAGCGCCGTCGCCTCAGGGACCCTGAGCTCGGCCGCGAGCGCGGTGGCCTCGGCGCTGGCCGCTCGCATCTGCTCGCGCCGCTCGGAGTAGTACAGGGCTCCGCACAGCCGCGAGAGCAGGCGGACCCGGGTGACCGTGCGTTGCCCGGCAGTCATCGTCAGCGCCTGCTCCAGCAGCTCGATCAGCTCCTCGTCGACGACCCCCGGCGGCTGGATGTAGCGACGGGACGCGCCGATGGCCGCCCGCGCCAGGCTGGCCGACTCCCCCAGCTCCGCCGCCAGCGCGGCCGCTTCTCTGAGCACCGGCCACGCGACCGGACGCTCGCCGCCGCGCACGCGCGCCTCGCCAAGCTCCAGCAGGAGCTCGCAACGGCGCCACCTGTCCTCGGGATGCGTGCGCTCGAGGACCTCGAGGGCCCGGCCGTAGTGGTCGGCCGCCTCCTCGTAGGCCAGCATCCCCGTGGCCTGCTCGCCGGCCTTCAGCGCGTAGCCGATGGCACGCTCGGCGTCCTGTCCGGCGGCGGCCCGTGTGAAGTGGTGAGCGAGGGCGCTCAGGCGGGCACCGCCCGCCTGCTCGTCCACACCGGCATCGCCTGCCTGCTCCTCCAGGGCCACGCCGACCCGCCGGTGCAGTCGCCGCCGCCGGTTTGACGACATGCCCTCGTACAGGGTCTCGCGGATCAGCGCATGCGAGAAGCTGTAGTGCCCCGGCTCCCGGGGCGTCTCCACCACCAGACCAGCTTCGAGCGCGTCCTCGAGAGCCCCCAGGAAGCCATCCTCGTCGAGGTCCACCACTCGTTCGAGAACCGCGCTGTCGAAGTCGCGGCCGATCACGGCCGCCACGCGAAGGCACTCGATCGTCCGCTCGCCCAGGCGTGTCAGCCGGCGCTCGATGACATCGCGCACGTCGTCGGGCAGACCGACCAGCTCGAGCTCGTGGGCGCCGGCCTCGTGCGTGCGCACCCCCGAGTCCACCAGGTGCTGGACGATCTCCTCGATGAAGAATGGATTGCCCTCGGTCTCGGAGTAGAGCGCGTGCAAGAAGGACAGCGACGGCATGCCGCCCGCCCGGCGGCGAACCAGCTCCATCGCGTCGGGCCGGGGCAGCCCACCGATCTCCAGGTTGACCATGAGCCGGTCTCGGCGCAACCCTGCCAACGCGGCGTCGAACCCCTCGCTCCAGCGCTCGCCGGCGCTCCGGTAGGCGCCCAGGATGGCGAGGCCCGAGGCCTGTGGCGAACGGGCCAGGTGGCGCAGGAGCAGCAGGGTGGGGCGGTCCGACCAGTGCAGATCGTCGAGCACCAGCAGGAGGGTCGCCGAGGCCGCGACCTGGCCCAGCAGACCGGCCACCGCCTCGAACAGGCGGTATCGGTCGGTCTCGGGATCTCCCGGCTCAGGAGGGCCGAGATCGGGCAGGCGCCGGCGCAGCTCCGGGATCAGACGCCCCAGCTCGGCTCCATGCTCGCGGGCGACCCAGCGCAGCTCGTCCACATCGGCGGCGCGCACGTAGTGTCCCAGCGCCTCCAGGAAGGGCTGGTAGGGGACGAGCGTCGCCTCCGGGGCGTGCCCGGCGAGCACGATCGCGCCCCCGGCGTGTGCGCGCCTGGCGGCCTCGCCCAGCAATCGTGATTTGCCGATCCCCGGCTCTCCTGACAGCAGCAGCACCCGCGCCTGCCCTGGCTCGGCGCGCTGGCCTTCGCGCTTGGCGCGCGACACCCAGTCCGCGAGCTTGGAGAGCTCGTCGTGACGTCCCACCAGCCCGGATGCGTCACGGGCCTGCAGCTCCACCGGCAGCTCGATGCCGGGCGTGGCCGGCGCTTGCCCGCCCCTGCCCGGCCGGCGCGACGAGCGAGCGGGGGCAAAATCCTGGCCTCCGGGGTGCAGCAGCTGATCGTGAGCGCTCATCGCCTCGGGAGACGGGACCGTCCCGAGCTCGTCGCGCAGCAGCGTGCGCAGCTGTTCGAAGACGCGCAATCCCTCGGCGATGTTCCCCTGGGCCTCCAGGGCGCGCATGAGGAGCACCCAGCCCGATTCCCGGTAGGGCTCGGTGTCGATAAGCGCCCGGGCGGCTCGCTGCACCGAGCCGATCTGGGTCCCGCCCAGACTCAGTCCGGCACGGCCGATCAGCTCCAGCGCCTGCAGCCTGATGTCGGCCAGCTCCCGGCGCCGGACCTCCAGCCACCCAGCCTGGACGCCGGGCAGCAATCCCCGGCTGGCGATGTTCAGCGGCACCTGAGCCAGTGCCCAGGCGGCTCGAGCATCGCCCTGCTCCAGTGCCCGCTGGGCGCGCTGGGCTTCGGCGGCTGCCGCCTCGATGTCGACCCAGGCCGGCTCAGGCAGCTCGAGCATCAGCTCGTCGCGCCCCACCAGGACCTGCCGTCCCAGCGCCGATCGGAGGCGCGAGAGCAGCGTGCGCAGCGCGGCATCCTCAGAGCGGGGCGCGTCCTCGCGCCAGAGCGCGCCGATCAGCTCCTCCCGGCCCACGGCGCGGTCTCGGCTCAGGACCAGGTAGGCGAGCAGCAGCGGTACCTGCCTCCCGCGCAGCGAGCCGGCCAGCTCGACGCCGTCAAGCTCCACCGACAGGCGTCCACAGAGCTGGATCCGGGTCCGTTCGCGCCGGGGTGCAGGCTCTGGCAACGTTCTGGAAACGTACCGCCAACGGTTGATTGGAAGTCTTTCGGCCGTGGCCACCGGGGGCCACGCTCCCAGCCGCGGGCGGCCTGACAACCGGGCTCGCCGTGTCACCTGAGCCGTATGACCGAGGATCAATGACCCCGTTCAACGAAGAGCACTCGAGGATCGCCTATTGCGAGTGCGGGGCGCAACTCGTGGGCGCATCCCAGCAGGAGCTCTTCGACGCGGCGCAGGCTCACCTCGCCCATCACCACCCCGAGCTCTTAGGGGCATTCGGGCTCGACCTGGTGGCTCAGATGGCAGAGGAACGTCCGGGGGCAGTCAGCGCCTGAGGCGGGCGGCGAGCAGACCGCCGCCCGCCGAGGCGCTCCCTTGGGTGTACCGACGGCTGACTCCGGATCGCCTATCCGTCGCAGTGGCCGGTGGCTGTAGCCGTGCGGCTCGACTTGGCCCTGGCCAGCTCGGCGCGCACGAGCGCGTTGGGCACCGCGAAGCCGCCTGCGCGCGGAGCTCCCGTCAGCGCCGCGAACACCGTCGCCTCCACCTGACCGTGGCGGCTGACCATCGGACCGCCGGAGTTGCCAGGTCTGACGAGGCCGCGCAGAGCGACGATGCTGCGCACGACATGGCCCCGGCCGTAGGCATCCTGGGTATTGACGGTCTCGGTCTGCCCGACCCTGCCGGGCTCGGCGTCAAACCCGCCGTCCAGCGGATATCCGAGGATCGCGACCGAGGTCCCCGCAGTGGCATCGGCCGCCAGGGACAACGGCCGCGGCGACAGCCCGGGGACCCGGAGGACCGCGATGTCGTCCCGCGGGTTGAACTCGACGGCGTGCGCCGGCAGTCCCGCCCCCACGCCTCCGACCTGGACCTGCGTGTCGGTCTCGCCCGCCACCACGTGCGCGTTGGTGACCACGAGCCCCGGCGCCGCGACCCAGCCGCTGCCCTCGACGCCCAATCCGCAGGCGGTTCCGAACACCCGGACGACGCTCGGTGCGGCGGCGCGCACTCCCGGCGTGGCCAGGACGCGCCGATCCGGAGCGGCCACGTTGGCGGCTGGCCCGCGGACGGTGGGCAGGGGATCGAAGCGAGCCAGCGCATCGAGCACGGGACCCGACGGCGGCAGCACCTGATCGAGCGCCCGCAGGATCGTCGAGCCCTGGATGTCGGCGCGCAGGGGCCGCGAGCTGTCGGAGTCGAGCGCGACCGCACCCACGATCCACGTGATGCCCAGCCCGACGCACGCGGTCAGCGCCGCGCCCAACAGGCCGTCGATGGTTCTCAGCCCCGGTATCCGCAATGCGGACCGAACACGATTTCCCAGCCCCTCCAGCCCGCTGGCGAACACCCCTCCGGCCAGCAGCGCGCCGAGCAGCCCGAACAGCGGGGCATACCGCGAACGGTCTCCCTGGCTGAGCAGCAGGGGAGCCAGACGGGTGCCCAGAAACGCGCCGACGGCGAAGCCGGCCAGCGACAGCGCGCCCACGATGAACCCCTGCAGGTAGCCGTAGAACGCCAGCAGAGACGTGAAGCCGACGATCACCCAGTCAAGAGCGCTCACCCGGTGCAGGGTAATGCTGCGCCGCCCAACCGTTCCATCTTCTACCGTTCCGTGCTGAGGTGGCATACAGCAGCTTGACGGTGGCGCGCGGGCCGCGACGCAGCCGGCGCCAAAGGCGTCGCCGCCGGATGCTGGCCCGCACCCTGCCGGTGATCGCGCTGGCGGCCGTCGCCTTCGCGGCAGGACTGCTGCTGGCGACGGGCTCGGGGCAAGCCGAGGCCCACATGATCAAGCGCTACGTCACCGCCTGGCAGCAGGGCGATGTCGCGCAGATGTACGCGTTGCTCGACTCCGGGTCGCGGGCGCACACCTCCGAGGCCGGTTTTGCCCGGGCGCTGCGGCGCACCGCGGGCACGGCAACGCTGACGTCGCTGCGCGTGCTGCACGTCGGCAGCCGCCGCGGAGACACGTTCCCGGTCCGGATGCGCGCCGACACCCGGCTGTGGGGGTCGCTCACCGAGGTGCTGAACGTCCCCGTCTCGGGAAGCGGCTCCGGAGCCCGGGTGCATCTGGAGACGTCGCTGCTGTTTCCGGGCCTGCGCGCCGGCGAGCGCCTGCACCGCCAGATCGTGCTCCCTCCACGGGCCACCCTGCTCGCCAGCGACGGCACGCCACTGGCGCAAGGGCCGGACCGAACCTCGCCAATCCCGGACGTCGCGATCCAGATCGTGGGGACGCTGGGGCCGATTCCCCGCGCTCAGGCTCGCGCCTACGCGGCCCAGGGGTACCCGCCGGGCGCGCGGGTCGGCCAGGACGGCCTGGAGCGGATCTTCCAGAGCCGCCTGGCGGGCAGGCCCGGCGGAAGGCTGCTGGCCGGCCGGCGTACGCTGGCGAGCGTCGAGCCGGTGCCCGCGCCGGCCGTGACAACGACGATCGACCCCGCGATGGAGCGGGCCGCGGTCAGCGCGCTCGGCGGTCAGTACGCGGGCATGGCCGTCATGGACCCGCGCACCGGCGGCCTGGAGGCGCTGGCCGGGATCGCCTTCTCGGCAGTCCAGCCCCCGGGCTCGACGATGAAGATCATCACCACCACGGCCGCGCTGAGCGCCGGGATCGTGACCCTGAGCAGCACCTTCCCGATCCAGACCTCGTCCGACATCGACGGATTCACGCTGCAGAACGCGAGTGGGGAGGCCTGCGGAGGGACGCTGCTCAACGCGTTCGCGGTCTCCTGCAACTCCGTATTCGCGCCCCTCGGGGCCAGGCTGGGGGGCGCCCGGCTGGTGGCCATGGCCGAGAAGTACGGCTTCAACCAGCCATCGCCGATCCTTGGGGCGGCGGAGAGCACGATCCCGTCGGCGGCCGACATCGGCGACGCGCTCGCGGTCGGCTCCTCGGCGATCGGGCAGGGCAAGGTGCAGACGACGCCGCTGGAGATGACCGACGTCGCCGCCACGATCGCGATGGGCGGGCGCCGGCCGATCCCCACGCTGCTCGCCCACCAGCCCCCCCGGTTCGTCCGCGTCACCACCCCAAAGGTCGCCCACGAGGTGCAGCAGGCGATGATCGCCGTGGTGCAGTACGGGACCGGAACCGCGGCTCAGATCCCGGGGGTCGTGGTGGCGGGCAAGACCGGCACCGCCGAGCTCGTTGACACGGGCACCGGCAGCACCGGTGGCGGCACGGCGGCCGATACCGACGCCTGGTTCGTCGGCTACGCCCCGGTCGGGCACCCGCGCGTCGTCGCCGGAGCCCTGTTCCCCAACCAGGGCGCGGGCGGCGCCGCCGCGGCGCCCCCGGTCCACGACGTGATCGTGGCGGCGCTGGGCAAGTAGCCGGCGAGGCCGCCCCCGCTCGAGTGGCCGCCGCCGGCTACCGGTACGAGGCGCCGACCACGCTGGGATTCGGGGTCCCCTGGATCCAGGCCGCGAGCGCCTGCCCGGCCGGACCGTAGGCGACGGTCAGGTCGGCGGCAGAGGGACTGCTGGAGAGCGCCGCCGGGGCGCCGAACCGGCCCCGGCGCGCCGAGCCCACCGAAGCCGTCGGCCGGCCGCCTCTGATCCAGCCGACCAGGACCTGGCCGCGCGGGCCGACCGAGATCGCCGGCGACGCCATCGCGTCGCCGGCACCCAGGTCCGAGGCCCCGCCAAAGGAGCCGTTGGCGCTTCGCACGGCGCTCTGCACGGCGCAGCTCGCGTTCATCGTGCACGACTCCCAGGCGACCCCCTGGTCACCCGCCCCGTCGGCAGCGAAGCCCAGCCCCGAGGCCAGCCGATCGGCCGCTGACAGGGTGCGGATCCGCGGCCGCCTGGCCAGATCGACGGCGCGCACCTCGGAGTGATAGACGCCCTGGCGATCGAACCAGCTCTCGATCCAAGCCAGCGTCTCGGTCGCGCCGTGCCGCGCGACTCCGAGCTCGTCTATCTCGTGTCCGGCGGCGATCGTGAGCGCCGCCCTCGCGTGGCCGGGAGCGCCGGCGCGCGAGCCCGTGGCGATGTCGATCGTGCGCGCCCCACTGGCGCCGGCCACGCTCGTGCCCGCGGTCCAGGCGACGATCGTGCGCTCGCCGCCCAGCCACGCGCTGGTCATCGACTCGGGCTCCTGACCCGCGGCGCTCAGCCGATGCGGGGCCGCGAAGGCACCGGCGCGCGACGACTGCGCCACCCACACCCCCCGCTCGGTGGCAACCGTGGCCAGCAGCCGGCCGTCGGCGAGCCTCAGCAGCTGGCCGAGAGTGTCGCCGGTCAGCCCGCTTACGACGGTGCGGGCACGCCCGAGACGTCCCCGCCCGCCGACCGTCAACGCCTGCGCGCTCGAGCAGCAGGTCTGGCCGGCCGGGCTGGCGCCGGTGAGCAGCTCCAGCCCGGGCCCGTCGAAGGCGAGGGCGAGGATCTGCCGCGCGCCGCCGATCTGGCGGGGAGCGCCGACCGCTCCTCCCGGCGTACGCGAGGTCTCGAGCGCCTGCGAGGAACCGGGCGTGTCGACGTCCTCGATCCCGAACCCGGCCGCCGAGCCACCGTTGGCCGAGAACGCCAGCTGCGGCGGCAGATAGTCAAGCGTGCCGGGCTTGGCAAACGCAAACGGCCTGCTCCATGCCGCGTGCGCGGCCGGAGCAAAGCCGGCCAAACAGGCCAGGACGCAGGCGAGCCCCGCCGCCCGAGCCAGCGTGGCCGGTCCGCCGCGGCGCGCCGGGCGGACGCTCAAAAGTCCAGGGAGATCGACCCCAGCTTCTGGTTGCCCGAGCCGAGGATGTAGAGGCTCAGCGGGCGATTTGCGTACGCCGAGACGCTGAGCTTGAACAGGAGCAGGCCCCCCTGGGTGGGGCTGTTGCTCATCACGGTGTTCGGGCCCGGCACGGTGCCCCCCGGCTGGAGCGTCTGCGTTGTCCAGGCCAGCGGGTTCTCCCTGGCGTTGAGCTGGATCGGGTAGTACGTGTTGCCCTGCGTGTCCACGATCTCGAAGCTGTCGCTCGTGGCCTGCGGCCGATCGGTCTGGTTCTTGGCCCACAGGAAGACGCCGTACCAGAGCTGCGAGGCGTTCGGTGCGGTCACGCCTGCCGGCAGCCCCGTGAGGTACTGCGAGTCTTCGGTGCTGTACTGGTTGAGCTCCCGTGAGATCTGCAGCTGATACGTGATCGGCCCCGCGTCCACGTAACCGCCGTCGTTGTTGGCGTCCGCGACGTCGTTGCCGGCGGCCTCCCCGTTGGCCAGGTGGGGGTGGTGATTGCCGCAGGCGGCCACGCCGAGCACGAGCGTGAGCGCGCACAGGATTATCCACAGGCGACGGACACTCACGGCGGCGGAAGTCTACCTAGTGGCGGTGGCGGCCACTAGCCCGCCGCGACGGAGGCGCGCTTTCCCCGGTCGCGACCTTCCTCGAGAATCGAGCGCAGACGTCGCAGCGCCTTGGCCGCCTGGCGGCGGCTTCGGGAGCGACCGCCGATCGACTCCACCAGCTTGTCGGAGATCAGCGCGGGCACCGTCTCCAGCGAGTACTCGACCTTGGTGGTGCCTCCGGGACCCGGTGACAGCGTGTAGGTGCCGAGCATCCGGATCCGGTTGTACTTGCCGGTCCGGCCGTGCTCGACGATCCGGTAGGGCGGCTGCATCTCGGCGAACGTCATGTCGCCCCAGGAGAATCGATTCAGCGGCGCCTTGATGCGAAACCGCGCGCCCGCCCCGGTCCCGTAGGAGTTCTCACGGGTGAGATGCCAGTCCACCAGATAGTGGTCGGTGAACTCGGCGTGGTTGGCGATGTCGGCCAGGTACTCGTAGACCTCGTCGCGAGGCCTGGCGATCGTCGTCGTGACGGTGAACGGGTCCACGCCCGGGATCCTACGCGAGCGGTGGGGGCTCCCCAGCTAGGCGGCAGCGCGCTGGTCCGTGATCCGCATCGTGTGCCCGAACTCCGGACCGTGGACCAGCCGCGACGCGAGCGGCGCCTCGCGCCGGCAATCGCGACACAGTTCGCAGGCGATCACCCCGGAGCCGTAGACGTACACGTGCTCGCCCACCAGGGGCGTGCGATGACAGCAGGTGCAGCGCTCGGAGCCGGCCAGGCGCTCGTCCAAACCGCGACGCAGCAGCGCCAGCTCCAGGTCGAGCATTTCCCGCAGGGAGGCGTCCATGGCGGCAAGCTTCGTCTTCTGGCGCCCGGTTCCTGCCGGCGGCACTCCCGCTTCGATGACCACCTCGCTGCGCCTCGACCGTATGTTTAGGCGACGCCCGGGCCCCGGATGGACGCTATGATCACGTTAAGCTCGTAAGGGCAGTCCCGGCTTCCCAGAGCGTTCCCGAAGCCGCGGATCTCGGTATTCAAGGAGACGGCCGATGAAAGCTTGGATGACGGGTAGTGTCGCGGGCACGGGCACGTTTCGCTGCACCGACTGCGACTTCCCGGTCTCGCTGGAGGCCGCCGACGAACTGCCGACCTGTCCCAATTGCGGAGGCAGGGAGTTCGTCCGGGCGTCTCTCTTCACGACCTCGCAACAGGCGATCCTCGAGCCCGGAGGCGAGGTCGAGGACGGCGCGTGGCTCGACGAGCTGCGCGCCGGGATCGAGGAGCCCGGCCAGTACATCGCCTACCGCGCCGGCGACGACGCGGTCGCCTACGCGCTCGTGCGCGAATGGACGCGGATCGGCCGCAGCCTGGCCGCCGACATCAGGTTCGACGATCCAACCGTATCCCGCCGCCACGCCCTGATCGTCCGCCAGCCCGACGGCCTGCGCGTGCTCGACGACCGCAGCCTCAATGGCGTGTTCGTCAACGGGGAGCGCGTCGAATGGAGCACCCTGGCCGATGCCGACGAGGTCGTGATCGGCCGTCACCACCTGCACTTCATCGACGTGCCGGTGATCTCGGGCATGCGCTACGGCCCCCCGACCGAGTCCGAGCCCAGCGCCTCGACGAGCTGACTCGCGGCCGCTTCATGGCTGGCCCTGGGGCCATGGCGCGGGCGGCCGCCGCTCGCCTATAGTGCGCCCCGGATGCACGCGACGATCGCGGTTCTCTCGCAGAAGGGCGGCACCGGCAAGACGACGGCGGTGCGCACCCTGACCGACATCTTCCGCCGCGTCGGGCTGTCGGTGCTGGCCGTCGATCTGGACCCGCAGGGGAACCTCTCGGACTATCTCGACGTCGATCCCGAGGCATCGCCGACGATCGGCGACGTCCTCGCGGGCCGCGCCAAGGCGCGCGACGCCGTTCACGACGGGGTCATCCCCGCCAATCTGGGCCTGGCCGAGGCCGAGCTGGCCCTCGGCGGCAAGATGGGGCGCGAGCTGACGCTCAAGAAGGCCCTGCGCGGAGTGGCCGCCGACTATGACCTCGTCCTGATCGACTGCCCACCGGCGCTCGGCCTGCTGACCGTCAACGCCCTGGTGGCCGCTGACTACGCGTTGCTCTCCGCCGAAGCCCAGTACTTCGCCCTGCAGGGCGTCGAGCAGGCGCTCGAGGTCATCGAGCTCGCCCGCGACAGCCTCAATCCCGATCTCCAGTGGCTCGGCGTGATGCTCAACATCGCCGACATGCGCACCCGGCACTCCCGGGAAGCGTTTGACTCCCTGCGCCAGCACTTCGACGACAAGCTGCTGGACACCACGATCCGCTCGTCGATCGCCTACGCGGAATCCGCCGAACGGGCGCTGTCGATCCTTGACTACCGCCCCGATCTGGGCGTCGACTACCTCGCGGCCGCCGACGAGCTGCTCAACCGGCTCGGGCTCGAGGACGTCCGCAAGCCACTTCGCAAGCTGCTGCGCGAGGCTGCACCCGCTCAAGCCAGCGCCTGACCGACGCGCCGTGGCCACGGACTCCGCAGCCGTCAGCGCGCCGCCGCGGGGGATCCGAGCCGAGCTGGTGCTCGCCGGGCTCGGGCTGCTGACCTTCGCGCTGATCCCGATTCAGATCAACACGATCTACAGCGGGCTGCCGGCACATCCGCTGTTCCTGCACATTCCGGTGATCCTGATCCCGGTGGCGGTGATCGCGGCCCTCGTGCTGGCCGCGCGTCCGGCGTGGTTTGCGCATCACGGGGTGTGGGTGGCCCTGGTGGCGGTGGTCGCGCTCGCGTCGACCAACCTCACGATGGGCGCCGGCAAGGCGCTTCGCAACGACTTGCACCTCAACGGCGGGTTCGGTCCGACGGCGTCCCTGATCGCCCGGCACGCGCACGCCGCGAGCATCCTGCGCATCCTGGTGATCGTCTTCACGGCCGTGCTGATCGTCTCGGTGGCCGTGTTCCGGACCGCCGACCGCAGGATCACCGGCCTAGCCGTGTTCGACGCGCCCCTGGAAGCGATCCGCTCACGAGCTCCGCTGTCGGCCGGGTTGCGGATCCTCGTGGTCGTGCTGGCGCTGGGCTGCGCCTACTTCGTCTTTCGCACCGGAGATCTGGGCGCCAAGGCCGTCTGGCAGGGCAGGCTGGGCGCCGGCACCCGGCCAGGCCTGCTCCACGGCGGCGGCCCCCCACGCGGAGGCCCGCCCTCCAGCCCGTCCGGCGGCTGATCAGAGCTCGCGCACGTCGGCGCCCTGGGACTCGAACGGCGCCCGCAGGACCGTGGCCCAGCCCTCGGCCTCCCGCGTCAGCCGCTCCACCACCGCGCCGGTCTGCTCGTAGTGACACCACACCAGCACGGCCGGCCCCGCCCCTGAGATCGTGGCTCCCAGTGCTCCCAGCTCCGGGGCCCGCCGCACCAGGTCGGCCGAGCGCGGGTACAGGTGCGCCCGGTAGGGCTGATGCAGTCGGTCGCGCAGACCGGCGGCGATCAGCTCCCAGTCACCGGCGACCAGCCCCGCCATGAGCAGCAACGCGTGGGCGACGTTCAGAGCGGCGTCGGCCAGCGGCACCTCCGCGGGCAGCGCCGCGCGCGCCTGGAGGGTGCGCACACCCTGCGCCGGCACGACGAGCACGCCCTCGAGGCCCATCGGCATCTCGAACCGGTGAGCGCGGGGGCCGTCGCAGACCACCAACCCGCCCTCCAGGGCCGCCGCGATGTTGTCGGGGTGCCCTTCGAGCAAGACCGCCTCGGCCCGGATGTCGGCATCGAGCTCGAACACGTGGTCGGCGGCCGTCAGCCCGGCCACGGTTGCGGCCGCGCTGGATCCCAGGCCACCGCTCATCGGGATCTGAGAGGCGAGCCGGAACTCGAAGTCGTCGGCGGGATGCAACCGCTCGAACGCCCGCACCACGAGGTTGTCGCGACCCCGCGGGACGTCGAGATCGGTGACCACCGCGAAGCTGCCGGTCTCCACGACCTCGACCTCGAGGTGGAGCGCAAGCGCGGCCGCCATCACGTCAAAGCCCGGACCGAGGTTGGCCGTCGACGCGGGCACCCGGACCAGGCGCCTGCGGCCGAGGGTCATTCCAGGACGGCGCGCTCGATCGCGCCCAGCTCGGGATCGCACGGCAGCACCGCACCGGCCTCTCCGAGCGCGGTTCCGGGGTCCTTGAGTCCGTGTCCGGTGAGCACGCACGTCACCCGGCGGGAATTGCCGGCCCCGTGGGCGATCAGGCCGGCGACGCTGGCCGCCGAGGCCGGCTCACAGAAGATGCCCTCGGTGGCCGCGAGCAGCCGGTAGGCCGACAGGATCTGCTGGTCCGAGACCGCCCGGACCGCCCCACCGGAGGCGGTCATGGCGTTCATCGCGTCCTCCCAGCGCGCCGGGTTGCCGATCCGGATCGCGCTGGCGACGGTCTCCGGCTGCTTGACCGGCTCGCCGTGGACGAGCGGAGCGGCGCCCGCGGCTTGGAAGCCGAGCATCCGCGGCCGCAGACCGAGCTCTGAAAACCCCCTCCAGTAGGCGGTGATGTTGCCGGCGTTGCCGACCGGGATGCAGAGCGCGTCGAGCTCGTAGTCAAGTGCCTCGGCGACCTCGAACGCCCCCGTCTTCTGCCCTTCGATCCGGAGCTCGTTGACCGAGTTGACGAGCGCGACCGGATGCGTCGACGCGAGCTGGCGCACGAGCTCGAGCGCCACGTCGAAGTTGCCCCGCAGGGCGATCACGCGCGCTCCGTGCATCAGCGCCTGGGCGAGCTTGCCGGTGGCGATCTTTCCCTCGGGCACGATCACCGCGCAGCGCAGCCCCGCCCGGGCCGCGTAGGCCGCCGCCGAGGCCGCGGTGTTGCCGGTGGAGGCGCAGACGATCGCCTGCGCCCCCTCGCGCACCGCGGCGGAGACCGCACACGTCATCCCCCGGTCCTTGAACGACCCGGTCGGGTTGAGCCCCTCGAGCTTGCACCACACCTCGGCGCCCACCCGCTCGGAGAGCGCCGGGGCCAGCACCAGCGGGGTCCTGCCCTCCCCCAGCGATACCACCGGGTCCTCGGCGGCGAACGGAAGCCGCTCGCGGTAGCGCTCGATCAGGCCGCTCACGCGGCCTCCCTTCGCCATCCGGGCTCAGTGATCATGTCGGCCGCGTGAATCATCCGGTCGCGGCTGAGCATGCCAGAGTGCGATCGATCTGCGGGGGGCGCCGCTGTAAGACCGGGCTGCCGCTGTCGGCCCGCGCGCCGCTGTTGGACCGCGCGGCGCTGTTGGGCCGCGCGCCGCTGTTGGGCCGCGCCCGCCGCTGTTGGGCCGCGCCCGCCGCTGTTGGGCCGCGCGCCGCTGTTGGGCCGCGCCCGCCGCTGTTGGGCCGCGATCGCGATCGGTCAGTCGACGTCGAGCACGACCTTGCCGGTGACAGCTCTCCCCTCGAGGGCGACGAGCGCCTCGCCGGCCCGCTCCAGCGGGTAGCGCGCACCCACGACCGGCTTGACGAAGCCTCCGTCGATCAGCTCCTGGAGCGCGCTCGCGATCTGGAGCGTCCGCTCGGGCTTCGGCATCACGTAGGCGCCCCATCCGGCCCCGACGACCTCGACGTTGTTGAGCAGCAGCCGGTTGACCCGGACCTCGGGGATCGAGCCTCCGGTGAAGCCGACCACCACCACGCGGCCGCCTTCGGCCAGCGAGCGCAGGCTGTCGGTGAAGCGGTCTCCGCCGACGGGGTCGAGCACGATGTCGACGCCGCCCCCCGACAGCTCCTTGGCCTGCTCCCGCCACGGGCCGTCCGAGCGAATCACCTCGTCGGCCCCGGCCTCGCGGGCCACCCGCTCCTTCTCGTCGCTGGAGACCACTCCGATGACCCGCGCCCCCAGGCCCTTGGCCACCTGGATCGACGCGGTGCCGACGCCGCCCGCCGCCCCGTGGACGAGCACGGTTTCCCCGGTTGCGAGCCGGCCCTGGATCTGGAGCGCGAAGTAGGCGGTGTGGTAGTTGAGCACCAGCCCGGCACCCTGGGCGAAGGCGAACGAGTCGGGCAGCCTGAACGTGAAGTGGGCGGGGGCCACCGCCACCTCGGCAAAGCCGCCCAGCATGCAGAAGGCGGCCACCCGGTCGCCAGGCTTGACCGCGGCATCTTCGGAGGCGCTGCGGACCACTCCCCCGACCTCGCTGCCCGGTGTGAACGGGAGCGGCGGCTTGACCTGATACTCCCCCCGTGTCTGGAGGAGCTCGGGGAACGAGACGCCGGCGGCGTGCACGTCGACGATCACCCCGCTGCCCGGAGTGGACGGGTGGAACGGCTCGGGCTCGGGCAGATCGGCGAGTCTGAGCGCCGAGGTGGGCCCGGATAGGTCGGTGATCTGGATCGCCCTCACGCCGGGGAGCCTATAAGCCGGCGCAGGTCGGCGACCAGCTGGCCCGGGAAATGCTCGATCTGCCGATGGGTGACCCGGATCACCCGCTCGCCGGCAACCTGGAGCTTGACGTCCCTGCGGCGATCCTCCTCGAAGGAGCGGCGGTTGGCGTGGAACGCGTAGCCGTCGACCTCCACCACGATCCCGGATTGCGACCAGTGGAAGTCGACCAACTGTCCGGCGACGACCACGTTGGCCGACGGCTCGGGGAGGCCGGCACCGCGGACGAGCTCCAGGAAGCGCCGCTCCAGCTCCGACTGGGTCCAGGGCGCCTCGTCGTCCAGTTCGGCGAGCGCCGCCTTGAGAGGCTTTTGCCCGTGGTGGCCTCTGCTGCGCCCGATCGCCGTCCGGAGCGCGCGTACGTCGAGCAGATCCCGCCGTTGCACGCTTTCCAAGGTGGAGCGCAGCCGCTGGGGGTGCTCGAGAGGCGCCAGATCGAGCAGCAGGCGGCTGATCGACGTAGTCGGGATGCCGTCGACGATCGCCCGATCCTCGTCTGACAGCCCGCGGGCGACGTGGCACTGGACGCCCTCCACCGTGTGCTTGCTGGGCGCGGTGACGTCGATACGGGTTCTCGATGGGTTCTGCAGGCCCCACAGCGCCGCCGCTGCGAAGTGGCTGAGGACGGCCTCGGGGCCACAGGCCAGGACTGCGGCCATCCAGTGTCCGCGGAGCGTCAGGCGGCGGTGGCCGACCGCGTAGACCCCGCGATGGAGCTTGTGCAACCAGCCCCCGCGGGCCAGTCTGGCGATCGCCGCGCGCGTATAGCCCATCGCCTGCAGCTGCCACGAGGCCACGACGCCGTGCTGGCGCGCCGCCAACGCAGCGAGGCGATGGTCGCCCCCTGCGGTAGCCGGGGTGCCTGCGGTACCTGCGGTAGCCGGGGTGCCTGCGGTACCTGCGGTAGCCGGGGTGCCTGCGGTACCTGCGGTAGCCGGGGTGCCTGCGGTACCTGCGGTGCCTGCGTAACGGTATGCGTTACGTAGATCCATCACGTGGAGCCTGACAGTGAAAACCTCACACGTGGGTGACGCCGTGCAAAACGTCTGTGACTACCCGAACTCCTTCTCCAGCACCCGAATGGCCCGCGGTGGGGCGCGCAGCTGGTCCAGCTCGGCGAGCTCGGCCATCGCCGCGGCGAACTGGGACTCGAGCACCGGGTGCACGACCATCACCAGCCGCGCCTGGTCACGCATCCCCTTCTGCACCACGGACTTCACCGACACGTGCTGCAACGACAGAATCTGCGCCACCTGGGCGAGCACGCCGGGCTCGTCGGCGACCTCGAGGTGCAGGTAGAACGCCGACATGACATCGGTGACGATCCGCAGCGACTCGGTCACCGGCGGCGTCGAGGCCGGGGGGATCATGGCGCTGATCACGTCCCCGAGCACCGCCGAGGCCGTCTGCGGTCCTCCCGCGCCCGGTCCCGACATCGTGATCTCGGTGATCGCCTCGGACTCGACGGTGACCGCGTTGAAGGGACCGTTGACCGAGGCCAGCGGGTGCCCGGGATACAGGAACACCGGATAGACCCGGACCGCCAGGCCATCGGCGCCGATCCGCTCGGCGGTCCCGATGAGCTTCAGGCCCAGGCCGAGATCCCTCGCGTACTCGAGGTCGTCGGGCTGGATCTGCCGGATGCCCTCGTAGCTCACCTGGTCGATGTGCACCGGGGTCTCGAAGGCGAGCCGGGCGATGATCGCCATCTTGGCGGCGGCGTCGCGTCCGTCGACGTCGTCGGACGGGTCGGCTTCGGCGTAGCCCAGCCGCTGAGCCGAGGCCAGCGCCGTCGCAAAATCAGAGCCCGTGCGCGCCATCTCGGTGAGGATGAAGTTGGTGGTGCCGTTGACGATCCCGTGCACGCGGTCGATCGTCGCCCCCGCCAGTGACTCCTGCAGCACCCGGATGACCGGCACCACGCCGGCCACGGCTCCCTCGAAGCGCAGCTGCACCGCATGCGTCCGGGCCTCCTCCCAGAGCTCCTCGCCGAAGTGCGACAGCAGCTGCTTGTTGGCGGTCACGACGTGCTTGCCGGCGCGCATCGCCGCCAGCAGATATTCGCGGGCGGGCTCGAGCCCGCCGATCAGCTCCACGATCAGGTCCGAGCCGGCCAGGATCTCCTCGAAGGAGCCCGAAGAGCGCGTCAGGACGCCTGACAGCTCCGGCCGCAGGCCGGTGATGCGGGCTATCCGATCGGCATGCGCCGGCAAGAGCGTGGCAAACGCACCCCCCACCGTCCCGTGCCCGAGCAGTCCCACGCGGAACGGCCGCCCGTCGGGGAGAGGCGCCGCGTCGGTCACGTGCCCACATCCCGGCTCATCAGGTCGGCGTAGGTCTCGCGGCGCACGGCCACCCGGGCAGCGCCGTCGGCCACCACCACCACGGGCGGCCTGGGCACGCCGTTGTAGTTGTTGGCCAGGGCGTAGCCGTAGGCCCCGGTGACCGGCGTGACCAGGACATCCCCGGGCGCCGGATCGGCGAGCGCCACATCCCGGACGATCACGTCGCCCGACTCGCAGTGCTTGCCGGCCACATGGCAGCACACGTCGCCCACCGCCAGGGGGCGATCGGCGATCAGCGCCTCGTAGAGCGCGCCGTACATCATCGGGCGCAGGTTGTCCGACATCCCGCCGTCGACCGCGACCCAGGTCGAGACGTTGCGCTTGACCGTCTGCACCGTGTACAGGGTGACCGTCGAGTTGGCAACCAGCGCCCGCCCGGGCTCCAGCAGGATCCGCTTGTCCGGTCCCAGCTCGGCGTGGGCGGTGTCGACGATCGCCTCCACGTAGCGCTCGGGGCTCGGCGGATGCTGGTCGGCCGTGTAGGCGGCCCCGAGACCGCCGCCGAGGTTGTAGACGGGGAAGTCGCCGAGCGTGGCGACCGTCCGGACCGCCGCCCGAAAGGGCTCCAGCGAGAGCAGCTGCGAGCCGATGTGGAAGTGCAGGCCGACCAGCTCCAGCCACGCGTGATCACGGAGGCGGGCGATCGCCTCTCGGGCCTGGGCCATCGAGAAGCCGAACTTGGAGTCGGCCTGTCCGGTGGAGATCGCCAGATGGGTCTCGCCGGCCACATCGGGCGTGATCCGGAGCAGCACCTCCTGCCGGCGATCGAGCTCCGCGGCCACGGCGGCCAGGCGGTCGAGCTCGTGCATCGAGTCCAGCACCACGTGACCGACGCCGGCCGCCAGCGCCTCGCGCAGCTCGGTCGTCGAGTTGGCGTTGCCGTGCAGGTAGGTGCGCCGCGGATCGAATCCGCCGCGGAGCGCCAGCGCCAGCTCGCCGCCCGAGGCCACGTCGCAGGCCAGGCCCTCCTGCGCCAGCAACCGGTAGACCGCGGTGCACGGGAACGCCTTGGAGGCGAACAGGACATCGAAGTCGCGATGGCGCGCCGCCATGGCGTCCACGAACGCCCGGGCCCGGCGGCGCACGTCGTCCGCGACGACCACGTACACCGGCGTTCCGAACTCGCGCGCCAGCTCCACGGCGTCGCATCCGCCAAGCTCCAGATGGCCACGATCGTTGACGCGCGTGCCCAACGGGTAGACGTGAGAGAGCTCGGAGGCCGTGGCGGTCACGGGCGCTAACGATATGGCGAAAGCGACGCGCACGATCACCCCATTGCTTCCGGCCCACACCGGCGCCAGCGGCGGTCTGGCCTTCACGCTGTGGCTGCCTCCCGCGCCCCACCCCCCGGCGCGAGCCGGGATCGTGATCCTGCACGGCGCCGGCTCCTGCAAGGAAAGTCACCACGACTATGCCCGCGTGGCGGCGGCGCAGGGCCTGGCGGTCATCTGCTTCGACCTGCGCGGTCACGGCGACAGCGCCGGGCCGATGCGGGGGGAGGTGATCGGCGATGTGGAAGTGATGGCCGCTCGCCTGCGAGACGCGATCGGCGATCCGGAGGCGCCGGTGGCGCTGCGCGGCTCGAGCCTGGGCGGCTACTTCGCGATCGTCGCCGCCGCTCCGGTCGGCGCCCGGGCCGTGGTCGCGATCTGTCCGCCCGGGGCCGCTGCGCTGAGGCGGGGACTGAGCGCCGGCAGCCAGAGCTTTGACTCAGACCCGCAGGCCCTGGACTCGTTCCTGGCCGGGCACGATCTGTTCCAGACGGTCAAGCACCTGACGGCTCCCCTGCTGCTGCTGCATGCCGAGGGCGACGAGCGGGTTCCGGTGCAGCACTCACGCGAGCTGGCCGCCGAGATGAGGATCGCCGGCAGCCGCCTGATCGCGGTGCCCGGCGGCCATCACCGCTCGATCCAGCACGATCCCGAGCTGCAGGCGGTCAGCCTGCGGTTCATCGAGCGGGCGCTCGGCCTACGGGGGCGCCAAGGCGAGCACCAAGGCGAGCACCAAGGCGAGCACCAAGGCGAGCACTAGCCCGCCGCCGCCGAGCCCGGGTCCCAAAGTCATCGGCAAGCTTCACGCTCGCCTTATCGTCCCTGCCAAGATTGAGTTCGTCATGCCCGCCCCCAGGACATTCGGTCGCGATCCCGGTCTCCAGGCCCGGATGCTGCTGACGACGTTCCTGCTCGGCCTGGTCTACGTCGTCCTGATCGCGGTGCTGATCGCCGCCGGCGTGGGCGTCGTCGCGGTGGCGGTGATCGCGGCCGTGCTGTTCCTGGTGCAGTACTTCAGCTCGGACAAGCTTGCGCTGGCCTCGATGGGCGCCCATGAGGTCACGTCCGAGCAGGCACCCGAGCTGCATGCCACGATCGAGCGCCTCTGCATCCAGGCCAACCTCCCGATGCCGCGGGTCGCGATCGCCGACACGCCGATGCCCAATGCCTTCGCCGTCGGCCGCTCTCCGAGCACGGCGACGGTGTGCGTGACCACCGGGCTGCTGTCGCTGCTGGGGCCGGCCGAGCTCGAGGCCGTCCTCGGCCACGAGCTCACTCACGTCCAGAACCGCGACGTGATGTTGATGACGATCGCCAGCTTCTTCGCGTCGATCGCCGCCTTCATAGTCCAGATCGGCTTCTTCTTCGGTGGCGCGTTCGGCGGAAACGACGATAACGACAGCGGTATCAGCATGATCGTCGTCGTGCTCGTCTCCGGGGTGGTCTACGTGGTCTCGTTCGTGCTCATCCAGGCCCTGTCGCGCTACCGGGAATTTGCCGCCGATCGCGGCTCGGCGATCATCACCGGGCGCCCGAGCGCGCTGAGCTCGGCGCTGCTGAAGATCAGCGGTCAGATGGATCAGATCCCGCAGCGGGATCTGCGCGCCGCCTCCGGGGAGCTTGCCGCCTTCTACATCTTTCCGCCCAAGCCCAAGCAGTCGGTCGCCACCCTGTTCTCGACCCATCCGCCGCTCGAGGCCCGGCTGAACGCGCTGGCGCGGCTGGAGTCCCAGCTTCAGGGAACCGCTCGGTAGCCGCCCGCTGATGGGGTTCCTGGACGTCTTGACCGGGCGGCGCAAGCTGGTCAAGCCCGCGCCCGACCGGCTGTTTGCGATGAGCACGGCCTACGTGACGCTTGAGACCAAGCTGGAGATCACCACCCGGGGGAGCGCCGCGATCGTCTTTCAATCCCTGGCCACCGCCGACTTCACCCAGATCGTCCGCGAGATGGAGGAGGTGGTGCGCGCGACCGCCACCGACACCGGCACCAAGGTTGAGACCTCGCAGGACAGCTACGGCTTCAGCTGGCTGGTGCTGCGGGGCCCCGACCTCGACGATCTGGTCGCCGGCATCAACGCCGTCTCGACCGCGCTCCAGGACGGCGGCTACGGCGAGCGCGTGCTGTGCGCGGTGTTCGCGTTCCAGGATTCCAGCGGTCGCCCGCTCTACTGGATCTACAACTACAAGCGGGGCGCCTTCTACCCGTTCGTTCCCGCCGGCGGCGCCGGCGCGCAGCAACGCGACAACGAGCGCGAGCTCGTTCTCAAGGCTCAGGTCGGCGCCGATCTGCCGATCGAGCCCGAGCTCCAGCGCTGGTTTGCACTGTGGGGAATCCCCATCTAGCCTTCTGGTCTCGGGCACGCCGATCCCATGTAGCCCGATAAGACGCGTGTAAAGCCCGGCCGGTGACTGGCTTCGAGGCCGCCGACCCTTGCGCTACCCTGGACGACTTGGCCGACGCGCCCCGGTCGATGCCAGCCACCATTGCCATGAGCAGCGCCCACGGCGGCGAGCGCGAGCCACATACAACGGACCCAAGGGAGAAACCTTGCGCACTTTGATTCTCGGTGGAGACGGCTTCTGCGGGTGGCCGACCTCTCTGCACCTGTCGGCGTGCGGGCACGAAGTCGCGATCGTCGACAACCTGGCGCGCCGCAACGCGGACGTCGAGCTCGAGGCCGACTCCCTGACGCCGATCAGGCCGCTGGGCACGCGGCTGGAGGCGTGGCGCGAGCTGACCGGCCGGGACATCTCCTTTCACCGTCTCGACGTCTCCCAGGACTATCAGGAGCTGCTGGACCTGCTGGCGGAGTGGCAGCCGGACGCGATCGTGCACTTCGCCGAGCAGCGCGCCGCTCCCTACTCGATGAAGAGCTCGTGGCACAAGCGCTACACGGTCAACAACAACGTCAACGCCACCCACAACCTGCTGGCGGCGCTGGTCGAGGCCGAGCTCGACACCCACGTCGTGCACCTGGGCACCATGGGCGTCTACGGCTACGGCACCGCCGGGGTCAAGATTCCCGAGGGCTACCTGCGGGTGAGGATCGACACTGACGAGGGCACCGAGGTCGAGCAGGAGATCCTCTACCCGGTCAACCCGGGCAGCGTCTACCACATGACCAAGACCCAGGACCAGCTCCTGTTCGCGTTCTACAACAAGAACGACGGCCTGCTGGTCACCGATCTGCACCAGGGCATCGTGTGGGGTACCCAGACGGCCGAGACGCGGATCGACGACCGCCTGATCAACCGCTTCGACTACGACGGCGACTACGGGACCGTGCTCAACCGCTTCCTCATGCAGGCGGCGATCGGCTATCCCCTGACCGTCCACGGCACGGGCGGCCAGACACGGGCGTTCATCCACATCCAGGACACGGTCCGATGTATCCAGCTGGCGATCGAGAACCCGCCTGAGGCCGGCGAGCGCGTCCGCGTCTTCAACCAGATGACCGAGGTTCACCGCGTCGTGGACCTCGCCAAGCTGGTCGCGAGCATGACCGGCGCCGACGTCGACTACCTCGAGAACCCGCGCAAGGAGGCGGCGGAGAACGATCTGTTCGTGGAGAATCGCCAGCTGCTCGACCTGGGCCTCGAACCGATTCGCCTGCAGGACGACCTGCTCTCGGAGGTCACGGAAATCGCGCGGGCCTACGCGAGCCGGTGCGACCGGTCGAAGATCCCGGCCGCCTCCAAGTGGATCCAGCACCGGGAACCGGCCGCCCCCGCGGTCTAACCGAGCGCCGGGCCGCCCCCCGCGGCCCCGATAAGCAGCCGATCGTCCTCAACTGTCGCGTCTGCACGCGGCCCACGATCACCGGAGTCGAGCGCTGGACGGCCGAGGTCGTGGGACGGCTGGCAGCGATCGCGCCCGATCGCTACGTGACGGCGGCGCCGCCGGCGAACGCGAGAACCCGCGGACGCGCCCAGGCCTGGGAGCAGCTCACGCTCCCGGCGCAGGCGGCGCGGATCCGGGCGGGGCTGGTCTTCTCCCCCGCCAACCTGGCCCCGCTGGCCTGGCCGCGCAACGTCCTGGTCATGCACGATGCCGCGGTTCTGCGTGAGCCGGCCGGCTACTCGCGGGCCTACCGGACCTGGCACCGCCACTTCGGGCTCCAGGCCGCCCGCCGGGCGCTGGCGGTGATCACGGTCTCGGAGTTCTCACGCCGGGAGCTGATCGCCGCCGGCGGCCTGGACCCGGACCGGCTCGTGGTCATCGGCGGGGGGGTGGGCGAGCACTTCACCCCCGGAGCGCCCAGCCCCGACCGCGCTGCCAGGCTCGGCCTGGTTCGGCCGTACGTGCTCACGGTTGCCACCGCGGACATCCGGAAGAACCTGGCGGCGCTCGCGCCGGCGGCCGCCGCGCTGCAAAGCGCGGGCCTCGAGCTGGTGTGGGCCGGGGACACGCGGCCCTACTTCAGGCAGGCCGAGCCGGTGGGCGGAGTGCGTTCGGTCGGCTATGTCGACGACGAGGATCTGCTGAGCCTGTACCGAGGGGCGACGGCGTTCGTGCTGCCGTCGCGCTACGAGGGCTTCGGGCTGACCTGCCTGGAGGCGATGGCGTGCGGCGTCCCAGTGGTGGCCGCCGATCGCGGCGCGCTGCCCGAGACCTGCGGAGACGCGGCGCTGCTCGTCGACCCGGATCGACCCGACGCGCTGGCCGACGCGATCGTCCGCGCCGTCGCCGATCAAGGGCTGCGCGATCGGTTGCGCCTCGCAGGGCTGCGGCGCGCCAAGCGATACGACTGGGACGGCGTCGCCGCCCAGACCCACTCGCTGCTGCTCGGCGTCGCCGACGGCGCCTGACCGAGCTTCGCCTGCTCGCGTCACCGCCCGGC
Source organism: uncultured Solirubrobacteraceae bacterium (assembly GCA_963830595.1). Classification (GTDB taxonomy): domain Bacteria; phylum Actinomycetota; class Thermoleophilia; order Solirubrobacterales; family Solirubrobacteraceae; genus Palsa-465. Next base: position 130,948 of record CAWHMQ010000012.1, read on the forward strand.
GCCTACCGAGGTCTCAGCCCGGGATCAGGCCCTCGCCCTGAAACTCCGCCCTGGCCTCCTTCAGAGACACGTCGGGCGGCGGCAGGATGATGTCCGATCCCACCAACTCGTCGTCGGGCACTCGGTTGCCGTGTCCGCGAACGTAGTCCAGCAGCTGCCCGAAGACCTCGTGAAAGGCCGCCTCGTCGGAGGTCCGGCAGGCGTCGACGGCCTGGTCGTCGAGCTCGTTGAGCCTGGGGATGTCGGCGTCCCGGACCTCGTACTGGCCCTCGGTGGAGATCCGGACGATCACTACGACTGCCCCTCGGCCGGAGCGGATCCGCCGGACTCGCCGGCTCCGATCTGCCCGGCCGGCGCCGACCCCGAGTCCGACCCGGACCCGAGCTCGGCCTTCATCTTGGCCAGGTCGGCGTCGACCTCGCTGGTGCTGGACAGCTGCTTGAGCTGGCGGTCGATGTCGTCGTCGCCTGAGCCGAGCGCGGTCAGGTCTTCGAACGTGCCCGACGCCTCGAGCTCGCCGACTGCGTCGGCGCGCGCGCGCATGTTCTCAGTCTTGTCGAGCGCCCGCTGCATGGCCAGACCCACGTCGGCCATCTCCTCGCCCACTCCGGTCGCGGCCTCGGAGATCCGCACCTGGGCCTCGGCGGCCGAGTACTGGGCCTTGACGACCTCCTTCTTGGAGCGGAACTGCTCGAGCTTGGTGCGCAGCTTCTGCTCGGACGCGGTCATCTGCTCCTGCTGCTGCTCGAGCTGGCCGATCTGCGAGTCCAGCGATTGCAGATCTGTCTGGACGACGTTCTTGCGCTCGAGCGCGACCCGAGCGAGATCCTCGTTGCCGGCCGCCAGGGCTTGACGGGCCTGCGTGTCGAGCTTTACGACCTGCTGCTGGTACTTCTCCTCCTGCAGCTGCAGTCGCTTCTTCGACGTCACGACGTCGGCGATGCCCTTCTTGACGTTCTGAAGCAGCTCGATCTGCTTCTGATAGCTGTACTCGAGCGTCTCGGACGGATCCTCGGCCCGGTCGAGCAACTTGGAGATCTTCGCTTTGACGACGGTGGACATGCGCCCGGAAAGGCCCGGCATCGCATCCTCCTTGGCGGGTGGCTTACTGGCCCCTGAAGCGTAGTGGGTCGCGCTCGGCGCGGCCCATCAGGTCAGGGCGTCCCACTATAGGATCCGGCCGACCCAATGGACCCCAAGCCCGTCTCTGAGTCCTGCGCCATGCTCACGCACTGGATGGGCGTGACCGACGCCAACAGCGCCGGGAACATCCACGGCGGAACGATCATGAAGCTGGCCGACGAATGCGCGGCCCTGGCCGCCATCAAGCACGCCCGCCAGCGCGTGGTCACCGTCGGCATGGACCGGATGGACTTCCTGGTGGCGATCCTGGTCGGCGACCTGGTCACCTTCCGGGCGACCGTCAACGCGGCCTGGCGCAGCTCGATGGAGGTGGGCGTCTCGGTCGAGGCCGAGAACCCCCGCTCGGGCTCCCGGCGCCACACCAATACCGCCTACCTGACGATGGTGGCGCTGGACTCCGAAGGCCGCCCCGCGCCCGTGCCCCCGCTGACGGCCAGCTCGCCGGTGCAGCGCCGGCGGATGCGCGAGGCGGAGCTGCGCCGGGCCAACCGCCTCGCCGAGCGCGCCGAGATAGTCGCTCGGCGCGAAAGCTCGTAGGGGTTCGGGTTTTCCTCGGTCCATACCCGAGTTAGGCCGAGACCCCTCGCCCAGCCGGAGCCGCACGGCGACCTGCGCCGGGCAATGATGGTGTCGCTAACGTGGCCGCCGATGCCCCGCCACTCTCCGCCGACCAGCCTCGTCACCGCGCTCGCCGTCCTCGCCGCGCTGGCCGCCCTCGCGCTCGCGGGCTGCGGCGGGGGCACCCGGCTGCTCAGGGGCACGACCGGCTCGGCGCCGACGGTCGTGACGGTGGGGGTGCCCTCCAAGGATCCGCAGGCCCCGCAGAAGCTGGGCTTTCCGGCTCTGGCCACGAAGAACACGACCCGCGTGCCGGGCGCGGACCCGGCCGCGGACGCCGCGGGAGTGGCCCTGGCTGTGTACCCGTCCGCGGCTCCGGGCACCCATCCCTCCACGGTGGCGATCGCCCCGACCGACGACTGGCAGGCGGCCATCGCGACCTCGGTGCTGATGGCCTCCCCGATCGGAGCTCCGGTCCTGCTCTCGGGCAGCGGCTCGCTGCCCGCGGCCACCACGACCGCGCTCGCCGAACTTGCGCCCGCGGGGTCGGGAGGCGTCGGCGGCGCGCAGGTGATCAGGGTCGGCGACGTCGCTCCGACACCCAAGCTGCATTCGGCGTCGATCACCGGCAGCGATCCGTACAAGCTGGCGGCCGGCATCGACCGCTTCGTGACCGCCGTGCAGGGACGCCCCAGCTCCGACGTGGTGATCGCCTCGGCCACCAGCCCGGGCTACGCGATGCCGGCGGCCGGCTGGTCAGCCGAAAGCGGCGATCCGGTGCTGTTCGTGAGCGGCTCGGGCGTGCCGGCGGCCACCCGGCAGGCGCTGCTGGCCCATCAGAAACCCCACATCTACGTGCTCGGACCGCCGAGTGTCATCTCCAACGGGATCGTCGGTCAGCTGCGCAGGTACGGAACGGTCAACCGCGTCGGGGCAACGGACCCGGCCGCCAACTCGGTCGCGTTCGCGACCTACCGGGATCCCGCGTGTACCTTCGGCCAGCCCTGCGCCCACGTGCCCGGCAGCTTCGGCTGGGCGATCCGCAGCCCGGGCCACGGCTACGTGCTGCTCAACGCCAGCCGCCCGCTGGACGCCGCGGCCTCCGCGGCGCTCTCGGGCAGCGCCGACTACGGTCCCCAGCTGCTCGTAGACAATCCCTCTACTCTCCCTCACTCCGTGCTCAACTTCTTCCTCGACTACGCGACGCCCGGCTATACGCAGGAGGGCCCGACGGCTGCCGTCTACAACCACGGCTGGGTGATCGGGGACGCAAGCGCGATCTCCGTGCCGGTTCAGGCCGAGATGGACAACCTCCTCCAGGCCGTTCCCCAGCAGAGCTCGAAATGAGCCAGGCCGAGCATCCCGATCGCCTCAAGCCCGAGCACGAGCCGACGGTCGAGGACGTACGCCAGCTGATGGGGGCCTCGACGCCCCACTTCGCCCTGCAGCTGCGCGAGCGGATCCGCACCCTGATCCGCGGGCTGCCCGAGGGCCACCCCGCCCGCGTGGAGGGCGAGCGGGAGATCGCCCGGCTGGACAGGATCGCCTACGTGGGCGAGGTCCGGGGGGTCGCCGCCGAGGAGGGGATGGCGCCGCTGCCCAGCCTCGGCCACGACGTCCGTCGCGGGCAGTGAGCGAGCCGCGCTTCATATCGGTGATCGGGCTGGGCCGCGTCGGGCTCCCGCTCGCCCTGTGCTTTGCCGACTTCGGCCTGCGGGTGCTGGGCGTCGACCACGATTCGTCGGTGCTCGAGGCGCTGCGGGCGGGCCGAATGCCGTTCGAGGAAGCGGGCACGCAGGCGCTTCTGGACCGGGTACGCGAGAGCGGCCGGCTGGAGCTGGCCGACCGCGCCGCGGACGCCGCGCGGGCCGACGACATCATCATCACGATCGGGACCCCCTCGTTCTCCCATGTCGAATCGGACCTGCGCCAGGTGCGCGCCGCCGTCGACGATCTCCTGCCGCTGCTGCGGCCCGGTCACGGGCTCATCCTGCGCTCGACGATCGCCCCGGGCACCACCGAGTTCGTCGCCGGCTACCTCGAGAAGCAGCGCGAGCTGCGGGTCGGGGAGGACGTGTTCGTGGCCCACGCGCCCGAGCGGATCGCCGCCGGCAAGTTCCTGGACGAGATCACCACGCTGCCCTGCATCGTGGGCGGCGTCGGCGACAGCTCCACCGACCACGCCGCCGAGCTGTTCGGCGTGTTCGGGGCGCCGATCGTCAAAACGACCCCGGTGCAGGCCGAGCTGGCCAAGATCTGGACCAACATCCTGCGCTACGCGACCTTCGCGCTGCCCAATCTGCTGATGATGGATTGCGAGAGCTACGGGGCCAATGTGTTCGAGGTCATCGACTTGATCAACCGCGACTACCCGCGCGGGGGGATCGCGATGCCCGGCCTGACCGCCGGCACCTGCCTGCGCAAGGACTTCGCGTTCTCCGAGGAGCGCTCCCACGCCCCCGGGATGCTGCTGGCGGTGTCCCGGGTCAACGAGGGAGTGCCCCTGTTCCTGGTGGAGGGGATCAAGCGCCGGCTCGGCAGCCTGTCGTCGCGCAAGGTCGCGGTCCTCGGGCTCACCTTCAAGCGCGACACCGACGACGAGCGCGATTCGCTGTCGCCCAAGCTGATCCGCCTGCTGGAGCGCGAGCTCGCCGACGTGGCGGTGTGCGATCCGCACGCCGCCACCCCCACCCAGCCACTGCACGACGCCGTCCGCGACGCCGATGTCGTGATCGTGGCCACCAACCACTCCGAGTTCGAGCGTCCCGAGACGCTGCGCCAGATCCTCACCCTGACGGACGACCAGTGCCTGCTGGTCGACCCCTGGAACAGCCTGGGCACCGGCCAGGTCTTCCTGTACGCCGCCGAGTCCGCGGCGCTCCGCGACGACGTCGCCCGCCTGGACGTCTCCGACGCCGCCCGCTGATGGCGCGGGTGCTGGTCACCGGCGGGGCGGGGACGATCGGCCGCGCGGTGGTCGGGAGGTTGCTCTCAGATCCGGAGTTCGAGGTCAGGGTCGCCGACCATCGTCCGCCGCCGGCCTGGATGCGCGAGGGGTGCGAGCTTCACAACGGCGATCTACGCGACCTGAAGGTGGCCGAGCAGGCCGTGGACGGCTGCACGCGGGTGATCCATCTGGCGGCGATCGTCGGCGGGATCGCCAACTTCCACAAGCTTCCGTTCACGCTCACCGAGGTCAACAACGCGCTCACCGGCGCGATCGTGCACGCCGCCACCGACCAGGGCGTCGAGCGCTTCACCTACGTGTCCTCATCGATGGTGTTCGAGCGCGCCACCGAGTTCCCGACGCCCGAGAGCCACCTCGACCGCTGCCCGTCTCCGCGCTCGGCCTACGGGTTCTCCAAGCTGGCGGGCGAGGTCTACACCCGCGCCGCCCACGACCAGCACGGCCTGCGCTTCACGATCTGCCGTCCGTTCAATGCCTACGGTCCGGGGGAGCTGCCCGATCCCGACGAGCCCGGGATCGCCCACGCCGTGCCCGACCTGATCGCCAAGGTCCTGTCGGGACAGCGCCCCCTCCAGATCTTCGGCTCCGGCGAGCAGACGCGGACGCTCACCCACGTCGACGACATCGCCGACGGGATCGTGACCGCCATGGCCTCCCCGGCCGGCGAGAACCAGGACTTCAACATCTCCGCCACCGAGGAGCTTTCGATGGCCGCCATCGCCGCGCTCATCTGGGAGGCCTGCGGCGAGGACCCAGAGCAAATGCGGCTCCAGCATCTTCCGAGCTTCGAGGTCGACGTCCAGCGTCGCTGGCCGTCCGTGGCCAAGGCCCGCGAGCTGCTCGGCTGGGAGGCCAGGATCGACCTCCGGGACGGCATCGCCCACACCGTGCGATGGCTTCGCGGCCAGGAGGCCGTCGTGCGCCGCACCGGCGGGGGCGTTGGACATTTCGTCTAAGTGGAGTGGTAGTTTCCTGCCACGTCTCCGGCTTGCGCGCCGGTAACCGTCCGCATAGGGTTTCGCATCCCGATGGAGAGCCCAGCCACACTCCAGGCGCCAGAAGCCTCCCTGGACGCCACCGCTCCCGGCAACAAGGGGCTCAAGTCCGACGCGATCGGCTACATCTCCAACCTGGTCATCGCGATCGCATCGACCGCGCCCGCGTACAGCCTCGCGGCCACGCTCGGGTTCGTGGTCGCCGTCGCCGGCGTCGGCGTGCACGCCCCGGCGGTGCTGATCGTCTCGTTCATCCCGATCCTGTTCGTCTCGGTCGGCTATCGCTTCTTCAACCTCGCCGACCCGGATGCCGGGACTACGTTTGCCTGGGTGACGCGCGCCTTCGGGCCGCAGCTGGGCTGGATCAACGGCTGGGCGATCTTCCTCGCCGACATCATCGTGATGGCGTCGCTGGCGGAGATCGCCAGCAACTACACCTTCCTGCTGGTCGGCTGGCACTCGGCCGCGCACTCGAATCTCGCCCTGATCATCGGCTCCGTGATCTGGATCGTGCTGATGACGTGGATCTGCTACCGGGGCATCGAGCTCTCGGCGCGAGTGCAGACGTTTCTCCTGAGCCTGGAGATCTTCACGCTGGCGCTGTTCGTCGTGGTGGCGCTGGTCAAGGTGTACGCGAACAGCCCGGCCCATTCGCTTCACGTTTCCGCCGAGTGGTTCAATCCGTTCGACCTCGGCTGGGGGGCGCTGATCGATGGCGTCCTGCTCGGCATCTTCATCTATTGGGGCTGGGACTCGGGCGTCGCCGTCAACGAGGAGTCACGCGACCGCAATCGGGGGCCGGGCAAGGCCGCCGTCGTCTCGACGGTGATCCTGCTCGCCATCTACGTCCTGGTCAGCGCCGCGGCGCAGGCCTACCACGGCACCGCCTTTCTCTCCACCAACTCCATTGACGTCCTGAACGCGCTCGGCACCGACGTCTTCGGGTCTCCGCTGGACAAGCTGTTGATCATCTGCGTGCTCACCTCGGCCTCGGCATCGACGCAGACGACGATCCTGCCGACCGCGCGCACGACGCTGTCGATGGCGCGCTGGAGGGCGATCCCGTCAGCCTTCGGCCGGGTTCACCCGCGGTTTTTGACGCCGAGCTTCTCGACGCTCATGATGGGCGGGCTGTCGATCGTCTGGACCGTGGCGCTGCTCGCCTTCAACCCCAAGCAGAACGTGCTCGGCGACACGATCTCGGCGCTCGGCTTCTCGGTCGTCTTCTACTACGGGTTCACCGGGCTGGCCTGCGCGTTCTACTTCCGGCGCGACCTGTTCAAGAGCGCTCGCAACTTCTTCCTGGCCGGGCTGATCCCGGTGGTCGGCGGCGCGATGATGTTCTACATCGGGGTCAAGGCTTACGGCTACTACAACACGGCCGGGAACAACTACTCCAAGCCGCTGGCGGGCATCCAGACGCCGATCCTCGTCGGGATCGGCGGCCTGATCCTGGGCATCGTCCTGATGTTCGCCTCCTGGCCGTTCTTCCCGCAGTTCTTCCGCCGCCGGCCCGAGACCGCCGACCCCGAGGTCCTGCCCGCGGACGCCGCATACCGATCCTGACTGCCGGCCTGCCCTCCAGGACCGCGTGCTGGCGAGGAGCGAAGGCATCGGAGGCGTTAGCCCGGGAAACGCCCGGGTAGGAGGACGGTCAACGGAGAACTGGAGGTGTCCGATGGCCACAAAGCAAGAGCGGGAGCAGAACATTCACCGGATGCGCCGCGGGGGGCCGTCCGTCTCGTTGCCGGGGAGCGACATCAAGGTCAACTTGCCCGGCCCGGCCGGACTTGTCTGGTATGCGGGAATCGGGGCGATGGCCGCGCTCGAGTTGATCGAGTGGCCGATAGCTCTGGTCATCTCCGCGACCCATTTCGTTGAAAGCCACTCGCACAGTCGCGATGTCCAGGAGCTGGCCGACGGAATCGAGTCCGGGGTCTGAGTTGGTTACGCCCTCTCCTCGACGCGCGCGCGCAACTCGTGCATCAGGTGGTCGAGCGCGGCCTCGCGGATCCCGTCGAACAGCGACCCGTGCAGCAGGAGGCTGAGGCGCCAGGACGGCTTGACCTCGATCACGCAGGTGGCGCAGGTGCATTCGCCGCCTGAGCTTCGAAACGCCCAGCTTCCCCGCAGGGCTCCCAGTTCGCCGTCGTCCTGTTCGAAGACGATTCGGTTCGGGCTGGGGAAGCGGTAGCTCGTGGTGAAGTCGATCTCGCGCTCGGCAACCTCGGCGCGCGTGCGCACGCGGACACCACGACCACGGCGGTCGCGCTCGTGGACGCTTGCGGCGGTGACGTACGTCTGCCACTGCGGGTAGCGTTCGAACTCCAGCAGCGTGGCGATGCAGTCGGCAGGCCGGGCACGGATCGTTTCCGAGCGCTCGGCGCGCAGCCAGCCGGCTTGTGCAACTGCGCTTGACTGCTTGCTCGAGACTCGCCTCGTGCCATTCCGACGAGGTGACGCCGGCTCACCCTCCAGCAGCGCAAGCAACTCCCTCTCGGTGATCACATCCCGATCGAACTCGATCAGGATGTTTCCGGTGCGCGGGCTCAGGCGCACGTTGTGCACGCCTCCCGCCGCTGCGATCCGCTCCCTGCGGATGCCGTCCATGGGGCTCGGCAACGACGCCCGGACCCGGAGCCTCCCTGGGCTGCGGCGCACGACATGGACGGCTTCCTGCTCACTCACAAGCGCAATGCGTCGATCTGGCGCAGCTCTTCGCGAAGCTGCGCAACCGGTTAGACCAGGGCACCGATGAGCGCCACGACGACCGAGGGGATCCCCAGAGACGCGGCAGCCATCGCCAGCCACTGGCTGGCGATGACGAAGGCACCCAGCGCGAGCACGAACTCCAACATGCCCCCGACAGTAGGAGCGCACCAAATGGAATTAGTTGCAATGCCGTCACAAACCTGTGAACAAGTTGTTACGGCAGCACGGCGGGGGCAATCGGAGCTGCCGGCAGAATCAGCCGCGGGGCGGCCTCCCGAGGCGAGGCCAGCGCGAGCGACGCGATCGTCGCGAGGCCGATCAGCGCGAAGCCCGGGAGCGTAGGCAGCCCGAGGCCGAAGAAGGCGCTCAGCGAAGGCACGACCATCGCCGCGAGCGCGAAGCCGCCGGATCCGGCGATCGCGCCCACTACGGGACGCGTCAGGCTGTCCTCCGAACGCCCCAGGCTGAAGGTTTGCGCAAGCTGGCTGGCAACGATCCCGCCAAAGGCCACCGACCGCGCTTGGGTGACCGTGCCGAGCCGGGTGGCGAGCGCGTAGGCGACAAGCGGCGGACCGGCGGTGGCGATGCCGCGGCGTAGGACATCGGCGCGCAGCAGCCGGTCCTGGTCCTGGCCGCCCTCTCGACGCAGCGTCGCGAGATCGCGATGCTCGGGCCGTTGGGCGGCTACCGCAAGCGCCGGCAGGACATCGGTGACCAGGTTGACGGCCAGGATCTGACGGGTGCTGAGCGGCGCCGCGAGACCGAGGAGGCTGGCGCCGACGATCATCCCGAGCTCGCCGAGGTTGCCACCCATCAACAGACCGAGTGAGCGGCGCAGATTGCGCCAGAAGCTTCGTCCCTCGACGAGCGTCTCCACCAGCGTGGCGAAGTCGTCGTCGGCCAGGACCACGTCGCTGGCCTGGCGCGCGACCTCCGTTCCGTGCCGTCCCATGGCCACGCCGACGTCGGCCAGACGCAAAGCCGGCGCGTCATTTACCCCGTCGCCGGTCATTGCGACGGTGTGTCCCTGGCTCTGCAGGCGCTCGACGATGCGCAGCTTGTCAAGCGGCGTGATCCGCGCCACGACCGACGCCTCACGCAGCCGGCGATCGAGCTCCTGATCATCGAGTGACGAGACCTCGATGCCGGTCAGGACGTGCCGTACGGACACGGGGAGGCCGGCCTGCTCTGCCACCGCCTGGGCCGTGGATGGGTGATCGCCGGTCAGGACCATCACCCGTACCCCGGCCTGCTGGCAACGGGCCACGGCGGCGGCCACCCCGTCTCGCAATGGATCGGAGATTCCGACCAAGCCCAAAGCCATCAGGTCCCGTGGATCCTCCGGCGAGCCGTCGGCGCCGCCTTCCGCGACCATCAGCACGCGCAGTCCCCGACGCGCCAGTCGTTCTGCCTGGTCGAGCATTGCTTGACGCTCGCGGTCAGAGAGGTTCGCCGGCTGGCCGTTGCGGCGCACGCTGGTGCAGCGCTCGACCAGCGCTTCGGCTGCCCCCTTGACCATCAGGCGGCCATCGGCCAGAGTCGCGTGGAACGAGCGGGCGGGCTCAAACGGCACCTCCACGGCTCGCCGCGAGCGGATCTGGGTGGCGAGGCCGTCGCGCTCCGCAGCGGCGATGACTGCCCGGTCGGTCGGGTGCGAGGCGGCATCCGGCGCGTCCGGGTGCGGGCTGGCCAACGCCGCGGTCAGGAGTACGTGGCGCAGTTGCGCAGCGGTGGCGGACCGCCCGCTGCGCTTGAGGAAGGTCTCGATGGCGGTCAGCTCGAGCCGACCCGCCGTCAGCGTGCCCGTCTTGTCGGCACAGGCGATATCGACCCGTCCCAGGGCCTCGACCGCCGACAGGCGACGGACCAGGGCGTGGCGTCCCGCCAGGCGACGAGCCACCGCAGCTTCGGACACGCCCGCAAGCAGCGGCAGTCCCTCCGGCACCACGGCGGTCGCGATGCTCGCGGCCAATGCCAGCTGGGAGGCCAGAGGGCGCCGCCAGACAACGCCTGACAGGGCGATCAGGCCCGCGCCGCCGGCGATCACCGGAACGCTCTGACGGACGAGCCGGTTGAGGCGACGGTCGAGCATCGCCCGGGCGGGTTCGATCTTGGCCAAGGCCGCGGTCGTCGCCCCCATCCGCGTCTGCTCGCCGACCGCGCAGACGAGGGCGGTAGCGCTACCGACCGTCACATCGCTGCCCTCGAGGATCACCCGTCCCGCGTCGCTCGGATCGGTGGCGTTCTTGAAGACCGGTAGCGACTCGCCGGTCAGCGAAGCTTCGTCGACCTCAAGCGAATCCGATTCGATCAGCCGCGCGTCCGCGGGCACCCGGTCGCCCGAGCCGAGCACGATCACGTCGCCGACGACAAGGTCGGCCGCGAGCACCTCGACCAGTTCCCCGGGGCGCCGCACGCTCACTCTCCCGGAAGCCTCACGCGCCAGCAGCTCGCTCGCCCGGCCGGCCTGATGCTCCTGCCAGACGCCGATGGCCGTGTTGGCGAGAATCACGGCTCCGATCAGTGCCACGTCGGCCACGGCTCCGAACAGCAGCGAGATGCCCGCTCCGGCCGCCAGCGCGCCGTTTAGCGGCGAGCGCAGCTGGTCACCGACCGCGGCGAGGATCGGGTTCTCGCGGCGGATCTCCGGGCGCGAAGCAGCCCGTCGCTGCGCCTGAGTGACGTCGAGGCCCTGCGGCGAGGTTTCGAGCTGACGGTAGAGCTCGGCCAGCGAAGGACTTCCCCATCGCTCCGGCTCTGGATCGGCGAGGCGCCGCACAGCCTGCGCCGAGGCACCGCTCCCGGCCAGTCGCACGCTCGCCAGCCCGATCGCCGCCAGCGCCGCCACGTAGGTGGGCTCCGAGCCTCGCTCGAGGCCGACGGCCGAGCGCAGCCCGATGATCGCGCCGACCCCGTTGGAGAGCGCCGACAGCGTGACCGCATCGTCGACCGCGGCACGACGCCGCGCTCCAGCCTGCATGATCGCGCTCACCGCATCGAGATCCGGCGCCAGCAGATCAGCACGGGCGGCAAAGCGTCCGCTCATGCTCAGCGCGATCGCCATATCGGCAGCGGCGAACGCGGACGCCGCGTGAGGGCTGTCGGAAAGAACCGCCACCAGCTTCCCGGCGCGCTGACATTCACGCACCCGCTCTACGGCATCGGCCTCCACGACGGTCAGCGGCGCGCGGTCACCCACCAGCTGCGCGACCCCCGGCCCGCTTTGCGCCAGCAGCTCGACCGCCACCCCGCGCGCCGCGCAGGCGTCGAGCAGTCGCAGTGCACCATCCGCCAAGCGCGGACGCAGCGTCACCATCCCAAGCGGTCGCGCGTCCCCCTCCCGGGTCAAGACGAGCAGCCGATGACCCCGATCACGTAGCTGCACGGCGCCAGGGATGCCGTGCAGCGCCGGCGGTTCTCCGAGGCGGATGCGCCCGCGCCCGACCTGCGCACTTGCGCCGTCGCGCTCGAACACCGCAGCTCGCGCAGCCGCGTGTCCCGACGCCGGGAACGCCGGCCCCCACGGCGATCCGCTCGCCGCGGCGATGCCGGCTGCCAGGGAGAGGATCTCGGGCTCGTCCAAGTCGGGGCGCAGGCTGATGACCTTGCCGACCTGCAAGCGGCGGTCGGTGAGCACGCGCGTTCCGTCGATCAGCAGCACGCCGGGCAGCCGCACCCTGCGTCCGCTCGGGCCACCGACAACGGTCACACCCGAACGGAGGATGCGCGTCGAAGCGGCCGAGTCGGCCGCCTCGGCGCCGATCAGAGCGGGACGGGCGTTGACCAGCAGCAGCGCGCTGAGCATCCGAGTCGGCGAGCGCGTGAGCACTCCCACCAGCACCGCGTATCCGAGTGACGCGGGGCTCAGCAGCGCGAGATAGCGATCCAGTCTCGTCCTTGGCTCCGCCACCGGCCGGTGTCCGGGCTCAAAGCTGCGATCGGCCTGCAGCTCGATGACAAACGGGCCGCCGCACACGCGTGCGCCCCCGGCGACCGCTGCGCCGGGGCCCAGCGGATGCGGGAGGCCGTCGCGCCCGATCATCGTGCCGGTGCCCTCGATCACATCGCCTGCCAGCGGACACCGCTCGCCGGCTTTGATCCGCACCGTTTCGCCGGGAACGGCCTCCGAGCTGCCGCTGACGCGCTCCTCATAGCTGCTCCACGCGGCGCGCCGGGCACGCACGTCGATGAGCAGACGCAACGCGCTGGCACCGGAGACCGCGAGTCCGAGGGGGCTGCCGGCAAACGTCAGACTGACCACGTGAACAGCGCCGAACGCGAGCTCTGCGCGGTCGCGTCCGAGCAGCTGGCGCAATCCACGGCGCAGCGGCGGCAGCCCCTCGAGGATGCCTATCGCCGCCGCTACCGCGACCGGAGCCGAGGAGCCGCTCGGAGCCCCCCGCCTTCCGGCCAGTCTGCGGGCGCCCAGCAGGCTCAGCCCCAGGACCGCACCCGTGGTGCGGGCGGCGCTCTGGATCAGCGGAGTCGGATCAAGTGGATGGGTGGAAAGCTCCTCGCCGGGGAGATCGGGAAGCTCCATGCCCGCAATCTGCGAGATCAAGTCTTCGACGTCGATCTGATGCTCGTCGAACTCGACGAGCACGCGGCCGGTCAGGCGGCTGACGCTCACCCGAGACACTCCCGGGCGCCTGCGCAGGCTGCCGACGATCCGCCGCGCCAGATCGCCGTCGCGGTCGAGCCCCCTCACCGCCACGCGGGCGCGGCTGAGGATGCCCGTGCGCTCGTGGACCACACGGTCGCTGCCGAGCAGCTCGGCCACCTCCCGGGCCGATACGAGCCGCTGCACCTCATCGGCCGGGTGCTGCGCGCCGGTGCGCGCGCCGCGGCCAGGGTCCACTTGGGGGTCGTTGGCCGACGAGGTCGTTACCTTGGCTGCAACATCCGCCGCCTGTCCGAGCAGCCCGTCACGCTCGAGTTGCCGCTCGTCGTATTCGATCAGCACGTTCCCGGTAACCGGATTCGCGCCCACTCGGTTGACCCCGGGAATGCCCCGCAGCCCGGCCTCGAGCGCGCCTGGACTCACCTCGTCCCATTCGGGCAGGTGGATCCGTACCCGGCCGGCGCACCCCCGGAGCACCCGGGGCGGGTTGGCGACGCTCACCGGCGCCTGGCGAGGAGCCAGACCCCGAGCGCTTCTGAACCGCAGCGGAAGACCGCAGAGCGCTTCACGGGCGATACGTCAGTCGCGTGAGCGGCTGATGCTCTGGGCCTCGGCCCAGACGTCCTCAACCTCCTCACGGGCCCGCGCCAGCAGGCGCGCCAGCAAGCCGCCGGCCTGGGTGGCAGCGTCCTTCACCACGTGCTCGGCCTGCTTGACCGCTTCCTCGGCACGCTGTTGATCGGTCGCCATGCCCGTGCCTAGGCGTTGGCGGAAGCTGCCGGCGAGCCAGAGCCAGAGCCAGAGGAGGCGCCGTCACCGGTGGTCCGGGAGGCGCCCTGCCGGCTCGTCGTGCTCCCACGCGGCTTGGATCGGGCGGCGCTCGAGCGTGACCGACGAGTGGACGCCGTGGAGCGGCTGCGCGATGAGCTGGCTGCCGCGCTACTGCGGCTGGCCGGGGCCGACGGCATCGCTGAACCAACCGCACGTCCGCCCGCTCGGGTCAAGCCCGTCAGCGCACGACCAGCAGTGATCACCCCGGCCATTCCATAGACGACACCCTTGCGAGCCACATCGCGGGCTCGGGGCGAGAGTAGGACGGCTGTCGCGGCGGCGGCGACGGCCACCTCGGATTCCAAGAAGTCGTCTGCTGCCATCAGTCACTCCTCGATCGGATTTGACTCTGCACCCACGAACATACCCCGCCTCACGGCACAGCATGCCGAGCCAAATCGGCGGATGCCACGGGAAGCCCGTGGCTTGCCCCTGGATCAGCCGACGGAGTACATTGTCAGCCGATGGCCGAACCCGAGAAGCCCGGCAAGCCGCGAGTCCCCGAGCCCGAGATCCAGGTGGCGGCAGCGGCGATCACAGCGGCGATCTCACCCCCTCTGGGCATCGCCCTGGCCGCCGGCTCGGCGTTGCGCTCGCGCCGGGTTCGCGAAGCTCTGCGCAAGGGCACCGTCAACGCGCTCGCGGGGGCGATGCAGCTCACTGACCAGGTGAGCCACGCTGCAGCCGCCGGAGCCGGCGCGGATGCCAAGGAGACGCCCCCGGCGACACCCGCCCAGAACGGACAGGGCCCGGCGGTTCCAAACCGCGAAGGAACGCTGTAGCGCCCTCGGCAAGGGCGATTGCCGGCCTAGCTGATCGCGGTGGACGCCGGCTCGCGGCAGCGCTGGCGATCGACCTTCATGTGCGCCTGCGCGCTGCCCCTGAGGCGCATGGCATCCCGGAGGGGCTCGTGATCAGGCACTCGGGGCTGCCGCTCGTGTACTGGCTGAACGCGCTGGTGCTGAGGGGGCCACTGCTCGAAGAGCTTGATGCCGAGGCCGTGATCGCGATCGGGGATCGCTGGCTGGCCGACCTCGGGCACCGGCACGTGACGATCGACGATCCGGAGGCGGCCGAGCGGCTGGGCCCGGGGCTCCAGGATCGCGGCTTTGAGCGCGCGCGGACGCTGTTCATGGCCTTCGCCGGGGATCCGGCCCGCACCCCGCCTGATGCGCGCGTGCGCGAGGTCTCAGACTCCGAGCTGCGAGCCCTCCAGCTGGCCGGCTACGAGCGCGAGTACCGCGGCCCCGGGGACTCGGGCCTCCCGGAGGAGCTGGCCGACGGCCAGGTGGCGGCCCGGGCGGGCACCGCCGCCCGCGGCTTCGCCGCCGGCGAGGACGGAAGTCTGCAATCCAACTGCACGCTGTTCCTCGACCCCGATTGCGCCGGCGCGCGGGTGGCCATGATCGAGGAGGTGGGAACCGCGGCGGATTACCGGGGGCGGGGGCTGGCCACGGCGGTCGTGTCGGCCGCGGTCCGGGCCGCCGCCGGCTGGGGCGCCGACCTGATCGTCGTGCCCGCCGATGCCGACGACTGGCCCCAGCTGCTGTACGGCAAGCTCGGCTTTGAGGCGATCGGCAGGCAGGTCTCGTTCACCGTGCGCGCGGGGGCGGGCCGCGCCTCGGTTCGCAGCCGCCTGGGCGGCGTGTAGCCTCGGCCGCGCGATGCCCAACCTGTCGGCCGCCGCGCTCCACACCCCGGAGAGCCAGCTCCCCGGGCCCTATCCGGTCGGGACGTATGCCGTCCAGCTCAAGCGCCGCCTACAGCAGTTCGCCCACATCCAGCTCACGGGCGAGGTGTGGGGATTTCGCGCCAGCCGGGTACGCGTCTACTTCGAGCTGCGCGACGCGCGGGGGGCGCTGCCCTGCTCGATGTGGCGTCCGGACTTCGACTCGCTGGCCGTGACGCTGGCCGACGGGATGCGGATCGTGGTCGGCGGGGGCTGTGACTACTACCCCGGCAGCTCGGCCTCCTCCCCCTCGTTCAGCTTCGCCGTCAGCGAGCTGCGCGTCGCCGGCGAGGGCGACCTGCTGCTGGCCCTGGAGCAGCTGCGCCGCCGGCTGGCCGGCGAGGGACTGTTCGAGCCCCAGAAGCTGCTGGCGCGCCCGGGGCTGCCCAAGACGATCGGGGTGGTCACCGGGGAGCGGGGCCGGGCTCGCGATGACGTGCTGGCTGCGTTGCGCCGCCGGGGCTGGGGTGGGCGGCTGATCTGGGCGTTCGCGCCGGTCCAGGATCGCCAGGCGGCGCCGGGGATCACGGCGGCTCTGCGCGAGCTGGCCGCCACCCCCGAGATCGAGGTCGTGATCGTCGCCCGGGGCGGAGGCTCGCTCGCCGACCTGTACGCGTTCTGCGATGAGACGCTGTGTCGCACGGTCGCCCTCCTGCGCGTCCCCGTGGTCTCCTCGGTTGGCCACCACACCGACCGCACGCTGATCGACGACGTCGCCGCGGTCTGCTGCTCCACTCCCACCCACGCCGCGGAGGCGGCCGTGCCGGTCGACTGCCGGGCGGCCCGGGGGGCGCTCGCCGGCCTCGGCCGGCGCCTGCACGCCCACGGCCGTCGCGCCGTGCTCACGCGCGCTCGCGCGCTGGTTTCGCTCTCCCGCGCGCCGGCGGCGCAGATCCGCCGCCACCGCAGCCGGCTGCATCAGCTGCTGCGCGAACTGCGGGCCAGCGCCCGCCGGCTGGACGAGCGGGGCCGCGTCCAGACCCGCTCGCGGCTGCTCACGCTGGAGCGGACCGCGGGCCGGGCGGCCGGGTCAGATCGGACGCAGCGAACACGTGAGCTCGAGCGGCTGGCCCTCGCACTCGCGGCGCACGATCCGGAGCGCACGCTCGCCCGCGGGTACGCGCTGGTCCAGGACCGGGCCGGGGTCCCGCTGGGATCGGCGGCCTCGGCTCGTCGCGCTCGGGAGCTCTCGGTGCGCTTTCACGACGACGCCCTGCCGGTGCGGGTCACGGGAGAGCCGCGGCCGTGAGCGAGGGTCGCACCTACGAGTCGGCGGTCGCGCGCGTCGAGGAGATCATCCGCCGGCTGGACTCCGGCGATGCCGGCCTGCGCGAGACCCTCGACCTGGTGCGCGAAGGCCGAGAGCTGGTCGAGTACTGCGCCGCCGAGCTCGAGGCGGTCAGCCAGGGCCTGGAGGAGCTGCGGCTGGAGGAGCTCGTGGGCCGCCTGGAGAACGGCCGGCCGGCTTAGATGAGCACCTTCGACCGGCTGGGCGATCTGCCCCTGGAGGTGGACGGCTACGCGCTGGAGGGCCTGCGCGCCCAGGTCTCCAGCGGCTTCGAGCGCCTGACCACGGTCGTGCACCTGCAGGGCGGCGGCCTGGAGGGCGTCGGCGAGGACGTCGTCTATGACGCGGGTGACCAGACCGCGCTCCAGGAGGCCGGCCCGGTCCACTCCCTCTCGGGCAGCTACCCGCTGGCGGACTTCTGTGAGCGGATCGACGGCCTGGACCTGTTCGGGTCAGAGCCTGAGCACGGAGACGTCTCGCGGCTGTACCGGCGCTGGACCTTCCACAGCGCCGCACTCGATCTGGCCCTGCGCCAGTCCAACCGGCCCCTGCACGCGGTTCTGGGTCGCGAGCCCCGGCCCGTGACCTTCGTCGTCTCGCTGCGCCTGGGCGAGCCGGCCAGCCTGACCCCGATCACCAGCCGTCTGGAGCACTATCCGGGCCTGCGCTTCAAGCTCGACGCCACCAGCTCCTGGACCCCCGAGCTGATCTCCGGCCTGGTCGCCACCGGGGCCGTGGACTCGATCGACTTCAAGGCCCTCTACCGCGGGACGGTGGTCGACCAGGCTCCGGACCCGGTCCTGTACGAGCGCGTGGTGCAGGCTTTCGCGGACGCCTGGCTAGAGGATCCTGACGTGGTCACGCAAGCCACCGCGCGCGTCCTGGCCCCGGTCCACGACCGGATCACCTGGGATGCGCCGATCCACTCCATCGCCGACATCGAGGCGCTCCCGTTCGCGCCCCGGATGGTCAACCTCAAACCCTCACGGATCGGCGGGCTGCCGAAGCTGTGCGCCACCTACGACTACTGCGCCGAGCATGGAATCGACGCGTACGGAGGCGGCCAGTTCGAGCTCGGACCCGGGCGCGGCCAGGCCCAGTACCTGGCCTCCCTGTTTCACCCGGGTACCCCCAACGACCTGGCGCCGGTCGGCTTCAACCAATCCGAGCCGGCGCCCGGACTGCCCACCAGCCCGCTGTCACCGGCTCCCGAGCCGGTGGGGTTTCGCTGGCGGGCCGCCTGAGGCGTCAGCCGAGGTCGAGCAGCAGATTGCCCTGGACGCCTCGCGCCACCAGGCGCTCGAAGGCCTCGTTGACCCCGTCCAGGGGCAGCGCGCTGTCGATGCGCACGCGCAGCGAGCCATCGGCCAGCGCGCCGAGCGCCGCCTGCAGACCCGGGCGGCGCTGCTCACGGGTCAGCTGCATGCCCCCGTAGCCGAGCACGGAGAGCATCTTGCGATACAGCGACTGCATGTTGAAGCTGGTCTGCGCGTCGGCCGAGGTTCCGAAGGACACCAGGCGCCCCCGGGGGCTCAGCAGCTCGATCACCGGCGCCACGAATGGGCCCCCGAGCGGATCGAAGGCCACACTGGGCTCCAGCGAGGCGACCGCGTCGGCGAGCCCATCGGCGTCGGCGACCACCGCGCGCTGGGCTCCCTGCTGCTCGATCGCGGCAGCCTTGTCCTCGGAGCCGGTCTGGCCCCACACGGTCGCGCCGGCAGCCCGGGCCAAGGAGATGATCATGCTGCCGACTCCGCCCGAGGCTCCGAGCACGAGCACCCGGTCTTCGGAGGTGACCCGCGCCAGCTCGTGGACGCAGTTGAAGGCGGTCAGTCCCGCGACCCCCATCGCCGCGGCATCCCGGGTGCTGACTCCGTCCGGAAGCTCGACCACCGCCGCCTCGGGCACGACCGCGGCCTGCGCCCAGACCCCGTCGCGCCCGGCGCCCAGTCCTTCCCCGGCCACGAGCACCGGGCGATCGCCGAGCCGGCCCGCGGCCTCTCCGCCGAGGGTGCGCGGCAGCGGCGCGTCGGGATTGACACGGCCCTCGGCCATGTAGCGGTCGATCGGGTTGACACCGCCGAACTCGAGCTCGACGAGCACCTCGCCGGCGGCCGGTGGGGGCAGCTCCACCTCCTCGACGACCAGCGGCTCGCCGTGCTTGCGCAGGCGGGCGGCTCGAATAGTGGAGGTCGAGGCTGACACGGAGGTGATCGGCGCGGCGCAGGGTCTCGGGGGAACAGGTGCCCGGGCGCGAGCCTAGATAATCCGGGAATGACCTCGAACCAAGAACTCACGGGAACCGTCGCGCTCGTCACGGGCGCCTCCAGCGGCATCGGCGAGGCCACGGCGCTCGCGCTTGCGCGCCAGGGCGCGACGCTGGCGCTGGTCGCTCGGCGCATGGATCGCCTCGACGTCCTCGCCGGACGAATCTCCGACGGGGGCGGCCGAGCGCTGGCCGTTCAGGCCGACATCACCTCGCAACCAGAGGCCCAGAGGGTGGTGGAGCGAACGGTGTCTGAGCTCGGCCGGCTGGATGTGTTGGTCAACAATGCCGGCGTGATGCTGCTCGGTCCGGCCGTCGAGGGGCCGCTCGAGGAGTGGGACGAGATGGTCTCGATCAACGTGCAGGGACTGCTGTACTGCGCACATGCCGCCCTCCCCCACCTGCTGAGCGCCGCCGCCGATTCGCACCGGCAGGTGGCCGACATGGTCAACGTCAGCTCGGTGGCCGGACGGGTGGCCCGCAACGGCAGCGCCGTCTACAACCTCACCAAGCATGGGGTCGGCGCGTTCAGCGAGGCGTTGCGCCAGGAGGTCACCGGACGGCGCGTGCGAGTGTCATTGATCGAGCCCGGCGCCACCAGGACCGAGCTGCGAACCCACAACCGCCCCGAGATCCAGGAGCAGATGCAAAAGCGCTACGGCAACATCCAGATCATGGAGGCCGAGGACATCGCCGACGCGATCACCTACATCGTGACCCGCCCGGGGCGGATGGCGATCAACGAGATCCTGATCCGCCCGACCGAGCAGGAGGGCTGAGCGGTCTCGTTTACCGGATGCCACCGCACCGCCTTCCAGTGAACGGTCCCGTACGCTAGGGGCGACCGGGGCCGGCCGAACGTGGTCCCGCGGCACCTCGACCTAGGAGATCAGTTGCAAGAGAGACTGGCCATCGCGGGCTCCGGAACGATTGCCTCCGGCCTCGCCGCCGTGGGCGCCGTCCACGGAGAGGTGCTGCTGTGGGCCCGCTCGCAGGCGTCGGCGGAGCGTGTCCGCAGCACCGTGGCCAAGCACTGCGCCAAGCATCCAGAGCTCAACGGCTGCGCGCAGCGGGTTCAGGTCGTCACCGAGCTCGAGCGGCTGGCCGAGGCCACCTTCCTGGTGGAGGCCGTGGTCGAGGATCCCGAGCACAAGGGCGCGCTGCTCGCCGAACTTGCGTCGGTCACCGGACCGGATGAGATCCTGGCCACCACCACCTCCTCGCTTTCGATCGCCGAGCTGGCCGGTGCCAGCGGTCATCCCGACCGGTTCGTCGGCCTGCATGTGTTCAACCCGGTCCCGCGGATGGAGCTCGTGGAGCTGGCCTTCGGCCCCGAGACGCGCCCTGACGTCCGTGAGCGGGCGCGGGCGCTGTGCGAGACGCTGGGCAAGACCGCGGTCGAGGTTCCCGACAAGCCGGGTTTCGTCGTCAATCGGCTGCTCTTCCCGTATCTGTTCAGCGCCGTCGAGCTGCTCGTCGAGACCGGAATCGAGCCCGCCGACGTCGATCGCTGCATGACCCTCGGCGCCGGGATGCCGATGGGGCCGATCGCGCTGCTTGACTTCGTCGGCCTCGACGTCTCGGAGGCGATCGGCGAGACGATCGGCGCGGCCGTCCCCGAGCGGCTGCGCGAGCTCGTGCGCGACGGCGCGCTGGGCCGCAAGACCGGCCGCGGCTTCTACGACTACAGCTGACCGGGAGCCGCGGTCAACTTACCGCCGGCAGTCCGATCATTAAGCTCGCGTTCAGGTCAGAGCCGCAATATTCACCACGCGACGTACCTCATAGCAGCACCTCCTCCCCAGAAGCACGAAACCGGCCCGTCCCCAGCGGGCCGGTTTCTTTTTGGCCCGACCGCCAGTCCCATCCTGGCCCACGGGTCCCGTCCTGGCTGCCGTCAGGCCTAGATGGCGAAGCCGGCCCGAGTGGGGGCCGGCTTCGTCTCTCCTCTCAACCGCCGGAGTCCAGCGGCCCGTTGGACGGAAATGTAACGAATGTCGCGTGACGCCGTCGAGGCTGTTCGCCGGGCGTCGCTAGCGCGAGGCCGGCTCGGGATCGGCCTGGGGCTGGCGGTGGCGGATCCGCACCGCCTCGATGCGGTTCTCCCGGACCGACTCCACCCGGATCGAGTAGCCGTCGGCCGACACCTGGTCGCCACGCTTGGGCAGCCGGCCCAGCTCGGCGAACACGAAGCCGCCCACCGAGTTGTAGGCGTCGGTGTCGACGGGCAGGCTCAACCCGTAGTCCTCGAGGTCGGAGACCGCGACGTGACCGCGGACGAACCAATCGCCGTTGGCCAGCTTCCGCACGGCCCCCCCGGCCGGGTCGGTCTCGTCGTCGATCTCGCCGACGACCTCCTCGATGATGTCCTCGGTGGTGACGATTCCGGCCGTGCGGCCGTACTCGTCGATCACGATCGCCAGCTCGGTCCGCTCTCGCTGTAGGTCGGCCAGCAGGTCGTCCAGTGGCTTGGTCTCGGGGACCAGCGGAGCCGCGCGCACCCGGCTGTCGAAGTGCGCCTCGTAGCCGTTGGACATCATCAGCTTGACGAGCTGGTTGACATGGACGATGCCCTTGACCCGGTCCTGGTTGTGATCCTCGGTCACCACCAGACGCGAGTGACCCGTCGAGACACAACGGCGCAGCGCATCCTCGACCGTCTCGGACAGGTCGACCGTGACCACCGCCGGGATCGGCGTCATCACCTGCCGCGCCTCCTGCTCGTGCAGGTGGAAGACGCCGGTGAGCATGTTGGCCTCGCCGACGTCGAGGCTGCCGCCGCTGCGCGAGTCGGCGATGATCCGCTTGAGCTCGTCGGGCGTGCCCCCCTCGGGCTCGGCGTCGGGATCGGTGCCGGTCGCCCGCAGCAGCGCGTCCGACGCCGAGTTGAGGACGAAGATGAACGGGTGGAACATGACCCGGAAGAACTGCAGTGGGCGGGCGATCCGCCGCGCGAGCTCCTCGGCGTGCTGGATCGTGTACAGCTTGGGCGCGATCTCGCCCACGATGCTCTGGGTGACCGTGATCAGGAGATACGCGATCACCACCGCGATCACGACCGAAGCCGACCGTCCCACCGCCCCGCCGAACAGCGACTCGAGCGCGTGGGCGATGGCGGGTTCGCCGAGCGCCCCGATCCCGATCGACGCCGCCGTGATCCCGACCTGGCACGCCGAGATGTAGTCGCCGATCTCCTCCATCTGCGACAGGGCGAGCCGCGCGCCGCGCTTGCCGCCGTCGGCCATCTCCTGCAGCCGCGCCTTGCGCGATCGCACGAGCGAGTACTCCGCGATCACGAAGAACGCGTTGACCAGCACCAGGAGTGCGGTCAGGATGATGAGCAGCGCGGTCACAAGCTGCGTGCCGGCAGGACGATCCGCGTCCGCGCTGCCGTGGCGATCTGCGCGCTGCTACTTCGTGGTGGGTCGTCGTCGTTCATTCAGCGACGCGGCCAACGGTAGCAGCAGCGCCCGCCGACTCAGAGGAGCCCGCCGACTCAGCAGCGCCGCCTCTCCGATCTCGTCGTCGTTGAGCGCTTCTGGCCTATCGTCTCCTTTGATGTTCCGCTCATCAGCCTGTCACAGACGACCGTCGCGCAAGCACCGCTGATGCGGATCGTCAGCCTCGTCCCGTCGGCCACCGAGATGTTGTTCGCGCTCGGGCTCGGACCCGAGCTGGTGGGGGTCACCCACGAATGCGATTTCCCGCCGGAGGCGCTGGAGCTTCCCCGGGTCACGCGGGACGTACTGCCGCCGGGACTCAGCGCCGCCGAAATCGATGCCGCGGTCAAGGAGCGCACGCTCGCGGGCGAATCGATCTACGACCTGGACACCGAGGCCCTGCACGAGCTCGGGCCCGATCTGATCGTGACGCAGGCGCTGTGCTCGGTATGCGCCGTCTCCTACGACGATGTGCGTGCCATCGCCGAGGAGATCGACACCCAACCGCTGGTGATCTCGCTGGACCCGCGCACGGTCGGCGAGGTGCTCGGGGACGCCCGCACGCTCGCCCAGGCCACCGACCGCAGGGAAGCCGCGGTCGAGCTCGTCCAGGAGGCTTCGGCTCGGATCGACCGGATCCGGATCGCCACCCGCAACGTCAGGCGCCCGCGCGTCGTCGCGCTGGAGTGGTTGGATCCTCCGTTCGCCGCCGGTCACTGGACGCCGCAGCTGATCTCCTTCGCGGGGGGCGAGGACATGCTCGGCTTTGCCGGGGAGAGCTCCGAGGAGCACACGTGGGCGGAGGTCGCCGCTGCCCAGCCCGACGTCGTCGTCGTCATGCCCTGTGGATATGACGCCGAGATCGCCCACCGGGAGGCCGAGATGCACCGCGACGAGCTCGCCGCGCTGGGCGCCGGCGAGGTCGTGGCCGTCGACGCCTCGGCCTACTTCTCGCGCCCCGGACCGAGGATCGTGGACGGGTTGGAGCTACTGGCCCACATCCTGCATCCGGAGCTGTTCCCGGAGAGCCCGGCCCCACACGCCCGGGCTCTGACCGTCGAGCTCTGACCCCTGCGGTTGCGCCCATCTCAACGAGCGCGAGCTCGGGAAGGACGGCATGAGCGCCTGAGCGCGCGCCGGCTTCAGCTCTCGGGTGGCCGGCATATTCGCGGGCATGGCTGCGCGCCGCGGCGAGCTATTTCGGCGCGTAGACGAGAACGATCACGCCGCTGTCAAAACGCGTGACGTTCTGGAGGGCGAGGTGCGGCGCGGAGTCGATGCTCTCGAAGAGATGCTGTCCGGTGCCGACGGCCACCGGGGTGAGGAACAGATGGAACTCGTCGATCAGCCCGTGTTGCATGAGTGTCGCGTCCAGCGGCCCGTTTCCGTACTTCAGGAGGTTCTTCCCGGAGCTGTGCTTGAGCTCGGCGACCGACGTGGCGACATCGCCCTCGATGAGGGTCGCATTCCATGCCGTCTGCTGGAGCGTCGTGGACGCGACGAACTTGGGGATCTGATTCATCCGGTTGATGAAGTCAGTCGGCACGTTTGGCGGCGCCTGTTCGGCCATCTTCGTGTAGGCGACTGACAGTGCCTGGTAGCTCAGTCGTCCGAGCAGGAGCGCGTCGGCTTCGCTGAGCAGCCGTTTGGAGTACTGGTGGTGCTGATCATCGAGGTAGGGGAAAGCCCACGAGTTGTTGCCGACCTCACCGCCGAGGCTGACGTGTATTGCTTCCACCAACTTGCTCATGGCCGGCTCCGATCGGGTCGTTTCTGGACTGTCTCGAGCCACTCGTCGAGACGGTGGTGCGATTCGCGCATGCCGTGTTCCATCCCGGCCCGCGCGTAGAGATCGCGTGCAGCGAACGATGCGAAGACCGATTCGCTGCTGACCAAGGTGCCGCAGCCGTCGGGCTCGAACGTGACGGCCTCGAGAGCCTCGTGCTCGGGAGCGCCGTCGTAGACGAACGTCCGGCTCAGCCGGCGCGGGCGGTCGATCTCGACATAGCGTCCGTGAAAGGCATGGTCCTGCCCGTCGGGCGCGCGCTGCACGAGGCGATAGCTGCCGCCGACACGCAGCTCGATCTCGCAGACCACCAGCGCGAAGGCGCGAGGGCCCCACCAACGGCGAAGGTGCTCGGGCTGCGTCCACGCATCGAACACCAGGCCCGGCGGCGCGTCGATGAACCTTCGAAACGCCACTGTGGCCTGGTCCATCGACAGCTCGATCTCCAACTCGCTGCCGGTCACGAGCGATCCTCGCCGGATTGCAGTTCGTCCATGTACTCATCGAGCCGTCCGAGGCTTTCCTCCCAGAATTCGCGGTAGCCCTCCAACCAGCTGCTCGCCGCGCGAAGACCGCCCGGAGTCAGACGCGCAGGGCGGGTCTGCGCGACGCGACGACGGGTCACCAAACCGGCGTGCTCGAGCACCTTCAGATGCTGGGAAGCCCCTTGAACGCTCATCTCGAACGGGTCCGCAAGCTCATTCAGGGTCGCCTCGCCGGAGCTGAGGCGATCGAGCATCGCTCGGCGTGTCGGGTCGGCGAGCGCGGCGAACACCGCGCTCAGGTCATCGGTCGCCGCTGTCATCAAATAAGTACTTTATCAAGCTTTAACTTGAATACGTGCGGTCGAAACCCAGCCGCGCGGGCGCGCCGCGCGGTGTCAGAGGGTGATCCCGTTCGGAGTGAGGCCCGCGCTCCCCGCCACCGCGAGCGCCGCTGCGATCGAGATCACGGCCACCACCACGCAGCCGATCAGGAAGGCCGGCTGCATCCGGCGTCGATCCACCAGCTCCATGTAAAGCCAGCCGCAGATCGCTCCGCCGACCACGCCGCCGAGGTGGGCGCCGATCGAGATGCCGCTGACCGTGAGCGAGAACACGATGTTGATCAGCAGGGTCGCTCCAAGGCCGCTCTGCCAGATGGAGATCCGCCGGTAGTGCGCGATCACGATCAGCGCCCCGAGCAGGCCGAACAGCGCCCCGGACGCGCCCACGGTCGGTATGTCGGCCGCCAGCAGTAGCGCCCCGAAGGACCCGGCGAACAGCGAGGCGAAGTAGATAGCCAGGAAGTTGACGCGTCCGACGGCCATCTCCAGTCCCGGGCCGACGAAGTACAGGAACACCATGTTGAACAGGATGTGGAGCAGCCCGTCATGCAGGAAGCCCGCGGTCAGCAGCCGGTAGTACTGGTGCAGGTCGTGGATGAAGGGGCCGTACAGCAAGCCGTGGACGTAGATCGTTCCCCAGCTGCTGCTGCTCCCGCTCGCCCCCCCCAGCGGCGTGCCGGTGGCCGTCTCGGCGAGGAACACGATCACGTTGATGGCGATCAGGGCCTGGGTGACCGTTCCCCGGGAGGCCGCGGCGCCGCGCACCGAGCGCGCCGTCCTGACCTTGGTCCGCTCCCGGGCGCATTCCGGACACCGCATGCCAACCGGAGTCGGGGTCATGCAGTCGGGACAGATCGGCCGTCCGCACGAGGAGCAGGACACACCGGTCTCGCGGTTGGGGTGCCGGTAGCAGACGGGCATGAGGGAATTCGACGGTACCAGCGGGCGATAAGCGCCCGTGAAGACCTGGTCTGGCGGGGGTCGTCCGCTACCGGTCGGGGAGGACCCGGCGAGCTTCGGCGGCGAAGTCCTGGAGCGTCCGCCCGGTGAGCTCGAGCAGGTTGGACGATTGCTGGCGACGCGTGCGATGAAGGCCTCGGACCCGCAGGACCACGAGCGCGGTGCCGGCGCCGGCGCCGACCACCGCCGCGGCGACGGGCCGGACCCAGTTACGGGGGTCTCTCATCGCCGACAGCTCCCAGGACTCCAGCTCGTCCTGGGCGAGCTCGGTCAGGCCGACGAGCGTGGACTCCATCCGCGCCGCCAGCCCGGGAGGCGGGTCGACGGGACTGAGGGCTTCGCGCAGCAGCGCTTCGAAATCGGTCGCGCCGGCGCTCACGGCTCATCTCCGTTGACGCTGGTGGAGTCGGCCACCATGCCCTCCAGCTGACGGATCGCCCGGTGCAGCAGGACCTTGGTCGCCCCGTCGGTCCGTCCCAGGGCCCGGGCGATCTCCCGGTTGTCCATGCCCAGCGCGAAGCGCATGATGAGTGCCTCGCGACGATCGTCGGGCAGTTGGGCAACCCCCTCGAGGATGTCCTTGAGCTCCTCGCGGCCCTCCACCAGGGCCTCGGTGGTGTGAGGGGCGGAGATCATCCCCGCGTCCTCGATCGCCGATTCGGGCTTTCGGGAGCGGTCACGGTAGAAGTTGGCGGCCAGATTGTGGGCGATCCGGATGAGCCAGGGTCGCAGTGGCCGTCCGTTGGACTCGCGCAGAGCCCGCTCGAAGTGGCGATAGGCCTGGAGGAAAGTCTGCTCGGTGAGGTCCTCGGCGTCGTGATGATTGCCCACGCGGTAGTAGCTGTAGGAGTAGACGTCGCGCAGGTGCTGACGATAGAGGTCCGTGAAGCGATCATCGAGCTCCGCCTTGCTCTTGAGGGTGTCGTCGGCCACGTCATGCGCAGCGTATCTCCGCTCACGCTGCGCGAATAGACCGCGTCGCCTTCGGGCGCGGTGGCTCGGTGACGGCGGCCGCCCACTGCTCAGGCTCGATACGGCCCAGCACCAGCGCCTCGAGGCCGTCCAGAGCCGGCGAGTCGAGATGGGCTTCCCGGGCGGCGCTGGCCAGCAGCGGCACCGAGTCGACCGCCTCCGCAGCCTGTCCGAGAGCCTGGCCGATCTCGGCCGCGGGAACTCCCTGGCCGAGCAGCTCGCCGGCCCGGCGGTTGCGCGAGCCGCTGGCCACCACCGTGGCCACCAGGTCGCCGGCCCCGGCCAGGCCCGCGAACGTCTCCGAACGTCCTCCGCGGGTTCTCGCCAGCGCGTCGACCTCGGCGAACACCTTCCCGGCCGCCGCGCCGGCGATGTTGGCGCCGGCTTGGGAAGCGGCCGCGGCAGCGGCCAGCGCGGCTGCGTTCTTGGCGCAGCCCGCGAGCTCGACGCCGGTCACGTCGGTGGTGGTGCAGACGTCGAGCTTGGCGGCGACCAGGGCATCGGCGAGCTGGCGGGCGAAGCCGGGGTTGATCGAGGCCAAGACCACCGAGGCGCCGCGCTCGAGCACCTCGGCCGCGTGGGCGGGACCGCCGAGCACCGCGACCGCGCGCGCGTTGCAACGCTCCGCCGCGAACGCCGACGGCAGGGTCCCCAGCGGCGGGACCATGCCCTTGGATACGACCAGCACCCCGACCCGGCTCGGGATCTGACCGCCATGGGCGGCCATGACGGCCGGCAGGGCCCTGGCCGGAACCGCCAGGCAGACGACGTCCTGGCCCTCGGGGCTGATCTCCGAGGCCCGGAGCACGCGGACCGCTTCCGGGAGCTCGACGCCGGGCAGATAGCGACCGTTCTCACGTTCGGAGCGCAGCGCCTGAGCCTGCTCCTGGGTGCGACAGCCGAGATCCACCTCGAGCCCGGCGCGGGCCAGGCATACGGCCAGGCTCGTGCCCCACGTCCCGGCGCCGATGACCGCGACCCGGCGCACCGGCGGAAGGCCCCCCAGCCACTCCCATTGGATCATCACGCAGGGCCAGATCCGGTCGGTGACGGCGAGTGCCAGGCTCGGCGACGGCTCCTGGACCTGGGGAAAGCGCAGGGGCCGTCCCGCGCGAAGGCGAACCTTGTGCGGGCGAATTCGCCACCCCCGGCGGATCGCCTCGGTCCCGATGACTGCCATCGGAACCACCGGGGCTCCCGACTCGAGCGCCAGCCGGCCGACGCCCCGCTTGGGCTTACCGAGCGAGCCTGGCCGCGTGCGCGTCCCCTCCGGGAAGATCAGAACGATGTCCCCGCGGGCGAGGATCGCCTTGGCGGTGGCGACCGACTCGGCATCGCTGGCGCCGCGATCGACGGGGAACGCTCCCAGGGAGTTGAGGAACCAGGCTTGCCAGCGCTTGCGAAAGAGCTCCTTCTTGGCCACGTAGTACATCGGGCGCCGGGCCATGGTTGCGATCACGAATGGGTCCAGGAAGCTGCGGTGGTTGGCGGCGATGATCACCGGCCCGCTGGCCGGGATGTGCTCGCGCCCGATCCGGCTCATCCGGAAATAGAGCCAGAAGAAGGGCTGGAACAGTCCTCGGACGATCGCGTAGACGATCGGATTGACTCCGCTCTCCCGCGCGCGCTTGTGAAGCCGGTCGTGATCCACCGCACATGGCGTACCCGAACGCGGGCAGGGCGTTACAGTTGCCCCAGTGAGCCCGGGCATCGATCGCACGCGTACGCTTCGCGGTGCCCTCAGCGGCGCCCTGGCGGCGGCGGTCTGGGGGTTGACCCAGCCGCTTGACAAGCTCGTCCTGGACAGCGACTTCGACGACGTCGAGCTGCTGGGCAAGTCGGTGGTGCGCGGCGACGGCTGGCAGGCCGTCGGCTTCGGGATGCACATGGGCAACGGCGCCCTGTTCGGCGCTCTGTACGCCAACCTGGCGCCGGCGATGCCGATTCCCGCGCCCCTGCGCGGCCCGGTGGCGGCGCTGGTCGAGCATCTGGCCACCTGGCCTCTGGGTGCCGTCACCGACCGGCTGCATCCGGCGCGCGAGGAGCTTCCCCGGTTGCGCGGCAACCGGGCCGCCTTCTTTCAGGCGACCTGGCGCCACCTGCTCTTCGGGCTGGTGCTGGGCGAGCTCGAGCGCCGGGTCAACGCCGAGCCCGAGCCGAGCCCCCCAGAGCCCGAGGCCGACTACTCGAGCAACGGGCACGGCTCGCTCGAGCACGCCCTCTCGGCCCACCAGACCCCCTGAGGGCCATCCTCCGACGTCCGAGGGGCGTTGACGGCTGCCGCCTCCTCGCATGCGCTCGCGCGCGCAGGAATGACCATGGTTGACCGAGGCAGTAGGTTCCCCGGATGAGCACCGGGGACCACGACGCAGGCACCGGGAACCACGACTCAGCTCGTCCGATTCACCGCGTCGTGGTGATCGGCGGTGGCTTTGCCGGGTTGCGCGCCGTTCAGGGCCTGCGCGGGGCGCCGGTCCAGGTCACCCTCATCGACCACCGCAACTTCCACCTCTTCCAGCCGCTCAGCTACCAGGTCGCCACCGGAGCGCTGTCCACTGCCGACGTGTGCTATCCGCTGCGCTCGCTGTTCAAGTCCGCAGCCAACGTCCGCGTGCTCATGGCCGAGGTGTCAGGCTTTGATCTACAGGGGCGCCGGGTCTTGCTGACGGTGCCCGATTCGGGCACCTACCCCGACAGCATCCGCTACGACACGCTGATCGTGGCCGCGGGCTCCAGCTACTCGTACTTCGGCCACGAGGACTGGCGTGAGTACGCGGCCGAGGTCAAGTCGCTGGAGAGCGCCACCGTCGTGCGCTCCCGCATCCTCGCAGCGTTCGAGCGCGCCGAGCTCGCCACCGCGACGGGCGAACGCGACGCCGAGCTCACTTTCGTCGTCGTGGGCGGCGGCCCGACCGGGGTCGAGATGGCGGGGCAGATCGGAGAGC
Source organism: uncultured Solirubrobacteraceae bacterium (assembly GCA_963830595.1). Classification (GTDB taxonomy): domain Bacteria; phylum Actinomycetota; class Thermoleophilia; order Solirubrobacterales; family Solirubrobacteraceae; genus Palsa-465. The sequence goes on from CAWHMQ010000012.1 coordinate 160,988, forward strand.
TGGCTCGCGACACGCTGCGCCACGACTTTCGCTCCATCGACTCGACCTCGGCCCGGGTGCTCCTGGTGGAGACCGCCGATCGGCTGCTGGCGACGTTCCCGGAGTCCCTGTCCAAGAAGGCGCAGCGATCACTGGACAAGCTCGGCGTCACGACGTCGCTCAACCACACCGTCGTAGATATCGACGCCACCTCGGTGACCCTGGAGGATCAGCAGGGCGAGCGCCAGCAGGTCCGCACGAGGACCGTGGTCTGGGCCGCCGGGGTCAACGCCTCCGGGCTGGCCGGGGAGCTTGCCCAGGAGGCCGGGACCCAGCCCGACAGGGCGGGTCGGGTCACGGTCGGGCCCGACCTCAGTCTCCCTGGACATCCCGAGGTCCTGGTGCTCGGAGACATGGTCAGCGTCCGCGACAGCTCGGGCCAGGTGCAGCTCCTGCCCGGGGTGGCTCCGGTGGCGATCCAGCAAGGCCATTACGCCGCCCGGCTTGTCCGCGACCGGCTCCGCAGAGAGTCCACCGAGCCGTTTCACTACCGCGACAAGGGCAACGTGGCCACTATCGGGCGGGGCAAGGCCGTGGTCGATCTCGGCTGGCTGCGGCTCAGCGGGCTCCCCGCCTGGATCCTGTGGCTGGTGATCCACATCTGGTACCTGATCGGCTTTCAAAACCGGCTGCTGGTGATCATGCAGTGGCTGTTCAGCTTCCTCTCACGCGGGCGCTCGAGCCGGCTGATCACGGCGGACCCCGAGCCCGGCGGACTCCACGAGCTGCCGCAGCCCGCTCCGCGTGGCGCTGTGGATCGTGACCTCGGGCACGACGCCGGCCGCTCCGACGAGTAGGTCACGGCGACCACCCGGGCGCGCTCGAGCACCCGTCGCAGTAGCGCACGACGCCGGGCGAGGACGGCCATGTCCACCTCGGAGGCAGGCGGCGCGCGCCCCACGGCATGCCAGACTGGGGGCTCGCCCGCCTAGCTCAACTGGTAGAGCACTTCACTTGTAATGAAGGGGTTGGGGGTTCGAGTCCCCCGGCGGGCTTG
>CAWHMQ010000013.1:0-222608 GCA_963830595.1 uncultured Solirubrobacteraceae bacterium
AGCAGTCTCCGCGGATGCTCGGGCGGATCAGTGAACGTCCGGGTTTGGCTCGATCAGCGGGCGGGATGTTGATCGGCCATCGGGGCCGGGCCCTGCCGCGAGCTCCGTGACGCCGCGCTGCGCGCGCTTGCCGCCCAGCGCACGAGCGCGAACGGTGCGGCATGGTCGGGTATCGCCGTGCACCGGGATGCCGACGGCACCACGGGATATCCTGCGCGCGCTCCGCACGGACGCAACGCCGCGTCTGGGCGCACGGCGAACCACGCCTATTGGCGTGCCATGGCGATGTTGAGGCGTTGCTCGGCGGAGATCATGTGGTCGAGATGCTCGGCGGCGTCGGCGATGTCGATCTGGACCCATTCCACGGTGCCGGTGAAGCGGCTGCTGGCGGGCGTGTATTGGTCGCTGACCGGTGATGCGGCGTCGGAGCCGATGTCGCAGGTCTCATCGCCGGAGAAGGCGAGCGGGACGGTCGCGTCGATGCGGCCTTCGCCGGTCTTGGTGCCATCGAGGTAGAGGGCGGCGGCGGCCCCCTTGCCCAGCCCTCCGCCGTCGTAGGTGAACTCCATGCGCACCTGATGGGTGCCGGGAGGGACGTTGGTGTCGCTCTCGATGTCGAAGTGCTGGACACCGAGAAGGTTGTAGGCGTAGGCCGGCCTGCCGCCCTTGAGGTAGAGACTCCAGCCGCCGAACCTGCCGCCCTGGGCGATGATCACGCCTTCGGCGCCGGTGTCGGGGATCGTCACTTCGGCGGTCACCGCGTGCGATTTGTTTTTGACGTTGATGACGACGTTCTCGGTGAGCCGTCCCATGCCCGCGAAGAGCAGTTGCGAGTTGCCTTTGATCAGCGTCGGGCGCCCCGCCAGATCGGAGTTGAAGCGCTCGATGCGACGGTCATCCAGCGGCAGCACGTTGTACCTGCGCGCCTCCTGCATGAATAGTTTCTTGAGCTCGTCGAGCTTGTCGGGCATCTCGGCTGCGAGGTTGTGCGCCTGTGTCCAGTCGGTGTTGGTGTCATAGAGCTCCCAGGTGTCGTCGGCGAATGGTGGCAACGGCAGACCCTGGATCCACGGCGTGGAGTGGCGCGTGACGGCGGTCCAGCCCTCGTGGTAGATGCCGCGGTTACAGAACATCTCGAAGTACTGGGTCACGTGGCGCTCGGCCGCGACGCCATCATCGAACGCGTAGCGCATGCTGACCCCCTCATATGGCTTCTGGTCGACGCCGTGGACAGTCGTCGGCTCCGGGAGGCCGGCGGCTTCCAGGATGGTGGGCGCGATGTCGATGACGTGATGAAACTGGGGGCGCGTCTCGCCGCGCGCCTGGATACCCGCGGGCCAGTGCACGATCGTGCCGTTGCGCGTCCCGCCCCAATGCGAGGCGACCTGCTTGGTCCACTGATACGGCGTGTCCATCGCGTGGGCCCACCCGACCGCGTAGTGGTTATAGGCCTCCGGGGTCCCGAACTCATCGATCCGCTCGGTCATGAACTCGGTCGTCTCCAGCTCGCCCGCGCCGTTGAGCGGGATCAGCTCGTTAAAGCAGCCGTGCACGCCACCCTCAGCACTCGCCCCGTTGTCGCCGACGATGTAGTACACGAGCGTGTCGTCGAGGACGCCGAGGTTCTCCAGCGCATCCACCAGCCGCCCGACGTGATGGTCGGTGTGCTCCATGAAGCCCGCGTAGACCTCCATCTGGCGCGCCAGCACCGGCTTGAGATCGTCGGCGATCTCATCCCAGGCCGGGATCTCCTCGGGCCGGGCCGTCAGCTCTGCCTCCGGCGGGATCACCCCGAGCTGCTTCTGGCGGGCGAACGTCTCCTCACGCAGGCGGTCCCAGCCTTGATCAAACGCACCCTTGTACTTCGCCGACCACTCCGCAGGCACGTGGTGCGGGGCATGCGTCGCCCCGGGGGCGTAGTAGACGAAGAACGGCTTGTCGGCCATCAGCGCCTTCTGCTGGCGGATCCAACTAATCGTGCGGTCCGTCAGGTCCTCGGTGAGGTGGTAGCCCTCCTCGGGCGTGCGGTCGGGCTCGACCGGCGTGGTCCCCTCATACAGCGAGGGGTAGTACTGGTTGGTCTCCCCGGCGATAAAGCCGTAGAAGTACTCAAACCCGCCCCCGCCCGCCGGCCAGGAATCAAACGGGCCCAGCGGGCTCGTCTCCCACACCGGGACCTCGTGGCACTTCCCGAACTGCGCCGTCGCGAAGCCATTGAGCTTCAACGTCTCGGCCAGCGGCGCGCACGTGTTCGGACGGACCGAGCTGTAGCCCGGCGCCGACGTGGCGATCTCGGTGATCCCGCCCATCCCGACCGTGTGGTGGTTGCGGCCCGACAGCAGAGCCGCCCGCGACGGCGAGCACAACGCAGTCGTGTGAAAGCGCGTGAACTTCAGCCCATCTGCCGCGAGGCGCTCCGCCGTCGGCGTCCGACATGGCCCACCGAACGCGCTCGAAACGCCGAACCCGGCATCGTCGATCAGCACGACCAGGACATTCGGCGCGCCAGCAGGAGGACGCAGCGGCTCGATCGGTGGAAACGTCGCCGCAGGATCCTTGGCGTCCTCATAGACCGGCCCGTCATACGCCCGGTCGGCGATCGGAAGCCGCTCCCGATCCGCACTAGTGATCTCAGACATTCAGACTCCTCTCGTGGCCAGCGCGCATTACGGCGTGAGAACCTACATGAGCTTGCCGCCGCGCTCACCCGTGATACTGCGGTCACGCACCGCGCGATGATCGCCACCGGACCAGCCAGCACCCACACACGGATCTAAGCCCCGGGATCGCAGTGGCGGCAACCCGCCCGGCTGGGGAATGCTCATCCAGCGGGGGTGAGAGACTCACGTCAGAGTAGCGTCATCCCGCAGTTGGTCACGGCTGCGGTCGTCGGGATCATCTCGCCGGTGGCGATCATGGGAGCGATCGCGCTGCTGGCCTCGCGCCGGGCGGTTGCCGATCTGCTCGCGTTCCTCGTCGGCTGGAACGTCGTCCTGATCGTCGTGGCCGTCGTGGTGCAGCTGTTGTTCGCCGACCACCGCGAGGCCACCAGCGCGGGAGCGAAGGGCGCGGTTGACTTCATTCTCGGCATCCTGCTGCTGGTGTTCGGCCTGCGTGGCCTGGTCGGCGCCCAGCACCCGCTCAAGGAGGTGGTCGACCGGCGCGCCGAGAAGGCCGGGACCGACGGGCCCGCGTGGCTGGCCAAGGTGACCGACGCGGGGCCGCTGCAGGCGTTCGGGTTCGGGATGTGACGATCGCGGTGAGCCCGGGGACGTCGCCGTGTTCCTCGCGGCGATCCAGGGGCTGGCGGGCGCGGACGTCGACTCCGGCGCTCGGCTGATCGCCACGGTGCTGCTGCTGTTGGCGATCAGCCTCGCGATGCTGATCCCGCTCGCGATCTACCTGCTGATGCCCAAGCGGGCCGAGGAGGTGCTGGCGAGGCTGCGCCGGTGGCTGACGACCAACGACCGGGTGCTGGTCGCGTGGGTGTCGCTGGTCTTCGGCGCGGTGATGCTGATCAAGGCGCTCCCGCGTTGACGTAGCGTCGCCGACCGTCCCCGACCGCTGCGCGGCCGAATCGCTTGTGGACACGGCGCGACGAGCACGTTCAGCCCCAGCAGCGTCCTCGTTTTCGGCTCAGACCCGTCGCCAGGACAACCCTCAACCGGCTCCGTCCGACACCTCCCGCTTCACGAACCTCGAGACGTCTCGACACTGCTGGTACTGATTTGTGCGGCGCTGGAAGGCGCCTATGTGCAAGAGACCGGGCGGCTACCCGGTCTTTCTCCTTTCAGGACCCCGCTATCGGGTGGTCCTCTACAAGAGCACACAAGATCGGACTCGCCGAGCCGTGGCACCCCCACGTATCGGCGGACACCGCTGCTGTGAGCCTGGCTTGCCACCCCCGGCGACGCCCGGCGACGCGGACGCTCTGCCCAACAGGTGCGCCGATCGCTCATCCCGACCCACTTCCGAGGGAAGAGGAAGCGGCATGCTCTACGGGCGTTTCTGGCGCGCCTCGCAATCCTGATGCACCCGCCATGCACCCTTTGCCCCGTTCGAGAGACCCTAAGCCCGACTGAGCGCTCGGCCTCATTGGCGCAATTTGCAGAAGATCTGAAGAATGGGCGATCCAGGACTCGAACCTGGGACCTCTTCCTTATCAGAGAAGCGCTCTAACCGACTGAGCTAATCGCCCTTCCGGGACCGGATTCTAACGGCGTCCGGCAGCCGCGGCGGACTGTCGCCGCGAGGTGCGCCAGCGGTCCGCGATCGGTTCACATAACACCGCCTGGCGTCCCGATCTCGGCGTCAACCAGACTCTCAGGGATCGGGTTTCAGCCGGCGTGCGAGCTCGAGAGCATCCTCGACCGACGCGAGGCTCAGGTGGGCGCGGTAGCCGCCGGCCGTGGCCGTCACCTCGACGTCTCGCCCCATCGCCGACTCCAGGACGTCGTTGATCTCGGCGATCGCGGCCTCCTGGTCAGGGTGCAGACGCGGAGGATGACGGCGCGCGCCGCTGTGGGCATCGCCGCCCGCCGAGGCGGCGCGGGCACGCGCCTCGAGCTCGCGCACCGACCAGCGTCCATCGACGGCGGCCCGGGCCAGCCGGCGGCGATCGGATTGCTCGTGAGCCGTGAGCAGGGCCCGGCCATGGCCCTCGCTGAGCTCACCGGCCTGGATGAGCTCCAGGGCCTCGTCCGGCAGGTCCAAAAGGCGAATCAGGTTCGAGACCGCCACCCGGCTGCGGCCCACGCGCCGTCCTACCTCTTCGCGGGAGAGGCCGAGCTCCTCGGTGAGGGCGGCGCAGGCGCGCGCCTCCTCGACGGGGTTGAGGTCCTCGCGCGCCATGTTCTCGATCAGCGCGACCTCGAGCGAGGCGGCGTCGTCGTGGTGGCGGACGATCGCGGGGAGCGTCTCGAGCCCGGCGAGCTGGGCGGCGCGCCAGCGTCGCTCACCGGCGATCAGCTCGTAGGTGCCGCCGGCGACCGGGCGGACGAGCACCGGCTGCAGCACCCCCCGGACCTTGATCGACTCCGCCAGGGCGACCAGGGTCTCCTCGTCGAACTGCGAGCGCGGCTGATGGGGGCTGGGGGAGATAAGGTCGGCCGGAAGCTGGCGCAGCTCCTCGGGCTCGTCGTGCTGCGCCACCGAGAGGATCGCCGACAAGCCGCGTCCCATCACGCGTTGGCGTTCAGCCACGAGCCGCCACCTCCTTGGCCAGCTCGAAGTAGGCGTCGGAGCCCGCGCAATGCGGGTCGTAGTGGATCACGGGCTTGCCGAAGCTCGGAGCCTCGCCGATGCGGACGTTGCGGGGGATCACGGTGTCGAAGACCAGTTCGGGGAAGTGGCGGCGCACCTCGGCCTCGACGTCCTGAGCCAGCCGGGTCCGGCCGTCGTGCATCGTCAGCAGCATGCCGGCGACCGTCAACCTCGGGTTGAGCTCCCGCTGGACCAGCGACAGCGTATCCAGGAGCCCCGCCAGCCCCTCCAGGGCGAAGTACTCGGCCTGCACGGGGACGATCACCCGATCGGCGGCCACGAGCGCGTTGACGGTGAGCGGGCCCAGTGAGGGCGGGCAGTCGACCAGCACGAAGGCGTAGCCGTCGCGGACCGGCACCAGAGCCTCGCGCAGCCGTTTCTCCGATCCGGTCATCCTCGGGAGCTCGACCGTCGCCCCGGCGAGGTCCGGGCCGGCGGGAACCACGCTCAGATGAGGGATCGAGGAGGCGATCACCGCCTCGGCCAGCGGCAGATCTCCGACCAGGGCGTCGTATACGGTCGGGGTCAGGTGCTTGTCGATCCCCAGACCGAGCGTGGCGTTGGATTGAGGATCGATGTCGATCAGCAGTGATTCGTAACCAGCCTCGGCGACGCACGCGGCCAGGTTCACGGCGGTCGTCGTCTTTCCCACGCCGCCTTTCTGGTTTGCGATCGCGTAGACGGTCCCCATGGGCACAGAGAAGCTAGCGCTGGGCACGGTCAGATGCCGCGTGCGCTGGTGCCACCAGCGGGCGTTTGCGAGCCATTCCGGGCCGCCGGGGAAAGCGATCCGGCGTCGGCGCCACCTTGACGATCGTGTGCAGATGGCGATGCAGCGCTCCGGGGTACGGTTCGACCTTGACCACCGGCCCCGGCTCGAGCCCCAACATCGCAGCGGCGCGCGCGCCGGCCGCCTCGTCCTGGTCGTCACGGCGTCCCCGCCAGACGACCAGCGTTCCGCCCAGCTTCAGCAGCGGCGCCGCGTACTCGGCGACGACGGCAAGCGGCGCGACCGCGCGAGCCGTCACCAGGTCACACCTCCGCCGCCCGTCAGCCCAAGTCTCGGCGCGCGAGTGGACGGCCATCGCGTTGAGCATGCCACACGCCTCGATGGCGCCCGTGATGAACTCGCACTTTCCCCGGTTGCTCTCAACAAGGCTGACCTGGGAGGTGGCGAGAGCGATGGCGATCGGCAGACCCGGGAAGCCGGCGCCGGACCCAAGGTCCGCGATCATCGTGGCGGTGCGAACCACCGGGAGCTCGAGCGCCACGAGCGAGTCGGCCAGGTGCTCCCTGAGAATCCCGGCGCGGTCGGTCACTGCCGTCGGGGCCCGGGGATGGGCGGCAACGTAGTCGAGCAGCGTCTCCAGTTGGCGCACCGGCGGCCCCGCCAGGCCATATCTTTGCCCGAGCGCCTCGATCAAGTAACCGAGGGCCCGCCGTCCACATCGACGATGTCGCGGCGGTCCCGCAGGCGTTGTCGTTCCCGGGCGATGGACGATGCGTAGCGCTCACACATCATCCGGAAGCGCTCTGCGCTGTGACCGTCGCGCTCGGCCAGAAGGTCGGCCTCGAGGAGTGGCAGTAGATCCTCTACCAGGGCCCGCCCGCGCGCCATCCACTGAAAGTACGACCGTCCATCGTGGTGATACGGGCCGTACAGGCGACAGTGCGGAAACCGTGCCTCCAGCCAGCGGAACAGCGCCTCATGGCGGACGTGCATGCGCAGAACGACCTGTGGCTGGCGTCCATCACCTCCGAACGAGCCCTCGCCGACGAGCAGCCCGATCAGGAAACCTCGGTCGAAGTCGGTGAGCTCGGTCACGCCGGAAGTTCTAGCGGGTCGCGTGTTTCACCGTCAAGAAAAACGTGAAACAACCGGTGCCGGCCGGGTGCGCGACGTCGTTTCCGAAGGCCGCCGGCTACTCCCGCATGAGTCGCTGCATGACGTCGAGGCCGGAGCGGGCAGTTCAGTCGACGAGGGGCGCCACGACGAGCCGCCGCGAGGGCTCTTGGCCTTCGCTGTAGGTCTCGATGTCGTGGCGATCCTTGAGGTGCTCGTGGATCACCTTGCGCTCGAGCGCGCTCATCGCCTCCAGGGGCACCGCACGCTGTCGGTCAAGGGCTGTTCTTGCCGCCTGGTCGGCGGTGGCCCGCAGTGCCTCGGCGCGCCGCTCGCGGTACCCGCAAGCATCGACAACCACGGACGTGCGCTCCTGCTCACCCTGGATGGCGATGCGATAGGCGAGGTGCTGGATCGCGTCGATCGTCTGGCCGTGATGGCCGATCAGCAGACCGAGGTCGTCACCCAGATACTCGGCGTGCAAGCCTCCGGGTCCCTCGTGGATCTCGACCGAGGCGTCGATTCCGGCAGCGGAGACGATCCGCTCCAGCAGCTCACGCACCCGTTCGGCGGCAACCCGCGACGACGAAACCACCGTCTACCGCCTGCGACCGGACCGCTTCTTCTTCTTGCGCGGCGACCTCGGCGGCGGGCCACCTCGGGCGCCCGTCCCAACCGGCGCCGGCTTCTTGCCCTTCTCAGCCGCCTTGTCCGCCCGCTTGTCGGCCGGCTTGGCGGCCGCGTCCTCGGCCGGCTTTGTCGTGGCCTTGCGGATCAGCGACGCCAGACCACCGGTCTGACCGTCGGCTGACGGCTCGGGTCCTCCGTTGCGGGGACGCGACCGAGACGCGGAGGTTCCGCCCCCCGATCCTCCGTCCCCCGACCCGTTGCCGCCAACGGCGACCGGGGACACGGCTCTGACAGGACCGATGCGTCTCTTGACCACGTACTGCTGGCCGATCGTCCAAGCGTTGGTGGTGATCCAGTAGACGAGCACCCCGGCCGGGAAGCGGATCACGAACAGGACGAAGATCAGCGGCATGAACAGCATGATCTTTCGCTGTGTCGGATCCACGGTCGCGCCCGACATCATCAGCGTCGACCCGAGCTGTGTCCCCACGTAGAGCAGGATGAGGATGACCAGCGTGATGCCGGTCGCCGTGGCGGTCAGGTCGCTGATGAACAGGAAGCTGGCGCCGCCGTGCGGGCCGCACTCCGTCGTGTGAGAAGCGGCTGCCTGCAGCGAGATGTGGTGGGTGGCCGCATAGCTCTTCTGGAAGGCGGTCTGGACGCCCGGGCAGATATCGCCTCGCAGGCTCTTGCGCAGCATGTAGTACAGCGAGACGAACACCGGCAGCTGAGCCACCAGCGGGAGACAGGACCCCAGCGGGTTGACCTTGTTCTCCTTGTAGAACTTCATCATCTCCTGCTGCTGGCGCTGCTTGTCGTCCTTGTACTTCTTCTGAATCTCCTTGAGCTCGGGCTGGAGCTGCTGCATGCGCGCCATCGACTTGATCTGCCTGACGGTGAGCGGGATCAGGACGGCGCGAACGGTGATCGTCAGGAGCACGATCGACCAGCCCCAGGATCCTCCGAGGAACCCGTGATAGGCCTTCAGCACCGCCTCGAAGACGTCGATCAGTGGCTGGAAGATGTTCGCGGTGACTAACAGCATGGTCAGGCGCTCGCAGCGGGGGCCCGGCTCTTGAACAGCCGCTGCGCCTCGACTGGGTCATATCCGCCGTAGCTCCACGGGTTGCAGCGCAACAGCCGCCAGGCGGCGAGGACGAGCCCGCGCAGTATGCCGAATCTGTCGATCGCCTGCGCGGCATACTCCGAGCACGACGGGTAGTACTTGCACGTATCGCCGAGCAGCGGCGAGATCAGCCACTGGTAGGCGCGAATCGGGGCCACGGCGAGCTTGCGTACGGCCGTCATCGGGTCTCGCCCTCGGCCAAACCCTCTGCGACGCCGGGGACCCGGTCGATCAACTCGCGCAGGGCGCGCCGGACACCGGCCAGCCCATCGCGCGCGGCCAGCTCTCTGGCGCCTTGTCGCGCGATCACGACCGCATCGGTGGCCGGGGGCAACCGCAGCCCTTCTTGTGCGAACGCCTCTCGCAGCAGCCGCTTGACCCGGTTGCGATCGACCGCCCCTCCCACCTTGCGTGAAACCGACAGCCCGAGCCGGGGCGCAGCATCATCGTCGGCTCGCGGAAACACGTACAGCACCAACTCGTGGCCGGCATGGGAGCGCCCGTGGCGAAACACTCGGTCAAACTCTGCGCTGCGCGAGAGCCTTCCCCGCCCCGACCGCGGTGCGGACCCGGCGGCCAGGCGCATCAGACCGTCAGGCGCTTGCGTCCCTTTGCGCGCCGTCGCTTGAGTGTCAACCGGCCGGCGCGCGTCTGCATGCGAGCGCGAAAGCCGTGGGTACGAGCGCGCTTGCGCCGCTTTGGCTGATAGGTGCGTTTCATCGTTCAGAGACCCAGAGGTGCAACGACGCAGTATACGCAGGCATTCGGGCTTCTCCGCCGGGACTCTCCCGACCGCAAGCACCGCTCAACATCCGCTCCACCGGTCGTTCATTTTTTCCCGCGCTTTGCGCCAACCCATCCCTCCGAGGGCCAAGAGCGGCCGGGGGCCGTTGCTATATTCGCCGCCCCCGGTCGACATCCGCTCGGCCCCTCACGAATTGTCTCACCGCAAAAGCTCCACGGGAGGGAGTCGCTTGGCGCTGCCCGCGCAATCCGAGGCCACTGCGGCGTGGCATTCCATCGAGACGGAGCTCCGCGGGCACGTGGGGGAATCGGGCTACGAGATCTGGTTTCGGTCGATCCAGCCGCAGTCGTGGGATGGTGAGCTGCTGCTGCTCAGGGCGCCGGCGGCCACCCGGACGTGGATCTCGGGACGCTTCGGGGCGATCCTCGAGCACTGCGCCAAGCACGCCCTCGGATCCAATAGCCGAGTCGCCTTCGCGGGCGGCGAGGGCGAAGCATCGCGTGACCCGAGGCGTAGCCCGGACGCCGGTATCACGACGGGCGCCCCAAGCGGCTTCAACCCGCGTTACTCCTTTGAGCAGTTCATCATCGGTGAGGGCAATCGCCTGGCCCACGCCGCCGCCCTGGCGGTCGCCGAGCTTCCCGGTCAGGCCTACAACCCACTGTTCATCTATGCGCCTCCCGGACTGGGAAAGACCCACCTCCTGCACGCGATCGGCAACTACGTGCTCGCTTTCGGCGGCGGCGCGTCCGTGCGCTACACGACCGCCGAGGCCTTCACCAACCACTTCATCGCCGCTCTCGGATCAAGATCGCTCGAAGCGTTCAAGCACGCCTATCGAGACGCCGACGTGCTGTTGATCGACGATGTTCAGTTCCTGGCCAGCAAGGTCAGAACCGAGGAGGAGTTCTTCCACACCTTCAACGCGCTCTACGAGAGCGGGCGCCAGTTGGTGCTCACCTGCGATCGCCTTCCCCGGGCGCTGGTCTCGATCGAGCAGCGCCTGCGCGAGCGCTTCGAGGCCGGCCTCGTGGCCGACATCTCGGCGCCTGATCACGCTACCCGGGTCGCGATCCTGCGCAAGCGCGCCGCTCTGGACCAGATCGTCCTCGCCGCCCCGAGCGTGCTCGACATAGTCGCCGATCGCGTCACCGACAACATCCGCGCGCTCGAGGGAGCGCTGATCCGAGTCGTGGCCTATCACTCTCTGACCCAGCGTCCGATCGACGTCGAGCTGGCAACCGAGGTCCTCGACGCGCTGTACCCAGCCCGAGGCTCGCAGGCTCCATCGATTCACGACATCCAGGCCATCGTGGCCAGGCACTTCGATCTGTCGGTCACGCAACTGAACTCGGCCAGCCGAACCAACCGGGTGTCGTGGCCCCGGCAACTGGCCATCCACCTGGCCCGCGATCTGACCGGGGCCTCGTTGCCGACGATCGGCAAGGCGTTCGGAGGACGCAACCACGCAACCGTCCTGCACGCCTGCAAACGCGTCTCCGAACGGCTCAAGCATGATCCACAGACTGTTGAAGAACTGGACGCGCTGACGCGCCTGCTCTCCGGCGGTGACGCCGACCGCGACTATTGACAGACTTGCCAGTCGCTCAAACGCAACACATAACCCGGTACGTGCGCTCGATCTCCCAGCTCTCAACAGCTTCTATTCGCTCTATGACTTCTAATCCCTTCTTGAGGTATTCATCGTGAAGATCGTCCTCGAGCGCGACGTGCTGCTCGCCCAGCTTCAGACCGTCAGCAGGGTCGCCTCTACGCGCAGCGCGATCCAAGCTCTGTCCGGGGTCCAGCTCGCGGCCACCCAGTCCGGATGCGAGCTTCGCGCCACGGACATGGACGTCGGCCTGCGGGTTCCCCTCCAGGCAGAGGTCTCACGCGAGGGCACGATCGTCCTCCCGGCTCGGCTGATGCTCGACGTGGTCCGGTCCCTGCCCGCCAGGGAAGTGTCGCTGGAGCTGCGCTCGGCCGAGCAGGACGTCGAGGTGGTGGCCGGTAACGCGACGTTTCACATCCGGGTCCTGCGCGCCGAGGATTTTCCTCCGTTTCCCGAGCCGGAGACCGAAGCGTCGGTGCAGCTGCCGGCCGAGGCGTTCGTGTCGACCGCGCTGAAGGTCGCCGGTTCTGCGTCTCGCGATGAGACCCGGCCGGTGCTGACCGGGATCCTGGTCTCGGCCTCTGAACAGGAGCTGCGGATGGTGGCCACCGACTCCTATCGGCTGAGCGTCAAGGAGACGATGCTCGAGGCTCCCCTGTCTTCAGGCTTCGAGGTCAACGTACCGGCGCGTGCCCTGCAGGAGCTGGCGCGCCTGGTCACCCATGGCGACGACGAGCTGCTGAGCGTCAGCGTGCGCCAGAACCAGGTCCTGTTCACCCTCGGGCGGGTCGTGCTGTCTTCGAGGCTGATCGACGGGCAGTTCCCCAACTACCGCCAGCTGTTGCCCGAGAGCTTCGAGCACGAGCTGCGCCTGGCCGGCGGCGAGCTCACCGAAGTGGTTCGCCGGATCAGCCTGCTGGCGCAGAAGAACGCTCCCCTGCGTTTGGCCTTCGCAACCGGAGAGCTGACGATCTCCGCGCAGACTCCGGACGTCGGCGAGGCGCTCGAGTCTCTGCCGGTGGCGTTTGGAGGCGAGCCGCTGGAGATCGGCTTCAACCCGGAGTTCCTGCGAGCCGGGCTGGAGGCGATCGACGAGGGTGACGTCCTGCTCAAGCTGATCAGTCCTCTACGCCCGGGCCTGATCGAGGCGGCCGACGAAAGCCGGTTCCGCTACCTGATCATGCCGATCAGGCTCAACGTCTAGTCGAGCCATAGAATGCGCGTGCAGCGCGTCACGGTTCGCGACTTCCGGGGCTACCAAGCCGCCGAAGCGGACTTTGGCCCAGGGTTGACCTTGGTCACCGGTCCCAACGGGGCCGGCAAGACGAACCTGATCGAGGCGCTCTACTTCGGCTGCACCGGACGCTCGTGCCGGACCGCCAACGAGCGTGAGATGGTGCGCTTCGGGGCACGGGCCACGCGCGTCGTGGTCGCCGCCCACGGTGAAGACGGCGCGCACGAGTTGGCGGTGGGCTTTGCTCCGGGCGAGCCCAAGCGGATGCGGGTGGACGGGGCTGCCGTGGAACGGCTGCTGGAGGTGGAGCAGCGGCCGCTGGTGAGCGTCTTCCTGCCGGGTCGCCTGGAGCTCGTCAAGGGTCCGCCGTCGCTGCGGCGCGCGCACCTCGATCAGTTCGTGGCTGCGCTGTGGCCCGGACGCGTGGCCTCGCGGCGCGCCTACGCCCAGTCGCTGGCGCAGCGCAACGCCCTGATCGCTCGGATCCGCTCGGGCGCTGCCGGCCGGGACGCGCTGGTCAGCTGGGATGTTCAGCTGGCGCGGCACGGGACCGAGCTGATGGCCGATCGCCGCCAGGCCGTGGATGCCGTGAGCGATCTGTTCGCGCGCCGCTGCGCCGACCTCGGTCTGACCGGGGGCCCGGCGATCCGCTACCGCCCTCGCTCTCGAGCCGCCGAGGCGGCCGATCTCGTGGCCGAGCTGCGCGAGCGCCAGGATTCCGATCTGGAGCGCGGCTTCACCGGCCACGGGCCTCACCGTGATGACGTCTCGCTGCTGCGTGAGGACCGGGAGCTGCGCGCATACGGCTCTCAGGGACAGCAGCGATTGGGCCTGCTGGCCCTGCTGCTGGCCGAGCGCGAGGCGCTGGCCGTCCGCCGCCACACGCCCCCCCTGATGCTGCTCGACGACGTCATGAGCGAGCTGGACCGCGACCGGCGGAGGGCGCTCGTGGCGCTTCTGCGAGCCGTGGGCGGTCAGTCGGTGATTACCGCCACCGATGGCGACCAGGTGCCGGGAGCCGGGGATCCCGAAGTGTCGCGGATCGAGGTCAGCGACAGCACCATCCTCAGCGAGGCGGCGGTGGTCGCCCCATGACCGGTTATCGCCGTGGTCCGCGCTCGCTGGAGGCGGCGCTCGCGGCGCTCGCCGACGATCTGGAGCCGGGGACACTGCTTGCAGACGTCCAGCGGGCCTGGGCGCCGACGGTGGGCGACTCGATCGCCGCTCAGGCCCGGCCGACGGCCGAGCGCGGAGGCGTGGTGACCGTGGCGTGCTCGGCATCGGTCTGGGCCCAGGAGCTCGATCTGATGGCTCCGCAGATCGTCGACCGGCTGAACCGGGCACTCGGCGAAGGCGGGGTGAGGCGGCTGCGCTGCATCGCGGTCGGACATGGCTCCTAGGTGCTGGTTTCGAGCCTGCATTTTGCGGGTGTTTGCAGGCAAAATGGTAACTCGAGGGGGGTGGTTTCGACCGGCTCCTGTGCTATCCTGGAGAACATCATTTCTTGACGCCCCGGCGCGCCTGGCGTGGCGCGGGACCGGGGCGTCTCAACGTCACCGGAGGATTCGTTGACGAACGACGACGGCGTCCGCGAGGGTGCCAAGAATAAATCGAGCTACGACGCGCAGGACATCACGGTTCTCGAAGGACTCGAGGCGGTCCGGCGGCGTCCTGGCATGTACATCGGGTCCACGGGTCCCCGCGGCCTTCACCACCTCCTCTACGAGGTCGTCGACAACTCGGTCGACGAGGCGCTTGCCGGCCGTTGCTCGGTGGTGACGGTCACGATCCACCCCGACAACTCCGTGACGGTCGTCGACGACGGCGCGGGCATCCCGGTGGGGATCATGGCCAAGGAGAAGCGACCTGCGGTCGAGGTCGTGCTGACGGTCCTGCACGCCGGAGGTAAATTCGGAGATGGGGGCTACAAGGTGTCAGGCGGCCTGCACGGCGTCGGTGTCTCGGTGGTCAACGCCCTGTCCGAGAGCCTCCGCGCCGAGGTCCGCCGCGACGGCTACGTCTGGACACAGACCTACGAGCGGGGCAAGCCGCTGGGCGATCTGGAGCGCGGCGAGGCCACCTCCGAGACCGGCACCACGATCAGCTACCTGCCCGACGCCGACGTCTTCGAGACGCTCGAGATCGACTTCAAGACGATCGAGGAGCGGATGCGCGACACGGCCTTCCTGACCCGTGGCCTACGGATCACGATCGTCGACGAGCGCGCCGGCGGCCATCGGGTCGAGTTCAAGTACGACGGCGGGATCGTCGACTTCGTCGCCTATCTCAACCAGAACAAGGAGCCGATCCACAAAAAGGTCATCTCCTTCGAGGGCGAGAGCGAGGAGGGCGCGGTCGAGGTCGCCATGCAGTGGAACTCCTCCTACCAGGAGTCGGTGTTCTCTTTTGCCAACAACATCAACACGATCGAGGGCGGCTCTCATCTCAGCGGCTTTCGCTCCGCCCTGACCAGCGCCCTGAACCGCTACGCACGCGACAAGGGAGAGTTGCGCGAGAAGGACGAGAACCTGAGCGGTGAGGACGTCCGCGAGGGCCTGACCGCGGTCATCTCCGCCAAGCTCACCGATCCCCAGTTCGAAGGCCAGACCAAGACCAAGCTCGGCAACCCCGGCATGCAGGGCTTCGTACACTCGATCGTCAACGCCCGGCTTGCGGAGTTCCTGGAGGAGAACCCCCAGGACGCCCGTGCCGTGATCCGCAAGGCCGTGTCGGCGGCGCAGGCACGGGCGGCGGCACGTAAGGCCCGGGACCTCACCCGCCGCAAGACGGCGCTGGAGAACTCGACGCTGCCCGGGAAGCTGGCCGACTGCTCTGTCAAGGATCCCTCGCTGTCCGAGCTGTTCGTCGTGGAGGGCGACTCCGCCGGCGGCTCGGCCGTGAGCGCCCGGGATCGCAGCACGCAGGCAATTCTCCCCCTGCGCGGCAAGATCCTCAACGTCGAGAAGAGCCGCATCGACAAGGTGCTCAACAACAACGAGATACAGGCCCTGATCACCGCGATCGGCACCGGCGTACGCGACGAGTTCGACATCGCCCGAGCCCGTTACCACAAGATCGTGCTCCTGACCGACGCCGACGTCGACGGGGCTCACATCCGGACGCTGGCGCTCACCCTCCTGTTCCGCGAGATGCAGCCCCTGATCGAGGCCGGCTACGTCTATATCGCCAAGCCGCCCCTGTACCGTCTGACGCGCGGCCAGAAGCACCGTTACATCGAGCGTGAGACCGAGCTCGAGGACATCCTGCTCGGCGACAAGTTCGAGAAGCTCGAGATCACCGACGCCCAGGGTCAGGCGTTCAAGCTCACCGAGGCGCGGTGGAGGCGCTTCACCCGGCTGCTCGAGCGCTACGACGGCTGGGCCGCGGCGCTGCGCGCCGCGCACGGGCACGGCGTGGTCTCGTTCATGCAGCAGGCGCGGATGCTCGAGGAGCAGATCACCGACGTGGCGGCGCTCCTGCGCCACCTCGCCGCCAGCGAGGGCAACGGTGACGGCCGTGCCTACAAGCTCGAGCTCGTGGAGGAGCTTCCCGAAGAGCTGGTCGTGCGCACCCTGGAGGCCAAGACAGGCCTGGCCACCACCCACCGTGTCCGCCGGGCGGCGCTGGAAGCCAACGAGTATCACCGGCTGGCCGACGTTCACCGGGAGCTGGTGGCGCTGACCGGCGAGCCTCCGTTCACCGTCCGCCTGGGCGACACCGTCAATGAAGCGGGCGGGTTCGAGGAGCTTCACGACGCGGTGCTGGCGATCGCCCAGAGAGGGATCGACTACTACCGCTTCAAGGGCCTGGGCGAGATGGACGCCAAGGAGCTGCGCGAGACCACGATGGATCCCGAGACGCGCACGCTGGTCCAGGTCACGATGGAGGACGCCGCCTCCGCAGACCTCGTGTTCTCGATGCTGATGGGCGATCAGGTCGAGCCCCGGCGCGCCTTCATCGAGGAGAACGCCCGCCTCGTCACCAACCTGGACATCTAGATCATGTCAGCGATCGACACCATCGGCGGCGGCAACATCGAGCCTCGCGGGCTCGAGGAGGAGATGCGCTCGGCGTACCTGGACTACGCGATGTCGGTCATCGTCGGGCGCGCTCTGCCCGATGTCCGCGACGGCTTGAAGCCCGTCCACCGCCGGGTCCTGTACGTGATGAACGAGATGGGCCTGCAGCCGAACCGCAGGCACGTCAAGTGCGCCCAGATCGTCGGCGAGGTGATGGGCAAGTTCCATCCGCACGGCGACTCGGCCATCTACGACACGCTGGCCCGCATGGTGCAGGACTTCTCGATGCGTTATCCGCTGGTCGACGGGCACGGCAACTTCGGCAACATCGACGGCTGGGGCGCGGCGGCGATGCGCTACACCGAGGCTCGTCTGGAGCGGCTGGCCACCGAGATGCTGCGGGACATCGACGCCGAGACCGTCGACTTCGCGCCGACCTACGACGGCACCCGCCAGGAGCCGCTGGTGCTGCCCGCGCGCTTTCCCAACCTGCTCGTCAACGGAGGCTCCGGGATCGCGGTGGGAATGGCCACCAACATCCCCCCGCACAACCTGCGCGAGGTGATCGGGGCCACGGTCGCCTACATCGACGATCCCGACATCGACCTCGAGGGCCTGATGAAGCACATCAAGGGCCCCGACTTCCCGACCGCGGGCACGATCCTCGGCCGGGACGGCATTCGCGACGCCTACGCGACCGGCCGCGGCCGGGTGCGCGTCCAGGCCAAGGCGCACATCGAGCCGATCGGGCAGGGCAAGGAGGCGATCATCGTCACCGAGCTGCCCTTCCAGGTGCGGCGGGACGGCGAGGGGGGGTTGATCGAGAAGATCGCCGATCTGGTGCGCGACAAGAAGGTGCTCTCCGAGGTCACCGACGTCCGCAACGAATCCGACCACCGCGGGATGCGGATCGTGATCGAGCTCAAGCGCGACGCGATCCCCAAGGTCGTCCTGAACAAGCTCCACAAGCACACGCCCATGCAGACGACGTTCGGCGTCAACATGGTCGCCCTGGTCGACAACGTGCCGCGCACGCTGTCCCTGCGCGAAGTGATCGGCCACTACGTCGACCACCAGCGTGACGTCATCGTCCGCCGCACCAAGTACGAGCTGCGCCGTGCCGAGGAGCGCGCGCACGTGCTGGAGGGGCTGCTCATCGCCCTGTCCGATCTCGACGAGGTGATTGCGCTGATCCGCGGCTCCCGGGATCCCGAGTCGGCGCGCACCGGGCTGATCGAGCGCTACGAGCTGACCCTGATCCAGGCCCAGGCGATCCTCCAGCTGACGCTCAGCCGCCTCACCGCGCTCGAGGCCGACAAGATCAAGCAGGAGCACGCCGATCTGGTGGAGCGCATTCAGGAGCTGCGGGAGATCCTCGGGGACGAGGCGCGCGTCAACGCGCTGATCCGCGACGAGCTGCAGGAGATCGCCGACGCCTACGGCGACGAGCGCCGGACCGAGATCACGCACGCCGAGGGCGAGATCGACATGGAGGACTTGATCGCCGACCAGCAGATGGTGATCTCGATCACCCACTCGGGCTATATCAAGTCGCTCCCGCTGTCCACCTACCGCCAGCAGCGCCGGGGCGGGATCGGGGTGACCGGGATGGACATGAAGGACGAGGACTACATCGAGCACCTGTTCGTCTCCTCCACCCACGATTACCTGCTGTTCTTCACCAACCGCGGCAAGGTCTACCGGCTGAAGGTGTACGAGCTTCCCGAGGCCTCGCGGACCGCGAAGGGCCGGGCGCTCGTCAACCTGCTGCCGCTGCGCGAGGGCGAGCGCGTCCAGTCCGTGCTGGCCACCCGCGATTTCACCGAGGGCAGGTACCTGGTGTTCGCCACTCGCGAGGGGATCATCAAGAAGACGGAGTTCGGCGCCTACAACACGCCGATCAAGGCCGACGGGATCATCGCGATCAACATCCGTGACGACGACGAGCTGATCGCGGTCCGCCGGACGAGCGGCCACGACGACATCATGATGGTGTCGCGTTCGGGCCAGGCGGCCCGGTTCAGCGAGTCACAGGCGCGGTCGATGGGCCGCGACACCAGCGGCGTGCGCGGGATGAACGTGTCCCAGACGGGCAACGCCGTCCTGACGATGGACGTGGCCCGCGATGACCAGGAGCTGCTGGTCGTGACCCAGAACGGCTACGGCAAGCGCACTCCGATCTCCGAGTACCCGGTCAAGGGCCGCGGGACCATGGGGGTCAGGACGATCCAGCTGACCGAGAACAAGGGAGCGCTCGCCGGCGCGCTCGTGGTTCGCGAGCACCAGGAGCTGGTCTTCATCTCCCAGAACGGGATGGTGCAGCGCACCTCGGTCCGCGGGATCAGCCGCTACGGACGCGCCTCTCAGGGCGTGCGGCTGATGAACCTCCGGCCCGACGACCAGGTAAGCGCCGTCGCGCTGGTGGTCGAGTCCGAGGCCGCCACTGCGGCTCCAGTGCTCGAGGACGAGCCCGGATCATCGCCGGACGGCGGTCCCGCATCGTCCCCGGACGGCGATCCCGAAGCTTAATCGGCGCGGTCGCACCGCAGGTACGGCGGAGATCGCTGGGTCAGACACTGCGGTGGCGGCGATGCGCCGGCGGCTCGACGAGCCCGCTCCTGGGGGCCACCGGTAGGCTCCGGTCCGATGCGGGAGAGGGTGATCCAAGCCGGCGCGGGCCTGCTGGCCGTAGGGGCGCTGGCGCTCGGGGGTTCCGCCGTGGCGGCCCGGACGTCGGCCACCGCCCCGACGTCGGCCAGCGCCCGGACGTCGGCCAGCGCCCGGACGTCGGCCACCGCCCGGACGTCGGGCACCGCCGGCCGGGTGGCCTGCTCGCACTGGGGCCGGCCTGCGGTGGCGGCCGACCCGCGCCCGCATGCGCTGAGGGTGTTCGCGATCCAGTTCGAGCAACGGCCGGCTCAGATGCAGACCGCCGCCGACTACGCCGAGGCGATCGACTGCGCGATCCGCGCCGAGGTCCTGCCTCATCTCGCGCGCGGCCGTCCGAACCTGGTGGTGTTCGACGAGGACGTCGGCTTGGAGACGATCGCGATCGGTCCGCGCGGGGCCGCGGCGCGGGCGCTGCTGCGCCGGGGGGTGCCCTCCTGCCGGGGCGCGCCGCTGTGCCCGACGCTGGCGACGCTGACCGCGCTCGACGGCGGCTACAAGCGGGCGCTCGCCTACCTGGCGCCCCGCTTCCCAAAGCTCGACGCCCAGCTCGGCCGCAGCTTCGTCGCCGCCACCGACCAGTTCGTGCGCGTGTTCATGACCACGATGGCGACCGAGGCCCGGCGCTACGGCGTGTACGTGATCGCGTCCAACACGCAGGCGCCGTTCCGGCTCACCCGCGCCGCGGCCGCGGTCACGGCGCTCTCCGCATCCGGCCGCACCCGGGCGCGTGCCGTCTACGCCCCTACGCAGGGCGTCGCCTTCGACCAGACGTTCGTCTGGGGGCCGCGGGTCGTCCATCGGCGCGCCGCCCCCCCGCTGGCCAACCTGCTGGCCGACAACTACAAGGTGCCGCTGACACCGTTCGAGCAGGAGCTCGGGTTCGGGACCGGCCCCCGCGGCGGCGCCTCCGCGCGGCGCAACCTGCGTCCGATCGCGATCCCCGGAACCGGAGCTCGGCTCGGGATCGCCACCAGCCTGCCGGCCTTTGCGTACGGCCGCACAACCCGGTCCCAGGCGTGCGCAAGCGTCGCCCGGACCTACATGCGCTGCCTGGACCGTCTCGGCGCCAACGTGGTGATCCAGGCTGACGCCAACGACGGTCAGTGGACCGGCGCCGACACCGGCGGTGAGTGGCAGCCGCTGTCGTGGATGGGCTCGGCCTACCGCGCGGTCACCGACCCGACCGTTCAT
Source organism: uncultured Solirubrobacteraceae bacterium (assembly GCA_963830595.1). Taxonomy (GTDB): domain Bacteria; phylum Actinomycetota; class Thermoleophilia; order Solirubrobacterales; family Solirubrobacteraceae; genus Palsa-465. The sequence continues at coordinate 20,333 of CAWHMQ010000013.1, forward strand.
TTCACTTACGCTGTCAACCCGTTCATGGTCGGCAACCTGTCAGACACCGCGTTCGACGGGCAGAGCGCAATCCTGCAACGAGGCCGGCGCGGCCGGGGCTGTCACTACGTCGGCGACGGATCCTTCCTCGCCGGTCAGGACCTCCGTGCCTATCGCGCCTATGCGGGCGCAAAGCCGCAGTTCCTGGCGCTCGCGCCCTGGGCCGTCCCCGACGGCGCCCGCGCCCGGCTGCGCGAGGTGGGCGCGGCGCTGGCGAGCGGCCGCGGCAGGTATCGGTATGTCCAGACCGCGGTCATCGCCGACCTGCCGTTCCCCGCTGACCAGGCACGTCGCGGCTGCGTGGAGGCGGGTCGGTGAGCCGCGGAGCGGGACCCGGTCAGCGGGAGACGGCGAACGGCATCTCCCGCCGTCAGGCGCTGGTCGGGGCGGCCGGCACCACCGCGGCCGCGCTTACCCAGGCCGGCAGCGCGGATGCGCGCACCAGGACCGGTGCCGGCGGCAGGAAGCGTGCCGACGTGATCGTCGTCGGCGCTGGACTCGCCGGGTTGAGCGCGGCCAGTGACCTGGTCCGGGCCGGGCACTCGGTCGTCGTCCTCGAAGCCCGCAACCGGGTTGGCGGCCGCACTCTCAACCAACCGCTGGGCGGCGGGGAGGTGGTCGAGGTCGGCGGAGAGTGGGTGGGTCCCGGGCAGGATCGGATCAAGGCTCGCGCTCGCGCCCTGGGAATCAAGACGTTCAAGACCTACACGCGGGGCGCCCAGATCTTCGAGTACGACGGCGCTCGGACACGCTTCAGCGGCCTGATCCCGCCGCTGCCCGAACCCGACGCGAACGACTTCAACCAGCTGCTCGCCGAGGTCGTGAGACTGGAGTCGACGGTTCCGCTGGATCGTCCGTGGACGGCTCCCAACGCGGCGACGCTCGACGGGCAGACGCTCGAGACGTTCAAGCTCGCCCACTCGAGCACGCGCGGGGCGCGGTTCCTGCTCGATACCGCGACCAAGGCCGTGTTCGCCGCCGAGCCGCGTGACCTGTCACTGCTGCACGCGCTGTTCTACCTGAACTCCGGAGGTGGGATCATCAACCTGACATCGACCAGCGGCGGCGCGCAGGACTCACGCTTCGTGGGTGGCTCGCAGCTGGTTTCGCTTCGGATGGCGGCTCGGCTGGGAAGGCGTGTCGTGCTGGAGGCGCCCGTGCGGCGGATCCTTCGGTCACGAGGCGGCGTGGTGGTCGACAGCGACGCGGGGCGGTGGCGCGCCCGGCGCGTGATCGTCGCGCTGGCACCGACGCTGGCGGGCCGGATCGAGTACGAGCCGGGCCTCCCGGCGCTCCGCGATCAGCTCACCCAGCGGATACCGCAGGGCTCGGTGATCAAGTTCGAGGCCGTCTACCCCAAGCCGTTCTGGCGCACCCAGGGGCTGAGCGGCTCCAGCTACAGCGACCGGGCGCCGGTCCACTTCACGTTTGACAACTCCCCTCCCGCCGGCAATCCGGGCGTGCTGCTGGGCTTCGTCGCCGGCGAGGAAGCGCGGCGTCTGCAGACGCTCGGCACGGCGGCTCGGCGCCGGGCGGTCCTGGGATCCTTTGAACGGCTGTTCGGCGCCGCCGCCGCGCGCCCGCGCATGCTGATCGAGCACAACTGGTCAAACGAGATCTGGACCCGTGGCTGCTACGCCGGCTACATGCCGCCGGGGGTCTGGAGCGACTACGGCCCCGCGCTGCGCGCGCCGGTCGGCGACATCCACTGGGCGGGCACCGAGACGGCGGAGGTATTCAACGGGTACATGGACGGCGCCGTACGCTCCGGCGAGCGCGCGGCAGCCGAGGTTTCGTCGGGGCTCTAGGGCGGACGTCGCGGCCGGGGCGAAAACCCAGGCTCATCTGGCGTCGTTTCCGGGAGACGGATTGATATTCTCATGCGTACCAGAGAAAGGAGGTGGTCCGTACGTTGATTGACAGTTCTTGCGGGACCCTGGAGGTGTCCGGCCGCTAGGTCGGAGGCTGACCCCGCTTAGCGGAGTCCCCACCGAGACACCGCCGTTCATTGGGTGCCGGGATTAGTCCCTCCGGCAGCGATGTAGCCCGGTGCGGAAAAGCAGCCGAAGTTTGCGAAGGGCGCCGAGTCGACGGCGCCCTTCGTGCGTGTTGGGCCCGTGCTGCGCGGGCCCTCGTCGTGGCCTTGGGCCCTGAGTTACTCTCGACGCATGTGTCGAAACATCAGGACCCTCCACAATTTCGAGCCGCCGGCGACCGAGTCCGAGGTCCGCGCCGCGGCCCTTCAGTACGTACGCAAGATCAGCGGCTACCCAAAGCCCTCGCGGGCCAACGAGGAGGCGTTCGCGGCAGCCGTCGAGTCAGTCGCCGCCGCCTCGATGAAGCTGCTGTCCGAGCTCACCACGGCCGCCCCGCCCCGCAACCGCGACGTCGAGGCGGCCAAGGCCCGCGCTCGGGCCGCCGAGCGCTACGCGGCGTAGGCGCCCGGACGGCTGAGGCGTCTCTCAGGCCGCCAAATAGGCTCGCCAGGCCGCGGGGATCGTCGGGCTGGCCACCTGGATGAACACGTGCGGGCTGGGAGTCCGCGGCTGGCGGGTGAGCCGCATCCCGGCCTGGCGGGGCAGCGCGTTGCCCTTGCGCCGGTTGCACGGCGCGCAGGAGGCGACGATGTTCTCCCAGCTCGAGGGGCCGCCCTTCGAGCGCGGCACGACGTGGTCGACCGTCAGGTTGGAGCGGGATCCGCAGTACTGACACGTCCAGTCATCCCTGGCGAACACGGCGCGGCGCGTGATCTTGCGGCGGTGGGTGTCACGGGGGATGCGGACGTAGCTGACCAAGCGGATCACCATCGGGCGGGCGATCGTGACGTTGGCTGAGTGCAGCTGCCATTCGGCGCGCTCGATCACCTCCGCCTTCTCCTTGAGAAGCAGCACGACGGCGCGGCGCACCGTGCACACGTTGATCGGCTCGTACGTCGCATTCAATACGAGCACCCGGCCAACCTCCCGCCCGCGCCGCTGGTGCTCGGAATGCGGCGCGGACCCCAATGGCTCTGCTGTTACGGAGGTAGCCATGGCTTCGCTGGCGCCAGTTTAGCGGCGGCCGGGGCGGGATCTGAGCGGGGCGCTCAGGCGGCCGCAAAGGAGCCGAGCAGCCGCAGCACGGCGACGTGCTCACGCAATCCGGCCAGGGCATCCGCGACGTGCGGCTCCCCGGCGGCGCCCTCTAGGTCGACGAAGAACATGTAGCGACCCAGTCCCTGCTTGCGCGGACGGGACTCGATCCGCGTGAGGTTGACGTCGCGCTGGGCAAACTCGGAAAGGCAGGCCACGAGCCACCCAGGCGCCTCCGAGCCCACGCCCCAGAAGACGATCGCGGTCTTGAACGGACCCAGGCGGCTGGGGCCGCCCGGCGCCGGCCAACGCGGGTCCGCCGGCGACTCCGACGCCTGGTGCGAGCGCGCGTCGCGCCGAGCCAGCCACACGAACCGGGTCTCGTTGTCGGCTACATCCTCGACTTCCGAGCGCAGCACTCGGCAGCCGTAGCGCTCCGCCGCGACCCGGTTTCCGAGCGCCGCCCAGGGCCCGTCGTGACCGGCGACGGTCCGGACCGCGTCCGCTGTCGAACTCCCCGCCAGCACCTCTGCGCCGGGCAGCCGGGTCCGGATGAAACGGGCGCACTGGGCGTTGGCCTGGGGGTGGGAGACGACGACCTCGATGTCCGAGAGCTCGAGCTCGGACCGCGTGATCAGGCAGTGGCGGATGGGATGGACGACCTCGCCGACGATGGCGACGTCCTCGGTCTCCATGGCCAGGGCGTCGAGGGTGGCGTTGACCGAGCCTTCCAGCGAGTTCTCGATCGGGACCAGCGCCCGACCCACGTCCCCCGCCTGGACGGCCATCACCGTGTCGTAGATCGTCGGGAGGGCCACGGTCTCGAGCTCGGAGCCGGACGTCGCCGCCAGCAGTGCCTCATGGGTGAACGTCCCCTCGGGCCCGAAGTAGCCGATCCGCATCGCCGCGCCTCGCCAGCGTCTCGCTACCGAGCCGCCGGATACGCGCTGCCGCCGCTGCCCTGGAGCGCGAGCTTGACCGCCTCGGACTCCTCGGGCGAGAGCTCGAGCTCCCCCTGGCCGTCGTTGACATGCTTTACGTAGACGCGGGCCTGGTCGCGATGATGGATCGAGGAGAGCACGATCCCGGTGCACGTCGCGTCCAGCAGCGCAATCGAGGTCGACTGGCGACCCGACATCTCACCGTAGGCGTCGTAGCGGACCAGCGAGCTGTAGGAGATCGCGCCGTCGAGCCGCTGCTCGGCACTTGCCATGCGCGCATCCAGCCCCTGCGCGAGGTCCGCCACGTAATCGTTGAGCGCGGCGAACTGGCTCTGGAGCGCGGCCGCGTGGGCGACCAGATCCTCGCGACGGTCACCGAGCACCACACGCTGCTCGGAGCGCACCCGCCGCAGGCGCAGGGCGAGGCTCAGGCTGGTCAGCAGGCCGATCACCGCAACCGCGCCGGCGGCGATCGCGACTATCCCGACGGTGCTCGTGAGGTCGTGCACCGCAAAAAGGATAAGCCGAGGCGAGGCGCGACGAGCGCGCTACTGGAAGCTCACCGGGAACGACATCGAGTTGTTCTGGACGTTCTTCTCCCCGGGGACCTTCTCGATCGTCGCCTGCAGCGTGTGGCTGCCGGTGGGCGGCGAGGAGGACAGCGTCACCTGACAGGTCGTCGACTCCCCGGCGGTCGTCTGGGCCACCACGGCCTGGCCGCTCGAGCTGGTTCCCGACACCGATACCTTGCACACCACGTTGGTCTCGGTGTTGGTGCCGGTATTGGTGAAGTGCAGGGTAAACGTGGGCGCCGGCTTGGCCGGGATCGTGTTCGTGGAGCCGGTCTGCAGGGTGGTGCCGGCGACGCTCACCGAGTAGAGCGCGTGTCCGTGCAGGCCCGGGGCGATCTTGGTGGGCGTGGCTCCGGGGAGCGGGGCGTGCAGCTCGGTGGCGATGAAGCTGGGCGCCAGCCACCGGATGTCAGGCAGGAACTGGCCCCCGTTGATGGTCTCGCCATTGGCGCCTCCCACAGCGACCCCGGCTCCGTGCAGGGCGCCGGCGATCTGGGGCGCCGTGTAGCTCTTGTAGAGCACGTCTGAGGCGTAGAAGCGCGCCATCTGGGCGGCCAGGGAGTCGATCGCGTCAGCGCCGGCCGTGGTGCTGAGCGCCGGCTGGATATCCGCGGCGATGTTCGTGATCCCGTCGAGGCGCATCTGCATGGCCAGCACGAGGTTCTGGTTCGCGGTCTTGACCTGGCTGGGCACGCTCCACCGCTTGGCGCGGGCCAGCTGCGCCGACGCGTCGAGACGGGTCTGGTTGATCTGGTTCTGGATCTTCTGGCCGTTGCCCGAGCCGCCGCCGCTGGAGAGAGCGCCGAACAGACCCGTTGACGTGTTGTTGGAGGACTGGATCAGCGAGGAGACGTTGTTGGTGTAGTCCCGGAGCGCGTTCGTGCGCTGGCTCGACTCGCAGCTGTTGACGAGCACGGCGATCAGGATGACGGCGACCACGACCGCGCCGAGGGCGATCGCCCGGCGCGCCTGGATGGACTGCTGGTCGCCCGGCGGCCGGCGCCCGCCCGTCCCCGACGGCCGCCGCCGGCGGGGCGTCGTGCGCGGGGCGCTCCGAGGAGTCCCCCGGGTGGTCGCACGAGACTCTGTAGGTGGTTCGTCGGTCTCGTCGAAGAACGACAAGCTGAAATCGCTCCTTGCGGGAACTTGTGAAGCGACCAGTATGACCTCCGCCACGGCTGGATACGCAGATGCTCAAAAGCACTAGGGCGCTCACGGCCGAGCCGGCCCCCGCCCCGGTCATCCTCGAGCGCTACCGGCTGGCGCGCCGGCTGGGTGCCGGGGCCTTCGGGACGGTCTGGATGGCGCGCGACGAGCGCCTGGAGCGCGACGTGGCGGTCAAGATCCTGCCCCGCGAGCGGATCGTCTCCGGGCGCTTCGAGCGCGAGGCTCGGGCCGCCGCTCGCCTCACCCACCCGGGCATCGTCACCCTGTACGAGGCCGCCGTGGACGACGAGGGCGCCTACCTGGTCTCCGAGCTGGTGGTCGGCGACACGCTGGACGGCCTGCTGGCCGCCGGGCAATTGTCCGACCGGGATCTCGTCGCGATTGCCATCAACCTGTGCCAGGCGCTCGAGCATGCTCACGCCGAAAACGTCATCCACCGCGACGTCAAGCCCTCGAACGTGCTCGTCCCCGAGGCGCCCGCCAGCGGTGCCCAGGTGGCCAAGCTCACGGACTTCGGGGTCGCCCGGGTCCTGGACGGCGACACCCTGACCCTGACCGGGGACGTCCTCGGGACGCTCGCCTACATGGCGCCCGAGCAGGCGGCGGGACTCGAGGCCGGGGCGCCGGCCGACCTGTTCTCGCTCGCGCTGGTCGTGTACGAGGCGCTGACCGGTGTCAACCCGGTGGCGCACGGAACCGCCGCCCAGCGGGCCCGTCGCCTCGGCGCCCATATGCCGCCGCTGCGCCGCCAGCGCCGTGATCTGCCGCGGGAGCTGGGTCACGGCATCGATCTCGCCCTGCGCCCCCGTCCGAGCGAGCGCGGATCGCTGGCCGAGCTGCGCTGGGCGCTGGCGGCCTCGGCTGGGCGCGTGGGCGACGAGCCCGGCGTCGTCGCCGGCCCGTGGACGACCAGCATCACGCGGGTCCAGGGAGAAGGCGGCCACGCGGCCCCCGGGCAAGCGGCGCCCGAGACCCCGCTAACCCCCGGGCGGGCCGCGAGCCTCGAGCCCGCCCCGGAGTGGCGGGAGGCCGACGCCTGGCCCGCGCGGGCGGCCGGGTCGGCGGCGGCGGCCGGGCTGGCCGCCTGGCTGGACGTCGTGCTCCTGGCCGGATCCGGGGTCCCGCCGGCGATTGCCGCTCTGGTCGCGGGTGGCGCGACACTGCTGGCACCCCGCCTGGGCTGGGTCGCCCTGGTCACCGCCCTGGGCATCGCCGCCGGGCTCTCCCACCATCCCGGCGCAGCGCTGGTGATCGCGCTCGCCGGCGTGCTCCCGGTCGCGCTGCTCCCCGCTCGCCCATCCGCCTGGCCGCTGGCCGCGGGCGCCCCCGCGCTCGGCCTGATCGGACTCGCGGGCGCCTGGCCGGCACTTGCCGGGCGGGCCGGCACCGCCTGGCGCCGGGCCCTGCTGGGGGCGCTCGGCTGGGTGTGGACGCTGGTCGCCGCCGCGATCTCCGGCCGGGTGCTGTACCTGGCGCATCTCCCCGGCGCCCCGCTTTCCGGTGCCTGGACCGGCTCGCTGTCTGTGACCGTGAGCTCGCTGCTCGGGACCTGGGTCAGGTCCGGAGCGCTCGCGCCGGCGCTGATCTGGGCGCTGGGAGCGGCGGTCCTGCCGTGGCTGGCGCGGGGACGGAACCCGGGCCTCGACTTCGTCGCGGTGGTGGTCTGGGCAGCGGCGCTGGCCGCCGCCACCTCGGCGACGATGCGGGCCGCCGGCGGCGCAACCCGGTCGCAAACGGCTCCCAGCCTGGTGCTGGGCGCGGTGGCCTGCGCGCTCGCGGCTCTCGCCCCGGCGGCATGGCGCGCCTGGCGGGGCGGGCTGCAATCACCGGGCTTCGGGGCCAGAGTTCCGTAGCATGGAGCCGCCCCAACGGGCGTCCCATGACTGTCCTCAAGAGCCTCGAGAGCATGATCGCCGGCCTGGTCGAAGGCACGTTCAGTCGCGCCTTCAGATCCGAGGTGCGCCCGGTCGAGATCGCGCGCAAGCTGGCCCGGGAGATGGAGGAGCACAAATCGCAGTCGCTGTCGCGCACCTACGTGCCCAACGAGTACCGCGTGTACCTGTCTCCCCGTGACCGGGAGCGCTTCGCCGACTACGAGGATGCTCTGGCCAGCGAGCTGACCGGCTACCTGCTGGAGCACGCGCGACGCGAGCATCTGGTGCTGATGTCGCGCCCGGTGGTCGAGTTCGAGACCGACGATCGCCTCGGGCTGGGGGAGTTCGGGATCCAGACCCGCGTGGCCAGTCCCCCGCACGAGGAGGCCGCGCCCCCGGTAGCGCCGGAATCGGGACGGACGATGGTCTACAGCTCCGCCGGCCGGGTGGCCGAGCCTCTGGAGGAGCGGGCTCGCTCGCGCCAGCACAGCGCGCTGCTGCTGATGGGCGGCAAGCGCCTGGTGGTCGGACCGGGCGGCGTCACCCTGGGGCGCAGCCGTCAGTGCGACGTCATGGTCGACGATCCCAACGTCTCCCGGACGCACGCCGAGATCCGGCCCCGGGGCGGCTCCTGGGTGCTCACCGATCTCGGATCGACGAACGGCTCACGCTTGAACGGACGCCGCCTGGAGGAGCCCGAGGTCCTCAAGCCCGGCGACGAGATCGAGCTCGGAACGTCGGTGATCAAGTTCGAGATCGAGTAGGAGACCCGCCGGCCCGATGCTGCAGCCCGTCTCCGTCGGCTTGAAGTTCGGCTTCCTGGCCGTCCTTTACCTGTTCCTGGTGTGGGTGGCCTGGAGCGCGCTGCGTGATCTGCGGCGGGGACGCGGCGCGGCGGCGCCCGGAAGCTCGCCGCCTGACCAGGCGACCGGCATGTACGACGCTGCCCACGTCGTCGACGGGAACCACGAGTTCGAGCCACGATTGCTGGTCGAGCACGCGCCCGGGCACGCAACCGGGGTGGCCTATGACCTGATCGGCGGCGCTACGCTCGGCCGCGGAGACGTCGAGATCCAGCTCGAGGACCCATTTGCCTCCTCCCGGCATGCACAGATCTCACGAGAGGGGCACCTGGTGGTGATCGAGGACCTGGGCTCGACGAACGGGACCTACCTCAACGACCAGCCCCTGTCGGGACCGCAGCCGCTCCACGACGGCGACCGGATCCGGATCGGCGACAGCGAGTTCTCCTACCTGCAATGACCCCCTTCTAGTCAGTGCTTCGAGCCGCCGACACGATCGTCAAGACCGACACCGGCCGTCAGCGCCGCGACAACGAGGACAACGCCTACGTGCGCGCCCCCGTGTTCGTCGTCGCCGATGGCATGGGTGGCGCCCAGGCCGGCGAGGTGGCCTCCAAGCTGGCCGTGGAGGAGTTTCAGCGCGGGCTGGGGGACGACGGCAGCGCCGAGCAGCGCCTGACGGAGCGGATCAAGGCCGCCAACAGCCGGATCTATGAGCTGTCGCGCTCCGAGCGGGACCTCGCCGGGATGGGCACGACGGTGACCGCCGCCTACCTGGCCGACGCCGATCTGGCCGTCGCGCACGTCGGCGACAGCCGCGCCTACATCTTCAGGGGCGAAACGCTCGAGCGCCTGACTCAGGATCACTCCCTGGTCGGCGCCCTGATCGCGCAGGGCAAGCTGACCGAGGAGCAGGCGGCCGAGCATCCGCAGCGATCCATCATCACCCGGGCGCTGGGCATCGAGGGCGACGTCGAAGTCGACACCTATACGTTCTCGGTCCGCGGCGGCGACGTGGTGCTCCTGTGCAGCGACGGGTTGACCTCGATGATCGACGAGAAGCAGATCGCCGCCATCCTGCGCTCCGAGCCCGATCTGGACCGAGCCGGCGAGCAGCTGATCGCGGCCGCCAACGAAGCCGGCGGCCGCGACAACATCACGGTCGTCCTGTTCCGCCTCGAGGACGTGGGGGGAGCGCAGGGCGGCGACGAGCCCACCATGGTCAGCACGCAGCGATCGGCCGGCGCGGCCTCTGCGCCGGTCCCCGGTGAGACCGACGGACCTGCCCGTCCCCGGGACCGGGCCGCCCCCGGGGCCACCATGACCGCCCCGCCCCCGGCGGCCCCCGCTCCGGCCGGCCGGAAGCGCTCCGGCCCCTCGCTGGCGCGGACCCAGGGCCGGCGGCCCGAACCTCCCGCCCGGCGCAGTCTGGGGCGCCTGGGCAAGACCATCGCCGCCCTGATCTCGATCGTGATCGTCCTGCTCCTGGTCGGCGGCGGCGGCTACCTGGCCACCCGGGAGCTGTTCTTCATCGGGACGAATTCACAGGGCATCGTCACCATCTACCGGGGCCTTCCCTACGACGGGCCGTTCGGGATCCGCCTCTACGAGCAGTTCTATACGTCAGGGGTGCCGGTGAGCGAGGTGCCGGCCGACCGCCGGGCGACGTTGCTCGATCACGATCTGCGCTCGCAGGGGGCGGCGATCGGCCTGGTGCACGCCGCCGAGCTTGGCCAGCTGAGCGGAGCTGGATGACTCACGCCGCCGACATTCAGGCGAGCCCGGATGGCGAGCGGAGGCGATCCGCGTGAGCGCCCGCAATCGAGAGCTGTTCGGGCTGATCCCGGCCTCGCTGCTGATCACCGCGGGCTTCGCCGGCGTGTTCATCCAGCGCTCGGACGTGCTCTCCAACGTCTCGCTGACCTACGGGGCGATCTTCCTGGGCCTGTGCCTGGCCGGTCACATCTTCATCCGCCTGACGCTGCCCCACGCCGACCCCTACATGTTCCCCCTGGTGGCGCTGCTGGCCAGCTTCGGGATCGTCATGGTCTACCGGATCGACTCGACGCTGGCCCGCCAGCAGGCCCAGTGGTTCGTGCTCGGCCTGATCCTGTTCGTGGTCACGATCGTCGCCTTCCGGGACTACCGCAAGCTCGAGCGCTATCGCTACACGATCGTCGCGGTCTCCCTGGGACTGCTGCTGCTCCCGCGGGTGCCAGGGCTCGGCGCCCAGGCCAACGGCGCCTACCTCGGGATCCGCATACCAGGCGTGTTCATCTTCCAGCCGACCGAGTTCGCCAAGATCGGGCTGGTCATCTTCCTGGCCAGCTACCTGCGAGACACCCGCCAGGTGCTGGTGGTGGGGGCGCGCCGGATCCTCGGCGTGACCCTCCCCCCGCTCAAGCACTTCGGCCCGGTGGTGGTGATCTGGGGGGTGGCGATGATCATCCTGTTCCTGCTGCACGACATCGGATCGTCGCTGATGTTCTACGGGGCGCTGTTGTCGATGCTCTACGTGGCCACCGGCCGGCTCTCGTTCGTGGTCGTCGGGCTGCTGGCGTTCGGGATCGGCGCCTGGTACCTCGGCACCCACATCCCGCACATCGACGACCGCGTGCAGGCCTGGCTGCATCCCTTCAACCCGGTCCTCTATCACAAGATCGGCGGCAGCTTCCAGGTCGCCAACTCGATGTTCGCCCAGGCGGCGGGAGGCCTGTTCGGCCAGGGCTTCGGCGAGGCCGCGCTCACCTTCCCGGGGACCCATCCCGTCGCCTACCTGCTGCCGGCGCCCCAGACCGACATGATCTACGCCGTCATCACCGATGAGCTCGGGCTGTTCGGCGCCGCGGCGGTGCTGATCACCTACCTGCTGTTCGTGGCCCGGGGGTTCAAGACCGCGATCATGGCCCGGGACTCGTTCTCGACCCTGCTCGCGGTCGGGCTGTCGGCGGTGTTCGCGCTGCAGGTGTTCGTGATCGTGGGCGGGGTCACGCGCGTGATCCCGCTGACCGGGGTGACCCTGCCCTTCATCTCCTACGGCGGGTCGTCGATCGTCGCCAACTTCGTGCTCGTAGCGCTGCTGCTGCTGGTCTCCGATCGGGCCCGACGGCCGGAGCCGGTATGAGCTCGCAGATCTCCAAGCTGTTCGCGGTGATCGTGGCGCTGTTCGCGCTGCTCGTCATCTGGACCACCCGGTGGACCGTGCTCTCGGCCTCGGCGCTCAACAACAACCCGCTCAACCAGCGCACGCTCGTCGACGAGCTCAAGGTCAAGCGCGGGCGGATCCTCGCCGGCGACGGGACCGTGCTCGCGCGCTCGGTGCCCGCGGGCGGGGGAACCTGGGGGCGCACGTACCCCACCGGGTCGAAGTTCGCCCAGGCGGTCGGCTACTCCAACCTGGCGCTGAGCAGTGCCTCGGGCCTCGAGCTCTCCCGGGGTCCCGAGCTGCGGGGCGTGAGCAGCGGTCTGAGCTCGGTGTTCGGGCCGCTGGACGGGCCCCGTCAGGTCGGCGACGACGTGGAGACGACACTCGACCCCCAGGCCCAGCAGGTGGCGATCGACCAGCTGGCGGGCCGGGTGGGATCGGTGGTGGCGCTGGATCCCCAGACGGGGGCCGTGCTGGCCATGTACGCCAACCCGTCCTACGACGACAACCATCCCGGTTCCACGGCCGGCGGCGTCTCGCAGTTCAACCGCTCCACCCAGTCGAGCTACCCGCCGGGCTCGACGTTCAAGATCGTGACCGCGACGGCGGCGATCGACAGCGGCAGGTACACGCCTGACTCAGTCGTCAACGGACGCTCTCCGGTCACGATCTCCGGGGTGCCCCTGTCCAACGACAACAACCAGGCGTTCGGCGACATCAGCCTGACGACCGCGCTCACCTACTCGGTCAACACCGTCTGGGCGCAGGTGGCCGAGTCGCTCGGCACCGCGACGATGACCAAGTACATGAAGCGCTTCGGCTTCTACTCAAAGCCCCCGCTGGACTACCCGCCGAACCAGATCAACGCCAGCCGCCCGTTCTCGCCCACCGGCCGGGCCTATCCCCCGGGTAGCCCCAACGAGGACATCGGCCGGATCGCGATCGGTCAGGGCGGGCTGGAGGTCACGCCCCTGCAGATGGCGATGGTGGCCGCGGCGGTGGCCAACGGGGGCAAGCTGATGGCGCCCCATTTCACCTCCCGGGTCGTCAACCAGGACGGGGCCACGGTCAAGACGATCAATCCCACCCTCTACCACCAGGTGATGAAGCCCTCGACCGCCGCCGAGATCGCCCAGATGATGAAGACCGTGGTCGACGAGGGCACGGGCACGCCCGCTCAGCTGGGCAACAACATCCCGTTCGCGGGCAAGACCGGCACCGCATCGGTGGGCGCGGCGGGCTCGAACCTGACGCAGCCGTGGTTCATCGGCTTTGCCCCCGTCCAGGACCCCAAGGTGGCGATCGCGGTGACGATCGAGCGCACCAACGGCGGCTTCGGGGGCACGGTCGCCGCGCCGATCGCCAAGGCAGTGGTGCAGACGCTCCTGTCCGAGGGCAAGTAAGTGGTCTCGTCCGCCGCCGACCCCTCTAGGTGCGGCCGTATCCGCGGGAGTGGCCCCTGATGGCCGACCCCGGTCCCGACACGCTGGTCGACGGGCGCTACAAGATCCTCTCGCGGCTGGGCGCCGGGGGGATGGCCGACGTGTTCCTGGCCGAGGACCAGCAGCTGGGGCGCAAGATCGCGCTCAAGCTCCTGTACCGGCGCTTCGCCGAGGATCCGGACTTCGTCGAGCGCTTCCGGCGCGAGGCCCGGGCGGCCGCCGGCCTCCAGCATCCCAACGTGGTCAGCGTCTATGACCGGGGCTCCTTCGACGGCACCTACTACATCGCGATGGAGTACCTGCCGGGACGATCGCTCAAGCAGATCATCCGCCAGGAGGCTCCGCTTGACCCCCTGCGGGCGATCGACATCACGCTCCAGATCCTCAAGGCGGCCCGGTTCGCCCACCGCCAGGGGGTGATCCACCGAGACCTCAAGCCCCACAACGTGATCGTCGACGACGCCGGTAACGCGAAGGTGACCGACTTCGGCATCGCCCGTGCCGGCGCCTCGGACATGACCGAGACCGGCTCGATCATGGGCACGGCCCAGTATCTGTCTCCCGAGCAGGCCCAGGGCCGGGCGGTCAGCGCCGGCTCTGACCTGTACTCGATCGGAGTCGTCCTCTACGAGATGCTGACCGGACGTGTCCCCTTCGACGCCGAGTCGGCGGTCACGATCGCGCTCAAGCACGTCTCCGAGGCGCCGATCCCCCCGAGCCAGATCAATCCCGACATCCCTCCCGAGCTCGACCAGACCGTCCTCTGGGTGCTCAACAAGAACCCCGCCGACCGTCCGGAGGACGCCGATCAGATGATCGGCGTGCTCGAGCAGTGCCGGGCCGTGATCCTGTCGCGTGCCGCCGGGCAGAACACCGCGAGCATGGCCGCGGTGATGGCGGCGGCGGCCCCGGCCGCCGGGGCCGCGGCGCTGGCCGACCTGCCGGTCTCCCCGTATCCCGCCACCAACGGCTCAGGCGAGCTCGGTCCGCCTCGTCGGCAGGACCAGGAGCCCGAGCGGCGATGGCTGCCGTGGCTGCTAGGTGCGCTGGTGGTCCTCGTGCTCGCCGGCGCCGGGGTCGCCGCCTACCTGGCGACGCGTCCCCAGCAGGTGCTGGTTCCCCACGTGACCGGCCAGCAGCTCAACATCGCTCGCACGATCGTCCAGGACGACGGACTCCAGGTCGGGTCGATCATCAACGTCCCCAATGCGCAGGCGTCGGGGACGGTGATCGCCTCGGATCCGACCGCGGGCAGCAAGGCCGACAAGGGCTCGAGCGTGTCCCTGACCGTCTCGGCGGGGCCGGGCAACACCTCGGTCCCGTCGGTGGACGGCTTCACTGCGAACGCGGCCACCAAGGCCCTGCACAGGGCCGGCCTCGTGGTCAGCCACACGGTCTCGGAATCCTCGACGCAGTTCCCGGCCGGTCAGGCGATCCGGACCGATCCGCCTTCGGGCCGCCCGCTCCCCCGGGGAACGGCGGTGACGCTGTTCGTCTCCTCCGGTCCGCCGGCCGCGCCGACCGCGGCGATTCCCGACGTCACCGGCGACAGCCAGTCGGCGGCGACCAACCAGCTCACGCATGCGGGCTTCGACGTCAACACGACGACGCAGGTGTCAAGCTCGGTGAGCGCCGGCAACGTGATCAGCCAGGACCCGGGCGCCGGCACGAGTGCCGCGCCGGGCTCGACGGTGACGATCGTCGTGGCCAACGCCCCGCCCAAGCCTCCCACCGCGACCGTGCCGCCGGTGGTCGACGACCCCGCCTCCAACGCGGCGAGCACGCTCAGCTCTGCGGGCTTCAAGGTGGTGCGCATCCCCAAGAGCGTCACCCAGAAGAGCAGGGACGGCATCGTCCTCTCGCAGAGCCCCTCCGGCGGCTCGACGCAGAACAAGGGCGCCACGGTCACGATCACGGTCGGGCAGTTCACCCAGACGTCGTCCTCGGGCTCGTTCTCGACCACAACCACCAAGTCGAGTACCCCGACCACCCGCTCATCCCCCACGTCGACCTCGCCGACCACCACCACGAAGCCATGACCCGCCGGCGGGTGGCCGTGCTCGCCGGCGGGCGCTCCTCCGAGCACGAGGTCTCGCTGGCCTCGGCGGCGTCGGTCGCCGACGGGCTGCGCACGGCCGGCCACGAGGTGATCGGGATCGAGGTCGGACGCGACGGCGCCTGGCGCCGGGATGGAGAGGCGCTGGCGGTGATGCCGGGCTCGGGGCTGTCCGGCGCCGACGTCGTCTTCCCGGTGCTGCACGGTCCGTTCGGCGAGGACGGGACCGTCCAGGGCCTGCTCGAGTGCCTCGACGTCCCCTACGTGGGGGCCGGGGTGCTGGCCTCGGCGCTGTGCATGGACAAGGTGCTGTTCAAGGAGCTGATGGCGCGGGCCGGGCTTCCGCAGGTCGACTACCGGGCGGTGTCGGAGGCCGAGCACCGGGCCGACCCCGAGGCGGTGGCGCGCACCCTGGCGCCGCTCGGGCTGCCGGTGTTCGTCAAGCCCGCGCGGCTGGGCTCCTCGGTGGGGATCGTGCGCGTCTGCGAGGCAGCGCAGCTGGGAACGGCGCTCGACACCGCCTTTCAGCACGACTCGCTGGCGATCGTCGAGGCCGCGGCCGCCGGGCGCGAGGTGGAGTGCTCGGTGCTCGGCAACGGGGACCCGGTCGCGTCCGAGCCCGGCGAGATCCTGCTGGCCGCCGGCGAGGACGGCTGGTACGACTACGAGGCCAAGTACTCGCCCGGGGGCATGCGCCTCGCCGTCCCGGCCCGGCTGTCGGAGGAGGTGCGCGAACGGGTGCGTGAGCTGGCCCTGGCGGCGTTCGTCAAGTCAGGCTGCGCCGGGTTGGCCCGGGTCGACTTCTTCGTGGTCGGCGAGCGGGTGCTGGTCAACGAGCTCAACACGATGCCGGGATTCACCGAGACCAGCGTGTTCGGCTCGCTGTTCGCGGCCAGCGGGATCCCGTACCCGGAGCTGCTGGACCGCCTGGTGGGGCTGGCGCTGGAGCGCCACGCGGCCGAGCGGGCACACCGATATTAGGAGAAACTACGTGTAGAGCGCGATCTCGTTCATCGCCACCTGGTTGTGTTCGCCCAGCCGGGTGATCCAGACCAGGTAATACCGGTAGCGCACGGCGCCCGTGCTCAGCCGGATCGACTGGGTGGGACCCACGTCGGGCGCGGCGCCGACCTGGACCCAGCCGTTGGGACCCGTATCGAAGAGGTTGGGATCAGGCGGGCTGCGACGGGCGTAGATCACCACCGAATAGCCCGGGGTGGCGGTGTCGATCAGCAACGAGCGGGCCGCCACGCCCGGCTTGGCATCGACGTAGAGGCCGACCCCCGGCTTGCCGAGCGTCTTGCCGTAGTAGGTCTCGGTGGTCCACGCGGTGTTGCGGTTCCCGTCGATCGCCAGCCCGACCTCGTTGGGGTGCTGGACCTTGGGCCCCGAGATGGCATCCGGGTTGTAGTCGTGGGCACAGCTCGAGCACAGCAGGATCTGGTGTGTGGTCTGCTTGGGCGGCGGCTGGGGCAGCGGGCCGGCGCCGTGATGGGTCCGGTTGGCCAGGAAGACGGCCGTCCCGCCCCCAAGCGCCAGCACGAGCAGAAGGGACACGATCATCACCGCGGGGTGGCGGACGCGCAGCGGCAGCCGGCGCTGAGTGCGCTCGGGCAGCGTCCGCAGCACGCTCGTCACCTCCCCGGTGGCACTGCCCGAACGGGCGGTCTCGATCGCCAGCACGTCTTCGAGGTCGGCGATCAGCTCGGCGTCGTCGGCGTAACGCGCGTCCTGGTGCTTGGCGGTGGCGGTCTCGATCGTCGCCGCCAGCGCGGCCGAGATCTCGGGCCGCTGGGTTTGGACGTCGGGGATTTGCTCCCGGACGTGCTTCATGGCCACCGCGACCTGGCTCTCGCCCTTGAAGGGCACCTCGCCGGTGAGCATCTCGTACAGGACGACGCCCAGCGAGTACAGGTCGGACTGGCCGGAGACGTGCTGTCCGAGGGCCTGCTCAGGGGAGACATAGTCGGTGGTCCCGAGGACCCGGCCGTCGGCGGTCAGCCCGTCCTCCTCCAAGGTGCGGGCGATCCCGAAGTCGGCCACCTTCGCCGAGCCTTCCTGGTCGATCAGCACGTTCTGGGGCTTGACGTCACGATGGACGATGTGCCGGGCATGGGCAGCCCCGAGCGCGCGCGCGATCTCGATCGCGTAGGCGACGGCCTCGGTCACCGGCAATCGCCCCTGGCGGCGGATTCGCTCCTTGAGCGTCTCGCCCTCGACGTACTCGAGCACGATGTACGGGCGCCCGTCGTCCTCCCCGGCGTCGATCACGCCGACGATGTGCGGATGGGAGAGCTGCGCCACCGCCCGGGCCTCGCGCCGGAAGCGCTCCAGCTGATCGGAGTCCGAGGCGATCTCGCGATTCATCAGCTTGACCGCGACCTGGCGCTCGAGGGTCTCGTCGAAGGCTCGGTAGACCGTGGACATGCCGCCTGAGCCGATCCGCGCCTCCAGGCGGTAGCGGCCGTTCAGACTGGTGCCCAGGATCGTGCTCAAGACTTCATATTTTGCGCCACCGGCCAACCGTCCCGCCCCGTCTGAACACCTGTTCCTAACGAACCCGACCAAAAGTGGCGCGGGCGGGTGGGCTTGGTACCGGCGCCAGGCCACTCGCGTCACCTTCGATCCCCAGCGCGGGCAGCGCCACCCGCCCCCGATCGTCGACGGCTCCGATCACCGCCGTCCCCGGATGGCGCGCGCTCAGCACACCCACGGCCCGCTCGGCCTCGCGTTCGGGTACCACGGCGCAGAAGCCGCAGCCCATGTTGAAGACCTCCCACATCTCGGCCGCCGACACCTCCCCCAGCCCGGCGATGAGCTCGAACACGGGCAGCACCGGAAGCGGACGGGAGATCTCGAAGCCGATGCCGCCGGCGGCGCCGCCCAGGCGCAGCAGGTTGAGCAGGCCACCGCCGGTGATGTGAGCCAGGCCGCGGACCTCCACGCCGGATCTCAGCAGCTCGAGCACCGCCCGGACGTAGATGACCGTCGGCTCAAGCAGGGCATCGGCGATGCTGGCTCCGTCCAGCTCGGTGGGGCGCGAGTCCAGCGTGAGGCCGGCCTGCTCGAGCAGCACGCGCCGCGCCAGGCTGAGGCCGTTGGCGTGCACGCCTGAGCTCGGGACCCCGATCAGAGCATCGCCGGGAGCGCAGGCGCGCCCGTCGACGATCGCGTCCAGCGCCACCGTCCCGAACGCCGAGCCGACCAGATCGAAGCCGTAGGGCGACGGGTGGCCCCGGATCACCTCCGGCAGCTGGCACACCTC
This sequence comes from uncultured Solirubrobacteraceae bacterium, assembly GCA_963830595.1. Classification (GTDB taxonomy): domain Bacteria; phylum Actinomycetota; class Thermoleophilia; order Solirubrobacterales; family Solirubrobacteraceae; genus Palsa-465. The sequence goes on from CAWHMQ010000013.1 coordinate 38,708, forward strand.
GCCCCCCGGAATCTCGACCCCGGCGTCCTGCGCCCCGGTGCGCAGCCCGTGCCCGATCTGCTCCAGGAGGACGGGATCGGCCTGCTCCACCGCGAGGTAGTCGAGCAGCGCCAGCGGCTCGGCGCCCACGCAGATCAGGTCGTTGACGTTCATCGCCACGCAGTCGATCCCGATCGTGTCGAAGCGCCCGGCCTGCTCGGCGACGATCACCTTGGAGCCGACGCTGTCGGTGGCCAGTGCGATCCCGAGCCCGGGGGCGATCCGCATCACGCTGGCGTAGTGGCCGGGGAGCGGAACCGACAGCGACGGCCGGCCGGTGTCGATCGTGCGCAGGACCTCCACGAGCGCCGACACGCCCCGATCGGCTTGCCGGGTGTCGACCCCGGCGGCTGCATAGGCATCCGGCACACGGCCATTGTCGTACATCCCGCGGACCGCCTGGCCGCGGAGCGGGCCTAGCCGGCGGGCGCGGACCGCAACCCGCGCAGACGGCGCACGACGGCGGCCGCCAGGGCCACACGGTAGACCGCGTACGGGAGCAGCGAACGGTCGCGCTCGACCTGGGAGATCAGCCACGTCGAGCCCAGCGTCGACGCAAACGAAGCGCCCGCGCCGGCCGCGAACGGGACGGCGGTCCCCGGCGGCAGGCCGCGGCGGGCCAGCCGGACCGACTTGAGCAGGGTCGCGCCGGCGATCACCGGCACCGCGGCGTGTCGCGACAGCCGGTTGGCGTCCGCGCGCGTGAAGCGCCGCCGGCGCGCGGCCGACAAGGTGGCGCCGTTACGGGAGACGCCTGGTAGCAGGGCGCAGGCCTGAGCGATCCCCAGCCACAGGGCATCGGCGATGCCGGCCTGCACAGAGCGGCGGCTCTGGGGCGCGCGGTCAGACCATGCCATCGCCACCGAGCCGCACACCAGGCCCCCGGCGATCGTCGCCGGCGTCCCCAGGTGGCGTTCGATCGGGCGCTCGAGCCCGAAGCCGATCACCGCCGGGGGCAGGAAGGAGAGCCCGATCAAGGCGCCCAGGCGCGGGCTCATCCCCACGACCACGTCATGCACCTCGGAGCGCAGGGTGATCACCAGGGCGGCGGCGGTGCCGGCGTGCAGGGCGACCTCGAAGGCCTTGCGCAGCTCGGCGTCCAGCCGGACGTAGTCCCAGCCCAGGAGCCACGGGATCAGCGCCACATGGCCCGAGGAGGAGATCGGCAGCAGCTCGGCGGGTCCGTGCAGGGCCCCCAGGATCAGCGCGTGACCCAGGGACAGATGCGGTTGGCTGTCGCTGGCCCCGGTGCCCGCTGGATCAGTCGCTGACGACATCCGCCGCCGGCTCGGCCGGGGCCTGGTGGCCCCGGCGCCGCGCCCGCACGATCAGGTAGACGATCGCGGCCACCAGGACCGCCGCCCCCACGTAGTCCACGTACTCGAGGTGGTGGCGCCAGGTCTGCCAGCTGCTGCCCACCTCGCGGCCGAGCACGCCGAGCCCCGCGATCCAGACGATCGATCCCAGCGTGGCCAGGATGAAGAAGCGCACGAAGGGCATCCGGGCGACGCCGGCGGCGTACGGGAAGGCGGCCCGGATGAAGGGCAGCAGCCGCGAGATGAAGATCACGGGCACGCCCCAGCGGGCAAACCAGCGATGCGCCCGGCTCAGCCCGCCGGCGCTGACGTGGAGCTTGGACCCCTGGCGCTCGAGCAGCTCCTGGCTTCCGTAGTAGCCGATCGAGTAGGCGATCGTCGCCCCCGCCATGTCGCCGACGACGCCGGCGGCGATGATCCCGGGTAACGACAGGTTCCCCCGGAAGACGTCAAAGCCGGCGAACAGCATCGTCGGCTCGGTGCCGGGCACGCCGATCACTCCGGTGGTCATCGTGAGCAGGGCGACGCCTCCGAGCCCGAGGTCGGCGATCAGGTGCGTGGCGACGGAGACCAGTGAATCCGTCACGGAGGCGAGCGTCAGCAGCACCGCCGCACAAGCGTAGCGGCGGGTGCCCGCGGTCAGAGGTCCGGCGGCAACGGCCACTAAGGTGGCTCTCATGTCCGTGCCCCTGTTCGACACCGCCACACCGCTGGCGCCGCTTGCGGCCGCCGTCGTGGAGCGGCTCGGCGAGGTGGTCGCGGCCGGGCGCTACGTGCTCGGTCCCGAGGTCGCCGCTTTCGAGCGCGAGCTCGCGGCCTACCTGGGCGTAGGCCACGTGATCGGGGTCGCCAACGGGACCGACGCGATCACGATCGCCCTGCGAGCCCTCGGGGTGCAGGCCGGTGACGAGGTGGTGGTCCCCGCGTTCACCTTCTACGCGACCGCCGAGGCGGTGGTGAGCGCCGGCGCCCGGCCGGTCTTCTGCGACGTGGACTTCGACACCCGCAACGTGACCGTGGAGACGGTGCGAGCCGCGCTTACCCCGCGGACGCGGGCGATCGTCGCGGTCGACCTGTTCGGATGTCCCGCGCCCCTGCCTGAGCTGCGAGAGCTCGGGCTGCCGGTGCTCGAGGACGCCGCCCAGGCGATGGGGGCCAGCTACCGGGGCCAGATGGCCGGAGCGCTCGGCGACGCGGCCACGATCTCCTTCTACCCGTCCAAGAACCTCGGCTGCTTCGGCGACGGCGGCGCGATCGCCACCGACGACGCAAAGGTGGCCGAGCTGGCGCGCGCGCTCCGCTTTCACGGCTCAAAGGACAAGCAGACGTTCGAGTACGTCGGCTACAACTCGCGCCTGGACGAGCTCCAGGCGGCGATCCTGCGCATCCTGCTGCCCGAGCTCGACGACTGGTGCGATGGCCGCCGGGCCGCCGGACATGCCTACCTGGAAGCCGGCATCGAGCAGTACGCGGGCGTCCCGACCGTGCCCGAGGGTGCCGCTCCAGCCTGGCATCTGTACGTGGTCACCCACCCGCGGGCCGACGAGCTCCTGGCGACGCTCGGCGCCGCCGGGGTGCAGGCGCGCGGCTATTATCGCCGGCCGCTGCACGAGCAGCCGGCGATGGCTCCCTACGCCACGAGTGCCGGCTCGCTTCCCGTGACCGCCGAGCTGGCGGCGAGCAACGTCGCGCTGCCCATCAGCCCGGTGCTGAGCGCGGCCCAGGCCGAGGAGGTCGTGGCGGCGATCGCCGCCGCGACGTAGACAGCCGGTGCCGTGACCGCCCTGACCGCTGACGCGCCGTGCGGGTCTGGGTAGATCTCACCAACTCGCCGCACGTGCTCGTGCTCCGGCCGGTGATCGAGCACCTGCGCGCGCAGGGCCACGAGGTGCAGGTCACCGCGCGGGACTTCGCCCAGACGCTCGAGCTCTGCGACCGCTTCGGGATCGGCCACACCGACATCGGGCGTCATCGGGGTGCCGGCCTGGCCGGCAAGGCGTGGGGCCTGGGCTCCCGCTCGGCGCAGCTGACCCGCTGGGCGGGGCGGCGGCGCTTCGATCTCGCTCTCGGGCACGGTTCCAACGACATCACCGTGGCCGCGGCGCTGCTGCGGATCCCGTGCTCGACCACGTTTGACTACGAGTGGGCGACGGTCCAGCACACGGTCAACTGCCGCCTCGCCCGGGCGGTCGTCGTCCCCGACGTGATCCCTCCCCAGCGCCTCTACCGCTACGGCGCCCGGGGCAAGCTGGCGCAGTACCCGGGTCTGAAGGAGGAGTACTACCTGTCGGATTTCGAGCCCGACGAGTCCGTGCTCGGCGCGCTCGGCCTGGATCGCCGGGAGCCGATCGCGGTCGTGCGCACGCCGCCGGCCGTATCGCTGTATCACCGGTTCGAGAACGATCTCTTCGGGCAGGTGCTCGAGCGCCTGCGGGGCGCCCAGGCGGTGGTGCTCCCCCGGACACCCGAGCAGCGCGCGCAGCTGACGCGCAGCGGCGGCTTCATCGTCCCCGAGCACGCGATCGACGCGCAGTCGCTGATCGCCTACGCCGATCTCGTGGTGTCCGCCGGGGGCACCATGAACCGGGAGGCGGTGGCGCTGGGCGCGCCCGTGCTCACCGTCTTCGAGGGCCGTCCGGGAGCCGTCGACGAGCGCCTGATCGCCGAAGGACGGCTGCACAGGCTGCGTGACCCTGATCAGGTGAAGCTCGTCAGACGGACCGGGTCGCCCGGCGACGTCGCGCGGGTGCGCCGGGACCCGTCGGTGCTTGTCCGCCTGCTGACCGCACCCGCCGGCTAGTGGCGTCCCCTGGGTCAAGATGACGTCAGGACCAAGCCCCGAACCGGCGCGGAAGCAAGGCCCGGGACTGGTACCGTCCCTGACGCCTCGTGTCTGACACCACGCTAGAGACGCCGGGAGTCCTCCGCCCAGAGGACCGTCAGCCCTCGCGGGCGGGCGGCGCGGCCGGGGCCCCGCAGACATTCCTTCGCCGCTACGTGTGGTGGCTCGTCGGGGTGGCGGTGATCCTGGCCTCGGCGGTGATCGTCCTGGAGGCCGGCACTCGCCCCGGGTATGACCCCTACGGCTGGCTCATCTGGGGCTACCAGACGCTGCATCTCAGCCTGGATCTCGGGGGCGCTCCTTCCTGGAAGCCGCTGCCGCTGCTGTTCACGGTGCCCTACGCGCTGTTCGGGCACTGGGCGATGTGGCTGTGGATGGTGACTGCGGAGGCGGCCTCGTTCGCGGGGTCGATCTTCGCCGGGCGCATCGCCTACCGGGTCGTGAGCTCAGACGGCCGCTACCGCTACGCGGCGATCGGCGCCGCGATCTTCGCCGGCCTGGGGATGTACGCCATCCAGGACAACATCAACGGGACGCTCGACAGCTACATCCACTACATCCTGAGCGTCCAGTCGGATCCGATGATCGTGACCCTCGTGCTGGCCGCGATCGACCTGCACATGCAAAAGCATCGGCGGTGGGTGATCGCGATGCTGACGCTCGCCGGGCTCGGCCGGCCCGAGGTGTGGCCCATCCTGGCGCTGTACAGCCTGTGGTGCTGGGTCAGGCGCCCCGACATGCGGCTGTTCATCGTGGGCGCAACGGTGGTGACCCTGTTCCTGTGGTTCGGCGTCCCCACGATCACCAACGGCCGGCCGTTCGTGGCCGGCGACCTGGCCCAGGGGTCCCCGCGCGAGTGCGGCAGCGGCAAGATCATCTGCACGATCGACCGCTTCAAGACGCTCAACCTGTGGCCAGTGTGGGTGCTCGCGCTCACGGCGGTGGCCTGGGCCGGTTATCGCTGGCGCCAGATTCGCTCCCGCCCCGCGCACCCGGCGACCGACTCGGCGGAGCGTCCGGCGCGCGACACCGAGCGCATGGAGCGCACGGAGCGCGCGGTGACCGAGAACTATCTCCTCGTGCTCGCGCTGGCCGGATGCGTCGTGATCTGGCTGGTGATCGAGATCGCGTTCGCGCTGCACGGCTGGCCGGCGGTGCCGCGTTACATCTTCGAGCCCGCGGTGGTGGCGATCCTGCTGGGCGGGATCGGCTTCGGCTGGCTGTTGAGCGAGCTGCCCAAGCGCCTGCGGCTGCCGGTCTGGCCGGGTGTGATCGTCGGCGCGGCGCTCTTGGCGGTGCTCGTGCCGGGCGTGGTCACGCGGATCGACAACTGGCAAACCGATCTCGGCCACGAGCAGACCCGCACCAAGCAGATCGACCAGCTGGCCGGGCTCGTCAACCGCATCGGCGGATCCGAGGCGGTGCTCCGCTGCGGGCAGCCGGTCGCGAACGTCGAGTACGTCAGCATCCTCGGGTGGTTCGTCCACCGCAACGACGGCGTGATCGGCCACCGGCCCCAGTTCGAGTTGCACCAGAGCAACCCGATCGTGCTGTTCACCCAGCTGCACCACGGCTGGGCCACCTACCCCTGGCACACCAGGGTCTCGGACCTCGCCGCCTGTCAGCGGATGAAGGCCATCTACGCGGTCACCCCGCGCCACCCCGGTGGGATCCTGCTTCCCAACCACATCCCGCCCAATCCCTCGCCTCCGGTCCCGGACACGCCGACCCCGGGTTAGTGCTCGCGGTGGCGGCCACCAGGGCCACCGGCCGGCAGCCGGTCACCATCGCCCGCCTGACGCTGCTGCGGATTGCCGGGACGAGCCTGTCTAGAATGGCCGCGGCATGCGCCGACGGATGAGATCCGCGGCCTTTCCCGTCCACCGGCATGCGCTTCCTCAGCTGGTGGTGGACGGCGTTCTGGTCGCGCTCGCATACTACCTCGCCTTCTGGCTTCGCTTCGAGGGTGGCCACTGGGGTCCCGGCGACCGCTACCACCATCTGCTGGACGTCACGATCGTCTGGGTGCTGGCCGCCGCTCTGGTCGCGCTGGCGGGGTTCGGGCAGTACCAGCGGCTGTGGAAGTTCGTCGGTCAGCGCGACTACGAGGCGGTGCTCAAGGGCGTGTTCGTGGCCACCGTGCTCGTGGCCGGCGTGATCACGCTCGTGCACCCGGTCGAGATCGCCACCACCCAGCGCCTGGCCGCTCACGTGTCCATCCACAATCGACCCCACACCATCTATTACACGGTGCCCGGTCCGCGGGCGCCGGTCACCCTCCCGGCCAGCGTCGTCGCCCTGTTCTTCCTGCTCTCGGTGGCGCTCCTGGTCGGCGCCCGCTTCGTCGTCCAGCTGATCGCCGACGGCCGGGTCCGGTCGATCCGCGTGCGCAAGGGCGGCCGCGACGTGCTGATCGTCGGCGGCGGCGAGGGCGGGCGTCTGGTGGTGCGCGAGCTGATGCGAAACCCGGCGCTGGGACTGCGTCCGGTCGGCTTCCTCGACGACGATCCCCGCCGGCTCGGGATCAAGGACGAGCACGGTCTGAAGGTCCTGGGCACCACCGCCGCGCCCGACCTCGAGCGCGTGCTCGACGAGGTCGAGCCCGACGAGGTGCTGATCGCGATCCCCTCGGCACCGGGCACCCTGCGGGCGCGGGTCGTGATCGCCTGTCGCGAACGGGGGATCTCGGTGCGCACCACTCCGACCGTGTTCGAGCTGCTCAGGGACGGCTCGGGGCATCTGCAGGGAGTCACGCGTCAGCTGCGCGAGGTTCGGGTCGAGGACATGCTGGGCCGCGATCCCGTGCGCGAGGAGCTCTCCCGCGTGGGTGCCTACCTGGAGGGCCAGGTGGTCATGGTCACCGGCGCCGGGGGGTCGATCGGCTCCGAGCTGTGTCGCCAGATAGCGCGCGTGGGGCCGCGGCTGCTCGTGCTCGTCGACCACGCCGAGGACAACCTGTTCGAGATCCGGCGCGAGCTCGAGGAGGACCGTCACGTCCGCACCGGCGTCCCGGTCCTGGCCGACTGCAAGGAGGAGGAGCGGATGCGGGAGGTCCTGTCCGAGCACCGCCCGGCGGTGGTCTTTCACGCCGCCGCCTACAAGCACGTGGCGATGATGGAGCAAAACCCGGTCGAGGCGATCCGCAACAACGCCCTGGCCACCCGCCTGGTGGCCCGGATCGCCGGGGAGACCGGGGTCGGCAACTTCGTGCTCGTCTCCACCGACAAGGCCGTCAAGCCGGCGACGGTGATGGGGGCGTCCAAGGCCCTGGCCGAGTGGGCTGTCGAGGCCGAGGCGGCCAAGCATCCCCGTACCCGGTACGCGACCGTGCGCTTTGGCAACGTGCTCGGCTCCTCGGGATCGGTGGTGCCGATCTTCCGGCGTCAGATCGCCGCCGGGGGACCGGTGACGGTCACCGATCGGCGCATGACGCGGTACTTCATGACGATCCCCGAGGCCGTGCAGCTGATCATCCGGGCGGGGTCGGTGGGCGAGCGCAGCGGCGAGATCTTCGTCCTGGAGATGGGCGAGCCGGTGAGCATCGTCGACCTGGCAAAGACGATGATCCAGCTCTCCGGACTGGAGCCCGAGCGCGACATCGCGATCGAGATCGTGGGCGCGCGCCCGGGGGAGAAGTTCCACGAGGAGCTGTTCGACACCTACGAGACTCCCCAACCGACCCCGGCTCAGCGGATCCTGCGGGCCGCGCACGACCCGCTTGACCCGGTGTGGGTCGAGAGGACGTTCGCCGATCTCAACCTGCTCGTGCTTGAAGGTGACGCGGCCGGATTGGCGAAACACGTAACCAAGCTCTCCGGGGCTCGAGAGACGCTGAGCGCTGACCAGAGCGCTGGCATCGCCCCTTAGACTGCGGCCCTTGACCATGGCAGCGATTCCCTACGCCCTCTCGGTGCACCACTTCATCTCGACGGTGGGCGCGGACGCGGGCTTTGCCGCGATCATCGGCCTGGCGATCCTGGTGCTGCTGTTCTTCTCCCAGGCGCGGGAGACCGCGACTCTGCGCCGGCGCGCGGAGGAATCGGAGGAGCAGCTGCACCGCCTGGCGGCCTACGTCGACCGGCTGCCGCGCTCGGGAGCCGCGCCCACCCCCGCCCCCTCCCCCGGCGGCACCGGTCCTGTCCCGGCCCCGCGAATGGCGGCCGGCCGAGTGGGGGCCGTGCCCCTGGCGGCGCGGACCGCCACCGGGGCCCCGGTGGCCTCCGCGGTCGCGCCGTCTCCCGCCTCGACCGGCTCTGCGGCCACCGCTGCGCCGCCCCGGAACCGGCCGGCTACGGCCGGAGCCGCGCTTCCCGGCGCTCCCGCCGGGGTGGCCGCGCCGGCGTTGAGCGCCGCCACGCATCTGATTCCACTTCCGGGCGCCGATCCGATCGGCGGGGGCTCGGCCGGCGTGGAGGCGGGCGCTACGTCTGCGAGCGTGGGGTCCGCGGGCGCGACGTCAGCCGCCGGGGGGGCCGCTCCCGGTGGCGCAGCGGTGATGGCGCCGCCCGGGCCGCCGCCGTCCACCGCGGCCGCAGGCGCCACGGGGCCGGCCAACGGCTCGAGCGGTTCCGGTGGCCCGCCCCCGCCCCGGGTGGCGATCCGGCGCAACGACGCCCCCCCGGCGACTCGCCCGCCGGCCTTGACGGCCGGGCGCCCGGCGAGCGCGAACCCGGGCAGCCCGAACGCCCGCGGCTCGCGGATCAACCGGGGGGCGATCGCCGGAGCCGGGGTTCTCGTGATCGCGATCATCGTCGCCGCGGTGCTCGTAATCAACAACTCGGGCACCAGCAGCGGCTCGAGCGCGTCCTCGACCGCGGCGGCCGGCAACACCCAGTCCTCGGCCCCCCGGGGTCCCCGGGCGGCGGCAGTCATTCCTTCCGCGGTCACGGTCGCGGTGCTCAACGGCACCTCGACCAACAACCTCGCCCACGACGTGCTGGCCAAGCTCACGGCCGTCGGCTTCAAGCCCGGCCCCAGCACCAACGCCTCCAGCCAGACGCTCACCAGCACGGTCGTCGGCTACCAGCCCGGCCACCGCGCCGACGCCCTGGCCGTCGCCAGGTCGCTGAGGCTGGGCCGGGCGTCCGTGCAGCCGGTCGACCCCAGCAACCGGGCGATCGCCTGCAGCGGCGCCACGTCGACGTGCTCGACCCAGGTCATCGTGACCGTCGGGTCGGACCTGGCCTCGCTCGCTTGAGTGATCTCCAGACTGGCGGCCGGCCCCCGCCGCCGAGCCGTCTCGCCTAATCTATCCCGCTCGATGACGCCGATGAAGGATCTGCTCAAGCTCCCCCAGCGCACGACCAAGCCCCGCCAGGAGGGGATCACGCACGTGCTCGACCGCGGCCTCTCGGTCGCCGACGTGGACGGACTGGTCGAGGTCGCCGGCGAGTTCATCGATCTGGTCAAGCTCGGTTGGGGCACCGGCGTGGCCACCGGGAACCTTGAGGCCAAGCTCCAGCGCTATCGCGATCACGGCATCCCGGTGATGTTCGGTGGCACCCTGACCGAACTGGCGATCACCCAGGACCGGCTCGACGCGCTCGTGGAGTGGCTGCACGAGCTTGAGCTCGGCTACATCGAGATCTCAGACGGCACGATCAACATCGAGCACGACCGCAAGCTCGAGCTCATCTCCAAGCTGGCCGAGGATTTCACGGTGCTGTCGGAGGTCGGGTCCAAGGACAACACGAGGATCATGGCTCCGTTTCGATGGGTCGAGCAAATCGAGGCCGAGCTCCAGGCGGGCGCCTGGAAGGTGATCGCGGAGGCCCGGGAGAGCGGAACGGTGGGGATCTTCCGCCACGACGGCGAGGTCCGGATGGGCCTGATCGACGAGATCGTGCACGCGATCCCCGCGGAGCGGATCCTGTTCGAGGCGCCCCAGAAGGAGCAGCAGGTGTGGTTCGTGCGGCGCCTGGGCCCGGACGTCAACCTCGGCAACATCGTGCCCGATGACGTGCTCTCGCTGGAGACGATCCGCGTCGGCCTGCGCTCTGACACAGCGGTCGCCGACGTCGATGACTGAGATCTTTGCCGGGGGACCGTCCCGCCTGCCCCGGGCTTGACGATGGATCTGGGACTTGGCGGAGTCCTGCTCGCCCGCCACGGCGAGACCAACGACAACCTCCCGCCGCTTCGCTTCCAGGGGTGGACCGACACGCCGCTCAACGACATGGGCCGCCGGCAGGCGACTGAGCTGGCCGAGCGGATCGCAGCCGATTGCGAAGTCGCTTCTCTGTGGGCCTCGGACCTGAGCCGAGCCCGAGAGACCGCGGAGATCGTGGGCGCGCGGATCGGCAAGTCCGCCCGGCTCGACTGGCGGCTGCGGGAGGGGATGCGGGGGCGCTGGGAAGGTCACCTGTTCGAGGAGATCGAGCGCGCCGAGCCCGAGCGCTTTGCCCACTGGATGCGGGGCGGTGCGGATTTTCGCTTCCCTGACGGAGAATCGCTGCTCGAGCAACAGCAACGGGTGACCGCGTCGCTGCGCGACATCCACGCCGCCGGCGAGCTGCCGGCGCTCGCCGTCTGCCACGGCGGCAGCATCCGGGTGATGCTGTGCGCCTCGGACCCCCGCGGCCTGGACGCCTTTCACGACTTCGAAGTGCCCAACGTGGCGGTGGTACCACTGTGAGACGGCTGCCGGTCGCGGCGTTCGCCCTGCTGGCGGTCGCGACGGTGGGGGCCTTCTTCGTCACCCAGGCTCTGAAGGTGACCACGCCGCTGGTGGCGGGCACCCCGATCCCCGTCCCCTCGCATATCAACCCGGTGAACGGCGGCAACTGCCTGGTCTACTCGCGGAATGCAGCGACCCTGGTCAGCTTCAGGCGGATGCGGATCTCGTTCTACCTAGAGCATCGGGCTGACGATGTCGACGTCTACATGGTCGACCAGGGCGGCTCGATCGTTGCCACCCTGGCCTCGGATCGCCACATGGGGATCAAGTGGCGCAGCCACTTCAGCTGGGACGGTCGCGAGGACGACGGCAGGGTGGCTCCCGACGGGACCTACTACGTGCGCGTGTCGCTGATCCACCAGGGGCGCACGCTGCTGATTCCAGATCCCAACACCTCCGAACCGGCGCCGGTCACGGTGCAGACCACCCCGCCGCCGCTGCGCATCACCGGCGTGTCTCCCGATCTCATCACGCAGCCCGTCCGGTCGGCGGTGACGATCCGCTACACCGGCAACCGGGGATTTCGGCCCCGGGTGCTGATCTACCGCGCGCGGGGGACGGGCACCGCCCGGTTGGTCAAGAGCTATGCGGCGACCACGACCGCGGGCCACACGGTGTGGAACGGGACCCTCGCCGGGGGGGCGCCAGCCCCCCGGGGAACCTATCTAGTGGGCATGAAGGTGACCGACCAGGCGTGCACCACCGCTCGGTTCCCCGCCCGGCTGCCGCCCACCCCGGGGTCCGATCCCGGCGCGCGAGTGACCGTGAGGTAGCCGCGACTTGGCTTTTGGAAGGCAACCGAGCAACAATGCCCGATGGCTTCCAGGACCTTGCTCCTGAGCGTCGACCTCGAGGACTGGCACCAGCTGGTTCGCCGCCGGCTGGGGTTGGCCGGCTGGGAGCGGGTCGGGCCAGAGCTCGCACGGCAGACCAACGCGGTGCTCGAGCTGTTTGACTCCCTGGGCGCGCGTGCCACGTTCTTCGTACTCGGGCTGGTTGCCCGCACGCGGCCTGAGCTGGTGGCCGAGGTCGCTGCGCAGGGACATGAGATCGCCTGCCACGGCGATGCTCACCGCCCCGTCTTCCAGCAGACACCGAGCGAGTTCACCGAGGATCTGAGGGCGGCGTGCGATGCCATCGGCGAGTGCACCGGCGTGCAGCCCCAGGGCTACCGGGCTCCCGCATTCTCGATCACGGGTCCGGCCAGCGGATGGGCGTTTGCAGCGCTGGCCGACCAGGGGTTTGCGTATGACTCGAGCCAGCGTGCGCCGCGTGGCTTTCGCGACCGGGGCAGGGGCGAGCCCCTGGGTCCCCACCTGATGGCGCTGCCATCGGGTCACCGGCTGTGGGAGCTTCCGGTCGCCGCATTCCGCCTGCACGACATCGCCGTGCCGGCCGGGGGCGCCTCTTACTGGTCGCTGATGCCGGATCCGATCACGCTCTGGGGTCTGGGAAGGGCGCCCGAGCACGCAGGCCTGTACCTTCATCCACATGAGCTCGGACCCGACCGGCTGCGTATCGGATTGCCGCCCGGCGCCGGGCCGGGAACTCGGGCCCAGGCTGCGCTGCGCACCGCCCAGCGTGAGCTCGCCCGGCGGCGGACGCCGGCCGTGCTCCGGACGATCGCGGAGCACTTCGAGCTGATTCCATACGGGAAGCTCCATGCCACCCTCAGCCAACGCTCCGGTACGGGTCCGCCGTCACTTCCAGGCTAACGCCAGATCCTTCGACGACCTCTACGAGGACCAACGGCCGCTGACGCGGCTTCTGCGCCCAGGATTGCTCCGCCGCCGAGCGCTCGCGGTCCGGGCCGTCGCCGAGCGCCAGTCCCCGCGGGTCCTCGACGTCGGCTGTGGCTCAGGGCGAATCGGCGAGCACGTTCTCGCTGCCGGCGCCGGCGAGTATCTCGGTATCGACTTCTCCGAGCCCATGGTCGATCTGGCCCGCGAGCGCCTGGGGCGCTTCGACTCACGCGTCTCCCTGGTGGCGGCCGACTTCCTGACCTCCGAGATCCCCGGCTCCTACGACGTCATCCTCGCCCTCGGGCTGTTCGACTACCTGCCGGAGCCCCACGTGTTCACCAGGAGAATGTTCTCCCTGTGCGCGGACCATGGGTGCCTTGTGGCTTCATTCCCGCGGTGGTCTGCGGTGAAAGGTCCGGTCCGCAAGTTCCGCTACGAACGGATCAACGACTGCCCGATCTTCAACTACACGCGTCGAGAGCTCGAGCTCCTGCTGGGCGCCTCCGGCTTCGCGCCGCTTGACATCACGACCAGGAGCAGCGGCCACCTGGTCCGCGCCCATCGGAGCTAGCGGGACCCACCGAAACCGGCGCCACTCACTAGAGCCAGCCTCGTTTGTCTGCGATCGCGAAGCGGACCCGCTGTGCCTGTCCGCCGGACAGCTTCGTGGTCCAGCGATCGGCGAACTCCGAGCATCCGCTCAGCGCCAGCACGTCGTCGACGGCGAGCGCACGCAGGTACAGGGAGGCGACCATCGCGACGAGCTCTGAGACGCGCAGCTTCCCGATCAACGACCCGGTCTGCAGCATCCCGCCGACGACACCCGCCGCGACCGCCTGGGGGGGCGACATCCCGAACAGCGACACGCTGCCCGAATCGGGCCGGGTGAGCGCCAGCACCATATCGATCGTCGTCGACTTGCCGGCGCCGTTTGGCCCCAGCAGGGCGACCGTCTCACCGGGGACGATCGTGAGGTCGATCGAACGGACTGCGTGCACTTCACCGTACGACTTCGAGAGGTGGGAGAGAACGATCGCTCCACCAGATGTGTCAGTAGTTGTCATGGGCTCCAGACTGACACCGGACGCGTTTGTCCGGTAGAGCTGAAACTCACCAGGTCGACATGACAAATGTCAGCGGCTCCCGTCGCCCGGCCCGAGCTCGATCAGACCGTCCCTTGGAGTCAGCTTCCGCCGCCGATGCGGGGCGGATAACGCGTCATATGGGGACGTTTCTCGCCACGCATCTGTCGAGCTTCGCTCCTAGGGGGAAGCCGACCCGTAGCCGGCGGTGAAGCGGCGACGGGTGAACCGCGGGTGCTCGAGCTCGTCGAGCATCGCGGCCGCCAGGTCGCCCGAGGTGACGGCCGACGGGGCGCCGTCCTCGTCGATGACCGCCCGGTCGTCGCCGCGGACCGCGTAGCCGCCCCGCTTGTCCTCGGGCAGGAGAGAGTGCACGGGCGGGCTGAGATAGGTCCAGTCCAGCGTCTCGGGCGCCGCCCGCAGGAGCTCCAGCCCCTCGGCTGCGGCGAGCGCCTCGGCCTTGTACTGCGCGGGAAAGTCCGGGTGGTCGACGTAGCGCCGGCCGTCGGCATCGAGCAGGCTTCCGCCGCCGCCCACGACTGCGATCCGGGGCACGCCGGCCAGGGGAGCAGCCTCGATCAGGGACCTGGTCGACGCCGGGATGACGCTGCGATCGGGTCCGCTGCGATCGGTGACGGACAGCACGGCGACGTCGTGGCCGGCGATCGCCTCGGCCAGCACCTCGGGATCGGTGGCGTCGGCGCGGACGGGTGCGATGCCCGGAATGGCGGCCAGCCTGTCCGCGTGGCGACCGATGCCGGTCACCCGGTGGCCGCGCTCCAGGGCCTCGCGGACGATCGCGCCCCCGAGCCAGCCCGACGCTCCGATGACGGCGATCCTCACCGCCGGATTAATAACAGCTGGGCGCGGCCATCGAGAACGGCAGCCCGGCAGGCGGCTCAGCGGTAGTCGATGGCGATCGTGCGTAGCGCCGGGCCGGTGCCCGATCGTCGGCAACGGGCCGAGGGCGACCGGTCAGTCTTGTCACCCGTGACGAGCGTTGCTGGGCGCGCTCACCGCGTCCGGGACCGCCGCGACGGTGCGGTTTGCCGGCTCCTTGCCACCCGGTGGTTCGACGCCGCCCGTCGCTACCGCGCCGGCGGCGATCGCCGCCCCCAATCAGCGGACCGGCGCCACGACCGCGTTGGTCGTCACCGGGGCGGAGGCGCGGTCGCGGCCCGGCGGCCGACCGGTGAGATACGTCGCCACGGCGACGAGCTGGTCCGGCGAGCCCCAGATCCTGCTCGTCCTCGGCTCCCAGCCGCTCGGGCGGCAGCAGTGGCTGCACGTGCTGCTGCCGGTCCGCCCCGACGGGTCGACCGGGTGGGTGCCTCGCAACGACGTGCTGCTGTCGCACACCGACATCTGGGTCGCCCTGGACAAACGAACCCGGACGGTCTCGGTCTACCGCCGCGGGCGCCTCGCCCGCCGGTTCGGCGCCGTGATCGGCAAGCCGGCGACGCCCACGCCCGACGGCCTTGCGGCGATCTACGAGCGCGACCGCCAGCCCGACCCCGCTGGCTTCCTCGGACCGTGGACGCTGCCCCTCACGGTGTTCTCGAATGTGCTGGCGAACTTCGGCGGTCGCCCGGGACGGATCGCAATCCATGGGCGCGGCGGCGCCAGCCTGGAGGATCCGCTCGGCAGCGCCCGCTCACACGGGTGCATTCGCGTCGACAACACAGACATTCGCTGGCTCGCCGCCACGGCTCCGCAGGGCGCGCCGGTGCAGATCAGCGGATAGGGTATGTCCTGAGCAACGGGATGGACCCGGGCCAGCGCGTACCGTTAGCCAGCGTGACGGGCTATCTCAAGCGCCTGGTGTCGTCGCTGGCCGCCTACCAGGTCGCTGACGTGGTCTCCAAGTTCATCGCCGTGCTGCTGTTGCCGGTGTACACCCGGTACGTGGACCCGGCCGGCTACGGGGTCGTCGAGCTGCTGGGCAACGGGGTGATCCTGATCAGCATCCTGGTCCGCCTGGGGATCATCGAGGCGTTCTTGCGCTTCTACTTCTCAGACGACGACCCGGCCCGCCGCGACGCCCTGGCCCGGCGCGCGATCGTCCTGCTGCTGGCCACGACCACGGTGGCCGCGATCCCGCTGGCGCTGGCCGCCGCCCCGCTGAGCAAGGTCGTGCTCGGCTACCAGGACCCGACAACGTTCAGGATCGCCGTGCTCGGCATGTGGTCGTTCACCAACCTGGAGCTCGCCTACGCGCTGCTGCGCGTCGACGAGCGCCTGCGCGTCTATGCGATCGCCTCGCTGAGCAACGTGCTGCTCACGATCGCCGCCTCGCTGGTCCTCGTGGTCGGCCTGGGAGACGGCGCCCGCGGCCTGCTGCTCGGCAACTACGCCGCCACCACGGTGGTTCTGGTGGGGCTGTGGATCGTCTTACGCCATCGCCTGCGCCCCGGGCCGGGCCGAATCGAGCGGATGGCCGAGCTGATGCGCTTCGGCCTGCCCACCGTGCCGGCCGAGGCGTCGGTGTACGCGCTGAGCATCGTCGATCGCTACTACATCTTCCACCACCGCAGCCCGACCATGGCGGGGCTGTACTCGATCGCGGTCAAGCTGGCCGGCGCGGTGGCGTTCATCGTCAGGGCGTTTCAGTACGCCTGGCCGCCGCTCGCCTATTCGGTCACCGACGACGCCGAGGCGGGCCGCCTGTACGGGCTCGTGACCACCTACTACGTGCTCGTGTCGGGCCTGGTGGTCGCCGGGCTGGCCCTGCTCGGGCGCTGGATCCTGCGCCTGCTGGCGGCGCCGGCGTTCTTCGACGCCTACAAGGCACTGCCCTGGGTCGCGCTCGGCTGGGCGATGTACGGGCTGTGGGTCGTGTTCCTGGTGATCGCCGGACGCGCCAAGGTGACCACCCGCAACTTCCCCGCCTCGCTGGCCGGGCTGGCCGCCAACGTGGTGCTCCTGGTGCTGCTCGTCGGGCCGCTGGGGATAGCCGGGGCCGGGATCGCGCTCTGCGGCGCCTACGTCGTCATGCTCACGATCATGCACCTGCTCACCCGCCATGCGTTTCCGGTGGTCTTCGAGTGGCTGCGCCTGGCTCAGCTGGTGGTGGTGATCGGCGGCCTGGCCGTCGCGGGCGACCTGCTGTTGCCCACCCACGGCGCCCTGGGGCTGCTCACCCGGTTGGCCGTGCTCGCCGTGATCGTTCCCGCGCTGCTGGCCACCGGGTTCGCGCACACCGCGGAGCTGCGCCAGGCGCGGATGCTGCTGGCCCGGGTGCGGCGCGCCTACCCGACGGCGGCCGGGAGCCGGTCATGAGCGCGGCGGAGCCTCCGCTGTGGCGGGGCCAGGCCGCTCGCCGTCCCCCGGTCAGTGTGGTGATGCCGTTCGCCGGCTCGCCCGCGCAGGCCGAGACGGCGCTCGCCGCGCTGGCGCAGCTGCGCGCCGCTCCTGGCGACGAGCTCATCTTTGCCGACAACTCGGGGAGCGCGCCACTGGACCTGACCGCATCCGAGCCGGTGCGGATCGTGCGCGCGCCGGCCGAGCGTTCCCCGTCGCACGCCCGCAACGTCGGCGCCGAGCACGCCCACGGAGAATGGCTGCTGTTCCTGGACTCCGACTGCGTCGCTCCGCCTGACCTGCTTGCGCGCTACTTCGCTCGGGGGGTCGGCGAGGAGGTCGGCGCTGTGGCCGGTGGGGTGGTGGCCGGCCCCGGCGCCGGCCTGGCGGCTCGGTACGGCGCCGCCAAGAGCTTTCTGGACCAGGGCGCCCACCTCGCCCACCCCTACCTGCCGCGCGCGGTGGCCGCCAACCTGCTCGTGCGCCGGGCGGCCTTCGAGTCCGTCGGGGGCTTCTACGAGGGCGTGCGGGCCGGCGAGGACACCGATTTCAGCTGGCGGCTGCAGCGCGCCGGCTGGCGCCTGGAGGCCCGGCCCGAGGCGGCCGTGGCTCACCGATACCGGACGAGCGTGCGGGCGCTGCGCCGTCAGTGGCGCGGCTACGCGGCGGGGCGGGCGTGGCTGGGGCGCCGCTATGACGGCTTCGCGCCCGAGCCGGGGCTCAAGCGCGCCGCGGACCGCCTGGTGAGACGGCGGCGCGGGCCGGATTCGGGCCCGCGGACGGTTGCTCGCGCCCGCGGGGCTTCGCGCGCCCAGGCGGCTTCCCATGCCCAGGCGGCTCCCGGAGCCCAGCCGGCTTGCCATGCCAACGTTGTCCCAGCGCCCTCCGGAGCGCCAGCCACCCGCCTGGACCGGGGCCGCTTTCTCGCCCTCGACGCGCTCTTGGGGGTCGAGGAGCTGGCCGGGTTGACGCTCTCCAACCGCCCGCATCGCGACGGGCACGAACCCTCCCGGGTCGTCCTGGTCGCCGAGCGCTTCCCGGCCCAGGGCGATCCACTGGCCGATTTCGCGCTCACGCTGGCCGGCGCTCGCGTCGAGGCGGTGGCCCGGCCGCAGACGGTGGCCCGCGGGCCCGCCCGGACGCTGACGATCGACTACCGCGAGGACGACGGTGCGGCGGCGCGGACGCTCGGGCTGCTGGCGCTGGTGGCTCGCCATCCGCTGCGCTGCGCGCTGGACCGGGCCGGCCGCCGCCCGGGCGATCCGGGCCTGGCGGCGCTCGCTCCCGCCCTCTGGCGCCTGGGGCGCGACCCGGGAGCGCGCGTGCATCCGCTCGGCGGCGACGGCGCTCGGGCCGTGGCCGCCCGGCTGGCGACGCTCGCGGGGCGCCCGCTGGAGCCCTGATCGTGGAGGTGCAGGTCGTCGACCCGTCGGCGTTCACGCCCGCCTACGATCACGCGCTGTGCGCCGCGCTGGCGCGGGCGGGGGCCGCGGTCTCGCTGATCACCAGCCGCTTTGCCTACGGCGAGGTCCCGGCTCCCGACGGCTACCGCCGGCGGGAGCTGTTCTACCGCCGGGCGCTGGGCGCCCCGGGCTCGCGGCTGCGGCGCGCCGCCAAGCTGGCCACCCACGCGCCGGACATGCTGCGCTACCGCGGCGCGGCGGCGGCTGCCGACATCGTGCACTTCCAGTGGCTGGACGTGCCGTGGCTCGACATCGGGCTCCTCCCCGACCGCCCGCTGGTGCTCACCGCCCACGACCTGCTCCCGCGTGAGCCCCGGCCGGGCCAGGCCCGGGCCCAGCGGCGGCTGTATGACCACGTCGACGCGGTCGTCGTCCACTCCGAGTACGGCCGCCGCCAGCTCGTCGACGGTCTGGCCCTTCCCGAGGGCAAGGTCCACGTCATCCACCACGGCGCCTTCGAGCACGTCGCCTCCCGACCGACGGGCCCGCTTCCCCCTGAGCTCGGCGACCTCGGCGAGCCGGTGGTCCTGTTCTTCGGCCTGCTGCGCCCCTACAAGGGAATCCAGACGCTGCTGCGCGCCTGGCGGGGGATCGAGGGTGCGCAGCTGTGGATCGTGGGGAGGCCGATGATGGAGCTCGCGCCGCTGCGGGCGCTGACGGCGCCGAACGTGCGCCTGGTGGCGCGCTATGTCGCCGAAGGCGAGGTCTCGGCCCTACTGGCGCGCGCCGACGTGGTCGTGCTGCCCTACGAGCGCACCGAGCGCTTCGATCAGTCAGGCGTGCTGGCGGCCGCGCTGGCCTTCGGCAAGGCGATCGTGGTCTCGGACATCGGAGGGTTCTCCGAGATCGCGGACGCGGGAGCGGCGCGCCTGGTCGCTTCCGGGGATCCCGGTGCCCTGCACGAAGCGCTGGCCGAGCTGGTCGCCGACCCGGCCTCCCGTGAGCAGCTCTCCGCGGCCGCCCGCAAAGCCGCCGACGGTCCTTACTCCTGGGAGCGGGCGGCGCGCCAGACGCTTGCCCTGTACGACCGGATCAGGCGGTCGTGACCGCGGGGCGCTCGGCCTCGCGGCGGGCGACCTCGGCGCGGACCACGGGCGCGACCTCGGTGCCGAACAGCTCCATCGAGCGCAGCACGTCTGAGTGGGCGACGGCGCCGACGCTCATCTGACCCAGGTAGCGGCTGTTGTGAAACAGCTCGTGCTCGAACAGGATCTTCTCGGCGACCTGCTGGGCGGAGCCGGCGGCGACCGCGCCCTGCGGGGATCGCAGCGCCTCGTACTCGGCACGTCCCGAGGGCGGCCAGCCGCGCTCGCGGCCGATCCGGTTCATCATCGCCAGATAGGGCGCCGCGAACGCCGCATCGGCGGCCTGCGATGTCTCACCCACGAAGGCGTGGGTGTTGATCGCCAGCGGCAGGGCGGCGGCGTCGTGGCCGGCCTGCTCGGCCGCGCGGCGATACAGGGCCACCAGCGGCGCAAACCGCTCGGGCTGGCCGCCGATGATCGCCAACGTCAGCGGCAGTCCGAGGGCGCCCGCCCGCACGACCGATTGGGGCGATCCGCCGACGGCCACCCACACCGGCAGCGGGTCCTGCAGCGGACGTGGGTAGATGCCGGCGTTGGTCAGCGGCGCCCGCAGGCGCCCTGACCAGGTGACGGTCTCGGACTCGCGGAGCGCGAGCAGCAGATCGAGCTTCTCGGCGTAGAGCTCGTCGTAGTCCTCGAGGTCGTAGCCGAACAGGGGAAAGGACTCGATGAACGAGCCGCGGCCGGCCATGATCTCGGCCCGCCCGCCCGAGATCAGATCGAGCTCGGCGAACTGCGCAAACACCCGCACGGGGTCCTCGGAGCTCAGCACCGTGACCGCGCTGGAGAGGCGAATCCGCTCGGTGCGGGCGGCGATCGCCGCCAGGACGACCGGCGGCGAGGAGATCAGGAAATCCGCCCGGTGGTGCTCTCCGACCGCGAACACGTCGAGGCCAAGCTGCTCGGCGAGCTCGGCCTCCTCCAGCAGGTCGCGCATCCGCTGCTGTGGGGAGATGCCGGAGCTCAGATCGGCGAAGGTGGCGAGGCCAAGTTCCATGCCTGCCAGCATAGCAAAAATAGTTGTGAGGACAACTATCTGCGATCTGCGGCAGAATGCCAGCGCCATGATGGTGAGAAAGATCTCGTTCTGGGCCTCTGCCGGGCTGCTCGTCTACACCCACATCGGCTACGGGCTGACCCTGGAGCTCCTGGCCCGCCGGCGGCGTGCCGGCACCGAGCCGGCCGGCCAGGGGCCGGCCGGCCAGAGGCCGGAGAGGGGGCGCCCTCCGGCGACGGCGGACCTACCCGCCGACCCGGGCACCGGCCCCGCCGATCCCGCCGAGCCCGCTGAGCTGCCCACGGTTTCGGTGATCGTCGCCGCCTACGCCGAGCAGGAAGTGATCGCCGACCGGGTTGCCAACCTGCGCGCGCTTGACTATCCCCCGGATCGGCTGGAGGTGATCGTCGCCTGCGATGGGGCCCCGGACGCCACCGCCGAGCGGGCGCGCCGGGCCGGGGCCGATCGCGTCCTGGAGCTGCCGCGCGCGGGCAAGATCCGCGCTCAGGATGCCGCGGTCAGCCACTCCGAGGCGGAGATCGTCGCCTTCTCGGACGCCAACGTCAGCTGGGCGCCCGACGCCCTGCGGGAGCTGGTCACACCGTTCGCCGACGACCGCGTCGGCTACGTGTGCGGGGACGTCAGCTTCGTCAACGAGCACGCCGCCAACCAGGAAGGGCTGTACTGGCGCTACGAGATGGCGCTGCGCCGGCTGGAATCCGACCTGCGCTCGGTGACCGGCGGCAACGGGGCGATCTACGCCACCCGGCGCGACACCTATCTGGTGGTCGATCCGATCATGGGCCACGACCTGTCGTTCCCCTTCAACATGGTCAAGCGGGGCTGGCTGGCGCTGTACGCGCCCGGCGCCCACGCGTTCGAGAAGATGGTGCCGACGATCGAGGGGGAGTTCGCCCGCAAGCGCCGGATGATGAGCCACGGCTGGCCGATCCTGGTGCGGGGCGGGATCCTGTCGCCCCGGGGCTATGACCCGGGCTACGCGCTGATGGTGGTCTCGCACCGGGTGCTGCGCTACGCCACGCCGTTCCTGCACCTGATCGTGCTCGCCACGAGCCTGGCGCTGGTGCGCCGCGGCCGGGTGTACGCCGGGGCGGTCGCGCTCCAGGCGGGCCTGGTGCTGGCGGCGCTGTTCGCGGCCCTGACCCCCGCCCGCCCGCTGCTCGTGGCCCGCTACTACGTGTTCACGACGGCGGCGCTGGCGGCTGGCCTGTGGGATTGGCTGGCCCACGGAACGCTCGCCGGCTGGGAGCCCGCGGAGGGCACTCGATGATGGTCGGGCGACTCCTGGACATCGTGATCTCGCTGATCCTGACGGTCCTCACGGCCCCGGTAGTGGCGCTGGCCGCGCTGGCCGTCCGCCTGGAATCGCCCGGCGGGGCGCTCTACACCCAGACCCGGGTCGGCAAGGACGGACGGCCGTTTGAGATCTACAAGCTGCGCACGATGGTCTCGGGCGCCGAGCTCCAGGGGGCGGGCCTGGCGATCGCCGCCGGCGACCACCGGATCACGCGGGTGGGGAGGCTGTTGCGACGCTACTCGCTGGACGAGCTGCCCAACCTGTGGAATGTCCTGCGGGGCGAGATGTCGATCGTCGGTCCTCGCCCCACGCTCGAGCATCAGGTGCAGCAGTACACCGAGCGCCAGCGCGGACGGCTGGCGGTCAAGCCCGGGATCACCGGCTGGGCGCAGATCAACGGCCGAGCCTCGTTGCCGTGGCCGGAGCGCATCGAGCTTGATCTCTGGTACGTCGAGCACCGCTCGCTGGCGCTGGACCTGCGCATCCTCTCACGCACCCTTGGCCTGGTGCTCAACGGGAGCGGCATCTACAAGGGAGCGACGGGCGGATGGCAGCCTCCCACGGAGACCTAGGCACCGCAGCGCCCGGCGGAGACGTCGGCGTCCTGCTCACCGGCGTGGGCAAGCGCTACGACATCGTCTCCGCGTTCGCGCAGCACGCCGCCGTGGTGGCCGCCGATCCCAACCCGCTGGCGCCGGCGCAGTACGCCGCCCACCACCACCGGTCGGTGCCGCGGATCACCGACCCCGACTACGTTCCGGCGCTGGCGCGCCTGTGTCAGGAGCTCGGCGTCAGGGCCGTGGTCCCGCTCACCGATCTCGACCTCGAGGTGCTCGGCCACGCCCGGGTCGCCGGGGAGCTGCCGGCGTTCGTGCCCGACCCCGAGATCGCCCGGGCGACGTTTGACAAGTACGAGGCCCACCGTCTGCTGCAGCGTCTCGGCCTGCCGTCGCCGCCCACGGTCCTGCCCGGGGAGGACGTGCCCGGCTATCCGGTCATGATCAAGCCCCGCCAGGGCTCGGGAGCGCGCTCGATCCATCCCGCCGCCGATCGCCGGGCGGCCGAGTTCTTCATCGACTACGTCAAGGAGCCGGTGATGGTGCAGAAGCTGATGGACGGCCCCGAGTTCTCGATCGACTGCCTGTGCGACCTCCAGGCACGCTGCCTGAACGCGATCCCGCGCACGATGATCGAGTCCCGGGGCGGCGAGTCGATCAAGGGCACCGTGATCGGCGACGGTGAGCTGATCGATCTCGGACGGCGCGTGGTCGAGGCGCTGGGGGTTCGCGGTCCCTGCACCGTCCAGGTGTTTCGCGACAGCGAGATAGGCCTTGGCATCACCGACGTCAACACCCGGTTCGGCGGCGCCTTCCCGGCGCCCATGTACGCCGCCCTGCCGGGGCGCACCTACCCTGAGCTGATCGTCCGGATGGCCCGCGGGGAGCGGGTCGAGCCCCACCTGGGGGAGTTCACGGCCGGGGTCACGTTCACCCGCTACTTCTGGCAGCTCGAGCTGGACGATCGGCTGCGGCCCACCGGCCGCGACATCGTCTCTCCGCCGGGGCCGCCCCCGCCGCGCTGACGCGGATCCGGTGGCTCGCTCAGAGCTCGGCGATCACCTCGTCCACCGAGGCCACGCGCCCCACGTTCGTCATCGCATAATTCAGCGCCGCGTGCTGCCACTCGTCGCTGGTCGTCGAGGTCCCGTCCGAGACGACGACGATCTCGTAGCCGGCATCGGCGCCGTGGCGCGCGGTGTGCTCGATCGACATGTTGGTGTAGGCACCGGCGATGATCAGCGTCCCGATACCCAGGCCGCGCAGCAGCGCGTCCAGCCGGGTGTCGTAGAAGCCGTTCATGCGCAGCTTCTCCACCACGTAGTCCCCCTCGCGAGGCTCGAGGCCCGGCACCGGAGCCGCCCCCCAGGTGCCGCGCACGAGCGCGTCCGTGTCCTTGACCGCGGCGAACAGCGGCGCATTGGTGCGCAGCCCGACCGCTCCCGCCTCGACGATGTAGTGCACGTGGATGATCGCCACCGAGTGGCTGCGGGCGGCCTCGGCCAGGCGCGCCACGTTGGCGACCACGTCCTGGCTGCGGGCGTGCTCGGGCGCCCCCGTGCCGGCGAACGCCCCGTTCTCCCCGATCACGTCGTTCTGCAGGTCCTGGATGATGAGCGCGCTCTGGCTCGCGTCGAGCCCGGTTACGCCGGATGAAGCGGTCACGCCGGCTCCTCTCTAGTGGTAGGGCAGGTGGTTGGAGGCGACCTTGGTGGGCACCCGGTACAGCGAGGTCGAGCTCGGGATGTAGAGCATCTTCCAGTCGGGGCCGCCCCAGGCCAGGTTGCCGACGTTCTCGGGGATCTCCACGATCCCGAGATGCTCGCCCTCAGGGGAGATGACCCAGACCCCACGGGGACCGGTGACCCACACGTTGCCACGCTCGTCGACCTTCATCCCGTCCGGGACGCCCTCCTCGATCACCCCGCGGCCGATGGCCTCAAAGAAGAGCCGACCATCGGCGAGCGTGCCGTCCTCGCGCACGTCGTAGATCCGGATCAGCGCCCGGTCGGTGTCGTTGATGTACATCTGGCTCTCGCCGGGTGCGAAGCACAGGCCGTTGGGCTGGCTGAACTCGTCCTCGGCCACCATCAGCTCGGGCTCGCCGCCTCCCGGTGCAATCCGGTAGACCCCCTGAAACGAGAGCTCCTGGTCACGCGGGATGCCGAAGTGGGCCATCCGCCCGTAGCCGGGATCGGTGAAGTAGATCGTGCCGTCCGAGCCCGTGATCACATCGTTGGGGCTGTTGAGGTACTTGCCCCGGTAGTGGTAGGCGAGGGTCTCGCGCACGCCGTCGGCTCGCTCGCGGATCAGCGAAGACGTGACGTGCTCGCACACGAGCAGATTGCCGTCCGCGTCGTAGACCATCCCGTTGCCCTTGTTGTTGGGGCGCTTGAGCTCGATGACCCCATCCCGCTCACTCCAGCGCCGCCGCACGTCGCCGGGTATGTCGCTGAACAGCAGGTGCTCCCCCTCCCGATTCCACAGCGGCCCCTCGGTGAAGGTGAACCCCGTGGCGATGCGCTGCACCGCCGTGCCGGGGTCGATGAGCTCGGCGAGCTGCTCGGACTTCATCTCGATTCCCAACTTCTCTCCTCCTTCAGACGACATGTCTCCGCTTGATCCCCGAGAGCACCGAGGCGAGATCTTCGAGGCTGTCCAGGTTGTGGCCGGGCAGGAAGCGGTCGATGTAAGGCAGGGCGGCCGCCATGCCGGCCCCCAGCGGCTGGTAGTCGGCGTGCCCCTTGAGCGGATTGATCCAGACGATCGCGTAGGCGGTGCGGGCCAGCCGCGCCATCTCGCGCCCCACCAGGGCGGGGTCCTGTCGTTCCCATCCGTCGGAGGCGATCACCACCACCGCGCCCCGGGCCGCTGCCCGATGTCCCCACTGGTCGTTGAACGCCTTCAGTGAAGCCCCGATCAGCGTGCCTCCGGCCCAGTCGACGACGGCATCCGACGCCCGCTCGAGCGCGCTCTCGGGATCACGGGTGCGCAGCGCCGCCGTCAGCCGGGTCAGCCGGGTCCCGAACGCGAACACCTCGACGTGGCGAGCCGCCACCGCGGTGTGCAGGAAGAGCAGCAGCGCCCGGGTGTAGGCCTCCATCGATCCCGAGATGTCACACAGGAGCACCAGCCGCCGGGGGGTCTCGATGCGTCGCCGGTAGGAGCGGGTCACGGGGTCGCCCCCGGTGGCCAGCGAGCGCCGGGTCATACGGCGCAGATCCAGCGAGGCTCCCCGGGGGTGCGCGCGCAGACGCCGCGAGGAGCGCTGCGGACGGATCTCGGCCAGCCGCGGCAGCAGCCGGCGTGCCTGGGCGAGCTCTTCGTGACTCATGGCCCCGAAGTCACGCCGGCGCAGGATCTCGTCGGCGCTCCAGCCGATCTCCCGGCGCTCGGGAGCCGGGCCGGCAGCGCCGCTTCGAACCGGATCGCCATGGCTGAGACCTCGTTCCCGCTGCCGGTCGGCGACTCGCTCCCGCGGGGGCGGGATCACCGGAGCGCGCAGAAACCACGCGTTGAACGCGCGGTCGAACGGTTCGAGATCCTCGCGCCGGGCCACGAGCGTGGCCCGAAGCGCCCAGTAGACATCGTCCTGCCGGGCCATCTCGATCGCGTCGAGCGCGTTGAGCGCGTCGACGACCCGCCCGGGACCGACCTCGAGACCGGCCTCGCGCAACACGCGCCCGAAGGTCACGACGTGGCGGACGACCGCGTCAGGAGGCAGCCCGGGCCTCCTGGAGCAGACCGACCAGCGTCTCGTCGGTGACCAGGTCCAGATCCTCTCGGTACTTGAGCACCGACCCGAGCGTCGCCTGGACCACCTCGGCGTCGAGCTCGCGCCGGCCGAGCACGGCGAGCGCCTCGGCCCAGTCGACGGTCTCGGCGACGCCCGGCGGCTTGGACGGCTCCAGCTCGCGCAGGCCCTGTACGAACTGCACCGCCTGGGCGGCGAGTCGCTCGGGGACGCCCGGCACCCGCAGGCGGACGATCTCGACTTCGCGCTCGCACGACGGGTGCCCGATCCAGTGAAACAGGCAGCGCCGCTTGAGCGCGTCATGCAGCTCGCGGGTGCGGTTGGAGGTCAGCACGACGACCGGCCGCCGGGTCGCCCGGATCGTGCCCAGCTCGGGGATCGTGATCTGGAAGTCGGACAGGAGCTCCAGCAGGAACGCCTCGAACTCGTCGTCGGCACGATCGATCTCGTCGATCAGCAGGACCACGGGGTCGGGCGCGGAGATCGCCTCCAGGAGCGGGCGCCGGATCAGGAACCGCTCGCCGAACAGCTCATCCTCGGCCACCGGCTGCCCCTCCTGGGCGGCGCGGATGTGCAGCAGCTGGCGGGTGTAGTTCCACTCGTATACGGCATGGTTGACATCGAGCCCCTCGTAGCACTGCAGGCGAATCAGGCGGCTGCCCAGCGCGGCAGCGATCGCCTTGGCGGCCTCCGTCTTGCCGACGCCCGCCTCCCCCTCCAGCAGCAGCGGCTTGCGCACGGCAAGCGCCAGGTACAGCACCGTGGCCAGTCCGCGATCGGGCAGATACGACGCCTCGAGGAGCGCTCGCTCGAGCTGCTCGATGCTCTCAAACCGCTCCACGCTTGTGTCCATCCTAACTCGCCGATTTCCTCTCCGACCGTCCTGGGGGTTCGTGCACAACCGTCCCCGGCGACGTTTACGTGGCGTCGTTATGGTGCATCTACGCAATAGACCTACCCTCTGGCTCCGGGGCATCACTATAGAGTTTGGCTCTGGCCACGAGTTTCAGCGAGGATGGAGAGAAGGTGAGAAGCAGCTACACCGAGACGGTCGTGCCGGCGTCCGAAGCGGAGGCGATCGAGGCGTTCGCCGACGGCGGTGAGGTCACCATCCTGGCCGGCGGAACGATCCTCATGCCGGCGGTGACCTACGGACACTATCCGCGGGGCGGGCGGACGCTGATGCTGCACCGGGCCGGCCTGAACCAGATCTCCGGAGACGGTTCGATGACGATCGGCGCGATGGCAACGCTGGCCGACGTAGCGGCCTGCGGAGTGCAGCCGCTGAGCGCGGCCGCCGCCGCCGTGGCAGATCCGGAGATCCGCGCCCAGGCGACGATCGCCGGCAACCTGTGCGCGCCGCCGGGGGTCGAGAGCCCGCGCGGCGATCTCCAGGCTCCGCTGCTGGCGATGGAGGCGAAGATCAGGTCGGTGGGAGCAGACGGCGAGCGCACCGAGGCCGTCGAGGAGTTCCTCGCCTCCTCGGAATCTCGTCTCGTGCTGTCGATCGAGACGCCGAGGCCCGCGCGCGGCGCCTACATCACCCAGCGCCGCCCTCACTCGCACTCCTACTCGGTGATCGCGGTCGCGGCGGCCGAGGTCGAGGGGACGCTCAGGCTCGCGGCGGCGGGCGTGGGATCCCACGCCGTGCGGCTGCGCGCCGTCGAAGCGGCTCTGGCCGAGGGTGCCGAGCCGGCGCAGGCAGCTGTCCGGGCCGGCGAGGACACCGATCCCCAGGCCGACGCTCTGGCCTCTGCCTGGTATCGGGCCGAGATCCTGCCCGTCCTCGTATCGCGAGTGCTCGAGCAGCTATAGGGAGGCGTTACTTCGTGGAACTGACAGTGAATGGCGTGCCCCGTGCCACCGCCAGCTCGCCGGCCACGCCGCTGCTGACGGTGCTGCGCGAGGAGTTCAACATCACCGGCCCCAAGCCGGGCTGCGAGCAGGGCGGCTGTGGCGCCTGCACCGTGCTGGTCAACGGCGAGCCGCGGCGCTCCTGCCTGCTGGCGATCGGCGCCGTGGAGGCCGAGATCACGACCGTCGAGGGGATCGGCAACCCGCAGGACCTGGCGCCCATCCAGGCCGCCTTCAACGATCGCTACGCCGCCCAGTGCGGGTACTGCACCTCCGGCATGCTGATGGCCGCCCACGCGCTGATCGCCCACACCGATGGTCCCGTGAGCCGCGAGCAGGTGCTCGAGGCGCTCAGCGGCCACGTCTGCCGGTGCACCGGCTACGTGAAGATCGTCGACGCGGTGATCGCCGCCTCGAGCGGCGAGTTCGATCACTCCGGCGACGATCCGCGACTGGAGCCCGACCGCTCCCAACCGGAGATCGAGATCAGGGGGTCGGCGGCATGAAGGCGGTTGGAGCCAAGCTTCCCCGTTACGACGGGATCGGCCACATCACGGGACGCACGGCCTACGTGGACGACATCAAGGCGTCCGGGATGCTCCAGGCCCGCGCGCTGCGCTCTCCCCACCATCACGCTTCGATCGTGTCGGTGGACATCAGCCGGGCGCAGCGGCTGCCGGGCGTGCGCGCGGTGATCACCCACGCCGACGTTCCCCGCAACGTGTACGGTCATCTCGAGGCCCTCGGCGTGCCGGCCGATGAGCCACTGCTGGCCGAGGACGTGGCCCGCTACCGGGGGCAGCCGATCGCGGCGGTGGCCGCCGAGGACGTCGACACGGCGATGGAGGCGGTGTCGCTGATCGACGTAGAGTACGAGGAGCGGCCCGCCCTGTTCGACATGCGCCTGGCCTTCGAGCCCGATGCTCCGCAGGTGCACGAGTGGGGGCCGGTGTATCCCCACTTCGGTCCCTTCAACCATCGACGGGTTCGCAAGGGCGACGTGGGCTGGGCGTTCGAGCGGGCCGACGCGATCGTCTCCGGGGTGTACCGGCCCCAGGCCATCGAGCACTGCCCGCTGGAGACCCAGGCGGCACTGGCCATACCCGAGGCCGACGGTCGACTCACCATCCACTCCTGCACCCAGGCGATGTATTTCTCGCTGGGCGTGGTGGCCGCTCACCTGGAACTGCCGCTCAACCGGATCAAGCTGGTCGGGGGCACGGTCGGAGGCGGCTTCGGAGGCAAGGTCGACACCGCCTCGGAAACGATCAGCGCCGTGCTGGCGCTCAAGTCCCAGCGACCGGTCAAATGGCGCTGGACGCGTGAGGACGAGTTCCTCGCCTCCTCGACCCGTGCCCCTTGGCACATCGAGATAGACGACGCGGTGACCAGCGACGGCTGGTTCCTGGGACGCCGGATGACCACCGTGCACGACGCGGGAGCCTACGCGCGCTTCTCCCCCTACGGCCTGACCAAGCACGCGTTCCATCACACCGGCGCCTACACGATCCCCAACCTCAAGTTCGATGGATTCGTGGTCTTCACCAACCGGGTGCCGACCACGGCCATGCGCGGGTTCGGGGTCACCTCGGTGTCGATGGCGGTGGAGACCCACATCACCCGGGTCGCCGACGTGCTCGGCCTCGATCCCTGGGAGATCCGCCTCAAGAACGCCAACCGGGTGGGCGACACGACCGGCAACCTGGTCGCCATGCAGGATCCCTCCACGGTGCCGGTGACGCTGGCCGCCGCAGAACGGATCGGACTGGAGCTGGCGCCCGAGTACCAGGAGATGACCAGCGACCGCCGCACCGGTGACCTGCTGCCCGACCATCTGGTCGCCCAGCAGGCGCCCGAGGGCGCCCATGTGCTCAGCCCCGGCGGCGCACAGCCAGGAGGAGGAGACTGATGGCCAGGCGCCGAGGACGTGGCTTTGCCACGATCGAGTACCCGACCGGCATGAACCAGAACGGCGACCCGAGCCAGGCCTGGATCAAGCTCAAGCCCGATGGCCGGGTGGACGTGTTCGCGGGGACCGTGGACATCGGCCAGGGCTCCAAGACCGTCCATACCCAGATCGTGGCCGACACCCTCGGGGTCCCCTACGACTGGGTCACGATGGACAACACCAACACCGATTCATCGGCCATCTGCACCGGGACGTTCGCCTCGCGCGGGACCTTCATCGGGGGCAACGCCGTGCGCTTCGCGGCCGAGAAGGTGCGCGAGCGGGTCCTGGCCCTGGCCGCTCAGGAGCTGGAGATCGATCCCGGCGATCTGGAGATCACCGACGGCGAGGTGGTGGCCAAGGGAGCCCCCGATCGCAAGATCCACATGAGCGATGTGGCAGGCGCCGCGACCTATGCCTACGGGGAGCTGATCTCGGGTCAGGGCACCGCACTCAAGCCGCTGGTGGAGGTCGACGACGAGGACGGCTCGGTCCAGGAGGAGCCCCACTCGGCGATCTCCTACGCGGCATGCGTGGCCGACGTGGAGGTCGACGACGAGACGGGTGACGTGGAGGTGACCCGGCTGATCTCGGTCTACGACGTGGGGCGGGCGATCAACCCGCTGCTGGTGGAGGGCCAGATCGAGGGAGGCGCGATGATGGGCGTCGGCCTCGGGTTGCTCGAGGAGTCCTATCCGCATTACCCTTCCGCCGAGCACCGGGGCGAGCAGTTCGGCTCCTACCTGGCTCCCTCGCTGGAGAAGCTGCCCGAGCTCGACAACGTGATCTTGGAGAACCCGTCGGTGGACGGCCCGTTCGGCGCCAAGGCGATCGGCGAGATGGCCAACAACGCCCAACCCCCGGCCATCGCGGCCGCCATCCACGACGCGGTGGGCGCGTGGGTGACCGAGATGCCCGCGTCTCCGGAACGGGTCCTGCGGGCGATCCGGGCCAAGCCCGAGCCCCGCCGCGAGGGCAAACGGGTGATCTTCGACGAGGCGCTGTCACTGAAGGCCGTGACCAGCAACGGCGGCGCCGGATTCCTGGACACTCCCTGAGCACCGGAGCGCGGAACGTGAGCAATTCCCCCTTTCTGTCCTGGAACGGGCGCAAGTCCATGTCGCTGTTTCCCAACGTCAACCTGCAGTCGATCGCCGGCGAGCAGATTCTCTTCTGCCAGGTCCAATATGAGCCGGGCGCCGAAGTGCCCACCCACTCGCACGCCGACTCCGAGCAGGTGATGTGGATCACCGGCGGCTCGCTGGAGATGACGATCGGCGACGAGACCCAGACGGTCGGCCAGGGCGACTGCGTGGTCATCAACCGCCGGGTCGAGCACTCGCTGCGCTCGGAGTCCGGCTGCACGTTCCTGGAGGCAATGTCGCCGGTGCCGCGTGATCATGTGGCTGACCCCGAGCGTGATCTCGTTCTCGGCGCCGACGGCGACAGCCGCCACGTCGAGCACTAGTGGGCCCGGTGAGACCCACTAGGTTCCCCTCACACCTGACCCCGAACAAGGAGGCGCCGTGCCGATCGTGGAGATCAAGCTCTTCGACAGCCGCATCAACGACGAGACCGTCCCGCAGCTCATCCAAAAGGTGACCGACGCAGTCGTCGAATGCACGAGTGAGGCGATCCGCGATGAGACTTGGGTTGTCGTGCAGGGTCTGCCCCCGAAGCAGTGGGGCGTCGGCGGCAAGCCACTGGGGTGAGCTCGAATCGCTTTGACGGTCGCACGGCCCTCGTCACGGGCGGCGCCGGTGACATCGGCGCCGCCGTCGTCGAGCGCCTGCTCGCCGAGGGCGCGCAGGTGGCCACGCTGGACCTGCGCGCCGCCGCGCTCGACGGCGTGCTGTCGCTGACCGGCGACGTGAGCCGATCCGCGGACGTCGGCGCCGCCGTGGCCCGGACCGAGTCAGAGCTCGGGCCGCTGGATGTCCTGGTGTGCTGCGCCGGGGTCACCGGCGACTCGCTGCGTACCACCGAGGTCACCGATGACGAGTGGCGGCGAGTGCTGGCGATCAACTGCGACGGCGTCTTCTTCGCCAACCGGGCCGCCGCGTCGGTGATGGTCGGACGCGGCTACGGGCGAATCGTCAACGTGGCCTCGATCGCCGGCAAGGAGGGCAACCCGATGGCCGCGGCCTACTCATCCTCCAAGGCGGCCGTGATCGCCATGACCAAGTCGATCGGCAAGGATCTGGCCGAGACCGGGGTGCTCGTCAACTGCGTGACCCCGGCGGTCATCGAAGGGCGCATGCTGGGCGACATGAGCGAGGAGCACGTCGAGTACATGCTCAGCCGGATACCGATGAAGCGAATGGGGCGGCCCGACGAGGTGGCGGCGCTGATCGAGTACCTGGCCTCCGAGCAGTGCAGCTTCTCCACGGCCGCCGTCTTCGACGTCTCCGGCGGTCGCGCCACCTACTGAGGGCTTGAGCGACTCCGAGGGCCGAGATGTCTGACACCACCGACACTTCGAGGATGCCCTACCAGCTGTCCTTCCCGGCCGAGGCGGCCGAGGAGGTGCTGGTCCACCCGGTCGTGCCCGAGGACGAGCGCATCTGGGTGCCGCAGGCCGAGGGGCTCGACTTCCGGCCGCTGCTGCTGCACACCCGTCAGGGCTACTGGTGCAACCTGCTGCGGGTCCGCCGCACCGGGATCGTCAGCCGCCACCGTCACCCGATGCCGGTCACCGGTTACGTGATCAAGGGCCGCTGGCACTACCTGGAGCACGACTGGATGGCCGAGCCCGGCGCCTTCCTGTTCGAGCCGCCCGGCGAGACCCACACCCTCGTGGTGCCCGAGGGCGAGACCGAGATGATCACCCTGTTCACCGTCAACGGGGCGATGATCTACGTCGACCCGTGGGGGGAGACGACCGGCTACGAGGACGTGTTCACCAAGATCGACCTGTGCCGGCGCCACTACGCCGAGGTCGGCCTGGGTGCCGGCTACGCCGATCAGTTCATCCGGTGAGCGCCGCTCGGTTCGACTTCACCGGGCGCCGGATCCTGGTCACCGGAGCGACGAGCGGGATCGGGCTCGCCCTGGCGCTTGGCTTTGCCCGGGCCGGAGGACGGGTGACCGGGGTAGGCCTCGCGCCGGCCGGCGCCTCGCCCTCGCTGCAGGGCACCAACTGCCTGAGCCTGGTCGAGGCCGACGTCACCGACGCGGCCACGATTCCAGCCCTGGTGGCGGACTTCGAGCGACTGGATGCGGTGGTGTGCTGCGCGGGGATCATCCGGCGCGACGACGAGTATGACCCCGAGGTGTTCGCTCGCGTGCTGGACGTCAACCTGACCGCCACGATGCGCACCCTGGGCCCGTGCGCCGAGCTGCTGCGGGCCAGCCGGGGGGCGGCCGTGGCCACGGCCAGCATGCTCTCCTACGTCGGCGGCCCGAGGGTGCCCGGCTACGCGGCCAGCAAGGGCGGCATCGTCTCCCTGGTCAAGTCGCTGGCCGTCGCCTGGGCACCCGAGGTGCGGGTCAACGCGATCGCCCCGGGCTGGATCGCCACTTCGCTGACCGAAGCCCTGCGCGCGCCGGGGGGTGGTGGCGAGGCGATCCTGTCCAGGACCCCGATGGGCCGGTGGGGAGATCCCGAGGACCTGGTCGGGCCGACGTTGTTCCTCTGCTCGGACGCCGCGCGCTTCATCACCGGTGAGGTGGTGCGCGTCGACGGCGGCTACCTGGCGGCCTGACGTGCGTCAGCGTCCGATCGACGCGCGGATCGGCCGTCCGGTTCTGCCTCTTGCCAGACTGGGGAGGCGAGGCGCGGCGTGGGTGAGCCTGGGTGTGCTCGCCGCGCTCGCGGGATGCGGCGGTAGCTCCGGGCTGAGCCGGCAGGCGCTGATCTCTCGCGCCGACGCCGTCTGCGCCAGCGCCGATGACCGGGCTGCCGCGGCGAGCGCGCGGATCAAGGTGCCACACGATCCCGACGGTCCGCGTGAGGCGTTCATCAAGACCGCTCCGATGACGCTGAGGATCGCCGAGGGCGCGGCTGCCCAGCTGCGCGAGCTCACCCCGCCGAGCGGCCTGGCGGCTGACTGGCGCCGGTTCGTGGGCGACGTCGAGAAGGAGAACGCGGGCGGCCGGTCGATGTTGCAAGACGCGGAGACTCAGAACACGATCGGCGCGGCGGAGACCCAGCAGAGCCTGGAGGCGGTTGAGCTCGACCTCGAGGCGGTCAGCGAGCGGATCGGCTTTCAGGTGTGCGGCAAGCCGGCCCGCGCCGGCGCGACCCACTAGCGGTCCGCGCGCTCAGCTGCAGCTGCTCCATACGAATCCACAGCCTGGCGCGACGCGCGAAGGCGGTATTGCCGGGGAGTGACGCCCATGCCGCGAGCCATCTCGTTGGTGAGGTGACTGTGGTCATAGAATCCGGTACGCATGGCCACCTCTCCGATCGACAGGTCGGTGTTGGAGAGCAGCTTGCAGGCGGCGGTGAGCCGCACATGGCGCAGGTACCGGTGGGGTGTGGTTCCTATCCGGGCCTTGAACACGCGTGTGAAGTGGGTGGGTGACATCGCCACCGACGCGGCGAGGTCGGTGACCGACGGCGCGCGGCTGTAATGCTCGGAGATCAGCCGGATGGCCGGTTCCAGAAGACGCAGCTCCTCGGCTCGGGTGTGGCCTCGGGTGAGGCTGCGGATGATCCCGGCCACGCCGATCGTCGTCCCGTTCCGCACCACCGGGAACTTGGTGGTGGTGAACCACTCGTAGGCACCGTCGACGTTGTGGACCAACTCGATGATGTCAACCAGCGGCAGGCCGCTGTTCATCACCCGCTCGTCGTCCGCACGGTAGTGATCGGCCAGATGCTTGGGCGACAGGTCCTCGTCTCGCCGGCCGAGAATCTCGCCGGCGGTCAGGCTCATCAGCGACGGGAAGCCGCGGTCGAAATATACGAAGCGCCGATCACGATCCTTGACGAACAAGAACACGTCGCGGAGCACGTCGAAGGCCAGCAGCCCGAGGTCCTGGCCGGCGTCGAGAAACTCCCATTGCCGGCCCGTCGCCTCCTTCCAGGCAACGCCCGTCGAAGCTCGTCCGGATGAATGTCCCGAAGGCATGGGCCAGGAGATGACGCGACGAGCGAATCTAGCAAAGGCAAGCCCGCTCCGGGGAGGCGGAGGAACCGAGATCCCCTCCGAGCGCCGTCCCCCTCGGCGAGTCAGGCGCCGGTCCGATTCCTGCGGTCTCTGGTCGTTTTATCCAAGGGCAGAGTCGGTGCGTCCAAGACCGGTCCCGGTATGGCGATTAGGCTCGACGGGCACACGCTGGTCCAGGAAGGAGCTTCAGTGGCACGCATGACAGGGAGGGCCAATGGCCAGCCTGCCGACGGTCCTCCGTCAGGGGGAACGCTGGTCGAACCACCGGTCGGCGACCGGCCCGCCGGCCGTCGCCTGACAGAAGCAACGACTCCGGTGCGCATCGCGCTCGGGAGCTGGGCGTTTTCGTTTGGCCCGTTTGCCAACCGGCCCTGGTCATTTGACCGCGTCTGCGCGTATGCGGGCGAGGCCGGCTACGAGGGGGTCGAGATCAACGGCTTTCGGCCGCATCCGCACTTCGACGACTTCGATGGTCCGCGACGGTGTGCCGCGCTGCGCGCCCTGATGGAGCAGGCGGGCGTGACGCCCGCCGTATATGCGCCGGACTTCGCCCACGTCTCGCCCGCCGAGGCGGCGACCGCGGAGTACCTCGTGACCATCGACTCCGCGCTCGCGTTCTGCGAGCGGATGGAGATCTCGATGCTCCGGGTCGACACGGTGAGTCCTCCCCAGGCGCTGCCGGCCGACGAATACCAGCGCCGGTTCGATCGACTGGCGAGGACCTGGCAGGCGGCGGCCAGACGGTGTCACAACTCGGGTGTGACCCTGATATGGGAGTTCGAGCCCGGCTTCTGGCTCAATCGACCCACCGAGGTTGCCGGACTGGCCGAGGCGGTGGGTCATCCGGCGTTCCGCATTCTCTTCGATACCTGTCACGCCTACGCGGGGGCGGTCGCCGGCGGTCGTCAGGACCCCGATCCCGAGCTTCTGCCAGGTGGCGAGGTCGAGTACGCCTCGCTCCTCGCGCCCTACGTCGGACATCTGCATCTGATCGACTCCGACGGATCCCTGCATCACGGTGAGACGAGCGAGCACGTGCCCTTCGGACAGGGAAGTGTGGATTTTCCCCGCGTCCTGGAGGCGCTAGAGCCGACCCTGAGCGAACTGCCCTGGTGGGGCGTGGATTTCTGCTTTTGTCCCACCACCGAGTCGGAGGCGCGACGTGCCGTACCGTTCGTGCGCTCGCTGGCCCAGGCCCACCGGGGGGTGGGCGCAGTATGAGCACAGCAAACGCCGGTCCCGGACACCGGCCGGCGGTGGCTGCCGAGGAGGCGAGCGGGAGTGGCATCGACCTCGCCTACACAGAGGCCGGTCAGGGCGAGCCCCTCGTGCTGATCATGGGACTCGGGGCCGACCGGTCGGCCTGGGAGCTCCACCTCGCGGCCTATCAGCAGCACTACCGCTGCTTTGCCGTGGACAACCGCGGGGTGGGGGCTTCCGGCCAGCCGCCCGGACCGTATTCCACGGCGCAGATGGCCGATGACTATGCCCGGCTCATCGAGGTTCTCGGCCTGGGCTCGGTGCGGGTGGTCGGGATCTCCATGGGAGGCGCCATCGCCCAGGAGCTGACCTTGCGCCATCCGGACCTGGTAGCGCGGCTGGTGCTTGTCTCCACCTGGGCCCGCTGCGATGCCTACACCGCTCAGGTCTTCGCGCACTTCGCGCGCGTCCGGAGGGCCGTGTCGCTGCCGGAGTTCGTGGGGCTGCTGCAGCTGTGGATCTGGGCCCCGCGGTATTTCAATCAGCACCAGGCGGAGCTGCTCGAGGCCCGCGAGCTGGAGGCAACCCCGGTCCAGGCCCAGCATGCCTTCGAGGCACAGTGCGAAGCCTGCATAGGTCACGACACCGGGGGCCGCCTTTCAGGAATCGCCGTCCCGACGCTGATCACGGCGGGTGACCTGGACATCTTCACCCCGCCGGCCCTTGCCCGGGAGCTCCAGGCCCAGATTCCCCACGCCCGGCTCGAAGTGTTTCCTGACACTGCCCACGCGCATCATTGGGAGGCACTCGACGACTTCAACCGGCTGACCGTCGAATGGCTCGGTTAGTGGGTCCGGGAGCCGAGATCAGGTTCGGTTGCCAGACCTACGCGTGGCAGATGAGCGGCGACAAGTATCGCGGGCGTCTTGACCACATGGGCCGGATCGCGTCCGAGGCGGGCTTCGCCGGACTGGAACCGGAGGTCGTCATGCTCGGCGAGTTTGAGGATCCCGGCCGCGCTCAGGCGGTTCTGGAGGAGCATGGCCTGCAACTCGCCGCGCTTGCCTTCGCCGCGTCGTGGCGCCTGGCGCGGGAGACCGAAGCGGAACGTGGCGAGGCGGATCGGTTCATCGAGTTCGTGGGGCGGTTCCCGGATAGCAAGCTCGTGCTCGTGCAGCTTCCGGGAGCCGACCGTGCGGAGCTCGCGACGCGTCAGCGCAATGCTCTGAGCTGCATCAATGCTCTGGCACGTCGCGCCGCGGCGGCGGGGGTCATGGCCACGGTTCATCCCAATTCCCCCCCAGGATCGATATTTCGCACCGCCGAGGACTACGAACTGCTGCTCGGTGGGCTCGGCGACGACGTCGGCTTCACGCCGGACGTCGGGCACATCGCGGCCGGCGGCATGGATCCGCTGGAGACCGTGAAGCGCTACCGCGACAGAGTGAATCACGTCCATTACAAGGACATCGGCGCCCATGGAGGCTGGGCGCAGACCGGGGAGGGGGTGGTGGACTTCGCCGGCCTCGTGTCCCACCTGCGAGACAGCGAGTATCGAGGATGGATCGTCTTCGAGGACGAGTCCCCGGAAAGCGAGCGGGATCCTGACCGTGCCACCCGCCTGAACGGGATCTTCGCGCGCGACGTGCTGGCCCCTCGGCTGCTGACCGGGGAGCGGTTGCGATGACCTTTGCCGGCGCCCGTCCCGGCTACCGGCTGCGGACCGAGGCCCAGGGCTGCTCGCCGGACACATCAACCAAGCCGTAACCCGTGTCCTCGCCGAGCGAGGGCGCGATGATCACCTGCAGGTGAGCGGTCTCGTCACCGTCGTTGAACGAGGCGTGAACCACGTCGGCCTCGATGAACACCGAGTCCCCGGGACCGAGCGTCGTCGATTCCCGTTCTATGAACTGGGTGATCTGACCGCGCTTGACGATGATCATCTCCTCCTGACCGGGATGGCGGTGAAAGTCGTGCCCGCTGCCCGGTTCGATCGAGACGTCCATCACGACGAGCTGCTTCGCCCCCGTCATGGGCACGCAGCGCCAGCCGATGACGCCCCAGTCGAACTGCTCCTGCTCGATATCGGCCTGCTTCACAAACCCACTCATGATCTCTCCTGGGTCGGGATCGCCTTGAACCGGCGCATGTTCTCCGTCATCGCCACCTCCGTCGGTAGCCGTTCCATGCTCGACGCTCCGAAGAAGCCGACGACGCCGGCCGTCCGTCGCAGCACGTGGGCAGCATCCTCGGGCTCGGCGATCGGGCCGCCGTGGCACAGCACGATCACCTCGGGGTTGATCGCCACCGCGGCGTCGTGCATCTCCTGGATCATGGTCACGCACTCGTCCAGCGTACGGGCGGTGTGCGCGCCGATCGTTCCCTTGGTGGTGAGGCCCATGTGCGGCACGAGGACGTCGGCTCCGGCGCGCGTCATGGCCTCGGCGCTGGGACCGTCGAATACGTAGGGGGCGGTCAGCAGGCCTCGGGCGTGCGCGCAGCCGATCATCTCGACCTCGAGGTCATAGCCCATCCCCGTCTCCTCCAGCCCGGCGCGGAAGATCCCGTCGATCAGGCCGACCGTCGGAAAGTTCTGGACACCGGCGAACCCCGTGGCCTCGATCTGCGCCAGGAAGCGGTCCATGGCTCGAAAGGGATCGGTACCGCATACTCCCGCCAGTACCGGGGTCTCCTTGACCACCGGCAGCACTTCGCTCGCCATGTCCAGCACGATCGCGTTGGCATCGCCGTAGGGCATCATCCCGGCCAGCGAACCGCGGCCGGCCATCCGGTAGCGCCCGGAGTTATAGATGATGATCAGGTCCGCCCCGCCGGCCTCGGCGCACTTGGCCGAAAGCCCCGTGCCCGCGCCCGCGCCGATCACCACGTCGCCCGAATCCAGCGTGCCGCGCAGCCGGGCGCGCGCCTCGTCCCCGGTCAATCCTGCCCCTCGGCGAGGAACTCCTCGAGCTTGCCGGCCATCGCCAGCGCGAACGCGGGCTCGTTGATGTTGTGGTCGAGCTCGTGCAGCTCGACGTGCGAGGGCAGCTCCTCGCGCAGCGTCTGAAAGAGCGCCTCGTCGGCGGCGGGATCGTGAAACGGCTCGCCCTCGATGTCGATCCCCGACACGCCCCGCAGCGGCACGAACAGGGCAACCGGGCCGTCCGTCCTGGCCAGCTTGCCGGCGATTGTGCGGCCGAGCTCCGAGCACTCCTCCGGGTTTGTGCGCATCAGCGTCACGGACGGGTTGTGAACGTGGAGGTTGCGGTGTGCGAACTGAGGCGGAACCGTGTCGGGAGCTCCGAAGTTGACCATGTCCAGCGCCCCGAGTGAGATGACCTGAGGCACGCCCTTGCGCCCGGCGACCTCGAGCCGGTCGGGCCCGGCGGGGAAGACACCGCCGACGAGCCGGTCACAGAGCTCGGTGGTGGTGATGTCGAGCACCCCGGCGATGAAGCCCGAGTCGATCAGTCCCTCCATCGCCGCGCCTCCGGTACCGGTGGCATGAAACACCAGCACCTCGTAGCCGCGTTGTTCGAGCGCCTCGCGGGCTGCGGTCACGCAGGGGGTCGTGACCCCGAACATCGTGGCCGCGATCAGCGGCCGTCGCCGGCCGAGCTCCACCGGTGGAGCGTCCACCATTCCAGCCATCGCCGCCGCGGCGTTGGCGAGGATCCGAGCGGAGACGGAGTTGATGCCCGCGACGTCGGTCACCGACGCCATCAGGATGACGTCTCCGGCCCCAATGTAGTCACGGGTGTCGCCGGCGGCGACCGTCGAGACCATCAGCTTGGGCACGCCAACGGGCAGGGCCCGCATCGCACTGGTGGCGATCGCGGTGTTGCCGGAGCCGCCGGCGGCCAGGACACCGTCGCAGCGCCCCGCCTCGTAGAGCCCGCGCACGAACGCAGCGGCAGCGCCGGCCATCGCGCTGACCGCTCGTCCGCGGTCACGCGCGCGCTCGAGCTCGTCGAGGTCGACGCCGGCCACGGCCGCCACCTCGTATCGGTCGATGTCGGGCTCGGTCTGGGGCGAGGACAGCGTGCCCACGTCGATCAGCAGGGTGCCCACGCCGTGGAGCTGCAGACGGTCACGCAGGTAGGCATATTCGACGCCCTTGGTGTCAAGGGTGCCCACCAGCACGACGGTCTTATCACTCACGCGGCGACACTATCAGCGGACGCTCGTGAGGGGGTAATCTGGGCTGCCCATGCAATCCGTCCGCTGCGTCGTCCTCCAGGCGTTCGGGAAACCCGTGGGGGTTTCCAGCGTGGCACTCGGCGAGCCCGGTCCCGGTGGGCTCGTGGCGGCGATCGATTACGGAGGCGTGTGCGGGACGGATGTCCACCTGCAGGCGGGGCGCCTCCCGATTCCCGTGCCGCTCGTGCTCGGCCACGAGGGGGTGGGACGGGTGCAGGCGCTCGGCGAGGGGCTGGAGCGCGACGCGCTGGGCGAGCCCCTGTCGCCCGGCGATCGCATCGCCTGGGCGTCGAGCGTCGCCTGCGGGACGTGCTTCTACTGCCGTGACGCGCAGGAGGCGACGCTGTGTCAGCGGCGCCGCATCTATGGCATCACGCGTCCGCTTGACCGGCCCCCTCACCTGACCGGATCGTGGGCGGAGAACATTCACCTTGATCCTGGCACCACCGTCGTGCGTCTCGGTGATCGACAACCGTCAGCCGCGGTGATCGCGCTGGGCTGCGCGGGTCCCACGGTTGTGCACGGACTGCTGCACATCGCGCCGATCCGGGCCGGCGAGTCGGTGGCCGTGCAGGGGGCCGGCCCAGTCGGGCTGGCCGCGGCCATGTACGCCCACGTGGCCGGCGCGGGCCGGGTGACGTTGATTGGCGCGCCGGCCGGGCGCCTGGAGCTCGCCGCCCAGCTCGGCATCGGCGACGAGCGGCTGAACATCGAGCAGCTCGAGGCCGAGGCACGGTTGCAAAGCGTCCGCGACCTCACCGGCGGCCGCGGTGCCGATCTCGTCGTCGAGTGCACCGGCGTGCCGGCCGCGGTGGGCGAGGCGCTGGAGCTCGCCCGGCCGGGCGGCCGCGTGCTCGTGCTCGGTCAGTACACCGATCACGGCACGACTCCGCTCAACCCACACGTGATCACGCGCAAGCAGCTGAGTGTGATGGGATCGTGGGCGTTCTCCGCCGGGCATTACGTGGAGTACGTGCGCACGCTGCCCCAGCTGCTGGCCCGCTTCCCGCTCGAGCAGCTGATCACCACCTTCCCGCTCGAGCGGGCCCAGGACGCACTGGACGCCGCGCGGAACGGGAGCGTGACCAAGGCGGTGCTTGTCCCTTCACTCGGCTCCAGGGCCATGTCATGAGCTCCCGCACGGAGTACCGCGTCGATCTCATGCCCGAGCCGATCAGCCATTACACCGACGCCGTACAGGCCGGGGGCCTGCTGTTCATCTCGGGCTGCGTGCCGGCCGACGCGCAGGGCCGGCTGGTGGGTGACGGCGACGTCGTCGCTCAGGCTCGCCAGGTGTTCGAGAGCATCGGCCGGGTCCTGGCCGCGGCCGGCGCCGGCTTCGCCGACGTGGTCAAGGTGACGGTGTACCTGATCGACATCGACGACCGGCCGCTCATCAACCCGGTGCGCCAGGAGGCATTCGGCGACGTGCGTCCCGCCAGCACGCTTGTAGAGGTCAGCCGCCTGGCACTCCCGGGCGCTCGCCTGGAGGTGGACGCCGTCGCGCTCGCGCCGAGCTGCTAGCTGCTCGGCTTCGGCTCAGCTTGCGGCCGCGGAGTGTCCGGCTGCGCCTTCGGCGGGCGCGGGCCCGGGGCGGCTTGCCGGCACGCCGTCCTCCGGGAGAGCGGGCATGCGGCTACGAGCCGCTGAGCCGGCCACTGTCGCCCTCACTCCGGCCCGCTCGTAGGCGGCGAGGAGTGCCGGGTCCACGAACTCGTCCACGATCAGTCTGTCGATCGCGTTGGCCGCGGCGATGGTGAGCAGGGAGTGGGTCCCGAACTTTGAGGAGTCCACCAGCGCGACGGTCTCCTGCGCGGCCGCGCATGCGGCCCGCAGGACGTCGGCGACGCTGCGCTGACCAGTGGTCAGGCCGTGCTCAAGCGTCATTCCCGAACCCGTGATGAAAGCCGTCTCCAGGTTCAGCGCGCTGAGGAACTCGACCGTCCAGGGGCCGCTGAGCACGCGCAGGTTCTGGTCCAACTCGCCCGGGGTGACGATCACGTGGATCGAAGGCGCGTGCAGCTCGTAGGCGATCGCCGGTGAGTTCGTGACCAGGGTGAGCTGTGGGGGGGCGACCCGCTCGAGCTCTCGGGCCAATGCGAAGCAGGTGGTGGAGGCGTCAAGGAAAATCGTCGACGCCTGATTGACCAGCCTGCCCGCACACGCCGCGATCATGCGCTTGGCCTCGCGACCCTGGCGCAAGCGGCGCTGGTAGTCGCGCTCGTGGCCGAGACCGGAGGCCAAGGGTCGCACGCCGCCACGCACGCGCTCGACCTTGCCCTCTCGGACGAGCACCTCGAGGTCTCGATGGATGGTGACGGTCGACACTCCGTAGGTGCGCGCCAGCTCGGCCACGCCGGCGCCGCCCTCGGCCTCGATCCGGCTCAGCATCTCGCGTCGGCGCAGCGAGGGGACCAGCGGGCTCCGGCGTCCCTCCCCGATCAGGATCGGGGGCTCAGTGGCCACAGGGGGCTCCCTTGAACCCGAGGTGAGACCGGGGTCCCGGCGTTGATGGATGGGATCCTGGGCACCAGAAGTCTCGTCGCATGGAGCTTTCGCGTCGACGCTACTACGGCCCTCAACAACTTGCAATCCCCTGCACCCACATGAATGAAAAGCGCAAAGAACGTTATGAGTGATGCGCAGAAACATGCAACGTTAATGCGAAGAAACATTGACCGCCATGCGCCGGACAGGTTAGATTCCCCGGCGGAGAGGCATTGGAGGAGAGCGTGATCACTCACCGCCTTGACGTGCGCTCAGCGTTGCGCCGGGCCCCGCTGGTGTTGCTGGCCGTGGCGATCGTCGTCTGGCTGGCAGCCAAGGGCAGCGAGAGCGGCGCCACCTTCTTGCAGGTGACCCTCAACGGCCTGACCCTGGCGGCGCTCCTGTTCGTGGTGGCGGCCGGATTCACGCTCATCTTCGGCCTGATGCGAGTCGTGAACATGGCCCACGGTTCGCTCTTCTTGTTCGCCGGCTACCTCGCGTTCAAGGCCCAGGAGAGCTGGTTTGGGGTGAGCAGCAACCTACTCGGCAACTCCAGCGCGATCACCGTGACCTCGTGGGTCGTATCGCTGTTCTTCGCGATCGCCGTGGTCGGCCTGCTGGGAGTGGTGATCCAGCAGGTCTTCCTGCGCTGGAACCAGGGCCAGGAGCTGCGCCAGGCACTGATCACGATCGCCATCTCGGTTATCGCGGCCGACCAGCTCGAGGCCCACTACGGCGGCGTCTCCCAGTCGATCCAGACTCCGACTTCCTGGCCCGACAGCGTCTCCATATTCGGCACCACCTACGGCTTCTTCCGCCTGGTCATCGTCGGCGGCGTCGCCCTGGTCGTCGGAGTCATGCTGTTCCTGGTGATCAAGCGCACCCGCTTCGGCATGGTCATCCGAGCCGGCGTGGATGACCGCGCGATGGTCTCGGCGATGGGAATCAACATCCAGCTCGTGTTTGCCGGCGCCTTCTTCCTCGGCGCCTCGCTGGCCGCCCTCGGAGGGGTGTTGGCCGGCACGATGCTCTCGGTGCAGCCCGGCAATGACTCACAGTTCCTGCTGTATTCGCTGATCGTCGTGATCATCGGGGGAATGGGGAGCCTGGCGGGCGCGGCCATCGGGGCATTGGCGCTTGGCCTGGTCAACTCGTATTCCGACGTGTATCTGCAGTTCGGCTCCACCAACCTGACCAACTACGCGATCCTGCTCACGTTCATCCTGGTGGTCCTGGTGCTGGCGATCCGGCCCCTCGGGCTTTTCGGGAGGCCG
The DNA here is from genome assembly GCA_963830595.1 of uncultured Solirubrobacteraceae bacterium. Taxonomy (GTDB): domain Bacteria; phylum Actinomycetota; class Thermoleophilia; order Solirubrobacterales; family Solirubrobacteraceae; genus Palsa-465. The sequence continues at coordinate 82,956 of CAWHMQ010000013.1, forward strand.
GCTTGAGCGCGGCCGCGCAACCGGTCGCTCGCCTGCATGGGGCGAGTCCCCGGCGCGCGCTCTCCTGGGCCGCCCTGGCTGTGCTGGCGATCGTGGCCGTCCTGGCGCCCGAGATCTTCAGCCAGTTCTGGGTCAGCCAGATCCTTACGCCGACGCTCTGGCTGGGGATCGCGGCGCTCAGCCTGATCTTCCTCTCCAGCTACGCCGGCATGGTGTCGCTGGCCCAGGTGGGGCTGTATGGCGTGGCGGGCTTCGCGATGGCCAACCTGGGTCAGGGCGTCGGCGGGGTGGCGCTCGGATGGAGTCCATGGCTGGCGGTCCTCGGCGGGATCGTCGTGGCCACGCTCGTGGGCCTCTTCTTCGGCGCCATCTCCGCGCGCAGCTATGGCATCTACTTCTTGATGATCACGTTGGCGCTGACCCTGATCGTGTTCTACTTCTTTGCCCAGGTCACACAGCTGGCGGGCTACGGAGGGGTGCGCAACGTGGCCACCCCCGGCCTGATCGGCAACCCGGTGATCCACCCCAATCCCCTGTACTACGTGGCCCTCGTCGCTTCGGTGGCGTTGCTGCTCGGGGTCCGCTATCTGGGTCGAACCCCGTTCGGGCTCGCTCTACAGGGCATTCGCGACGAACCCGACCGGATGCGCGCACTCGGCTACAACGTAGCCCTGCACCGCACGCTGGCCTTCGGCATGGGGGCGTTCATCGCGTCAATCGCGGGGATCCTCTCGGTTTGGTGGACGACACAGATCTCCCCTGGCGACGTGGGGATCGGACAGGCGATCGACGTCCTGATCATCGCGGTGATCGGGGGTCTGTACCGGCTCGAGGGCGCGTTTGTCGGTGCGCTGGTCTACTCGATCCTGAACAACTACTCGCGCAGCTGGACCCCCAACGTGGGGACGTGGCTTGGACCCGGACGATTTGCGACCGTGCTCGGGCTGATCTTCTTGATCATCGTGGTGGCCTCGCCCGGGGGGCTGCTTGGCATCTGGGAGTCGCTGGGCAACCGGCTGGGGCGTGGCCTCAGAGCGAGGGGACGGGGCTCAGCCGGCGCGACCCCTTCGGCCGCAGCGCAGGAGCCTGATCCAGCTTCTTCGGTCGAGGAGCCTCGGGGGGTCGCCTAGGCAAGCACGGGGCACGCGACATCACATGATCCGGTGACGGCCTCGGAGGACGGCTCCGAGGGATCGGTCACTCGTAACAAACGTCGTTCTGGTCAAGAGGAGGAGAGTCACATTGCCTGAAAGACAAGAGAACCCCAGGAGGAGGCAGCGCCACGTCGTGCTCGCGTTGGCCAGTCTGCTTCTCTGTGCGCTTGTGGTCGTCGGCTGCGGTAGCAGCTCGAAGAGCACCAGCAGCGCCAGCAGCACCTCGAGCAAGGCTGTGGCGGCCATACCGGGCGCCATCCGGGTCGGGATCGAGTCGGACTGCGCGGGCGCGTTCGGCGCGTTCTACCAGGACGACATCGGCGGCGCCCAAGCGGTGTTCGCCCAGTACGGCGGCAAACCCAGCGGCTCGCTGCCGAGCGACGGCATGACCGGCATCAAGATCGCTGGTCACCCGATTCAGATCGTCGGCTACGGATGCGCGGACTCGACCGCGGCCAAGGGCCTCTCCGAGGCTCAGCGCCTGGTGGAGCAGGATCATGCCCAGGTCTTGCTCGGGCCGCTCTCAGGTGACGAGGGAATTGCGGTCGCCGAGTACTCCAAGACCCAACCCCACGTGACCTTCATCAACGGCATCTCCGGTGCCCAGCAGGCTACGTTGGCCGTCCGCTCGCCGAACTTCTTCCGCTTCAATCCTGACGGGGCGATGTGGAACGCCGGCCTCGGCGACTACGCGTATCACACCCTGGGATGGCGCACCGCCGCGACGATCGGCGACGACTACGACTTCCCCTACACCTCGGTTGCGGGCTTCGTCGCAGAGTTCTGCGCGATCGGCGGAACGATCGAGAAGCGGATCTGGCCGCCGCTGGGAACCACGGACTACTCGTCCTACATCGCCCAGATCCCCAAGAACATCGACGGGCTGTTCGTCTCGGTGGGTGGATCCGGTCTGGTCTCCTTCCTGAAGCAGTACCAGCAGGTCAACGGCCCGCTGAACACGAAGAAGATCATGGGCAACACCTTCTGGCCCGATCCGACGCTGCTGAAGGCGATCGGAACCCCGATGGTGGGCGCGGTGGCCGCCAACGGGACCGCGGCTGACGACAACTCGCCGGCGACCGAGTCCTACAAGAAGGTGCTGGCCGTGTATCCCGCGGTCCAGAAGGACGCGGCCAGCGTGTTCACGCTCGGCTATTGGTCGGCCGCGCAGGCGCTGGTTCAGGCGCTGAAGGCGATCCCGGCCGGCACACCCAAGTTCGGCGTGGGCTCGCCGCTGGATGCCGCGCTGTCCAAGGTGGTGCTCACCGGTCCGTACGGCAACATCAGCCTGGACAAGAACCGGCAGGCGATCTTCGACAACTGGGTCGTGCAGATCACCAAGCCGTCGGGCGGCAGCAGCGTGCCCGGCATCAGGACGATCGAGGAGGTTCCGAATGTCAACCAGACCTTCGGTGGCTTCTTCAACTCGTCCACGCCACCACCCTCCCGGACCCAGCCCGCGTGCGTCAAGAAGACGCCGCCGCCGTGGGTCGGCCACGAGAAGAAGGTGAGCTTCCCGCAGGCTTCCTAACTGGGAGCCGTCCAATCGGACTGAGGCGACTGTGGCGCTGCCGACGATGAACACCGAATCAGCCGACCCGGTCCTCCGCGTGCGGGGGGTCGGCCGGCGGTTCGGCGGCCTGCGGGCAGTCGCCGACGTCAACCTCGAGCTGCGGCCCGGCGAGCGCCGGGCCGTCCTCGGGCCCAACGGGGCGGGCAAGACGACGCTGTTCAACCTGATCTCCGGCGAGTTTGCACCGACCGAGGGAGCGATCGAGCTGTTCGGACGCGACGTGACCCACGAGCCGGCTCGGCTCCGTGGGCGCCACGGTCTGCGGCGTACCTACCAGACCTCCAAGCTGTTCCTCGGCCTGACCGTTGAGGACAACCTCTACCTGTCGCTGCTGGGCGAGCGTGACGGCCACCTGCGGCTGGTGCGTACCCGGCGGGACCGCGATCTGCGTGCGTCGGCTCGCGCGGCCGCCGTCGACATCGGCCTCGGCGATCGTGCCGAGGCGCTGGTCGGCGAGCTCTCGCATGGTGAGCAACGCCAGCTCGAGGTCGGCATGGCCAAGGCCACCAATCCCAAGCTGATGATGCTCGACGAACCAGCGGCCGGCCTTTCGGCCACCGAGCGCCAGACGCTGACCGCGCTGCTGCTCGGGCTCCATCCGGACACGACCGTGATCCTGATCGAGCACGATATGGACGTCGCCCTGCGGGTGGCGCAGTGGGTGACGATGATGCACGAGGGGCGGATCGTGGCCGAGGGAACTCCAGATGAGATCCGGTCCAACCAGCTCGTCCACGAGATCTACCTCGGGAGCCGGCACGGTGGATGAGCCGGTTCTCGAGGTCCGGGGGTTGAACGCCCGCTACGGAACCTCCCACGTGCTCCAGGACGTTTCCTTCGCGGTTGGCCACGAGCCGGTGGCCGTGATCGGGCGAAACGGCATGGGCAAGTCCACCATGTGCCAGTCGATCATGGGAATGCTTTCCTCCGCGAGCGGGTCGGTGCGCTTCGCCGGCGCGGAGCTGATGGGCCGGCCCTCCTACCGGATCGCCAAGGCCGGGGTGGGCTTCGTGCCCCAGGGTCGGCGGCTGTTCGGGTCGCTGACCGTGGACGAGCACCTGCGCATCGTTCCTCGAGTCAAGGGTGAATGGTCCGCGAAACGTGTCTACGAGAACTTCCCTCGGCTGGCCGAGCGAAGGCGCCACGGCGCCGGCCAGCTGTCGGGCGGCGAACAGCAGATGCTGGCCATCGGCCGGGCGCTGCTGACCAACCCCAAGCTGCTGATCATGGACGAGCCATCCGAGGGTCTGGCGCCGAAGATCGTCGAGGAGCTGATCGCGCTGATCAACGGGCTGGTCAAGGGCGGCATGGGGCTTCTGCTGGTGGAGCAGAACATGGGCGTGGCGACCGCCCTGGCCGAGCGCCAGCTGGTGATGGTGGCGGGCCGGATCGCCGCCGAGACCACCGCCGAGATCCTGGCCAGCGATCCCGACGTCCAGCGACGCTACCTGGGCGTCTAGTGGTCGCACCGCAACGTCGCGGTGGCGCCCGCTGGTCATTGGCCCGCGCGGCGTGATCACGATCGGACAACCGGGGTGAAGTTCGGCGCCATCACGTTCGTCTGGGCCAGCCCGTTTGCGACCTCGGAGCTGTGGGTGCTCGATCGGATCGCCGCGGCGGGCTTCCAGGTGGCCGAAATCGCGGTCGAGGAAGTAGGGGTGGTCGACTCCGGCGCGTTGCGTGCCGGCTTGCAGAAGAACAACCTTGAGGCGGTGGTGATCGGCTTCGGCTCGGCCGGCCGCGACCTCTCGAGCGCGGATGCGGACGAGCGAGCCGAGGGCATCGCGTACGGGAAGGCGTGCGTGGATCTGGCCTTCGCGGCCGGCGCCGGAGTCGTGTGCGGTCCCCTGCACTCCGCCGTGGGCAAGGCGCGGGTGCTGGAGCCCGACGAGCGCCGCGCCGAGCGCGGCCGCGCGCTCGACGGGCTGGTCGAGGTGGCCACCTACGCCGGGGAGCGTGGGATCTCGCTGGCCCTCGAGCCGCTCAACCGCTTCGAGAACGACATGCTCAACACGGCCGCTCAAGGTCTGGACATGTGTGCCGAGCTCGACCTCGAGAACGTGGGCCTGCTGCTGGACACCTTCCACATGAACATCGAGGAGAAGCACCTGGGCGCCGCCGTGATCGAGGCGGGCGAGCGGGTGTTTCACTTCCACGCCTCCGAGAACGATCGCGGAGCCCCGGGCAGCGGCCACGTCAACTGGCAGGAGGTGCGAGACGCGCTGCGCGCGATCGACTACGACCGAGGGCTGTCGATCGAGTCGTTCGTTCCCACCGTTCCGGGATTGCAGACCGCCGTTTCGATGTGGCGCCCGTTCTTCGCGGATCCGGACGCCTTCGCGCGCGAGTCCCTCACCTTCCTTCGAGGCGTGTTCGCCTAGGTGGGGGCCTCGCCCGGCCCCGAGGGGTTGGCTCAGCCCGCCTGAGGCCGTCCGTCGGCGGGCGCTTCGCCGGCGGCCCGGGCGGCGTCCCGGTAGTCAGCGCGCACGGGCGCGAAGGCGTCGAGGAGCAGCGCGCCCTGGGTCCCGGCGGTCCCGCCGTGCTCGACGCCCGGCGGGGCGACAAAGGCCTCCAGCTCACCGAGCTCGCGCTGCTCGTCGCCGATCGACATCGTCATCGATCCGCGCAGAACCAATCCCAACTGCTCGTGGGGATGGGAGTGGCGGGCGACGACCGCGCCGGGCTCCATGCGCACCAGGTTGAGCATCGCGCGCTCGCCGAACAGCGCGCGAGCCACCGCCCCCGGGGCCAGAACGTAGGCCGGACCGTCGGCGAGCGAGACGAACCGCGAGGCCATGGGATCAGATTAACGGGAAGGCGTGGCTCAGCTCGCCTGCGCGGCCAGGGCCTGAGCCCGCGTGGCCGAGAGCGAGGCGGCCGGGGTCAGCGCCTCGGGATCGGTGAGCAGCTCCAGCAGGGCCGGTCCATCGGTCGCCCGAGCGCGGCTGAGCGCGTCCCCGAAGTCAGCCGAGCGCCGGACGCGCTCGGCGTGCAGTCCGTAGGACCGGGCGTAGGCGGCGAAATCGGGGTTGACCAGGTCGGTGGCGATGACCCGCCCCGGGAAACGGCGCTCTTGATGCATGCGGATGGTGGCCAGCATCCGATTGTTGGCCACGATGACCAGGATCGGCAGGCGCTCCTGGACCATGGTGGCCAGCTCCTGTCCGCACATCTGAAAGCAGCCGTCCCCGGCCAGCGCGACCACCGTGCACTCGGGATGCAGCAGCTGGGCGGCCAGCGCGGCCGGGATCCCATAGCCCATGGCCCCGCTCTGGGGGGCCAGCTGCGTGCCCCGGCGGCGGTAACGCAGGAAGCGGTGCACCCAGACCGTGTAATTGCCGGCGCCGTTGCACACGATCGCGTCCTCGGGCAGCGAGGCGCGCAGGACCGACATAACCTGGCGCAGGTCGACGCCGGCGCCGAGCTCTTCAGAGGCCGGGTCTGACCACAGCTCGTAGTCGGCTCGGGCGCTCGCCGCCCACTCCCGCCACCGCTCGCCGTCGACGCGCCCCCCCTCGTTGACGGCGGACGCGAAGGCGCGCATTCCGGACACGATGCCCAGTGCCGGCTCATAGACGCGTCCGAGCTCGTCGGGATCGGGATGGACGTGAATCAACGTCTGAGGCGCCACCGGCGGCGGGGGCAGGGTGTATCCCTGGGTCTCGATCTCGGTCAGCCGGGGTCCGGCGGCGATCAGCAGGTCGGCGCTCGCGATCCGCTGGGCCAGCTTCGGGTTGACCCCCAGGCCGACGTCGCCGACGTAGCAGTCGAGCTCGTTGTCGACGAGGTCCTGTCGTCGAAACGAGGCCGCCACGGGGAGCGCGCAGGCGGTCGCCCACCCGGCCAGCGCATCGCACGCTCGGTCGTCCCAGGGGCCTCCGCCGACGAGCAACAACGGTCGTTGCGCGCTGTCGAGCGCGCGCCGCAGCTCGTCAATCGAGGCCGGTTCGGCGGCCGGCTCGCGAGCGGCGTAGCGGGGCGAGTCAGCGGCCTGCGCGGGGGCGGTGAGGACGTCCTCGGGAAGCGAGATGACCACCGGGCCCTGGCGCCCGCTGGTCGCCAGCGAGAAGGCGCTGGCCGTGATCTCAGGTATGCGCTCGGGATCGTCGAGCTCATACACGCCCTTGGTCATCGAGCCGAACACCGCTTCGCAGTCGATCTCCTGGAACGCCTCGCGACCACGATGTGCGCGCGTGACCTGTCCGACCAGCAGGATCAGCGGGGTCGAGTCCTGGCGAGCCGTGTGCACGCCCACCGCGGCCTGGGTGGCGCCGGGTCCGCGGGTGACCATGCAGATCCCCGGACGACCGGTCAGCTTGCCGTAGGCGTCGGCGGCGTTGGCGGCCGCCGTCTCATGACGGCAGGTGACGACGCGCAGGTGGTCATGGTGCTCGAACAGGCCGTCCAGGAGCGCCAGGTAGCTCTCGCCGGGGACGCAGAAGCACAGCTCGCAACCGTGGATCGCCAGCTGATCGGCCAGCAGCTGACCTCCGCTGCGCGCGCTCGTCACGTCCCGACCACGGCGCTGTCGAGCGCCTCGTCCACGAACACCCTGTACTCCTGGGACTTGGGTTTGCTCGCGTCCTCGCCACGCACGTAGCGGATCGAGCTCCGGCCCTTGAGCTGCGCCGGCAGGAGCATGCAGCGTACGAAGGCCGTGGGCTCCGTCTCGGAGGCGGCGGCAAAGACCGGTACCGGCCCCGGCTCGAACCAGGCCTCGAGGGGGCCGTAGCTGTGGGAGTGCCCGTCGGTGTCGATCCGGATCTCGCCCTCCAGGAGCACCCGGATCCCGGGACCCTGATGGACGTGCAGGTAGGCGACGCCGCCCGGGGGAAAGCTCACCCGGTCAAGCCGCATCAGGCGCTCCTGTCCGTCCTGGAGCGTGACCGAAGCGCTCAACTGCGCCTCGCTGGAGGCCCTCGGGACCAGCTCGAACGAGAGCACCTGGGCCGGCCCCTGCAGCGTGACCGCCCCGGTGCCATGCGAGGCCTCCTGCTCATCGATGCGGTAGATCACGCGCGGCGCGGCCTTCAGCTCGATCGACTCCGACTCGGCCAGGCTGTGCTTGAGGACCTGAAGCTCCATCGTCCCGCTTCCTCTCAATTGAAATAAGCGCCGCCGTCGACGACGAGCGACTGCCCGGTTATGAAGGCGGACGAGTCGCCGGCGAAGAACACGATCGCGCCGACGATGTCCTCCGGGTACTGGTCTCTGACCAGGCTACGGGCCTTGGCCGAGACCTCCTGGAGCTGCTCGAGCTGAGCGTCGTTGGCCAGGACTCCGTCCGACATCGTGAAGCCGGGCGCCACCGCGTTGACGAGCACGTTGTCCGATCCCAGCTCCTTGGCCAGCGAGCGCGTCATCGCGATCACCGCTCCCTTGCTGGCGACGTAGTGCAGCAGGAAGGGCACGCCCTTGTACGGCGTTCCGGAGGCCAGGTTGATCACCCGCCCGCGACCGGCCGCGCGCATCGACGGGGCCACGGCGCGAGTCGCCAGATACATGCCCAGCACGTTGACGTCGAATACTCGCCGCCATTCGTCCACCGACAGCTCCTCGAACGGCGTAGGCACCAGCGACGAGTAGATGCCTGCGTTGTTGACCAGGATGTCGATTTGCCCGTAGGCGTCGAGCGCGGCCTGGGCCATGCGCTCGCACGCCTGCTGGTCTGAGACATCGACCTCGACGGCCATCCCGCCGAGCTCCTGCGCCACGTCGTGGGCGGCACGCATATCGGCGATGACCACCTTGGCGCCCTCGGCGGCCAGCCCCTCGGCGATCTTGCGGCCGATTCCCTGAGCGCCGCCGGTGATGATCGCCACGCGATGGGTCAGCGAGCTCATAGTCTTGCCGCGACCTTGCCCGGGTGCAGGGTGTACTCGCGCATCTCGACGATCAAGTGTCGATCCTCCCAGTGGTGCCGGGGGGCGCGATAGCCGCTGCCTCTGGCACGATGACGTCGGATAGGGTATCCCATTGGCCGATGGCATCCGCGCGGCGCCTCCTGGGCCGCCGCCCCGGGCGTCGGCCCGACCGGCTGCTGACCTAGTCGATGAGCTCGGAGCGGCGGGGCCGCGAGCGCATGGGCAGATCGCCCAGCACCTCGAGGAACTCCTCGGCGGCCGGCGACCAGGCGGTACGGGTGAAGGCCACGACCTCCCGGACCAGCCGCGGCCGGACCTGGATCAGGGCGGCGTCCAGGCCGGCCGGCACGGCGTGGCTGCCCAGCAGGGTGGGGCCCAGCCCCGCGGCGGCCAGCGCCGCGGCGGCCGTCACCTGACCGGTTCGCACGGCCGCGCGCGGAACGAAGCCGGCCCGGGCGCAGGCTCGCTGGGTGAGGTCGCTCAGCCCATGTCCGGGATCCAGCAGCACCCATGCGCGGTCGGCCAGCTGGTCCAGGGCGACCCGCTTGGCGTTCTCTCGCACCACCGGGTCATAGGAGGGAAGCACGACCACGAATTCCTCCCAGCCCAGGCGGAGGACCGGGCCGGTCCAGTTCGCCGGGCGAGGTCCCAGGCCGAGGTCTCCGAGGCCGCCGCGTACCGCCGCGTGCAGCTCGCGTCGGTGCAGGTACTCGTGCAGGTAGACGGCGGTCTCGGCGTGTCGGCGGTGCCAGCGCCCGAGGGCTGGCGGCAGCAGCCCGACGGCCAGGGAGGTCACCGTGCCGATCTCCAACCGGCGACCCGGAGTCCCGAGCGTGGTACGAGCCGCTTCGGCGGCGCGCAGCGCGTGCGAGGCGGCGGCCCGCGCTTCGGGCAGAAAGGCGCGGCCCGCTGCTGTCAGCTGGACGCCGTTGGGCAGACGCTCCAGGAGCGGACCTCCCAGCTCACGTTCCAGGGCTCTGACCTGCTGGGATAGGGAGGGCTGGGCGACCGACAGTCGCTGGGCCGCGCGGGTGAACGAGTCTTCCTCGACGACCGCCAACAGGTAGTTGATCTGACGGAGGTTCACACGGCTGGACGGTCAGCACTGCCCTGAGCGGTAGCCGATCGTCACCCGCTCCCCCTCGGCGGCCGAACGCAAGATCGCCTCACAGACCTCCGCGGCTCGATAGCCGTCCTCGAAGTCCGCGCCGTCCGGCGCCACCGAGCCGCCATCGCGGATCGCGCTCAGCAGGTGGTGGAGCTCGTGGACGAAGGTGTGCTCGTAGCCGATGATGTGTCCCGGCGGCCACCAGTTGGCAATGAAGGGATGGTCGGGCTCGGTCACGAGCACCCGGCGAAAGCCCTGCTCGCGTTCGCCGGGCCGCGAGCCGGTGAAGTTGACCTCCAGCTCGTTGAGGCGTTCGAGATCGAAGGCCAGCGATCCTCGGGAGCCGTTGATCTCCCAGCGCAGCGCGTTCTTGCGACCGGTGGCAAAGCGGCTGGCCTCCAGGGTGCCGACCACGCCGCTCGTGAACCCGACCACGGCTTCGAACGCGTCATCCACCTCTCGCCCGGGCCAGAACGTGGTCACATGGGCAGCCACGTCTGTGATCTCACCGATCAGGTAGCGCCCCAGGTCGATGATGTGGGCCCCGAGGTCGCCGAGTGCCCCGGAGCCGGCGGCGGCGCTGTCAAAGCGCCAGAGGTCACTGTCGGTGGCCCCCCAGTCCTGGAGATAGCTGGCGCGGAAGTGATAAAGCTCGCCCAGCTCCCCGGAGCTCACGATCTCCCGTGCCAGCCGGACCGCGGGGGCGAACCGGTAGTTGAAGGCGCACATGTGCACCACCCCGGCGGCGACGACGCTCTGCCAGATCTCGTAGGCCTCGCCGGCGGTGCGACCCAGCGGCTTCTCGCAGATCACGTGCTGGCCGGCCTGGGCGGCGGCGACCGTCGGCTCTGCGTGCAGGTGATTGGGGCCCGAGTTGTCGAACAGCCCGATCCGCCCGTCGGCGGCCAGGTCCCTCCAGTCGGTCGTGTGGGCCCGGAAGCCGAACCGGTCCGCCGCCTCGGCGACCGCGTCCTCGTTGCGCCCGGCGATCGAGATCAGCTCCGGTTGCAGGGGCGGCGGCCACATCATGTAACTCAGGGTCTTGTAGGCGTTGACGTGCGCGCGCCCCATGAAGGCGTAACCGAGGATTCCGACTCCGATCGGGTCGGTCATGCCGACGGCCCCGACTGAAAGGCGGCGTCGAAGACGACTGTGGACGGAGCGAAGTCGCTGCGGCGCACGAACGCCAGGGCGTCCTGCGCGCCCCACTCGCGATCCATGCCGGAGTCCTCCCACTCGACCGACAGCGGTCCGGCGTAGCCGATCCGGTTCAGGGCTCTGAGCAGAGACTCGAAGTCCACGTCCCCGTGTCCGGGGGAGACGAACGTCCAGCCTCGCTCGGGGTCGCCGAAGTCCAGGTGGGAGCCGAGGATGCTGGTGCGACCGTCCAGGGTGCGCACCGAGTCCTTGACGTGCACGTGGTAGATACGCGCGGCGAAATCCTGCGCGAACTTCGCGGGATCCAGGAGCTGCGGGATGAAGTGGCTGGGATCCAGGTTGATGCCGAAGCCCTCGCGCCACTGCAGCGCGTCCAGCGCCCGCCGGGTGGTGACGAAGTCATAGGCGATCTCGGTCGGATGCACCTCCAGGGCGAACTTGACCCCCTCGGCGTCGAACACGTCGATGATCGGGCTCCATCGCCGCGCGAAGTCCTCGTAGCCGCGCTGGATCTGGTCGAAGTCGTTGGGCGGGAACGAGTAGAGCATGTGCCAGATGCTCGAGCCGGTGAACCCGGTGACCGTGGGCACGCCGAAGGCGGCCGCCGCTCGGGCGGCGTCCTTCATCCGCTCGGCGGCCCGGGCGCGCACGCCCTCGGGCTTCCCGTCGCCCCAGACCTCGGGTGGCAGCACCGCGCGGTGGCGCTCGTCGATCGGATCGCAGACCGCCTGGCCGATCAGGTGCGTGCCGAGCGCCCAGCACTCGAGCTCGTTCTCGGACAGGGTCCTGCGCACGCGCGCGACATACTCGGGCTCGGCAAGAGCGCGGTCGACCTCGAAGTGATCGCCCCAGCAGGCCAGCTCGAGCCCGTCATAGCCCCAGCTCGCCGCCATGGGAGCGAGCTCGGCCAGGGGCAGATCGGCCCACTGGCCGGTGAACAGCGTCACCGGCCGTCGTTGCCCTTCCGGGCCGTTCGGTGCAGACATCGTCTCCCTCTCCTTGATCTCGATCTCCGCCTCAACCTAAAAGCCGCCGGTGGCGATCCGGCGCGCCCGATCAGACTACGGCCTGGCCGCCGACGCGGCCGGGCGGTGCACTAGAGTGCCCGAGCCCGCGGTGGCGGGTCCGTATCTCGATCCAGGAGAGCCGATGCCCGCCAGAGGGGCCAAGCGACGACGGCGGGCGGGGCTCTCATCCCAGGCGCGGTCGGCTGGGCTGGCGTTGGCCGGCCTGGTGGTGCTGGGTCTGAGCGCGGCACCGGCGCCGGCGAGCGGCACGGGCGGGGGCGGGCGAGAACGCCCGGCCGGGGCGGGCTCGGCGGCGGGCTGGGCGAGCGCGGGCCTGGTTCACGCGCCGGGTGGCCCCTACCTGACCGACTCGCTGGGTCGCCGCCTGGAGCTCCACGGCGTCAATCTGGTGGCCAAGTGCGGCGGCGGGGCGGTGCCCGCCCCGGTGCCGGGGGCGCCCTGCATCGGATCCGCGCAGGGGCCACAGCCGGCGTTCGTGCTCTCGCCCGCGGCCGCCGATCCGGCGCGCCGGTTCACCGCCGCCGACGCGGCCACCCTGGCCGGCCTGGGCTTCAACACGGTCCGCCTGGGGATCGTCTGGGAGGGGCTCGAGCCGGGCCCCGGCGACGTGGGTCCGAATGACCCGACGTACTGCGCTCCGCGCCGCCGGGGAGCCCGGTTTCCCTCGCTCGGACGCGCCGACCCCTATGACCCGGCCACGGTCCGGGCCTACCTGGCGAAAACCGATGTGATCGTCGGGCTGCTCGCCGCCGCCGGTCTCCGGGTGGTGATCGACATGCACTCCGACGTCTACGGGTCGGCGTTCTCCGACCCCGCGGGGGCGACCCCGTGGAACGGCGATGGCGCGCCGCCGTGGGCCACGTGCACCGGTCGGCGGCGCTTCATCGCGCCGCCCGGCTGGGGCTCGGGGTATGACTCGCCGGCCGTTCAGCTGGCCATCCACCACTTCTTCGCCAACGACGTGCGCGCCGATCTGCTCGGACAGTACGCGCGGGTCTGGCAGGCGGTCGCGAGCCACTACCGCCGCGACCGCGACGTGATCGGCTACGAGGTCTACAACGAGCCCCACGACTTCCTCTCCAGGCATTTCGACTCAGAGCTCGAATGCGACTACGGCGGCCGCGAGCACGAGCCGCGGTCGTGCGCGACCAGCCGCCCGCAAGCCCCTCCCGACGGGCTGATCGGCGCCATCCAGCACGCGGATCCCAACCACGTCGTGTTCTTTCAGCCCAGCGGGGCCACCGACTTCGGGGGCGCCGAGACGCTTGGGATCTCCGAGCGGCTGCGCTTTCGCCGGCTTGCCCTCGCCTTCCACGTGTACGGGTCCGCGCCCCAGCAGCTTGACCAGACAACGCTCGAGCGCGACCGGACGCGCACCGAGCAGCCCGGCGGCCCGGCCTGGATCATGGACGAGTTCGGGGGCATCGACGAGGGTCCGCCGATCGCCGCCGCCGTGGACGGGGCTGACGCCGACAACCTGTCCTGGATCTACTGGTCGGCGATGCAGCTCGATGATCCCACCGGCGCCGACGCGGTCGAGGGTCTGCTGGACCAGCAGACCCGGCTTCCCTACCCCGCGGAGGCTCACGCGTTGGCGGTCCCGTATCCGTGGGCGACGGCCGGCGTCCCCGGCCGCCAGTCGTTTGACCGCCGGACCGGGGCGTTTCGCTACCGCTGGGTGCCGGAGCGCAGGATCGAGGCGCCGACCGAGATCTCGCTTCCGGCGTACACGTATCCCGATGGCTACTCGGTCACGGTCACCGGCGGCCGGATCCTGTCCTCGCCCGGAGCTCCGGTGCTGCTGGTCGGGGCGGATCCGCGCCGCGAGCACGTCAGCGTGGTCGTCCGGCCGGCCCGGGCGACGCTCGGCTCGGTGAACCACTCAGCCCAGGTGGGGCCCGAGCAGTGACAGATCGGCCTCGCTCAGCCGGTCAGACGCGGTCTTGGCCTGGTGCCAGTAGGGATAGAGCAGCGGCGGGCGGCTCAGCTCCTCCAGGCGATCTCGCTCGTCTGCGGACAGCGTCAGCTCCGCCGCCTTCAGGTTGTCGGCGAGCTGCTCGTCGGTGCGAGCTCCGATCACGACCGAGCTGATGCTGGGACGGCCCAGCAGCCAGGCGAGCGCCACCTGGGCGGGGGAAACGCCGCGTGCCTCGGCGATCGCCACCAGCCCGTCGATCGTGTCGTAGAGGGTGTCCTCGTCGTAGACCGGGGGCTCGCCCCAGTCGGTCAGGTGACGCGAGCCCTCGGGAGCGTCCCGGCCGCGCCGGTACTTGCCTGACAGCAGGCCGCCGGCCAGCGGGCTCCAGACCAGCGTCCCCAGGCCCTGGTCCAGGGCCAGCGGAATCAGCTCGTACTCGGCCGAGCGCTCCTGCAGCGAGTAGTAGATCTGCTGGCTGACGAAGGGCGGCAGGTGCTCGCGGTCGGCGATCCCCAGTGCCTTCATCAGCTGCCAGGCGGCGTAGTTGCTGGCTCCCACGTAGCGCACCTTGCCGGAGTCCTGCAGGTGTCCGAGCGCGCTCAGGGTCTCCTGCAGCGGAGTCTGCCCGTCCCACTCGTGCACCTGGTACAGGTCGATGTGATCGGTGCGCAGCCGGCGCAGGCTCGCCTCGCAGCCCGCGATGATGTGCTGGCGCGAGAGGCCGGACATGTTCGGCGCCTCGCCCATCGAGAAGCGGACCTTGGAGGAGATCAGAACCTGGTCGCGCTTGCCTTCGAGCGCCTCGCCCACGATCTCCTCCGCGCGGCCCGCCGAGTACACGTCGGCGGTGTCGATCAGGTTGACGCCCGCGTCGAGGCACATCTCGATCTGCCGGCGCGCACCCTGGAGGTCGGTGCTCCCGACCTTGCGAAAGCTTCCCTCGCCGCCGAACGTCATCGTGCCGAGCGTCAGGGCGGAGATGCGAAGTCCGGAGCTGCCGAGCCGACGGTATTCCATCTCAGCTTCCTTTCGATTCGCTGTATCCGTGTCTTCCAAGGCCGAGCCTAGTGGGCGCCGCCGGACGACCGTGACCGGTACCGTCTGCGGTGCCACCGCATCGGAAAAAACAGGAGGGAAGCATCAAAATGCCAAAGGCTCCACGGTCGCTCGCCGGCAAGGTCGTCGCCATCACGGGCGGAGCGAGGGGAATCGGGCACGCGACCGCCGCCGCTCTGGTCGCACACGGCGCCCGGGTGGCGATCGGCGACATCGAGGCCGACCTGGCCGCCCGGACGGCGACCGAGCTGGGCGCCAACGCGCTCGGACTGCCGCTGGACGTCACCGACCGGGGGAGCTTCGACGCCTTCCTGCGGGAGGTGGAGGTTCGGCTCGGTCCCCTGGACGTGCTGATCAACAACGCCGGCATCATGCCCGTCGGCCCGTTCGTCGACGAGTCCGATGCGACCACGCAGCGGATGCTCGACGTCAACGTCAACGGCGTCATCCACGGCTCCAAGCTGGCGCTGCAGCGCTTCCTGCCGCGCAACCGCGGCCATCTGGTCAACATCGCCTCGGTGGCAGGCAAGGGAGGCTTTCCGGGCGGGGTCACCTATTGCGCCACCAAGCACGCCGTGGTCGGGCTCAGCGAGGCAATTCGCGCCGAGGTGCGCAGGACCGGCATCGACGTCAGCATCGTCATGCCGGTGGTGGTCAACACCGAGCTCGGCTCCGGGCTGAACAAGAGCCGCGGCCTCAAGGTGGTCGAGCCAGAGGACGTGGCCCAGGCGATCGTGGAGGCGCTTCAGACCGGCCGGGTCGATGTCTTCGTCCCCCGGAGCGTCCGGTTCCTGTTCGCGCTTGCCCCCGTTGTCCCGCGCTCGGTCGCCGACTTCATCACCGGTCTGCTCAAGGCCGATCAGGTGCTCGTCAACCCAGATCGTCTACTGCGGGAGGCGTACGAGAAGCGCACCGGAGACGCCACGGTTCCGGCGCCTCAGCCCCCGCCGGCGCTCCCCGACGAGTCCGAGCGCGAGAAGCAGACGGTTTGAGCCGGCCCCGGGCGCGAGCGGCGCAAGCGGCGGGATCGGGCCGGTGGCTGGAGACGAATCGGCGGTCGGCTGCAGCGGCAAGCTGACCGTGGCCACCCGGGGCTCCGCGGGCCCCGGCGAGGTGCTGGTCAAGATCCGAGGCGGCACCGAGGCCTATCTGGCGTGGTCTGAGCAGCCACTTGCACGAGGAACGTCGGTCCTGGTGTTCAATTCGCGGGGCGAGCGCGCGGTCGATGTGATGGAGTGGACCGACGAATCCCCCGTTTAGATCACGAGGGTTGGCAAGAGGAGGGCAGTGATGTTTGGCTATCGAGTGCCGGCGCCTGACGAGGCGATGCTCATCTCCGGGGCCAAGTCCGGGCGCGACGGCACGCCCTTCCGCGTGGTAACCGGTCACGGCGCCTTCGTGATGCCGCTTGCGCGTTCGGCCAGCTTCCTCACGCTGGCCATGCAGGAGGCCGAGGTCGCCGAGCAGTGCGTCACCCAGCAGGGGATCACCCTGCAGGCCAAGGCGGTGATCGCCTTCAAGGTCGGCAACGATCCCGAGAGCATCGTCAACGCGGGCCAGCGCTTCTTGTCCGACCAGGACCAGATGACCGTGCTCGCCGGCCGGATCTTCGCCGGACACCTGCGCTCGATCATCGGCTCGATGACGGTCGAGGAGATCGTCACCGAGCGCCAGAAGCTCGCCACCGAGGTCCTGGACGGCTCCAAGGCCGAGATGGCCAAGATGGGCCTGATCGTCGACTCGTTGCAGATCCAGTCGATCGATGACATGGGCGCCGGCTACATCGACGCGATGGCCGCGCCCCACAACGCAGCGATTCAGCGCCAGGCCAAGATCGCCCAGGCGCAGGCCAATCAGGCGGCGGCCGAGGCCGAGCAGGAGTCCCGGCGCAAGCAGGCCGAGTACGAGCGCCAGACCGCGATCGTGCAGGCCAAGTACAAGGCCGAGGTCGACAAGGCCCAGGCGGAGGCCGCGCAGTCAGGGCCTCTGGCCCAGGCCAGCTCCCAGCGCGAGGTGATCGACGCCCAGACCGATCTCGCCCAGCGCCAGGCCGAGCTGCGCCAGCAGGAGCTCGTCTCCGAGGTCGTCAAGCCCGCCGAGGCCGACGCCGAGAAGACCCGGGTGCTCGCCGAGGCCGACGCCCGGCGGATGAAGATCCAGGCCGAGGCGGCCGCCTCCTATAACCGGGTGGCGCTCGATCGGATGCTGATCGACCAGCTCCCCCAGATCGTGCGCGAGGCCGCCGGCGGCCTGGCCAATGCCAACATCAACGTCCTCAACGGCGCCGACGGGCTGGGCCAGATCGCGGCCGGGCTGGTCGGTCAGGGACTGACGATCTTCGAGTCGGTCAAGCAGAACATCATCGGCGACGAGGACGACGAGGTCGCCGGCGGCGGGGCCGAGAGGTCGGCCGCCGAGCTCCCCTCCGAGGGCAGCAACGGCGCCGGTGGTCCCGAGCCTCGCGCCGGAGGTCCCGAGCCCGGCGCCTGAACCGCCTTCTCGGGCTCGGGGGCCTGAGCTCAGGCGCCCGACTGCAGCCAGCCGGCGATCAGGTCGCCGATCTCCGCGCCCGCGTCCTCCTGCAGGAAATGGCCGGCATCTGCGATCACGTGGGCCAGCTCGCCACCCAGCGCCGCGGCGAACCGGCGGCCGGTGTCAAGCGGCAGCACCGGGTCCGAATCCGCCCACAACATGAGCTTGGGGCGCGGGTCGTCGCGCAGCGCCTCCAGCACGGCCTGACCCTCGGCGGCGCCGGGAGCGTCGGGGCTGGTGGGCAGGATTGCCGGGAAGGCGCGGGCTCCGGCCTTGGCGGCGGCGTCGGGGAACGGAGCCTCGTAGGCCGCGATCACCGCGTCGCCCGGATCACGATGGCAGGCGCGGCGGACCAGCAGGCCGACCGGCAGGTCCTCGGTGCGGGCCACGAAGTCCCGAAACGCGATCCAGGCGTCGGCCATCTTCTGATGGCCGGTGAACAGCCCCGTGTCCAGGATCACCAGGCGCGCGATCCGGTGCGGTTGCTGTGCGGCCACCCGAAGCCCGATCGGGCCGCCCCAGTCGTGGACCACGATCGTGGCGTCGCGCACATCGAGCTGCTCGAGCAGCGAGGTCAGCGCCGCCGTGTGCCGGTCGTAGGTGTACCAGTCGATAGCGACCGGCTTGTCGGAGCGCCCGAACCCGGGCAGGTCGGGAACGATGCAGCGGTAGCCGGCCTCGCGCACAGGCACGAGCACGTGGCGCCACAGAAACGACCACGTCGGCTCGCCGTGCACGAACACGACCGGCTTGCCCTCGCCCTCGCCTCCGCCTTCGTCGAGGTGAGCCAGGCGCAGGTCCTCGAAGCGCGTCCAGCGCGGCGCGAACGGAAAATCCGGCAGGCCGTCTAAGCGCTCGTCGGGGGTGCGGATGGTGTCGGTCACTCAGGCACGGAACCTACCGGGCGCGGGGCGAGGATGGTGACTGGCGGGGCGAGACCCACTACCAGGGCCGCCAGCTCCCAGCATCGGGGGCGACCGTGATCTCGATCCACGGGGGCCACCGGGCCCACGTGATCAGATCCAGCGATGCCAACCGGTCGAGCACGGCCTGGAAGGCCGCCGCCTGCGCTTCGCCGCCGGAGTAGCGCCGGGTGATGGCAAACGAGAACCCGGAGGTCGCGGGCGGATAGAAGAGCTGCTGCTGCTGTCCGAAGCGGGCATCGGCGACGGTGCTGTAGACGTGCAGCGGCGCGTCCATCCCGGACAGGGTTCGCACCTGGGCGGCGATCTCGATGAGCATCCTCAAAGCGGCCGGCGCCAGCCCCCGGTACAGCGATCGCGGTACCCCCAAGGCGCCCGCGCCGGCGCCCATCTCCGGGTTGATGGCCAGGCCCAGCTGGGCGGCGTTGGCGGGCAGGGGCACGAGCCGGTGGCCCTGGTAGGCGGCGGCCAGCGCCGCCGGGTCCGGGAACGATGAGCCGGTTGCGGGTGGGCCCAGGGCATCAGCGCCCGCGTCCTGCGCGGTCTGGAGCGTGGTCAGCCGGCGCAACGCGGACCGGTCGGTGCGCCACAGGTGCATGATCTGCACGGCGCCGAGCACCCGCCAGTAGTACAGCGAGGAGTCGTCGCCGAGGCCGGCCAGCAGCTGGTAGGCGGCGGTGTGGCGGTCTGGAGCGGTGTCGAAGTACAGCTGCGCGTACGGGACCGCGCGCCCCGCGTCGTAGTCGTCGAGCACCTGGCGCAGGTTCCCGATCCCCATGTGGTAAGAGGCGATCGCCAGGTCCTGACGGCCGAACTGACGCTCGGCGAGCACCAGGTAGCGGACGGTGGCGGCGAGCTCGGCGGCGGGATCGAAGCGGGCGTCGACGGCCGCGCGGCGGGCCACCAGCGGCGCGAGCCGGCCGTTGCGCGTGCCCGCGGTGATCGCATCGATCTCCTGGGTGAGCCTGCGGCTGCGCGCCAGATCGATATGCATCCCGAGCAGCGCCTGACCGGTCTGAGCCAGGATCTGGGTCAGGCCGGCGGCGTCTGCGACGTCGGGCCCGGCGATCGCGTCGGGTAGCCCGGCGCTCTCGACGAACACCAGTCCCTCGAGCAGGTTGGGGTCGACGCCCGCGCCCGCCGTCACGCGGTCGATCAGCGGGCGGTACGCGGCTACCCGAGCGGCGGTGGCGAGCGCTCCCCCGGGGCTCTTCACGAACAACGGGTTCGCGTTGCCGGCGGCCGCGCGGGCTACGAACTGGGCCTCCCGAGAGGCGTCGTAGGCAAACAGGTCGACGCCGGTCGATGGCCGCGCGGCGCCCGGTCTCGGAGGCGCCGGAAGTGACCCACCGCCGAGGGCCGAGACGAGCACGACTGCGACGAGCGCCAGGCCGGCGAGCGCCAGCGCCAGCCGCGTCCGGCGGCGGACGCCCCCCGAGCGGCGCGCTGGAGCTGTCTGCTCGGTCACGACCGGCCGAACGTAGCAGTCACCCCCGGCGCTTCGGCGCACGGCGTTATGCTCGGGGGACCTCGGCAGGCGGGGGGTCGGCTATCCTCGTGCGCTCGCTGGGGAGCGATGCTGCCGGGATGGCGCCGATGACCACGTGCCGCCCGCAGGTCGCGCCCGCACAACCAGAACTCCTCTCTTCACGCCTCCACGTCGCATGCCCAGCTCGGCTCACTCCAGATGAGCGCCGCGGACCTGAACGGCCGCCGCGTGCTGGTCACGGGCGGCTCGGGTTTCATCGGCCGCCACGTGGTCGCCGAGCTGTCCGCCGCCGGCGCCGTGGTCCGGGTGGTCGACCTGCAGCCCCATCCCGATCCCGCGACCGACGTGGTGCTCGGCGACATCACCGACCCCGATGTGCTCGCCCGCGCCTTCGAGGGCGGCTTTGACTCGATCGTCCACCTGGCGGCCGTGACCTCGGTGCTGCGCTCGGTGGAACGGCCCGAGCTGACGTTTCAGACCAACGTCGCGGGTACGAACGCGGTGCTGGCGGCCGGACGCGCGGCGGGCGTGACCTCGCTCGCCTTCGCCAGCACCAACGCGGTCACGGGACCGATGCGGTCGCCCCAGATCTCCGAGGCTTCGGTGCTCAACCCGCTGACACCGTATGGCGCGACCAAGGCCGCGGGCGAGATGCTGATGTCGGCCTACACCGGCTCCTTCGGGATGCGCTGCGCCTGCATCCGCCTGACCAACGTCTACGGTCCGGGGATGCAGGCCAAGGACAGCATCGTCGCGCGGCTGATGCGCGCGATCCGGCTGGGCACGACGTTCGAGATCTACGGCGACGGCACCCAGGTGCGCGACTACGTGCACGTGGCCGACGTGGTCGCGGCCTTCCGTCTCGGCCTGCTCAGCGATCGGTGGGCCGGGCCGATGGTGGTCGGCTCGGGTCGCTCACTGTCGGTGCTCGAGGTCCTCGATGCCGTACGCGAGGTCTCGGGCGCCGAGCTCTCGGTCCGCCACGGTCCGGCCAAGTCCGGCGAGATGCCGGCGGTGATCGTCGATCCCGCCCGGGCCCTGGCCGCCGGCTGGTCGCCGCGATTTCCCGCCCTGGATGAAGGGCTGGTCGGCGTCTGGGAGGAATGGTCACAGGCCGACCTGACGGCGCCGGCGGCATGACCACGGTCGGTGGAGAGCCGCTGATCACGCCCGGCGCACACGCGCGTCTGGAGGACGTCGAGCGCCCGGCGGTCGACGCCTTCCTGGGCCGCCACCCTCCAGGGGCCGGTGCTCCGCTGGCCGTCGTCGTGCCCGCCTACAACGAGGAGCCCACCGTGGCCGACGTGATCGCCGAGATCCCGGGCGAGGCCGCAGGCCTGGCCACCGAGGTGATCGTGGTCGTCGACGGCGCCAGGGACGCTACGGCCGCGCAGGCAAGCCGGGCCGGCGCGCTGGTCTGCGACGTGCCCGTCAACCGCGGCCAGGGCGCGGCGCTGAGGCTGGGCTACTGGCTGGCCCGGGCCCGAGGCGCCCAGGTGATCGTCACGATCGACGCCGACGGCCAGTACGAGCCCGAGGAGATCGGACGCGTGGTCGGGCCGATCCTCGCGGGTCGTGCGGACTTCGTGTCAGGGTCGCGCCGGCTGGGCACCGAGCTGACCACCGACGCCACCCGGCACGCCGGGGTGATCGTGTTCGGCGCCCTGATCAGCGTGCTCGTGCGTCACCGGATCACCGACCCGGCGTGCGGGCTACGAGCCATGCGCGCCGAGGTGACCGCGGCGGTCGTGCTCGAGCAGCCCCAGTACCAGGCGTCGGAGCTGATGATCAGCGCCGCCCTGCACGGGTTCCGGCTGGCCGAGGTGCCGACGACGATGCGCGACCGCGGTCGGCACGCCACCCACACCAAGAAGGGCGGGAACCTCGGCTACGGGGCGCGGTTTGCCCGCGCCGCGGTCCACACCTGGTGGCGCGACCGGACCGCCGCACGCAGGCGCGAACGCCCGGCGAACACCCAGTGCTCGTAGACCATGAACTTGGCTGCGAACAGGAGCGCCTGTACGAGCACGTAGGACCCGGTCACCAGGATCACGCGAATGCCGTGATGCGCAGGGATGCTCTGGACCTGTGACGACGTCCAGCCGGTGGCTGCCGAGGAGGCGACCAGCGCGAGCACCGAGATGACCACGTAGCCGACGATCTCGCGCAGGAACGCGACCTGTCCCCGGATCTTCCAGGCCCAGCGGCGGTTCAGGATCCAGTTGGGCACCGCACCGGCCAGGAACGCTCCGATCGAGCAGACGGTCGTGTTCACGCCCATCACGTACATCAGCGCGAACACGACGACGCTCGTGACCAGCGCGACCACCGACCCGATCGCGTAGCGCGTTATCTTGCCCGCCAGCGCGGACTCTCGCGCACGGATGTACAGGTCCGAGGCCACCAGCTCGCATGCTAGCGGGTCAGACCGCTTGCGGAATGCCGAGTCCGGCCCGGGGACGGGCTTTTTCAGCGGGGCGGCCGGGGCCGGGCCTGGCAAACGGGGCGGCCGCCGGTCGCGGTAGGTTTGCCTCGCCGATGCGCGTCCAGTCCCTCGATCAGTCGCTCGCGCTCGACGACGACCTCGTCGTCTGCGCCGACAACGCGCCGGTTCTGGCGCGGCTGCCGGAGGCCAGCTTCGACCTGGTCTACATGGACCCTCCCTTCAACACCGGGCGAGCCCAGGCCCGTCAGACGATCCTCGCCACCGCCGACCCGGATGGGACACGCTCGGGCTTCGGCGGCCGGCGCTATCGCTCGCGGTTGCTGCGGAGCCTGAGCTACGACGACCAGTTCGCCGATTACCTGGACTTCCTGGAGCCCCGCCTGGCGCGAGCCCGGGAGCTGCTGGCGCCCCACGGCACGCTCTACTTCCACATCGACTACCGCGAGGCTCACTACTGCAAGCTGTTGCTCGACGAGCTGTTCGGCCGTGACGCGTTCCTCAACGAGATCATCTGGGCCTATGACTACGGCGCCAAGCCACGGCGCCGGTGGCCTGCCAAGCACGACACGATCCTGGTTTACGTGCGCACTCCCGGGGCCCACCACTTCGACGCCGACGCGGTCGAGCGCGAGCCCTACATGGCGCCCGGCCTGGTGGGCGCCGAGAAGGCGGCGCGCGGCAAGCGGCCCACCGATGTCTGGTTTCACACGATCGTGCCCACCAACGGCGCCGAGAAGACCGGCTACCCGACCCAGAAGCCGGCCGGCGTGCTCCGCCGTCTGGTGGCGGCCTCCTCGCGGCCGGGAGGCTGGTGCCTGGATCCGTTCGCGGGCTCGGGGACGCTGGGAGCGGTGTGTGAGCAGTTGCAGCGACGATTCGTGCTGATTGATTGCAACCCGATCGCGATCGACGTGATGCGCGGGCGGCTGGGCGCGGCGCAGCCGCCCCTCACGGCCGATCGCCACGCACGAGCGGCACGAACCTGACCGGCTCCAGGCGCTGGCGGCGCAAGCCGTCCGGGTCACGCCGGACCCGGGTCAAGAACTGCCGCTCGTCGCCGACCGGCGCGACCAGGCGACCGCCCAACGCGAGCTGGTGCACGAGCGCCGCCGGCAGCTCGTGGCCGGTGGCCGCGGCCACGTTGATGGCGTCGAACGGGGCGAGCTCGGGCAGGCCGTTCCAGCCGTCGCCGACCACGCACGTGACGTTGTCGTAGCCGAGCTCTGAGAGCGTGGACTGGGCACGGACGCTCAGCTCAGGGTGTCGCTCGATCGTCCATACGTGGCGGGTCAGGAGTCCCAGGAGGGCGGCGTGGTAGCCCGATCCGGTACCCACGTCGAGCACTTGATCGGTCGGCGTCAGCTCCAGGAGCTCGAGCATCCGCGCCACCACCACCGGCTGCGAGATCGTCTGTCCGCAGGCGATCGGAAGGGCCACGTTTTCGTAGGCCCGGGGCGCTTGGCCCTCTCCAACGAATCGCTCGCGGGGGACGCTGGCCACCGCGGCGAGCACCCGCTCGTCGTGGACGGCCGATCGCAGCCGCCGGGCGAGTGCCGCTGGCTGGTCCACGAGGCGAAGTCTGCCCGTGACGCCCGGTTGGCACACACGAGCCAGGACGCGCCTGGCGTCGCGGGCGCTGGCGCTCTGGCTTGCCTCGGCGGCGAGGCGGTCGGGCTCGGGCCCCGCCGCGCTTGACGCCGCCGCGCTCGGGCCCCGCCGCGCTTGACGCCGCCGCGCTCGGGCCCCGCCGCGGCGTCTCCCGGGCCGATCGCTTGCCGCATTCGGGAGGTGTTTGGGACTAAGTCCCCCTATAGGGCCCCGAACATCCAAACCCCTGAGCGGCGATTGGATTTCCGCCCGGCTGTCCCGCTGGCGCTGGCACGCTGGCACGCTGGCACGCCACCCACTCCCCCGCGGGCCGTGCGCTACCGCTGCCCGGTGGCCTTACGGAGCCGCACGCCCAGATCCTGGCCGCGATCAGCGTCATCACCGGCTGCAATGGTGGTTTCGCTTTAGCCCGAAGTTCCCTCCGGTTTAGCAGTTCGAGCAGCTCCCGGAAGCGCTGATCGCCCGCGCGAGAGGGAGTGTGACTGCGCCACTTCCTGATCTCCGGGGCCGAGGATCCGCAGTTGTTGACCGCCGAAGAGCTGTCGAGTACGAGCATGCCTACCGCGAGCCGGGCGCCGTGACCGGCGCCTGTAACGACTACCGCGCCGGTTCTCAGGACCTGGCGTAGGACAGCGAGGACGACGACTGGAAGCTCACCTACCCGGTTCTCGCATTGTGGGCCACGACTTTGAAGCCGTCGGCCACCGCCACCTGCTCGAATTCCTCGAGGCGTGGCAGAAGAGAGACATATCGTGATCTCGACGGTCGGGTGCGGCTCGTGCTCCTTCGGCGCCACAGGCGCTCGCTGAGGCTCAGAACTGGGGATGCCGGAGCAGCTCGGCGATCCGGGCCAGGAAGGCGGCGGCCCGGGCTCCGTACAGGATCCGGTGATCGCAGGCCAGGGTGAGACTGAGCTGATGGCCGGCGACCAGCGCTCCATCGCGGACGGCGGCGACGCCGTGCACGCCGCCGGCTGCCAGCGCCGCCGCCTGGGGTGGGGTGACGAGCGCGCCGGGCCGGTGAACGCCGGAGTCGCCGAGGTCCGAGAACGTGAAGGTGGCTCCGGCCAGCTCCGGTGGAGTCAGCTCGCCGGCCCGAGCCCGCCTGCCCAGCCGCTCCAGCTCCGCGTGCAGCTGCGCGGGTGACTTGGCGTCGGCATCGAGCACCGTGGGCGTGACCTGGCCGTCGGCGGTCGGGACCGTGACACCGATGTTCACCCGTGAGTAGAGCTCGAAGCGCCCGTCCCGGTAAGCCCCGTTGGCGCGGGGAGCCTCGCGCAGGGCGGTGGCGCAGGCGCGCACCAGGATTGCGGTCAGCGACCAGCCGTGCTCCCGCGTCAGGGCCAGGGAGGCATCGACGGCCACGTCGGTCCCCAGCTCGAGGTCGGGGACCGTGGCTCGCGTCTCGGCGACGCGCCTGGCCAGCGCCCGCTCGAGCCGGTCTGGCTCCACGACGGTGGTCTCGCCCTTGAGCGGTTGCTCAGCCATCGGAGCCGTCGGCGCCTTCCCAGATGGCGAGGAACTCGCCGGCCTCGAGCGACACCAGATCGCTGCGCAGCTGCTTGAGCAGCTTGGCTGCCTGCTTGGCCGGAAGCTCCCAGTAGAGCAGCAGCTCTCCATCTTCGATCGAGACCACCTCGATGCGGTCGGTCCGTCGCGGGTCGGCCAGGAAGGCCAGTCCGCGGCCTCCGCGGGAGACGATCAGGTCAAAGACGCGGTTGGCCCTCACCGGCCGAGCTCCAGCTGCCGCGCCGCGCGCTCCAGGCAGTCCTCGCCGCAGAACAGCTCGGCGCCGACCTCGATGGCGGGCAGCAACCCCACGCCCGACGCGGCGGCGCGCCCGCCGGCGGCCTGCAGGCTCTGCCGGACCGAGCGCAGCTCCATGCCCTTGAGCAGCGCCGTGGGATGCATCTCGCAGGCCGCCCCGGCGATCAGCACCGTGGCCGGATCGCCGAGCTCCCGTCCGCCGGCGAACGCCTGGCGAAACGCGGCCAGGGAGAACGCCACAACCCGCCCGACGGCCTTGGCGTAGGTCGCCGCCAGCATCGCCGGCTTGCTGTCAGGCGGCCAGCCCGGCGCCAGGCGCAGGGGCTGCAATCCCTGGGCGGCCACGAGCTCCGCCAGCCCCTCCGGATCGGGGCGGGGGGGCTCCCAGCCCAGCTGCGCGCCGAGCACCGGCTCCCACTCGGGCACGACCGGAAGCTCGCTCATCGTGCGCTCGGCGACCAGGTAGCAACCCGGGTCGCCCAGGTCGTAGTAGAAGATCGGCTGGAGCGCCTCCGGCGCCACGCTCGCCCGCAGCTCGCTCGCAGCTCGCTCGCCGGTCAGCCGTGGATCAGCCAGCCGTCGGCGGCCCGAGCGGCCTCCATCACAGCTTCGGACATCGTCGGATGGCCATGGACGAGCCGCGCCAGCTCCGGATAGCCGCCCTCCAGGGCGCGGGTGTTGACCAGCTCCTGGATCAGCTCGGTCGCCTTGGAGCCCACGATGTGTCCGCCCAGCAGCTCTCCGTAGCGCTTCTCGCCGACGACCTTGACCAGCCCCGTCCGGTCGCCGTAGACGGTGCCGGCGCCGACGGCCCCGTACTGCACCTTGCCGACGACCACGTCGTGGCCCTGCTCACGGGCCTGGGCCTCGGTCAGGCCGAAGCTGGCGACGTTGGGGGCGCAGAAGGTGGCGCGGGGGATGTCGATGTACTCGAGCGGGTGGGTCTCCATGCCGGCGGCGTCCTCGACCGCGATCACGCCTTCATCCGAGGCCTTGTGGGCGAGCGCCGGGCCGAGCACCAGATCGCCGATCGCGTAGATCCCGTCGGCGCTGGTGCGCATCGCCCCGTCCACCTCTACCAGTCCGTCCGCGCCCAGCTTGACCCCGGCAGCCTCGAGGCCCAGGGCCTCGACGTCGGGCCCGCGGCCGGCGGCGATCACCAGCCAGTCGGCCTCGCCGCTCGTCTCGCCGTGGGAGAACTTGACGCTGCGCTCCGCCGGCTCGACGTCTGCGACCAGGGTCTTGGTGTGGATCGTCATGCCCTGGCGCTTGAGGCCGCGCTCGGCGACCTTGGAGATGTCGGCGTCCTCGGTGGGCAGCACCCGGTCCAGCGCCTCGAACAGGGTCACCTCGACGCCCAGCCGGGCATAGCCCGAGGCGATCTCGGCGCCCGAGGCTCCGGCCCCGACGATGGCCATCGTCTTGGGCAGGTCGTCCAGCGCCCACGCCTCCTCGGTACCGATCACCCGGCCGCCGAACTGGGTGCCCGGAATCGGCCGCTTGACCGAGCCGGTGGCCAGCAGGATCGTCTTGGCGGTCAGCTCCCGGTCGCCCACCCGCACGGCGCCCGGCCCCGCCAGGGAGCCCTCGCCCTCCACGAGCTCGATCTTGTTCTTCTTGAACAGGCCGCTCACTCCACCGGTGAGCGTCGAGACGACCTTGGCGCGCCGGTCGGTCACTCCGGCGTAATCGATCTCGGGGTCGGAAACCTTGATCCCGTAGTCCCCGGCCTCCCGGACCTCGGACAGGACGTCGGCGACGCGCAGCACTGCCTTGGCGGGAATGCAGGCGTAGTTCAGGCAGCGACCGCCGACGCGGTCCTTCTCCACCACGGCCGTCTTCATACCCAGCTGGGCGGCACGGATGGCGGCCACGTACCCACCGGGGCCGCTGCCGATCACTACGCAGTCAAAAGAAGACTCGGGCATTGCGGCCTTGAGCCTATCTCAAGGCGCGCGGACCGCTGCGCCGGCGCACCGACCGCTCCGGCGGCCGAGCTGACCGCCGGTCAGCGGGTGGGCGGCCCGGGATAGCGCGGCATCTGGATCCGGCTCAGCACCCGGACGAGCTTGAAGAACAGGTAGCCCGCGCCGGCTATCACCAGCAGGGCCACGACCAGGCCCAGCAGGTTCGAGGCCTCGATCAGCAGCAGCGCGAACACGGTCACGATGATCGCCAGCAGCGCCATGAAGCCCAGCACGGCTCCGTACCAGAGCCGCCACAGCCCGACCGCGCAGGCGAGCATCAGCGCCGAGAACACGATGATCCCGCTCGCCGCGGGGTGCGTGCCGGCGATCTTCAGCCCGGCCGCCCAGCCGACGAGATTGACGAGCCCGAGCAGCGCGGCCACCGCCGTGGAGATGACTATCACCCCCGGGCGCTCACCCCTGGCGAGCGGCTTCAGGCGAGCCCGGGCCTCGGCGTCGCGGCGCTGGCTGCGGGTGAGCTCCTCGCCCTCGGGCGCGAACCACTGGCCCGAGCTTCGCGGCCGGCGCCTGGGCGCAGCCGCGGGCCGGGGTGGCGCTTCGGAATTCGGTGTGGAGGCGGCGTTCACGCCGGGGGCGGCGTTCACGCCGGCCCCCGGCTCGCCGCCGGGAGGGGGCTTGGCGTGCCGGCCGCGCTTGCGATTACGTTGCGCCAACGGAGACCTCGCCGTCGCCTGCATGGCTCAGCTGCGCGCGCAGCGCCCGGGCGGCCGCCTCGGGGTCCGCGGCCCCGGTGAGCGCCCGCACCACGGCGATCCGGGTGGCGCCGGCGTCGTGCACGGCGCCCGCGGTGCGCGCGTCGATCCCGCCGATGGCAAAGAAGGGCAGCGGGCTGCGACGGGCGGCGTACCGCACCAGCTCCAGACCCACCGCCGGCCGTCCCGGCTTGGTCGGGGTGGCGTGCACCGGCCCTACGCCGATGTAGTCGAGCCCGGCGCCGTCGGCCACAGCGGCGTCGATCTGGGCGGGCGAATGGGTGGAGAGGCCGACCACGCGCTCGGCTCCGACCAGCTCGCGGGCCTCGCTCACCGGCACGTCGTCCTGGCCGACGTGGACGCCATCGGCGCGCGCCGAGGTCACCAGCTCGGGGCGGTCATTGAGGATCAGCAGCGCCCGGTGGGCGACGCACAGCTGCGCGTAGCGCCGGCCCGTGGCCACGATCTCCTCGTCGCCGGCGTGCTTGGCGCGCAGCTGCACGATGTCGACTCCGCCGCGCAGGGCGCGCTCCAGGAAGTCGTCGGGTCGCACGTCGCAAACCAGATACAGGCGGGCTCGGGCCAGCAGCGCTCGACGGTCCTCCACGCGGTTGCTCACAAGATCGTCCACACGACCAGTCTGCCAGGAGCGCCGAGGCGGCCGGTGGACCCACCGAGGCGACCCACTAGCATTGAGGCCAACGGGAGCCCCACCGTTGGGCTGAGAGGGCGGACACTCGATCCGCCGACCGTCAGGACCTGGCCGGGTAATGCCGGAGCAGGGAGGTTCATTGTCACAGCGGAGTGCACGAGCAGCAGATGTCGCCGTCATCGGCGGCGGCGTGATCGGTCTGGCGATCGCCTGGCGCGCGGCTCAGCGCGGCCTGAAGGTGACCGTCCTGGAGCGCGAACTCGCCGGCCAGGGCACCTCCAGCTACGCGGCCGGGATGCTGGCCCCCAACGCCGAGGTCACGCCGGGCGAGGAGACGGTGCTGGAGTTCGGCCTGCGCAGCGCCCGCCTGTATCCGGAGTTCATCCGCGAACTGGCCGCGGCCGCGGGCGTCGCCGGCGTCGGCTACACGCGCTGCGGGACGCTCCTGGTGGCGCGTGACAACGACGAGGCCGAGGCCCTGGAACGCGAGCTCGAGCTGCGCACGGGATTGGGCCTGTCGGTGGAGCGCCTGCGTCCCAGCGAGGCCCGGCGCCGGGAGCCGGGTCTCGCGCCGGCCCTCCGGCTCGCGCTGGAGATCCCGGACGACCATGCCGTGGACCCGCGCGCTCTGACCGCCGCGCTCGCCTCGGCCGTGCGCAACACCGGCGGCGAGCTGCGCGAGCACACGGCCGTGCGCGCGATCGAGACGTCAGCCGGACGCGTCGAAGGTGCCGTCCTGGACGACGGCACATTGCTCGTGGCGCCGCAGGTGGTGATCGCCGCCGGTGTCTGGTCCCCGCAGCTGGCCGGCCTGCCCGACGGCGCCCAGGTCCCGGTCCGCCCGGTCAAGGGTCAGATCATGCGCCTTCACGACCCGGCCGGTCCCGGCTTGGTGAGCCGGGTGCTGCGCATGGGCCCGTCCTACATCACCCCCCGCGGCGATGGACGCTACGTGATCGGGGCCACGCAGGAGGAGCGGGGATTCGATCAGTCGGTCACCGCCGGGGCGGCCTTCGAGCTGCTGCGTGACGCCGGTGAGCTCGTTCCCGGGGTCTCCGAGCTGGTGCTCGACGAGTTCTCGGCCGGGCTGCGCCCGGGCACGCCCGACAATCTGCCGGTGATCGGAACCGGGGCCGTGGAGGGACTGCACTGGGCCACCGGTCACCGTCGCGGCGGGATCCTCCTCACGCCGGTCACCGCCGAGCTGGTCGCCGGCGCCCTGGCCGGAGAGGCGCCGCCCGCCGAGGCGGCCGTGTTCTCTCCGAGGCGTTTCCTGCCGGTGCCGGCGGGGGGCTCGGCGTGAACGTGACCGTCAACGGCGAGCCTCGTGAGCTGGATGCCGGCGCTACTGTCGCCAGCGTGGTCGAGCTGCTGGATGTGTCGCCGGGGGGCCGCGGTGTCGCCGTGGCACTGAACGGCGAAGTCGTGACCCGCTCGAGCTGGGTGGACACCGAGCTCTCGGAGGGATCGCTGCTCGAGGTCGTGGCCGCGATCGGAGGCGGATGACCTCCACGAGCGAACCCCTGGTCATCGCCGGTCGCGAGCTCTCCTCGCGACTGATCCTCGGCACCGGCGGATTCGCCAACCACAAGCTGCTGGCCGCGGCCTGCCGCGAGGCCGGGGCCGAGATCTGCACGGTAGCGCTGCGTCGCCTGGACCCCGCGGCCCGGGGGTCGATCCTCGATGTCCTGGACGAGCTCGGAGTGCAGGTGCTGCCCAATACCGCCGGCTGCTTCACCGCCCGGGACGCGATCGCCACCGCGCATCTGGCCAGGGAGGCGTTTGCGACCGACTGGCTGAAGCTGGAGGTGATCGGCGACGACCGCACGCTGCTGCCCGACGCGGTGGAGCTGGTGGCCGCCGCCGAGGAGCTCGTCGCCGATGGCTTTGTGGTGCTGCCCTACACCACCGACGATCCGGTGCTCGCCCGGCGGCTGGAGGACGTCGGGTGCGTCGCGGTGATGCCTCTCGGGTCGCCGATCGGGAGCGGGATGGGAATCTGCAATCCCTACAACCTGTCGATCATCCTCGAGCGGGCGAGCGTCCCGGTGATCCTCGACGCCGGGGTCGGGACCGCGTCGGACGCAGCCCTGGCCATGGAGCTGGGCTGCGACGCGGTCCTGTGCGCGAGCGCCATCTCCCGCGCGCTTGATCCGGTGGCCATGGCCCGGGCGATCCGGCTCGGAGTCCAGGCCGGGCGCCTGGCGCGCGGGGCAGGCCGGATACCGCGCCGGCGCTACGCCCAGGCCTCCACGCCGGAGACCGGGGTGCCGGCGCTCGGAGCGCCGGGCGCCGCGGGATGAGACTTCACGAACGTCCGGCGGCGCGATGAACGTCGACGAGCTGATCGACGGCTGGCAGGCGGCGTGGTCGGGCAAGGATCCGGCCTTGTTCGGCGAGGTGTGTGCCGCCGGCATCCAATACGAGGATCCTCTCACCCGCCAGCCGCTGTCGGGGATCCCGGGGCTCGCGCAGCATGCCGCCCGGTTGTGGGCGGCCTTCCCGGACGTGCGCCTGGAGAAGACCGGTGAGCGGCTCGCGAACGGTCGCTTCGTCGCGGCGCCCTGCAAGGTGCTGGGAACCCACCAGGCGCCCCTGGAGGGCCTCCCGGCGACCAACCGCTTCGTGGTCGTGCACTGCGTGTTCTACGGCGAGCTTCAGCACGAGCACCTGCTGCGGGTGCGGGGGTTCTACGACGTCTATGACGCGGCCACGCAGCTCGGGGTGCTGCCGGCCCGCGGGACGCTGAGCGAGAAGGCGCTGCTCATGATTCGCGGGTTTGGCCTGCGGGCATCCAAGGGCTGATCCGGAGGATCAACCGGCCGGCGGGTCGCCCGGGTCGCCAGGATCGCCCGAGCCGCCCGGGTCGCCCGGCTCCGGGCGCCGCAGCGTGATCGCCAGCGGCGGGTGATCGGACAGCGCGCCGCGATCCAGGACCTCGGGGGCGCCCGCAACCTCCAGGTCACCGTCGACGAGGATGTGGTCGACGTCGCGCTGCGCGACGTGGCGCCACCCGGCTTCCGTTACAGCCAGCTCGGGCGCGCGCAGGTTGAAGTCTCCGGCCAGCACCGCCGGTTCCCGGTTTGCCCAAGCTCTCGCCGTCGCTCCGGCCAGCCGGCTCTCGCGCTGCGCCGCGGCGGTGTCGCCGGCCCGACTGGCACTGGCATGCAGATTGACCACCCAGATCCCGCAGGCCAGCCGGACGCCGTGAGCGACGCGACGCTCCGGTGCCCAGGCGAGGCGCCGGCGGCGGTGGGCGACGATCCGATCGCGCCGGGCGAGGATCGCGTTGGCGCCGCCGCCGTTGGATTTGATCGCGTCCGGCCACCGGGTGGCGATCGCGCGGCGCGCCGCCAGCAGGCTGTTACGCGAGGTGAGCACCTGCCGGTACTCGGTCCCCAGGCGGTCTGACAGCGCCCGCGGCCACCAGGGCGGGACCTCTTGAAGCAGCGCCACGTCCCACTCCCAGCCGGCCAGGGCAGCGGCGAAATCCTCGGTCAGGTCGCGGCCGGCTCCGGGCACCGAGCGGCCGTGCATGAGGTTCCAGGTCAGCACGCGCAGGAGCATTGGTGGCCAACGTACACTGCGGCCGGTGCCTCGCCACTTCCTGACCGGAGCCGAGCTGCGCGCCGACGAGCTGGACCGGCTCCTGGACCGCGCCGCCGAGCTCAAGGCGGCGCCGCTGAGCTCCGACGTGCTGGCTCGACGGTCGGTCGCCCTGATCTTCCAGGCGCCGTCGACGCGGACGCGGACGTCGTTCGAAGCCGGGATCGCCGAGCTCGGCGGGCACCCGATGGTGCTGCGCGCCGATGAGCTTCAGCTCAGCCGGGGCGAGTCGGTCCGGGACACGGCATACGTCCTGTCGCGCCACGTGGCCGCGATCGGGATCCGGACCGGTCCCGATGCGCCCGTCGCCGAGCTCGCCGAGCACGCCTCGGTCCCCGTGATCAACATGCTGACCGCCGGCCATCACCCGTGCCAGGCGCTCGCCGACCTGCTCACGCTGCGTGAGGCGTTCGGGTCACTGCGCGGTCTCAAGCTCGCGTATGTGGGCGACGGCAACAACGTGGCGCGCTCGCTGGCGATCGTCGGCGGTCTGGCCGGTGTCGAGCTGCGCGTGGCCTCCCCCGACGGGTACCGGCTCGAGCCGCTGCCGGGGGTCCTGGCAAGCGATGATCCGCGCGCCGCCGTCCGAGACGCCGACGCGGTCTACACCGATGTCTGGGTGAGCATGAGCGACGATCCGGCGTCGGCGGAGCAGCGCCGCCGGGCGCTTGCTCCCTATCGGATCGACGACGAGCTGCTCGACCTGGCGGCGCCTGGAGTGATCGCGCTGCACTGCCTGCCCGCGCATCCCGGCGACGAGATCACCGCCGAGGTCCTGTACGGTCCTCGGCAGCGGATCTGGGATCAGGCCGAAAACCGCCGACACGCCCAGAAAGCCCTCCTCGAGCTCGTGCTCGCGTCGGTCTAATGTCCGTTTTCGCTCAACGCCCGCGAGTTTCTATACGCTGGCCACAGCGTCAAGTCAATCAGGAGCCTCAGCATGCCCCCCGCTAAACGCTCGCCCTCATCCTCTCGATCTTCATCGCCGTCCTCGGAGTCCGCCGGCAGCAGCTCATCAAGCGGCTCGGGCAGCGGCTCGGGCAGTACCCAGAGCGCCGCCGCCACGGGCGCCAAGGCGACCGGCACCAGTGCCCGCAAGGCCACCGGGCGCACCGCCACGCAGGCCAAGTCAGGCGCCACCAAGACCCGCAACGCCGCCAAGACCGGTGCCGCCAAGACCAGGCGGGCGAGTCGCAGCGGCGGAGCCGCGGCGGCCGGCAAGCGCGCCGCCACCGAGGGCGCAAACGTCGCCAAGACCGCGGGCTCGGGCGCCAAGGCGACGACCACGGCCGCTCGGGCGGGAGCCAAGAGCACGCGGACGACGGCCAAGCGAGCCGCGACGCAGACCCGACGTGCGGCGGCTTCCTCCGATGCCGCCACCGGGTCCCGTGACGTGGTGATGCTGACCCGGGATCACATCCAGGAGACGCTTGACGACGCCGCGTCCCGCGGGCGCGTCACTCGCAAGGACGCCAACGAGCTGGTCTCGGAGCTCCTGCGCCGGGGACGCCAGCACAGCGACGAGCTGCGAGGCGACGTGGAGGGCCTGCTCGACAAGGGGCGCGAGAAGCTCGAGTCCGCCACCCGACGGGCTCGCAAGGTCGATCCGGTGGACGCTCTGGTTCGCGGCGCCGACCGGGCCCGGCGCGTCGCCGGGGTGGGTCCCTCGTTCCCGATCCTCGGCTACGACGACCTCAACGCCTCCCAGGTCCAGACCCGGACCAAGGAGCTGAGCCGCCCCGAGCTGCGCAAGGTGCTCAACTACGAGCGCAAGCACGACAACCGCAAGACCGTGGTGGCCGCGCTGGAGAAGGCGCTGGACCAAAGCTAAAGGCGCGCAGCCGCGGCGACGCGCGGGCTGGCATGCAAGCGACATCGACCATCCCACCGCGCCCCCAGCGCGGCGACGAGCTCGAGCTCACGATCGACACCCTGGCCTTCGGTGGCAACGGGGTGGCGCGCCGCGACGGCTACGTCGTGTTCGTGGCCGGCGCCGTGCCCGGTGACCGGGTGCGGGCCGTCGTGTCAAAGCGCAAGCGCGCCTACGCCGAGGCGCGCGTCACCGAGATCCTCGAGCCCGGCCCCGACCGGATCGCCCCCCGAGCCGACCACCCGGGGGCGCCCTGGCAGGTGCTCGCCTACGACCGTCAGCTGGAGATCAAGCAGGCCCAGGTCCTGGAGGCGCTGACCCGGATCGGCAAGCTCGACTCGTTCGTGCTGGAGCCGATCGTGCCCGCGGTGGCGCAGTGGCGCTACCGCAACAAGCTCGAGTACTCGTTCGGCGCCGGCCCCGACGGCGAGCTCGTGTGCGGCTTTCACGCTCCGGGCCGCTGGGACGAGATCGTCGGAATCGAGGACTGCCTGCTGGCGTCCGAGCCCGCCAACGCGGCCCGGGAGCAGATCGTGGCCTGGTGCCGCGAGCAGCGGCTGTCGCCGTATGACCGGCGCACCGGGCAGGGAATGCTGCGCAACCTGGTCGTCCGCGAGGGACGGCGGACGGGGGCGCTCCAGGTCCGGCTGGTCACCGGTCCCGGGGAGCTGCATCGTGACTCCCTGGCAAACGCGGGCGCCGG
This sequence comes from uncultured Solirubrobacteraceae bacterium, assembly GCA_963830595.1. Taxonomy (GTDB): domain Bacteria; phylum Actinomycetota; class Thermoleophilia; order Solirubrobacterales; family Solirubrobacteraceae; genus Palsa-465. The sequence goes on from CAWHMQ010000013.1 coordinate 118,090, forward strand.
GCTCGAGGGGCTGCTGTGGACGCGCACCGAAGGCGTGGCCGAGACCACTCAGGGCGGGGTGACCGAGCTGCTGGCCGGCTCCGAGCGCTTCGAAGAGGAGCTCGGCCAGATGCGCTTCAGGATCTCGGCCGAGGCCTTCTTTCAGACCAACACCGAGATGGCCGAGCACCTCTACGGGCTGGCGATCGAGTACGCGCGGCCGGGAGGCTTCGAGCGCGTTTACGACCTGTACTGCGGGATCGGCACGATCGGCCTGCTCATGTCGCCCCGGGTGGCCGAGGTCTGGGGTCTGGAGCTGGTGCCCGAGGCGATCTCGGACGCGATCGCCAACGCCCGCCTCAACGAGGTCGACAACGCCCGCTTCTTCGCCGGCGACGTCCGTCTCGCCCTGCGTGAGCTCGCTGCGCGCGCCGGCCGACCCGACCTGCTGGTCGTCGACCCGCCCCGGGCCGGGCTCTCGCAGAAGGTGGTGCGCCGGATCATCGAGGTGAGCCCCAAGCGGATCGTCTACGTCTCCTGCAACCCGACCACCCTGGCGCCCAACGCCGCCCAGCTCGCCGAGGCCGGCTACGACCTGGTGCGCGTACGCCCGGTCGACATGTTCCCCCAGACCCCGCACATCGAGTGCGTGGCCGAGCTGGTGCGCCGCTAGGGTGCGGTCAAGCCATGCGCGCGGCGACCATCAAGGACAACCAGATCATCGTGCAGGAGCGCCCGGATCCCGAGCCGGGGTCAGGCGAGGTGCTGGTGCGCGTCCGGGCCGCCGGGCTCAACGGGGCCGACATGCACCAGCTCGCCGGCGGCTACCCGGCGCCGCCCGGCTCGCCGCCGGACATCCCCGGCCTGGAGCTTGCCGGCGAGGTCGTCGGACGCGGCCCGGGCGCCGAGCGCTTCACCGAGGGTGACCGCGTGATGGGGATCGTCGGCGGAGGTGGCCAGGCCGAGCTGGCCACCGTGCACGAGCGCGTGCTCATGCCGGTTCCCGAGGAGCTCTCGTTCAACGAGGCGGGCGGCGTACCCGAGTGCTTCACGACCGCCCACGACGCCCTGTTCACCCAGGCCGGACTCCGGTCCGGAGAGCGACTGCTCGTCCACGGGGGCGCCGGCGGCGTGGGCACGAGCGCGATCCAGCTGGGCCGCGCCACGGGCGCCCGGGTGACTGCGACGGTGCGCAATCCCGATCTGCGTGAGCCGGTGTCAAAGCTCGGCGCCAACGTGATCGAGCCCGACGGATTTCGCGATCACGGGCCCTTCGACGTGATACTCGAGCTGGTCGGGGCGGTCAATCTCAACGACAACCTCAAGGCGCTGGAGACCGGGGGCCGGATCACGGTGATCGGCATGGGCGCCGGCGCCAGCGGTGAGATCAACCTGGGGCTGCTGCTGGCCAAGCGCGCATGCATGTACGGGTCGACCCTGCGGTCGCGTCCGCTGGAGCTCAAGGCGCTCACCGCTCGGGCGCTCGAGCGCTCGGTGCTGCCCCTGCTGGCCTTCGGGGACGTCAAGGTGCAGATCGCCGCCACGTATCCGCTCGGCGAGGCGCCGGCCGCCTATGACCACTTCGCCGCCGGCGGCAAGTTCGGCAAGATCATCCTCGTGATGGACTGACCGAGCAGGGCCAGGCCACCGACCCAACCGACCGTCCCGGGCGCGCAGCGTCTCACGCGGTCAGTAGGGCGGCAGGTCGGCCCACCACCGCCCGAGCACCCGGAAGGCCGCCCAGAACTCGCGCTTGGTGCTCTCCTCGTCCAGTGAATCGTCGATGCTGGGGACATACAGCGCCTCGATCGACGGGGTGAAGCGCTGCAGCTCGCCCGGTGAGGGATCGAGGTCGCGGCCCAGCGGGACTCCCAGCTCGTTGATCACCCCGAGCGCGTCCTCGCCCATCACGACCAGCAGCTTGGGAGACACGATCGCCAGCTCCTCGGTCAGGCGGGCGACGCAGTCGGGATCGGCCAGCCCGGGATCGGCCACCGGGCACTTGACACACAGCGTCCCGTAGACGGCCAGCGGATCGATCGAGAGCCGCTTGAGCGATTTCATCAGCGCGTTGCCCGAGCGTCCATAGAACGCGACCCCCTCCTCGATCTCGGAGGGGCGGGCCGAGTACTTGACCATGAAGATGTCGGCTTGGGGGTGACCGGAGCCGAGCACCGGCATCAGCTGGCCGCGTGGGCAGTGCGGGCACTCGGTCAGCCGCCGCGAGAACGCGTTCAGCTCCCGGATGGCCCGCTCCAGGTATTTCTCTCTGATCTCGTCGTCGGTTGCGGGCACCCCCCTCGGATTGGACGGCTCTCGAGCATGTCCTTGCGGCTGCATCAGGAGTTGCGTCCGGTGGCCCGCCGCACCCGGCGCTCCCGGGAAGCTCGGCGGGCCGCTCCCGGGAGGGCCTTGGTCTGCAGGAACTTGAGCGCCTGCACGTACAGGAGGCTCGCCGGATTGCGGATGATGTCGGCATCGCGCAGGGCCTCCAGGAACTCGTCGGGACCCTCGAAGTCGCGCATCCGGATGCGTACCGATCCCAGGCCCTGGGGCACGTGGGCGTCGGAGCCGGCGCCCGCCGGGATGCGGTACTTGGCCGCGAAGCGGACCGCCTCCTCGTTGAACTCCGAGATCGCGACCCTGGGGTTGAACACCTCGATCGCGTCGATCTCGTCGATGACCGTCAGCAGGTGCTCGTAATCGGGGACGGAGTGCATGCGATCGAACGGGTGCGGCACATAGACGAGTCCGCCTTGGCGCCTGATCTCGGCGATCGTCTCCTGAAGCGTCATCCCCCGCGGGATCTTCTCGTCCAGGAACAGGCCGATCACCTCGCCCTGCTCGGCGGTCTTGACCTCCTCGCCGACGATCACCTTGATCCCGCTGGCCTTCGCCTTGGCCTCCCGGGCGCCCGAGACCTCGTTGTGATCGGTGACCGCGATCGCTCCCAGCCCCCGCTCGCGCGCCTGGGCCAGGAGCACCTCGACCGGCGTGGCGCAGTCATAGGAGTGGTCGGTGTGCATGTGCAGGTCGACGTCGATCAGGGGACGTGCCCGTAGCCGCGTCCGAACCGAGGGGGGCGCGGAATCGATGTGGCGCCGGGCTGTCAGATCGCCGTAGACCTGTTCGAGCTCCCCGGCCACCCGGGGCCAGCCGAGCTCCTCACGCAAGGCCAGAGCGGCCTGCGCACCTTGCGCAAGCAGCCGGGGCTCGGAGATCAGCTTGTGCAGATGCGCGGCCAGGGTCTGCACCTCCCCGGGCTCGAAGATGAGCCCCCGGTCACCGTCGCCCAGAACCTCCTCGTAGGCGGGAAGCCGGGAGGCCACCGGCACGGCTCCGGCCCCCAGCGCCCGGACGAGCGTGCCCGGCATCGGCCGGTCCCCGTCGGAGGCCAGCACGACCACGTCGGCGCAGGCCAGCGCGTCGGCCTCGCTGTGCTCGCCCGCATCCAGGAAGGTCACCCGCTCGCGCAGCGCTCGTCCCAGCGTGGCGGGCGGAGCCGCCGGGCGCCCCGACCACACGGTGGCGTGCCAGGAAACATCGGTGGGCAGCGTCCGCAGGGCACGCAGGAAGATCCGCAGGGCGCTGCGCTCCTCGGTGGCGATCATCACGAGCTCGGGGATCTCCCCGGCGCCGGGGAGCCCGACGAGGTCGGGGGCCTCGCCGGCGCGGGGCGCCCGAGGATCGGCGCCGGGCCTGATCACGCGGTATTCACCGGGGAAGTAGCGTTGGAGCAGCGTCCGCGTGGCTCCGTAGCTGGCGATGCGGGCGTCCAGGCGAGCGAACAGGAGCCTCGACAGCGGCCCGGCCAGCTGCGTGGAGAGGATGCGCTCGGTGGGCGCGTGAAAGGTGCCGACGTTCAGCGCCCGTGAGTGGCGCAGGGCGACGCTGGAGGCGCTGGGCGCAAACGGCTCGTGCACGTTGACGATGTCGAGCGCGAGCGTGGCGAACGCCTCCTCGATCGTGCGGGCGACGTCGACCGGCAGCGAGGCGGCGCGCCGGCGCGTCGGCGCGAACGGCAGCACCTCGCCGACGCCCAGGACGACCGGCTCGCCCTCGCTCTCCTCCAGCAGCCCCTCGGGGTGCGCGCGGATCCGCTTGCGGCTGTCGCGCACCAGCGAGCTCGACTGCGATGGAGCGATGATCAGTACCCGATGGCCGCGCGCCGCCAGCTCCGCGGACACCCGGGCCACGTACTGGTTGACCTCGTTGTCCACCTCCCAGGCAAACGGGGTGACCTGAGCGATCGCGAGGCTGCCGGATGACGGACGGCCCGCCCCGGAGGACGAGCCTTGCGAGCGAGGCACTCGGCAGATCTTATTGGCCGGCGCTCGCAGTCGCGCCCCGGGAAGCTCCGAGACCGGCCGGCTGCCGAGACCGACCAGTCTCATCGTCTGTACCCATTAACTTCCTATTAACTAATGGTTCTTACGTGCCGATGAACTGCGGGCCGCGAGTGCTGACAAGTGAGCGGTTGTGCCGCAAGCTTGTCGTGAGGGGCAGACTCCATCCAACACTCACGAAGGAGCATTCATGAAGTTTGCAGCTCGCCTCGCCGGTTTGGCCGGCCTGGCGCTCACGGTGGCCGGCCTGGCCGCGGGACCCGCAAGCGCGTCCTCCCCGTCTGGGTCGGGGCGGTGGAATTCCCGAGCGGTGTTCGTTCAGACCGACAACCCCGCCGGCAACGCGATCGTCGCCTACGACCGCTCCGCCGATGGCGCCCTGCGTCAGGCCGGCACGTATCCGACCGGAGGCCTGGGCGGCGTTCTCGCCGGGTCGGTGGTCGATCACCTCGCCTCCCAGGGCGCGTTGACCTACGACCGCCGGGACGGCCTGCTCTACGCGGTCAACGCCGGCAGCAACACGATCACGGTGTTCGCGGTGCGCGGTGACCAGCTGTTCCGCGCCCAAGTCGTCTCCTCGGGAGGCGACTTCCCGGTCAGCATCGCCCAGTCCGGGCATCTCGTCTACGTGCTCAACGCCCGCGAGGGGAGCGATGTGCAGGGCTATGTCCGCTTCGGCGACACGCTGGTGCGGGTCCCGTCGTGGCGACGGGCTCTGGGCCTGGATCCGACGCAGACCCCGGAGTTCACGCATACGCCCGGCCAGGTGACGTTCACGCCTGACGGATCGAAGCTGATCGTCACCACCAAGGCCAACGGGAACGAAATCGACGTGTTCGGGGTGCGCGGCGACGGCTCGCTCTCATCGGCCCCGGCGGTCAACGCCGAGCCTGATGCCGTGCCGTTCGCGGTCGCCTTCGACCGCGGCGGCCACCTGGCGGTCACCGAAGCCGGCCCCAACGCGGTCGCCACCTTCGGGGTGCAGGCCGGCGGCGGGCTCGCCTCCATCGACCAGGCGGCCACCGGACAGATGGCGACCTGCTGGATCGTCCGCGCGGGTTCGGTGTTCTACGCCTCCAATGCGGGCAGCGGGTCCGTCTCGGCCTACCGCGATGTCGGAGACGGGAGCCTCGTGGCCCTGGGCAACACCGCCACCGACGCCGGTACCGTGGACGCCGCCGCGACCCCGGGCGGACACTTCCTGTACGTCCAGACGGGCGCCGCGGGGATCGTGGACGAGTTCCGGATCGGGCCCGGGGGGTCGCTCTCGGCTCTGGGCTCGGTCACGGTTCCGGACGCGATCGGCGGCGAGGGGATAGCCGCCGGGTAGCCGCCGGGTAGCCCCGCCCGGCGATCCGCGCGATGCTCACGTGATGGATCTGAGTAGCCGTATGGGTTGCTCAGATCCATCACCCCCCTTCAAGGGTGCCGGCGGAACGTGAACCGCGGTCTCCGGGGGAACCTCTCTTCCGGATGCCCGCCTGGGATCCGGATGTGGAAGAGCTCGCTAGGTGTGCCGGATGGCGGGTCGGGGTAGCGGCCGCCCATGACCGATTTTGGCTACACCATGATGTGCGAGCAGTCACCGCCGGACCGGCTCGTGCGCGACGTCCAGAGGGCTGAGGCCGCGGGTTTCGACTTCTCGGTGATCAGCGATCACTACCAGCCGTGGCTGGAGGAGCAGGGGCATTCGGGCTATGCCTGGTCGATCCTGGGTGCCGCTGCCCAGGCCACCGAGCGCATCGGGTTGATGACCTACGTGACCTGCCCGACCCTGCGCTATCACCCGGCGGTCGTCGCCCAGAAGGCGGCCACCATGCAGATCCTGTCGGGTAACCGCTTCCGGCTCGGCCTGGGAGCGGGCGAGAACCTCAACGAGCACGTGGTCGGCAAGCGCTGGCCGGCCGTCGGGGTTCGCCACCAGATGCTCTCAGAGGCCATCGAGATCATCGGCGAGCTGTTCGACGGGGGCACCGTCAACTACCGCGGGCGCCATTTCGACGTCGAGCAAGCCAGGCTCTGGGACCTGCCGGAGCAGCGCGTGCCCGTCGGCATCGCGGTCTCCGGGGAGGCCTCCTGCCGGCTGGCCGCCACCAAGACCGAGCTGATGATCGCCGTCGAGCCCGAGCGGGAGCTGGTGGAGATGTTCGAGCGTCACGGCGGCGGCGCCACGGCCGCCCGAGTCGGTCAGGTCGCGCTCGCCTACGACGCCGATCGCGATGCCGCGATCAGCCGGGCCCACGAGCAGTTCCGGTGGTTCGGACTCGGCTGGAAGGTCAATGCCGATCTCCCCAACCCGGAGTCGTTCGATGCCGCCACCCAGTTCGTGACCCCGGAGCAGGTGGCCGAGTCGCTGGGCTGCGGGCCCGATGTCGAGGAGCACGTCGAGAAGATCAGGCCGTACATCGAGGCCGGCTTCACCGAGGTGGCCCTGGTGCAGATCGGAGCCGATCACCAGGATCAGTTCAACGACTGGGCCGAGCGGGAGCTGTTGCCGGCGTTGCGCTCGCTGTGAGCTTGGGCCAGTGACCGCCGGCTGAACAGCGAGACCGCTACGCCGAGCGGCTGGGGTGGCCCTCGCCCGGCCAGGGCGCCAGGCAGAGCAGCAGCCTCGAGTCGGTGAGCGCCTCCACCTCGTGGCGCTCGCCCGGCTCGAAGTGAAGCAGTCCGTGGGACTCCAACCTACGTTCCCCTTCGCCCGAGCGCACCAGCAGCCGGCCGTCCAGCAGGAGCACGAGCGCGTGCTCGTGGACCTGGTGATCCTGGAGCAGCTCGCCCGCGGGCAAGGCGAGCAGGATGACCCGGTTGGCGTCGGTATCCGAGCGCAGCACGCGGGGCGCGTGCGGCTCTATGGCCTCGGAGTCAAGCTGCCAGGTCTCCATGTGAGCTGCAGCATAAGCGCTTGGTCTCAGGCTCGCCGCCGGGGCGGCTGTCCGGAGCGGCCGCCGGGCGCGCCGAGCGCCAGCGCGCGCTCGATCAGGCGGTACTTCTGGACCTTGCCGGTGGAGGTGGTCGGCAGTTGTCCGGCATCGAGCAACCGCACCTGAGCCGGCACCTTGAAACGCGCCAGGCGCTCGTGGCAGTGGGCGACCAGCTCCCCCGGATCGGGGTCCGCGTCCGGCGCCGGGACCACCCAGGCAAATCCGACCTCGCCCATCCGCTCGTCTGCCAGCCCGACGACGTAGGCCTGGGCCACACCCGGATGCCCGGTCAGGCACTCCTCCACCTCCTTGGGGGACACCAGCTCGCCGCCGCACTTGTAGAGCTCCTTGCTGCGGCCCGTCAGCACCACGCTGCCGTCGCCGGCGATCCGCCCGAGGTCTCCGGAGCGCAGCCATCCCTGATCATCGAGTACGGCCGCAGTCTCGGTGGGCTTCGCGAAGTAGCCGTGGGTGAGGATCGGGCCCCGGGCGGCCAGCTCGCCCTCGGCGCCGGCCGGCAGGTCCTCGCCGCTCAGCGGATGCACGGTCTTGTAGCTGACGAGCCGCCCCCCGAGCGACGGGTCGCCGGCGACGCCGCCCCGCTTGGGGCGGCCCACCGTGCTCGCCACCAGCTCCAGGGGACCGTCGGGCTCGGTGTAGGTGGCGGCGGCGCTGGTCTCCGTCATCCCGTAGGCGGTCACGATCTCCGGCACCCCGAGCTGCTCGCGCACGGCCTGCCACAGCCGGACCGGGGCCGGAGCGGCGGCCGACATCACGTGGCGCAGCGAGCCGACGTCGAAGCGTCTGGCCCGCGCGGCCTCGAGCACGGCGATCGTCATCGTGGGCACGAACAGCGCCTCGTCGGCCTGGTGCTCCTGCACGGCTCCCAGGGTGGCCGCCGGATCGAACACCGTCTGGGGGAGGATCGCCCCCCCGCAGAACAGGCTGGCCAGCAGCCCCTCCACGTAGGCGAAGACGTGGTAGAGCGGCAACGCGAACAGGATCCGCCGGCCGTCCTGGAAGCCCCGCGTCCACGCCGACCCGTAGGCGCTGCGCAGGAGCGCGTCGTGAGACAGGAGCACGCCCTTGGGCGCGCCGCTCGTCCCCGACGTGTAGATCAGGTCGGCGTTCGCCGCCGGGCGCAGCGCGCGCTCCCGGCGCTCCAGCTCGGCGGCCGCCTCCGCGTCGACCACGCCCGAGAGGCCGGCCAGCGATCGCGCCCCCGGGCGGCCCCCGCCGGCCGAGGTCTCGAACACGATCACCTCCCGCAGACGCGGGAAGCGCGGGTCCCCGCCTGACTGCACCCAGCCCGGAGCGAGCTCGTCCAGAGCGGCGAGGTAGTCGAGATCCCGGAAGCGGTCCATCGTCACCAGCAGGACGGCCTCCGACTGGCCGAGCACGTAGGCCAGCTCGTCGCGGCGCAGCTGGAAGTTGATCGGCACCGCGACCGCGCCCGCGCGCGCGATCGCGAACTTCAGCGCCACCAGCTCCGGATAGTTGGCCATCACCATCGCGACGTGCGCACCGGGGGCAACGCCCAGCGCCACCAGCCCGGCGGCCAGCCGCCACGACCAGTGGCGCACCTCCGCGTAGGTGTAGGCGCGCTCGGCGCCCACCACGAGCGGGCGGTCGGGATGGCGGGCCGCGGCCGCGTCCAGGGTCTCACAGAGGGTGAGCCCGGGCCAGACCGGATACAGGGCCTCCAGGGCGTGACGACGCTCGGCGACCGAGGCCAGGGTCGACGCAGTCGAGGCCATGGCGCGAAGCCTAATCCTCGCCGGGAGCCGAATCGGTTACGGTGGCGCCGTGACGGTGACGGTCACACCGGTGCGGGGCGCTCGCGACCTGCGGGCGTTCGTCGACCTCCCCTTCCGGCTGCACGCCGCCACACCCTGGATCGGTCCCCTGAAGCTGGAGCGCTACCTGTTCTTGAGCCGGCGCCTGAACGCCTACTTCAGCCACGGGGAGGCCGGGTACTTCCTGGCCCGGCGGGGCGGGCGCGTGGTCGGCCGGGTCACCGCCCAGATCGATCACGCCTACAACCGGTTTCACTCCAGCCGGGACGGGATGTTCGGCTTCCTGGAGCTCGAGGACGACCCCGACCTGGCGCGGGCCCTGATCGAGACCGCCGCGGTCTGGCTGGCCCAGCGCGGCTGCACGCGCATGGTCGGTCCGATGGACTTCCAGCTCAACGACGAGTCCGGGGTGCTGATCGAGGGCTTCGAGCGCAAGCCGATGATCAAGCAGCCGTGGCATCCGCCGTACTACCGGCGTCTGTGCGAAGGCGCCGGTCTCGCCAAGGCGATGGACCTGCTGATGTGGGAGCGCTCCACGCTGGATCGCGCCCAGGTCGACCCCCGGGTGCGGCGGATCGCCCAGCGCGCCCACGATCGCTACGGGGTGCGCATCCGCTCCATGTCACGCCGGCATCTGCGCCGCGAGCTCGACGACTTCGCGCGCGTCTACAACTCCGCCTGGTCTCACAACTGGGGCTTCGTGCCCTACTCCAAGCAGGACCTCGACGCCTACGCGCTCGACCTCCAGCTCGTCTATGACCGCAACTGGTTCATCGTCGCCGAGATCGGAGACGAGGTGGTGGGCATCGCGATCACCGTGCCCGACGTCAACCAGGTGCTCGAGAAGATGCGGGGCCGGCTGCTGCCGCTGGGCTGGTGGTACTACCTCAACAAGTCCCGGATCATCGACCGCGTCCGCGTGGGCTTTTTGGGGGTGATCCCCGAGCACGAGCACGCGGGCGTGGGCGCCGCGCTCTACATGGCCCTCTACGACGTGGGCGAGCGCGCCCGCCAGAAGGGCGGCGAGATGGGCTGGATTCTCGAGACCAACAAATCCATGAACCACGCCATGGAGGCGCTCGGCGGCCGCGTCGTCAAGCGCTATCGCGTCTACGAGCGGCCGCTGTAGACCTGTTCTCTTGATGAGGAGCCGCCTCAAGGCGGCTCCTGGTTATCTGGTCGCGGTCGCCCTGGCCTTCGACTTGGCCTTGTCGGCGATCGGCTTGCGGGCGTATTGCTCGATGAAGGCCTCGGTGAGCTCGTGGGCCTGGTCGTCAGGGCGCTGGTGCATCGGCGACTTCATCAGGTAGGAGCTGGGGCCGTCCAGCTGACCGGTGAGGCCGTTGTTCAGCGCCAGCTTGCAGCAGCGCACCGCGTCGATGACGATGCCCGCCGAGTTGGGGGAGTCCCAGACCTCGAGCTTGAGCTCGGCGGTCAGCGGGACGTCTCCGAACGCCTGGCCCTCCAGCCGGATGTGGGCCCATTTGCGATCGGTCAGCCACGGCACGTAATCCGAGGGGCCGACGTGGACGTCGCCGGAGGGCAGCTCGTGGCCCATGATCGAGGTCACGGCGTTGGTCTTGGAGATCTTCTTGGACTCCAGGCGCTCGCGTTCGAGCATGTTGTAGAAGTCCATGTTGCCGCCCACGTTGAGCTGCGAGGTGCGCATCAGCTTGACGCCACGGTCGTGAAACAGGCGGGCCAGCGCCCGGTGCACGATCGTCGCCCCCACCTGGGACTTGATGTCGTCGCCCACGATCGGCAGGCCGGCCTTCTGAAAGCGCTTGTTCCAGTAGTCCTCGCGCGCGATGAACACCGGGATGCAGTTCACGAAGCCGCAGCCGGCCTCCAGGATCTGCTCCACGTACCACTTGGTGGCCTGCTCGGAGCCGACCGGCAGGTAGGAGACGACGACGTCGGTGCGCGTCTCCTTGAGCACCTCGACGATGTCGACTGTGGAGCCCGGCGCCTTGGTGATCTTCTCCTTGAGGTACTTGCCCAGGCCGTCGTGGGTCATGCCGCGCATCACTTCCACGCCCAGGTCGGGGACATCGTCACCGAGCTTCAGCGTGTTGTTCTGGCCGGCGAAGATGGCCTCGTGCAAAGGCTTGCCGACCTTGTCGGCGTCGATGTCGAAGGCGGCCGAGAACTCGATGTCACGCACGTGGTAGCCGCCCAGGTCGACGTGCATCAGCCCGGGAACCTGCTCCCGCGGGTCGGAGTCACGGTAGTAGTGGACGCCTTGGACGAACGAGCTCGCGCAGTTGCCGACGCCGATGATGGCGACGCGAACCTTGTCGTGCTGACGGCGGGGGGTCCCGTTCGCGGAACCGTTGGTGGTGCTCACAGAAGTCATCCCTTCTTCAAGTTCGAGTCCGCGCGACGGCGTGCCGGACGTTCACAGGGAAGTACTCCACGCCGGCGGATGGTTACGGCCGAGATGTATACCGAGCGGTCTACTACCAGCTCACAGGCCGGGCATCAGCGAGCGACAAACTAACTCCATTGGTTTACTTAGCTACGGTTGCCGCGCGCGGGCGGGTGACCAGGCGCCAGGTCGGTCCGGGGGTCCCCGGCGTGCCTCAGCCGATCGCGCGGTTAAGAATCGAGGCGGCCATCGCGTAGGCGAGAGCGCCGGCTTCGGCGCTGTCGTCCACGACCGCCTGCGCGGCGGCGCCGGTGTACAGCAGCGCGAGCTGGCGTCCCACACCCTCGGGATCTCGTGCGCCCGCCTCCCGGGCGATGTCGCCAAGGCGCTCGGTGAACTGCTGCTGGTGCTCGATGACGAACCTGCGCACCGGGTGTCGCGGATCGGAGACCTCGATGGCGGCGTTGACGAACGGAGATCCGCGCGTCGGAGCGGACTCGGTCTCGGCGAGGGCGAACAGCTCGAGCAGCCGTGCCCGGGCGCTGAGATCCGAGCGTGCGAGGACATGCTCGGGCCCGCGCTCCCGATCGTGCGCGCGCTCACGCAGGTAGGCGATGACCAGGTCGTCCTTGCTCGGAAAATGGTGGTAGAGCGTCCGCTTGGACACCTGCGCCGCGACGGCGAGCTCGGCCACGCCGGTGGCATTGATCCCTTGGTCGCGCAGCAGTGCCTCCGCCGCTGTCAGGATCCGCTCGCGCGCGCCGCGCCCTCCAGAGCCCCGTCGCGTGGGGAGACTGGCCGGCATCGCACCCAGGATACCGAGCGGTCTACCTTCCGGCCGGGACTGGACGGGACCGGACGGGGCGGGACGCGACGGGACCGGACGGGACGGGACGGGACCTAGTCTCCGGGGCCAAGCTGGCGCCGCACGTGCAGGATGCGCTGCACGACGGTGATCGCGCTGAGGGCGGCGAGCACGTAGACCGCGGGGGCCAGGAGCTCGAAGTGACCAATCGAGGCCCCCTTTGCGAACACCAGCCCCGCCGACAGGATCACCACCCGCACCGGGCGCGTGGCCAGCCCCACCTTGCACTCCACGCCCAGCGCCTCCGCCCGAGCTCGCGTGTAGGAGACCATCAGCGAGGCGAGCACCGCGACCACCACCGCGGCCACCGCCACCTGGTCGTGGCGTGAGGCGAAGTAGGCGGCGACGGCGGTCAGCACGATCCCCTCCTCGAGCCGATCCAGCGTCGAGTCCAGAAACGCCCCGAACGGGGTCCCCTTGCCCGACATCCGCGAGTAGCGGCCGTCGAGCGTATCCATCACCGAGCCGGTGATGAACGCCACCCCGGCCAGGAAGAACAGCCGGTCGACGATCAGCGCCGCGGCCGCGAGGTTGAGCACGAAGCCCGTCAGCGAGATGGCGTTCGGGGTCAGCCGCGACTCGATCAGCCGCTCGCGCATCAGCTCCTGGGTGGTCGGTCCCTGGCGGCGGGCGCGAGGCGGGCGCTGCCTGGGCGGGCGGGGCTTGACCGGTGAGGCTGGCTCGGCCATCGCGCGTAGGCTAGTCCTTCTTGGGCTTCCGGCTACAGCGTGGCGGGCGCATCACGCCGGGCGTGGCCGAACGCCCAGACGTCCGGCTTGGCCCGCGCGAGCAGCTTGCTCGCCACCAGCGTCGACACCCCGGCGGTCAGGGCCCCGAGCACGACGTCGGTCAGGTAGTGGTTGCCGGTCGCGATCACCACGAAGCTGATGTACAGCGGATACAGCCGCCAGCCGATCCGGGCCGCTCGATGCTTGACGAGCTTGGACATCGGCCAGCCGGTCATCAGCGCGAAGCAGACGTGCATGGAGGGGATCGCGGCATACAGGTTGAGGAAGTCCGCGCTCGCGCCCTTCTCCGCGGTTATGCCTGTGAACAGCTGAATCGCGTCGGTGAAGCCCCACTCGGGCATCAGGCGCGGGGGCGCCGTCGGATACACGGCGTAGCCGACCAGCGCGATCGCCATCGCGATCATGAACGTGTTGCGCACGAAGTAGAAGGAATCGTTGCGGCGCAGGTAGATGAAGATCAGCGCGCCGAACGTGACCACATAGTGGGCGTTGAGGTAGGTCCAGTCGGCGATGTCCATCAGCCAGCGCTCATTGAGCGCCCAGGCTTGGATGCTGGGCTCGATGAACACGTGCAGCGCGCGCTCGAAGTCGATCACCCTGGTGGCGTTCCACGACGCCTTGGCCACGTCGTTGCCGTTGACCAGTCCGCGCACCACCTGGTAGGCCAGGTAAGCGGCCACGAACAGCAGCACCTGACGGAGCGCATCCCCCCATCCGCGCGGAAGCACCCGCGCGTCGATTGCCTCAAGTCGCCGGCGCATGATTTTTCATCCTACATTCACGATCGTCTGTGTCCGGTTAGGGATTCCCGCCTTTGCACGGCGGTCCTCCCGCTGAATTCAAGTGCAGCGGGGTGACGTCGCCGCGATCCGGTTCAGCGAGAAGCTCGTCACCATCCGCACCGGTCCCGGGCGGGTGAGCGTCAACCGCGTGTAGGCGCCGGCGGGAGCCACGCAGCCCGATCCCTCCGACAGCGCCCAGTAGGGCGTGAACCGGACGTGGACGAGCACGGTTCCCGGGCGGCGAGCGTACATCTGCAGCCAGTCGGGGCCCATCGCCTGCAGCCGGGCCGCACCGCCGACGATCGGGGTGGCGCCGGCCACCTCGTACACGCGCCAGTGGACCGAGCGCATGACCAGGTGCAGGTACGGCAGCCCGCGGTCGATGAGCGCCATCTCGGCGTGGGCCGAGTAGTCGAGCTGCGCGTCGGGCGCGGCGACGAAGCGCACGGCGTTCTGGTGCAGCCAGCGCTCGTAGGCGGCGGCGGTCAGGTGGCCGGAGTAGAAGAGCGGGTTGTCCTTGGTGTCCAGCTGGCGCTCCCAGCCCCGGGCGAGCGGGAAATCGGTGGCCACCACGTATGCCTCCCAGTGAAACTGGGTGAACGGGATCTCGGTCCGAAACGGCGCGGCCGGGGGCCGGGACTGCGCTCGCAGGAAGCGCAGCAGCGGCTGGTAGTAACCGGTGGCGGTCGACTTGTCGCTGGCCGAGGTGGACACATCGCGCACCGGCGCCTCCCATCCCAGGTACAGCAGCGGCAGGATCGTGATCGCCAATAGGACCCGGCGCGCGGGCCACCAGGCGAGCGCGGCCAGGGGCGCTCCCAGGAAGGCGCCCAGTCGGGCGATGTTCGAGCCGACCGGGGAGGGGATCAGGTACGCGCCTACCGTGGCCATCACGTAGATCGCGATGCCGGCTCGCAGCCTGACCCGCCCGGCGGGCACGGTCGCCGCTCCCAGCGCGCTCAGCGCCACGATCGGGAACATCGTGGAGAACAGGAACGGCTCAGAGCCGCCTTCGGGAAACGCGATCGCAAACAGCAGGACCGGCGCCAGCGCGAAGATCGCCACGACGACGCCTGGGATCGCCGCCCGGAGGGCTCTCGGCTCCAGGTAGCCGCCCGATCGTTGCTCGAGGTAGCCGCCGAGCGCGAAGCCGGAGGCGCCCAGGGCGGCGAACAGCGCGGCCACGGGGCTGCACAGGGCCGAAAGAAGGGCCAACCCGGCCGCGGGCATCACCCGCTCTCGGTCCAGGACGACCACCGCCGCCAGCGCCGGCAGGGCCCCGAAGGCGAACGCCAGGCGGCCGGTGTACAGGTCGGTGGCCGTGCCCGCCGCGAACAGGACGGCGCCCAGCCAGGCGCGCTCGCCGAAGTGCCGGTAGGCCAGGAGCTCGAACAGCGCGGCGCTTCCGATGGTCGCCAGCCCGGCGGCCAGCTGGGGCGTCAGCGCCGCCGAGACCGCCGGGAAGAGCAGGCTGTAGCCGACGATGTGGTGGCCCGAGTACCAGTAGTTGTTCCACACCCCGAAGCCTTCGTCGCGGAACAGCTGGGCGCGAAACAGATGCGCGGCCAGGTCGAGGCTGGGCGGCGAGATGATCACGTAGGCGGCCGCGAACACCGCCGCCACCAGCGCCGGAGCGACTCGGGTCAGCGGCAGGCGGGGGCGGACGCGTTCGCGCCGCCGGGCCGCCGGGAACTCGAGCGTGCTCATCGGGGCCGGGCTACCGGGAACTCGAGCGTGCTCATCCGGCCTGGGCGTTCTGGATGAAATCGGACAGGCGCTCGCGCGCCGAGGGCTGGTCCCGCCACGGCCAGTGCCCGGCGTCGGCGACCCGCGACACGGTGGCGTTGGGCAGACGGGCGCCGTAGGCGTTGGCGAAGTCCGCGGCCAGCCATGGGTCCCGCTCGCCCCAGAGGACCAGCGCCGGCTGGTGCAGCCCGTCTAGTCCGGCGCCGGCCCGCGAGAGCGCGCCGGGTTCGGCGGAGCGCTGCAGGCGCAGGATCGCCCGCTGGGTGCCCTGATCGAGCTGGTCCCAGACGGCATCGACGCGCTCGTCTGGCCAGGTCCGCTCAGGCGAGCTCGAGCCGGCGCGCAGGATCCTCCTCAGGACGCGCTTGGTGATCGAGCCCATCATCAGCTCGCCGACGCCGACGTGGCGCAGGTAGCCGACGAGTCGGGGCCAGGCGAAGCCATCCAAGAGGGGCACGGCGTCGACGATCGCCAGCCGGCCGACCCGCTCGGGATGGCGCTGGGCGAACACCAGGCCGATGGCCGCGCCCCAGCCGTGGCCGGCCAGGGTGACGCTGTCCACTCCGACGGCGTCGAGGAAGCGGGGCACGAAGTCGGCATGGGACGAGAGGGTGGAATCGAGGTTTCCGGCCTTGCTGGAGCGGCCAAAGCCGAGCAGGTCGGGTGCCAGGCCGCCTGTGGCGGCCAGCAGCTCGGTCCAGTCGTCCGAGCTGGTGGGGACGCTGTGCAGGTAGAGCGTCGGAGCGCCCGCGCCCGCGGCCGGGGCGCGGCGATAGAAGACGGAAGCTCCGGCGACCTCGATCGTGTGCTCCTCGACGTTAATCGGTGGCCACCTGGTCGCCGAGGATAACGTCTGCCCGGATGAGAGCGGAAGCTTGGAGCCGGCCGTCGTCGCGGCGGGTGCGCGCGTTGCGCGACCGGCTGCGGCTCGTCTACGGGATCCCGGGCGCGCAGCCCCACGGCCAGCCCATCGCCGAGCTCGTGCTGACCGTGCTCTCGCAGTCGACCAACGACCGCAACCGGGACGTCGCCTACTTCGCGTTGCGCGACCGTTTCGCCGACTGGGCGGCGCTCCGAGACGCCCCGGTCGACGAGGTCGAGGCGGCGATCCGGCCCGGCGGGATCTCGAAGGTGAAGTCGGCGCGGATCAAGTCGATCCTCGAGGCGATCAGCCGCACGGCTCCGGACCCGAACGGTCCGGGCGCCGCCGGAGCCGGCGCGGCCCTCTCCCTGGAGTGGCTGGCCGGGCTGCCGGTTCCCGAGGCGCAGGCGTACCTGGTGGGCCTGCCCGGGGTGGGGCGCAAGACCGCTGCCTGCGTGCTCCTGTTCGCGCTCGGGATGCGTGACGTTCCTGTCGATACCCACGTTTCGCGCGTCGGCACCCGCCTGGGTCTGCTGCGCCCGGGCGCGCCGTTCGTGGAGCTGCACGACGAGATGCTGGCCTTGACCCCACCGGGCCAGGAGCTCGAGCTGCACCTGAACCTGCTGCGCCACGGGCGGCGGACCTGCCACGCCCGGCGCCCCGAGTGCTCGGCGTGCGCCCTCTCGCGGATGTGCCCGAGCGCGGGGAAGGTGGCGGGTGCCCTTTGAACCGCCCTGACGGCCCGTCTGAAATCTGCTACTCTGCCACTAAGATTTTTGTAACCGCACGGGAGCAGACAAGAACATGGGAAAGACAATTGGAATCGACCTCGGCACGACCAACTCATGCATGGCCGTGCTCGAGGGTGGCGAGCCGACGGTAGTCGAGAACACCGAGGGTGGGCGTACGACCCCGTCGGTCGTGGCGTTCACGCAGTCCGGTGAGCGGCTGGTGGGCACCGTAGCCAAGCGCCAGGCAGTAACCAACCCGCAGAACACGATCTTCTCGATCAAGCGCTTCATGGGCCGCAAGGAGGCCGAGGTGCGCGAGGAAGAGGCGATCGTGCCCTACAAGGTCGTGTCGGGCCCGGGTGGCGACGCCCGCGTCGAGGCGGCCGGCAAGCAGTACTCCCCGCCGGAGATCTCGGCGATGATCCTCGGCAAGCTCAAGGCCGACGCCGAGGCATATCTGGGCGAGACGGTGGATAGCGCCGTGATCACCGTGCCCGCGTACTTCAACGACGATCAGCGCCAGGCGACCAAGGATGCCGGCACGGTCGCCGGACTGGACGTCAAGCGGATCATCAACGAGCCAACCGCCGCGTCGCTGGCTTATGGCCTGGACAAGGAGTCAGATCAGACGATTCTGATCTTCGACCTCGGCGGCGGCACCTTCGACGTGTCGGTGCTCGAGATCGGCGACGGCGTGTTCGAGGTCAAGGCGACCGCCGGTGACAACCACCTCGGTGGCGACAACTTCGACAAGGCGCTCGTCGACTGGCTCGTGTCTGAGTTCAAGAAGGCGCAGGCAATCGACTTGTCCGCCGACCCGATGGCCCTGCAGCGGCTCTACGAGGCCGCCGAGAAGGCCAAGATCGAGCTCTCGACCACCCAGGAGACGCAGATCAACCTGCCCTTCATCACCGCTGACGCCTCCGGTCCCAAGCACCTGGACATGCGCCTCACGCGCGCCAAGCTCAACGAGCTGACCTCCAGCCTGCTCGACCGCACGATCGCCCCGGTTCGCCAGGCGCTCGACGACGCCAAGGAGAAGGGCGCCTCGACGATCGACCACGTGGTCCTGGTCGGCGGCATGACCCGTATGCCGGCCGTGCAGGAGAAGGTCAAGGAGCTGACCGGCAAGGAGCCGCACCGGGGCGTCAACCCCGATGAGGTCGTCGCCGTCGGCGCCGCGATCCAGGCCGGCGTGCTGGCCGGCGACGTCAAGGACGTCCTGTTGCTCGACGTCACCCCGCTGACCCTCGGCATCGAGACCAAGGGCGGAGTGATGACCAAGCTGATCGAGCGCAACACCACGATCCCGACCCGCAAGTCCGAGGTCTTCTCGACCGCCGAGGACAACCAGCCGTCAGTCGAGATTCACGTGCTCCAGGGCGAGCGTGAGATGGCGACCTACAACAAGTCGCTCGGGAAGTTCCAGCTGACCGGGATTCCGCCGGCGCCGCGGGGCATCCCGCAGGTCGAGGTCGCCTTCGACATAGACGCCAACGGCATCCTCAACGTGTCCGCCAAGGACCTGGGCACCGGCAAGGAGCAGAAGATCGAGATCCGCTCCGGGTCCGGTCTGTCCGATGACGAGATCAAGCGGATGGTGACCGACGCCGAGGCGCACGCCGAGGACGACAAGCGCCAGCGCGAGCTCGCCGAGGCCCGCAACAACGCCGAGAACGCGGCCTACCAGGCCGAGCGGCAGCTGAGCGAGCTCGCCGACAGCGTCGATGCGGGCTCCAAGGAGGAGATCGAGTCCGCGATCAAGGGGGTCCGCGAGGTCCTGACCTCCGAGGACACGGCCGAGATCAACAGCCGGACCGACGCTCTGCAGTCGGCCTTCCACAAGGTCTCCGAGGCGATGTACCAGCGCGCCCAGGAGCAGACCGCGGCCTCCTCCACCGATGGTGGCGGCAGCGACGGCTCCGCAAACGGCGCCGGCGCCGAAGAGGATGTGGTCGATGCCGAAGTTGTCGACGAGGGCAAGTAGGCGTCGCATGAGCAACGACAAGGTTCAGACCCCGGAGTCAGGTATGGACTCCGGGGCCACGTTCCCCTCCTCCGACACCGCGTCACCGCGAGTGTCGGATGAGGAGAACGCGGCCCCCGAGTCGGGCACCGCCGGCCCCGAGTCCGACAACCTCGCCCGCGGGTCCGAGCTGGACTCCGATGCCCCCGCCGCCGCCTCGGCCGACGGGGAGCAGCAGGGGGAGCCCGAGGCCGCTGTCGAGGACCGGGCGCCCGAGGCCGCCGAGGCCGTGGAGGCCGATGTGGCGGTCCTGGCCGCCAAGGCGGAGAAGGCCGACGAGTGGCTGCAGTTGGCTCAGCGGACCCAGGCCGACTTCGAGAACTACCGCAGGCGGGCGATCCGTGAGGCCGCGGCCGCTCAGGAGCGCGGGGCCGTGAAGCTCGCGCTGGCCCTGCTGCCGGCCGTCGACAACCTGGAGCGCGCGCTGGCGCATGCCCCGAACGGCGAGTCCGAGGAGGAAACGGAGTCGTTCGTCGCCGGGGTCAAGCACGTGCACGACGACGTGGTGAACGCGCTCAAGCGCGCCGGGATCGAGCCGTTCTCGCCTCAGGGCGAGCCGTTCGATCCCCAGTATCACGAGGCGGTCGCCCAGCAGCCGGTGCAGGGTACGCAGGCCGGCACCGTCGTCGAGGTCTTCCAGCGCGGATACCGGCTGGGCGAGAACGTCCTGCGCCCGGCCCGCGTCGTCGTCGCCGGGTAGGCGGTGAACCGCAGTGGCTGAGCGCACCGATTACTACAAGGTCCTCGGGGTGGGCAAGAACGCCTCCGAGGAGGAGATCAAGAAGGCTTACCGCAAGCTGGCCCGCAAGTACCACCCTGATGCCAACCAGGGCGACAAGCAGGCCGAGGAGCGCTTCAAGCAGATCTCGCAGGCGCACGACGTGCTCTCCGATCCCGACAAGCGCAAGGCCTATGACCGGGGCACCGGCCCCTTCAGCAACATCAACATGCCCGGTGGCTTTGATCCGAGCTCGTTCAGCGGTGGCTTCGGCGACATCCTCTCCGACCTGTTCGGCAGGGCGGGTGGCGCCGCGGGCCGCGCCGGCTCGGGCGCCGGCGGTTCGGTCCGTGGCGGGCGGCCGCGCGCGACGCGTGGGCGCGATCTGGAGACCGAGGTCTCGCTGAGCTTCGAGCAGGCGGTCAACGGGGCCCAGGTCCCGCTGGCCGTCCCCACGTCGCAGCCGTGCCCGACCTGCCACGGCTCCGGGGCCAAGCCCGGTACCTCGCCCCGGATCTGCCCGGTGTGCAACGGCACCGGGATGGAGTCCCAGAGCCAGGGCATCTTCTCGATGTCCCAGCCGTGCTCCAACTGCGGCGGCTCGGGAACCGTGATCGACGACCCGTGCCCTTCCTGCCACGGCAGCGGCGCGCTGCGGTCGGTCAAGCGGATGCGCGTCAACATCCCGGCGGGCGTGCACGACGGGAGCCGAATCCGCCTGACCGGCAAGGGCGAGCCCGGGATCGGCGGGGGCGGGGAGACCGCGCCTCCCGGCGATCTGTACGTCATCACCAGGGTGGCCGATTCGCCGGTCTTCAAGCGCAACGGCGACAACCTCGAGGTGGAGGTTCCGCTGACGATCCCCGAGGCGCTTCAGGGGGCGGTGATAGAGGTGCCCACGCTCAACGGCACGAAGCGATTGCGGGTTCCGGCCGGGACCAAGCACGGCACCGTCCAGCGGCTGCGCGGCGAAGGTCCGGCGCGCCTGGGCGGCAAGGGGCACGGCGACATTCACTATCGCTTCGTGCTCGATGTGCCGGCCTCGCTGTCGGCCGAGCAGTCCGAGGCGGTCGACAGGCTGTCGCAGGTGATGAACGGCAATCCCCGGGAGCGGCTGTTCGCGGCCGCCCGCCCCGCGGCGGACGCGGCGGACGCGGCGTGATGGCCCGGCGCGTCAGCACGTCGGCTCGACTGGAGGTCTCCTCCGACCGCGGCGTGTTCATGATCTCCGTGGCCGCGGAGCTCGCCGAGATGCACCCCCAGACGCTGCGCATGTACGAGGCTCGGGGCCTGATCGAGCCCCGGCGCTCGCCCAAGGGAACGCGCCTGTACTCGCACAAGGACGTCGACCGCCTGCGCCGGATCCAGGAGATGACCGCCGAGCTGGGCATGAACCTGGCCGGCGTGGAGCGGGTGCTCGAGCTCGAGTCAGAGCTCGAGCGGATGTCCCGCAAGGTGGCGGCGCTGCAGCGGCAAGCCACGGAGCTCGGGGCCGAGGTGAAGCGCCTGGAGGCGCTCCGCCGCGAGCTGCGGGCCGAGATCGTGCCCTACGCGCGCGGTGGAGAGCTGGTCCGCCACGCCGATCTCCGGCACCTGCGGCTGGGCCGGTCCGGCGAGGCCCACTAGCTTCTTGGAGGCGCTCCGCAGCCGGGCGGCCCCGCCGGGGCGTTCTGTCACGATCCTGGCGGGTGGCCGGCCCACGAACAGGGTTTCGTAAACGCCATGGGAATCTGGGGTATCAGACGCGCTGCCGGGCCGGCCGGGCTGGCCCCCGCGTCGGGACTGACGGCGGCCGGAGCGATGCTGCTCGTGGCGCTGGCGTTGGCGCTGTCTGTGACCGCGCCCGCGGCGCGGGCCGCCGGCCCGGTCGCCGGGATCGCTCGGCTGGGCCCCGCGCCCGCGCACCAGCAGCTCTCGGTGGTCCTGCCCCTGAAGTCCAACCAGGCCGGCCTGGAGCGCTTGGCCACCGAGGTGAGCACCCCGGGCTCCGCGGCCTACGGGCAGTATGAGTCGATCGCCGCGCTGTCCAGGCGCTTCGGGGCCTCCCGGGCGGACCGCGCGCGCACGGTCGGCTACCTGCGATCCGCGGGAGCGACCGGGGTCAAGGTCGACGCCACCGGCCTGTTCGCCGAGGCCACGATGCCGGTGTCGCTGGCCCAACGTGCCTTTGGCGTCTCGCTGTCGAGCTTTCGCGGCGCGCATGCCGCCGGGTTCGTCGCCCCCGGTCAAGCGGCGCGGCTGCCGGGCGCGCTGGCCGGTGCGGTGACGGGCGTGGTCGGGCTCGATACTCAGCCTGTGTTCACGGGGCCCGCGGAGGTGCGATCGCCCGTCGCCGCCCTCTCCGGTTACCCGACGCGCACCGGCACCGCCAGCGGGTGCTCGGGAGCGGCCTCGGGTCCGGGCTTCACCCCCAACCAGTACCAGACCGCCTACGGCTACTCGCCGCTGCAGGCTGCCGGCGTGCAGGGGCAGGGCGAGCGGGTGGCGTTGATCGAGATCGACGGGTTTCGCTACGCCGACCTGCGCAACTTCTCCAGGTGCTTTGGCCTGGCCACCCCGGCGATCGACAGCTTCGGAGTGGGCGTGACCAGGCCGCTGGCTCCGGGGGGCGAGTCGACGCTTGACCTCGAGGTGCTGGACGCCGCGGCCCCTCGCCTGGAGTCGATCGACGTCTACGAGACCCACGCCGCGGCCGTCGACGTCCTGCAAGCGCTGACCGCGCCGCTTCAGAACCCGCTCCGCCGGCCCCAGGTGATCTCGGCCTCGCTCGGGGCCTGCGAGGCTCAGGTGGTCGCCTCGCTCGGCGCCGCGGGCGTGAGCAGCATCGAGGCATCGCTGGCGGAGGCGGCGGCCAGCGGGATCTCCGTCCTGGCCTCCAGCGGCGACGCCGGCTCGTCGTCGTGTTTGACGCGTTCCGGCGACCCGATGCCGCAGCTGGCGGTCAGCTTCCCGGCGTCGTCGCCGTGGGTGACCGCGGTCGGAGGGACGAACCTCGCCCTCACTCCGACCAACGCGATCGCCACCCAGACCGTCTGGAACGATGCGCCGAAGGTCGTGGTCGCCGGGGGCGGCGGAGTCAGCGGACTGTTTCACCGCCCCTCCTACCAGAAGGGCTTCGCGATCCCGAACCGCCGGGTGGTCCCCGACGTGGCGATGCTCGCCGACCCGTTTCCCGGCTATGAGATCTACTGCTCGATCAGGAACGCGTGCACCGATCCCAGGCACCCCGATCCCTGGAGCACGGTCGGGGGGACGAGCGCCGCCGCGCCGCTGCTGGCGGGGGGGCTGGCGCTGGTCGATCAGCAGCTGCGCGCCCACAGGCGCCGGGACGTCGGCCTCGCCAATCCGCTGCTCTACAAGCTCGCTCACGTTCCCGGCCAGGCCGGTGCGCTCTCGGATGTGCTCACCGGCGACGACGATCTGGGCTCGAGCCTCCGTGGCGCGCCATTGGGATGCTGCACCGCCCACGCCGGCTACGACTATGCGTCGGGACTGGGCGGTGTCGACGTGTTCGCCCTGAGCGCGGCCGCGGACGCCGTAGTCGCCAAGATCGGCTTGCCGAAACGGCCTCCGATGCGATAATCTAAGTCACGCAGACTTAGATTTTTCAAACGAACCCACGGATTTGCCAATGCAACCAGACCGATTTACGATCAAGTCCCAGGAGGCGCTTCAGGCCGCCCAGCGGCTGGCCGACGAGCGCCGCAATCCCCAGACGACCCCCGAGCATCTGCTCGCGGTGCTGCTCGAGCAGGAGGGCGGAGTCGTCGCTCCCGTGCTGCGCAAGCTCGGAGTCGAGCCGGCCGCCGTGCGCCAGGCGCTCGGCCCGGCGCTTGACCGGTTGCCCGCGCTGACCACCGCCGGTGGGCGCGAGGAGCCCGCCGGAGGCTCAGGCGAGCTGGTCCAGATCCTGCGCGCCGCCGAGTCGGAGATGCGCGAGCTGCGCGACGAGTACGTGTCGACCGAGCACCTCGCCCTGGCCCTCTCCGCCCACCCGAGCGGCGCCGGCGACGCGCTGCGCTCGAGTGGGGCCTCCCACGACGAGCTGATCCAGGCTCTGCAGGAGGTGCGCGGATCGCATCGGGTCACCGACCAGAGTCCCGAGGACAAGTTCCAGGCGCTCGAGAAGTACGGTCGCGACCTGACCGATGCCGCGGCTCAGGGCGCGCTTGACCCGGTGATCGGGCGCGACGATGAGATCCGGCGCGTCATCCAGGTGCTGAGCCGCCGCACCAAGAACAACCCGGTGCTGATCGGCGAGCCCGGAGTCGGCAAGACCGCGATCGCCGAGGGCCTGGCCCAGCGGATCGTCTCCGGCGACGTGCCCGAGGGCTTGCGCGATCGCCGCGTGATCTCGCTTGATGTCGGCGCGCTGATCGCCGGCTCCAAGTACCGCGGGGAATTCGAAGATCGCCTCAAGGCGGTCCTGAAGGAGATCGCCGACGCCAACGGGACGATCATCCTGTTCATCGACGAGCTGCACACGATCGTCGGCGCCGGCGCCGCCGAGGGCGCCGTCGACGCGGCCAACCTGCTCAAGCCGATGCTGGCCCGCGGAGAGCTGCGCGCGGTGGGCGCCACCACCCTGGACGAGTACCGCAAGCACATCGAGAAGGACGCCGCGCTCGAGCGCCGCTTCCAGCCGGTGTACGTCGGCGAGCCCAGCGTGGAGGACACGATCGCGATCCTGCGCGGACTCAAGGAGCGCTACCAGGTCCACCACAAGGTGCGGATCCAGGACTCGGCGCTGGTCGCCGCGGCCACGCTGAGCCACCGCTACATCGCCGACCGGTTCCTGCCTGACAAGGCGATCGACCTGGTCGACGAGGCGGCGTCGCGCATCCGGATGGAGATCGATTCCAAGCCGACCGAGATCGACGAGGTCGACCGCCACATCATGCAGCTGGAGATCGAGCTGCAGTCGCTGGGCGATGACGACGACCCGGGCACGGCGGCCCGGCGCGAGCAGCTCGAGCGCGCCCTGGCCGAGGAGCGCGAGACCTCGTCCGCGATGCACGCCGAGTGGCAGCGGGAGAAGGAGACCCTCGGCGCCGTGGCCGACGTCCAGGAACGGCTCGAGCAGGCTCGGACCGAGCTGGAGCGCGCCCAGCGCGCATCCGATCTGGGTCGTGCGGCCGAGCTTCAGTACGGCACGATTCCCGACCTGGAGCGGGCCCTGGCCGCCGCCGAGGACGCCGAGCACGAGGCCGCCAACGCCACCCTCGGGGCTACCGGGCCGCGCTTTCTCAAGGACGTGGTCGACGCCGAGGACGTGGCCGAGATCGTCGCCAAGTGGACTGGCGTGCCAGTCACGCGCCTGCTGGAGGGCGAGATCGAAAAGCTCGTGCACATGGAGGAGCGCCTGCACCGGCGGGTCATCGGCCAGGACGAGGCCGTGACCGCGGTCGCGTCAGCGCTGCGGCGCTCGCGCGCCGGGCTCCAGGATCCCGACCGGCCGATCGGCACCTTCCTGTTCCTGGGTCCCACGGGCGTGGGCAAGACCGAGCTGGCACGGGCGCTGGCCGAGTTCATGTTCGACACCCAGGAGGCGATGGTCAGGATCGACATGTCGGAGTACATGGAGAAGCACTCGGTGTCCCGGCTGGTGGGCGCGCCCCCCGGGTACGTCGGCTACGAGGAGGGTGGTCAGCTGACCGAGGCGGTCCGCCGCCGGCCCTACTCGGTGGTGCTGCTCGACGAGATCGAGAAGGCTCACCCCGACGTGTTCAACACGCTCCTTCAGGTGATGGACGACGGCCGGCTGACCGACGGTCAGGGCCGCACCGTCTCGTTCAAGAACACCGTCCTGATCATGACGTCCAACATCCCGGGCGGCCGCGCCGGAGTGGAGGCCAACTTCAAGCCCGAGTTCGTCAACCGGCTCGACGACATCGTCGAGTTCGATCCGCTCAGCCGCGAGCAGATCGGGTCGATCGTCGACCTCCAGGTGGCCAACGTGGTCAAGCGCCTGGCCGAGCGCGAGCTGGCCCTCGAGCTCACCGAGGACGCCCGGACGCTGATCGGCAATCTGGGCTACGACCCCACCTACGGCGCCCGTCCGCTCAAGCGGGTGATCCAGAAGCGCCTCGTCGACCCCCTGGCGCTGTCGATCCTCGAGGGACGGTTCGCTCCCGGAGACACTGTCTCGGTGGACGCCGCCGACGGCGAGCTGGTTCTGAGTAACCCGGCCGCCGCGGCTGCTCCCGCCGCCGTCTGATCGCAGGAGAGAGGGCGGGCGTCGCTCTGCGGCGCCCGCCCGTTTCGTTTTGGGGCGACTGGGCTGTCCACTTTGGTACCCCGACGGCCCTTCGTGGCGAGGCAAACGACCGACATCGGGCGACGGTGGCGACAAATGCGGCGCCAGAGGGCACTTTTGTCGTCACCGTGGCGCGGTCTAGCCCACGGAGGGCGGGGCTGGGGCCGCGGTCATCGCGACGAGCGCGGCGGAGACTCGCATCGCGCTCCGGTTGGGATCTCGGCGGCGGACCCTTCGGGCGCCGGCTGGGTCAGCGTGACCAGGACCCGCCAAGCGGGGGGACCAAAGTGGATAGCCGCTGGGGCGAATAGGACTCAGGGCCCGTGGGTATGCTGATGCGACAACGTTGTCATCCTTTTTTTCGGAGATGGGAGAACGATGACCAGGTTGCCCGCCGGTTCCCGGCGGTCCGGCTGGCCCACCGAGGGCTCGCCTGACCGGTATCGCACGGAGGGTCAGACGACGGCCCCCAACCCGGGACTGAGATGGACGCTGCTGAGCCGCCGCAGGTTCCTGGGCGGGATGCTGGCTGCGGGAGGCGCGGCTGCCCTGACCGGGCTACCGGGCGCCGCCTCCGCGGCCTCCGGCGTGTACCCGCCCGCGGCCCGGCAGGTGAATGGACCGCCCGCCCCCCGCTCGCTGGGCCCCGGCGACCCAGAGGTCGCCGACATGGTGCGTGACGAATTTCTGCACGCGTGGAACGGGTACGTCCGGTACGCGTTTGGCGCCGACCAGCTGATGCCCATCTCGATGGCGCCCAACGACTTCTTCGTGCCCGGTCATTCGATCGGCCTGTCGATCATCGAAGCGCTCGACACGCTCTACGTGATGGGCCTCGACGCCCAACTTGATCAGGGTGTGGACTGGATCACCGCCAATCTCGACTTCGACATCGACGGCAACTTCCACGTCTTCGAGGCGATCATCCGGGTGGTCGGCGGTCTGGAGGCCGGCTACCTGGCCACCGGAAACCCGGTGCTGCTGGCGAAGTGCAAGGACCTGACCGACCGGCTGCTGCCGGCCTTCACCCAGTCCCCGACGGGAATGCCCTACCAGTACGTCAACCTGCACACGGGCGCGGTGTCCGGTCCTCAGCCTCCGCTGGCCGAGATCGGCTCAAACATCCTGGAGTTCGGCGTGCTCTCGCAGCTCACCGGCGATCCAACCTACTTCCGCCTGGCCAAGGCGGCCCAGAGGGCGGTGATGGCCCGGCGATCCAGTCTCGATCTGCTGGCCACCAATCTCGACGTCGAGACCGGGCAATGGGTAGACAGCGAGGACCAGGCACCCAACCCGCCGGTCGACTCGTTCTACGAATACCTCTGGGGTGGCTGGGCGATGTTCTCCGATCGGGACAACCTGCGCTGGTTCCGCCTGCTCAACCGTGCCCTGACCCGTGACTTGCTCGAGCGTTACAACGGCGACCTCTGGTACCGACAGGTCGACTTTCGCACCGGCGCCACCGTCTCTCGCCAGCAGTCGGAGCTGGCCGCGTTCTGGGCGGAGGTCCTGGGCCACGCTGGACAGCTGGCGACCGGGGACCAGTACTACAGGTCATGGACCGCCGAGCTCAACCAGTTCCCGGTGCTTCCCGAGGAGATCGACTACAGCACCGGCGCCGTTGTGTCACCCAGCAACCAGTTCCGCCCCGAGTACCCCAACGCGTCATTCGACCTGTACCTGCAGACCGGCGACCAGTTCTATGCTGACACGGCGTTGCAATGGTTTGAGGGGATGCGCAACAACGCGCGCGTGCCGGCCGGCTACACCATCATCAACGACGTGACCACCCAGCCGATGCAGCTCGGAGACCTGATGCCGGCCTACGGGTTCGCCGAGGACTTCAAGTATGTCTATCTGATCTTCTCGCGGACCGACCGGTTCGATCGCCGAAACTATTACCTGTCGACCGAAGGCAAGATCCTGCGCGGATTGCTTCCGGTACGGGTGCCGATCGGCCAGTACCGGTGACAACGTCGAACCCAAGCAGCGGAGGCTCTCAGATGAAAAGACGAGTGCCGTCAACGAGCAGGATCCGTCTGGCCGGCCTGGCTGCCCTGATGGCGGGAGCCCTGTTTGTGCCCTCGACCGGTGCCGCAGCGCCGCGGACCCGGGGATCGCACCCGAACGCTGCCGCCGGTCACAGCACGCGCCTGGGCAGCGATGCCCTCGAGGTCAACGGCGCCACCTGGGACAGCGGCTTTTTGGACACCGCCATCCCGGGCTTGCTCAGGCAGGCCGGAGTCAAGCTGGTTCGCTGGCCCGGCGGCTCGACCGCCGACGGGTACAACTGGGAGACGAATTCGGGAGGGGGAGTCGACTTCTCCCAGTTCATGAATCAGATCGCCAAGGCCGGCGCCGCTCCCTTCATCACGGTCAACTACGGCGACGCCTCGCTCGGTCCCGCGGTGGCGGCCGCCTGGGTGAAGAAGGCCTTGACATTCCCCGGCTATTCCGACAGCACCGCCCGCTGGGAGGTGGGAAACGAGAACTACGGGCCGTGGGAGAACGACACCCACCCGGCGCCCCATACCCCTCAGTCCTACGCCGACAATGCGCTTGCATACTTCCAGGCCATGCACGCCGCCGATCCGTCGGCCCAGGTCGGCTTTCCCTACGCCCTGACCAGGAGTCAGTCGGCCGGGACCGGAACGTGGGTGGCGGACCCGGCGGCGTGGAACGACACGGTGCTCGGCCGCGACGGCTCGCAGATCGATTTTGCCGATGTCCACTGGTATCCGATCTTCGGAAATCCCTCTCTCACACCCGCCCAGATCATGGCCACCGTCAGAAGGATCCCGGCGGTGATGGCAAGCGTCCGCTCCACGCTCGCCCGCGAGGATCCCGGGGCCTACGTGATCGCCGGTGAGTCGAACATCTCCCAGACCGGCATCGTCTCCAACGAACAGCCGATCGCGGCCCTCTACGCCGCGGCGACCGGGCTCGAGTTCCTCTCCGAGGGCGCCCGCAGCTACGGCTGGTGGGACATCCACAACACGCCCAACCTCGATCAGGACTTCGGCTTCCTCTCGTCCGGAGGCCAGGCCGCCGGCCCCTACACCACCACGCTCAGCGTGCCGGCGTTGCGGGGGCAGCGCAATCTCCAGGTGGCCGCCACCTCCGGGTTCGAGGTGGGCCACACGATCACCGTGGGCACCGGTGCCAGTGCCCAGTACCGGCAGGTCACGGCGGTCGGAGGCGGGACGACGCTCGCCGTGGCGGCCGGCGCCGGCGCCCGGAACTTGAAGCTGGCAACCGTCACTCCTTTCGCCCCCGGGGCTCCGGTGACCATCGGCAGCGGCAATCAGGCCGAGTCGGACTCGGTGGCCAAGGTAGGCACCGGAGCCGGCCAGGCCACCCTTGCGGCTCCAGTCGCCCATGGAAGCCAAGATGTCAAGGTGGTCGGCGTCGCCCAGGGCGGGCAGGCCACCCCGGTCTTCATGCCCTCTGGCTTCGCTCCCGGCGCCCGGATCACCGTGGGCGCGGGCCCGACAGCCGAGACCCGGACCATCAGGCAGGTCGGCACCTCGTCGAGCCTTGCCACCACGACGGTCGCTCCCGCTGCCGCCGGCGCCACGACGTTGCACGTCGCCAGTGTCGCCGACACCAGTACCGGGGTCGCCTTCTATGTCGGCGATGAAGTCACCGTCGGTTCCGGCGCTCACCCGGAGACCGACACGATCGCCTCGGTGGGCACCTCCGGGGCCACCGGCACCGGGATTACGCTCACCCGGCCGCTCTCCGCCGCCGAGCCAACCGGCGTCGACGTGCGCGACGCCGGCACCGGCATCACCTTGTCCCGTCCCCTGCAAGACGCCTACGGGGCCGGGGGCCCTGTCTCCACCCCCGGAACCGGCATCACCCTGACCAGGCCGCTCACCGCCGCCCAGCCGGCCGGAGCGCCGGCCGCCAGCAGCGGGGTGACCGTGACCCCGGCGCTGCAACGGGATCAGCCGGCGGGCACCGCCGTGCTGGATCCCGGCACTCAGGAGCCGCCTAAGGACACGCCCATGCCGGCTTACTACGGCTACCAGCTGGCCTCGCTCTTGACCGCTCCCGGGGCACGGCTGACCGCCCTGGCCACCCCCCGCAGGTCGCTGTTTGCGTTTGCCTCCTCGCTGCGCGGTCGCCAGGCGCTCATGCTGATCAACAGCGACGATGCCCATTCGGCGGTCGTCGCATTGAACGGCGTCTCGGCCCACCGTCCCGGGACGATCAGCACGTATCGCTACAGCCTGGAGCACCCGACGATCGTGCGCCGCACCGAGAGCTCGGCGGGCCGGCTGATGCTGGGGCCGGAGTCGATCGAGGTCGTCGTCGCACAGAGCTCCGCCCCGCTCGGCCTGTCCTGAGGGCAGCCGACACCGGCCGGCCGCGATCCGGTACAAGTGCTCTGACGACTCGCCCAATCGACACATGAAGGAGAGCGCTGGTGCCGACCTACATCATGCTCACGACGCTCACCCCAGACGGGGTGCAGACGATCAAGAACAACCCTTCGCGGATCCGCGAGGTCAATCGCGAGGTCGAGCAGCTGGGGGCCACGGTCAAGGCGCAGTGGGCGACGCTCGGGCAGTTCGATTTCGTCAACGTGATCGAGGCTCCCGATGAGCGCACGATCGCCCGCGTCTCGCTGGAGCTCGGGTCTCGCGGCACCGGGCGCTACGAGACGCTGATGGCGATTCCGATCGACGACTTCATCGGCGCGATCTGAGTTGCCCGCCCACCCCGCGCGCGTTCTGGTGCTCGGCGGGGGCGCGCGCGAGCATGCGCTCGTCCAGACGCTCGCGCGCTCGTCCCCGGCGCCCGAGCTGATCTGCGCGCCCGGCAACGCCGGGATCGCCGCCGACGCGCGCGTGGAGGCGCTCGATCTCGAGGACGGCGGCGCGGCGCTCGCCCTGGCCACCGAGCTGGCGGTCGACCTGGTGATCGTCGGCCCGGAGGCCCCGCTGGTGGCCGGAATCGTCGATCTGCTCGCCGGCGCCGGCATCCGCTGCTTTGGCCCGGGTGCTGCCGCCGCCAGACTGGAGGGCTCAAAGGCGTTCTGCAAGCAGGTCATGGCCGCCGCCGGCGTTCCGACCGCCGACCATACGGTGGTCAGCGACCCCGAGGCGGGGATGGCGGCGATCGAGCGCTATCCGGTGGTCATCAAGGCCGATGGGCTGGCCGCGGGCAAGGGGGTGATCATCGCCCACGACGAGGCGCAGGCGCGCGCCGCGCTGTACGACCTGCTGGTCGGACGCCGCTTCGGCACCGAGCGCGTGGTCGTCGAGGAGCACCTGGAGGGGGAGGAGCTCTCGCTGCTGGCCGTGTGCGACGGCGTCACCGCGCTGCCGCTGGCCTCCGCCCAGGACTACAAGCGGATCTTCGACGGCGACCGGGGGCCCAACACCGGCGGGATGGGCTCCTACTCGCCGGTGGCGGTGGTGAACGGCCTGCGGGCGCGCGAGATCTGCGAGACCGTGCACCAGCCGGTGCTCGACGAGCTGGCGCGCCGGGGCACCCCGTTTCACGGGATCCTGTACGCGGGGCTGATGATGACCGGAAACGGGGACGAGGCCGGTGGCGGCGTGCGAGTGCTCGAGTTCAACGTGCGCTTCGGAGATCCCGAGACGCAGGCCATCCTGCCCCGCCTGCGCTCCGACCTGCTGGAGCTCCTGACCGCCGCGACCGAGCCCGGGGGCGTGCGGGGGGTTGAGCTGGAGTGGGCTTCCGAGACCGCGGTCACCGTCGTCCTGGCCAGCGCCGGATATCCCGAGTCCTCCTCCTCAGGCGATCCGATCTCCGGGCTCGAGGATGTGCCTCCGGGCGTGTTCGTGACCCATGCCGGCACGGCGCGCGCGCCCGACGGGAAGATCGTGACCGCCGGCGGAAGGGTGCTCAGCGTGACCGGCCTGGGCGCCGACGCGCCAGCCGCCCGGGCCGCCGCCTATGCTGCAGCCGACATGATCGAGTTTCCAGGCCGGCAGCTCCGGCACGACATCGCCCTGCGGGCGACGCGATGACAGAGGTTCCGGGGCCCGAGCCCGAGCTGGTTCCGGCCGGCGAGAGCGAGCCAGAGCCGGCGCCGCTGTCG
This sequence comes from uncultured Solirubrobacteraceae bacterium, assembly GCA_963830595.1. Lineage (GTDB taxonomy): Bacteria > Actinomycetota > Thermoleophilia > Solirubrobacterales > Solirubrobacteraceae > Palsa-465. Next base: position 150,311 of record CAWHMQ010000013.1, read on the forward strand.
TCCCCGGCCGGATCGCCCGAGCCGCTGGCGGACGTCGAGGCCGAGGTGGAGGCCGAGATCGAGGAGCTCGACGAGGATGCCCCGGTGGTGGCGATCCTGATGGGCTCCAAGAGCGACCTGCCCGCGATGGAGCGAGCCGAGACCGAGCTCACCGAGCGCGGGATCCGCTCCGAGACGCGGGTCATGTCGGCGCATCGCGAGCCCGACGTGGTCGCCGACTACGCCAGCAACGCCAAGCTGCGAGGCATCAGGGTGATCATCGCCGGAGCCGGGCTGTCGGCGGCCCTGCCCGGCGTGGTCGCCGCCCACACCGAGCTGCCGGTGATCGGGGTCCCGCTCACCACCCGGACCTCGGTGGCGGGGGGCCTGGACGCCCTGCTGTCGATCGCCCAGATGCCTCCCGGGGTGCCGGTGGCCTGCGTGGGGATCGACAATGCGCGTAACGCGGCCGTGCTGGCGGCCCGGATCCTCGCGGCTTAGGGTTCCCGGAGCGCCTCCCGAGCCCGGCTTGGGGTTCGCCCCGAGTCCCGCGCTCCCCGTTGTGGCGCGGGACCCGGGACTTGTGGGGGCGCGTCAGCTGGGGGGGATCAGGACGGCGTTGATCACGTGGATCACGCCGTTGCTGGCCATCACGTTGGCCTTGATCACGCGAGCATTGTTGATGTAGACGCTGCCCTTGCGGACGTGGACCTTGACCGAGGCGCCCTCCAGGGTCTTGATCGACGAGCGCTTCTCGATCTGCTTGGCGAGCAGCGTGCCCTTGGCCACGTGGTAGAGCAGCACCGATTTGAGCAGCGCCTTGTTGTGAGCGAGCTTCTTCAGCGTCGCCGCCGGCACGTGGTTGAAGGCGGTGTTCGTGGGCGCGAAGACGGTCAGCTTGGCCTTGCCCGAGAGGGCGCTGACCAGTCCGGCTGACTTGACGAGCTTGACCAGCGTCGAGAACTGCGGCGAGGCGGCCGCGATCTGGACGATGTTCTTGCTCGACGAGCCGGCGGCCGCCGTGGCCGGGAGCGCCGTGAGACCCAGCGCGCCCACCGCGAGCAGCGCCGCAAGGGTTCGTTTCATGCCTACCTCCTGGTGATTTGAATCGGTTTCAGGAGGTAGTTACGTGGCTGCGCTTGGCGGCGGTTGTAAAACTTGTCGGCAACCGCTCGGCCGAGCTCTGCGTATACCGGAAACGTGCGCACCGCGGCCGTCCCGCATATCTCCGCCCCTCCCAGGCTCGTCCCCTTGAACTTCGACCCAAGCCCGTCCGGCGCGCGCGCTGACCGACGGCTGGTGCGCGAGCTGCGCCGCCAAGATCCGCGCGTGATGGAGAAGATCGGCGAGCGTTTCGGGCCGTTGCTGCGAGGCTTTCTCACTCAGGCGCTCGGCGACCCTGGCGCCGTCGAGGACGTGCTGCAGTTGACGTTGATGGACATCTGGAAGCGAGGCCCTACATATGACCCCCAGCGTGCCTCGGTGGGCACCTGGATGCTGGTCATCGCCCGGTCCCGGGTGATCGACCACTTGCGCCGTCGAGTGCCCGAGCCCCATGACCCCGAGACCGTGGCCAGGGTCGTCGATCAAGACGCGGACGACGAGACCGCGGCCCTGGTCGAGCGCTGGCGGGTGGCGGGCCTGCTGGCCGGCATACCTCGCCAGGAGGCGCGGCTGCTCTGGTTCCGCTTCTACGGGGGGCTGACCCAGGCGCAGATCGCCCAGCGCACCGGACTGCCCCTGGGAACCGTGAAGATGCAGATGGTGCGAGCGCTGGAGCGCCTGCGCGAAGCGATCGAGCGCGAGGATTGGCAACCATGAGCGACGACAAGCTGCTCAGCGACTACCTGCTCGGAGAGTGCAGCGAGGCCGATCGCCGCTTGATGGAGACCCGGATCGAACAAGACCCGGCGCTACGCCGCCGGGTGCGGGAGCTGACCGCGGTCACGGAGCGGCTGGAGGCCCTAGCGCCGGAGGCCTGGACGACAGTCGCGGTGCAGGAGCCCACGACAGCGCCCGGTCGGCGCCGGCCGGCCCTGACGGGCACCCGGGCCCGGTGGCTGGGCGCGTTGGCCGCGGTTGTCCTATTCGCCGCCGGGGTTGGCGTGGGCGCCCTGGTGGCGGGCTCCGGGCCGGGCTCGAGCGGCTCGGCGGCCGGGCCGTTGCTGGCTCTGCGCCCCATTACCCCGGCGCCCCCGGCGGCCACCGGCGTGGCCCAGGTGCTCACCGACGATCGGCTCAAGCTCGTCGTCACCCATCTGGCGCCAAACCTTCCCACCGGCTACTACGAAGCCTGGCTGATGACCAGTTTGCGGCAGCTGGTGCCCCTGGCCGCGTTCCGAGTCGACCGCCACGGTGACGCCGCGCTGGAGCTGACGCTGCCGGCGCCCACCTCCAGCTATCGCTACCTGGACATCTCCCTGCAACGCGTGGGCGCGGGAACGGCACACTCTCGCCTCTCGGTCCTGCGGGGCGCCACCGCTCCCGGCTAGGAGAGGCAGGGGGAGGCGGCGGGGCCCCCGGGGCTCCCCGGCCCCGCGAGCGCCGCCTGGGCCTCGGACAGGTCCTGGATGTACTGGGCGATCACGGCGGCGGCTCCGCGCCGGGCGCGGGTCGCGGTCGACTTGATCGAGGTTGAAGTTGGCTGTGAGTCGCTCATACGATTTCCTTCTCGTGCGATTCGTTGTACGATGCTCGCCGTACATTAGCAAACGTACGATGGGTGTCGTACTAAGCGCCGGGGGCGTCCTACACTAGGTAGACAGAGATGTCGATCCCAGCCACCGAACCGATCGCCCATCCCGCGCCCGCCGAGCTGGAGCTGGGGGCCGTGCTGCATGCACTCAGCGATCCGGTGCGCCTGATGATCGTCGCCGAGCTCGCCCGCGGAGAGTGCGAGTACACGTGCGGGAGCTTTGAGCTGCCGGTGACCAAGTCGACCTGTACGCATCACTTCAAGGTGCTGCGCGAGGCCGGCCTGATTCACCAGCGCCAGCAGGGAACCACCCGGCTGAACCAGCTCCGTCGCGCCGACCTGGAAGCCCGCTTTCCGGGGCTTCTGGCGACGATCCTCAGCGCCGCCCGGGGCGCGGAGCTCGAGGCGGACTCTCCCAGCCAAGTCGCCTAGCCGCGGCCCTTGATCGCGCGCTACACACGCCGCGAGCTGGCCGAGGTCTGGTCAGATCACGCCCGCTTCGAAGCGATGCGCCAGGTGGAGGTTGCCGCCTGCGAGGAGATGGACGGGCCCACCCCCGGTGAGCTCGAGGCCATCCGCGGCGCCACCTTCACGGTCGAGGCAGTCGACGAGCGCGAGAAGGTCACCGATCACGACACGGCCGCCTTCGTGGACGTCCTGTCGGCGTCGGCGGGGCCGGCCGGGCGCTGGATCCACTACGGCCTGACCTCCTCAGACGTCCTGGACACGGGCCTGGCCCTGCAGATCCGGCGGGCCGCCGAGCTGATCCTGCCCGACTCCCGGCAACTGGTGGAGGTGTTGGCCGCCCGCGCCCGTGAGCACGTGGACACGCTGTGCGCGGGGCGCACACACGGGATCCACGCCGAGCCGACGACGTTCGGGATCAAGCTCGCCGGCTTTGCCTTCGAGGCCGATCGCAACGCGCGGCGGCTGGAGCGGTCGTTCGCACAGGCCGAAGTGGGCGCGATCTCCGGGGCGGTCGGGACCTACTCGGCGACCTCGCCGGACTTCGAGGCCCGTGTGCTGGCTCGCCTGCATCTGGAGCGCGAGCCCGTCTCCACCCAAGTGGTCGCCCGCGACCGCCACGCCGAGCTGCTGCAGAGCATCGCTCTGGCCGGGGCCGGGCTAGAGCGCTTTGCCACCGAGCTGCGCCATCTCGCCCGCACCGAGGTCGGCGAGATCTCAGAGCCTTTCGCCGCCGGCCAGAAGGGCTCTAGCGCGATGCCCCACAAGCGAAATCCGATCAAGTCAGAGCAGGTGGCGGGCCTGGCGCGGGTGCTGCGGGGCAACGCATCGGCGGCGCTCGAGGACGTGGCCCTGTGGCACGAGCGCGACATCTCGCACTCCTCGGTGGAGCGGATCATCCTGCCTGACTCGACGAGCCTGCTGGACCACATGCAGCAGCGGGTCCTGGCCCTGGCCGACGGCACGGTGATCGACCCGGCGCGCATGCGCGAGAACCTGGAGCTCACCCACGGAGCGCTCTTCTCCCAGCGCGTCCTGCTGGCCCTCGTCCAGGCCGGCCACACACGTGACGACGCCTACCGGATCGTCCAGCGCCTCGCCCAGCGGGCGATCGACGAGCGCACGCCGCTGCGCAGGCTGCTGGCCGCCGATCCCGCGGCCCCGGGTCTGGACCTGGACGCGATCTTCGACTACGCGCCGTTCGTGCGCCACGCCGGCGAGATCGTGGGCCGTCTGGACGCGATCGCCTGATCCAGCGCTCGCCGCCGCCGCCCCGTGACGACGGTCCGCAAGCGCGCTCTGGTCGTCGTAACCAGCCGCTAGCATCGCTGCCGTGACCCCGTTGACCGACCTTCCGCTGCTGGCCTCGGGCAAGGTCCGCGAGATCTACGAAAGTTCGTCTCAGGAGCTGCTGATCGTGACCTCCGATCGGATCTCCACCTACGACGTCGTGCATCCGACGCCGATCCCCGACAAGGGCAACGTGCTCACCGGGCTGTCGGCGTTCTGGTTCGAGCGCACCGCCGACATCCTTCCCAACCACATGCTGTCGGTGTCGGATGGGGTTCCCGACGAAGTCCGGGGCCGCGGCATGGTGGTGCGCAAGCTGGACATGCTGAGCGTCGAATGCGTGGTCCGGGGCTACATCACGGGCTCGGGCTGGAAGGACTACCAGGCGACCGGAGCCGTGTCGGGGATCGAGCTGCCGGCGGGCTTGCGGGAGTCAGACCGGCTCCCCGAGCCGCTGTTCACCCCCAGCACCAAGGCCGAGATCGGCCACGACGAGGCGATCGACTTCGACGGAGCGGTCCGCCTGATCGGCGACCGGGCGCTCGCCGAGCGCGTCCGCGACGTGTCGCTGGCCCTGTACGAGTTCGCCGCCGAGCACGCTCGGCGGCACGGGATCATCCTCGCCGACACCAAGTTCGAGCTAGGGCTCGATGTCGACGGCACGTTGACGATCGGCGACGAGATGTGCACCCCGGACTCCTCGCGCTTCTGGCCCGCCGACGAGTACGAGCCCGGCCGCGGCCAGCCGAGCTTCGACAAGCAGTTCGTGCGCGACTGGGCGTCGTCCACCGGCTGGGACCGCAACCCACCGGCGCCTCCGATCCCGGAGGACGTGGTCGCCCGCACGCGCGAGAAGTACGTGGAGGCCTACGAGCGGATCACCGGCCAGGGCTTCGACGCCTGGCTGCGGCGCACCGGCGCCGCCTAGCTGGGTGCCGGTCGTGCGCGCCCGCGTGCTGGTCAAGCCCAAGGCCGGCATTCTCGATCCTCAGGGCCAGGTGGTGGAGCGCGCCCTGCCGGCGCTCGGGTTCACCGGGGTGCGCAACGTCCACGTCGGACGCCTGATCGAGCTGGACGTCGAGGATCCCGGGCGGCTGCCCGAGATGTGCGAGCGCCTGCTCACCAACCCGCTGATCGAGGACTACGAGATCGTCGACGCCGACGGGCAGGCGGCGGGATCTTGATCGCATGAAGTTCGGCGTCGTCCGCTTCCCCGGCTCCTGCGACGAGGTCGACGCCCAGCTGGCCTGTGAGCGTGTGGGCACCGCGGTCATCCTGTGGCACGGCGACCGCGACCTGCAGGGCGTCGACGCGGTCGTCGTGCCGGGCGGCTTCTCCTACGGTGATTACCTGCGCGCCGGGGCGATCGCCCGCTTTGCCCCGGTGATGGCCGAGGTGGCCGAGTTTGCCGCAGAAGGCGGCCTCGTGCTCGGGATCTGCAATGGCTTTCAGGTCCTGTGCGAAGCCGGCCTGCTTCCCGGAGCGCTCCTGCCCAACACCAGCCTGCGCTTCATCTTCCGTCAGGTGACGCTGGAGGTGGCGACGACCCAGTCGCCGTTCACGCGCGCGTGCGCGCGCGGAGATCGGCTGTCGATTCCGGTCAAGCACACCACCGGCCGCTTCTACGCGCCTGACGCGGAGCTGGCGCGGCTCCAGTCAGAGGACCAGGTCCTGCTCCGCTACGCGCCCGGACACAATCCCAACGGATCGCTGGCCGACATCGCCGGCGTCTGCAACCAGGCCCGCAACGTTTTCGGCCTGATGCCCCACCCCGAGCACGCCGTCGATCCGCTGACCGGCTCAACCGACGGCCTCGCGATCTTCGAGTCGATACGAGCCCATGTGACCAGTCTTGCCGCCGGCGGCGTTGCGCTCTAATAGTGCACCCCTAGTGGCACCCACGATCGCGACGAACGGGCAACGCCACCGCGCGCTCGGGCTGACGGATGGCGAGTACGCGCGGATCGTCGAGCTGCTGGCCCGGGATCCCGGGGACACAGAGCTGGCCATGCTGTCGCTGATGTGGTCAGAGCACTGCGCCTACAAGCACTCCAAGAAGCTGCTGCGCAGGCTGCCCACCGAGGGTTCGGCGGTGCTCATGGGGCCCGGCGAGAACGCCGGAGTGGTGGACGTGGGCGGTGGCCTGGGCGTGGCGTTCAAGGTGGAGTCCCACAACCACCCGAGCGCGGTCGAGCCCTTCCAGGGAGCCGCCACGGGCGTGGGCGGGATCCTGCGGGACGTGTTCGCGGTGGGAGCGCGGCCGATCGCGGTGCTCGACTCCCTGCGCTTCGGCGAGCCCGCGGACTCCGAGCGCTCGCGCTACCTGCTTGAGCACGCCGTGGCCGGCATCGGGCACTACGGCAACTCGATCGGGGTGCCGACGGTCGGCGGTGAGCTCTATTTCGACTCGAGCTACGAGCAGAACTGCCTGGTCAACGCCATGTGCCTGGGGCTGGCCCCCCACGAGCGGCTGATCGACAGCGCGGCGGCTGGACCCGGAAACGTGCTCGTCCTGCTGGGCGCGCTGACCGGCCGCGATGGGATCGGCGGCGCCTCGGTGCTGGCCAGCGCAGAGCTCGGCGAGGGCGACGCCGCCAAGCGGCCATCGGTTCAGATCGGCGATCCGTTCGCCGAGAAGAAGCTGCTCGAATGCTGCCTGGAGCTCTTGGACGCAGGGCTCCTGGTCTCCCTGCAGGACCTGGGCGCCGCCGGTCTGACCTCGGCCGCCTCCGAAATGGCCAGCAAGGGCGGCCTGGGTCTGGACATCGACTGCTCGGCGGTCCCGCTGCGCGAGCCCGGGATGGAGCCCTTCGAGATCATGGTCTCCGAGTCCCAGGAGCGGATGCTGTGCGTGGTGGCTCCCGAGCGCGTCGACGAGGTGATCGCGATCTGCGAGCGCTGGGAGACTCTGGCGACACCGATTGGGATGGTCAACGACTCCGGGCGCCTGCGCGTGCTCTCAGGTGCAGACGTGGCAGCCGACCTCCCGGTGGCGATCCTCGTCGACGACTGCCCGCTGTACGACCTGCGGCCGGCCGCGCCCCAGTCCCCGCTCTACGCGCCGGCCCCGGCAACGCTGACCGGCGCGGAGTCGCCCGCAGAGATCCTCCTGGCCCTGCTGGGCTCCGCCAATCTCGCCTCCCGGCGACCCGTATTCGAGCAGTACGACCCGGTGGTGCAGTCCCGTACGGTGCGCCGGCCCGACGACGCCGACGCCGCCGTCCTGGCGCTGCCCACTGGCGAGGCGATCGCGGTGGCGATCGATGGAAACGGCCGGCGGGTCGCCTGCGACCCGCGGCGGGGAGCGGCCGAGGCGGTGTACGAGTGCGCCGCCAACCTGGCGTGCGTGGGCGCCACGCCCCTGGGCCTCACCAACTGCCTGAACTTCGGCAACCCCGAAAAGCCCCATGTGGCCTGGCAGCTGGTCGAGGCGGTGGAGGGGATCACCGAGGCCTGCCGGACGCTGGACGTGCCGGTTGTGGGCGGCAACGTGTCGCTCTACAACGAGGCTCCGTCGGGGCCGATCTTCCCGACGCCCGTGATCGGGATGGTCGGGAGGCTGCCCGATCCGGCTCGCGCCGGACGGCTGGCCTTCGTGGAAGAGGGTGACGCGATCGCTCTCGTCGGATCGTTTGCGCCGGCAATGGCCGGCTCGGAGCTGGCGAAACTGAGGGGGGAGGAGATCACCGGCCCACTGCCTCTTATCGATGAGCAGGCTGTCCACGAGGCTCACGAGACGGTTCGCCGGCTGGTCGGCTCGGGCCGGGTGCACAGCGCTCACGACATAGCCGAGGGCGGCGTCGCGGTGGCGCTCGCGGAGTGTTGCGTGGCGGGTGGGCTGGGCGCGACCGTGACCGTGCCCGAGGGGCTGGACCCGTTCGCCGAGGCGCCGGGCCGGGCGTTCATCGTCTCCGGCCCGCCCGCGGCGCTCGCCGGGCTTCGGGTCATCGGCCGAGTCGGCGGCGCCGAGCTCGAGCTGGCCGGCCGGCTGAAGCTCGCAGTTTCCGAGCTACAGGAGGCGCGCGTGGGCGGATTGGCGAAGTTCCTGTAAATGGCGTTGCTAGCCTCGGTGCTCTAGGCAGGCGTTCCCTGGATGGCTCCTTCTCTCGACCATCGCGACGGACCCCGCGACGAGTGCGGCGTGTTCGGGATCTACGGACCCGATCACGATGTGGCTCGGCTCGCCTACTTTGCGCTGTTCGCGCTCCAGCACCGGGGACAGGAGTCGGCCGGGATCGCGACCGCGACGCACGGCGGAAACATCATCGCGATCCGCGACCAGGGCCTCGTCTCCCAGGTCTTCGACGAGCACATGCTCCGTTCCCTGCTGGGAGACATGGCGATCGGCCACGTTCGCTACTCGACGACCGGGTCCTCGGAGTGGGAGAACGCACAGCCGATCGTGCGTGACGACCGGCGCACGCTGGCCCTGGCCCACAACGGCAACCTGATCAACGCTGTCGAGCTGCACTCCGAGCTGAGCGGTCGCGACGTGCCGTTTCGCTCGACCTCCGACTCGGAGATCATCGCCGCGTTGCTGGCCACCCACCCGGCACGGCGGATCCAGGACGCCGTCGCCGACGTCCTCCCGCGGCTGAACGGAGCCTTCTCCACGGTCGCCATGACCGAGGACGCGGTGGTCGCGTTCCGGGATCCGCACGGCCTGCGTCCGCTGGCGATCGGGCGGATCGACGATCCGGCGGGCGGCGCTCCCACCTACTGCGTCGCCAGCGAGTCCTGCGCCTTCGATCTGATCGGGGCCAAGTTCGTGCGTGATGTGGCCCCCGGTGAGGTGGTGACGCTCTCGGCGGCCGGGATCAGCTCCGAGCAGGTGACGACCGGAGTCCGTCCCGCTTTCTGCGTGTTCGAATACATCTACTTCGCCCGTCCGGACTCGCGCATGGCTGGAACGGTCCTCCAGGTGGCTCGCGCCCGGATGGGCGAGATCCTGTGGCGCGAGGCGCCGGTCGACGCCGACCTGGTGATCCCGGTGCCGGATTCCGGCAATGCGGCGGCCCGGGGGCTGGCGCGCGCAGCCGGGCTGCCCCAGGACGACGGCTTCATCAAGAACCGCTACGTGGCCCGGACGTTCATCCAGCCCGGCCAGGAGTTGCGCCGCCACGGTCTGCGGCTGAAGTTCAACCCGCTGCGCGAGGTGGTGGAGGGCCAGCGGCTGATCGTCGTCGATGACTCGATCGTGCGCGGCAACACGACCCGCCAGATCGTCCAGATGCTGCGCGACGCCGGCGCCGCCGAGATCCACCTGCGGATCTCCGCTCCCCCGATCAAGCACCCCTGCCACTACGGGATCGACATGTCCACCCGGGAGGAGATGATCGCCCACGGGCGCACCGTCGAGCAGGTCGCGGCCGAGGTCGGCGCCGACTCGCTGCACTACCTGTCGCTGGATGGGGTCTACGAGGCCGTGGGCGCGCCTCGGGAGGCCCATTGCGACGCCTGCTTCAGCGGCGACTACCCTTTGGCCGGCAGCGCTGACGCCAACGGGAAGTTCGCGCTCGAGCACGAGCTGCCGCTGGTGCGGGCGTAGTGGTGCTCTGAGCCACAGGCTCCCGCCGCGGCCGCCGGTATCGTCGGCCGTCCCATGGACCCACGCCAGGCACTGCACCGGCTGTTCGGATTCGAGCAGTTCCGGCCCGGACAGGCCGAGGCCGTCCAGGCGGCGCTGAATCACCGGGACGCGCTGGTGGTGATGCCGACCGGCTCGGGCAAGTCGCTCTGCTACCAGCTACCGGCGCTTATGGACGAGGACCTCACGCTGGTCGTCTCGCCCCTGGTCTCCCTGATGCACGACCAGGTGACGGCGCTCGAGCGCATCGCCCCGGGGAGCGTCGCCCTGGTCAACGCGCAGCGTGGGTACGGCGCCAACGCGCAGGCGGTGCAGCGCGCCCGCACCGGAGAGGTGCGGCTGCTCTACGTGGCACCCGAGCGCTTCGGATCCCCTGCCTTCGCCCGGGCGCTGGCCGGGGCCCGGGTCGGGTTGTTCGTGGTCGACGAGGCCCACTGCGTCTCCCAGTGGGGGCACGATTTCCGGCCTGACTACTTCACCCTCGCCGACGTCGCCCGGCGGCTCGGGGCGCGCTGCGTGATGGCCCTGACCGCGACGGCCACCCCTCGGGTGGCCGACGACATCGTGCGCCGGCTCTCGCTGCGGGCGCCCACGCGGGTGACCACCGGTTTTGACCGGCCCAATCTGAGCTTTGCGGTCATCGCCTGCCGTGGGGGCGCCGACAAGCAGCGGCGCCTGACGGCCGCGCTGTCAGAGCCAGACGCGCTCCCGGCGATCGTCTATGCAGGCACTCGGGGGGCCAGCGAGGAACTGGCCCGCTCGCTGGGCCGGGCGCTGGGCGAGGAGGTGCTCGCCTACCACGCGGGTATGGATCGGGGGACCCGGGCGGCCGCGCAGGAGCGATTCATGAGCGGGCAGGCGCCGGTGATCGTCGCCACCAACGCCTTCGGCATGGGGATCGACAAGCCCGACGTGCGCACCGTCTGTCATGCCTCGGTGCCGGGCTCGGTGGAGGCCTACTACCAGGAGGCGGGCCGAGCCGGCCGCGACGGGCGCCCGGCGCGCTGCCTGCTGTTCGCCGAGGGGCGCGACAAGGGGCTGCACGTGTTCTTCATCCAGCGCTCGCGGCTGGCGGCCGACGCGTTTGCGCGGGTCGGCGAGCGGCTGCAGTGGGCGGGGTGCGATGGCCACTACGACGTCGCCGTCTCCGAGCTGTTCGGGCTGGCCGCCGAGCGCGGGCGGGGGGATGCGGATGCGGTCCGCGCCATCATCGGCCACCTGGCCCGCGCCGGCGTCCTGGCACCCGCGCCCGCTCCGCCTGACCGGGCGGCCGGGCAGATCACCGGCGGATGGGACCGCCGCGCCGCCGCCCTGTGCCAGAGCTCCGCGCGCGAGGCCGAGCGCGTCCGCTGGGCCCAGTACCGCGCCGTCTGGGAGTACGTCGAAGGATCGCGCTGTCGCCGGCGGGCCTTGCTGGAGCATTTCGGCGATCGCTCGGCGGCGGCGTCCGAGGTGCCGTGCTGCGACGTGTGCGAGCCCGGGCTCGTGCCCGCTGGCGCCCCGGTGCCCGCTGGCGCCTCCGTGCCCGCCGGTGCGCCTGGACCCGCCGGTGCGCCCGTGTCGGCCGGTGCGCCGGCGGCGGCGGATATGCCGGCCGGCGACCTGGACAAGGCGATCGTCACGGTAATCGTCTCGGCGCAGCCGCCGGTCGGGCGAACCCGGGCCGTCGAGATCCTGCGCGGCGGCCGCTCGAAGGTCGTGGTCCAGTATGCCTACGATGCGCTCGCCGGCTACGGCGCGTTCTCGCACCTGCGCTCCGAGGAGGTCCTGCGCCGGGTCGACGAGCTGCTTCATCTCGGGAAGCTGCGCTCGACGGGCGGGCGCTTCCCGAAGCTGCGCGTGGGATGAACATCGCCGTCCTGGCCTCGGGGGCGGGTACCAACCTGCAGGCGTTGATCGATCGCGCCCATGGACGCAACCGGGTGCGGCTGGTCGCGGTGGCGTCCGACAAGCCTGACGCCAAGGCGCTGGAGCGCGCTCGGCGGGCCGGGATCCCGATCGCGTCCTTCCCTCCTGAGGCGTTTGCCAACCGAGCTTCCCGGGACGCCGCCATGGCCGGCTGGCTGCGCGAACGGGGCGTGGAGCTCGTCGTCCTGGCCGGTTATATGCAGCTGCTGAGCCCTGAGTTCCTGGGGGCGTTTCCCGACCGTGTGATCAACGTTCATCCCGCGCTCCTGCCTGCCTTTCCGGGGCTGCACGCGGTCCAGCAGGCGATCGACTATGGCGTCAAGCTGTTCGGGGTCACGGTCCATTTCGTGGATTTCGGCGTCGATACCGGGCCCGTGATCCTCCAGCGCGGGGTCGAGCTTCCCGACGCCGCCCACGCCTCGGAGGTGCTGGAGCGCCTGCACCCGATCGAGCACGAGCTGCTCGTGGAGGCCGTGGATCTGATCGCGCGCGGAGCCGTCGGATTCGATCCCGCCAACCCGCGTCGCGTGGTCGTTGCGCGGTAGAGTCGGGCCCATGGAGGCAAGCGCCGAGACCGTCGGCATGTTGGCGCCGGCCGCCGCCGGTCCGCAGGTTAGGCGCGCTCTGCTGTCGGTTTCGGACAAGACCGGGATCATCGAGTTCGCCCGCGGGCTGGCCGAGCTCGGGGTCGAGCTCGTCTCAACGGGTGGGACGGCTCGCGAGCTCGCCGACGCGGGGGTGCCGGTCCGGTCGATCACCGACCTCACGGGCTTTCCCGAGATCATGGACGGCCGGGTCAAGACGCTTCATCCCAAGCTCTACGCGGGACTCCTGGCGGTCCGCGACAACCCGGAGCACGTCCAGGCCGCCCAGGAGCACGACGTCGAGTTCGTCGACCTGGTGTGCGTGAATCTGTACCCGTTCGAGCGCACGGCGGCTGCTCGTGGCGCCACCGACGGGGATGTGATCGAGAACATCGACATCGGTGGCCCAACGATGATTCGCGCGGCCGCCAAGAACTTCGCTTTCGCCGCCCCGGTGGTGAGTCCCGCCAGCTACGACGCCGTCCTGGCCGAGCTGCGCGAGTCCGACCGCCGTCTGTCCCCGGCCACCAGGGAGAACCTGGCCGCGGAGGCGTTCGCCTACACGGCACGTTACGACGCGGCGATCGCCCGCTGGTTTCAGGAGAAGCGCGAGGACTTCCCGCCGCTGCTCGTGCGCGCCTTCGAGAAGGTGCTGGAGCTTCCCTACGGCGAGAATCCCCATCAACGCGCGGCCTATTACGAGCAGGTGGGGGCCCGATCGCACGTCCTCTCGATGGTCTCCCAGCTCGGCGGCAAGCCGATCTCGTTCAACAACCTGCTGGACCTCGATGCCGGCCGCCTGCTGCTGAGTGAGTTCCAGATCCCGGCGTGCGTGATCATCAAGCACAACAACCCGTGCGGCGTCGCCGTCGCCCCCGATCTGCTCGAGGCCTACCGCAAGGCATTCGCCTGCGACCCGATGTCGGCCTTCGGCGGCATCGTGTGCCTCAACGGCCGGGTTGACCGCGCGCTGGCCGAGGCCCTGGTGGGCCAGTTCATCGAGGTCCTGTTCGCCCGTGGCTACGACGAGGACGCCGTGGAGGTCCTCTCCCAGAAGCCGAACATGCGGATCCTCGACGACCGTGAGCAGCGCAGTACCACGACCGCAACGGTCGAGCCCCAGCTACGCCAGGTGGCCGGGGGGATGCTCGTGCAGGATCGCGACGTCGACCTCGAGGATCGCGGCGAGATGCGGGTGGTGACCGAGCGTCGCCCCGGCGAGGCCGAGTGGGAGGAGCTCCTGTTCTCCTGGAAGGTGTGCAAGCACGTCAAGTCGAACGGGATCGTGATCTCTCGTGATCTGGCGACGATCGGCATCGGGGCCGGGCAGATGAGCCGGGTGGACGCGGTGCGGATCGCGCTCGAGAAGGCCCGCGACGGCGTCCAGGATGGAGTCCTGGCCTCAGACGCCTACTTCCCGTTTCCCGACGGACCGCAGCTCGCTCTGGATGCGGGGGTGACCGCGATCATCCAGCCGGGCGGCTCCGTGCGCGACCCCCAGGTCGTGGAGGCGGTCGATCAGGCCGGGGCGACGATGGTGTTCACCAGCCGGCGCCATTTTCGCCATTGACCGAGCGCCTCCCCGGAGATCCTCCCTCGCCCTGGGAGGTGTCGTTCGGCTTCAGCCGGATCGTCAAGGCTGGCCCGTTCGTGCTGGTCGGCGGAACGACCTCGGTCGACGAGGACGGCGCCGTGGTCGGCGACACGCCGTATGAGCAGACGGTCGAGATCCTCGGCAAGATCGCCGGCGAGCTTAACCGGGGCGGGGTGGGAGTGGCCGATGTGATCCAGACTCGGGTGTACGTGACCGACATCTCGCGCGCCGATGAGGTCGGCCGCGCCCACGGAGAGGTCTTCGCCGAGCACCGGCCGCTGATGACGATGGTCGAGGTCAGCGCCCTGATCGACCCGCGGATGCTGGTCGAGGTCGAGACCGTCGCCTACTCCGGCTGACCGCAACCCCCACGTGACTCTCAGTGCGCGATCATGGAGTGCCCGCCGCTGTAGCTCAGTTGGTAGAGCAGCGGACTTTTAATCCGACGGTCGTGGGTTCGAGTCCCACCGGCGGCATCAGGAAGTGGCGGCAAATCAGGCGAATTGCGTCGGGCGGGCGAACCGCTGGGGTCGACTGCTCTCCGCAGGGACGGACGGAAGGCTGCCGGCACTCCCCGCGGGCGATCCTCAAAGGAGGTGTCGACGACGCAGTCCGGGTAAGGGCGCCGGCTTGTTGCGCTCCCTCAGACCATGGGTCCTCCGCGTGGGGATGCCGTCGATCATGTAGGGCAGGCTGACGATTGTGAGCGAGTAGGCGAAGTACAGCTTTCGTGGGCGGCGAGGGCTCGCTGGCCAGACCCAGCCGGTCTCTGGCGAGGTCGGAGGAACCGTCTGGCCCGCGCCGGTGTTGATCGCGCCGGTTCGTGGAGATCGGTGGTGCCGGTCACCGCTCCCTTGGTGGCGGCCCTGGCCCCGGATAGACGTAGCGAAGGTCTTCAAACGCCGCGCCGGTACCGGCTACTACCTGGTGCACGGTGCCGGCGAGCCGGAACCCCGCCTTCGCCGCGACGCGCTGGCTCGCATGATGCTCGCGGCCAATCCGCAGCTCGACCACCCTTACTCCGCGCTCTTGCACCAGCCAGCTCGCCGCCAGTGTTGCGGCTCGGGCAGCCAGACCTCGACCGCGCCAGTCCGGCGCAACCCCATAGACGAGCTCGACGACGCCAACGGCGTGAGCGCCGAACCCGACATACCCGACGAAGCGCGATGCGCCACAGACGTCGAGCAGCAGCGCCGGTGCGTCGTCGCTCCCGCGTCCGGTCCACCCCCGCAACCAGTCTTCGACGATCCACTCCAACCGCTCGCGGCCGGTGCCGGGCTGAACCGGCAGCCAGGCTCCCTCCAGTCGCCCGGAACTCAGCGCGTATTCCGCGAGCTGAGCAACGTCGCCCTGGCACGGGAGCCGAAGACGAGCAGTGCCGTCGCTCAGGGGAAACGTCGGTGCCCGTAAGACCACCGTCACAACTTGATGATGCCGAGTCCAGATACAGCACCGGCTGTTCGGAGCCGCACGTGGTCATCGCCTCTGATTCAAACCAGCCTGTCACGCGGTTGGGCACCAGCCTGTCACGCGGTTGGGCACCAGTCTGTCACGCGGTTGGTCGCTCAGGAGAGCGCGCGCTCGAGGGCGGCTCGGTCTGTCGCTGCGCCGTGTGCCGGGAGCACTACCTCGACAGGCAACTCGAGTTCCGCGGGACTCGGGAGCACGGACGCAGATCGCGAGATCACGTCGCACGACGGAAGCAGGACTGACTCGATCTACCGGGGCTGTGCTTGACCCCGCGCGCCGCCGTGCGGGAGCCGGGAGGGAGCACGCTGGCCGCGCCGCATTATTTTTATCCGGACGGACAAACTTCTGATAAGATGGCGAAAAGATGGACTCTCGGCTCAACCCCAGAGCAGAGGCGAGCCTCGACCCGCCGGCCGTGCCTGGTGCAGGGGAGCCCCCGCGGCGATCGTTCATTGAGCAGGCGCGCCGGGCGCAGATCGTGGGCTGCGCGATCGACACGATCGCGGAGCTTGGTTATGCCGGGGCGTCGCTGGCTGCGATCGCGCGGCGGGCGGGGATCAGCAAGGGTGTGATCGGCTATCACTTCGCCGGTAAGGACGAGCTGCTGGCCGAGGTCGTCAGCGAGGTGCTGTCGCGGGCTGAGGCATACATGCGGCCGCGGATCGGCGGTCACTCGTCGGGTCCCGCGACCCTGCGGGCGTATATCGAGTCCGATCTGGGATTCATGAACGAGTACCGCAGCCACGTGATCGCGATCGCGGAGATCGCGCGCAACGCCCGCCGCGCTGATGGCAGCCGCAGCTTTGACCCGGCGATCCTGGACGCGGCTACCGCCTGGCTGGCACGAATGCTGGGTGACTATCAGAAGACCGGCGAGTTCCGCGCGGACTTCGACCCGATGGTGATGGCCGGCGCGCTCCGGGCGGCGATCGATGCCGTGCCGCGAGCGCTCGCGCGGGATCCCTCGCTCGATCTCGAGCATCACGCCCGCGAACTGGCCTCGCTGTTCGACCTCGCCACGCGAAACCCAAAACTGCGAACCCCAACGCGAGGGCACTAATCATGTACACGCTCACCGTTCCCCGGTCTGACCTGCGAACCGACGAGGTCGTCCAGGCGTTGCGAGACGGCCTCGGGCCTGGCTACAACGTGCTGCTTGGGATGCGCCAGACCAGAGCGCCGTTCAGCGAGCCGGTACCCGGATCGCCCGACACGATCGTAGTCGGCAGCGGCTCCAACCGGGTGCAGCGAGCCCAGGTGACCATTGTCCGCGGATCCGGGCGCAGCGAGATCCACGTCAGCCCCGGAGGGCTGATCAGCGATCTGGTGCTCAACACGCTGGTGATCGCGCGCAAGATCCACCGGGTCCTCGCCAGCGCCCCGGGGCTCCAAACCCCGTCAGACGGCCAGGCCAGCCGGTAATGAGCCGACCTCCGTCACCGCCCGCTCGCCCGTTCCGGCTCCTCGCCGGCCTGCTGGTGCCGGTGATCGCGTTCGTGGTGTTGCACCAGGCGCTCGGAAACGCCACCAAGGCGCTCGCCATCACCGAGGCGATCCCCAGTCTGTGGGTGCTCGCCTACGCCGTCTCGCGACGGAGGATCGAGCCAGTGGGAGTGATCGCATTCGCGGGGTTCGGGATCGCGCTCCTGGTGACCATCGCCTCGGGAGGCAGCGCGCTCCCGCTCGAACTGCACCGCGCCCTCTTTTCGGGCGCCGTCGGGCTTGCCTGCCTCATCTCGCTCGCGGCGCGCCGCCCGCTGCTGTCGATCGCCAAGGCCAAGCTCGAAGCACCGCCCGCGACCCGGCCCAAGCCCGACACGCCAGACGGACACCACGCACTCGCTGTGCTAACCGCGATCATCGGCGTCATGTTCCTCACCAACGCCGCCGCCCAGATCATCCTCGCCTTCACCGTCTCCACGTCAACGTTCGGCGTCGTGGCCCATGTCGCCACCTGGGCGATCATCGGCACCGGCCTCGCTGTCTGCGCCCTCTACTTGCGGCGGATGCAGACCCACCTTCAACACAGTCATACGCCTCTGCCGCCGCCAGAACCCGAGCCGCAGCGGAGTGACAGCAGGATGGCTGGCGAGAACCCGAGAGCTGCTCACCACGGGTGAACGCGCGAGTCCGCGGACGTTCGTGGGGCTGCGCCGCAATGATCGTGCGATCCCGGACCAGCCGAGAGGAGATGCCGACATGACCTCGTTTGATGGAAAGCTTGCGGTGGTGACGGGCGGCGGCTCGGGTATCGGCCGCGAACTGGTCTGCCAACTCGCAGCGCACGGGTGCTCGATCGCGGCCTGCGACTGGAACGACCACGCGATCGCGGATACCGCCGCGATCGCGCAGGCAGACGCCGCGGACGGGGTCCTGGTCAGCGGCCACGTCTGCGACGTCTCTGACGAGGCGCAGGTGAAGCAGTTTCGCGACGAGCTGCTACAGCGCCACGCGACTGGTCACGTCCACCTGGTGTTCAGCAACGCGGGCATCGGCGGCGGCAGCAGCTTCGTCACCGGGAGCAGGGAGGAGTGGGAGCGGACGTTCGCGGTCGACTGGTGGGGCGTGTACTACTGCGCCCGCACGTTCCTGCCGCTGCTGATCGCCAGCAGCGAGGGAGTGCTCATCAATACCAGCAGCGTCAACGGCTTCTGGGCGAGCCTGGGCCCGGGCATGCCCAACACCGCCTACGCCACCGCCAAGTTCGCCGTCAAAGGCTTCACCGAGGCGCTGATCGAAGACCTGCGCACCCACGCCCCGCAGGTCCGGGTCGTGATCGTGATGCCCGGGCACGTGGGCACCGACATCATCGCCAACACCCGCCACGCCCACGGACATCCCGAGCTGAGCGACCTCAGCGACACGCAACTTCGAGAGCTGATCCCGACCGAGGCCCAAGCCAGATTGACCCGGACCGGCGGGCTGGCCGAGGGCGCCTCCACCGAGGACGTGCGCCAGCTGCTGGCGCGGACCGAAACCGAGTACCGCGACAAGGCCCCGCTCACCGCGGCCGCCGCGGCCACCACAATCCTCGAGGGGGTACGAGCAGGCGCCTGGCGGATTCTCGTCGGGGAGGACGCCAACGCACTCGACGCGGCGGTGCGCGCCAAACCCGAGGCGGCCTATGACTATCCCACCCTGGCCAAGCTCGCGGCCGAAGCAGCAATCGACCGACCGAGCGGTCGAGGATCGCGCAAGGTGACCGCCGCCAGACGAGAACTGTAAGTGTTGCCTGGACCACCGCTGCCAAACGAGCAACCGCACTGGCGGCGCCGGCCCGAGTCCGCGCCAGCGGCCTGACCCACACCCGCACGTCGCTGACGATCGCGCGCAACATCGCCGGCGCCGCTACCACTCGCTCAAACAACCTCGGCGCCGACGTGCTGGCGCCCGGTCACGAATTGGCGGGTAGTCGGGTCAGCAGGCCGCTTTGGCGATGGGTGGGTGCTGCGGCGAGTCTGCGCTGGCGGTCGCGGCGGCGCTGGACGCGTCTGCGCACGGGATGGTTAGCGTCTGGGTGACTTTCACGCCAGCGGCGGCGTGGGTGGCAGCGACCCCGGGTGCGCGGGCGGTTGCGCGGTTGATGCGCATGCCGCTGTTGCCGGGAGCGACGATCACGATCACGCGGAAACGCTTCGCGCGCCCAGCGGTCAGCCTGGCGATTCTCCAACAGGGTGATCCGGTGCGTACGTTACCGCCGGGACTCGAGCTGACATAGAGCAGCCCCCCGGGGAGCGCGTCGCAGACCGTGACCTTGGGGATCGCGACCAGGGTTGGGTTCTTGACGGTGATTTCGAAGGTCAGGTTGTGCCCGGTGACGGCGCTTCGCACGGAGGCGGTCTTGTGGATCTGAAGGATTGGCGTGATCCTGGTGGTCGCGCTTGCGACAGCGCTCGAGGGGTCAAGAAGCGCTTCTGCGCTCGTCACGCGGGCAGTGTTGCGCTCGATTCCGCTGTGCTTGACCTCTGCGGCGATCACGATCTTGACGGCGCGACCGACCGCTACGGCGCCGAGCGTGCAGGTGATCGGGTGGTCCTTGCTGCAGCTGCCCTGGGCGGCGTGGATCGAGACGACTTTGATAGGGATGCTGGGGGTATCGGTGGCCTTCACGTTCGTTGCAGTCGTCGGCCCGTCGTTCTTGACGGTTAGCGTGTAGGTCAGCTTTTGGCCCGGGTAGGCGTTGGCCTTGTTGACCTGCTTGTGGAGCAGGAGCTTGGTCGCGGCCCGTGCCGGCGTCGGCGGTGACGGCGGCGTTGGCGGTGACGGCGGTGAGGGCGGTGCCGGCGGTGAGGGCGGTGCCGGGGGCTTTGGCGGCTGTCGCACCGGGACAGTGTCGGTCGACGGCGGCGACGCGGACGAAATGTCGCCGAGGCCGTCGCTGCCGGTGGCGGTGGCGGTGTTGGTCACGCTCCCGGCAGCCTCGTCGCTCAGCGACACGACGTGCTGGATTTCGCCGGTGCAGGTCTCCGATGCTCCCGGCGCGAGGCCGGGCGGCGCCGGGATCGGACAGGAGACAGCGTCGCCGAGCGAGCTATCTGATATCGCTATCGATTCGAGGTCGACGTTGCCGGTGTTGGTGACCAGGAAGCGGTAGGCGATCTTGTCGCCGACTTGGGCGTCGTTCTGGTCCGCGGACGGGGTGACGGTCGCGGTCTTGACCATCGATACGCGCGGGTCAGGCACCGATGGGTCGGTGTCGAACGCGGTCGCGATCGACGTCGAGCTGCCGTTCGCGTCGGCCCCGGTCGCGGTCGCCTGATCGGTCGCACCACCGGTGTCGATGTCCCGCTGGGCAACCGTGTGGAGATCGTCGGCGGCGCAGGTCACCGATGCCCCCGGAGTCAGTCCCGGCGGCGCCGGGATCGGGCAGGTCACCGGTCCGAGGGTCGGATCGATCACCGCGAAGCTGGTCAGCGTCACGTCGCCGGTGTTCGTGACCACGTAGCTGTAATGGATCGTGTCGCCGACCTTTATGTCGTCCTGGTCCGCCGCAGGAGTGACGGTTCCGCGCTTGGCGAGCGACAGCTCCGGGTCGGCGGGCTCGACCGACACGGTGAGGCTGCCCGAGGCCTTGGGGCTCGGCACCCCCAGAAGGTCGACTCCGCTCGCGGTGGCGGTGTCGTTTACCGCGCCCGCGTCGACGTCGGCCTGGCTGACCGTGTAGGCGTGGTCGGCGGTGCACGTCTCAGCCGACCCCGGGGGAAGTCCGGGCGACGATGGGGTTGGGCAGGTCACGCTGGTGAGGTTCGAGTCGCTGACCGAGATCGTCTTCAGGGTCGTGTTTCCGACATTGGTCACCAGATAGGAGTACTGGATCTTGTCGCCGGGCTTGACGGCGTTCTGATCGGCCGACGGCGTGACGGCCGCCGACTTGACGACCGACACGACCGGATTCGTCCCTGCCGGGGTCGTGACGCTGTCGGGGGTGGATGGCGGGCTGGTGACCGGGCTGCCCGCGACGATCGCGGTTCCGGTCGCGGTCGCGCCGTCGGTCACGTTGCCGCTGTCGACATCGGATTGGGTGACCTGGTAGGCGACGCCCTCGGTGCAGGTCACCGATGCACCGGGAGCGAGCCCCGGTGCAGTCAGCGCCGGGCAAGTCACGTTGCCGGCGGTGGGGTCGTTGATCGCGACCGACGAGAGGTTGACGTTGCCGGTGTTGGTGACGATGTAGCTGTAGGAGATGTGGTCGCCGACGACGACGCCGTCGGCGTCGGAGGAGGGCGTGACCGACGCCGCCTTGTGGATCTCGACCGACGGCACGGGGCTCGTTTCCGGAATCGAAGTCGTGACCTGCGCCGAGGTGCCCTTGCCGCCCGCGGGGTCGCTGCCGGTCGCGGTCGCCGCGTTGGTGACGTTGTTGTCGGCCGCGTCGGAGCCCGTGGCCGTGTAGGTGCCGGTGCACGTCTCGAAGTCCCCCGGCGCGAGGCCCGGCGGGGCGGGGGTCGGACAGCTCACCGAGCCGACCTTGTTGTCCGTCACCGTCAGCGTGATCAGATCGACGTTGCCGGTGTTCTCCACTAGATACGAGTACTGGATGTGCTCCCCCGTGGTGATCGGGCTCGTATCGCCGTTGGCGGCGTTGGCAAACTTCTGCAGCGAGACGGCCGGCACAGCAGGGGTCGCGGGCACGGTCACGAACGCCGGCGTGGACGCTGGGCTCTGGGTGCCCTGGGTGTCGGTGCCAGTGGCGACGGCGGTGTCGGTGACAGCGCCGTTATCGATGTCCACCTGTGTGACGGGGTGCGGGTCGTCGGCGGCGCACGTCTCGGACTGGCCTGGCGCGAGGCCCGGCGCAGCTGGCGTCGGGCAGATCACGTTGCCGACCGCCGGATCTGATACCGCCACCGACGTCAAAGTGACGTTGCCCGTGTTGCTCACCGTGTAGGAATAGGAGATCCGGTCGCCGACCTGGACCGCGTTCTGGTCGGTGGTGGGGTCCACCGTCGCTTTCTTGCTCAGTGACACGGACGGCGCGGCGGCCACCGCCGGGACGGTGACCGTCGAGGCGGGCGCGGGCTCGCTCTGCGCGCCCTGGGTGTCGACGCCGGTCGCGGTCGCCGAGTCGGTGACTCCACCCGCATCGGCATCGGACTGGACGACGGTGTAGGGGTTGACGGCTCTGCACGTCTCGGACGCCCCTGGGGCAAGCCCGCCCCCGGCCGGGACCGGGCAGGTGACATCGCCGGCGCTCGGGTCGTTGACCGCGACCGAGGTCAGGGTGATGTTGCCGGTGTTGACGACCTTGTAGGAGTACTGGATCGTGTCGCCGACCTTGACAGCGTTCTGGTCGCTGGAGGGAGACACGGTCGCCGACTTGGCGATCGATACCGAGGCATTGCCCGTCACCGCGAGCACGGTCGCCGTCGACGGGTTCGATGGGGCGCTCGTGTTGCCCTGGTTGTCGGTCCCCGTGGCCGTCGCGGTGTCGTCGACCTCGCCGTTGTCGACGTCGGCCTGGGTGACCGTATAGGGATGATCGGCGGTGCAGGTCTCGGCCGCGCCCGGCGCCAAACCGGGGGCGGCCGGCGTCGGGCAGGAGATGCTGCCGGCGGACGGATCGGACACCGCAAACGAAGCCAGGTCGACGTTGCCGACGTTGGTGACCTTGTAGGTGTACTGGATTGTGTCGCCGACCTTGACCGCGTTCTGATCGGCGGCCGGCGTCACCGTCGCCGTCTTGTCGACCGAGACGGCCGGATCTGGCAACGAGGAGGTCGCGGTGCTCGACGGAGGCGAGGTCGCCGTGCCGCCCTGGAGGTCGCCTCCGGTGGCGGTCGCCGTGTCGGTCACCCCACCCCTGTCGACGTCGGCCTGGGTGACGACGTAGGGCGCGCTTGCGGTGCACGTCTCAGTGTCCCCCGGCGCGAGCCCGGCGGCGGGCGGTGTGGGGCAGCTGACCGTGCCGGCGGTCGGATCGGACACCGACAGAGAGGTCAGATCGACGTTGCCCGTGTTCGTGATCACGTACGAGTACTGGATCGTCTCACCTGGCTGGAGCGGAGCCGAGTTGCCGAGCGACGCGTTCTCGACCTTCTGCAGCAGCAGCGACGGCGCCGCCGCCACCGCCGGCACAGTCGTCGACGAGGGCGCGGACGCGGGCGAGGTGAAGCCGGTTGCATCGGTTCCGGTCGCGGTTGCGGTGTCGATGACGCTGCCGATGTCGACGTCGGTCTGCTTGACCAGGTACGGGGCCCTCGCGGTGCACGTCTCGGTCGCGCCCGGGGCGAGTCCAGGCGGAGCCGGCGTCGGGCACGCGACGCTGCCGGCGGTCGGATCAGACACAGCGAGTGACGTTAGGGGGACGTTGCCGTTGTTGGTGACGTTGTAGGAGTATGTGATCGTGTCGCCGACCTGGGCCGCACCCTGGTCGGAGGCCGGCGCCACGACCGCCGACTTGACGATCGACACCTTGACGATGTTCGCGCCGACCGTCGCCGGGGCGCTGTTGTTGGACGCGGTGGGGTCGGCCTCGTTCGCGGCCACGGTCGCGGTGTTGGTGAGCGAGCCCGTGAACGGGTTCGGGGCGTTGGCGGTGATCGTGTCGGTCACCGACGCCCCGGCCGCGAGCGGGGCGCCCGCGCACACGACGGCCGTCGGCGAGGTCACGCTGCAGCCGGTGCTGGTCGTCGCCGCGTTCGTCAGCCCGGCCGGCAGCGAGTCGTTGAGCACGTAGCCCGACGAGTTCCCGGGCCCGTTGTTGGTGACCGTCAGCGTGTAGGTGATCCTGCCGCCGGGGTCGACCATTGCCGGGCTGGCCGTCTTCGTGACCGCAAGGTCGGTGTTCAGGCCGGGAGCATTGCTGCCGTCGTTGTTGGAGCTCGCCGGCCCGGTCTGGCTGATCACGGTCGTGAACGTCGGCGCGCCCGCCGCCGCGTTGGCGATCCTGATCTCATAAATGTTCCCCGAGCTGTTGTTCGAGAAACCGACGTCGCCGTTGCCGTACGTCCAGGCCGCGCCGAAAATACCGGTGGGTGCCACGCCGTTGACGGGCGGGGTCGAGATGCTGGTGTCGACGACACATCCTGTGGCTGCCGTCGAACAGAAGAGCGTCGATCCCAGCTGTCCCGCCGTGACGTTGATCCGCTGGATCTGGTTCGGGTTTGGCATCGACCAGAAGAACCCGTTGGAATACGTCATGTCCGGGCCGGCGGAGCCAACGGCGATGGTCGTGGTCGTCTTGGTGAGGAGGTTCACCCTGGTCAGCGTCGAGCCACCGCTGGTGCCGACGTAGAAGTCATCGCAGTTGGCGTCAGGACCGAACGCCCCGACGTTGGACCCGCCTGCGACGGTGATGCCCGTGTACGAGATCGACCCGTCGGAAGCGATCTGGATCACGGAGCCGGCCGGCTGGCTATTCGCCGTGCTCGTCTGAACCCCGTAGATGAAGTTGTTGCAGGTGTCGTAGCCGATCGCGTTGTACGTCAGCCCGGCGATCGTCCCCCCGACCGGCGTGAATGTGATCTTCCCGCCGCTCTGCGTGGCTGAATCGAGCTGGGTGTTGGGGCTACCCTGGGCGATGAATACCGTCGGCTGCGCCGGATTGAACGGAACCGTGGCGGCCGAGGCCGACCCGCCGCCGGCGACTAGCATCAGACCGAGCGCCAGGCCGCACAGCCACAACACGGTCCGTCCCCTGGCGGGAACGGACCGGCGCGCAGCTTTCTGCAACGCTCCAGCGCCTGACCGGCGTCTCAGGTGCACGATCGACCAGCACTCCTGCCAGCCTGCACCCGTGCCAGCAGCATCCGGCCACCCCGCCATCCGGGCTTGGCGGTCATGCAAATCAACCCGCGGCCACCGGCGTCATCCCGATCGGGTAATGCGGGAACGTTCTCTCTCGCCGAATGTGACGGCGCTCGCGCGGAACGAGATTCGAAGAACCCGTTGATAGGAGGGACCAGCCCGGTGAGGGAAGCGAGGATACGTCGACGGCCGATCCGGGGGTTCTTGCTCCCAGGATCTCGAGCATCGGGCGGCCGGATGCAAGCTTCGTTCTGACAACAGGGCTCAGCAACAGCGTGGTCGCGTAGGGTATTGGTTCAGCGCCGATATTCCAATAGGCCCTGATTCACACGACGAGGTCAAGGACCAAGTGCGCGGCGAGAACGTGGGCCTACCTTCCTGAAGGCGACTTGCGCGACTCAAGCTTCACGGTGCCCACGGCGCCGTTCGGTTGACCGCATCCCAGAAGCCGCAGTGGTGCTGCGCCATGATGGTGCTGGTCGGGACGAGCGTGCTGTCCCCGGCCGGCATGAGCGACATCACCGGCCGACCCCGCGTGGTGTAGCGCGTCCACAGCGGCGTTCCGTCTACGGTCGGGTTACCGGTGCGAGCAAACCCGGTCCACTCGGTCAGCACCTGGTTCTGCAGCGCGGCCTGGTTGGCATCCAGCGAAGCGGGAGGATCGTGGGCGAGCCGGTTGATTGCGCTGTGGTTGGCTCCCAGTGGTTGCGTCTCCCCTGGGGAATCGGCGTCGTCATCCTCATACGCGTACACCGGAATGTGCCTGGACAGTTGGGCATCACTGACCAAAGCCGTGCAGACGCTGAAAGCGTCGGCCATGATCGTGCGATACGCGATGAACGGGGCCGGAGACGGGAACCGCTGCAGCGGATAGAGCCGCATCACGGTCGGCGCCAGCGATCCGAATTGCTGCCGCACCAGCTGTCGGTACTGAGCGGGCGTGTTCGCGACCACTGTATGCCCGGGGCTGTTCGTGTAGATCCCGCCGTTGAACTCGTCTCGGCCAACCCCGATCATCAGTTTGACCTTGTTGACGCGGCCAAGTTTGAACGCCTGGGCTGCCGACATGGGCAGGGTCGTGCCGTTGACGATCGGCCCGATCGAACCGCCGGCGAACGGATCCACGAACTGGCCCCCCTTCTCGACCAAAGTGCCGGCAGGCACGGCCCGCAGGCAGGCCGCGACGTTGGCAGCGTTCCCGCAGCCGACCTTCGCCGCGAACTCCGCCCCCATCTTCTGGGCCTGAGCCTCGGTCTGCAGCTTGGACTTGCAGTCCGCCGGCCACCAGATCGTGTTGACGTTGAAGTTGTAAAAGCCGCTTATGCTGATGCCGTTCTGGAACAGACCCCTCGCCGTGGGCGAGGCGACCTGGTCACATACGCTGGCTCCACCGGCGGACTCGCCGAAGATCGTCACATCGTGCGGGTTGCCGCCGAAACGGGAGATGTTGCGCTTTACCCAGAGCAGCCCGGCCTGCTGATCCTGCAGGCCGTAGTCCCCCGAATGAGCGCCGAGCGCCTTATCCGCCAAGAACCCAAGGATCCCCAGCCGGTATCGGACGTAGACATAGACGACCGGACCCGCGCCCACAAAATTCGCTCCATTGTCGTCCAGGGCTTCGCCAAGGAACCCGCCGCCGTGGATTTCAAACATCACCGGCAGCTTCTGCCCGGCCCGAGCACCGGCCGGTTTTTGAACTTCCAAATTGAGACAGTCTTCGCTGGTGCCGGCCTGCGGGGGCGAGCCCGCGGGGAAACCTGGTGAGGAGCACGCCGCGCCGCGCTGGGTGGCCTGGTAGGTGCTCGTCCACGGCTGTACCGGCTGAGGTGGCATCCAGCGCAGCTTGCCCACAGGGGGGGCTGCGTAGCGAATGCCCAGGTAGGACGTCACGCCGTTAGCGGTTACGCCGCACACCGGGCCGCTCCTCGTCTGCACGAGGGTGCCCGACGAGCACGACGGCGGTGACGGCGACGTCTGGGCCCGCGCCTGGACGGCGAAGATCAACCCCGCCAATCCGGCCACCATCGCCACAGCGACGGCCGCCAACATCGCAGTCACATGCCTTCCACCGAAGAACGCCATCCCTACCTCCCCTGAAGGTCGAAGCCGTCCTCGACCGCATCACGTTGCACTCTACTTGTCAAGTGCAGCCGCGCCTCCCGGTCCGAACACGAACATCGGCCATACGGTGCATGAGCGTTCGGCAAACTTCCCGAGCGGTGTCCGCCCCACGGGCTGCGCAGGCGGGAGCTGCTCGCGACGGCAGAAGATCGCTCCGAGAGTCAGACTCGCTCCGAGAATCAGACAGCTGCTCCCAGGAACCACCGGCCGCGAAGGTCGCAGTCGCAATGCGGAGTTGATCGGCCGGGATGGTCGTGCGTTGGTGGGCTGCCGGGTTGGACCTGGCCGGTAGCCTCGTGCTGTGGCGACGACGCAGGTCATTCGCAGCGAGGAGTTCCCTGACCTGGCTGACGAGGTGTTCTTCCCACGGCTGTCCGACACCAAGCTGGCGTGGCTTGGCGAGCGTGGTCGGCGACGGACGGTTGAGCCGGGCGAGATCCTGTACGAGCATGGCGTTCGCGACGCGCCGTTTTTCGTGATCGAGCGCGGGCTTGTCGAGTTCATCGATCGCAAGCCCGGCAAGGACGTGTACGTCGCCCAAGCGGGCGGTCGCACGTTCATCGGTGACATCGCTGTGTTCACCGGCGAGCCCACGATCACCGCCTGCGTGGCCGTAGAGCCGACGGACGTGATCGAATTTGACCGGTCCAAGCTGCGGGCGATGGTCGCCCGTTGGCCGGAGTTCGGCGAGCACATCTTCGCGACTCTGCTCGAGCGGCGCGCATGGCATGAGGCCAGAGGCCAAGGCGTGATGCGGCTGATCGCGCCACGAGGGTCGCGCCGGGCCTTCGAAGTCCGCGATCTGCTGGAGCGCAACCTGCTGCCGGTGCGATTCCTCGACGTCGACACCGATGAGGACAGTGCCGCAATGCTGAGGTGGCTCGACATCCCGCGGTCCGAGACTCCGGTCCTGGTCCACGCGACCGAGGTGATGCGCAATCCCTCCGCGGCGCAGGTCGCGCGGGCGCTCCGTCTGCGCGCTGAGGTGGATGGTGAGCGATTCGACATGGTCGTGCTCGGCGGTGGACCAGCCGGCTTGGCGGCCGCGGTATATGGTGGCTCGGAGGGGCTGAGGACGTTCGTGGCGGAGGCTTGGGCGCCCGGTGGTCAAGCCGGGACCAGCACCCGGATCGAGAACTACCTCGGCTTCCCGACCGGGATCTCCGGCACCCAGTTGACTCGCAACGCAACGCTGCAGGCTCGACGGTTCGATGCGGTGCTGTCGAGCTTTCACCGGGCCGTCGAGATGGCCGACGGACCCGAAGGACTGCTGCGCGTGGACCTTGACGACGGACAGCACGTGCTCGCCCGCTCGGTCGTGATGGCGACGGGCGCACGTTGGCGCGAGCTGGATGCCGATGGCATCGACCGCTTCCGCGGCGCCGGCGTCTACCACGCCGCGATGGCCACTGACGCGGACCGTTCCCAAAACGAGGATGTGATCGTCGTCGGCGGCGGCAACTCTGCCGGCCAGGCTGCAGTCCACCTCGCGTCGCGGGCGCGCAGTGTGCGCGTCGTCGTGCGAGGCACAACCCTCAGCTCGACGATGTCACGCTACCTGGTCGATCGGATCGAGCGGTCATCTCGGATCGAGGTGATGACCGAGACCGAGGTGGTCGCGGTGCACGGCACCGCGACCGTGGAATCCGTCGACCTCCGCGAGAGCCGCACCGGCACGATCGCATCAGTGGCCGCGACGGCCGTGTTCGTCATGATCGGCGCCATCCCATGCAACGAGGCAGCGCAGGGGACGCTCGCGCTCGATGCGGCCGGCTATCTGTTGTGCGGCAGCGAAGCGGCGGGCTACGACGGGCACTTGTCGTGGCCGCTGAAGGACCGCGAGCCACATCTCCTCGAGACGGTCCGTCCTGGAGTGTTCACCGCCGGCGACGTGCGTGCCGGGGCGACAAACCGCGTGGCGGGGGCGGTCGGTGACGGGGCACTCGCCGTTCGGTTCGCCCACGATGTGCTCGCCGGCTAATCCGCAGAACGCCGCCCCGGTCGATGCTCGCGGTTGGGCTCTCCCAGTCTTCCCCGCGGCGCGGTGAGGGTGTCGGTCCTCCGAACTGACAACACCGCTGGGGTCCACTAAGCCGTTGCCTGCCGGTGAGCACAGCGTTTGAGAGCCGGGAACTGGACTCCGGTGAGCTGTTCAGAGGCGGTCCAGAGGCGGCGCGCGAGGTTTTCGTCTCGTGCGGTCTTAGATCTCCGGATCAGCTCCGGGGCGCCGCGCATGTGCGCGAGGTGTTTGGGTCCGGCGAAGCTGTTGCCGGGAATGTCTGCGACGGCGGCGTAGAGCACGGGCAGCGCACCGCTCTCGGCATCTTGGGCCAGCAGCCGGATCGCGAGGGCCAGAACGCGGTTCGACGACTCGGGATCGGCCGGATCGTAGATGCTGGTGTCGACGAAGCCCGGGTGAGCGGCGGTGGCGATCACTTCGGATCCCGCGGCGCTGAGTCGGCGCTGCAGCTCTGCGGTGAACAGCAGGTTTGCCAGCTTGGAGTTCGCGTAGGAGCGAGATTGCTTGTAGGGGGTGCGTTCCCAGTTGAGGTCGTCGAAGTCGATGCGGCCCGTCCGCTCGGCCTGCGAGGCCACGGTGACCACTCGGCCCGTGATGTTGTCGAGCAGCAGGTTGGTCAGGGCGAAGTGGCCGAGGTGGTTGGTGCCGAGCGCCATCTCGAACCCGTCGGCGGTGCGGCTCAGGGACGGGGATGACACGCCTGCGTTGTTTATGAGGATGTTGATGGGGCCGTCCCAGTCCGCGGCGAAGGCCCGCACGGACGCCAGATTGGCGAGATCCAGGTCTCGGACCTCGGTGCTTCCCGTCGTAGCCGAGGCGGCAGCCTCGCCCTTGGTGGTGTTGCGTACGGCGAACACGACGTGTGCGCCGTGCGCGGCGAGGGCGCGGGCAGCCCGAAGCCCGATGCCGCTGTTGGCTCCGGTCACGATCACGGTCTGGTTGGTCAGGTCAGGGACACTTGGGAGATGAGAAGTAGTCATAGACTAGATAGTAGACGCTGCCTAGAAACTTGTCAACGACCACTTTGGTTAGGATGAGGTTCATGAGCAGGCAACCGTTTCACCACGGCAACCTCCGCGCCGTTTTGCTAGCCGAGGCCGAACGCACATTGCGTGAGCGGGGCGTCGAGGAGCTGTCGTTGCGCCAGCTCGCGCGTGAAGCGGGCGTCAGCCACGGCGCGCCCCGCCATCACTTCGCCGATCGCCAGGCCCTTCTCAACGCTCTGGCGGAGCTAGGTTTCCAGCGCCTGACCGAGGAAATGGAGACGGCGATCCGTAACGCATCCGACGATTATGTGGAGCGCTTCCAGGCCGCCGCGGCCGCCTACGTTCGCTTCGCCGTCGACGACGCCGCTCTCCTGGAGCTGATGTTCACCACGAAGAACACCGAACCGCCAGAAGCTCTCACGGCTGCGGCCGAGCACTTCTTCACCACGGTCAACGACTTGATCGCGCAAGGAATGCGAGCCGGCCAACTCCAGCTGAGCACTCCCGACGGGCTCCAACTGCTCCTCGTGGCCACCCTGCAAGGGATCGCAACCCTGATGGCTTCGGGAAGACTGCACCCCGAACAGGCGGATGCGCTGATCACCGACGCGACAACGCTCTTCACCCGCGCCCCGAGCCTCAGCCCATAGAGCGCCCACCCCGTGCTCCCGGACCAAAGCAGGTCCCGCGTCGATGCCCAATCATCGGTGCTGCATGCACGAAGACGAGGCGCGCACCCCGCGCCGGCGAGGGCGTCATCGATGGTGTGCAGTTCATTCGTGCTCAGCCGCCCGGGGCCGGTGCCAAGACCCTCGGGATCGACGCCCGTTACCTGCTCGACCACGCGCGGTCGTCGACCGGCCCCCTCAGCGGTCTCGGCGGATGGGAGGCGGAGCGTCGTTCGAGTCCTCCCGAGGTGAGCGCGATGCCCAAGCCCAGTGCGGCGAGCCCGGCGGCGACGAGGTTGGGAGCGCCGTAGCCCAGGCCCGCGGCGATCGTGATCCCGCCCAGCCACGCCCCCAGCGAGTTGGCGATGTTGAAGGCGGCGTGGATCGACGCGGCGGCGAGGTTGGGGGCGCCACCGGCCAGAGTGACGATCCGTGATTGCAGCGCGGGCAGGATCGCCAGTGCGCAGAACGGGAACAGGAAGATTGTGACCGCGGCGGTGACTTGGTTGCGGGCGCTGAAGAAGAAGATCCCCGCGACAAGGACCTCGGCGCTCATCGCCACGTAGATGGTGCGCATCAGCGCCCGGTCGGCCAGGCGCGCGCCGACCAGGTTCCCGCCGGTCATGCCCAGTCCAAATAGGACCAACAGCGGCGTGATGGCCCCCGCGGGAAAGCCGGCCAGGTGGGTCATCATCGGCGCGATGTAGCTGAAGCTGGCGAACAGGCCAGCACCGCCGATCATGGCGATGCCCAGCGAGAGCCAGATCTGAGACCGGCGAAAGGCGCTCAGCTCGTGACGCAGCTTGGGTGCGTTGCCCGCGGCATCGACTCGATCAATCGGCACCACCGCGGCCACGCACCCGGCGGCCAGCACCTCGATCGCGCCGACCAGCAGGTAACAGATCCGCCAGCTGGAGTGCTGTCCGATCAGCGTCGTCAGCGGCACACCAATCACGTTGGCCAGCGTCAGCCCGGCGAAGACAACTGCCATCGCCGAGCTCCGCTTCTGAGCCGGAACGAGCTTGCCAGCCAGCACCGAGGCGACACCGAAGTACGCCCCGTGGGGCAGTCCCGTGAGAAACCGCAGCACGAGCAGCGAGGTGAACCCAGGCATCGCCGCCGAGGCGAAGTTGCCAACGGCCAACACGAGCGCGATGGTGATCAGCAGCCCCTTTCGGGGCAACCGCACGGCCGCGCCGGTAAGCAGCGGCGCCCCGACGACCACCCCGAGGGCGTAGGCAGAAATGAGCTCGCCGGCCCGGGGAATCGAGACGTGCAGGCTGGCGGCCACGTTCGGGAGCAGGCCCAGGGTCACAAACTCGCCGGTACCGATGCCAAAGCCGCCGAGAGCAAGCGCCAGCAGAGCACGGCGCGTCGGGGTCAGCGAGGCGAAGGACGCGCGGCGAGGGGGGGCGGTTGAGGGCATCGTCTTAATATACTCGGCATCAGAGTAAATGGTCCACCGGTTTAGATGATGACGCGCGTCCTCTTCATCGCGGACGATGTGCTCGGGCTTAGAGCAAAATCGTGAGCATCGTTACTCATCCACCTTCCCGGGCCGGCGAAGTGCTCGCCGCGGTTCACGCCCGGCCGGGCATCGCCCGCGCGGACCTGACCGAGGACCTCGGGCTCTCCAGCGGTCTGGCCTCTGACCTCGTCGCCGGCCTCGTCGCCGGGCGGTGGCTGAGAGAGGGCGAACCGCGCCCCCGAGCAGGAGGTGGCCGCGGACGGCCGACCCGGACGCTCTGGGCGCATCCCGAGGGACCGCTTGTCGCGGCTGTGGCGATCTTCCACGAGACCTGGCGGATCGAGATCTGCGAGCTCGGCGGCGCGGTTCTCGACGCGCTCGAGGACCCCCATGACCGCGACCGGGAGACAGTGCTGCGCGCGGTCGCCGGTGGCCTCTCGGTCATGTTCCGCCGCCGCGGAGAGCGGCTGCGCGGGATCGCGGTCGCCGCTCCGGGGATCGTCAGCGGGACCCGGCTGGTCCAGGCACCGAACCTCGGCTGGAACGACGTCGAACTCGCCGCGCTGCGGCCCGCCGGGGCGGTCCTGTCCGAGGTCCCGTTCCTGGCCGGCAACGACGCCAACGACACTGCGATCGGCGAGCTCGCGCGCGGCGCGGCGGTCGGCACCGACAACGCGCTCGTGGTCTTCATGGACTCGGGCGTCGGCGGAGCGCTGATCGACGGCGGCCGGATCATTCGCGGCGCCCATGGGATGGGTGGCGAATTCGGTCACCTGCCGTTCGGCTCCCGTCGCCTCCGCTGCCGCTGCGGCGCGCGGGGCTGCTGGAACACCGAGCTGGACGGAGCCGCGCTGGCGCGCGCCCTCGACCGCCCGCTGCCCACCGACGAGGTGACCTTCAGCCGGGCCGTCATCGCCGCCGCGCGTGACGGGGCCGACCCCGAGCGCCGCGCCGTGCGCGCGGTCGCCCGGGCACTCGGGCGGGGAACCGCCGGCCTGGTCAACGCCTGCGACCCAGAGCGTGTGGTGCTCTGCGGCCTGGCCACCGAACTGCTCGACGTTGCGCCCGGGCCCCTGCAGGACGGCTACCTGGACGGCCTCATGTCACCGCGAGCCGATGATCCGCCGCCGATCCTCGCCGGCGCGCTCGGCGACCGAGCGCCGCTCGTCGGCGCCATGGAGTCCGCGTTCGCGCCGGCGCTCGCCCGCCCGCAGCTATGACCACCGGCAAACATGCGTGATACACGACCGAGCCGCTCAGAAGCGCGCCATCGCGATGGGATGACCTGGTGAACGGTTAGGTCGACGCGCCCGTCAGGCAGGGTGGCGAAGGCGACCGGCGTTTTCGGGCCATGCGACGTCGTCGCTCATTCGCACCAGGATCGCATCGATGTCTCGCGCGTTGAAATCGCGGTACACAGATTCGAACATCTCGCGGGTCTCACCGTCGATTTCTGGCACCGCCACCCCTTCTCAGCTTCTTGAGTGCCTGCTGCGTCGCGCCCCCGGCCCGTCGGAGAGCTCGATCTCGCCCCGGCCTGCGGGTTGGCCGCATCGCTCGCAGCGAAAATCGGCGCCGACGTTGCCGCCGCAGCCGGCGTGAAGCGTGAGTCGTGGCGGCCCGCCCGGGGTGGGGTAATGGCGGTCACCCCATTTGATCAGCACGATCAGGGCGGGCGCGAGCTCGCGGCCCTTGTCGGTGAGGACATATTTCGGTCGGCCGGGGCGCTCCTCGTCGGGTAGCCGCTCGAGCACGCCCTCGTCGCACAGCAGCTTGAGCCGGTTGGTGAGGACGTTTGACGCGATCCCGAGCTTCGCCTGAAAGTCCTCGAAACGTTCAACGCCCAGAAGCGCGTCGCGCACGATCAGGAGCGTCCAACGCTCGCCGATGACCTCTAGCGATCGGGCGATCGAGCAGACCTGATCTGGATAGTCGCGCTGGAGCACGAACCAAAGATAGCTGAATTGCTTGACAAAAGCCAGCTGTCGTGGGAACGTGACTTGCATGACGCAAGCTAACTCTCTACGGCACTCCCGGCGTCCGGGCACGTCTACGACCTCGTCACCGGCCTGGTGGAGACGGTCCTCCCCGCCGGCCGCTGAAGAGATCGACGCGCGCCAAGCAACCCAACCATCCCGAAGGAGACCAAACACATGACAACCGCCATCGCCCCCGACCTCAAGCCAGACCACTCCGGAATCGAACAGTGGCCGACCCTCGACCGAGACCCGGCTGACACAGCGCGCGAACAGCCCGACGCTCATTCCTTCGACCCCACCCAAGGACGGCAGATCGGCTCACACCCCTACGACGACCCCACCCAAGGACGGCGGATCGGCTCACACCCCTACGACGACCCCACCCGAGCTCGCTAGACGCTCACCCGTAGCGCCAGCGGTATCCCCGGGCGAGCCACCACGTCTGGAGCAACTCGCCACACGTGAGGCCGCCCGAGGACCGGCCGACACGCCCCTTCGGGATGGACGCAGCCGCGACAGAGCTCAATAAACCCCTAGCCATCATGACCGCACACACCGAACACGAGAGCCACGCGGACGGGCTGGACGAACTCGCCCGCGAGGAGCGAATTTCGACGCTACCGCTCGACGTGCTCGTCAACCCCGCCGGCTATGCAGCCCTCGCGAAGGAAACCCACCGACAAGCGAACAACGAGGTGTAGCGATGCTCGCGCGACTTGCCACCTTCCTCAACACCAACGGCCGGCGCGTTCTGCTCGGAGCGGTCATCTTCGCCGTGATCGCCGGCGTTTTCGGCGCCAGCGTCTCGAAGAGCCTGTGGCCGTACGGCGCCAACGATCCCGCGACCCAGAGCGTGCAGGCGACGAACCGCTTTCAGGCAGCCGCAGGGCGGCAGATCGACGCGGGCGTGGTCGCGCTCGTCAGCTCGGGGAACGTCGCCACCGCCGCCGCCCACGAGCAAGTCGACCAGGTGGCGGCGCAGCTGCGGTCGCAGCCCGACGTCGCCGAGGTCCAGTCGTTCTATACGACCCACGACCCCGCGATGGTCTCCCGCGACCGCCGGTCCACCTACGTGCTCGCGTACTTCAGGCCCCTCTCGGACAAGGCCCTGAAGGATGTCGCGCAACAGATCGAGGATCACTTCGCCGGCCAGCGCGATGTCAAGCTCGGCGGCGCCGCGGTCGCCAACGCCCAGGTGAACACGAAGGTCAGCCACGACCTCGCGCACGCAGAGCTGCTGGCGTTCCCGTTCATATTCCTGCTGTCGCTGCTGTTCTTCCGCTCGCTGCTGGCGTCGCTACTGCCGCCGCTGTTGGGGGGACTGGCGATCGTCACGACGTTCTTCGTTCTGCGGATCGTCGCCGGCTTCGTCGACGTGTCGGTGTTCGCGCTCAACTTCACGACCGGGATGGGCCTCGGCCTCGCCATCGACTACAGCCTGTTCATGGTCTCGCGCTATCGGGAGGAGTCGGCCCAGGTGGGGTTCGGCGCCGAGGCGCTGACGCGGACGCTCCAGACCGCGGGCCGCACGATCGTGTTCAGCTCACTGACGATCGCCGCGGCCCTCGCCTCCCTCATGGTCTTCCCGCAGAGCTTCCTCTACTCGATGGGAATCGCCGGCGCGATCGTCGCGCTGGTGGCAGCGACGCTCGCGCTGACCGTGCTGCCCGCGTTGCTGGCTGTGCTCGGCCCAAGGATCAACGCGTTCGCCCCGCGGCGACTCCAGCGCGCCGCCGAGAGCGAAGCGCGGCCGGCCCACACGGGAGTCTGGTACCGCCTGTCGCAGCTGGTGATGCGCCGCCCCGCCCGGATCGCGATCGCCAGCGCCGCGTTCCTGATCGTGCTCGGGATCCCTTTCGCCCACATCAAGTTCATCCAGGCTAACGCGCGCGTGCTCCCGGTCAGCGCCAGCGCCCGGCAGGTCAACGACGCCCTCAACTCCCAATTCCCCCCGAACCGGACCTCACCGCTCGA
This sequence comes from uncultured Solirubrobacteraceae bacterium, assembly GCA_963830595.1. GTDB lineage: Bacteria > Actinomycetota > Thermoleophilia > Solirubrobacterales > Solirubrobacteraceae > Palsa-465. The sequence continues at coordinate 186,345 of CAWHMQ010000013.1, forward strand.
GTTGGTCGTCGCCGCCCCCGCCGGTTCACCTCAGGTCAGGGCATTGGCGGCGCGGATCGCTCGGCTGCCGGACGTCTCCGCGATCGCTCCGCCGCAGCCTGCCGGCCCCCACAACTCGCTGCTGGCGGTCGCTCCTGTGCACGGACCCGAGACGGCGCCGACCGAGCAGCTCGTGCGCAACGTGCGCGCCGTCGACGAGCCGTTCTACGTCGGCGTCGCGGGCGAGACGGCCTCGTTCAACGACCTCGAACACAGCCTCGCCGCCCACCTGCCGCTGGTGCTGGCGATCGTGATCGGCTCGACGCTGATCATCCTGTTCCTGATGACGGGTTCGGTGGTGTTGCCGGTCAAGGCAGTGCTGATGAACTTCCTGAGCCTGAGCGCGATGCTCGGGATCCTTGTCTTCATCTTCCAGGACGGGCACCTCCAAGGGTTGCTCTCGTTCCGCAGCGAGGGCGCGCTCGACGCGACTCAGCCGATCTTCCTGTTCGCCGTCGCCTTCGGGCTGGCGACAGACTACGGCGTGTTCCTGCTCTCACGGATCAAGGAGGCCCGCGACGCCGGCGCGTCCGATTCCGAGGCGGTCGCGATCGGCCTCGAGCGAACCGGGCGGATCGTCACCGCCGCGGCAGTGCTGTTCGCCGTTGCGATCGGCGCGTTCGCGACCTCGCAGATCGTGTTCATCAAGGAGCTCGGACTGGGCGCGGCACTCGCCGTGCTGATCGACGCGTCGATCGTCCGTGCGCTGCTCGTCCCCTCCCTGATGGAGCTGCTCGGTTCGGCCAACTGGTGGGCGCCGCGGCCGCTGCGGCGCCTGCATCAGCGGTTCGGGCTGCGCGAAGGCGGCCCGCCGGTCAGAGCCGCCCATCAAATTCACGATCGCCCCCCCGTCGGAGACAGTCCCTTGCGTGCTGAAGGGCAACTCGAGTGAACGTCAGAAGATCGGCGCGGTGGATGTCGTGCTGCTCTCGACGGCCAGCCCGAAGAGGATCGGTCCGGCCTGGACAGAGCGACACCGTCCGGCGGATGGCTATTACGCGGCAGCGGACTGGCTGCGGTTGATCGAGGAGGACCGCAGAACGCGTGACGCGACGGAGGGCGGCCGGGGTTAGCTCGGGGGGCTGGCGACAGGCAACGTTGGGGAACCCTGGTCGGCGAGGTCGCTTTGTCGTTAGTAGGAGCATGCCGCTGGTGTCGATCGACCGCGCCGTCGCGCTATGTCGCTGGCCGCGACCTCGCGCAGGCGCTTTTTACCCTAGCCGGGCTCCTTGACGCCGGGCACGGCGCCAGCGTCGACCTGTTTGGCGAGCGGGTGCTCGACCCGAAGGTTGCCGACCAGGCGATCGAGCAGTACATGTCCTTGGCCGGGGCCCTGCCGCCGCCACCGGCCGACGTGTGGTTGTCAGTCGATCTGAGCCATCTGGAACGTGGATACGGACCCGGCAGCCGCAGCGGACCGCCTGGCGAGGATCGCGTCTGTCCTGCCGGTCGGCCGTCGGGTCCAGGTCGGTGCCGAAGACGCCTCGCGCGCCGAGGTGATCCTGGAATGCGTACTGGAGGTCGCGGGCCGGGGATTGGCCAACCCGGCCGAAGGATGATTCCACATCACCCCGGCCGGGTGATCGTGCGCCAGGCCAGCTCCCAAGCGCTGCTCACTCCGCCCGCGCGGAGTCGATCCCATTGACGACGCAGCGAAATCCGATGTGGCTGGTGGTCGTGTCTACGGCCTCGCCTTGCCGAGCGGCGGGTCGGTAGCGCAGGCAGTAGTTCGGCGCGCACAGATGCGATCCGCCCTTGGTCACGCGACGCGGGATGTGCTCGCCGGGCGCGCCGAGCTCATAGCTGTGATCGGGGGCGGTCACCCGCGGGTTTTGTGGCGTGCAGCACGAGTGATCGGTCGCGGCCGGGTGCTGCGGGGTGAAGAAATCGCAGGTCCACTCCCACACGTTCCCGGCCACGTCGAACAGCCCGTGGCCATTGGGCGGGAAGTGCTTGACCGGGGAGGTTCGCTCGTAGCGGTCGAGCATCAGGTTCTGCCATGGAAACTCGCCCTGCCAGGTATTGGCCATCATCTTGTTGCGGGGAGCGAACTCATCGCCCCAGCAGAAGACCTTGGCTTCCAGGCCGCCGCGCGCGGCGTACTCCCATTGCGCCTCGGTCGGCAACTCCTTCCCTGCCCACGCCGCGTAGGCCTCTGCATCCTGGTAGGCGACGTGCGTGACCGGATGGCGTTCGCGCCCGTGCAGGGTGCTGTCCGGCCCTTCGGGATGACGCCACTGCGCACCCGGAGTCCAGGACCACCAGTTGTGGAGGTCGCCGAGGTCGACAGGCCCCGGCGTCCTCTGGAACACGAGCGATCCCGGGACCAGGAGCTCGGGGTCGGCGCCCGGATAGTCGGCGGGATCCGGTGGTAGCTCGGCCCAGGTGACGTGTCCGGTGGCCTTGACGAACCGGCGGAACTCCGCGACGGTGACCGGGTGCTCATCCATCCAGAACCCATCAACCCCCACCCGACGGACGGGACGCTCTTCGGGATAGAAGTCGTTTGACCCCATCAGGAACTCGCCTGACGGGATCCAGACCATGTTCTTCACGGGCGCTTGGCCCATCACCCGGCTGGCCGCGTGCTCCGCGCCCGCCGGCATTTGGACGCCGTCTGCCATGCCCGTAGGATAACTGCGTGCATGTCCGCGTCAGAAGCCGCTCGCCTGAAGTAGCCGTCCCGCCTAGCGGTCAGCGTTGCTCATCCGGCTCGTCGGTAGCGTCCCCAGCGCTTGGACAGTGGGGTAGACGTTCGTAACTGCGGGTCTGCTGAGGACGCTGCGGAGGATGTCGCGGACGTGATCAGTGTCGGTAAGACCTCAGCGGCCATTTCCCCGAGGTGACATGACGAGCATCGCCGCAATCGCGCCCTGGCGACACGGGTATGACCGCGCTTGGCTGTCCAAGGACATCGTCGGCGGCCTGGCTGCCGGCGCGGTCGTCATCCCTCAAGCGATGGCCTACGCCACCGTCGCCCACCTCCCGGTGCAGGTTGGGCTGTACACGTGCATGGTCCCGATGCTCGTGTACCCGCTGCTCGGCGGATCTCGCACCTTGTCGGTCAGCACAACGTCCACCGTCGCCATTCTCACCGGCTCGACTCTGATGGCTGCCGATGTCGCGGCCGGTTCGGGCGATCCGACCCGAGCCCTTGCGACGCTCACCCTGCTCGTCGGCGCCATCCTTCTGCTCGCGCGGGTGCTCCGCGCCGGGGTGCTGATCGACAACATCTCCGAAGCCACGCTGACCGGGATCAAGGTTGGGGTTGGTCTCACCGTCGCGGCCGGCCAGCTCCCCAAGCTGCTCGGCTCGAGCAGTGCGGGGGCTGAAACCCGATCCGCTCCCGCGCCGCCGGTAGAATCGAGGTTCGGGTATCGATCGGAGGTTTGAGTGGCTGACAATCCCATTTTCCTGTTCGTCGCCGCGTACACATCCGAGCAGGATGCTCGTGCCGACTACGATGCTCTCCGGGAGCTGCACGCCGGCGGTCTGGTGGGTACGTATGACGCGGCGATCGTCACCAAGTCTGACGGCAAGGTGCATGTCCACAAGCACGAGAAGCCCACTCAGCACGGGGCGTGGACCGGGCTCGGAGTTGGCGCGTTGGTGGGAATCCTGTTCCCGCCCTCGATCATCGCCTCGGGGGTGGTCGGCGCGGCGGCAGGAGGATTGGTCGGTCACCTGTGGCACGGCATGTCACGCTCAGACGTCAAGGAGATCGGAGAGCTCCTCGACGATGGCGAAGCCGGCTTGGTGGTGATCGGCACCTCGAAGGTGCAAGAACAGGTCGAGAAGGCGCTTGCTCGTGCCCAGCGCCGCATCATCAAGCAGCTCGACGCCGAGTCCAAGGAGATGGAGAAGCACCTCTCAGACGCGGCCGGATAGAGGAGCCGGTCCGCACGGGCCGAGTAGTGCCAGGAGCAGCTAGCCGGCCGATCAGCACACGGCGGCTTGCCAGGTGGCTTTCAGGAGGTGAGCCCTCCGATGCCGTCGCCGATGATCTTGGCGCCAATCAGTAGGCAGAGCACGCTCATGATCGTGGCGTTGTTGTGGATCATCCAGGCTCGCAATTCAGCGAGAACGCGCTGGGAGCGATCGCCGAGCGCATAGTAGATGCCCAGCGGCACTCCTGGTCCAAGCGTGGCGATGATCACAAATATTGCGAGCACGACCGCCTGCTTGCCTGCCGAGATCCCGGTCTGGGCGATCGCGGCGCCGGCCGCGACGGTCAGCATCAGGTTCTTGGGATTGACGGCGGCCAGCAGCATGGCCAGGCCCACGGACTTCGCCGGCTTGAAAGCGTCGATCGTCTGCATCCACTTGGGCAACTGAGGTTCGACGTCACCGCGTGGGCGCCCCCGCCACTGCCTGACCGCCAGAAGCAGCACCACTACCCCCAGGACCAGCTTGAGGATGCTGACCCAGGTCTTCGGCTTGCCCGCGCTGCTGGCGCTGACTCCCCCTGCCACCAGCAGCACGATCGCTCCGATGAGCGCCAGCCCTACGATCCAGCCGATCACGAACGCGGGACCGTTGAGACGCCCGCGGGGACTGGCGAGCATCAGGACGACCGCGATAATCGGGATCGGACTCAGGGCCACGCCGATCGCCAGCGACAGGACGCTGCCGATTGCCTGGCCCATTACGGCGTCCGATAGCCCATCAACCCGTCGCTGTAGCAGCTGAGGTTCGTGATCCCGATGTCATCCCCCCAGATCACGAGGATGTTCGGCTTCTCCTGCTCGGCCATGTTCTGCCTCCGGTTGCGGCGGACGGTCGGTGGGCTCAAAGCCCTGGCCCGATGATTCAAGGCGGGAGGGTTAGCTCACATCACCCTAACCGGGTGAGCTGCGCCGGCTGAGTCGGTGATCCGGGCGGACAAGCGCTCGGCTAGCGTTGGCGAGCGAAGTGCTCACTGCCGCCCCACCGGGTCCAGGCAGCTGAGCCGATGTCACATTGCCTGGGGTTCGGGTGTCTACTGCTATGACACGACGCTAAGGAGAAACGTGACCGATGGATGAGCAGGAATGGCTGGCGGAGCGCTTCGAGGAGCATCGGGCGCGTCTGCGGGCCGTGGCCTACCGGATGCTCGGCTCGCTGAGCGAGGCCGACGACGCCGTGCAGGACGCCTGGCTGCGACTCAGCCGCGCTGACACCAGTCAGGTGGAGAATCTGGGCGGATGGCTGACGACCGTCGTGGCGCGCGTGTCGCTGAACATGCTGCGCTCCCGGAAATCCCGACGCGAGCAGCCGTTGGGCCCCTACGTGCCCGAGCCGATCGTCGACAACGCCGATGGCATCGATCCCGAGCACGAGGCGCTGCTGGCCGACTCGGTGGGCCTGGCGTTGCTGGTCGTGCTGGACACGCTCGCTCCCGCCGAGCGCCTCGCGTTCGTCCTGCACGACATGTTCGCCGTGCCGTTTGAGGAGATCGCCCCGATCGTTGACCGCTCTCCCGAAGCCGCACGGCAGCTCGCCAGCCGAGGCCGCCGCCGCCTCCGGGGCGCGGCTCCGGTTCCCGACGCCGATCTGAGCGCGCAGCGGGAGGTCGTCGACGCCTTCCGCGCCGCCGCCCGCAACGGCGACTTCGACGCGTTGGTCGCGGTGCTCGATCCCGATGTCGTGCTCAGAGCAGACAGTGGCGGTGTGCCGGCGGGTACGCCGATCGAGGTCCACGGGGCCGCGGAGGTGGCCGGCCGAGCGCTGACCTACTCGCGCCTTGACCTGCTCGACGAGCCGGCGCTGGTCAACGGCGCGGCCGGACTCGTGTCGCTCAGAAACGGACAGCCTTTCGCGGTGGGCGGCTTCACGATCAGCGGCCGGCGGATCGTCGAGATGTACATCGTCGCCGATCCCGAACGTCTGCGCCGGCTCGACCTGACCATGCTCGAAAAGTGACTGTTTGCGCAAGGGGAGAGAACCGTCGCAGCGCAAGGGGCGGGAAACCGGTCGCAGCGCAAGAGTAGAGTCGGCCAACCCGAGTCCGCGAACGAGGAGAGCGAGATGGCGAGCCTGCTGGACCTGACCGTCCAGGGCGACGTCGCAACGATCAGCGACGAGTCGAAGCTGCCGCAGATCAAGCTGATGACGCCCCTCGAGCTCTACCGGCTGTGGGAACGCCAGAGCTGGGCTTCGCACCAGATCGACCTGGGCACCGATCGACGGGACTGGCAGCTGCTCAGCGACCAGGAGCGGGAGCAGATGCTGTACGGGCTGTCGGCGTTCTTCGTCGGCGAGGAGCGGGTCACCAGCCAGTTCTCGGGATTGGTGCTGGCAGCCGAGGACAAGCACGAAGAGGCGTTCCTGCTCACCCAGCAGGTCGACGAGGCTCGTCATGCCCAGCACTTCAATCGCCTCTACGAGGAGGTGCTCGACTTCGACGGTCAGTTCGAAGATCGGCTCGAGCGGGCGCGGACCTACCTGAGCGACGCCTACTTCGAGCTGTTCGACCACTACCTCGGCGAGGACCATCGCAGGCTCCTCGCCGATCCCGGCAGCATCGAGGCCAAGCTCGACTTCATCACCACGTACCACATGGTGATCGAGGGCACGCTTGCGCTGACCGGCCAGCACTTCCAGACCATGCGGCTGGAGCGGCGCGGGATCCTTCCCGGTCACCTCGAGGCGTTCAAGCGAATCGCCCAGGACGAGCACCGCCACGTTGCCTACGGCACCTGGTACCTGCAGCGCCAGGCGCGTGACCCGGAGCTTGCCAAGCGCGTGCAGGACAAGCTCGTGCAGACACTGCCGGCCGCGGCCGGCGTCCTCATTCCCCCGGGCTTGGACGCAGACGAAGAGGACGAGTATCTCGGCGCGACTCCCCGAGAGCGAAACGAGTTCGCCCACCGCGCGCTGTCGCGGCGGCTGAAGGTGATCGGGGTCGGTCTGCCGGCGGTCACGGCCTGATCAGTTCGCCGCGGGGACGTCAGGCGGGGCTCGTGGCCGCGGCGGCGGCCAGGATATCGCCGCCGATCCGGTCGGCCGCTACCCACAGCGCATCGCCGCCGAGGGCGTGGCGCTCGGCACGCCCCTCGTCGATCAGCTCCAGCAGCATGGCCTCGGTGGCGATGCGGTCAGGCTGGTCGTTGCCGTGGGTCATCAGCGCTGCGACCTCCTGCGTGGTCAGCCCGAAGTCGAAGTACTCGAGCAGCTCCCCGCAATCCTCCGGCGGTGCCTTGCGCGCGAGCGTCGGGGCGAGATTGGCGATCACCACGTCGTAGGCCTCCACGGGCTGGAAGCCGCCCGCCTCCAGCCGGCGGCCGTCCGGGGTCTCGAACAGGAGCGACGGCGCCGCGTAGCGAACCGCTCCGTCGCTGTTGCCGGCCTTGCCCTGCAGCTCGGTGGGCGAGCCCGCGGCGGTGCGCGTCAGGGCCTTGTCCTGCTCGTAGGCGGTGAGCACGTCCGGGGAATCGATCAGTCCGACGATCCGGTCGCCGTCGACCCCGGGCGCGGCGCTCAGCACGTCTCGCATCTGCTCGTCGTCGTCGAACAGCAGCCGCGTGTTGAAGTTGGCCAGCTGCAGCGTGCGGAACACCCGCCATTCGCTTCCCGGCCACTGCAGGCGGGCGGCGATCACCGCCCGGCAGGCTCGCGACGAGGCGCTCAGCCGCGGCTTGGGGTCAGGCGCGAACGGCATCCCGTAGCGCTCCCGAAACCGCAGCGCGCCGGACGCCATTCGCAACGGCGTGAAACCGCGCTCGGCATAACGCGAGGTGTCCTCACTCAAGCCGATGAGCACCAGGCGCCAATCAAGCTGATCGCCGTAGCGCCACTCGATCACCCGCAGGGCCGGGTTCGCCGAGTAGCCCCACGGGCACGCGGGATCGCTGAACAGCGTTACTGAGACCGGACGATTGATGTCTCAAGTATATGCTGAGCGCTCGCGCGGCTGACTCTCCCGGAGGCTGACCGCGGAGGCTGACCGCAGAGACTGACCGCGGAGCCTGACTCCGACGCAGGTCCGCCGCCCCGCCAGCCATGATGACCAGCATGCCCCCCATCGTCGCCGAGCTCGTCAATCCAGTTCCCGCCGAGGAGATCCCCGGGTGGGCGCGTGCCATGATCACGACGTTCCTGGGCGATCCGGACGGACCGCAGACGCCTCGTCGGATCGACCTGCTCGAGCGTGGTTGGGATTCGGCACGCGCCTGGGGGGTGCGTGACCGCGGCCGGTGGGTTGCAACGCTGCGCACGGAGGAGCGCACGCTGTCGGTGCCGGGAGTGGACGCCGGGACCCGTGACCTGCGGGTCGACGCACTCACCAACGTGATCGTGTCGGCCACCCACCGGCGGCGCGGGCTCATGAGCCGGATGCTGGCCGGTTCGCTGCGGGCGGCGCGTGACCGAGGCGACGCGATCAGCATCCTGATTGCCGCCGAGTGGCCGATCTACGGCCGGTTCGGCTATGCGCCGGCGACCCTCTCCGCTGACTACGCCCTGCGCCGGTCGCGTCCGGGATCGAGCTGCTCGGGGGACCCCGCGCGCGTGCGACAGGTCGACCGCGATGAGTTCGCCGAACTGGCACCCGCCGTATACGGCGCGGCTCGCCGGAACCGGGCGGGACAGATCGATCGCGACGCCCGCTGGTGGAACCGCCTCCTGGGGCGCGACGGCTACCCGCCTTCAGACGCGCTGCCCCACAACTGGTTCGTCCACGAGGGCGACGAGGGCCCGGACGGGCTGCTCAGCTGGAAGGCGACCGGCGACTTCGGCCTGATCCCGCCGCTCGGAGCCGTGGAGGTCGGGGACCTGGCGAGCGCGACCGACACCGCCTACCAGAACCTCTTCTCCTATCTCACCGGCATCGACGGCATCGACCAGGTGCGCCTGTCGAATCGCCCGGTGGACGAGCCGGTGCGCTGGCTGCTCCCCGACGCCCGCACTTTGGTGATGACTCAGCAGGTGGACTTTCTCTGGCTGCGGCTGCTCGACGTGCCCGCCGCGCTGGCCGCGCGAAGGTACGCGTTGCCGGGCGAGGTCGTCCTGGACGTGATCGACGAGGACCCCAGCCGCTTTGCGTCCGGCCGCTACCGGCTGACGGCCGCAGGCGACGAAGTCAGGTGTGAAAGCACAGACCAGGACGTTGACCTGGAGCTCACGCAGCAGGCGCTGGCCTCGATCTACCTCGGCGGCTTCCGGCTGCGCGAGCTGCTGCTGTCGGGCCTCGTACGAGAGCGCACGCCCGGGGCGCTCGCGCGGGTCGATCTCATGTTCTGCACTCCGCTGGCGCCCTGGAACGGAACCTGGTTCTAGAGCGCAGGCAGCTCATCCGGTGCGTCCGTCCGGAAGGCATCGCCGCGTAGACGTCGAACCGGGAGTGGGGCACGCCCCTCAAGGTCATGGTTCTCGATAGCGCAAACGGATCACAGCCAACGGTTCCCGCGGCGTTGCCGGGTCCGGGGCCGCCGCCGGTCGCGCCGCCGCCCGAGCCGCCGGTCGCATCACCGCCGCCCGAGCCGCCGGTCGCATCACCGCCGCCCGAGTCGCCGCCGGTCGCGCCGCCGCCGCCCGGCCGCAGGCAGGCCCCGATCTCGTGGCGGACCGAGCTGGAGACGATCGCGAGGGCGATCTACGGCTGGGTGAGGCGTCCTCGAGTGAGGCTCACCCTGGCCGGTGCCCTGCTGCTGGTGATCGGCGGGCTGGTGATTTCCAACTCGGTGTGGACCCTGCCGGTGGTGATCGCCGGCGCGCTCATGGTCGCGATCGCCTGGGTAGGGCACCGGCTCGACGGTCGATTCATCATCGAGTGGGGCGAGGCAGGAACTGAGCTGGCCTTCCGGGCGACGGTCAAGGCCGCCCATTCCGCCCACGAAGCTCCGCCGCCCGGTTCCTGGCAACCTCGGCGGCTCGTGCTCGAACCCCGGTCGGCGCCGCGAACCGCGCAGGTCATCGACGGCGAGGCCCACACGGTCGAAATCGATCTCGCGGAGCTGAACGCGCTGATTGCCGCGGCCGAGAATCGCGACGCGGATGGCGAGGCGGCCGGTGAATCGCCTCAGGACATACACATCCGGCGGGTGGCCTCAGACGAGGCATGAGCCGGACCGCGGCGCGCCGCCTGCTCTACTGAAAGATCTCTGTCGTGCAGTCCCCGCCCGGCAGGTGGATCTCGTGCGGGCGTGCCCCGTCGGCCTGCTCGTGGAAGTCGACAAAGAACTCCGGATCGAGCGCGTAGCTGCCGTCTGCTTGGCGGTCAAGCTTGGTCAGCCATCCGCGCAGCCCCGGGTAGAACTGGTTGTCCCAGCTCGAGTACAGGGAGTTGCTGACATAGAGGCGCTCGCCGTCGAGCGAGTTCTGGATCATCTGCGGACCGCCGTTGAGCGTACCGGTCGCCTTCGGGTGGCCTCCGTCGCGCCCGAGGAGGCCGCCCAGCCAGACCTGTGAGCGAAGCTGTGGCCGGCGCGGGTCCGAGACATCGTAGTGGCGAAGGTCGCCGTGCAGCCAGTTCGACAGGAACAGGTCACGGTCGTCGAGCGACAGCACGATGTCTGTGATCAGCCCGGGGACACCGCCTTCCAGCGGCCAGCCCGCGAGCTCCTCGTTGGCGACATCGATCACCTTCCCGGCCTCCCAGCTGCCGTTATCTCGAGAGAAGCGGATGATGTTGCTCGATAGGGTTGCCCCCACGAAACCCTGGGCTGAGGCGGGGTCGTGCTGCCAGCGAATCTCGAGCGGGATCAGGCCGTCGGCGCCGAGGTCGATCGTCTGCATCTTCTCGCGGCGCTCCAGATCCCAGAAATGCAGCCGTCGCCCGTACTTGCCGGCAGCGACGTCCGCTGGATCGAAGCCGTCATTGAACGTGTTCGGGGCTCCCCATTCGCTCGAGATGAGCGTGTTCTGCCGGGGCTGATACCAGAAGTCGTACATGAACTCCTGGCCGTTGGGCTCTCGCTCCCATCGCTCGGCGATCGAGAAGTCCCGGGCGTCGAGCACCGCGAAGCCGCCGGGCAGGTCTCCGTCCGCGTTTCCGAGCATCGAGATCGTGACGATGTCGCCTGGCATGCAGTGCACCGTGTGCGGGGCGCTGAGCCCGAGCTTCTCCCTGATCTCCTCACCCTCGATCACGTTCTTGATCCGCGGTGCCGCCGGGTCGGAGATGTCCAGCAGATGGATGCGCGATGACCGAATGCCGGGGACGATCAGCGTGTCGCGCTCCAGCTGGGAGTGGCACGCCGAGGAGCATGCGTTCCACCCGAAGTGGTGCAGCTCGTCGCCTACGTTGGGCATGTCCGTGCGGTGGATGATCTGTCCGTAGGTGGAGGAGGCGGGGTCGACATCGACTACGGCGATGAAGTCTGGGCGGTCGATGCCCGTGCCCTCGTACAGAGCCGCGACGTAGGCGAACCGCTCGGGTGGTTGCTCCCGCGCGACCTGGGGAGACGCGTACCCCGGCCCGGTCTGATGGAGGGCGGAATCGTCGTGAGCGCTCATCAGCTGGCTCCTTCTTCGGATGACTTCGGCGGCCGTCCACTGCCTTCGGCGGTCCTCCACTGGGCGCGCCGGCGACTGTATCGGGCACGTTACCGGCTCCGGGCCCACCGGCTTGCAGATAAAGTCAATCGGATTAGTCGCTGAGAGGCTCGGCCGGGGAGGGTCGCCACCTCAGCGGTGCTCGGTGGCCAGGCGCAGCCCAAACGCGATCAGGAAGCAGCCGGTCAAGCGGTCCAGGACCCGCTTGACGCCCGGGCGGCCGAGCGCCTGGGAGGCGCGTGATGCCAGCAGCGCCCACCCCACGAGCCAGATCATCGTCATCAGGACGAAGAACCCACCCAGAAGGAGGGACGGAAGCAGCACCGCGGACCCGCGCGGGACGAACTGCGGCAGCAAACCGGTGAAGAAGACGGCGATCTTCGGGTTTGCCAGGTTGCTCGACATGCCCTGCCGGAAGCCACCCGCGGCTCCGACGGTCCGCCCGGCGCCCCAGCCGTGGCCCTCGGCCAGATCCTGAGACGCCCGGGCGCGCCGGGCGGCGGCGAACGCCTGGATCCCCAGCCAGATCAGGTAGGCCGCCCCGGCGAACTTCAACACGGAGAACGCGATCGCCGAGGCTCGTATCAGCGCTGCGACTCCAAGAGCGCAGGCGATCGTCCAGACCACCAGGCCGGCGTCGACCCCGAAGGCAGTGCCCAGGGCCGCCCGGCGACCGTGCAGGAGGGCGTTCTTGGTGACCATGGCCGTGTCGGGCCCGGGAGCCATGATCACCACGGCGGCCACGCCGAAGAAGGCAGGAAGGTCGACGAGCACACCGCCATCTTGATCGCGTTTTGCCCGGTTGGCAACCCGCCGGACGGGCGAACGTCTCGGCTACCTGCTCGCTAGGGTTGATGACCGAATGACCGACAACAGACCTTCACTGATCGAGTTCCCAGCGGATGACCCCGAGCGCGCTCGGCGCTTCTGGTCAGGAGTGCTCGACGCTCAGCTGGAGCCGCGCCGCCAGGCGGAGGGCGAGGGGTGGCAGACCCATTCGGGGGCGCCGGAGGTCGGCGTGCACGCCCGCGGACGCGGCCCGGGAGACTCGTTCTCCCTGCCCTACTTCTCGGTCGACGACCTGCCGACGGCACTCGAGCGGGTGACCGAGCTTGGTGGAAGCATCGTCCATCCCGGGTCGGCATGGGCGATCTGTCGCGACTCCGAAGGCAGCCCCTTCGGCTTGGCGCGCCGATGAGCCGAAGATTGGCCGCCCCGCTCCGAGCTCCAGCCGTCGCGTTGCTGGCGCTCGCTCTGCTCATAGCGGGCTGTGGCAGCAGCAAGCGCACGACGACGGCGACGACCACGAGCTCCGCCACGAGCGCCGCGCCGCCCGTGACGTCATCGACGACGACGTACCCCACGAGCACAACGACAGCCGCACCGACGAGTACTTCGTCGTCGACCACGACTGCGCCTCCGACGAGCAGCACCGCGACGACGACCACGAGCAGCTCGTCAGCCGCCCCGCACACGAGCTCGTCGGCCACCACCACGACAAGTCAAACCAGCTCCCCGAGTGGAGGCGGTGGCTCATCGCCGACCCCTGCACAGATCCAACAGGCCCAGCAGGCCCTCTCGACTTGCCGGGAGAACCAGCCCAACATCACCCTCCAGGAGCTGGAGCGGGAAGCCGCCAGTCCGAACGGGATCCAGTGCTAGTGGGACCCGCTGGGATCGGAGCGCTCTCCGCCGTCTAGGAGCCCATAGCGTTTGGATCGCCCGCTCCAGTTTGAGGTCAACGGAGGGCACCTCGCCGGCGAGCGCCACGAGGACGGCCCGCCGACGGTGATCGCCCTGCACGCCGGGGTGGCCGACCGGCGCGGCTGGCGTGAGATGGCAGCCCACCTGACCGGCGCTGCGACGCTCGTCAGCTATGACCGGCGTGGATTTGGAGACAGCCCGCCGGCATCGCGGCCCTTCTCCCATCTCGACGATCTGAAAGCCGTGGTCGACGCGCTTGGGGTGGGCCCGGTATGGCTGCTCGGCAATTCCATGGGCGGGCGTCTCGCCCTCGACCTCGCCCTGCACGCCCCCGAGCAGGTGGCCGGTCTGATCCTCCTGTCCCCGGCGATCAGCGGCGCTCCCGAGGATCCCCTGGACTCCGACACCGAGCGGCTGGCTGACCTCATCGATGCCGCCGGGGAGGACCTCGATGAGGTCAACCGGCTCGAGACGTGGCTGTGGCTGGATGGCCCGGCCAGCCGGGAGGGGCGCGTGGGGGGTTCCGCCCGCGCGCTGGCGCTGACCATGAACGCGATCGTCCTCGCCGGCGAGCGCGATCAGGCCGAGCTCGAGCAGGACCCGGACACCGGCGCCTGGAGCCGGCTCTCGGAGATCGGGGTCCCGGTCACGGTGGCCTGCGGCACGATCGACGTCCCCGCCATCGTCGACCAGGGCCGCAGGCTCGCCAAGGCCGTGCCCAGCGGGAGCTTCGTCGCCCTCGGGCAGCTGGCCCACCTGCCCGCCCTGGAGGCACCGGCGGCGGTGGCGAATCTGGTCGCCCAGACGTTGGCCGCCGGGCGCTGACGGACGGCCCTCCAGGAGGGCGGGGGAGGCGGGGCGATCCGACGCGCGACCGTTCAGGCCGAGTGGTGCTCCACCGGTACCGCCCCGGGCTCTTCGAAGCGGTCGGGACGGACCCGGTCTTGAGGCTCGAGATGGACGAGGACGGTGGTCTGGGGAAGCCGAGCCACGATCGCATGCTGGAGCTGGTGGGAGAGGAAGTGGGCTCGCTTGAGCGTCGTCCCCTCGGCGAACTGCATGTGCAGGTCGACCTGGTGATGGCTGCCGAGGTGGCGGGCCCGCAGATCGTGGACGCCGACCACCTCGTCGCCGAGGAACGAGTCCACGACCTGCTGGAGTGCCACGAGCTCGTCGGCGGGCAGCGCCTCGTCGGCGAGTCGCCGGCTGGCGTCGATCAGGATCCGCACGCCGGTGGAGCTGATCGCGGCCGCCACGCACAGCCCGACCAGCGCATCGATCCAGTTGGCGCCCGTGAGCTTTATGAGGATCAGCGAGATCAACACCCCCAGGGATACGACCGCGTCCGTGCGGAGGTCGACGGCGTTGGCGTGCAACGCGCTCGAGCCGGTCGTTCGCCCAGTCCGCGCCAGGTAGGCGGAGACCACGAAGTTGATCGCGGCCGCCGCCGCGGCCACCGCGATGCCCACCCCGATCGAGCTCACGCGTCCGCCGTTGATGAGCCGCCGGATGGCTTCCACCGCGATGAATCCGGCGCCGAACAGCAGCAGCAGCGCCTGTGCTCCCGCGGAGAGATCCTCGAGCTTTTCGTGACCGTAGCGGTGGGAGGCGTCGGCGGGCAGGTCGGCTTTGCGCACCGAGGCCCAGGCGATGATTGACGCGATCAGGTCCATCAGCGAGTGAACGGCGTCGCTGAGCACTCCGACCGAGCCCGTCAACAGGCCCGCAGTCACCTTGAGGACGATCAGGCAGCTGTTCGAGGCGATCGAGACGCGAGCGGCCCGGGTCTTGCGCGTAGAGGAGCCGTCAGCGGTCACTGGAGGTGATGATGTCGGACCAGTTCACAACCCGACGCCCGTAGGTCCGAGCGGCCTCAGAGCCCGTCCGGGTCAGGTGGCAGCGCCAAACGCGCCGTCGACCACCGCCTGGGCCGCCGGGCCGTATGGGGGGGCGAAGGCCTCGATCAGGTCGCCTTCGCCGCGATAGAAGACGCCGCGCAGGTTGGAGAACTCGCGGAAGCCCTCGATGCCGTGGTGGCGCCCCGACCCGCTCTGGCCGATCCCTCCGAAGGGCAGCGACGGCAGGGCACCGTGCACCGCCGCGGAATTCACGCACGCGCCGCCCGATGTCGTGCGGCGCAGGACGTCGTCGGCGACAGCCTCGTCCTTGGCGAACACATACAGGGCGAGAGGACGCTCGTCGGCGTTTACGTGTTCGATCGCCTGATCGAGCGAGTCGTAGGCCTTGATCGGCAGGATCGGCCCGAAGATCTCCTCCTGCATCAGCCTGAGGTCGCCAGGCGGGTCGATCACCAGCGACATGGGGAGCTGACGAGTGGCCGGATCGACGTCGGCCTTCTCCAGGGGCCGGATGTCGCATCCGCTCGCGCGGGCCTGCTCCAGCAGGCTCTCGATCCGCTCCAGGTGGCGACTGGAGATGATCCCGGTGCAGCTCTCGGAGCTGCTGTAGCCGGCCATCGACTGACGGGCGTAGTCGGCCGCCAGCGTGGCGAATTCCTCCAGGCGATCCCGCGGCACCAGGCAGTAGTCGACCGAGATGCACATCTGCCCGTTCTTCAACGCCTTGGTGGCCAGCACTTGCTTGACCGACTCGGCGTCGACGCTGTCCTCGGTGAGGATCGCCGGGCACTTGCCGCCCAGCTCCAGCGTCACCGGCACGAGCTGCTCGGCCGCGGCTTTGGCGATCTCGCGTCCGATCGCGGGACTACCCGTGTAGAGGAGGTGATCCCAGCGCACCCGGGAGAAGGCTCGCGCCAGGTCGACTCCACCGACGACGACGTCGACGCGGTCACGGTCAAACGTGGAGCGGACCATCTCGCGAAGCAGCTCACCGCAGGCCGGCGTGTACTCCGAGGGCTTGATCACGACCCGGTTCCCGGCCGCCAGCATCTCGACGAGCGGGCCCACCGACAGGTCGAAGGGGAAGTTCCAGGGCACGATGTTGCCGATCACGCCCTTGGGCTGGGGCACGACGACCGCGCGTCCCGAGCCGAACAGAGTCGAATCGGCGTGCCTCGGCTCGGGCGCCATCCAGGTGCCCAGCTGCTCCGCGGCGTACATGGCGCGGCCGGCCGGGCCCAGCACCTCGATCAGATCGGCGGCCAGCGGCGGGTGGACCGCGAAGTCGATGCTCATCGCCTCTTCGATCTCGGAGCGGTGGCTCATGAGCATGCCGGCCAGGGCACCCAGCATCCCCTGGCGCTCCTCCAGCGAGGGATACGGGTCGGCCAGGAATGCGGCTCGCTGGCGCTCGACGATCTCCTGAAGCTTGGCGATGACCGCGTCGTCGCCGCTCGTCTCGGTCCGGTTCTCGGTGATCGCCATCGCTCGTCTCCTCTAGCTCCGCTTGCTCGGAGCCTTCAGGTTACGCTCGCCGCCACGCGGCGCCTGGTGTCGTGGTGCTCTGGCCCTTGGCAGAGATCGTCCGGTAGATGTCCTTGCGGCCACGACGGTCGGCCGCGATGATGGTCGGCATGGAGCCCCGCAGAATCCTCATCCTCGCGTTTGCCGGCGTGCAGCCGCTCGATGTCACCGGCCCCGCCGAGGTGTTCGCGTCCGCCAGCCGATTCGCCCCCGGCGCCTACCAGGTGGAGGTGATAGCGGCCACGACGGATCCGATCGTCACGCGCGGCGGCTACGCGATCCTGCCCGCGATGACGGTCGCGGCCTGCCGGGGACCGGTCGACACGCTGATCATCGCCGGCGGGCGAGGCGTGAGGACGGCCGCCCAGGACGAATCGCTGGTCGGCTGGGTGCGAGATACCGCGGGCCGGGCCCGCCGCACCGCATCCGTGTGCACCGGCGCCTTCGTGCTCGCGGCGGCGGGCCTCCTCGATGGCCGTCGTGCCACCACCCACTGGGCGTACTGCGACGAGCTGGCGCACAGCCATCCGGAGGTCCGGGTCGACCCCAAGCCGATCTTCGTGCGCGACGGAAACGTCTGGACCTCGGCCGGCGTGACCGCGGGGATGGATCTCGCGCTGGCCCTGGCGGAGGACGATCTCGGTCCCGAGATAGCCCACCGGACGGCTCGGCAGCTGGTCGTGTTCCTCCAGCGCCCGGGCGATCAGGCACAGTTCAGCTCGCACCTGGCGACGCCGCCCGCCTCCCGGAAACCGTTGCGCGAGCTCCAGAGCTGGGTGGCCGACCATCTGGGCGAGGATCTCCGGGTCGAGATGCTCGCCGCCCGGGCAGCCATGAGCCCGCGCAACTTCGCGCGCGCGTTTCGCCGCGAGACGGGCCTCACCCCAGCCACCTACGTCGAGAAGCTTCGCGTCGAGGCCGCGCGCCGGCTGCTCGAGCACGGCGCCGAGCCGGTCGAGGTCGTCACGCAGCGCACCGGCTTCGGGACGCCGGAGACGATGCGGCGAGCCTTCGCCCGGCGGGTCGGTGTGCCCCCCGCCCAGTACCGCGCGCGCTTCTCGCGGTTCCCCGACCGTGTCGCCCGGATCCCCGACCGCGCCGCCCGGATCCCCGACCGCGCCGCCCGGATCCCCGACCGCGCCGCCTGACGAGCGATGCAGGTCGCCTATCTACTGTATGAGGGCTTCAACGCGCTTGACGTCACCGGCCCCCACGAGGTCCTGCAAAGCGTCCCGGGCACCGAGTCGGTGTTCGTGGCCGAGCAGCGCGGGCCGGTGCGCAACGAGTCGGGCACGCTGGCGATCGTCGCCGACCGGTCGCTGGAGGAGACGCCGCGCCCGGACGTCCTGGTCGTGCCCGGCGGGATCGGGAACCGCCGCCTCCTGGATCGTCAGCCGCTGATGTCGTGGCTTCGGAGCGCCCACGAGACGACGGCATGGACGACATCGGTCTGCACCGGATCGCTGCTGCTGGCCGCCGCCGGGCTCCTGAACGAGGTGCCGGCCACCACGCATTGGCTGGCGCGCGACACGCTGGCGTCGCTGGGCGCGCTGCCGGTTTCCGATCGCGTCGTGCACCATGGCAAGATCGTCACCGCCGCCGGTGTCTCCTCCGGGATCGACATGGCGCTTGCCCTGGTCGGGCTCATGCATGGCGATGCCGCGGCCCAGGCGATACAGCTGTCGATCGAGTACGACCCCGAGCCGCCGTTCGATACGGGCTCCCCGGAGAAGGCGCCGCCGCCGATCGTCGAGACCGTCACCAAGGCGTTTCGCGCCCACGAGGCAGAAGCGGCCGCGGCCGGGCGCCAGCGAGCCTCCGGTCCGTAAGATCGAGCCTTCGAGACCGACTGCGACGGGAGGGACGATGGCTCGCGAGATCTACACAGCCGAGGCGACGGTGACCGGAGGCCGGGCGGAGGGACACGGGGTCACCTCCGACCACAACCTCGACGTCCAGCTGCGCATGCCGACCGAGATGGGCGGAGACAGCTCCGGAACCAACCCCGAGCAGCTGTTCGCGGTCGGATATGCCGCCTGCTTCGAGGGCGCGCTCGGGGTTGTCGCTCGTCGGGAGCACGTGGAGACCGGCGATGTGTCGATCGACAGCCACGTCAGCCTGATTCCCAACGAGGAGCGGGGATTCTCGCTGGCGGTGGAGCTCGACGTCAGCCTGCCCGACGTGTCCGACGCCGACGAGGCGGCCAAGCTGGTGGCCGCCGCCCATACCGTCTGCCCGTACTCCAACGCCACGCGGGGCAACATCGACGTGAAGCTGACCGCCAACGGCCAGGCGGTGTCATAGGTCGATTTTGTCAGCGCCCCTCGGCGCCGGCCCCGGGGCGGCGCCACGCGAGCAGCACTCCGTCGCCGATCGTCAGCACCACGTTGTGCACTCGCTCGTCGTCCTGCACCCGGCGGGCGAACTCGCGAATGCCGGCCGTGGCAGCGCTCGGCGCAGAGCCGTCAAACGCCGATCCCCCGCGGAAGATGTTGTCGGCCACGATCACGCCGCGCTCGGTGAGCTTGGGGAGGATGGCCTCGTAGTAGCCGGGGTAGTCGGCCTTCCAGGCGTCGATGTAGACGAGGTCGAACGGGCCGGCGAGGCCGGCGATCGTCTCGAGCGCGTCACCCACGATCAGCTTGATCCGATCGCGGCTGGAGCTCTGGGCGAAATGCCGGCGGGCGGCCGCCGCGTTGTCCTCGTCGACCTCGAGCGTGGTGATCCGGCCACCCTCGCGGAGAGCCGCCGCCATCGTCAGCGTGCCCACGCCGGTGAACGTCCCGATCTCGAGCACCTGACTGGCGCCACCGGTGACGATCAACGCCTCCAGCAGTCGAGACTCGACCAGGCCGCTCATCATCTCAGGCGAAGCCGTGTTGGCCGCCGTCCACTCGGCGGCGGCGGCCAGGTCGCCGGCAAACGGGCTCGTGTGGGCTTCGGCGTACTCCGTCGCCGCTGGGCTGATCGGCTCGCTCACGCCGCCCAGGCTACCTGGGCGGCGGATGCCCGGCGGCTGGAGAGCGTAATCTGTGCTGCCTCAGCAGCGCCCATCCAGATCGGAGCCCGCCATGCGTCGACCCTTCTCATCGTCCAAGCGACTTGTAGGAGGCCGCGCGCTGGCCGTCGCTGTCGCCTTGGGGTCGGTGGCCGCCCTGTGGATTGCCGCCGCGCCGGCGTCGGGCTCGGCCGTCCAGGCGAGGACGTCCCCGTGCCGCACCTCACGCTTGGTGATCTGGATCAACACCAACGGCAACGGCACGGCCGGCACCATCTACTACACACTGAACTTCACCAACCTCTCGGGCTCGACCTGCACCCTGCGTGGATATCCCGGCGTCTCCGCGGTGAGCCTCACCGGGGCACAGCTCGGCCGGTCGGCCACCCGCAACACCGGCACCAGGGTTCGAACGATCTCGATCCGCAACGGCAGGACCGCTACCGCCTACCTCGGAATCGTCGAGGCGGGCAATTTCCCCAGCTCCTCGTGCCGGCAGGTGACGGCCGCCGGATTGAGGATCTTCCCGCCCAACCAGGCAAGCAGCAAGACGGTTCCGTTCCCGTTTGCGGCCTGCTCGCGCACCGGGCCCGCATACCTGCGGATCGAGGCGGTCAAGTAGCAGCGTCGGCTGCGAGGTCAGTTCCCGGCGCTCGAGGCGCTCCCGCCGGAACGCGGGTCAGGTCCCGGACGGCCGCCCGAGCCAGGTCGGCGAGCTCGGCGGCCGGCACGTCACCGAATGCGCCGCCGGCAGCGACGACGACGCTCATGACGGCGCCGATCGAGCACGCCATCCGCACGCGCTGCTCAACAGGGATCTCGTCGGTGGCCAGGAGCTGACCGACCTGTTGTAGGACGTCCTCGTTCTCGGCCTGGTGGCGCTCGTCGCCCTCGAGCTGCTCGAGGGCCCGGTAGTTGCGCACTTGCAGGAGGAACAGGTCACGGTTGTCGATGATCTGATCGATGAAGCGATCCAGGACTCGAGGCCAGGCGTCGGCGCGCCGCTGGGCGTCGTCCAGGCTGGCAAGCTCCTCGAGTGCCTCGCGCCCCAGCGCATGCACTCGCAGGTGCAGCTCCAGAAGGATGTCCTCCTTGCGCTCGAAGTGGTAGTAGAGCGCGGCCTTGGTGACCCCGAGCCGCTCCGCGATGTCGCGCAGCGACGTGCTCTCGTAGCCGTGCTCGCCGAATAGCTCGAGCGCGACATCGAGGATCCGCTCCCGGGTCCATCCCCGAGGCCTTCGCTGCCGCTCCGACGTGCGGGCGACTCGAGGCGCCGATTTGGGGGCGGTCATGGCTCAAGCTTACTTGACGACCGGCTAGAAATCCTCTAGGTTTGCCACCCGTCACTAGCCGGTCGACAAGTAAGGAGGTTGAAGATGGACGCGACGATGATCGAAGCTCGAGGACTCACCAAGCGCTTCGGAGACACGAAAGCGCTCGCCGGACTCGAGCTCGAGGTGGCGCCGGGCGAGATCCTGGGCGTTCTCGGGCCAAACGGCGCCGGCAAGACCACGGCCATTCGAATCCTCACCACGCTCTCGAAGCCCGACGGTGGTTTCGCCCGCGTCGCCGGCTATGACGTCGTCCGTCAGCCGGCGGCTGTGCGGCGCAATATCGGGGTCACGGCCCAGGATGCGACCCTCGACGGCGCGCTGACCGGCCGCCAGAACCTGGTGATGATCGGACGCCTGAGCGGCTTGCGCCGCGGTCAGGCCCACCGTCGGGCCGCGGAGCTGCTCGAACGGTTCGGGCTCGCGGACGCCGCCGACCGGGTGCTGAAGGGTTACTCGGGGGGCATGCGCCGGCGCCTGGACCTTGCTGCCGGCCTGGTGACGCGGCCGCCCGTGCTCTTCCTCGATGAGCCGACCACCGGGCTCGATCCGAGCAGCCGGGCAGGCATGTGGAGCGTGATCCGAGCGCTTGTCGCCGACGGGGTCACCCTGCTGCTCACCACCCAGTACCTCGACGAGGCCGACGAGCTCGCGGACCGAATCGTGGTCATCGACCACGGCGCAGTGATCGCCGGAGGTACCGCGGCCGAGCTCAAGGCGCATATCGGGGGCGCCCGGCTCGAGGTCACGCTCCGCGAGGCCCATCCCGCCGCCTCCGGGGCGCTGAGCTCGCTGGTCGTGGGGTCGGTTCACGTCAGCCGCGACGGACGACGTCTGCGAGCTCCGGTGCAAAGCGCCGCTGGGCTGGCGACGACCGTCGTGCGCTCGCTGGACGAGGCGGGCATCTCCGTCGATGACGTCGATGTCCATCAGCCCTCGCTCGACGACGTCTTCTTCGCCCTCACCGATCGCCTGCCGAGATCGGAGGCCGGCGACGCCTCCGAAACCGAGACCGCCGAATCCAGCCTCGAGGTTGCCCGCTGATGACCGCCACCACCCTCGATCCGGTCGCCCCGATCGCCGGACCACCCCGATCGCGGCCGTTCGCCGGCTATCTGCGCGATGTCATCGTGCTCACCGGACGCAACCTCATACACATCGCCCGTGAACCGCTTCGCCTGTCCGACGTGACCGTCCAGCCGATTCTGTTCACGCTGCTCTTCATCTACGTGATCGGCGCCGGCGTCGTGCTCCCGCATGGAGGTGCCTACGCCGACTTCGCGATCCCCGGGCTGCTCGCCCTCAACCTCACCACCTCGGCGATTGGCACCGCGGTCGGGCTCAGCCAGGACCTCGGCAGCGGCGTCATCGACCGGATGAGGACCTTGCCGATGTGGCGCCCGGCCATCCTGGTGGGTCGCTCGGTCGCCGACCTCCTGACGGCCGTCGTGTGCACCGCCTTCGTGGCCGTGACCGGGCTGATCATCGGCTGGCGACCGGATACGGGCCTCGCGTCGACGATCGGCGCCTTCTCGATCTTCCTGCTCTTCAGCTATGTCCTCTCCTGGGGGTGTGCCTGCCTGGGAACGATCAGCGAAAGCGCCGAGTCGGCCCAGGGAATCGGGCTCGTCATCCTGTTCCCGCTCGCGTTCGTCTCCAACGCCATCGTGCCCACCGCGCATATGCCCGCGGTCCTGCAGGCGATCGCCAATTGGAACCCGGTGAGCGCCGTTACCGCCGCCGGCCGAGACCTGTTCGGGAACCCGAACCCATCAGCCGCGGTGCACGTGTGGCCGATGCAGCACCCGGTCCTCGCTTCGCTTCTGTGGTCAGCCGGGCTCCTGGTGGTTTTCGCCCCGCTGGCCACGCGCCTCTACCGGCGCCGCACGACCGACTAGCCGTGTTGGTGACGGGGGTTGCGGCGAGGGGGCGCCGCCTCGCCATCAAGTGGCCCGTATCGCGATGCGTGGCGAGAAACGTCTCTCCACGGGACGTTTCTCGCCACCGGCCGGCGTCACCTCTGGTCCTCGGCGAGGGCTCGGTCCATCTCGTCGGCGAGCGCGGGATGACGATACGGCCCGGGGGCGCGCAGCGCATCGATCACCTGACGCCGGCTCACGGGGTCCTTGTCCTGGCTCAGCTTGACCTTGCAGACAAATCGGGTGATCGGCAGCCGAATGCCCACAGTGCCCTTGGCGAGCGGCCGGTCCCAATCCGGATTGAGCAGCACCGGCTGCTCGACGTGGCGTTCGAAATGCTCGACCAGGCGCGCTAGCACCCGGAGGTTCTCCTCCTCGTCCAGGAGTTGGGGCACGCCGTAGCAATGCGCGACGCTGAAGTTCCAGGTGGGTGCGCGGGTGGCTCCCGGCGCATACCAGCTCGGTGAGATGTAGCCGTGGTGCCCCTGCACGATCAGCATGATCTCTCGCTCGGCAAAGCCGTGCACCCGCTCGTCGGGTCGTCCGACGTGGGTCAGGATCGCCAGGTCGGGGGCCTGCTCGTCGAGCAGGATCGGATAGTGCGAGGCCACCAGCTCACCCTCGTTGCTGCTCACCAAGATCCCCCACGGGTTCCTTCGGATCAGGTCCTTGACGACCTCGGCGTCGGCGGTGGCGTGATGCGGGTTGTGGCGCACGAGCCCGATTCTGCCAGGCCGGCGCGGACCTCCCTAGGCAGTGACGTGGGCGCTGTCGCCGCCCGTGACGGCGAACGAGGTGCCGCTCACCATTCGAGCCGCGTCGGAAGCCAGGAACACCACCAGCGGAGCCACGTCGGCGGGCTCGATCCATGGGACCCCGAGCGGCGTCTTGGCCCGGAGCGACTCGATCGCGGTCTGCTCGTCCTTGCGGGGATCACGCGTCGGCTCGCCGCCACCCTCGGTGATGGCCTGGGCGTAACGGTCCTCGTGCCGGGTCAGGACGGTGTCGATCAGACCCGGGATGACGGCGT
Organism: uncultured Solirubrobacteraceae bacterium; assembly: GCA_963830595.1. GTDB lineage: Bacteria > Actinomycetota > Thermoleophilia > Solirubrobacterales > Solirubrobacteraceae > Palsa-465. The sequence continues at coordinate 210,221 of CAWHMQ010000013.1, forward strand.
TCACGGTGATGTCGTGGGCCCCGAGCTCGAGCGCGGCTGACTTCATCAGGCCGATGATCCCCCATTTCGAAGCCGAGTAGGACGCCCCGAACTTCGTTCCGTGCTGGCCCTGGGTGGAGGAGGTGACGATGATCCGGCCTCCTCCTCGCCTGACCAGCAGCGGCGCGAACACCCGCAGCACGTTGGCGGTGCCGTTCAGGTTCACGTCGATCTGGTCGTGCCAGTCTGGGTCCTCCATCTCGAGCAGCGGCTTGAAGGCCTGGATGCCGGCGTTGGCGAACACGATGTCGACGCCGCCCCACCGCTTTTCGATCCGCTGCGCGGCGCCGCGAACCTGCTTGATCCTGCGCTGATCGGCGGTCAGCGCCATCCAGCGGCCGCCGGCAGCCTCGACTTCGTGGCCCGTGCCGGCAAGGTCCTCGGTGGTGGCGGGGGCGAAATCGAGGATCGGGCTGACCTCGGCCGCGATGTCGATTCCGACCACATCGGCCCCCTGGCCGGCCAGGGCGATAGCCGCGGCCCGGCCGATCCCGCGGGCGGCCCCCGTGACGACCGCGATCCGTCCGGTCAGCTGCCTGCCTGCCGGTGTTGCGTCGCTCGCCATTGTCTAGCCCGTGGCGCGCGCCTTGCCGATCCGATCCTGCACCGGGACAGAGTATCGTGGGCCCCGACCCGCCGGACTCGCGCTCAGTTGGCCGGAGGTCGCGGACCGGGCCGGCTGGGTATGTACGTGAGGCGAGATGGACGAACCAGAGCTGACAACGGCCGCCGCGGCCACACCAGACGGCACCGATGCCGAGCGCGAACGGCGACGGGCGTTCGTCCGTGAACACCGAACTGCCGTATTTGGCTATCCGCGTGCCGATGACGGCCCCTCGATGTCGATCGTCTACTACGTGATGGACGGTGACGACCAGATTCTCATCTCGACGATGCACGAACGTGCGAAGGCAAAGGCCGTGAGGCGTAACCCGAAGATCTCGCTGTGCGTGCTCGACGAGGAGTGGCCGCCGCACTACCTCCAGGTGTACTGCGCCGCCGAGCTCGACCCCGACTTCGATCGCGCCGTCGACCTGATGATGCGGATCTCGGAGGTGATGGCCGGTCGCCAGATGCCCGAGTCCGCACGGGTCGACGTCGAGGAGATGGTCCGCCGCGAGCAGCGCGTCGCCGTGAGGCTATCGCCCTATGCCACGTTTCAGACTCCGCCCCGGCACGTCCATGACGCCGAGGACCTGAAAGGGCTCACCCATTGGACGAGCAACAGCTTGAGGTGGTAGCGCGGAGCGCCGATCCAGATCACTGCGTGAACACCGACGAGTGACACGGCTTTCCCCCGCAGACGTTCACCATCGAGCCGTTGGGCTCCAGGAAGGCCGAGATCTGCTGCTGAGCCGCCGGGGTGTTACGCGGGTTCTCGTGGGGATCGATGTTCTTTGAGCTCGCCACCGGTGCCACGTTACCCAGCGGCGGCGCCGAGACCCGACCCGGCCCGCTGTCCCAGATCTCGATCGCCGATCCGCTATAGGGGAAGCGTGGAATCGCCGGGATCCCGTAGAACAGGTTGCGGTCCACCGAGCGATCGCCATCCAGCGCCGGCTGGTACACCCTGGCCCCGATCGTTCGTGCCTCGGCCGCACCGGCGTACATGCTGACCTGGAAGTCCCCGTAGGCGATCTGCATGAGCACGGTGTGCGACGGGGTGTCGGGCAGCGGATGATTGGTCATCTGCGGCGCGTAGCCCTCCGGGTCACCGCGGACCCAGAGCTGATCAAGCAGATCGAGCGTCGCTACGTACATCGACATGTCGGGATAGCTGCGGGTCAGGATCGTCGCGAACGGGGCGAAGTCGGTGCTGCGCTGGATGAGCAGGTTGCCGTAGTCGATCCCAGTCACCCCCAGCACGGCGCGGCGGAAGTCGGGGGACACCGCGGTGGTCAGCCCACCTTCGATTCCGCCCTGGCTGTTGCCGTCGTAGAACAGGTTGGCGGTGTCGATCGCCGGCGCTCCACCCGATCGGAACGCCGGGTTCGCGGCAAGGCCGGCCGGGTTGTCCATCAGCCGTCCGAGGAACAGGGTGTTGAGCACGCCCTGCTGCAGGCGATCGATGACGATCGGGAACCGGTTGAGGTTCTGAACAGCGCCGGCGTCGAACGGAGTGTCGCCCTGGGCCAGGCCCCACCAGTCGGTGGCGCAGAACACCATGTTGTAAGTCGTGGCCAGGGCCTGCACCCACGGCTCGGTGACCTCGGCGTCAGAGCCCAGCAGGCCGTGGCCGTAGAGCGAGATCCGAGCCGGGGTCAGCGGTGAGGCCGACGATGGCACGATGCATTCGAACGGCGCCGTGGCCTCGTTGCCCGGGAGCTGCGTGGGCAGGGCGTCAGGCTTGCCGGAGCTGTAGTGAAAGCCCGTCGTGGCGCCGGCGCCGCAGGTTTGCAGATAACAGGGCACCTGGAAGGTCCCCTGCACGACCCGCAGGTTCGACGTCAGACTGGTGTTGGCGGTCACTGTGTAGGACGGAGCCCTCCCCTGCACCTTCCCGTCGGCGAGATCGGTGTCGCCGAGCTGCGCGAAGGCGTTGTTGCGGATCGACAGCAGCCGCGAGGTCAGGTTCTTCTCGGAGGCGACCGTGAAATCCCAGGCCTCGTACAGATTGCCGCGCTCGATCCTCGCCCTCTTCAGCGCTGCGAAGATCTTGTCGTACCGTGCCTTCTGAGAGCGTTCGACGGCCGGCAGGGCCTTATCGTCGCGCAGCTTCTCAAACCAGCCGGGCGCTTTGATCACCTGGCCGCGTGAGTTACGCAGGTTGCGCATTGCCACCGCGTAGGTATGTCCCTCGGTGAACTCGACGCCGGGCAGGATCATCAGGTTGATGTCCGCCGGTCGGGTCGCGTTGGCGTCTAGCTGGGTGTAGATCAGCTGGCGCTTGCCGGTGCGCTCATCGATCACGACGATCGGCGCCTGCCTGGCAAACGCCGCGCTCATGTCGCGCAGGCCGACCGATCTGGTGCGGTCGAACGCCTTGGCGTTGTCCAGCCCCGGTACGTGCACGATCAGCGCGCTCCCCGGGCTGAAGCCGTCGTTGCGGTCAAATGGCGTGACGCTGAGCCGCTGGCCGCCGGTGTTGACCGGCATCGCGCTGGCGGGCAACTGGACGCGCAGCCCGGTCGACGAGGCCCTATCGGGCTTGGTGAACAGGTTGCTCGGAAACGGCAGCAGGCACGGTGCCTTGGCATATGGCTGACAATCCCCGGCCGGCCTGCCGGCCGCACTCGCCACCGGCGCCAGAACCGCTGCCGCCAGGCCAACGAGCATCACCGCGAGCCCGCTCGGTCGCCGGCGCCGGGCCTTTCCAGCCACGCCACAAACCAGCCTCTCGACACCGAGCACGACGATCTCCTCCTCCCTCAGGGCACAACGAGGCCGGGACTATACGCGTTCCGAATCGTGTCTTCGCCGGGTCAGAGAGCAGCCGCCGATCGCGGGCGCGACGGGCGCGCCCGCGAGCTTGCCCTCGCGGCGTCCAGCCCGGTTACGACGTCGGCGTCTGCACGATCATCAGCGAGTTGCCGTCCGGATCGCGAAACCAGAACATGGGGGGAACTGGGTCGCCCATCCGGGAGACCTCGGGATCGACGTCGACACCGCTGGAGCGAAGCGCGCCATGGGTGGCGTCGATGTCGGTGGTCGTCAGGGTGATCCCCGTCTGCATCGGGTCCGGGTTCGGGTTGTCCGGGGGCGGGGGCGCCAGGGCGATGCCGGTGGTCCCGCTCGGGGGGTAGACCTCGACCCAGCGATAGCTGCCGCCGAACGGGAGGTCCGTGCGCTTCTCGAAGCCGAGCGCGTTCACGTAGAACTCGATCGACCGGTCCTGATCGGTCGACGTAACGCAGACGAGGCTGATCTCGCCGATGCCGCTCTTGGTGATGCTCATGGTGCCCTCCTTGAAAGAGTTGGTTTAGCGTCTGAGACTCCCGAAGGCACGCGGACTCATCGGCCCGACAGGCGTCTGCATATACCCATGGGCGTGCCCGGGCGCGATCGTCTACACCCGGGCCTCGGTGGCATCGTCCGGGATGCCGTCGAAGTACCTCTCCAGCACCTGCCCGAAGATTGGGTTGTCCGGCGCCGCCTGCGCGAACAGGGTCATCGAGGATCGAAGCTTCATCGCGTCGGTTGCACCGAAGATGTCCTCAGGGGGACGACGCTCGAGGTCCAGCAGGATCTGGCAGCACTCGAGCAGCCGGGCACCGAGGACGCCGTGCCCGAGGTAGCTGCGGGCCTCGGCGAGCGACGAGATCGCGTATGTCCTGGCCGTGGGGCTGTGCCCCAGTCCGGCGATCTGAGGAAACACGAACCACATCCAGTGACCCGTCTTGCGGCCGGCGCGCAGCTCGGAAACGGCCGCTGGGTACGTGCCGCCCCGGTCTTGCGCGCTCACGAAGCGTTCGAGCCCGAAATCGTCGCTCATGTCAGCTTGGCGCCGTTGATCTCGACACCGTAGCGGCCCCGACGGGCAGGGCTGTCTGTTTCATACACTGCCTGGTCATGAATCCACGGAGGGTGACGTGCTCTTCGTCGTGATCCGCGCGGCCGGGGAGGCATGGGACTACTCGCGGTCGTTGCGCGAGCAGGATCTATGGACCGAGCATGCGGAGTTCATGGATGCCCTCGCCGACGAGGGCGTGGTGGTGCTCGGCGGTCCGCTCGGCGACGGACGCACGCGCCCCCACCGGGCGCTTCAGGTCATGGACCTGTCCGGCGAGCCGGAGATCCACACGCGGCTGGCCGCCGACCCGTGGACGCCCGCCGACATGCTCAGGACCGCCTCGATCGACCGGTGGGAGATCCTCCTGACCGCCCCCGGAACGCAGATAAGCCGATCCGCGTAAGCCACCGGGCCTCCTCCGAGGCGGACCAGGGCGACTGAGCCCCGACGGGGGTTACTGCTCGCGATGGCCGGGACGCAGCGGCGGCGGCTCCAGGACCATCATCAGCGCTGCCCCCTCGGGAGGATCGGAGGCCGCGAGCACCTCCGAGGAGTCGGCCGCGACAATCCAGAGCTGTCCCGAGGCGAGGTCGGAGAAGGGTTGACCGGCGCTGGCCTGGCGCACCGTGACGCCTCTGCCACCGATGCGCGACGCCAGCTCGGCCGCGAGCTTCACGGCTCCGTTTCCCTCTGACCCGGCGGAGCGACCGGTCTCGACCAGTACCACCTCGCCGATCCGCGTCGCGTCGCCGGTCACGATTGCCACCGGCGACGTCATGGAGGCGGCCACCGACTCGCCGGCGCCGCCGAGAGCCGGATGGGCCGAGGCGTGGCGCTGACCAACCAGGATGAAGGACGGTCGCTGGGTGGCGGCGACGTTGATGATCCCCTCGGCCAACGAGGTGTGCACAAGGAGGCCGGGATCGACGTCCACGCCCACGGCAAAGCCGGCGCTGCGCAGTTGGGCGAGACCAATCTCCCGGGCGCTCGTCTCCGCGGGCGAGCTGCCGAGCAGGCCGCGCACGACGCCGCTGTCGGGGCCGGCGATGCGCGCGCCGATCGCGAATCCGAGCCGGGCCTGGGCGGGGTCCTCCAGAGCCACGAGGATGCGCTTGCCCAGCGCCTCGCGCTCGGAGTGGGGGACCGCGACGGCGCGCTTGGCGCGTTCGACGATCAGGGTCGCGGCGATGATCGTCACCAGGATCAGGACCAGCACCGCGTTGACCACCGACTGATCGAAGAGACCGATGTTGAAGCCGATCACCGTCGCCGCCAAGGTCGCAGCCGCCTGGGGCACGGTCAGCCCGAACATCAATGTGGCCTCCCCCCCGGTCAACCCGAGGACGCGCTTTGAGAACGTCGCGGCCAGAGCCTTGCCGCCCATCGAGGCCAGAATGAAGAGACCGGCCAGCTTGAGCGTCCCTCCCTGGATCATGACGCTCGGCTCCAGCAGCATCCCGACCGAGACCAGGAAGATGGGAACGAACACGGCCGAGCCGAAGAAGTCGATCCGCTCCATCAGCGGCCCCTCGTTGGGCACGAGCCGGTTGAGCCCCAGCCCGGCGAAGAACGCCCCCACGAGGCCTTCGATGCCCAGCACTCCGGCGACCGTGGCGGCTGCCAGGAAGGAAGCGACCGCCAGGAGATAGCGAACCACGCGGTCGGTGCCCAGGTAGCGGAAGGCCAGCCGCACCAGGCGGGGCAGGATCACGAGCGAGAAGACGACGAGCACGATCAGCCCGACGCCGACCTGCAGTGCTATGGATCCGGCCGAGCCTCCCTCGACCTGCGATCCCGAGACGGCGGCCAGGACGATCAGCGAGGCGGTGTCGGTCAGCACGGTGGCGCCCACCGCGGTGGCCACCGCGGGATGGGTGGCGAGGCCGGCGTTTCGCACCGTCGGGTAGACCAGGAGCGTGTGGGAGGCCATCAGCGACCCCAGCAGCAGCGCGGCGGGGGCGCCCCAGCTCCTCGAGAATCCAACCGCCGACCCGAGCGCCATCGGCACCGCGAAGGCGACCAGCCCGAAGATGATGACCGCCTTCCGGTGGACCCGCAGCAGCGCCAGGTCCAGCTCCACGCCGGCTACGAACATCAGATACAGGAGGCCGACCTGCCCGAGCTCGGGCACCGTGGTGTTCCCAGCGCCGATCACGTTCAGTCCGTTGGGTCCGATCAGGTAACCGCCCACCAGCAGGCCGATGATCCCCGGCAGCCGCGCCCGCTCGAGCAGCGGCGGCCCGATGATCACGACCAGGAAGAGCACCAGGAATTCCCACGCCGCACCAGACGGGGACTTCAGCGAGATGGAGGCCAGCGGCAGGGCGAGGTGCAGGGCTGTCATCGGGTGGTCCGCAGCAGTGGGATGTCGTGCTCGGCGTCCGCCGCCGTGGGCCCGATCCAGGTGCGCAGCAGGTCGTCGATCGTCCCGTCGGCGGAGAAGGCGCGCAACGCCGAGTCGACGGCCTGCACGTTGTCGGAGCCCTTGGGGAGCGCCGCGGCGATGTCTTCGGACTGGGGCAGCTGGGCCACCGCCTGGAGGCGCCCGTGCGATCTGGTGGCCAGGACCACGGCAGCCGGCATGTCCAGCAGGACGGCGTCGACCTGGCGGGCCTCCAGGGCGCTCAGCAGGACTGCATCGTTGTCGTACGTCTTGACCGGAGCGTTCGGCGCCACCAGGGTGTCGATGAACCCGACCAGCGTGCTGCCCTCGATCGCTCCCCACCTCAAGCCCCGGGCGGTCTCGAGGTCCGGAACCCGGGTCCCCGTGCGCACCAGCACGGTCGGCGCGGCGTTCAGGTAGGGCGCGGAGAAGTCGAGGACGCGGGCTCGTTGCGCGGTTGGCGTGACCAGATCCAGCGCCATGTCGGCCCCGCCGAGCCGCCCGACGACGACCCGGTGGAAATGCTCGAGCTCGACCCGCACCGTCTTGAGGCCAAAGCGCTGCGCGAGGTCGCGCGCCAGCTCGTATTCCAGCCCTCCGGTCAGGTGAGCCGGCGTCCCCTCCCAGAAGCCGGCCTGCGGCACGTCGCTGGTGACCACGGTCAGCCGACCTGGGCTCCTGGGGGTGAAAGTGCCTGCGGCGGGGGAAGAGGTGCGGTCGCCGCAGGCGGCCAGCGACAGCGCCGCCACACCGCATGCGATCGTCCCCCCGACAGTTGCCCACCATGATCTGTTCAAGGCCGCTCAGCTCCGATTATCGGCCTTGCGCGCGCGTGTCGCCAGCCGCGTTGTCCTGTTTGTGCCCTTGTCAGGGTCGGACCCGGCCGTCGCGGACTGGTGGCCGGCTGCGGTGCGACCCGCTAGCTACGTGGCGGTGGCCGTCTCCAGCGACCGTCCGGTGGCCGTGATCCCGAACAGGATCAGCCCGCCGGTGATCACGCCCGTGGCGGCCATGACCGAGAACGCTCCGGAGAATCCCCACGCCGTGTTGGCTCCCAGCACGATCAGTGGCGCCAGCGCCCCCCCGATGTGCCCGAGCCCGTCGGTCAGCGCCACGCCGGTGGCGCGCGCGTTGGTCGGGAAGTGCTCCGCCGTGTAGGTGTAGAGCAGCGGCACCAGCAGGCCGACCGTCGTCGAGGCGATGAAGCCGAACACGATGATGATCGCCGGAGAAACGAATAGGCCGATGACCAGCAGCGACAGCGCCCAGGCGACCGCGAACACGGCGGCGGAGTACTTGCGCTCGAAGCGGTCGCTGAACCGGGTCGTGGCAAAGGCGCCGACCAGGAAGCCGATTCCCGAGACCAGCAGGTAGGTGATGCTGTCGGCGAGGCTGTAGCCCTTGTCGGTGAACAGGGTCGGGGCCAGGGTGAGCCACCCGTAATTGCCGACGTAGTACACGAACCAGATTCCCACGAACAGAAGCAGGCGGCCGGCCATCGGCGGGCGCAGAAGCGCCCTCACCGGGAAGCGCTCGCCGGGCGCCTCCTCGGGGACCGGCTCGGGCTCGGGCAACGGCTCGTCGATGTTCTCCTCGGCGGTCTCCTCGGCCTCCTCGACCACCTCGTGCGCTTCTTCGGGACGCCCCTGGGTGACCAGCCACCGAGGTGAGGCCGGCAGCCCCCTTCGCATGAACAGGATCGTGAATCCGCCCAGCGCCCCGATCCCGAACAGGATTCGCCAGCCCGAGGCGAAGTTGGGCACCAGGCCGCGGGCGACGAACGGGACGACCGCAAAGCCCGCGTAGGCCGCGGTCGTGGCCCAGCTGGTGTAGCGGCCTCGAAGCGGAGCGGGCGAGAGCTCCCCGAGGTACGTCGTGACCGCGGCGATCTCCGCCCCGATGCCCATTCCCGAGATGAAGCGAAACACGATCAGCTCCGTGACGTTGGTGCTGACCGCGGCCAGCACGGTGCCGATCGAGAACACGCTCACCGATATCGCCAGGCTCAGCTTGCGTCCCCATTTGTCGGCGATCTGGCTGTCGGCGAAGGCGCCGATGATGTAGCCGATCAGGCTGCTGGTCACCGACAGCGAGACGGTGCCCTTGGAAACGTGGAACTGCTTGGCGATCACCGGCAGCGCAAAGGAGATCGTGACGATGTCGAAGAAGGCGAAGAAGTAGCCGGCGCCCACCACCCAGAGCAGGCGTCGCTCGTAGGGCCAGACCGGGATCCTGTCCAGGCGCGCCAACGGATCTGCGCTGGCGGCTGTCTTCCCCGTTCGCCCGGGTTCATCCATCTCGTCGCCTCCTCAAAGCCGGTGGGTGTAGCTCTCTCTCAACATCTCGGCGGCGCCTTCGCTGCCGAGCCCCTTCATGTGGTCGCCGAAGATCTCAGCCGCCGACGGGCGCTCGCTGGGAGCCGGCCAGCTTGCGGGCTCCCATAGCCGCGAGCGGATCAGCGCCTTGGCGCAGTGCAGGAAGACCTGGTCGGCCTCGACCACCAGGGAGACCTCCTCGCCGTCGCGGACGATCGAGCATCCGCCGTTCACGCGCAGCGTCTCACCCATGCCGGGGATCAGGAAGAGCAGGCCGGCATGGCCGTTCTCGAGCACGTTGTGAAACGAGTCGAGACGGCGGTTGCCGGGGGCGTCGGGAATGCTCAACCGGCGCTCATCGAGGACTGAGACAAACCCGGGCGCCCCACCCCGCGGTGACACGTCGCAGGTGCCGTCTGCCGCGGCCGTGGCCAGCAGGACGAACGGAGAGACGGCGATGAAGTCTCGGCAGTGGCGATCGAGCCGGTCGATCTCCTTGTCCAGCGCACGCTGCGTGGGCGGGAGATAGGACGCGTCCAGCTGATCCGTCGTCGTGACGGGCACCTCGGTCACCTGTGTAATCGGGCTACCCGTCCCTGGCTCGCTTATTCAGTCGGGGCCCGGCGCCCATTACGCTTGCGCAATGGTCGTCGCCGCCTCAGCCGCAGACGCGACCCTGCGGTCCGCCTACCGGACGGCCTTCACCGACTGGCTGGCGTGCGCGTGCGCCGGTGCCGACCAACGCGCAGCCGTCGCTGTGCGAACGAGCGGCGATGACCTGCTCGCCGACGTCGCCTTCGCGGGCACGGCCGGGCACGTGCTCGACTACGACGACACGTTCTCTGACGGGGTGGCTCACGTCACCGCGCCTACCGCGCCGGCGGCGCTCATGCTCGCCGCGGATCGCGGGCTCTCGGTCGACTCGATGCTGACGGCCTATGCGGAGGGATACGAGGCGATGGCGGCGGTCGCAGCCGCCAGCCACCCGGCGCTCTACGACGCCGGCTGGCATCCGACGGCGGTTTGCGGTCCGATCGGTGCGGCGGTCGCCGCTGCCCGCCTGCTGGAGCTGACGCCGCCTCAGCGCCAGAGCGCGGTGGCCATCGCGCTGCTGCGAGCCGGCGGGACACGCGGAGCGTTCGGATCCGACGGGAAGGCGATCCAGGTGGGGCTGGCGGCAGCCGCCGGCGTCCAGGCGGCGCTGCTGGCACGCGCCGGAGCGCACGTCGATCCGGCGGTGGTCCACGGACCGCTCGGGTTCGCCGCCGTGCTGGGCGCCCGCTGGGCAGAGCCGATCACGCACGTGGGCGACGAAGCTTCCGGTGCCGAGCAGCACGCCGGCGACGAATCTCCGGCCGCGCCGGCCATCGGTCGAAACTGGATCAAGCTGCATCCAAGCTGCCTGGGCACCCACTCGCCGATCGACGCCGCCGCGCAGCTGCATGCGGAGGGCGGCCCTGGGCTTGGCGAGCAAGCGGTCGACGTGCGCGTGCATCCCGTCGCCCGTCAGGCCGCCCACCTGGACGTCGTCAGCGATGGCCTGGCCGCCAAGTTCTCGATCCCCTACTGCGTCGCCCACACCCTCACGCTCGGTCCGCCGCGTCTGCACGATTTCGCATCGATCGATTCCGGTGCCCTCCGGGCCTCGGCGCAGGTGAGCGTTTCCGTCGATGAGTCGCTGCCCGAGTTCGGCGCCGTGCTCTCGGTGGCCGGTCGGGAGCCGGTTCGCGTCGATTGTCCACGAGGGGCGCCCGGGCGACCGCTGGAGCCTGCGGAGCTGGCGGACAAGCGCGCCGAGCTGGCCGGTGACCGCCTCGAGGGCATCCTCGACGATCCGGGCGCGCCGGCCACCGACGCCGCCCGGGCGATCAGTAGTTGCCGGAGATGAGGTTCCAGGCTCGGAGCAGCTTCGACTCGAGCGCCCTGGGTCCCGGGTCCGCCGGATCGTCGCGCAGTACACCTGGATTCTCGCTGGGACGCGGGAGATCCCGGGCGGCGACCGAGTCCAGCTTGAGCGTCACCGCCCGCTCGTGAATCGAGTCGATGTCGTCGGCATCGGCAAAGCGGTGGCCGTCGCCCCCGAGGTGATGCCCCGAGGAGCTGTGCCGGCCGCTGCCGATGTGAGGTCCGCCGCCGGTCTGATGGCCGCCGGTCTGATGGCGGCCGGTCGAGGAGTGGACTTCGATCACGATCCCGTCGAACACGTCCTCCTCGGGTACCGCCAGGACGTGGGTCACCGTGCCGATCGGCCTGCCATCAGAGCTGTAGACCGGGGTTCCAGCCTCGAGCACCTCGTAGGAGATCGGAGCTCCCGCATCCATACGGGGCGAGCATACAGCCCGTTCTCGCTCAGCTTCGCGTCTTGCCCTGCTCGAGCATCTCCAGCGTCTGGGTGAGCCGGCGCTGACGTGTGTCCTCGCGCTTGGCCTCGTCGATCCAGCTGGCGAACTCCTTGCGATGCGTGAACGCCAGGCCTTCGAATGCGGCCTTGGCGGCGGGGTCGGACGCCAGGGCTACGGCCAAGCCCTCCGGGAGGTCGACCTCCCGGGGTGCGACGTCAAGCTCCAGCTCGAGCGTCACCGTCTCGCCCGCCGCCACGCCGGCCGAGTCCCGTACCGCGCGGTTGAGGCCGACCAGGAACTCGCCTCGCATGCGCGTGACCGTGGTGCGCCACTCATACCCGTTGACCCGGGCGCGGACCGGGAAGCGCTTGGCTCCCTCGCCGACGATCTCCACCTGTTGATCGTCGAGCACGAACGCGGCCGCTGGACCGCGGGCCACCAGCTGTCCACTGGCTTTCAGCGAGCCCATCGTGCCTGCTCGACCGACGCTTCAGGTGTGAAGAACTGATCCACGCTCCCCCTCGAGAGTTCAGGCGCAGACTACATAGCCTCGGGCAGACCCGCCGAAGCTTCCGAATGCCGTGCTCAACATCCTGCTCGTCCCCTAGCACCCCCGTGACGGCTCCACCACTCGGGAGCGCTGCCGGCGGCGATGAAGAACTGCCCGGTGGAGGAGTCCCGCGTGGCGCGCGATCTCGACCTCGGTGGCAGGACTGGCCGCCCATGCTCGAGCCGCGCCCTGACGAGAGCTCATCCTGCGCGAGGTGAGAGAACCGGCAGCCGCCGGCGGCTCGGCCGAGCTTCTGACGCCGCATACAATCGGGGCCATCGCCCCCATGGTCTAGCGGTCAGGACGCCT
>CAWHMQ010000014.1:0-153564 GCA_963830595.1 uncultured Solirubrobacteraceae bacterium
GGTTATGAGCCCGACTACGGCGGCCAGATTAGTTTGCCGCGTTCGGGTTCACGGTGGCGAGCCCGCCGCCAAAGACCCGCCGCGAGCGCCCGATGACTGAGCGTGAGCGGCCATGAGATCGCGGACGACGGCATCTGGCAAAGCTCGCATTCCCGCGAGCGTGGCCCCAATGGGCTGGCCGTGGCGGTGGGTGCGGTTATCTGTATCTGGCGAAAGCCGCGGGAACGATCTCCTCGTCTGGGGCGTCTTAGTTCATGCAGCACTGCTGCGCATGCACTCAACCTCAACGAAAGGTGCGCCATGAAGCTGTTCGCAAATAGACGAGTCATCGCGGTTGTCGTCTCGGCGGTGGCGTTCGGCGCTGCGTCGGCACCATCACTGGCGAGCGCGAGGCCATTCCTCAACCGCTTCGATGACTTCACCACGCTCGCCACGACCGTGCCCCAGAGCGGCCCGGCGCAGGGCGATCAGAACCCTTACGGAGTCGCCGTGGTGCGGCGTCGCGTGGGCGATCTCGTCAGGGGCGACGTCCTCGTCAGCAACTTCAACAACGGCCAGAACCAGCAGGGCACGGGGTCAAGCATCGTCGAGGTCTCGCCGCGCGGCCACGCCCACGTGTTCGCGGTTGTGCCGCAGCCGACATCGACGCCGGCGGTCGGCCTCACGACGGCGCTGGTCTCACTGCGCCGCGGGTACGTCGTGGTCGGCAGCCTGCCGGCCCCCGGAGGAATGGCCTCCGCAGCCACGGCCGGCGCCCTCACGATCCTCAACAGCGACGGCCACGTGGTTAAGACGATCAAGGGAGGCGACATCAACGGCCCTTGGGACATGACCGCGGTCGATTCCGGAGACCGAGCCACGCTGTTCGTCACGAACGTGCTCAACGGCACGGTTGCCGCGAGCCCGAACACGGTCAACGAGGGGACGGTCGTCCGCATCACGCTCGATCTCGACCACCGCGGCTCGCCGGAAGTGACCTCCAACCGCGTGATCGCGACCGGCTTTGGCGAGCGCACTGATCCGAACGCCTTGGTGGTCGGCCCCACTGGTGTCGGTCTCGGCGAGGACGGCACGCTGTACGTTGCCGACTCGAACGGCAACCGGCTCGCTGCGATCCCCAACGCACTCACCCGCAGGGACGTGCTCGCAGGAGGCGGCAGGACCGTCTCCACCGGGGGAGCGTTGATGGACCCGCTCGGCCTGGCAATCGCCCCGAACGGCGACGTGATCACCGTCAACGGCGGCGACGGCAACGCCGTCGAGACAACTCCTAGCGGGGAGCAAATCGCCAGCAAGACCCTGGTCCCGGACGGAGCAGGAGATCTGTTCGGCCTCGCCATCGCGCCACGAGGCCGCGGCATCTACTTCGTCAACGACATCGGAACCGGACCATCAGCGAACTCGCTCGAGCTCCTGCGCTGAGCCTCACGGGCGCCGCCGAACTCCCTCGGCGGCGCCCGGGCCCCAGCAAGGCAAAGCACACTGCCGCTCACCCGGCTTCGAACCTTCGCAAACGGAGGGTTTCAGGTCTGGCCTCCCCCCGCGCGTCGATTCGGATACCGCTGATATTTCCGGGTAGCCCCCGGGTGATGAAGGAGGCGCCCGGGTGCCGGACACCTCATCCGGGATGACTCAGCGACGCCTGGACAGTGGACGACGATGGGCTCTCACGGAATGGAACCTTCGTGAACGGCGAGCGTATCCGTGATCGACGAAGGCTTACGCCGAGCCCGGCGCGCCTGGTGGAAATCGGAAAGCCCCGCCGTAGCCGTCAGCCAGCACCCGCCGAACACGGGCTCGTGTCAAACGCCATAAACGCTGGCGGCACCCTCAAAGAAGAAGCCTTCGATCTCTCGAAGGCCCGGATTTCCAGCGACTTCTGTAAATAGCGGGGGCAAGATTCGAACCCGCGACCTTCGGGTTTTGAGCCCTAACACTCCTGCCCGGGGTCGGCCGGCTCCTCTTACTCAACCAGTAATGCAGAGCCTCGACAGCGTGCGCGACCGGGGGGCGTAGAAGAAGTTGACCAGTACCCGTCCATGACAGCCGGCGGATCGTCTCAGCACCGCCTGGACGGTGATCCTCAGCGGGCGCCGGGCGCGCCGCCGGGGCTGGGACTCAGTCAGACGGGCGGTAGCGCAACCCGTCCAGCGCGATCCGGAGCATGTGCTCGGTCTGGGCGGGGTCAGTGGTTGGGATCTTGCCGATCCCCATCACCATCTGGAGGATCTCCCCGAACTCAACGTCCGGGCGAACCACGCCCGACTCCTGGGCGCGCTCGAGCAACGGCTCGCCGGCGGCGTACATGGACGCGCGGCACGCCTGGAACAGCGGCGCGTCCTTGTCCATGTAATTCAGCAGCTCGTTGGCCAGCGCGCGCTTCGTCGCCAGGTAGGCAACGAAACGCTCGAACCAGAGGCTCAGGGCCTGCCACGGATCCTCCCCGTCGAGCTTGGCAGCCGAGCGCGATAGCTCCTCGACCTCATCGGCGTAGAGCGCCTCCAGCAGCGCCTGTCGATTCGGGAAGTGGCGGTACAGGGTCCCGATCCCGACCCCGGCTCGCCGGGCGATCTCCTCGAGCGATGTCGCCTCACCGCCCTCGAGGAAGGCCTCCCGGGCAGCGGTCAGGACCTTCTCGTAGTTACGGCGCGCGTCGGCGCGCTTGGGTCTGACGAGGAGGGTCTGTTGGGGTTCTGCGGTTGTGCTCATAGAAAACTGGCTTGACAATCGGAGGGGTCCTCCGTATAGTTTCCGGAGGGTTCCTCCAGTTATTTCGGAGGCGGCCTCCATCTTACTCCCCATCAGACCCATCTTCAACGCCAGGACCTATATGCACCTCATCTCTCTAGAAACCGCTTCCCCCGATCGCCGCCGCTGGGCGACGCTGATGGTCGTCTGCCTGGCCCAGTTGATGATCGTCCTCGACGTGACGATCGTGAACGTCGCACTGCCCTCGATCCAGCGCGAGCTTCATTTCACCCAGGGCAACCTGACCTGGGTCGTCAACGCATTCCTGGTCACATTCGGCAGCCTGCTGCTGCTCGCGGGCCGGCTCGGCGACCTCGTCGGGCGCAAGCGGGTGTTCCTCGCCGGCCTGACGATCTTCACCGCCGCGTCGCTGCTGTGCGGGGTGGCCCCTAGCCAGGGCGCACTGATCGGCGCTCGCTTCCTGCAGGGGATCGGCGCGGCCGCTCAGGCCTCCGTGATCCTGGCGATCATCATCACCGAGTTCCCCGAGGCCGCCGAGCGCGCCCGGGCGATGAGCGCCTACGTGTTCGTGTCCGTCGCGGGTGGCTCGCTGGGCCTGCTGGCCGGCGGTGTGCTGACCCAGACCCTGAACTGGCACTGGGTCTTCTTCGTCAATCTGCCGATCGGGCTGCTCGCGTTCGTCCTCGGTCAGACCCTGATCCGTGGCGACCGAGGTCAGGGGCTCGAGCACGGAGTCGACTGGTTCGGCTCGCTGCTCATAACGGCCTCGCTGATGAGCGCGATCTACGCGATCATCGAGGCGACCAGCCACGGATGGGGCTCGGCCGAAGTGCTCGGGTTCGGCACCCTGGCGGCGGTCCTAATGACGGCGTTCCTGACGCTCGAGAGCCGGATCGAGAACCCGATCATGCCGCTGCGCATCCTGCGCCTGCGGGGCCTGGCCCACGCGAGCCTCGTTCGCGGCTTCCTAGTCACGGGCATGTACTCGACGTTCTTCCTCGGCACGCTGTACCTCGAGCATGTCCGCCATTACTCGGCACTCCAGACCGGGGCGGCGTTCCTGCCCTGGACGATCACCGTGGCGATCCTCTCGCGCGGCGTCACCGTCCGGCTGGTCGGGTGGTTCGGGCAGCTGCCCGTGCTGGTGGCGGGGATGACCAGCGCGGTCGCCGGGCTGGTCCTGTTCAGCACCCTGGGTCCGCAGACGGCCTTCTTCCCGACGGTGTTCCTGGCCTGCTTCGCGATCGGCCTCGGAATCGGCACCGCGTTCATGCCGCTGCTGACGATCGCGATGGCCGACGTGCCCGCCGCGGATGCCGGGCTGGCATCGGGGATCACCAACGTGTCCCAGCAGATCAGCGGGGCGATCGGGCTGGCGGTGCTGAGCACCGTGGCCGCGACCCACACCAAGAGTCTGATCGCCGCCCATCACGGGCACATCAGCTCACTGATCGGTGGATACCACGTGGCCTTCCTCGTCGGCGCCGCCGCGATCAGCGTCGGCCTTGTGCTGGCTCTGATCCTGCTTCGCCCGCGCGCAGCTCGCCCCGGCCTGCAGCTGGCAAACGCCCGAGACGAGGACGACAGCCTCATCACCCAAGAGCTCGAAAGCGAGGCAGCATGACAACCGCTCAACTTGGATATCCGACCCGTTCACCCGAGATGCGAGGCCGCCATCGCGGCGAAAGTCCGGCAATTCGTGCGTCGCGCTCGCGGCGCACGGGCACAGTGTCCGAGGCCGTCGTGGCCCAGTACATTCAGGAGCTCTCGGCGCAGGGCCGCCGTGTCCACGGCGCAGCCGAGCGCCCGCCGGTCGTGACCAGGTAAGCGGACCATCCGGTCCGGTACGATCAAGAACATGGCAGACATCCCGGCACAGCCGACAAACGAACCCGAAGCGCTCGACCGCGAGACGATGGTGGTCGCCGCCGTCGTGCTGCTCGGCGCGATCATGTCGATCCTCGACACGACCGTTGTCAACGTCGCGATCGACCATCTCGCGGTCGCGTTTCACGCGACGCTGACGACGATCCAGTGGGTCATCACCGGTTACACGCTGTCGCTCGCGGCGGTGATTCCTGTCAGCGGCTGGGCCGCAGACCGGTTCGGGACCAAGCGGATCTACATGACCTCGCTGGTGCTGTTCACGCTCGGCTCGATCGCGTCGGGCCTGTCATGGAGCGCAGAGTCGATGATCGTCTTCCGCATCCTGCAAGGGATCGGCGGCGGCCTGATCATGCCGACGGTCATGACGATCATGACCAGGAAGGCTGGTCCGAACCGGATGGGGCGGGTGATGGGAATACTCGGCGTGCCAATGTTGCTCGCGCCGATCATGGGGCCGATCCTCGGCGGCTGGCTGGTCGACGACGTCTCGTGGCGGTGGATCTTCTTCATCAACGTGCCGATCGGCGTCGTCGCGTTCATCCTCGCGCTGATCGTGCTCGATCCTGATCAGCCCCAGCCCGCCCACCGGCTCGACTGGCTCGGCATGGCGTTGCTCTCCCCCGGCCTGGCCGTGTTCATCTACGGCCTCGCCGAGTCATCGACCTACGGCTTCGGGTCGGTGCGGTCGTGGGGCCCGACCGCAGCCGGCGTGCTGCTGATCGCCGCCTGGTTCGTTCACAGCTGGCGCACCGCCGACCCGTTGATCGACATTCGCACGTTCGTGCACACGCGAGCTGGCTACGCGGGCATGTCGTTCTTGTTGTTCGCGATCTCGGTGTTCGGCACGATGCTGCTGGTCCCCCTCTACTACCAGGCGGTCCGCGGCACTTCGGCACTGGACGCGGGGCTACTGCTGGCTCCCGGCGGCTTTGGCGCAATGTTGCTGATGCCGGTCTCCGGACGGCTCACGGACCGTTACGGCCCGACGTGGCTGCCGGCCACCGGGTTGCCCCTGGTCGCGATCGGGCTGATCCCGTTCGTGTTCGTCGGCGCGAACACCTCCTACGTGCTGCTGGGCGCCGGGAGCTTCGTGCAGGGGCTCGGAATGGGCTTGGCGATGATGCCGAACATGACCGCGGCGATGCAGGCGGTACCGCGGTCCGCGATCGCGCGCACGAGCACCGCGATGAACATCATCCGCCAGGCCGGTGCCTCGATCGGCACGGCGATCCTGTCGGTGATCCTGGCCTCGGCGATCAGCAGCAACCTGGCGTCGGTCGTCGGCGCGCACGCCTCGGGCTCCGGGTCTGGCGGACTCGCCGCGCTGCAGCACCTTCCCGCCAGAGCGCACGCGGTCATCGCCACGCCACTTGCGAACGCGTTCGCGTCGACGTTCGTGTGGGCGCTCGTGATGATCGTGGTCGCGTTCATCCCGGCCGTGGGGATGGCGCTCAGCGGCCGGCGCGCCGGCGCCCGGCGCTCGCCCCCCGACCCCGCGCTCGTGGCCGGGTAGTCGGCCGGGCGCGTCGCGAACAAACCGTTTGCCCGTCCGAGCGGCGGCGCTCACCTGCCCGCAGCGTCGAAAGCGCTCTCCCCATCCGCATCTTCGCGCAGACCCGCTCTCCGTGAGCGTCAAGTGCGAGCCGCTGCTCGCGGAGCAGCGCCGGAAGGTCGCCTGACGAAGATGCGCCGAGCTGGGCGCATCATGCGCCGAAACTGACGCATGTCAGGCGAATGGCGTGATCGTCTGGACGTATCTGCGTAACAGCGGGTTAGCCAGGCGCCACTCGCCACGACCATGGCTCTCGATGATTCCCGCGTCGCGGAGCGCCTCGAGCGCGCGGCGCACTGCCCCGCGGGCGAGCCCGCGGTACACAGGTTGACCGCGGGCGATCCGTTCGACGATCACCAGCCCGAGCTTGTGAGAGCGCCGGATTCGTTCGAGGATCTGCTCGTGCGCGACGCGGTCGGCCGCCATCGCCGCCAGTAGCCCCTGCTCGACGGTCGCCAGGTCGACCAGCCGGGTCTCGAGCTCGACGGTCGTCAGATGAGTCTTTTGGGCGATCAGCATCGTGCTACGTGGCTGGCCCTCGCCGTACTCGATGATTCGCTGAAGCGCACCCGGCCGAGCGTCGCAGTCGTCGGCAGCGAACCGTTCGCCGAGCCCCTTGAGCCACGCTTCGTCGTCAATCGCGCGCAGGTCGTGGAAACCGCCGAACTGGTGCAGCGCCCGGTCGGCCGGCGTGAACAGGTCACGCATCAGGTGCTCGAGGCTGCCCGCGAACAGATAGCTGACGCTCGTCGTGCGCTGAAAGATCGCGCGCATGCGCTTGGTCAGCCGGTCCGCATCGCCATACGGCTCGTTCGGGCTGCCCACCTCCTGGAACTCGTCGAAGAACACCACCGCCTGCACGCCGTCGGCCTCGGCGATGCGCTCCGGTAGCGCGAGCGCGTAGTCCAGATAGCGCTCCGGCTCGCGAGCCGCGAGCCCCGGGCTAAACGCGATCTCGATCTCCTCGCCGAGCTGCGCCTTGGATTTCACGACCGCCGAGGTCTGCAGGGCATCGGCGACAAGCCGCCCCGCCCTACGCGTCTGATGGATCACGCGTCGCAGGGCCGAGCGATTGGCGATCGTCGCGGCCACCAGCGCCTCCGCGAATTCAGCTGCACTCGCGATCCGAAACAAGTCGACGTTGATCGTGTAAAAGCCGCGCCGCGACAGCCGGACCAGCGCCGCGTCGCAGACGCTCGTCTTGCCACTGCGACGAGGGCCGGCAACGATCAGGTTCGAGCCCGCCGCCAAGCCCGTCGCAATCTCTCGGACGTCAGTCTCGCGCCCGATCATCTGGCTGGCCGGAATCGGCTGGTCAGTGGGAAACAGATCGGTGCTGCGCTGGCGAGCCACCCTGGAAAGTATACGCCAATTCCGGCGCATGATGCGCCGCAATTGGCGCATGACTTCCGACCAGCTGATAAGCGAGCATGGCCGGCCGCCCCTGACGGCACATGCGGATGCCACCGAGCGGTCAACTCAACGCACACGGATCAAACCGCGACAGCGATCGATCCTGAGGGGGGTGACGAGCGTCAAGCCGCAGCCGTGCGTGGCGGGCTGATAGCGACACGGCCCGCTCATCAGCCACCATCGGAGTGTGGACGGAGAAGCCCTTCGAGATCTCTGCCTGAGCTTTCGCGGCTCGGACGAGACGTTCCCCTTCGGCGTCGAGACCTCAGTGTTCAAGGTGGCCGGCAAGATGTTCGCCCTCTCCCACCTGCTGGAGGATCCGCTCCGGGTGAGCCTGAAGTGCGAGCCGCTGCTCGCCGAGCAACTCCGCGCCGCTCACCGGGCGATTACCGCCGGCTATCACCTGAACAAGCGTCACTGGAACACCGTCCTGATCGACGGCTCGCTGCCTGATCAGATGATCGCCGACATGATCGAGGACTCCTACGACCTGGTCGTCAGCAAGCTGCCGCTCGCCCGGCAGCGGTCGTTGGTATGGCGCCCCCCGGGCTGAGGCGGACACCGTGCGAGCGTCGCTTGTCGGCCCCCTCGGCTTCCCGCCGGCGCGCCTCTATGATCGCGGCTATGACGACCTTCGTGCTCCGGCTCAAGGCTCCGCGCCCCGCGTTCGCCCAGACCCTGACCGATGACGAGCGCGCGATCATGGGCCGTCACGCCGGGCATTGGGCGCCGTGGCTGGAGGGCGGTGCGATGGTCGTCTTCGGTCCGGTGCTGACCGACGACGACTCATATGGGCTCGCGGTCGTGGAAGCCGAGGATGAGCAGGCACTGCGTGACTTCGCCGCTCAGGATCCGGTCGTGACCACGGGAACGGCCGAGTTCGAGATCGGCCGGCTCGCGCAGGGCTTCGTCCGTCCCGCCTGATCTGCGACGGTCACCGCGCCCGCGCCGACAGCTTCAGTTAGGCCGCGCGCCTCCCGAACTCTGTCACTACTCCGAGGCCCATCACGCCTAGCCGGCTGCCCCGGCTAACGCCGTTGGATCAAACGGCGTCAAACGTCGCCGAGCCCCTCAACAACAAGACCCCCGATCTCTCGGAGGCCTGTATTTCCAGCAACTTCGTGATAGCGGGGGCGGGATTCGAACCCGCGACCTTCGGGTTATGAGCCCGACGAGCTACCAGACTGCTCCACCCCGCGGCGGAAACGTAAGTAAAGCACAGGATCTCGGGCCAGAACACGTTACCCGCGGGCGTCCGCCTATGATCGAAGGCGTGCCTACTCCTCCCTCCTCTCGCAGCGTCAAGATCGGGACCGATGAACGGACCGGCTGGTCCTCGGAGCGTCCGCGCCGAGACGGGGCGCCCCCTCGCCCGGTCGACGTCTCGGTCCGCTCGAGGGTGCTCAGGCCTTCTGACCGGCTGACCTACTCGCCGGGGAGCATGCTGCTGGTCACGGGCGCTAAGGGCGCCGGGGTCGATGCCTTCCTGGACAGGGTGATCGAGGAGAAGGGGATCGTGTTCTCGCTGGGCAAGGTCCGCGGGCTGCTGGGCGGCCGCGTGCCCGAGGATCAGCTCGACGAGCGCGCCCGCGAGCTGCTGGACACCGCGGTCGCCAAGCGGATGCAGGCCGGACAGAGCGTCGTCGTCGCGCTCGAGACCCTCGACCCAACTGAGCGAAACCACTTCGTGCTGCTGGCCCACCGCAACCGGCGCCCCCGTCATCTGCTGCTGGTGGAAGCGCCGCGCGAACGCGTCGATGACCAGGAGCGCGCCCCGCTCGATGAGCTGCGCCGCGCCCTCGACGCCAACGAGCTCGGAGCCGAGGGCTTTCACACGGTGCTGCGCATCTCGGGAGGCGCGATCTCCGAGCTCAAGCGGATCGTGTTCCGTCCGCTGGCGCGCGACTGACCGCGGCCCTCGAGGAACCTCCACAGACGCACGCCCAGTGTCCGAGCCGGTCGGCCGCTGATAGCTTGTCGCGACCTTGGCCGACCCCCCGCACGACCACTCGATCCACAGCGTTGGCGCCCGGCACACCGCCGTCGTGTGGGACAACGCGGCCGAGCCGGTGCTCGAGGCCGAATCGGGCGCGACGGTGGAGCTTGAGACCGTCGACGCCTCCGGCGGTCAGCTGACCCCGCGATCGAGCGCCGCCGACGTCGCCGACATGGACATGACGAGGGTCAACCCGGTCACCGGCCCCGTCTACGTAAAGGGCGCGCAGCCCGGGGACGTACTCGAAATCGAGATCCGCGAGCTCAGGGCCCGCGACTGGGGCTGGACGGCGATCATCCCCGACTTTGGCCTGCTCGCCGGCGAGTTCCCCGAGCCCTGGCTGAACGTTTCCGAGGTCGATGCGGCAAACCGCACCGTCTACTTCACGGACGGCGTCGCCCTTCCCTTCGACCCGTTCCCGGGCACGATCGGGATCGCACCCGAGGAACCCGGCCAGCACTCGGTCCTGCCGCCGACGAAGTGGGGCGGCAACCTCGACATCAAGCACCTCCGCGTCGGGACCACGCTGCTCCTGCCCGTCGCTGTGGAGGGAGCGCTGTTCAGCGTGGGGGATACGCACGCGGCGATGGGCGACGGCGAGGTCTGCGGGACCGCGGTTGAGTCGGCGATGGACATCGCGGTCCGCCTGAGCGTCCGCAAGGACATCAATATCCCCTACCCCCAGTACCACGTGCCCGCCGGTCAGCTGGCCCAGGCCGGGCAGTCGAGCTACCACGTATGCACCGGCGTCGGGCCCGACCTGTTCGAGGCCACGCGCGAGGCCACCCGCGCCACCGTCGATCACATCGAGCAGACCTACGGCCGCAGCCGCCAAGAGGCCTATGCGATCGCCTCCGTCGCGGTCGATCTCAAGATCCACGAGGTCGTCGACGCGCCCAACTGGGTCGTCGGCGCCTTCCTGCCCGAGGCGATCTTTCGGTAGCCGGGAGGTGGCGACTGACCCGATCGAGCTGCGCCTCACCTACCGGGAGCCGTTCGACGGGCCGGGACTGATCGCGTTCCTGGGACTGCGAGCCGTGCCCGGCGTCGAGGAGGTCGTAGATGGTGCTTACCGGCGCAGCCTGACCCTCCCCCACGGCGCCGGGCTCGTCGAACTGGCACCCGCCGCCGATCACGTCCGGGCGCGATTCTGGCTGGAGGACCCGCGTGACCTGGAACCGGCCGCTGGGCGTTCGCGCGCCCTCCTGGACCTGTACTCGGACCCGATCGCGGTCCTGGACGCGCTGAAGACTGATTCTGTGCTGGGCGGGCTCGTGAAAGCCACGCCAGGACGCCGCGTGCCCGGTCACGTCGACGGGAACGAGCTGGCGATCCGGGCGGTGCTTGGACAGCAGGTGTCGCTGGCCGGCGCCAACACGCTCGCGGGTCGCCTGGTGCGCACCTGCGGTCAAACGGTGAAGCGACCGCAAGGGACGATCACCCACCGCTTCCCGTCCGCGGCCCAGATCGCCGCGATCGACCCCGCGTCGCTGGCGATGCCGGAAGCGCGGCGAGTTACGGTCCTCACACTGGCGCGGGCGCTCGCTGACGGAGCCATAAACCTGAACCACGACGAAAGCCGCGACCAGACCCGCCGACGCCTGCTCGAGCTCCCCGGGATCGGACCCTGGACCGCCGACTACGTCTCGATGCGGGCGCTCCACGACCCCGACGTGTTCCTGTCAACTGACCTCGGGGTGCGGCACGCGCTCCAGGCGCTCGGCGTCGACAGCCGGCCCGCCGCCGCGCAAAAGCTGGCCGAGGACTGGCGTCCCTACCGCTCCTACGCCGTCGTGCACCTGTGGGGGCATCTGGCGAAAACGTCGCGGGCCGCACCCAGGCGGCGGCCCGCGGCGTGATCCAACTAAGTGCCTCCCAGCCCCTGATGACCGCACGTACGCCGCGTGAAACCCCTGGATCCGACCCGGTAGTCCTGCTTACAGCCAGCGGCGGCTCGCGCTCGGAGGGCCCGCGCCGAGCTCAGAGCACCCGCGCTCGGAGGGCCCGCGCCGAGCTCAGAGCACCCGCGAGGACCAGAGGATCGCCGCCAGGATCACGCTGACAATCGATACCACCAGCCCGACGAGCCAGCCCTGGGACTTGCTCGAGGCCATGATCGCGGCGATCGCCACGCCGATCCCGACGATCCCGCAGGTGGCGACCAGCCGCACGAACAGGCGCTCGGGCGCGGAGCGCTCGCGACGGCGCGGGAGCATGCTGGGCGAGTCCCCCCGCACGGAAGGCTCGGCGCGAGGCGGCGCGGAGGCACCGGGCAGCGAGGCCGCGGACGCGCCGGTCGAGGTCGGCTCGCTCGGCGGCTCGGTGGAACCCTGGCCCGCGTCGCCGGTCCCCAGGGGGGCGACCAGCGGCTCCTCGCCGCCTGCCCCCGGCTGTGGCCCGGAGGGTTCGTCCTCGCTGCTCATGATGGGGTGTTTATCTCCGGAATGCGCCGCCGTCAAACGGGCGGAGCCGCCGTCGGTCCGACGCGGCGCGGCAAAGACGCCACCGTCCGAATTGCCGACGCCGTCTGCTCGGGCTCTTCGAGCATCGAGAAGTGCGTGCGAACAGCGTTCCGGCGCACGGTGAACCACGTGTGCTCGGCGGCAAACTGCTCCTGGGCGGCCAGGTACTCGTCCGAGGCCGGCTGCCCATAGAGATGCAACACCCGAGGCGGGGAGCGAAGCTCCGACAACGCCCTCAGCGGGCTGCCGTGGACGCGGTAGGCGGCTTCGATCTCGCGTCCGGAACGCATCCACATCGCGGCATCCTGCTGGGCCATGACCGAGATCGCCTCCGAGATCTCGGGGCGCTCGTCCCCGGCTTGCCAGGTCCGCAACAGGATGTCACGGGCGTGGGACCAGCGCTGCTCGGACTGCAACTCCGAGATCAGCTCCTTGAACGGGGGTGGGGGCTCTGTGACCATCCAGTCCAGGTGCACGATCGCCCGGACTCGGTCGCCGAGCTGACGGCGAAGCTCGATTGCCACCCATCCCGAGTGCGACGCCGAACAGACGACGAAGCTCTGCAGACCGGCCGCGGCGACCACCGTGAGGGCATCCTCCACCAGCTCCGCGGCGCCGAAGTCCTCGCGGGCCGGCGCCGACTCCCCGTGCCCACGCCAGTCGAAGCTCACCACCCGCCGATCGGCCGCCAACAGCGACGCCGCCCGCGCCCATCGCGCCCGGCTCGAGCACCAGCCCGTGAGCAGCAGCAGCGCCGGCTCGCCCCGGCCCAGATCGTCGAACGACAGGCCCGAGGAGGTCATACGCGCCTCGATCGACATGCTCAGATCAAGCCCAATCTCCCGATATTGCACCACCGACCCAGTTCTGATCAAATATACGTCATTCCTCTCGTCACCCGCCAGGCCCGAATGGGCCACAGGAGTCCAGGTATCAGATGACTGTTCCGCTGCGAATCGGCGTCATGCAGCTAACCATGGAGCCGCTCGAGGAGATCCTCGAGCATGCCCGCCAGCTCGATCGTCGCGGGTTCGACACGATCTGGCTCGCCGAGGCCTACCCGTGGTGGCGCAAGCACTCGATGGAGGCGCGTTCCTCGACCGCCCTGTCGGCGCTGATCGGACGCGAGACCGAGCGGCTCACGGTCGGCTGGGGGATCATCTCCCCGTACACCCGCCACCCGATCCAGGTCGCGATGGACGCCCGGGTGACCCAGGAGGCGACCGGCGGCCAAGACCGCTTCCGGCTGGGCTTCGGCGCCTCGAAGATCTTCATGAAGGAGATCGGGGAGGGCGATCGCAAGCCCGCCCGCCCGCTGACGGCGATCAGGGAGAGCATCCAGATCGTCCGGGCGATGCTGGCCGGCGAGGCGGTCGACTTCGAGGGCCGGGAGTACACCGCCCAGGTCCCGCCGCTTCGCGATGACGCCATCGCCCCCCGCACCCCGGTCCCCTTGTACGTCGCCGGCACCGGCCCGAAGATGCAGCTGATGGCCGGCGAGCTGGCCGACGGCCTGCTCACTCCCAGCATCACCACGCCCGGGTTCGTCCGCTACGCACGCCAGAACCTGGCCCAGGGCGCCGAGGCCGCGGGACGCGACCCGGCGGAGATCGACCTCGGGTGCACGATCGTGGCCAGCATCGACGAGGATCGCCGCCAGGGCCGGGAGGGCGCACGCGAGATCGCCGGGATGTACCTGGCCAACAAGGTGCAGAACATCCAGGGCTCGGCCGATGTCCTGCTTCAGGAGGCCGGGCTCAGCCAGGAAGAGATCCGCCCGGTCGCCGAGGCGATGGAGTCCGGCGGGCGCCTGGCCGCCGCCGCGGCGGTGAGCGACGAGATCCTCGACAAGACCCGGCCGATCGCGGGCACCCCTCAGGACTGCATCGAGGCGATCGAGGAGTACCACGAGGCCGGTTGCACGCACATCATGCTCGAGCTGTGGGGCGAGCAGCGCGACCGGCAGATCGAGCTGTTCGCCGACAAGGTCCTCCCTCACTTCCGCGCGTGACCGCCGCGTCCGGTAGAACCGACCACACGAGCTCGGCTGCCGCGTCCGGAAGAACCGACCCCATGAACCCGGCCACCGAGCAGGAGCTGATCGCACACATCGATCCCGACCGTCTGGTCGATACCGCGTGCGCCTACGTAAGCATTCCCAGCCCCACCGGAAGCGAGCAGGCGATGGCCGAGCAGGTCCGGTCGGCGTTCGAGCAGACGGGACTGAGCGTCACCTGGCAGGAGGTCGAGCCGGGCCGCCCGAACGTGCTCGGAATCCTGGAGGGCGCGGGCGGCGGCCCCAGCCTGATGTTCAACGGCCACATGGACACCTCCTATTCGGGCCGCGAGCCGCACCTGCGCGGCATCCCCGGTTTTCAGCCGAGCGCGTTCGTGCGCGACGGGCGCATCTACGGTCTGGGGATCTCGAACATGAAGGGAGCGCTGGCCTGCTATCTGGAGGCGGTCCGGGCGGTCAAGGACGCGGGGCTCAGGCTGCGCGGCGACGTGCTGCTCGCCTGCGTGGTCGGCGAGATCGAGAAGACCCAGTGGGGCGAGGAGTTCCAGGGCGCCGAGTACCGAGGGTACGCGGCCGGCAGCCGCTACCTGCCCACCCACGGCGGCATCGCCGACATGTGCATCCTCGGCGAGCCCACCGAGCAGCGGGTGGTGCTCGGCCACTACGGCGCCATGTGGGCGCGGATCTCGACCCAGGGCCCGTTCGTGCACACGGCCTTCTCCACCGGCCGGCTGGCCGAGAACTCGATCGTGCGCATGCGCGAGGTGATCGACGACGTGCTCGCCTGGATCCCGGAGTGGGAGGAGCGGGCGGCCTATCGGGGGTGCCGGGGGGTGGTGAACATCGGCTCGCTGCGCGGCGGCTATCCCTGGCGGGTCAGCCGCACCCCGCACCGCACCGACCTGTTCCTCGATGTCCGCGTGCCCCCGACGATGCGCATGCAGGAGGCCAAGCGCGCGCTCGCCGAGCTGGTCTCAGAGCTCCGCGCCAAGTATCCCGACTACGGGCTCGAATACGAGGTGTTCGTGACCGCGCCCGGCGCCGAGATC
Source organism: uncultured Solirubrobacteraceae bacterium (assembly GCA_963830595.1). Classification (GTDB taxonomy): domain Bacteria; phylum Actinomycetota; class Thermoleophilia; order Solirubrobacterales; family Solirubrobacteraceae; genus Palsa-465. Next base: position 15,086 of record CAWHMQ010000014.1, read on the forward strand.
GACGAGGCCCATCCCCTGATCGAGGCGATCGACGCCGGGCACGAGAGGGTGTTCGGAGCCCCCCCGGAGCGCGACGTGGTGCGCTGGTTCTCGGACGCATCGGCCCTGACCCGGTACGGGATCGAGACCGTCAACTACGGAACGTCGAGCGGGCTGCCCGGCCCGGATGGGGAGAACCTCGACATCGAGGGCCTGGTCAAGATCGCTACCGTCTACGCGCTCGCCATCGCGCGCATCTGCGAGGTGTCTTCATGAAGCTGGTCACGTTCACCGATCCCGACGGCGCCACCCGCTGCGGCGTTCTCCATGACGATCACATCACCGTGATCGAGGGCGTCGCCACGATGCGGGCGCTGTTTGAGTCCGGCGAGGACGCCGCGGTCGTGGGGGCGGGGGCCAACGGAGAGCAGGTGGCGCTGGCCGACGCGCGCCTGCGCGCGCCGATCATCCCCAAGAAGTTCTTTCACACCTCCGGCAACTACCGCGAGCACGAGGACGAGTCCAAGGTCGTCAACTGGTCGCACGAGATCGCCCCGTGGATCATGTTCTTTCAGAACCTCGACGCCATCATCGGTCCCGAGGACCCGGTCGTGTACCCCTCCCATCTGACCAACGAGCTCGACTACGAGCTTGAGCTCGCGCTCGTCATGCGGCGCGAAGGGCGGCACTTCAGCGAGGAGGAGGCCGAGGACTACATCGGCGGGTTCATGATCTTCAACGACATCACGGCCCGCGACATCCAGCGGCGAGAGATGCGCTCGGGCGTGTTCTCGTTCTGCAAGGCGATCGACACCTTCTGCCCGCTGGGACCGTGGATCGTGACCCCGGACGAGATCCCGGACCCCTACAAGCTCGCGATGCAGTTGCGCGTCAACGGCGAGCTGCGCCAGGAGTCGGTCTCGGGCAACATGTCGCAGACGATCCCGCAGGTGATCGCCCACTACTCCCCGCTCGGCTACAGCCGAGGAGACCTGCTGTCGCTCGGTACGGTCGCCGGGGTGGCCGGCTTCCGCGAGGACGCCCAGAAGTGGTACCTGCAGCCCGGCGACGTGATCGAGTGCGAGATCGAGCGGATCGGCGTGCTGCGCAACCCGGTGATCTCCTGGGAGCAGGCACACGGAGTGCCCGCCCCGCCGCTGAAACGCTGGTAGGCGCCCCGTGTGGCCCCTGGATCGGCAGAAGCTCGACCGCTTCCGCTCGCTGATGAGCGAGGAGGAGCTCGACGCCGTCGTCGTCCGAGCCCCGGACAACATCCTCTACCTGACCAACTACTGGTGCATGAAGGGATACGACCTGGCGGTGTTCCCGGTGCGCGGTGATCCGATCCTGGTCGTGCTCGAGCCCCAGCTGCAGGACGCGGGCGCCACGAGCTGGACCGACGACCTGCGCGCGTTCGACGGCTATGACCCCGCCGATCCCCGTCCCCCCTGGTTTCGCTCGCTCGACGTCGCGCGCCGGGTTCTGGCTGAGCGTGACCTGACCGGGCGGATCGGCCTGGAGCTGACCCAGGGCACGCAGGCGGCCGACCGGATGGTGGCCGAGCCGACCGTCTTCTCCCAGGACTGGTTCGGCGCCTTTGACGGCGCCTGCCGCGAGCTGGTCGACTGCTCGGGCCTGCTCGCGCGCGCGCGCGCGATCAAGACCCCGCAGGAGATACAGCGGATGCGGCTGGCCGCCGAGCTGGCCGCGGCGGCGATGGAGCACGTCCGCGAGCGGATCCGTCCCGGCATGAAGACCAGCGAGGTCGGCGCGCTGTACGAGGGCCACGTGCACAGCCACGGCGTGGGCTACAAGGGCCAGGTCGAGCTGGCCCGGGCGTTCACGCTCGTGTGGTCGGGACCCAACATCCGCACCTTCACCGCCACCAGCGACGCCCGGGTCTGCGAGCACGAGCCCACCCTGCTGGAGATCTGGGTGTGTGCCGACGGCTACTGGTGCGACTTGACCAAGAACGTGTGTCCCGGAAAGCTGACCGCGGCCTACGACGAGCTGGCCGACGGACTGCTCGGCGTCTACGGCGAGGCGATCGATCATCTGCGCCCCGGGGCGAGCCAGCCCGAGCTTGACCGGCTGGTCCGAGACGGCATCGCCGAGCTCGGGTACCCGGGACAGCCGTCGCATCCGATCGCCCACGGCGTCGGGGCGCGCGCGCACGAGCCCCCTCACCCCCACCAGTCGGGCGCCGGGGAGCTCAGCGAGGGCATGGTGCTGGCGCTGGAACCGGGCGTCTACTGGGAGGGCGGGGGCGGCCTGCGGGTCGAGGACAACTTCCTGGTCACCGCCTCGGGCAGCGAGCGGCTGGGAACCTATCCCGACGACTTCAGAGGCCTGTGATCGAGCGCGTGTGTGTTGTCGGCGCCGGCTCGATCGGGAGCCTGCTGGCCGCGCACCTCAGTCAGGTGTGCGAGGTCTGGGTCCTGACCCGGCGCGTCGACCAGGCCGAGCGGCTCAACCGAGAGGGCCTGCGGGTGTCAGGCAAGAGCGAGCTCACGGCCCGGGTGCGCGCGAGCGCGGATCCCGACGCGCTGCCCGGGTTCGAGCTCGGCGTGCTCGCGGTCAAGGCCACCGATCTCGAGCCCGCGGCGGCGCGGCTGGAGGGCAAGGCGTCCGGCGCCACGATGATGACGATCCAGAACGGGCTGGGCGCCGAGGAGGTGGTCGCCCGCCACGGCGACTGGCCGTTGATCTCGGCGGTCACCTTCATGAGCGGCAACCGGCACTCCGACACCCATGTCGAATACGAGCTTGACACCGCCAGTTGGCTCGGCCCCTGGGCGGGGACCCATACCTCGCCGGAGATGGTGCAGGCGGTGGCCGCACTGATCAACGCTTCCGGCCTGCACGCCGAGGCGCTGCCCGACCTGGTGCCCGCGCAGTGGTCGAAGCTGATCTTCAACTCGGCGGTCAACGGAGTCGCGGCGCTGACCGAACTGCCCCACGTCTCCCTGTACGCGCAGGAGGCGGGACCGGCGGCGCTGGGGCCGGTGGTGCGAGCGCTGATCGACGAGGGCAAGGCGGTGGCCGCCGCAGCCGGGGTCAAGCTCTACGAGGATCCCTGGGAGATGAACCGGCAGGCGGTCGCCCGCGGGGAGACGCACGCCAGCGATTACGCTCACCTGCCCTCGATGCTCGAAGACGTGCTCGCCCGCCGTCCCACCGAGGTCGACTTCATCGCCGGCGCGGTCGTTGCCGAGGCCGACCGGCGCGGAGTGGCCGTCCCCGTGACCGCGGCGATCCATCGCCTGATCAAGGGCAAGGAGGCATCCTGGGCCCTGTCCAGGCCAGAGCTCCAGGAGGTGAGGTTGTGAGAGTTTGCATCGTCGGCTGCGGCTCGATCGGCAGCCTGTTCGCCGCGCATCTCGCGCAGGTAAACGGCGTCGAGGTGTGGGCTTATGACGTGGTGACCGAGCATGTCGAGGCGATCAACCGCCACGGCCTGCGTCTCACCGGCCGGACCGACCTGCGCGCCGACATCCGCGCCCGCACCGACGCCGGCGAGATCCCGGCCTGCGAGTTCGGGGTCGTGGCCACCAAGAGCCAGTTCACCCGGCCGGCGATCGAGACGACCGCGCGCCTGTTTGCCGACGGCGCGGTGGCGTCGGTGCAGAACGGCGTCGGCAACGAGGAGGTGATCGCCGAGCACGTGCGACGCGTGATCCGGGGCACGACGTTTCCCGCCGGCCACGTCGTGGAGCCCGGGGTGGTCAACATGGACACCGGCGGCGATACCTGGCTTGGCCCGTTCGAGCCGGCCCCGGCGTCGATGGACGAGGTCTCGCGCCTGGCCGAGGCGATAACCGCCGGCGGGATGAACACCAAGGCGCTACCCGACGCCCGGGGCGCCCAGTGGACGAAGCTGATCTTCAACGCGGCCACCAACCCGATCGGAGCGCTGACCCGCTTGACCCACGGCCGGGTGTGCGAGCTGCCGGAGACCAGACGGCTGGTCTCAGAGCTCGTGGCCGAGGGCACGGCGGTCGCGGAATCGATGGGAATCCAGCTCGATTCCGACCCCGACGAGCTGGTCGACCACGCGGCCCAGGTCGCCTATGAGCATCGGGCCAGCATGCTCCAGGACGTGCTGGCCCAGCGCCCGACCGAGATCGACGCGATGAACGGCGGAATCGCCTCGTTCGGGCGCCGGCAGGGGATCCCGACGCCGCTGAACCAGGCGATCAGCGCGCTCATCAAAGGACTGGAGCATTCATGGCAGCAACCGCAGTGAACCCGTCGCCAGACGAGATCGAGAGCCGGTACGCGCGCGTGCGCAGCGCGCTGGCGCAGGCGGGCGCGGACGGGCTGATCGCCTGCGCGAGCGAGTACACGGGCTTTGAGGGGGCGATGCGCTACCTGTCGGGCTTCCGGATCGTGCACCGCTACGCCTACGTGCTCCTGCCCGCCGAGGGCGAGCCGGTCAACGTCTTTCCCAGCGAGGCCCGCTGGGTGGGAAACCACGCCGACGGCTGGGTGCAGGAGAACGTGTTCGCCGACACGCCCGGTGAGTGGATCCGCGACTACTTCGCCCGGCGGGGCGCGCGACGCGTCGCCGTCTATGGTCAGGACTACATCATGCCCGTCCGGGACTCCCGGGTCCTGGCGGATGCCGACTTCGAGCTGCTGGCCTTCGACCGGGAGTTCGACCTCGCCCGCGCGGCCAAGAGCGCGCCGGAGATCGAGCTCGTGCGCGAGAGCATGCGCATCAACGAGGCAGGCTTCTGGGCGGTGCAGGCGGCCTACGTGCCGGGACGCACCCAAGCCGAGCTGATGGCCGCTGCGGAGGCGGAGTTCACTCGGCTGGGCACCGGACGCCAGACGATGGACATGGTCCTGTGGGGCACCGCCGGGTCGGCCACGCCGGAGTTCCAGATCCCGGATCCGCGCCGGCCGATCGGCGACGATGACCTGCTGCTCTACTCGCTGGAGGTCGCGGGGCCCGGAGGCCACTGGGTGGAGTTCTCGCGGCCGCTGACGCGCGGCGTGGTCAACCGCGACACCCAGCACATGCTCGACGCCTACGGCGAGTACTTCGAGGCCGCGCGATCCACGATGCGAGCGGGTGCGAGCGCCCACGACCTGCACGTGGCGGTCTCCAAGCCGTTCAGCGACCGCGGCTTTCCCCTCGGCCACGTCACCGGCCATTCCATCGGGATGTCGATGATCGAGTTTCCCCGGATCGGCGAGGGGGTCGACGTCGAGCTGCAGGAGAACATGGTCCTGTCGATGCACCCGCACGCGATCGCCGCCGGGGCGCGCTCGTGCATGTACATGCAGGACACCTGGCGGGTAACCGAAGGAGGCGGCGAGCCGCTCTCCCGGGTGCCGCTGCGGGTCTTCGATGGCCGCGAGTCGCGCCCGGACGGCTGACCCCGCCGCCGAGCCGGCCGGGGCGGAACTGGCGCTCGGCCCGCTGGTCGGCGGCTGCCTGGTCGGTCTCTCGATCTCGTGGAACATCGCGAACACCGGCTCGGTGGCGACGCTGCTCGCCCACAGGTACGCCACCAGCCTCACGGTCATCGGCCTGCTGACCTCCGTGATGTTCTTCGCCGAGCTGGCCGTGATGCTCCCGGGGGGACGCGCGATCGACCGCTACGGCGCCAAGCGCGCGGGGATCGCCGCGATCCTGATCTCGCTGATCGGGAACCTGCTGCTGCTCACCACCACCAGCGCTCCGCTGGCGCTGGTCCTGCGCGCCCTGGTGGGGATCGGGGTGGGGCTCGGGTTCCTGGCGGGCGCGATCTACGTCCAGCCCGACCCGCGCCGCAGCGCACCGCTGGCCAGCGGCATCTACGGCGGCCTCTCGCTGAGCGGGGGCGGGCTCGCGCTGGCGATCGTGCCCCAGCTCGTGGGCGCGTGGGGCTGGCGCGCGCCATACGTGAGCGGCGCCGTGGTCGCCGCCCTGGCCGTCCCGATCGTCGCCGTCTGCCCACCGACCTCGGGTGCGACCGGCGCCGGGCCCGGACCAAGGCGCGGGGCGCTGCTGCGCGACCGGACGATCATGCGCCTGGGAGCCGTGAGCGCGGTCTCGTTCGGCTTCAGCGTGATCCTCGGCAACTGGGTGGTCACGCTGCTGCAGCGGACCGCCGGCTATGACAAAGGTGCGGCGGGCGCGGTCGGATCGCTGATCCTGATCCTGGGAATCGTCGGCCGGCCGGCAGGCGGCGTGCTCGCGCGCGGCGATCCGCGCCGGACCTGGCGGGCGGTCGCGCTCAGCTTCGTCGCGGGGGCGCTCGGCACCGCCCTGCTCGCCCTCTCGGTGAGCCATCCGATCGACGTGCTGGCCGCGATGCTCGTCGGGCTCGCGGCCGGAATCCCGTTCGGAGCCACCGTCGCCGCCGCCGCCCGGGCCTACCCGCGAGCCGCGGGCGCCGCGGTCGGCGCCATGAACATCTACCCGGTGTTGATGATCGTGGCCGGGGCGCCGCTGCTCGGGCTCACGTTCGGGCTGCCCGGCGACGGCCGGGTCGGATTCGCGGTGGTGGCCGCGGTGTGGCTGGCCGCGATCGCCGTGATCCCGTACCGCGTGCGCCCCGCAGGGACGGTGTGAGAGGCTGTCGGCGATGACCGAGGTGCGCGACGCGATCGTGATCGGCTCCGGCCACAACGGGCTGGTCGCCGCCGCGTACCTCGCCCGCGCGGGCCTGAGCGTCGAGGTGATCGAGCGAAACCCGGTCGCGGGAGGAGCGGTGGCCAGCGAGGAGCTGACCGAGCCCGGCTTCATCCACGACACGTTCTCCTCCTGGCACCCCCTGTTCAAGCTCTCGGCGGCCTATGCCGAGCTCGGACCCGAGCTCGAGGCGCGGGGGCTGCGCTACTGCGAGACGCCCGAGGAGACGACCGCCCACGTCCTCCCCGACGGCAGCGCGAGCCTCGCCTACCGGGATCCGGCCCGGACCGCCGAGGGCTTCGATGAGCGCGACCGCGCCGCCTACCTGTCAGAGATGGAGGGCTTCGGCGCGACCATCCCCACGGTCGGCGAGCTGCTCGGGACCGAGCTCTACTCCGCCCGCGCGGCCAAGCTCGCGTGGAGGCTCGGGCGCTCGCTGGGGCGACGGGGTGCGCTGACGTTCGGCTCCGACCTGCTGTCCTCCGCGCGCGCCTGGTTTCAGACGCGGTTCGCCGGCCCCGAGATCGCCGACCTGTACTCGCCGTGGTCGCTGCACACCGGGATCCCGCCTGACGCCGCCGGCAGCGGCTTTCAGGTGCTGGCGATCGCGGGCTCGCTGCACGCGGTTGGACTGCCGGTGGTCGGCGGCGGGGCGGCCAACTTCGTGCACGCCTTCGAGCGCCTGATCGGCGATCACGGCGGCCGGGTCCGGACCGGGACCGAGGTGTCACGGATCCTCACCCGGCGCGGCCGCGCGGTCGGCGTGGTCGCAGGCGGCGAGGAGGTCGCAGCCCGGCACGCGGTGATCGCCAACACCACCCCGACCCAGCTCTACGGTCGTCTGCTGGCAGACGGCGGCGCCCCGGCGTCCGCCGTCTCGCAGGGACTGCGTTTTCGCTACAGCCCGCGCGGGGGCATGCAGATTCACGTCGCGCTCCGAGAGCCGCTGCGCTGGCGCGATTCACGGCTTGACCGGATGCCGATCGTCCACCTGAGCGATGGCTCGGCGAGCGTCGCGCTGGCCTGCGCGCAGTCCGCCGCCGGCCTGTTGCCGGCGCGCCCGACCGTGGTGGTGGGCCAGCCGACGGTCGTCGATCCGGGCCGCGCGCCCTCGGGCGCCGCCGTGTTGTGGATCCAGCTCCAGCAGGTGCCATATGCCCCGAGCGGCGACGCGGCCGGCGAGCTCGACACCGGCGCCGGGCGGTGGACGCCGGAGCTCGAGCGCGCGTTCACCGAACGAGTCCTCTCCCGGCTGGCACCCCACGTCGAGAACTGGCCGGCGATCCGGGGCGCGACCGTGGCGCTGTCGCCGGCCGAGCTGGAGCGGCGCAACCCGAACCTGGAACGCGGCGACATCTACGCCGGCGACTGCGAGCTCGGCCAGTCCTATCTGTGGCGGCCCCTGCCGGGGTTCGGCGCCCACGCCACGCCGGTCGGGCACCTGTACCAGTGCGGCGCGTCGACCTACCCCGGCCCCGGCCTGAACGCCGCCTCGGGGCGAATCGTGGCCCTCCAGGTCCTAGCCAAGAGCCGGCGCGGCCAGCGGGCCGCCCAGCGGGTCAGGACGATCGCCGGCGGCGCCCGGCGAGGCTCCGCCTGAGCCGGCCATAGACGGCCCCGCCCCCGGCGCGGGCCACGCTCAGGGCGAGCTTGGCGTCGGCACCAGCGCGAGCCGGAGCCGTCAGGAGCTTGCGCGCGACGTTGTAGCCCGAGATGGCATTGACCCCGGCGCCGGGCCAGGTCGCCGCCCCGACCATCAGCAGACCGGCGACGCCGGTCTCGTAGTCGCGGACCTCGGGGAACGGCCGAAACAGGAAGTTCTGGCGCAGGTGCATGCTGCCTGAGATCGAGTCGCCGCCGACCAGGTTCGGATCGTGGTCCTCGAGGTCGGCCGGGGTGAGGATCACCCGGTCGAGCACCAGCTTCCCGAGCCCCGGCGCGTAGCGCTCGAGCTTGGCCAGCACCCGGTCGGCGAAGGGCTCGCCGGCGTCGGGCCAGCTGCGGGCCTCGATCTGCGCCCCGGCATCCCCGGCGATCCGGGCCGGCAGCGCGCGCACCTGAACCCACAGCACGTGACCGTCCCGGGCGCGGGTGGGATCCACCGCCGAGGTCTGACCGACGACGAGCAGCGGCTCGGCGGGCAGCAGCCCGGCGCAGGCCTGAGCGTAGGTGGCGGCCAGATCGTCGAGATAGGGCGCGATGTGGACGTAGGCAAAGCCGGCGAGATCGTCGCCGGCGCTCCACCGGGGCGGACCCGCAAGCGCCAGGTGCAGCATCATCGTGCCCGGCCCGTAGCGGTAGCGACCGGCGGCCCGGCGCAGCCGGGCGGGCACATCGGCGTCGGCGAGCAGCCGGCCGTAGAGCAGCCGCGGGGAGACGCCGGCGATCACCGCGCGGCGGGCCTCGATCGGCTCGCCGCCGGCCAGCTGGACGCCGACCGCACGGCCGTCGCGAGTGAGCACACGCTCGACCTCGGCCCCGGTCCGCAGCTCCGCGCCGTGCCTGGCGGCGACCGCCGCGAGCGCCTCGATCAGCCGCGACGCGCCTCCGCGGGCGATCGCGATCCCGGCGCGCATGTCGGTGAACGCCTCCAGCAGAGGGAACATGGCGCCCCCCGCGACGTCGGGGCCGAAGTCCAGGTGCATCCCCCAGCAGGCGAGCAGCGCGTGCGCCTCGGGGCTGCTCAGATGGGTCTCGGCCAGCTCCCGAGTCGAGCTGACCAGCAGCCGCGCCAGCTCCCGCGCTCCCGCGCTGCCCAGCGCCGGAAGCTGCTCTGCCGCCAGGGCGACCAGGCTGCGGGCGTCCAGGCGGGAGCCATAGAGGGCGAACAGCGCCGGACTGAGGCGCTCGTACAGCCGGTCCAGCGCCCGCCAGCCCTCGGCGTCACGCGGGTCGTGGCGCTCGAGCTCGCGCAGCGTCGCCTCGGCGCCCTGGTGCACGCGCAGGGCCCGGTCTCCGGGATACAGGTTGGCGAACGGGTGCGTGCAGCTCGCGTAGGCCAGACCCTCGCGCTCGAGCTCCGGGCCCAGCTGCGCCGCCACGGGCGAGCCCAGGAACAGGTTCAGGTTGGTGGCGTACAGGTCGTGGACGAAGCCGGGCCGCGTGATCTCGGCGCTGAGCACGGCGCCGCCCGCCCGTTGGTTGCGCTCCAGCACCAAGGTGCTCCAGCCCGCGCGCGACAGAAAGGCGGCGCTGACCAGCGCGTTGTGGCCGGCGCCGATGAGAATCGCGTCGTAGGCGGCGGCCATCGCCGCTACCGGCGAGGCGGGCCGATGGCGCGGGTGCCGCGGCGGCCCGAAGCCGCCGACGCCGAGCTTGACATTTGATACACGTGGTGGGAAAGATGGCCCCCATCGCAAGGATTTGCAAGCCCACCGTCACGCGAGCCACCGGATGAGGACCGTGGTCGGGCCTGATGAGCATCGTGCCGGGACGCGATGAGCGTCGTGGTCGGGATCGACATCGGTGGGACGTTCACCGACACCGTGGTCGTCGACGAGCGCGGCGCCCTCGCCACCTACAAGAGCCCGACCACACCGGGCGCTCTGCTCGAGGGGCTGCTGAGCAACCTGCGCGAGGCGGCGGGGGAGCGCGGCCTGGACGGGTTTCTCAGCACGGTCGAGCGAATCGCCCACGGCACGACGGCGGCGACCAATGCCTACATCGAGCGTCGCGGCGCCCGCACGGCGCTCCTGACCACACGGGGGTTCGAGGACACGATCTTCATGCAACGCCAGCTCGGGATGACGGCCGGACTCTCTCCCGACCAGCTGACCGACTACTCGCTGCGGCGGGTCCCCGAGCCGCTGGCGCCTCGGTCGCTGGTGTTCGGGCTCCGAGAGCGGATCGACTATCGCGGCGAGGTGGTCGGTCCGCTTCAGGAGGAAGACGTCCACGCCGCGGTCGCGGCGATCCGGACGGCCGGTGTCGAGGCCGTCGCCGTCTGCCTGCTGTGGTCGTTCAAGAATCCCGACCACGAACGTCGCACGGCCGAGATCCTCCGGGCCGAGCTCCCCGACGCCTACGTCTCGGTGTCAAGCGAGCTGGTACCGCGACTCGGCGAATACGAACGGACCGCGACGACGCTCGTCAACGCCTACCTCGGGCCGGTCATCTCCAGCTACACCGACTCGCTGGAGCGGAGCCTTGGGGCCCAGAACCTGCTCCTGCTCGACTCCAGCGGCAGCGTGATGACTGCCTCGGAAGCCGGCCGATCACCGGTGCGGCTGCTGCTGTCAGGACCCTCCGGAGGGGTGACGGCATCCCAGTACCTGGGCGAGGCGCTCGGGCAGCCCAACGTGATCACATTCGACATGGGCGGCACCTCGACCGACGTCGGGCTGATCGTCGAGGGCGAGCCGATGCGCCGGATCGACGCCGAGATCGGCAAGTACCACCTGCTGCTGCCGATGATCGACGTGACCGCGATCGGAGCGGGCGGTGGCTCGATCGCGCGCGTCGAGCCCGGTGGCTATCTGCGCGTCGGCCCGGCGAGCGCCGGTGCGGCGCCCGGCCCGGCCTGCTACGGCGCCGGCGGCACGCTGCCGACCGTGACCGACGCAGATCTGCTGCTGGGCATCCTCGATCCGGCCAACTTCCTCGGAGGCAAGCTCCCGCTCGACGTCGAGGGGGCGCGCCGAGCCGTTTCGCTCCACATCGCCGAGCCGCTCGGGATCTCGATCGACCAGGCGGCCGCCGGCATCAAGCAAATCGTCGACGGCCGGATGGCCGATCTGCTGCGCATGGTGACGCTCGAGCGCGGCCACGACCCGCGTGAGTTCGTCCTGTACGCGTTCGGAGGGGCAGGACCGGCGCACGCGGCCGCGTTCGCACTCGATGTCGTCGACATGGTGCTGGTGCCGGCGACGCAATCCGTCCACTCGGCGCTCGGCGCGGTCTCCTCCGACGTCGCGCTGCTCACGGAGCGAACCGCGCCGATGCGCCTCTCTCGCGAGCAGCTCGGCGCCGAGATCGACGCCGGTGAGCTCGAGGCGATCTTCGGGGAGCTCGAGCGCCACGCGCACGATGCGCTGTCCACCCAGCGTATCCCGGCCAATCGCCATCGGCTCGAGCGCTCGGTGGAGGTCCGCTTCATCCGCCAGACGAAGGCGCTGTCCGTGCCCTATCGGGGGTCGGCGACGCGGCTGGTGCAGGATTTCCTGAGCATCTACGCTCGTCGCTACGGTGAGACGGCTGTTCCCGAGCTGGCCGGGTTCGAGTTCGTGACGTTCGTCGTCGCCGCCCGCGGAATGCTCCCGCGGCCGAAGCTGGCGCGCCGCACACCCACCGATGCCGATCCGTCCGTCGCTCGCCGCCGTGACCGGAGGGTGTATGAGCCGGTCACCGAGGCGTTCGTTCAGACTCCGGTCTTCGCCGGCGAGCAGCTGCGGCCCGGCAACGCGATCGACGGGCCAGCGGTGATCGAGTATCCAACCACCACGCTCGCCCTGTGCTCGGGCCAGCGCGCCGAGGTCAACGAGTGGCTCGGCATCGAGATCAGGAGGGCGCGATGAGCAGCGCTGCGGCCGTGCCGTCCGACTTCGTGCTCGGGCCCAGCCCTGCCAACTGGGAAGAGCTCGAGCGACCGCTCGCCGTCGATCCGGTCACGTTCGAGATCCTGCGCCACAAGCTCGAGGCGATCAACGAGGAGCAGGCGATCGCGCTCAAGGACGTGTCGGTCTCGCCGATCGTGACCGCGGCCAGCGACTTCAACAACGCGCTCTACACCGCCGACGGCAGGATCGCCTCGATGGGGCGCCAGGTCGTCTTTCATTCGGGCGCGATGCCGGTCGTCCTGCGGCACGTGATGGAAGCGTTTGGGGAAGAGGACATCGCCGACGGCGACATGTTCGTCGTCAACGACCCGTTCTACGGGGCCGTTCACCATCCCGACGTGTCGCTGGTGGCGCCGATCTTCCACGGCGCCGAGCTGATCGCGTGGGCCGGCGTCGCCGCGCACCAGGTCGACATGGGCGGCATGAGCGTCGGCTCGATCTCCGCCCGTGCGCGCGAAAAGCAGCAGGAGGGGCTGATGATGCCGCCGGTGAAGCTCATCGAGCGGGGGCGCCTACGCGGCGACGTCTGGGGGCTGATCCTCAACATGACGCGCCAGCCGCAGATGGTCGGCCTCGATCTGCGCGGGTTCATCGCGTCCAACGCAGTCGCCCGCGAGCGGCTGGGCGAGCTGATCGAGCGCTACGGAGCCGAGACGGTGAAGACCGTCATGGAGGAGCTGATCCGCTACTCCGAGCGGCGCATGCGCGAGCGCCTGCGCGAGCTTCCCGATGGCGTCTTTCGCACGCGCGGCTTTCTCGATCACGACGGCTTCGAGAACCGCGTCTATCGCACCGATATTCGACTCGAAAAGTGCGGCGACGTCCTGCGCTTCGACATGCGCGACAGCTCTCCCCAGGCGGCCACCTACATCAACTGCACGGAGGGCGCGCTGGTCGGCGCGATCTTCGGTGGCACCGCGCCGATCCTCGGCGCCGGGATCCCTTGGAATCACGGCATCCTCAACGCGCTGGAGGTGATCGCGCCGAAGGGGCTGATCGTCAACGCTCAGCGCCCCGCGGCGACCGGAGCGGCGACCATCGGCCAGGGGTGGACGGTGATGAGCGTGGCCAGCCACGCCGTGTCCAAGCTCCTGGCGTTCTCCGACGAGCTCCGCCATCATTCGTGCGCGGTCACCCACGGCACCTTTGCGGCGCTGTTCAGCGGCAACCGCAACCAGCACGGCGAGCCCTACGGAACACAGCTGATCGATGCGCAGATCGGTGGTGGGGGGGCGAGCGCGGTCAGAGACGGCATCGATCAGTCGGGCGCGCTGGTCGCGCCGAGACCGCATATCGCCAACGTCGAGACCAACGAGATGCACGGGCCGATGCTGTTCCTGTTCCGGTCGTTCTTCCCCGACAGCGGTGGTGACGGGGCAATGCGCGGAGGCCGCGCGGCTGGTACCGCGTGGACACCTCACGGAGTGGAGCGGCTACGCAACTCGCTCACCGCCCACGGCGTCGAGGTGCCCGTCTCGTTTGGCCAGTTCGGCGGCTGGCCGGGAGTCTGCAACCGCCAGCTCATCGTCCGGGGCACACATGTACGGCGGCTGTATGCCGAGGGCGCGTTGGCGCTCCGGCTCGATGACCTGCTCGCCCCGGTTGACCTCGACCGCCTCGGCGGCGAGCTGGAGGTGCTCGAGGCCAAGGTGCCTGAGTTCGAGCTCGAGCCCGGCGACATCGTCTTGTACACGTGGCAGGGCGGCGGCGGGTACGGCGATCCGTCGGAGCGCGACCCGGCGCTGGTCGAGCGCGACGTCGCCCTCGGGATGATCTCCGCCGAACGCGCGCGAACGGTGTACGGCGTGCCGGGAGATCGCCCGGCGCTACGCCGCGCGCGGCTGCAGCACGCCGCCGAGCCGGTAGCGCCAAGCAGACTCGGCCGCGGCGATCGACTGACCAAGGTGGGGTTGTCGCTGGTCCTCGCGCAGGGTGGCGAGGGCCTGCAAATCGAGTGCGACTGCGGCCAGGTCCTGGCATCGGCCGATCGGAACTGGAAGCACGGTGCGGCCAGCCGGCGCGTCGAGGGCGACGCGCTCCCGCGCGGAATCGTCGTCCATCGCTCGCTCGAGCTGATGCAGTACCTGTGTCCGTCCTGCGGGAGACAGCACTCGATCGAGGTCAGGGAACGCGGGGCAGAGCCGCTTCACGACATCGCGCTGAATGGCTGGCGCCATCACTGACCCCTCGCCGGTCCTAGGCCCTCAGCACCGGCGCCGGCGGTGCTTCGGTCCCGATTCTGCCACGAAGTTGCGGTCCTGCTAAGCGAAGCGCTGATGTTTGACATTTGATCGAAAGTAAATACAGTCGCCAAATCACCGTGAGCAAAGAGGAGAGACGATGAGGTTCAGCATCTACTCGGAGATGCAGCACTGGCCGGGCAAGTCGGTCGAGCGCCTGTACGCCGAGGTCGCCGAGCAGATCGTGCACGCCGATCGGCTGGGGTACTCGGCCTACGCGATCGTCGAGCACCTGTTCTTCCCCCGGTTCTCGGCCTCGCCCGACCCGCTGTCGTTCTTCTGCCAGGTCGCGCCCCGCACCCGTCAGATCAACTTCCGGACGATGCTCCACGTGCTGCCCTACCACAATCCGACGGTGCTGGCATCACGGATCGCGGCGGCCGAGATCCTGCTGGAGGGCCGCTATGAGTTCGGCGTGGGACGTGGCCACGGCTGGGTGCCGCCCAAGGCCGGTGTCCGCTTCGAGGACATCCAGGAGCTCTACGAGGAGTCGTTCGAGCTCCTGTTCAAGGCCCTGGAGGAGGAGCGCTTCTCGCATCAGGGCCGCTTCTTCACGGTCGAGGACTCGCACATCGTGCCCCCGCCGCCGCAGCGCAAGATGCGCGTATTCCTCGGCGGAACGAGCGACTCCACCTACGAGCTGGCGGGCCGCAAGGGGTACTCGGTGGCGGTCCCGCCGCTGCTTCCCTACGCAGCGCTCGAATCCCAGCTTGACATCTACCGCGAGAGCTGCGCGACACACGGCAATGAGCCTGACATCGTCTGGATCCACGCCTGCTACATGGACGAGGACCGCGAGGTCGCCAAGCGCGACGCCGAGCAGGGGATGCGCGGCTTTCTGGTCGGCAACGCCTCACCGCTGCAAGAACGCGCTTCCGACGCGGAGCTCAACCAGGCCGGCTACGGGTTCTACGCCTCCGGGATCATGGAGAAGCTCGCGGCCACGCCGTACCAGGAGATGATCGACGGCGACATCGTCTGGGTGGGCACCCCCGAGGACGTGATCGAGCGGATCGAGGCCACGCGCGAGCTGTGCGCGGGGCTGACCGAGGTGGCGATCACCGTCAACCCGGGCGGCCTCGAGAACTGGAAGGCGATCAAGACGCAGGAGCTGTTCGCCGATCTCGTGATGCCGCATTTCCAGGCGTCCGGATCGCGAGCGCCGGAAGCGGTGGGCACGAGCAGCTGACGGCCGCGAGGACGAGGTATTGACCATCAACGTGAAGAGGTCTGGGATGAGTACGAAGAAGTGGACGGCCATCGTGTGTGCGCTGGCCGTGATCGGTGTCGTAGTGGCGGGCTGTGGATCGAGCTCCAGCAAGAGCACCAGCTCCAGCGTCGCGGGCGGCTCCGGAGGTGCCAGCAAGGCCGCCACCGGCAAGCCGATCGTCATCGGCGCGCCAATCGACTTCACGGCGCTGATGGCGCCGACGGACGATCCGGCGCTCTACGGCGCGGAGATCGAGGCCAAGAAGATCAACGGCGAAGGTGGCGTCGACGGTCACAAGATCGTCTTCGACATCGCCAACACGCAGCTCAAGCCCGCCCAGACCCGGGCCGACGCGCTCAACCTGGTCAGCAAGGGCGCCAACATCCTGTGGGTCACCTGCGACGTGGACTTCGCGACGCCCTCGATCGAGGTCGGTCTGGCCAGCAAGCTGCTGACGGTCTCGCCGTGCATCGGGACCGACCAGATGGGACCCAAGCGGTTCGGCTCGGAGGGCGACCTGGCGTTCAGCTTCGGAAACGTCGGCCAGGACGAGGGCGCCGCCGATGCTCAGATCGCGATCAAGGAGGGCTGGAAGAGCGCCGACGTGGTGGCCGACAAGCAGATCGTCTTCAACACGGATGTCTGCAGCGCGTTCATCAGCAAGTTCAGGGCGCTCGGCGGCAAGGTGCTGACGTTCCAGACCTGGACCCAGGGAGATCATACGATCGGCAACATCGCCAACCGGGTGGATTCGTCCAAGCCGGCCGTGATCCAGATCTGCACGACCGCGGCACCCGACATCTCGACGTTCCTGTCCGACGTGCGCTCAGCGGGCAACATGACGCCGATCCTGGCGCCGTGGTCGCTCGACGGCACGTACTGGATGCCCAAGAACCCGAAGATCTCGACCAACTTCTGGACCGACTCGTACGCCTCGATCTATGGCGACGATCCGAGCTCTGGGGTGAAGGCGATGATCGCCGAGCTGGCCGCCGAGGGTCACTCGCCGACGACCGGCGGATTCGTCACCGGCGCCGCCGCGATCGACGGGATCGAGGCCGCGGTCAAGAAGACCGGCGGCTCGCTCGACGGGACCAAGCTGGCGGCCGCCATGCAGTCGTTCCACGATCTGCCCACGCTGTCGGGGAACGTCTCCTTCTCGGCCGGGCAGCATACGGTGTACGGGCGCGACTACCGGGTGCTGGAGGTCACGGCCGACAAGGGCCACTTCAAGTACCTGATCAGCGCCAACGGCAAGCCCTGATCGATCGGCGGGCGTTGGCTGACACCGGCAGGCCAGACCATGCGCATCGGTGGCCCGAGGGAGCCCTTCGGGCCACCGATATCTCCCGCTCGTTCGAGGGCGTGGAGGCGCTGCGGGCGGTCACGCTGGAGATCGACCGCCACGAGGTGGTCGGCCTGATCGGCCCCAACGGCGCCGGCAAGACGACGCTGATCAACCTGATCACGGGCTTCGATCAACCGACCGGGGGCAGGATCGAGCTCGGCGACGATGACGTGACCGAGTGGCGGACGATCCGCCGGGCGCACGCCGGCCTGGCCCGCACCTTCCAGCACGGCCACCTGTTTGCGGCGCTGACGGTCAAGGAGAACATCGAGCTCGCCGCCGTCGGAGTGGGCATGAAAGCTCGCGAAGCCGTGCAGATCGGCGACGAGCTGCTCGAAGCGCTCGAGCTGCGAGACCGCGCGGAGATTCCCGCCGCCGCCCTCGCACACGGGGAAGAGCAGAAGGTCGGAGTCGCCCGCGCACTGGCCTCACGCCCCCGCTACGTGCTCATGGACGAGCCCGCCGCCGGGCTGTCGGAGGCCGACATAGACTCGTTCTCGGGGCTCATCCGCCGGATCCGCGACGACTACCGAGCGGGCGTGCTGCTGGTAGACCACAACATGGCCGTGATCATGGATGTCTGCGACCGAATCCTCGTACTCGATCAAGGGCGGTTGCTCGCCTCGGGCTCGCCGGCCGAGATCCGTCGCAATATCGATGTGACGTCCGCCTACCTCGGTTCCTCCGGCGTCACGGCGGCAGACGATGGCTGATCCATCGGTCGAGATCGATTCCTCCCCGGTCCTGGAGATCGACTCGCTCGGCGTGCGCTACGGCGCAGTGCCCGCTGTCCGGGGCGCCAGCTTGACGGTGGGGCGGGGTGAGATCGTCGGGCTGGTCGGCCCCAACGGCGCCGGCAAGAGCACGACTCTGCTCGCCGTGATGGGCGTGCTGACGCCGGCGACCGGGGCGATCCGGTTCGAAGGCGGCTCGATCGTCGGCTGGACCACCCCGCGGATCGTTCGCGCCGGGATCGCCCTCGTGCCTGAAGGACGGCACATCTTCGAGGCGTTGACGGTCGAGGAGAACATGCGGCTCGGCCTGATCGGGCGCCCCGGTGAAGACGGAGTCGAGCGCGACCTGGAGTGGATCCACACCCTGTTTCCCGTCGTGCGCGAGTTTCGCCGCCGGCCGGCGGGACTTCTGTCAGGCGGGCAGCGCCAGCAGCTGGCGATCGCCCGTGCGCTGCTCGCCAGGCCCCGTCTGCTGCTGCTCGACGAGCCCTCGCTCGGGCTCGCGCCGTCGGTCGTGGACACGGTCTGGGGGGCGTTGGCAGAGATCCGCCGCGGCGGTGTGACGATCCTGCTGGTGGAGCAGCGCGCCCAGATCACCGTCGGCTTTGCCGACCGGACCTACGTCCTGGGCGACGGAAGGGTAAAGATGGAGCTGACGCCCGGTGAGGCTGACGCGACCGACCGGCTGGTCGAGGCCTATTTCGGATCATGAACGTGGCCCAGACGATCATCGACGGACTGGCGCTTGGGGCGCTGTACGCGCTGGTCGCGGTCGGGCTGGCGCTCGTATTCGGGGTATTGAGGCTGATCAACTTCGCCCAGGGCGAGCTGATCACCGCGGGGGCCTACTCGTTGAGCTTGACCAACACCCTCCCCTTGGTGGCGAGCATCGCAATCTGCTTCGTGGTCTGCATCGGGCTGTCGGTCGCGATCGAGCGGATCGCCTTCCGTCCGCTCCGCGGCGCTGCGCCGGCCACGACGCTCGTGGCGACGTTCGCCGTCGCGCTCGCGCTCGAGGCGGTGTGGGTGATCGCGTTCAGCACCAACGGCAAGCCCGCCGACCCGCTCTCCAGCCTCAATCAGATCGCGATCCGCGGCTCCCTGGACCTGCGCTGGATCACGATCGTCGAGCTGGTAGCCGGGCTGGTGCTTCTGGGAGGCACGGCGCTGATCCTCGGACGCACGAACATCGGGCTGCAGATGCGCGCTGCCGCCACGGACTTCCGGATGGCGCGTCTGCTCGGTGTCCGCACCGACGCCGTGATCTCGTTCGCCTTCGTGATCGCCGGCGTGATGGCCGCGGTGGTGGCGTTGCTGTTCACCGTCCAACAGCCCCTCGTGACGCCGACCTTCGGGCTCGACATCACCCTTGTCGCGCTCGTCGGTGCAGTGGTCGGAGGCGTGGACCGGCTCTGGACCGCGACCGCCGGAGGCTTTGCCATCGGCTTCGCCAGCTCGGTCCTGGCCGACGTGCTGCCCACATCCCAGCAGCAATTCCAGACCGCCTGGGTGTTCTTGCTCGTGCTCTTGGTGCTGCTCGTGCGCCCGGCCGGCCTGTTCGCCCCGCTTCGTCAATCCACGGTCGACCGCGTGTGAGTCGCTGGCGCGCCCCCCAGACGCTGCTGGCGTCGATCGCGCTGCTCGTGGTCGTGGCGCTGATCGGCGAGGGTACCTCGCTCAGCACCCAGCAGAGCTTCATCACGGCGCTCGTCTCGGCCACGATCGTCTACGGGCTGTACGTGTTCGTCGGCAATTCCGGCGTGATCTCGTTCGGCCAAATCAGCTTCGCCGCGATCGGGGCCTTCAGCGCGGGGGTGATGACGATCCCGGTCGGACCGAAGCATCTGGTGCTGCCCGGCCTGTGGTCGTTCATCGCGCAGCATTCGGTCTCCAACTTCGCCTCGCTCGTGATCGCGGCGGCGCTCGGCGGCATCATCGCGCTGATCATCGGCTTCCCGCTGATGCGCTTGTCGGGGATCGCCGCCGGCATCGCCACCTTCGCGGTGTTGCAGATCACCAACAATGTGCTCGGACAGTGGACCAAGATCGGACCCGGCCCGACGACGCTGTCGCTCGTGCCGACCTCGACCGGCATCTGGCAGGCGCTGCTCGCCGCGGTCTTCGCCGCCGTCGTCGCCTTCCTGTATCAGTCGTCCCGCCGCGGACGCCTGCTCCGGGCGGCCCGCGAGGATCCCGCTGCCGCGCAGGCGATCGGCGTCAATATCGTCCGCGAGCGGCTGCTGGCCTTCGGGCTCTCGGGGGCGATCGCCGGACTCGGCGGGGGACTGCTCGTCCACCAGCTCGGCAGCATCACCACCGATCAGGTCTACCTTGAACTCACCTTCCTGACGTTGGCGATGCTGGTCATCGGCGGCTCCCGGAGCTTGTGGGGCGCCACCGTCGGGGCGCTCGCGGTCAGCCTGCTCGATTCGTTCCTCAGCACCGCCGAGAACACGGTGCACGTGCTGTTCTTCACCCTGACGCTGCCCAACGGGGCGTCAGACCTGATCCTCGGTGTCCTGATGGCGACGATGCTGCTGTTCAGACCCCAGGGCATCACCGGCGGATCGGAATTCTCGCTTGCCGGTGTCGGTCGCCTGATACGGCGATCTCAACCCCGGCGTCTGTCGGCCAAGCTCGGCCCCAGGGCCGGGTCGGCGGAGCCTCCGGTCGAGGTGGACCACGAGCCAAGCCAAGCGGAGGCCCGCGAGCCAAGCCAAGCGGAGGCCCGCGAGCCAAGCCACGCCGAGGCCCGCGAGCCAAGCCACGCCGACAAGCTCCCAGGATCGATACCTGATCAATGATATGGTTTGCCGGCCTGTCACATGCCTGCCGCAGATAAGCTAGCCGCGCTTCGGTCTACCGCCGGGCACCGAACTCTCGCCGAGCGCGCGTTCGCGACGCTGCACGAGGCCGTGGTGACGGGAGTTTTCGCTCCGGGTGAGCGCCTGCCGATCGAGGAGCTCGCAGAGGTCCTGGAGATGAGCCCGATGCCGATTCGCGAGGCGCTGCGTCAACTCGATTCGGTAGGGCTGGTGGAGAACGTCCCTCATCGCGGGGCGCGCGTGACCGAGCTGTCGATCGACGATCTTGGTGAGGTCTACGAGGCACGTCTCGCGCTCGAGCCGATCGCGGTCCGGCACGCGGCCGAGAACTTCACCCCCGAGGACACCGAGGCCGCGCGCAAGCTGCTCGAGGAACACGTGAAGGCCTACAGACGCCGCGAGCCGCGGCTCATCTGGTCGACGCACACCGCGTTTCATTTCGCGCTGTACCAGGCGGCGCACTCGCGCTGGATGATGCGGCTGATCCACCCTCTGTGGGAGACCAGCGAGCGCTACCGGTTCGCGATGCTTCCGGTGCGCGTCAACCTCGATCAGCGCCGGCTGGAGCACGAGCGGATCCTCGAGGCGTGTGCCGCCCACCTTCCCGAGGTGGCGGGGCTCGAGTTGTACAACCACCTCGCGCGGACCGCGAACCTCGTCGCACATCAGATGGGCTCCGACGACCTGTTCGAGCTTCTGGCGACGCCGGCGGAGTCGGCGGCCGTCGCATGAAATAATGATCGGGGCGAAACGATTGATCAAATATCTGAGATGTCCATGTGACGGGTCGCCAGTGCCGATACCGAGCGCTGCGTGGCAGAGCACGAACGAGCTAGCTGACAGAGGGTGAGAGATGCTTCTTGAATCCGTGGCCTACGCGCGCCCGGGCACGGTGGCCGAGGCGCTGGACGCGCTGGCCTCAGGCGAAGGTGCCGCACCGCTCGCCGGCGGTCAGAGCCTGGTCAACATCCTCAAGCACCGAGTCGCGTCGCTTGACCTGCTCGTCGACATCAGCCGCCTGGAGGAGTTGCGCCAAATCGATCGCCAGGCCGATGGGAGCCTCGAGATCGGGGCCTGCGTGACCTACGACGAGCTCGACCGCTCCGACGAGGTCCGATCGAGCCAGCCGCTGCTGGCCGACGTCGCCGGTCACATCGAGGACCAGCAGATCCGCGACCGGGGGACGATCGGCGGCAACTGCTGCCTGAGCGATCCGACCAACAACCTTCCGCCGCTGCTCGTCGCACTCGACGCGACGATGGTGATCGAATCCTCGACTGGACGCCGCGAGGTCGCGTCGGCCGGCTTCTTCCGCGGTTACTTCGCCACCGCCGTCGAGGAGGGGGAGCTGTTGCGTAGCGTGCGGATCCCCCCGCTCGCCGCCGACGCCGGCGCCGGCTACAGCACCGTCGCTGTGGGGGTGGACTCCAAGGCGATCGCCCGCGCGGCCGCGATGATCCGCGGCAACGGGACGATCGACGACGCCCGCGTCGTGTTGGCCTGCGTATCGCCGGTGCCGGCGCGCCATAGCGGGATGGAGGACGCGTTGAGCGGGTCAGAGGCCAGCGTCGACGCGGTCCGCGTGGCCGCCGAGCGGATCGGCGAGGACCTCGAGCCGCTCGGTGATGCCCACGGCAGTGCCGAGTACCGCCGCGCCATGGCGCGCGTGGTGGCGCGGCGCGCGGTATGTCAGGCGATGGCCAAACGAGGAGCGCAACGTGGTTGACGCAGGCACGGTCCAGGCGATCGAGTTCACCATCAACGGCGAGACACGGAAGGCGGCCGTGGAGTCACGGCAGCTGCTGGTGCACTTCATCCGCGACACCCTCGCGATGAAGGGCACCCACATAGGCTGCGACACCGGCAGCTGCGGCGCGTGCTCGGTGATCGTCAACGGCAAGCTGGTCAAGAGCTGCATGATGCTCGCGCCGCAGGCCGACGGGGCCGAGATCGAGACGATCGAGGGGCTCGCCCGCGACGGCGAGCTGACACCGGTGCAGCAGGCTTTCCACGAGCAGCACGGCCTCCAGTGCGGCTACTGCACGCCGGGCGTCGTGATGGCGGCGACCTTCCTGCTGCGCCGCAACCCCGAGCCGACCGACGAGGAGATCCGTCGCGCGGCGCGGGGGAACATCTGTCGCTGCACCGGCTACGTCAACATCATCCGGTCGATCGAGGCGGCCGCGCGCGCCGGAGCCGAGGAGACAGCATGAGCACCACGCCGACCCAGACCCCAGTCGAGACCGGCCGCTCGGTCGGCCAGAGCGTTCCGCGTGTCGAAGACGGGCGCCTCCTGAAGGGGCAGGGGGAGTTCGCCGACGACGTGTGGATGCACCGCCAGGGGCACGCGCACTTCGTCCGCTCGCCGGTCGGACACGCCCGGATCGCCTCGCTCGACACGCGCCGGGCGCTCGAGCTCGACGGCGTCTACACGGTGCTCACGGGCGAGGAAGCCAAGGAGCTGTGCGAGGTCCCGTTCTTTCAGATCGCCCCCGAGCCGGCCGGCCGGATCGCGGAATATCCGCTCGCCGTCGACAAGGTCCGCTATCACGGCGACGCGGTCGCGGTGGTGCTCGCCGAGACGCGTGAGATCGCGCGCGACGCCGCGGGACTCGTCGAGGTCGAGTACGAGCCGCTGCCGGCGGTGGTCGACACCGTCGCCGCAGCGGATCCGCAAGCGCCGATCCTGCACGAGGAAGCGGGGACCAACGTCGCCTGGCACGGTGTCTTCGATTGGGGGGACATCGACTGGGCGCTGGAGAACGCCGACCACGTGGTCGAGATCGACCGCCTGCACTTCCATCGCTTCTCGTCCACGCCGCTGGAGTGCAACGCCGCGGTCGTCAACTGGGACCCCGGCACCGACACCGTCCACGTGAGCTCCAACAACCAGATGCCGATGTTCGCGTCAATGGTGATCGGGCCCACGCTGGGCGTCCCCACCAACCGCCTCCTGTTCTCCTCCCAGGACATCGGCGGCGCGTTCGGCAACAAGATCGGCAGCTATCCCCAGATCGCCGCCCTCGCGCTGCTCTCCCGCAAGGCCGGGCGCCCCGCCAAGTGGACCGAGTATCGCACCGATCACATGCTCTCCAGCGGGCAGGGCAACGAGCGGACGTTCCTGGACACCAAGGTCGCGGTGATGAGCGACGGCACGATCCTGGGCTTCAAGACCCGCGTGTTCGACGACGCCGGTGCCTACCTGCACTATGAGCCGCTGGGGGCGGTGATCTGGTCGCAGGTGAGCTGCGGCTGTTACCGGCTCAAGCACCTGCAGGTCGACTACACCGAGACCCTGACCAACAAGTGCCCGACGATCCCCAACCGCGGGTACTCGCGCCTGCAGCACCTGTGGCTGATCGAGCGGATCATCGACATCGTCGCCCACGAGCTCGAATTCGACCCGGTAGCGCTGCGCCGGCAGAACTACGTGCAGCCCGAGGACTACCCGTACGAGACGCCCAACGGCTGCGTGTATGACTCCGGCGATCTGCCGCGCTCGCTGGACATCGCGCTCGACCTGATCAACGCCGACCGGTGGCGCGAGCGCCAACGCGAGCTGGGACGAGGCTCGGGCAGGCGAATCGGGATCGGGATCGGCTCGACGCTGGACTCCGGCACCAACAACTTCGGCCAGGCCCGGATCATCAATCCGGAGCTGCCGTTCTCGGGCAACGGCGAGGCGGCGTTCGTCAAGCTCGACCTGTACGGCGAGGTCAACGTCAACCTCGGCACGACGCCGCAGGGCCAGGGCCACGAGACGACCGCCGCGCAGGTGGTCGCCGACATCCTCGGCATGTCACCCGCTCAGGTGCTGGTCACCGCCGGCTTCAACCAGCGCAACAACACCTACGTGGCCTTCTCGGGCACCTACGCCAGCCAGTTCGCGGTCACCGGCCTCGGCGCCGCCCAGGGAGCGGCCGAGAAGCTGCGTCGGGAGATCATCGAGATCGCCGGGTTCGCGCTCGGCGCCGAGCTGGAGGAGATCGAGCTCGAGGACGGCACGTGCTTCGTGCGCTCAGACCGGGAGCGGGCGATCCCGTTCATCGGCGTGGCCAACCTGATCTACTCCAACAACGCGGCGCTTCCCACTGAGCTGCGCGAGCGGATCAGCCTCAACTGCCGCCACGTCTACGTGCCGCCGTTCCAGGTGCCCGATCCCGAGAACAAGCGGGGGAACCTGACCCTCACCTACGCCTCGCAGATCCATGCTTGCGTGGTGGAGATCGACGAGGATACCGGCGAGGTCGAAATCCTCGAGTACGGCGCGGTGGACGACTGCGGCAAGCGGATCCATCCGCAGATCGTCGAGGGCCAGGTTCACGGCGCGACGGCACTGGGCATCGGCGCGGCGCTCTACGAGGCATTCGACTACGACGAGCAGGGCCAGCTGCAACAGGCGTCGTTCTATGACTATCACGCGATCACCGCACTCGACACGCCGGACATCAAGACCGGCGAGATAGAGTCGCCCAGCCCGTTCACGCCCAACGGCGCCAAGGGCATGGGCGAGGGCGGCGGCGCGCCCCTGCACGCCATCTGCAGCGCGATCCAGGACGCGCTCACGCGCGAGGACGCGATCGTCTTTGACAGCCACAACCCGTGGGAGCGGGTGTGGTCGCTGGTGCACAGCGGCGAGCGGGGCGTGCCCCGGGGCGTGCGCGTGAGCTCCGCGGACAGGCCGGACGGCCAGCGATGATCATCGACAACGAGTTCAGCGTCGGCGCGGAGGTCGACACCGTCTGGCGGGAGCTGCTCGACATGGAGGGCGTCGCCAGCTGCCTGCCCGGCGCGACGATCCACGCCACCGACCGCGAGAACGTCTACGACGGCTCGATGCGCCTCAAGATCGGCCCGATGCGCGTGGAGTACCGGGGCACCGCGACGCTGGAGCAGGTCGACGAAGAGCATCACACGGCGGTGATCTCGCTCACGGCGCGCGAGGCCAAGGGACAGGGCTCGGCGATGGCGACGATTCGCAATCGGCTCGAGCCGGTCGACGGCGGGGCGGGTGGCACCCGTGTTGTCGCCGAGACCGACCTGCAGATCACCGGGCCACAAGCGCAGTTCGGGCGGGGCGTGATCGAGGATGTCGGCAAACGGGTGCTGGGCGAGTTCGCCCAGCGACTCGAGCAGCGGATCGACCGCCCCGAGCCCGCCGGCGGTGCGGCGGCCGGCACAGACGGCCAGGCGGCTGAGGCGAAGGACTCGCAAGCGCCACGCGCCCAAGCAACGGCGCCGGCCGAGCTCGACGTGGGGGCACTCATCACGGGCAGCCCGGCGGCCCGTCGCGGCGGGGCGATCGCGCTGGCGCTGATCGTGCTCGCGCTGATCCTGCTCCGCCGCCGGCGCTAGGCGCCTACCAGCCAGGGCCCTTGCGATAGCGGTCCTCGTCGGCCAACTCGGCCGGATCCTCGGCACCGCTGCCGCCAACCTCCTCCTCGTGGGAGAGGTGGTCGCTCGTCTCTGGTGGGACCTCCTCGGTCGCCTCGTCCTGCTCGGAGGGGTCTTGCTGGCGGGGATCTTCCATAGATGGGTGTTACCCACTTCGCGGCCGGGGAATCGCCTTGGCCGGTCGAGGTCCGGGTGGATGGGTCGCCGGCGCCGATGATCGCGATCCATCGTGACCCCGCGGTCCTACTGGCCTCGCGTCTGGAAAAATGACCAAATCGTGACCTTCCCAGGCCACCAGGCGGAGCTACGGCCAGCCATGCCTCTGAGCCGCGACGAGGCGGCGGCGCTCGACGACGCCGACCCCCTGAGCGCCTACCACGAGCGCTTCGTCCCGGCGCCCCAGGGCCTGATCTATCTCGATGGCAACTCGCTGGGGCGCCTTCCCCGCCAGACGCCCGAGCGACTAAAGCAGGTCCTCGAGACCCAGTGGGGCGAGCGCCTGATCCGGGGCTGGACCGAGGGCTGGATGGAGCTGCCGGTGACGATCGGCGATCGTCTGGGCGCCGGGCTGCTCGGCGCGGCGCCCGGGCAGACCGCGGTCGCGGACTCGACGACCGTGTGCTTCTTCAAGCTGGCCAGCGCCGCCCTGGCTGACCGGCCGGGCCGGACCGAGATCGTCACCGATCGTGACAACTTCCCCACCGACCGCTACGTGCTCGAGGGCCTGGCGGCGCAGACCGGATCGGAGATCGTGTGGATCGAGGCCGACCCGTACGCGGGGCCGCGTGCAGACGAGGTGGCGGCCGTGATCAGCGAGCGCACGGCGCTGGTCAGCTTCTCCCAGGTCGCCTATCGCTCGGCCCACCTCGCCGACGTCCGGGCGATCACGGGGCTCGCCCACGAGGCCGGCGCGCTCACGCTCTGGGACCTGTCCCACAGCGCGGGTGCGATCCCGGTCACGCTCGACGAGGACGGCGTCGATCTGGCGGTCGGCTGCACCTACAAGTACCTCAACGGCGGTCCGGGCGCGCCGGCCTTCTTGTACGTCCGCTCCGAGCACCAGGAGCGCCTCGGTCAGCCGATCTGGGGCTGGCTGGGATGTGCCGACCCGTTTGAGATGGCCCAGGGCTACCTCGCCGGCAAGGGGATCGCCTCGATGCTCTCGGGAACGCCGCCGGTGCTCGGCCTGACCGCCGCGGCCGTCGGCATCGACCTGGTGATCGAGGCGGGGATCGAGGCCATCCGCGAGAAGTCGGTCGCCCTGACCGAGTATGCGATCGCCCTGATCGACGAGTGGCCGGCGGCGTCCGGCGCCGGCGTCGGGTCACCGCGGGATTCGCGCCGGCGCGGCTCGCACGTGGCGCTCGTGCACCCCGATGCCCGGGCTTTGACCCGGCGCCTGATCGACGGCGGGGTGATCGTCGATTTTCGCGAGCCGGACGTGATCCGCCTCGGCCTCTCCCCTCTGACCACCCGGTTCGTCGACGTCTACGATGGGCTGGAGCGGGTGCGGGAGCTGATCGGCTGACCGGCGCTCCCTGAGCCGTCAGGTCAGCCCGGCGGCGGCCAGCGCCCGGCGCCCGGAGGCGGTGGCGGCGTCGTGCAGGCGGCTGCGAATGGCCGTCTGGGCACGTCCGAAGGCTCGCTCGTCGCGCTCCAGCTGCCACAGCGAGTTGGCCATCGACCCGACCGCATCGAGCTCGAAGGCAAGCTGCTCGGGATCGGCGCCGGGCTTCAGCTGACCCCGTTTGGCGGCCACCCGCGCGTGGTGCACGAGCGCGCCCGTCCAGCGCCGCTTCTGGGCGGCGATCTCGTCGCGCACCTGACCCGGCCGGCTGTCGAACTCGTGGTAGGCGTTTGAGAAGAAGCACCCGCCGCGGAATGCGCCCTCGCGGAAGTAGCGAAGCCACGACTCCATGAGGGCACCGAGCTGCACGACGCCGGGATCGAGCTCGGCCACCGGTCCCCACACGAGCTCCTCGAAGAGCTCACTCGCGGCCTGCACCGTCTCGAGCTGCAGCTCCAGCTTGGAGCCGAAGTGAGCGAACAGCCCGCTCTTGCTGACGCCGAGATCGGATGCCAGGCGTCCGATCGACAGGCCCTCCAAGCCCTCCGCCGAGCCTATGTCCACCGCCCGGGCGAGGATCGCCCGCCGCGTCCGGTCTCCGCGCAGCCTCCGCCCATCAAGCGACTCATTCGCGTCGGCGAGCGTCGCCGACAGCTCCGGCGGTCGAATTTCTTCGCTCACGGTCCTTGACATTAGCACGGTCGTTCGTATACAAACAAAACGCACGATCGTTCGATCGATTAGTCAAGGAGCTTCGATGACCCGTCCTTCCCGCATTCTGGCGCTGGCCTCCGGCGCAGCCTTCCTCGCCCTGCTCGACGTCACCGTGGTGAACCTGGCCATTCCGGCGTTGGGACGCGCCTATCCCGGGACCAGCGTGACCAGCCTCTCCTGGGTGATCACCGCCTACGCAACCCTGTTCGCCGCCCTGCTGGCGCCGGCGGGCCGGCTCGCCGATGTGATCGGCCGGCGACGGCTGTACCGGCTCGGCGTCGGGGGCTTTGCCGTGATGTCGCTGGTGTGCGCGCTGTCGCCCAGCGTGCCCCTGCTCCTGGTCGCCCGCGCGCTTCAGGGCGCGACCGCCGCGACGATGATCCCGGCCTCGCTCGCGATCCTGCTCAGCGACACGCCGGCCGAGCGCCGCGCCAGGTCGATCGCGCTCTGGAGCGCATCGGGCGCGCTGGCGGCCGCCGTCGGCCCGAGCCTCGGCGGTGTGCTCGTGCACGCGTTCGGATGGAGGTCCCTGTTCGTGATCAATGTGCCGGCCGGGCTCGCGCTCGCGGCGGCGGCCGGGATCCTGCCGCGCGCGTCGGCGGCTCGCACCCGGCTCCCCGATGCGCTGGGCACGGTGCTGCTGGCGTGCGGGATCGGCCTGACCGCACTCGGGCTCTCCCAGGCTTCGGTCTGGGGCTGGGAGGGCGCGCGGACGATCGCCTGCCTGGCGGGTGGCGTCGCCGCGATCGTCGGGGCGATCCAGCGTTCCCGGCGACTGCCCGTCCCCGCGATCGAGACCGGCCTCTGGAAGCACCGCACGTTCGCGCTCGCCAACGGCGCCTCGCTTCTGTACGGGGCGAGCCTGTACGCGTGGATGCTGGTCGGCGTCCTGGTGTTGACCCAGCTCTGGCACTACTCAGAGCTCCAGGCGGGATTGGCGATGACGCCCGGGGCGATCGCGGCGAGCCTGGCGGCGATCGCGGCCGGACGGGCGCGCAGCCCGCGGACGACAACCGTCGCCGGCGCCCTGCTCATGACCGCGGTCGGATTGTTGCTCGCGACCAGCCTTCCGCAGCATGCCGACTTCCTGGGCTACTGGCTGCCGATCGGCCTGGCGCTCGGGGCCGGGATGGGGCTCGTGACCACCGGCACCTCCACCGCGGCCGCGATGTCGCTTCCACCGCGCTCGTTCGCGGCCGGCACCGGTCTCAATCAGAGCGCGCGCCAGGTGGGCGGGGCGCTCGGTATCGCGACCCTGGCGACGCTCGTCCGCGCGGGCGACACGAGCGCCGCCACCTTCGAGCACGTGTACGTGTTCTGCGCCCTGGCGGCACTGGGCGCCGCCGGCTTCGGGCTCGGGCTGCGCCTGCGCGCAGCCGTGATCGAGCCCGCGCCGGAGCCGGTGACCGCGGCCCTGGTCGAGGCCAGGCCGGAGCCGGCGGACATGCCCCGGCGGGTGTACGGCTACCGGCGCGTTCGCGGTCCTGGGCGACAGCAGGTCCGAGGGCGTCGGGGATCCCTTCCCCGGCCATGAGCACCTCGGCTGGGCAGACCGGGTGGGGCGGCGCGCTGCTGCTCGGCTTCCGGACCCAGCCCGCGGGCGCCGACGCGGGCAAGAGCGAGCTAGGACCAGCCCTCGGGCATCACCAGCATCTCGGGCGTGTCGGGCTCGAACGAGCGCGCGAGCTCCTTGCGCACGTCGTCGGCGCGGCCCGTCGGGGGCTTGCGGGAACCGGCCTGGTACTGGGGGACCCAGGCCACCCCGTCGCCCGCGTACTCCTGCTCAGCCGCGGCGTGCAGGGTCCAGTGCGGGTCATACAGGTGCGGGCGGGCCAGCGCGCACAGGTCCGCGCGCCCGGCGAGCACGATCGTGTTGACGTCGTCGTAGCTGGCGATCGCGCCCACGGCGATCGTGGGCAAGCCCACCTCGTTGCGGATCCGGTCGGCGAACGGGGTCTGGAAGCTGCGCCCGAAGGCCGGGCGCTCCTCCGGGGTGACCTGGCCCGAGGAGACGTCGACCAGGTCGCAGCCGTGGTCGCGCAGCATGCGGGCGAAGGTCACGGCGTCGTCGGGCGAAAACCCGCCGGAGACCCAGTCGGTGGCCGAGATCCGCACGCTCATCGGCTTCTCGGGCGGCCACACCTCGCGGCAGGCGTCGAACACCTCAAGCGGGAAGCGAGCCCGGTCGGCCAGCGATCCTCCGTACCCGTCGGAGCGCTCGTTGGTCAGGGGCGAGAGAAAGCTCGACAGCAGGTACCCGTGGGCGCAGTGGACCTCCAACAGGTCAAAGCCCGCATCGACCGCCCCCCGAGTCGCCCACACGAACTGGGCCAGCACCTCGTCCATGTCCGCGCGAGTCATCTCCCGGGGGACCTGGTTGGCTGTCGAATAGGGGATCGGCGACGGGGCGATCACCGGCCATCCCCCCTCCTCCAGCGGCTCGTCGATCCCCTCCCACATCAGCTTGGTCGAGCCCTTGCGACCGGAGTGGCCGAGCTGGGCCGCCATCGCGCAGCCCGCGTAGCGGTGGGCGAACTCGACGATCCGGCGCCACACGGCGACGTGCTCGGGACGGTACATGCCCGCGCATCCCGGAGTGATCCGCCCGGGCGCAGACACGCAGATCATCTCGCTGTAGACGAGCGCCGCTCCCCCCAGCGACCGGGACCCGAGGTGCACGAGATGAAAGTCGCTGGGCGTGCCGTCCTGGGCCGAGTACATGTCCATCGGCGAGACGACGACCCGGTTGGGCAGTGACAGCCCGCGCAGGCGCAGCGGGGCGAACATCGGCGGGCGCTCCGAGAACCCCTCGGAAGCCGCGAAGCGTTCGTCGACAGAGTCCATGAACGCGGCGTCCCGCAGGCGCAGGTTGTCGTAGGTCACGCGCCGGCTGCGGGTCAGGAGGTTGAACGCGAACTGCAGTCGCTCCTGTGAGACGTAGCGCCCGATCCCCTCAAACCACTCCAGCGACGCCTGGGCCGCCCGTTGCGTGCTCTCGACGACGGGCCGGCGCTCGGCCTCATACTCGGCGAGCACGCGTCCGACGTCCGCGAGCCCCCGCGTCTTGAACGACCAGGCGAGGGCCACCGCGTCCTCCATGGCCAGCTTGGTGCCCGATCCGATCGAGAAGTGCGCGGTGTGGGCGGCGTCGCCGAGCAGGACGACGTTGTCGGCGTGCCAGCGCGCGTTGCGCACGGTCACGAACCGCAGCCACTTGGAGTTGTTGGCGACCAGGGCGTGGCCCTCCAGGGCATCGGAGAACAGCTCGCGGCAGAACTCCACGCTGGCCTGGTCGCTGACCCCGGGCGCCAGCGGCCCCGGCGTCATGCGGTCGAGTCCCGCGGCTCGCCAGGTCTGCGGCCCGGTCTCCACGATGAACGTGCTCATCTCGGAGTCATACGGATAGGCGTGGGCCTGAAAGACGCCGTACGGGGTCTCCTCGATGAAGAACTTGAAGGCGTCGTAGACCAGGTCGGTGCCCAGCCACATGTAGCGGCAGTGGCGAGTGTCCAGCGACGGCTCGAGCTCCGCGGCTCGGCCGGCGCGCACGGCGCTGGCCGCCCCGTCGGCCCCGACCACGAGATCGGCCCCGGCCAGCTCCTCGAGCGCCGGAGCCTCGGTCTCAAATCGGATCTCCACCCCCAGCGAGGTCGCCCGGCGCTGGAGGATGTCCAGCAGCTCCCGGCGTCCCAGGGCCGAGAAGCCGTGGCCGCCCGAGCGCGTGCGCCCGCCCCGGTGGTGGATGTCGATGTCGGTCCAGCGCGTGAAGCGGGCGGTCAGCTCGTGGTAGCTGGGCGGGTCGGCGTGCTCGAACACCGTCAGCGTCTCGTCGGAGAACACCACCCCGAAGCCGAACGCGTCCTGGGCGCGGTTTCGCTCGAACACCGTGATCTCGGCGTCGGGCGCCACCCGGCGCATCAGGATCGAGAAATAGAGACCTCCGGGTCCGCCGCCGACTACCGCGATCCGCATGCCTCGGCTCCCCGCGCGGCGATCACACGTCCAGGTCCGAGAGGTGCTCGTAGCGCAGCGCCAGCCCGTTGACCGCGTTGTGCATCAGCGCCAGCGCCGCCTGTACGTTGGCGTGGGCGATCGGCGGCAGGTCATCGGAGCACAGGCCCCGGAGCTCGTCGTAGACCGCGAGCAGCCGCAGCTCGGCGGCGCTCAGCTCGTTACCGAGAAGATCAACGGCCACTAGGTGGCTCCAATCGGGGCGTCTCGGTGGTCGACGGTGCGCTGGGCCTTGAGCTCGAAGCGGGGCAGCTCGTTGAGGCTGGCCCGCTCGATGCGGAAGTTCAGCCCCTCGTGGGCGAGCGCCAGGCGCCTCTGCAGCGCATCGGCCAGCGCCTCCCAGCGCTCCTGCGGGTACTCGGGCTTGGGCTCGACGCGCAGCGTGATCTCGTCACGCAGGCCCTCGCGCGTGATCACGGTCTGGAACTCGTCGATCTCGGGAAACTCGCGCACGATCGCCTCGATGGCCCGCGGATACACGTTGGTGCCCCGGATGATCTTCATGTCGTCGACGCGCCCGAGGATCCCGCCGTCGTAGATGTCATAGCCCCGTCCGCACGTGCAGCGGTCGTGGGGCACGCGGCACACCAGGTCTCCGGTCCGGTAGCGCAGCAGCGGGATCGAGCCGCGCCCGAACGAGGTGACCACGCGCTCGCCGGAGTCTCCGTAGCCGACGGGCTCGAGCGTCTCCGGGTCGATCACCTCCTCGAGCACGTGATCCTCGATGATGTGCGTGCCGCCGGGCTGATGCTCGCATTCGAACACCATGATCGTGCCGATCTCGGTCATTCCCGCGGTGTCGTAGGCCTTGGCCCCCCACAGCTCCTCGATCAGCGCCTTGGTCTGGGGAATCGAGCCCGCGGGCTCGCCCGACAGGATCATCTTCTTGACGGCCGAGGAGGGAAGGTCGATGCCCAGCGCCTGGGCCTCCTGGGCGAGGCGCAGCGCATAGGTCGGAGTCGAGGCCACGACCGTGGCGTCGAAGTCGATGATCTGCCGGACCCGGGCCTCGGTGGTCTGGGCGCCGCCGGGAACGTTGAGCACCCCGACCTTCTCCATCGAGTAGTGCAGGCCCCAGAAGCCGATGAAGGACCCGTAGCCAAACGCGATGTAGGCGGTGTCACCGGGACGGATGCCGGCCCCCCAGATCGCGTACGCCCACATCTCGGCGATCCAGGCCCAGTCCTTTCGCGAGTCCAGGGCACGCAGGGGTCCCTGACCGGTGGTCCCCGAGGTGGTATGCACGCGGATCGCCCCGGGAGCTCCGATCACCGGCAGCTCGCCGTAGGGCGGATGCTCGAACTGCGAGTTCATCCACTCGTCACGGGTCAGCATCGGCAACCGGGTGACGTCGGCCACCGAGCGCAGCGACTCGTGATCGAAGCCGGCCAGCGTGCGCCGGTACCAGGGGCTGCGCGAGGCGGCCCAGGCGACCTGCTGGCGGAGCTTGGCCAGCTGCAGGGCCTCCAGCTGCCGACGGCCCAGCGTCTCCGTCTTCGGGTTCCAGTAGGGGGTGTCGGATTGCACCGGCGTCTCGGGGCCGCAGCATATTCCATGTCGGGTATCGTCGGACCGCGATGAGCGAGCTCATCAACTCCCCGGAGCTGGCGGAGCCGGCCGGCTTCTCGCACGCGGTGCTCGCAGCCGACACGGTGTACCTGGCCGGGCAGACGGCCGAGGCTCGGGACGGATCGATCGTGGGCGAGACCGTGGCCGAGCAGTTCGACGCGGCCGCGGGCAACCTGATGACCGCGCTGCGGGCCGCCGGCGGCGAGCCCGACGACCTGGTCTCGCTCCAGGTGTTCGTGACCTCGGTCTCCGACTACCGCCAGTCGCTGCCGGAGCTGGGCCGGGTGTGGCGCCGGCATTTCCGGCGCCGGTATCCGGCGATGGGGCTGTTCGGGGTGACCGAGCTGTTTCACCCGGCGGCCAAGGTGGAGCTGATGGGGGTGGCCGTCATCTCGCGGACGCCGTAGGCGGCGCGCGCGGTGCCGGAAGCGGCACCGAACCGGGCGGCGTCACAGCCGCTCGGGCACTCCGAAGCGGTCCAGCAGGCCGTCGTCGTAGAAGCGCGTGATCGAGCTGATCCCCGCGCTGCGCACGCCGAGCACGAACAGGCCGCCGCGCACCCAGGTGTCTCCCTCCCGCAGGTAGTACGCGTAGGCCGGCTGCCCGTTGGCCCCCGTGCGGACGAACCGCCACCCTCCCCTGCGCTCCAGGTGCCGAGCCCGCAGGAACTGCTCGACCGCAGGCTTTCCCTGGTGCCACTCGGGCTGGGGCGGCATGCTGACCACCACGTCCTCGGTCAGCAGCGCGACCACCCCGTCGATGTCATCTGCCTCGAACGCGTCGGCAAAGCGCCTGACCAGATCGCGCTCGGCACCGGTCGGCGGCACCGCGAGGCGGTCGCGCCGGGCGGGCAACCGCCGCTCGAGCGTGACCCGGGCCCGCTGCAGAGCGCTGTTGACCGAAGCTTCGCTGGTGGCGAGCATGTCGGCGACCTCGTCGGCATGAAATCCGAGCACGTCTCGCAACACCAGCACCGCCCGCTGCCTGGGCGCCAGTTGCTGCAGCCCTGACACGAACGCCAGCGCGACCGTCTCCTTGGCCTCGTAGCGGGCCTCGGGGCCGGGTGCGGCGTCGGCGATCCCCTCCAGCCACGCGTCGGGATAGGGCTGCAGCCAGGAGATCTCGGCGACGCTCTCTGACAGCGCGGCGGCGCGCCCCGGCGGAACTCCGGCCGGCTGGGGCCGGCGCGCGGAGGCGCGCAGCGCGTTCAGGCAGCGGTTGGTGGCGATCGTGTAGAGCCAGGCGCGCAGCGAGGAGCGACCCTCGAACTGCTCGAGCCCCCGCCACGCCGCCAGCAGCGTCTCCTGGAGCAGGTCCTCGGCGTCCTGCAACGAGCCCATGATCCGGTAGCAGTGCAGCTGCAGCTCCCGGTGGTGGGGCTCGGTCAGCCGCGCGAACGCCTCCTCGTCTCCCCGCTGAGCTCGGGCAAGCCGGGTGCGGGCCAGCAGCTCGTCGGTCATCTCACGCATCTAAGACCACGACACCCCCCGGCGGCGAAATTCATCGCTCAATCCGCCCCCGGTGGCGCGTCTGGTCATGCAGCACTGAAAACCCGCCAGGCAACGAGGTGACCCCGTGACTACAAAGATCCCCGCCGACTCTCGCGCCGCGCAGCGATGGGTGTTGGTCCTCAGCTCCGTGGCGTCGCTGATGGTGGCGCTCGACGTGCTCGTCGTCTCGACGGCGCTGCCGACGATCCGCCAGCACCTGGGCGCCTCGGTGAACGAGCTCGAGTGGACCGTCAACGCCTACGGGCTGAGCTTCGCCGTGCTCCTGATCCCCGCGGCCGCCCTCGGAGACCGGCTGGGGCGCCGGCGCCTGTTCGCGTTCGGGCTCGGCGTGTTCGCGGTCGGCTCGGCCGCCTGCGCGCTCGCCCCCAACGCCGGGCTGCTGATCGCCGCCCGGGCCTTTCAGGGCAGCGCGGGCGCTCTGATCGCCCCGCTCTCGCTGTCGCTGCTGAGCGCCGCCTTCCCGCCCGAGCGCCGGGGCTGGGCGATGGGCATCTACAGCGGCATCACCGGCCTGGCCGTGCTCAGCGGTCCGGTGATCGGCGGCGCTGTCACCCAGGGCCTGGCCTGGCAGTGGGTGTTCTGGATCAACGTCCCGATCGGGCTGGTGGCGATCCCGCTCGTGCTCACCCGCATCCGCGAGAGCTTCGGACCCCGGGCGCGACTGGACGGGCCCGGGCTGCTGCTGGTCACCGGGGCGGCGCTGGGCATCGTGTGGGGCCTGATGCGCGGCAACGACGCGGGCTGGGGGAGCGCCGAGGTCGTGGGCACGCTCGCGGCCGGGACGGCCTTCCTGGTGGCCTTCATCGCCTTCGAGCGCCGCAGCACCGAGCCGATGCTGCCTCCCCGGCTGTTTCGCTCCCGGGCCTTCTCGGCGGGGGCCACGGCCAACTTCCTGCTCTCCTGCTCGCTGTTCGCCGCGGTCTTCTTCATGTCCCAGTTCCAGCAGACATCGCTCGGGCAGGGGCCGCTTGACGCCGGGCTCAGGCTGCTGCCCTGGACGGGGACCCTGTTCATCGTGGCTCCGATTGCCGGCTCGCTGACCAACCGCATCGGAGAGCGGGCGCTCGTGGCGTGCGGGCTGGCGCTGCAGGCGGGCGGCATGGCCTGGATAGCTCTGATCGCCGAGCCGGGAATGGCCTACTGGAAGCTGATCGCGCCGCTCGTGATCGCCGGAGCCGGAATCTCGATGGCGATCCCCGCGTCTCAGAACGCGGTCATGAATGCCGTCGGGCCCGGCGACCTCGGCAAGGCATCGGGCTCCTACTCGATGATGCGCCAGCTGGGGGGCGTGTTCGGCCTGGCGATCACCGTGGCCGTGTTCACGGGTGCCGGCAGCTACGCGTCCGCGGCCGCCTTCGGCGACGGGTTCGTCCCGGCGATGGCCGTGGCGGCGAGCTTCTCGCTGGCCGGCTCGCTGGCGGCGCTCGCGCTGCCGGGCGTGCGCCGGCCCGCCGGCCTGCGCCCGGCCGATGCGCGAACCGACGGTCCGGTCCAGGGAGCCGAGGGCATCGAGGGGGCGGTGGTCGCGGCCGAGGCGGCCGCCCGGTGACCAGCGGCGGCGTCTAACCATCGGCGGCGGCCCCGACCTGCGTCCGATACGGGCCGGCGCCGCCGGCCGGCGGCGCTCTGCCGCTTCCAAGCGGGGAAAACAGAGCACGCCGGCGTCGTTTTGCGGAGGCGTGCTCCAGAGTTCCCGGAGACCGGGGTCTCTGCAGCACGCTCCTCGCAAACGGCCTCGGTGTGCTCTGTTTTTGGCGCTCCCGGCATTGATGTGGTCAAGGTGAGGGCCAGATCGGGGGTGTGAGCAGGCGGTTTGCCGGGTTTGGACGGTATCTCCGGGGGTTGCCGACGGTGTCGAGCCCCGTCGAGCCGGCGTCGCCCCCCGGGAGAGACCACAAACCCAGCCTCAAATTGAGCTGGGCGGCCAAGGGGCACGGTTCTGCTGCAGAAAGTTTGCGGGTCCGGTCGTAATTTTCTTCCGGATGCGTGCTGGGGGACCAGGATGCAGAAAATCTCGCCCGCGGGTGCGAACTTTCTGCGTTCGAGCACCCCGAGCCGGGCGGCGGCGGGCGGCGGTCGCTGGGACGACCGCCATCGAAGCCGAGGCCGAGTTCGAAGCCGAGGCCGAGTTCGAGGCCGAGGTCACCCCGCAGGCATGCCCGCCCGCCTCAGTCGCCGCGCGCCGGCGAGCGCGACAATGGGGCCTCAGTCGCCGCCCGCCTCAGCCTCGCCCGCCTCGCCCGCCTCACCCGCCTCAGCCGCCTCACCCGCCTCCGCCTCGGCCTGCTCGGCCGCGAAGCGCTCCACCAGCCGGCTGCGCGTCTCCCACAGCGTGGGGAGCTGACGCTGACCGATGAGCTTGCCCAGGGCCTGGACGGGGACGCCCTGGATCCCGATGCTCTCCTCCCCGAGCGCACGGGCCACGATGCTGTAGTGGCGAGTCCGCCACTGGCGCAGGCGCTCGTCCCAGTCGGTGAGCAGCTCGGCGATCTCGTGCAGCCGCCGGAACTCGCGACGCCGGATGTAGACGTCCTCGAGCGTCACGCCCTCACGCTCCAGAAGGCGCTCGAAGGACGCTCCGAGCTGAGGGGTCACCCGGGCGACCGCCCGAAAGCCCGGGGAGTCGAAACCGCTGCCGTGGCCGAGGGCCTGGCGGATGACCTGGTAGTCCCAGGGGTCAAGCTGATCAAGCATGTCCAGCTGGCCGATCACGAACTCGAGGCACAGCAGGGACCGGCGCAGCAGGCGTGCGGCCTCGGCCAGGTCCTCGGCCTCCATTCGCGCGGTCGCCTCGCGTACCTCGGCCACCGCCAGCTTCAGCCACAGCTCGGACGCCTGGTGCACGGTTTGAAAGAGCAGCTCGTCACGGTGGATGCGATCCGCCGCGGGCTTCTGGAGCGCCAGCAGCTCGTCGGTGCGCAGGTAGCGCTCGTAGTCGCTTGCCCCCTGCCCGGGCAGCACCGGGGGACTGGGGTCACCACTCATCGCTCACCTCTACCTCTCACCGCTCACCTCTCGCCTCTCACCTCTCGGGTCGCGAGCCCGGCGGCCCAGCATCAAAGCTCCACCTCGGTGCCGATCCCGAGCTCGCGTGCTCGGGCGACGGCCGCGCGGGCCGCCGCCATGTCCTCGGCGGCGATCCCGAGCGAGCGAAACAGCGTCAGCTCCCCATCGTCGCGCCGTCCCGGCGCGTCTCCGGCCAGCACCTCGCCGATCTCGGCGCGCACGTGGTCCCCGGCGACGATCGCACCCTCCGCGACGGCCAG
Organism: uncultured Solirubrobacteraceae bacterium; assembly: GCA_963830595.1. Taxonomy (GTDB): domain Bacteria; phylum Actinomycetota; class Thermoleophilia; order Solirubrobacterales; family Solirubrobacteraceae; genus Palsa-465. The sequence goes on from CAWHMQ010000014.1 coordinate 53,634, forward strand.
CCGGAACTCGCCCGCCTCGTGCACCAGCGACTCGCGGCTGTCGCAGAACAGCGCCGCCGCGGCCACGGTCGCCACCGAGATCTCACGCGCGTCGGGCGTGCTGGCCCCCACCGCGTTGACGTGGGCGCCCGGAGCCAGCCACTCCTGCTCCAGCACCGGCTCTCGTGAGCTGGTGGCGGTCACGATCACGTCGGCGCCCTCCACCGCCTCCCGAGCCGAGCCGGGGACCGTCAGCCCCGGGACGAGCTCGGTCAGCGCCTGGGCGTGGGCGCGCGTCGGCGCGTAGGCGCGGATCTCCTGCCAATCGCGCACGCCGGCGAGCGCGCGCAGATGCGAACGGGCCTGGACACCGCCACCGAGCACCGCCAGCACGTCTGAGGGCGAGCGCGCGAGCGCCCGGGTGGCGGCGGCGGTCGCGGCCGCCGTGCGGATCTCGGTGACCGCCGACGCGTTCAGGATCGCCGTCGGGACGCCGGTCTCGCCGTCGAACAGCGTGACCGTGCCCTGATGGGCGTCGAGGCCGCGCGCGGGATTGCCGGGCATCACGCAGATCGACTTGAGCGAAAACGTCCCGACCTCGTCAGGCTCGCCGCCCCCGTAGGCGGGCATGAGCCCCATCATGCCCCGAGCGCCTGCCGGCCTCAGGACCGAGCGCAGCGGCACGTGCGCCTCCCCGCGGGAGTAGGCGATCAGCGCCCCCGTCATCGCCCGCTCGCATTCGTCTGGCGCCAAGGCCGCCCGCACATCGGCGTCGCTGAGAACCAGCACGCGCATCGACCGAACATATCCCAAGTCTCGAGATCCGGTGCGTACCCGTGTCCCCTCGCGCCGCGTCGTTCGTCATGTGCGAAACGCTGGCTAGTATGTTCGAAGATCGTCGTACCAAGCCGGATACGAAGCCGCATACCAAGCCCGAGTCAGCCACCCGAAGGCGAACCCGCGTCGCATGAACCCCGACACCGCCCCCGACACCCGCCGATCAGAGCCTCCGCATCTGACCGCGACCCTGCTCCTGGCCTGCCTGGCGCAGTTCATGGTGATCCTGGACGTGTCGGTGGTCAACGTCGCCCTGCCCGCGATCCGCGGCGGCCTGCACTTCAGCGAGGTCAACCTGCAATGGGTCGTCAACGCCTACACCGTCACGTTCGCGGGATTCCTGCTGCTCGGTGGAAGGGCCGCCGACCTGCTGGGTCGCCGCCGCGTGTTCGTGAGCGGTCTGGTGCTGTTCGCGCTCGCCTCGCTGGCCGGCGGCCTGGCCGATAGCCAGGCGGTGTTGATCGCCGCGCGCGCCGTGCAGGGCCTGGGCGGTGCCGTGATCGCCCCGGCATCACTCTCGATCCTCACCACGACGTTCACCGAGGGTCCGGCGCGCAACCGGGCGGTCGGGATCTGGGGCGCGATGGGCGGCGCCGGCGGCGCGGCCGGCGTGCTGCTGGGCGGCGTGCTCACCGACCTCCTGGGCTGGCGCTGGATCCTGTTCATCAACGTTCCCATCGGGCTGATCGCGGCGATGGCCGCCCAGCGGCTGCTCGTCGAGGGACGCGACCGCTCGCGAGCACCCAACTTCGACCTTCCGGGTGCGCTGTCGGCGACGATCGGCCTGTCGCTGGTGGTGCTCGGCATCGTCCGTACCGACCAGACCGGCTGGGGCTCGGCCCAGACGCTCGGCGTGATCGCCGCCGGGATCGTGTTGCTGGCGGTATTCGTGGTGATCGAGGGGCGGTTCGCGAGCGCGCCGTTGATGCCTCTGCGCCTGTTTGCCTCGCGGACGCTGAGAGCGGCCAACATGATCGTCCTGCTGGTCGGCGGCTCGTCGTTCGGAATGTGGTTCTTCGTGTCCCTGTATCTCCAGCAGGTGCTCGGTTACTCGCCGATCCGCGCCGGGCTCGCCTTCCTCCCGATGACCCTGTGCATCGTCATCTTCTCGACGCTCGCCTCGCGGGCGGTCGGGCGCTTCGGCGCCAAGCCGCTGCTGATCACCGGCATGAGCCTGCTCACGATCGGGTTGCTCTGGTTCACCCAGATCTCGGCTGACGGCCACTACGTCAGCGACATGCTCGGGGCATCGCTGCTGACGGCGATCGGCCTCGGTCTCTCGCTGGTCCCGGCCACGATCTCCGCCGTGGCGGGGGTCGCGCCGGCGGAGGCGGGACTGGCCTCGGGCATCGTCAACACCGCGCGCCTGTTCGGCGGCGCCCTCGGACTCGCGATCCTCGCGGCGATCGCCACCGATCGCACCAACAGCGACCTGCGCCACCTCGGGGCACGCGGAATGCACGACGCGCTGACCAGCGGCTTTCAGCTGGCGTTCCTGATCGGCGCCGCGTTCGCGCTCATCGGAGCCGGTGTGGCCGCGTTCGGGCTGCCGCGGATTCCGGCCCGGCGGAGCCAGCCGGCCGTGGCCCCCGCCGAGCCCGCCTAGGCTCAGGGGCCTGTACCCGGGCGGGACCGACAGGCGGCGATGGGCGACAATCGCCGCCGTGGCCCGATGCTTTGTCACCCGCAAGCTTCCGGGCAGCGCGCTTGACCGGCTGCGCGAGGCCCACGAGGTGGACGTCTGGCCAGAGCGGCTGCCGCCCAGCTACGACGAGCTGCGCAGCCACGCCGCCGACGTCGACGGGCTGCTGTCACTGCTCACCGACCGGGTGGACGGCGAGCTGATCGCGGGCTCCGCACGCCTGCGGGCGATCTCCAACTATGCCGTGGGCTACGACAACATCGACCTGCGGGCCGCGCGGGAGCGCAAGATCCCCGTGGGCAACACGCCCGACGTGCTCACCGAGACCACGGCCGATCTCGCCTTCGGGCTGCTGCTGGCGGCGGCCCGGCGGCTTCCCGAGGCGGCGGCCTCGGTCGCGGCCGGCGAGTGGCTGACCTGGGAGCCCGACCGGTATCTCGGCTACGACGTGCACGGCGCCACCCTCGGGATCGTGGGCATGGGGCGGATCGGACGGGCGGTCGCCCGCCGCGCCGAAGGCTTTGCCATGAACGTGCTGCACACGGGGAACGCAAGCGATATGACCCTGGAGGAGCTGCTCGAGCGCTCGGACTTCGTCTCGCTGCACTGCCCGCTGACTCCTGAGACCCACCATCTGATCGATGCCGAGGCGCTGTCCAAGATGCGCTCCACTGCGATCCTGATCAACACCGCCCGGGGGCCGATCGTCGACCAGGCGGCGCTGGCGACCGCGCTCGAGCAGGGCACGATCGCGGGCGCGGCCTTCGACGTCACCGATCCCGAGCCGCCACCGGCCGATGACCCACTGCTCGGCGCCCCGAACCTGATCGTCGTCCCCCACATCGGCTCGGCGACCCACGCCACGCGCGAGCGGATGGCCGACCTGGCCGTCGACAACCTGCTGGCCGGGCTGTCCGGCGAGCCGATGCCCCACGCCGTGCGATGACGCCGCCCGCCCAGGACACGAGCGAGACGAGGAACGTCGCCGTCGTCGACATCGGGTCCAACTCGACCCGGCTGTTGATCGCGCAACTCGACGGGGACCGCGTCGATGAGCTGGTCCGGCACTCGAACGTGACGCGCCTGGGAGCCGGAGTGGACCGCGACGGACGGCTGCGCGACGACGCGATGGAGCGGGTGTTCTCGACGCTCGACGGCTACCGGCGTGAGATCGACGAGCACGATTGCCGGTCGGCGGTGGCCGTGCTGACCAGCGCCGTGCGCGATTCGGCCAACGGCGAGCAGTTCGCCGGGGCCGTTCAGGAGCGCTATGGCCTCGAGCCCCACGTGCTCTCCGGAGACGAGGAGGCCCAGCTCACCTTCCTGGGCGCGACCAGCGAGCGGCGCGACTCCGACACGCCGACGCTCGTGCTTGACATCGGCGGGGGCTCGACCGAGCTGGTGATCGGCGCCGGTCACGGAGTCGATTTCCACGTGTCGACCCAGGCCGGGGTGGTTCGCCAGACCGAGCGCCACCTGCACAGCGACCCGCCCACCGAGCCCGAGCTGCGCGAGCTCGCCGAGGACGTCCGCGTGATCCTGAGCGAGGCCGTTCCGGCGCCGCGGCGCGCGGGGGTGGGCCACGGCATCGCGGTGGCGGGGACGGCGACCTCGCTGGCGGCGATCGCCCAGAAGCTCGATCCCTACGACCCGGAGCGCGTCCAGGGCTACATGCTCGACGCGCGCGAATGCGACCGCATCCTGCGTGAGCTGGTCCGGCTACCGCTGTCCGAGCGACGCCGGGTGCCGGGACTGCACCCCGACCGCGCGCCGACCATCATCGCCGGCGTCGCGATCTTCGCGCAGGTGCTGGCGCTGTTCGGGCTGGAGCGAATCGAGATCTCCGAGCACGACATCCTCAGGGGAGCGGCGCTCGGACTGGCCCACTGAAGACGAGACTGCGGCGTTGCCCGCCAATCGGCCGTCCTACACGCCCGCTAGACGAATGTACGATTGCCGCGAATCCGCCCAGCGGAGATGATGTCAGCGGGGTGCGGACCAGGCAACCTGGTCGGCAACCTCCACATAGGCCCGGCGCAGCCGCACAGCGGCGCCTCCCGCCGTCCGGGCCACTCTAACCGGCCCCATCAGGCACGTACCCCTGCCCGTCCCGATAGGGCCAACCTGGATCGGAAACCGCCCGCACGACGCGGGCGGTTTCTGCGTGAGCGGCGAGCTCGGGCTCGCCTACGCCAGGTTGGAGCGCCGCGGATAGGCGACGCTCGGGTCGGTGAGCACGTTGACCAGCGCGGGGCCCGAGGCCGCGAACGCGCGCTCCAGCGCCGGGCGCAGCTCCCCGGGCTCAGAGACCAGCTCACCGTCACAGCCCAGCGCCGTGGCGACCTGGTCGTAGCGGGTCTGGGGCCGCAGGTCGGCCGCCACCGAGTAGCCGTAGAGAGCCTCCATCGGGTGCTTTTCGAGCGCCCAGATGCCGTTGTTGGCGACGACCGCGACCACCGCCACCCCGTGCCGCGCGAGCGTGTCGAGCTCCATCCCCGAGAAGCCGAGGGCGCCGTCTCCGAGGAGCAGGAGCACCTGGCGGTCAGGGTGGGCGAGCTTGGCGGCCAGCGCGTAACCGGGGCCCGATCCCAGGCAGCCGTAGGGACCGGGATCGAGCCAGCAACCCGGCCGGTAGGAGTCCACGACCCGTCCCGCGAAGGAGACGAAGTCGCCGCCGTCGCCGACCACGATCGCGTCGCGGTCCAGCAGCCCGGCCAGCTCCCCGTAGATCCTCATCGGGTGAAGCGGAGCGCGGGGGTCGGCCAGCTCGGCGGACTCGCCGGCGCGGCGCTCGTCCTCGGTCGCGCGCAGCGTCGAGATCCACCGGTTACGCGGCCCGTCACGCTCACCCGCCTGCGCCTTGCCGGCCGCCTCGGCGAGCCCGGCCAGGGTCGCCGGCAGGGCGCCGTAGAGCGCGGCGCCCAGGCCCCGCGGCGGCGGATGCTCGGGCTCGGCCACGTCGATCGCGATGATCTCGGCCTCGGGAGCGAAGGCGGCGCCGAAACCCAGCCGGAAGTCAAGCGGCACTCCGATCACCAGGGCCACGTCCGCCTGGCTCAGGCCCGCGCTGCGCGCCCGGGAGAAGAACAGCTCGTGATCGGCGGCCAGGCAGCCGCGGCCCAGGCCGTTGAGGAACACCGGTATCCGCAGCTCCTCCGCCAGCGCCTGCAGCCGGCCCTCTCCCCGGCCCCAGTAGAGGCCGGTGCCGGCCATGATCACCGGGCGCTCGGAGCCCCGCAGCAGGGCGGCGGCGCGCTCGATCTCCTCCGTGTCAGCCCCCGCGCCCTCCCAGGGCTCGGGCAGCGGCGACGGGAACCCGGGCGGCGGCGCCTCTGCCTCGCCGAACACGACGTCCAGCGGGAAGTCCAGGAACGCCGGGCCGGAGTGCGGCGTGACGGCGGTGCGCAGTGCCGCGTCGATCAGATCGGGGATCGCGCCGGTGTCGGTCACGGTGGCCGCGCGCTTGACCAGGGGCTTGACGAACGGCACGTGGTCGATCTCCTGCAGTGAGCCCTGTCCCCAGCGAAACGCCGGGGCTCGCCCGCCCAGGACCAGGACGGGTGAGTGGTTCTGGCCGGCCGAGGCGATCGCGCTCATCCCGTTGGTGACACCGGGCCCGGCGGTCAGCGCGCACGCCCCGGGAGCCCGGGTGACCTTGGCCCAGCCCTCGGCCGCGAACGCAGCGGTCTGCTCGTGGCGCACGTCGACGATCTCGATCCCCTCGGCGAGGCAGCCGTCGTAGATCGAGAACAGGTGGCCACCGGAGAGCGTGAACAGCCTGCTGACGCCGTGGGCGCGCAGCGCGTGCGCCACCAGCCGTCCCCCGTGCCAGCGCGTTTCGGCGTCGGTGGCCATGGGCGGGGACGCTAACAGCGCGCCCGCGCTCAGTGCGCGCCCGCGCTCAACAGGCGCCCGCGCTCAGTGCGCGCCCGCGCTCAGTGCGCGCCCGGCTCCAGGCGCAGCGAGTTGACCACCGCCCCGCTGAGGATGATGATCGCCAGGATGTAGAACCAGCCGAGCATGATCAGGATGAAGACGATCGTGGTCCCGAAGCGGGCGATGGTCGAGATGTTCGTCAGATACACGGGGAACGCGTAGTCGATCACGCCGATCGCGATCGTCGCCCCCAGCGCCCCGGGCCACACAGCGCGCCAGGGCACCCGCCGGTTGGGCACGCGCGAGTAGATCACGGCCAGGCACCCGAACAGGACCGCCAGGCTGAACGCCAGCGAGCCGGCGTAGATCAGCGCGGCCACGTGGGCCAGGTCGAAGGGAAGGTCGCTGACCCCGGCGCGCAGGATGCTCTGGGCGGCGGGGACGGCGACGGTCGCGACCATGAACACCAGCACGACGATCAGCATCATCAGCGCAAACCGCTTCTGGTCCAGCCACTTGCGCGACGAGCAGCCGTAGATCCGGCCGAACGCGGTGTCCAGCGCGCCCCAGAACGAAGATCCCAGCCATAGGCTCGCCACCAGCGCCAGCACGCCGGTGCTCGTGGTCGAATCGCGGATCTCGTCCAGCAGCGAGTCCAGCGTTCCCTCTGCGGCGCCGGGGAAGACCTCCCTGAGATCCATCAGCACGCTGTGCTGCACCGCCGAGCTGGACAGCACCTGGCCGGCGACGAACAGGCCCAGCAGCGCGAGCGGGATCACTCCCAGCAACATGTTGTAGGCGAGCATCGAGGACAGTCCGGTGATGTTCGAGTCGAAGGCGACGTGCCAGAAGCGGCGTACGCCTCGAGGGATCAGGCGGCCTGTCAATCGCGTCGGGGAAACGAGTTTCGCCGGGCGATCGCCCGCACGGTCCCATCGACGGGATCGATCATGCGCACAGTCTGCCAGCGGCGCCCGTCAGCGACCGCCGGCAGCTGTCACACGAGGGGGGCCAACGGGTCGACCAGCGACTGCGCGCCGACCGAGGCCGAGGCCGAGGCAGACCTCGAGGCCGAACCGGAGGCCGAAGCCGAAGTCGAAGCCGAGACCGAAGCCGCCAGGAGCCCCGACTCCCCCGCGAACCAGCGGCCGCCGGCGCCGATGGCGGGAAGCTCGAGCACGCCTCGGGCGCGCAGGTGCTCGGCGGTCGTCTGGAGCTCCTGGTCGCGCCAGGTCTCCCCCGCGGCCGCCAGGCACTCCTCCAGGGGAACTCCGGCCGCCGCCGCCGCCTCGGCCAGGGTCTCGGGATCGTCGAGGTCAAATCCTCCGCAGAAGGCCAGCCGGAAGGCGGCCAGCGCAAAGCTCGCGCCGGCGCCGAGCTCACACGCATAGGCAGCGGCGCGAAGAGCGCAGGAGACCGGGGCGGGAAAGCGCTCGGGCCACACCAGCGGCAGGCGCTGCGCGCGGGCCAGGGATTCGGCTCGCCGGCGGCGCTCGTCCAGGCCGAGCCGGCGGGGGCGGTCACCCCGGCCGGTCAGGCGGCCGGTCTCGCCGAGCAGGCGGCTCCCGTCAACCGGGGTCCAGTCAGCGCCTCCGAGCGCGCGTTCGACGCGCTCGGCGACCAGGTAGGACTCCGGCGAAGCGAGGTCGAACAGGAAAACCGGTGTCTCCCGCGCCCGAACGCGGGGAGCCCGGGGACCCAGGGAAGGGTCGCTTCGCAACCGGTCGAGGTAGATGACTTCGCCCACTGTCAGGCTGAAACGACCTGCCTAGGCAAAACTGGCGGCAACCGTTCGCGAAATCTCGATCGTTCGTTATGCTGGATCTCGGTAGGTAGGAAAACATCAATCAGATAGGGGAGATCGTCATCTCGCACGTACCGCCCCCCAAACGCCACCCCTACGACCAGTGGTCGCCGGACGCTCGCGCGCTTGACCTCGTGGGCGACAAGTGGACACTGCTGATCGTCCGCGACCTCCTATCCGGGCCCAGACGGTTCGTGGAGCTGCAGCGGGTGCTGCCGGGGATCTCGACCGAGCAGCTTCGCTCTCGACTGAATCGGATGGTGGCCGATGGAATGCTGACCCGGAAGCGCTACCGGGAGGTTCCTCCGCGCGTCGACTACGAGCTCACCGAACGCGCGATCGAGCTCGCGCCGGTGCTCGGGGAGCTGGCCCGCTGGGGCTATGAGTGGACCTGGGGCCCGCCGCGCCAATCCGAGAGCGTCGATCTGGGCGCGATCTTCCGGCTGATCCCCGGACTGGTCAGCGATGACAGCATGTCGCAGGGAACGATCGAGCTCACCGTCAGCGACGGCGACGACGGCCGGTCGCGTTCTTACCTGATCAGGCTCGCCCCGGGAAGGGCGACGATCGCCGAGCGGGCAGAGGGCGCCGCCGAGGTGTTCGTGCGCGGGACCAAGGACGCCTGGATCCGGGCCCTGGCCCCCGGTGGGGATCGAGCCGACCTGGAGATCTCGGGGCAGCACGGTCTGGCCGAGCTGGTGCTCGATCTGCTCTCCCAGGGCGGCGGCCGGGCCGTCCAGCCCCTCGCCGAGTCGTCCGCCGGGTAGACCGGCGCCCACCGACACGACTCCACCTCAGCGCCGGGAGCCGAGCCCGGCCCGGCGTCACTTCTCGGAGTAGCGGGCGGCTGTGACGCGCGGGAACCTGCCGGTCTGGCCCAGCAGCGGCCCCAGGGGAGGCGCTACCCAGCACGCCTGCTGACCGGTCGCGAGCATCGACGGGGTCCGGGGGCCGGCCGGCGTGGAGCCATCGCCGGGCGCGCCCGTGTTGTCGCAGTCCCAGGAGGGCAGGGCGAAGCTGCCCGGGTGCTTGCCGCCGGCCGTGAACGAATCTGGATCGGCCAGCCACAGGGATGGCGGATACGTGTTGCCGCGGTTCTCGGGATCCCGGTTGGCGGCCAGGGACAGCGTCTCGGGACCGATCGGCTGGAACTGACGCAGATAGTGCCCGGTGCCGCCGACCCCGAAGCTGGTGGTCGTGGCGGCCAGTCCCGCGGCGCCGTTGGAGATGAAGTCGGAGAGCAGCTGCTGGTGCAGCGACAGCCAGGTGAGAATCGGGTTCAGCTGCTCGAGAAACGGCCCGACCGAGGCCAGCAGCGGGGTGGCGCCCCCGAGCACCGAGCTGATCGCCGGCAGACCGGTCTCAGAGACGGTGATCAGCGGCCCCAACGACACGAAGAAGGCTTTCAGCGAGGGCGCCAGCTCGCGCACGTCGGTGAGCGTGGGCTTGAGGTTGATCGCCACCGGCTGGAGCGCCTTGACCAGCGGATCGGTGTCGACCGCGAAGCTCTGCAACCGGGCCATCGTAGCCTTGGTCTCGTTCAGGAACGTCGGGAACACGTGGAAGGTGGCGGCGATCGCGTCGTTGTTGGCGGCCGTGGTCGCAAACGTCGTCTCGGCACTCGTGATCAGGTTGCGCAGCGCGGACTGGTTGCGGTTCAGCGCACCGAACACCGTGCCTCCGTTCTGGACCAGGCGGATGACCGAGGTGTGCTCGATGTCTAGGACCTGCAGCAGATCGGTGGCGTCGGCGGCGAACTGCGGCAGGTTGCCGAGCACGCTGTTTAGGTTCTGACCGTTGCCCTTCAGGGCGACTGCAAGTTGCTGTTGCCATTGCTGGAAGGCGTACCGGGTCCTGGGATCCAGCGCGTTGAAGATCTGGTCGAGCTGGACGGCATCGGTCACGCTGGAGCGCGCCAGCAGGGCGCCGTCGGGGAGCATCGGGCTCCCCGACGTGCCCGGCGTGATCTGAACGTAGGTCTCGCCGAGGATCGTCTTGGTGCGCAGGATGGCGCGGGCATCCTGGCGGACGGGCGCGTACTGGCTGTCCATCTGGATCGTCGCGATCGTTCGGTTGCCCTGTGGGTCAAGCGACTTCGAGACCACCTTGCCGACGTTCACGCCGGCGATCCGCACGTCGGCCTGATCGGCGAGCTGGCTGGCATCGGTGAACGATGCGCGGAACTCATAGCCCTTCGGGGCCAACGGGACCGTGCCTCCGAACGAGATCCACAGGAACAGCAGCAGCCCGACGCAGAGCGCCACGAACGCCACCATCGTGGTCACCTTGGCGATGGAGGGGCTACCGGTCTCCATTATCTGGAAACCAAACTGGGATCGAAGCTCTCCAGTGCTGACACGTTGCCCGTGGCCTGGCCATCGGCCCTGACCTGCTTGACCTCGGCGGCGGCGGCCGGGTGCTCGGCTCCGTAGCGCTTGAACGCCGAGCTGATGGCCGATCCCGAGCTCGGGCACAAGCCGCCGGGTCCGATGATCGGCGCGATGTTGAGCAGCCCCTCGAACTCGGAGCCGAGACCGGACTGGACGGTGTTCAGGTGATCGATCAGCTGCGAGTAGGTGGTGCAGCTGGCCTGCAGGAACAGCGGCCTCAAGACGCCGTTCGCGTCCTGCAGCGAGAACAGCGTGCGCGTGTCGTGATCCAGCCACGCCAACCACCACAGGTACCCGTGCTGCGGGGCGCCAGGGTGGTAGCCGAGCATGTTGAGCAGGCGGTTGACCACGTTGAAGGTCCTGCTCAGGTTGGGCGTCGCCTTGGCCAGATTGGCCGAGGCGGGCTTCAGGTCGCGCACCAGCGGCCGCGCGGCCACCACGAACGGCCGGATCTCGTTTGCGACGATCGGGGTGCTCGGCCGGGCCAGGGCGACCAGCGCCCGGTTGGCCGCCGGGAGGGCGCGCGCGGCCGGCAGCAGGTTGCTGGAGGTGGGACCGAGCAGCTTCGCGAAGGTCTGCACCTCGTCCAGCGTGGCGGTGGTCTGGCGCAGCGTTCCCGGCAGGTCGACCAGTGCCCGGCTGATGTTGCCGTCCTCGGAGGCCAGGGCGCGGAACACGACGGCGCTGGAGTCCACCAGCGAGATGATCTGACCCTGCTTGGTGGCCAGGCCGGTGTTCAGGCGCGCCAGCGAGTTGATCAGCTGACGCAGGTCGGCGCCGCGGGTCGCCAGCGCCCGGTTGACGCTGGCCAGATCGCGGTGCGTGGGCTCGAAGCGTTCGAGCACCTGGGCCAGCTGATCGCCCCCTCGCCCCTTCAGCCCCTGCCCGGCACCGTTGACGAGCAGGTTGAGGTAGTCCCTGGAGTCGGCGTCCAGGGAGGCGAGGATCTCGTCCACATCGATGTCCGGGAGCGTGTTGGACACCGGGATCGTGAAGCCCGGGTTGGCCACCGGCGCCTGCCGGCTGCCGGGATCGAGCTCGATGAACATGTCCTCGAGACCGGTCTTGGGCCGCAGCAGGGCGGTGGCGTTCGTGTGGATCAGATGCCTGTACTTGTCGTCGATCCGCATCGACACGACGGCCACGCCGCTACGCAGGCTCACCCCGCCGATCTCGCCGATCTGCACGCCGGAGACGCGAACCGACTGACCCTGACCCGGGGTCACCGCCTGGGCGGTCGAGAGCTCGGCGTTCAGGGTGTACTGCGCGGACGAGATGAACGGAAACCGCAGGCCCTCGTGGTTGAGCACGTAGCCGGCCACCACGAGTGACAGCGCGACCAGGACCAGGATGGCCGCGACGTCTCGGCGGTGGTCCCTGATCGCCTTTCTCATTTCAGGTCACCGAGCGCTGAGGGGTCGAGCTTCAGGTGGGCCGCCGAGGCCTGCTGCCCGAGCGCCTTGAGCGAGCTGCCCAGGACGCCCATCCAGTTCGCCTTGGCGGCCGCAGAAGCGAGCGAGACCGGCCCCTGAGCCGGGGTCGCCTGAGCGATCGGTCCCCGCGAGGGCGCCGACAGATCGGTGATCGGGGCCTGGGTCTCGCACGGCACCGTCTCCTCGTAGGGCGGCCGCCTACCCCCCGGCGGCAGCTCGGGCTGTACCCCCTGAAGGGTCTGCAGAGCCTGCCCGAAGTAGCCGGGCGACAGCGAGTAGGTGAGCGGCCCGCCGTTGCCGACGATCCGGATGTAGGGACCGTTGGCGTCGAAGTTGCGAGACTCGCCGGCCAGGCCAGGCAGGTAGTTGACGGCCTCGATGTACACCTTGCGAGGCGGGAAGCCGTTCGAGGCGTTGAAGTGGGAGTCGGGGACGATGAGCTGCGACCACGGGTAGACGACGTTGACGATGCAGCTGGAGGCCGGGCGCACCTCGCTCTTCATCAGCGGGATCGTCTCCCGGGTCAGCTTGGCCAGCGCGGGCACGGTCACCTGAAGGTCGGCGGCCAGTCCGCGCAGCTCCGAGGGCGCGACCAGTTCGTTGAGCTGGGTGATGAACGGGAGGCTGGCGTCGACGGTCGGCCCGGTCGACTCCACGCCGGGGATCAGCGCCCGCGCCAGCTCGCGCAGCGGCGGGAAGGCGGAGTTGAGCGCGTTGAAGGCGGGAATCGCGGCGCCGAGCGCCTTGGGAAGGGCGACCACCGTGTCCTGCAGCGCCCGGTTCTCACGGGCAAACGCGTTGGCGGTGATGTTGAAGTCGGTGATCAGGCTCTGGAGGCTCTGGGGATGGGCGCTCAGCGCCCCGGCGGTCGTCGCCTGGGCGGCGATGTACTGGGACAGATCGTGGGGCTGAATGCCGAGCGCGTCATGGGCAACGATCGCCGTGTACTCGTATGCGGGCAGCCAGTACTGGATCGACCGGTTGTAGGCGGGGCCCGCCTGCTTGACCGCCTTGCCGTACTGCTGGAGCAGCGTCTGCAGGTTCTGGCGGGTGTCCAACTGGAGGCCGGTGAGCACCTGATCGAGCTGTACGGGCTCGATGCCCTGCTGGACCGGGAAGGTGTGGCCCGCGGAGGCGATCGGCGCCGCCGGCGTGCCCGGAGACACGTCGACGAAGAAGTTGCCCTCCAGGAAGGTCCGGGGGCGGATCGCAAAGGTGGCGTCGGCGTGGATCGGCAGGCCCTGCTTTGAGATCGTCATCGTCACGTCGGCGGCGTGGCAGGCGCTCTCGTCCGGGCTCGGCCGGCTCGGGGCCAGGCAGCCGGGGATCGGGCCGACGCCGGTCACGGTGCCCACGTTGATCCCGGCGATCCGCACGGGCGAGCCGGGCGTCACCCCGTTGGCGCTGGCGAAGGTGGCGTGGACGGTGAACTTGCCGGCAAACGGATTGGCGAACTTGGTGTAGACGAGGTAGGAGAAGACGACGAGGACGACGATCCCGATCGTCCCCGCGGTGAGCTTGCTCACTCCGGGACGGCGCTGGCGCTGGCGTCGCGATCTCACGGGTTGCTCGGGTTGACGGCCAGCTGCGGGCCGGTGGTCGGGTTGCGGCTGTAGGTCTCGCCGGCGGGCACGCGGCTGCGTCCCGTGAACGTCGGTCCCTGGTTACCCGGCGTGCGCGGGTCGACGGCCAGATCTCGGCCTTGCGGGTCGAAGTGGTTGAGCTTGCGGGGATAACCGCGCTGCCCGACCTCACAGTCGGCATAGCCCTGGTTGTCGATCGCCGCGCCGTAGGCCTGGGCGTGCAGGAACTCGTTGCCGCCGGTGAGCAGCGACGTGGTGCCGCCGCCGTTGACCGGCGCGGTGGCGCCCTGCTGGCCGACGTTGTTGGTCTGCGCGGTGTTCGACAGGTTCAACAGCACCCGCTGGGCAAAGCCGAAGGCCGTCTGCTGGGAAAGGTGCTCTGACAGATACGTCCAGAAGTAGTTCCAGTCGTTGCACACGGTCTGGTAGGGGCCGATGTACCTGACGATCGGATTGAGGGTCTGGACCGTGGAGGTGAGCGCGTTGACGGCGAGGTTGGTTCCCGGCGCGAGCGCGAGACTCTCAAGCGCGCTCATCACCTGCTGGAGCTTGGCGTTGAGCGTGGGCGTGCGGGCGAGCGTCGTGGTCCCGACCTCGATCGCCGGGTTGATCTCGGGCAGCGCCGCCGCGAGCTCGGCGGTGGCCGGAGCCAGATGGGTGCCCAGCGTGTTGAGGTCGGCCAGGAACGGACGCTGGACCTTCAGCGAGCTCGTGGTCACGTCCAACGTCGAAGGCAGCCGGGCGATCGTCTGCTCGAGGGCGCCGGGATCGCGGGAGATCGCCTCGAACGTGGTCGCCATGTACGTGAACAGCCGCGCGGCGGTCTGGGCCACCGGCGCCACCGTCCGCATGAACCCCTCCAGGTTGACCAGCAGGCGCGTGAGCTGAGTCGACGGATCAGCCAGATACCCGGCCACCGGCCTCAGGTAGCGCAGCAGGGCCGGGAGGCTCGCGAACGTGTCGTTCAGCGACGAGCCGCGGCCGGCGAGCGCGTCCCCGAAGCCGAGCAGGTTCTGCTGGATCGCCGATCGGGTCCTGGCGTTGAAGGTCGAGAGCACATCCTCGAACTGCACCGGGACGCTGGTCTGGGTGATCGGCATCGTCGCCCCATCGGCGAACATCGTCTTGGCCGTCCCCTTGTACAGGTCGACGTACTTCAGCCCCAGCACCGACCGGGGGCGAATCTCCGCGGTGGAGTCGGTCGGCACTTTCCCGTAGGCCTTGTTCAGCTGCAAGGTCAGCTGCGCCGCCACCTGACCACTGGGCAGCTCGATCGGCCTCAGAGACTGCACCAGGCCGATCCGAAAGCCACCTTCGCTCACCTCGTTGCCCGCAACCAGGTCAGAGCCGCTGCCGATGTCGACCTTCAGCTCCCGGGTGGGCACGAACGGCAGCCCCTGGTTGGCGTTGTAGGCCAGGAACACGGCGACCAGCATCACCAGCACGGTCAGGGCGCCGACCAGCACCGGGCTGGCAAACACGGTCGGCCGCCTGCGTCGTGGCCGAGTGCTGGTCATGGCGCCAGGAGGTAGTTGAGCAGTGCCGTGGCCTGACCCCCTGAGGCCGCGCCGCCCGACGCCGGGGAGGCCGGCCTCGCGGCCGACCCCGCGGAACGCCGACTGGCCGTCTCGCCGTTGACGTCGGCCGCGGTCAGCCGGGATGTGCTGGTCCTCGGAGCCCGCTTGCCCGGAGGCGCGCCGCCGGGATCGGGAACCGGCGCGCTCGGGTCCGACGGGTCGGTCTCGTTGACCCCCGGCTGGTTCGGTCCCAGCCACGAGTAGCACTCGCGGTACCGCGGGCCGTAGCGCTTGATCGCCAGCGCGACCGTGGCCGGAGTCGCGTAGGGCGAGCACATGGCGCTGAAGAAGGCGTCGACGGCGAGCACGTGCCCCGTGGGGGTGAAGGTATTGATCGCCAATGCCTGGTTGAACACGTAGCCGAGCAGGGCCTCGAGCCCCGTGAAGCCCCGGCCGCCGGGACTGCGCGGATCACGCTCCACGGCGCGACTCGGATCGTCGAGGTCGCGCAGGACGATCGCCAGGTTTCCGGCCAGCTCGGGCGTGGGCTTGGCGAAACGGTTCAGCGCCGCCACGGTCGGCGTCGCCGCCGTGACCGCGGCCCTGCCGGTGACCGAGGCCTGGCCCAGCGACCTGATCGCCGGACCGGCCGCGCGCGAGAACCCCGGCAGGTCGGCGAACAGGCGGTGCAGCTCGCCGGAAGCCCGGTCCAGGTTCGCCAGCACGGGCTGATTGGTGGTGACCGTCGTCCCCAGCTGGGCGAGGGTCGGGCGCAGCTGCGCAAGCAGGCCGGGAAGCCGCTGGAACGTGCCCGCCAGGTTCTGGTGCTGGCTGGCGGTGGCGGTGGCCGTGCGGTCGGCCTCGGTGATGAAGCGCTTGACGTCGGTGCTGTTGTCGGCCAGCGCGGTGATCACCCGGTTCGAGTTTCGGGTCAGGCTCGCGAGCGTGGCCGAGTCGTTGGCCAGCAGGTGCAGCAGGCTGTCGGTCTCGGTCAGCGCCGGCACGGCCCGCTGCAGCGCCGCCTGGAGATCCCCCGAGCGGGCGGCCGCGGCGGCCCCCAGCTCGTTGACGATCAGGGTGAGGCGCTGGCGGTAGGGGAGCCGCATGATGTTCTGGACTAGATCGATTGGGATAGTCGACTGCGTGTGCGACACCGGGATCGTCGAGCCCGGCTCGAGCACCGGGCCGGTGCTGCCGGGGTCGCAGTCGATGAAGTACTCGCCGATCAGCGACTCCGGTCGCGACTGGCAGAACGCGCTCTGGTGAAACTGGCCGAACCCGCCGCGCGTGACCTGGATCGTGACCACGGCGTGCAGCGTCCTCTGATCGAGGTCGATCGACTTGATCGTTCCCGCGGGAACGCCGGCGACCTTGAAGTCCGCGCCCGTGACCAGCCCGAACGCGTTGTCGAACTCGATCTTGTAGGTGCCGGTCGCGCTCGGGCTCGACGCTCCGCCGGCGACGAGCCAGAAGCCGCCGGCCACGAGCACGAGCACCGCGCTCAGCAGGGCGCGTCTCATCTCCCGGTCGGGACCTCGGATGGGTTACAGGGAAAGCCGCTCTCCGGGTAGTAGACGGCCCCCCGCTCCGCCGAGCCCGGGCAGCGGTCGCCCTGTCCGGTGACGACCAGGCCGTGGCCACCGCTCCCGGTCCCGCCGAAGGCCAGCACGCTCCGCAGCGTCGGGTCAGAGAACGCGGGCAGGAGGCTCAGGGTCCCGTTCTGGATCGACCCGACGCCGATCACAGGCGCGATCCGGCTCGAGCCGCCGTTGGCGTCGATCGTCCCTGGGTGCGCATATCCCTCGAACCAGCCGGTCAGGTCGACCGCGTAGGGCCGCGCCGTGGCCAGCTCGGGCGTGGACTCGTTCAGCGCCCGGGTCGTCTCCGGGAACGCGCCCTGGCGAACCTTGCCATCGACATCGACCGGACGCACCGTGGCCGCCGCCAGCGGGACACCGAGCCTGATCAGATCGATCAGGTCGTTGTCGGGGCCGGGCCGGCTGATCGTCTTGACCAGATTGTCGAGGGTGGGGACGGAGTTCCGGGCGAGCGGGCGCAGCTGGACGAGCAGCTTCTCGAGCTTGGGCGCGACCGGCTTGGTCGCGTCGACGAGCGGCTTCAGGTCGTCGAGCGCGCTGCGCAGGTTGACGAACGTCGTGTTGGCCAGGCGCATGAACCCGGGCAGCCGCTGCAGCGACTGAGCCAATGAGGTTCGCTGAGCGGCCAGCGCCCCGGTGGTGGTCGACAGATGCGAGACCAGCCCGCTGAGGTCCGAGCTGCGCGAGGCCAGGGCCGTGACCAGGTTGTCGGTCTTGACTATGTAGCTGGTGAACTGCCCGGTGTTGCGGTTGATCTCGGCAAACAGCGCGCTGCTCGCCGCGATCGCCGGGTTCAGATATGCGAACGCCACCTGCGCCTTGGCGCCCGCCCGGTGAAACTGGGATGCCGAGCCCTGGATGACGTCCTGCAGGCCCTTGAGGGTCGGCGCGTTGAGCGTGTTGAACAGCAGGTCGAGATCGACCTGGCTGGTCGTGTGGGTGGCGGCGATGACGCCGTTGTCGGGGATCTCGGGGTTGGCCACTGACCCCGGGGTCAGCGCGACGTAGCGGTTGGCGACTCCCGACAGCGAGGTCTCGCGAATCGTCGCCTGCGTGCCCTCTCGCAGCGGTTGGTAGCTCTTCTGGGTGATGCTCAGCGTCAGCCGGGCCTGACCGTTGCCGGTCAAGGAGATCTTCGACACCGAGCCGATCGGAATGCCTCCCACCTCGACCTGATCGCCGGTGACGATCTGGCTGGCGTTCGTGAACAGGGCCCCCACCGTGTACGTGCTACCGCTGGAGAGCACGATGAACGTGACGGCGATGATCGCTATCGCGAGAGCCGCGACCGCGGCGACCCGGCCGATCACAGATGAGTTGCGCACCGCCGCGACCTGCTCACATGAGCTCCTCCCACGCCGGCCACGGGGGCGCCATCCGACGCAAGGCTGGTCGCGAACCTAGCAAGGCCCGTAATGCACTGTCAATCAGCGGCCTGTACCGGCATCCGCGGCACCCCGTCTGGGGCTTGGCGGCGAGCCCGGGAGCCGCTAGCTTCCCGGAGGCTCGCCCGGGTGGTGGAATCTGGTCAGACACGGTCGCCTTAAGAGCGACTGCCTTCGTGGCGTGAGGGTTCGAGTCCCTCCCCGGGTATCCTCATCTGCGGGCAGTAATTCTTCGGGAGCGCAACTTATGCGCTGCTAGCGTGTCCCGGGGCCCTAGAAGGCTCTCGGCACCCATCGGATGGAAGTCTCTGCACTCAAATACTCCGGGGGCATCGGTCTGCACGCCCGATCCCCGCTGCTCCGGCTTCAGTCCGATGAACGGCTGATCGCGTTCACGCGCAAGGGCAGCCCCGCGGCCTTCGAGGCGCTGGTAGCCCGGTATGAGTCTCGGCTGTTGGCGTTCTGCCGCCATCTTCTGGGCTCTCGCGAGGACGCCGAGGACGTGCTTCAGGAGGTCATGACCGCGGCCTTCAACGCAATCCTCGCCGACGAGCGGCCGATCAACGTCCGGCCTTGGCTGTACCGGATCGCCCGCAACCGCAGCCTCAACCATCTGCGCCGGATCCAGGCGATCGCGGTGGACTCGATGGACCAGCATCTCTCCGAGCACGGGACCAGCACCGCCGACAAGGTGCACGAGCGCGAGGAGTTCCGGCTCCTGGTCGGCGACATCCACGAGCTCCCCGAGACTCAGAAGACCGCACTCGTCCTGCGCGAGATGGACGCCATGTCCTACGAGCAGATCGCCGAGGCGATGGAAACCACGGTCTCAAGCGTCAAGTCGCTGCTCGTGCGGGCGCGGGTATCGCTCGCCGAGGCCTCCGAGGCACGCCTGCTCTCCTGCAACGAGGTTCGCATCGAGCTCGCCGAGGTCGCCGAGGGACTCCAACGCCGGCCCGGCCCGCTGGTCCGCCGCCACCTCAAGGACTGCAAGCGCTGCGGCATCTTCCGTGACCAGCTGAAGCAGACCAACAAGGCGTTGGCCGCGCTTCTGCCCGTCGGTCCTCTGGTCGTGCTCCGCAAGCTCGCCTTCGCCCACCTCGGGCACTCCGCGGGAGCCGGCTCCAGCGCGACGGCCGCCGGTTCGTCCGCCGCGGGCGCGGGCGCCGCCGGGGCCGCGGGCACGACGGCGCTCGCGGGCTCGGGAGCCATCGGCGGCTCGGGCGGGTTCATCTCGGCGGGGATCGGCGCGATCGCCGGCAAGGCGGCCGCCGGACTCGCGGCGGCGGCGCTGGTCACCGCCGGCGCGGTCGAGGTCGACCACTCGCCCCGGCATCGCAGACTGGATCATCCCAACGTTCCCGCCGCGCTGGCCGCGGTGCCCGCGACCCGGACGGCCTCGGCCGCCCCGCAGGCCGGCTACGCCGAGCCCGAATCGACGGTCAGCCCAACGCCCCACGACGTGCGTCCGGTCGCGGCTGCCCCCTCCAGCCACACGACGCCTCCGCACACGACCGACGTCGCCGACAAGCTGGGGAGCAAGCCGGCGGCAAACCCGGCGACGGCGACCAAACCGGCCACGCCGAGCAAGCCGGTCACCGCGACCAAGCCCGTCACCGCGAGCAAGCCGGCCGTCGCGACCAAGCCGGCCACGGCGACCATCGACGCTCCCCACTCCGATGCCGTCGCCGCCCCTCCCGGGCGCACGCAGACCCAGTCGGATCTGACGGTCCTGCCCACGGCGGCGACGATGACCACACCGACCCCGGCCTCTCCGGTCTCGCCCACGCCTGACACGGGGACGAGCGGCGCTTCCACCTCGGCGCCCTACTCGGACCCGACGCCGACATCCTCGTCGCCCACCCCCACGACCCCCACCACGACTTCGACGACACCGGACCCGACCACACCGGATCCGACCACGCCCGTCCCGCCGGGCTCCACCGGCACGCCGACCACTCCGACGGCTCCCACTCCACCGGACACCGGCCCCGGCTCGCCCACCCCGACGGGTGGCGTGGCTCCGGTTCCGGCCGGCTCCCCCACGCCATAGGCCCGATCGGCTTCTCCGAGTTTCAGGCGGTCGACATGCGCGTCGGTCGCGTCGTCGCCGTCGACGAGTTTCCCGAGGCCCGAACGCCCGCCTGGAAACTGGCGATCGATTTCGGACCGGAGCTCGGGATCAAGCGCTCCTCGGCCCAGATCACCCACTACGCGCGTGACGAGCTCCTGGACACCCTGGTGGTGGCGGTCGTCAACTTCCCGCCCCGACAGATCGGCCCGTTTCGGTCAGAGGTGCTGGTGCTCGGCGCCCTGGACGACGAGCGCGGAGTCGTGCTGCTGCGGCCCGACCGAGGCGCCGAGCCCGGGGCTCGGGTGGGCTGAGCCTGGGACGTCAGAGGGTCACGGGCCGGGCTGGCTGCCGATGACGAGTTGGGCCCGGGTGCGGCCGTCGACCGTCAGCCGGTAGCTGCCCTTGCCAAGGCCGGTGACCGAAGAAGACCCGGTCTTGCCCGGGGCCACGGTCATCCTGACCCCGAGCGTGCCCTCGAGCTCGAACGAGTGCGGGTGGCGGTCGAGGTTCTTGACCTGCACCTGGATCGTGATCCCGCCGGGAACCGAGATCACCGCCGGGCTCAGGACGCCTCCAGCGTGGATCGCGAAGCTCGCCGGAATGTGCACCCCGGTGGCGGAAGCCACCGGGCGCGGGGAGAAGTTGCGGCGCCGGGCCCGGCTGCGAGGGACCTCCGGCGGTCGGGTCGCGCTCGTCGTCAGTGAGGCCGAGCCGCTCGCCGGCGAGGATGCCGCGGTCGATGTCGCCGCGGTCGATGTCGCCGCGGTCGACGTCGTCGCCGTCGACCTCGCGGCGGTCGACGCCGCCGTGCTCGAGGCGAGGGCACTGGAGGTCGTCGCGGTCCTGCTCGATGACGTCGAGCCGTGGGAGGAGGCTCCGCCGCACGCCGCCAGCAGCAGCGAGGACACCACCGCGATCGCCGGCCCGGCGCGCATCGGGCCAGCATAGAGGCGCCGGCCGATCCGGGTAGACCTCCAGAGGGCCGTCAACCCCGGTAGACCTCCAGCAGGCGCTCGTGGTAGTCGGTCTCCGAGAATCGCTCGCGGGCTCGGCTCAGCGCCCGTTCCCCCCGCTCGCGCCGGGCCGTCGCGTCGGCGAACAGCGCGCCCAGGGCGGTGGTCCAGGCCGGTGTGTCCCGCGCGGACAGGATGCTCTCGCGCCCGACGAGCTCGGGCAGGCCACCCCGATCCGAGGCCAGCACCGGCACCCCCGCCGCCAGGGCGTCCAGCGCCGCGTATGGACACGGCTCCTCCCAGCGGGAGGGCACGAGCACCGCTCCGGCGCCCGCCCGGAGCTCGGCGAGCTCCTCGGGCGCCACGCGGCCGGTGAAGCGCACGTCGCCGCCCGCCCCCAGCGCTCGCAGCCGCGGCGCGTCCGGGCCGTCCCCGGCCACCACCAGCGGGACCGCCGCGGCCCGGGCGGCCAGGATCGCGGTGTCAAAGCCCTTCTCCTCCACGAGCCGTCCACTGACCAGCGCAAACCGTCCCTGATCCGCCCGGGAGTGCCCCGCGAGCGCGTCCTCTGAGATGAAGTTGGGAAGCGCCGTCGTCTTGTCGCGAGGCAGCCCGAGGTCGATCAGCCGCCGCGCCGTCGCGTCGCTGACCGCCAGGAAGGCATCGGCGCCGGCCAGCAGTCGCGGCTGCTGGCGATGGAGCCCGAGCGCGTACACGGCGGCTTCGGGCAGCGAGCCCCGGCAGCGCAGCCGCACTCCCGGTCGCGTGTCGGCGCCCCGGCAGCGAAAGCACCGGGCGCCGTCCCGGTAGGCGATCGCGACCGCGCAGAACAGGCGAAAGTTGTGCAGGTGCACGACCGTCCGGGCGCCCGCGCCCCGGGCCGCCGCCAGGGACCGCCAGCCCAGCAGCGGATGCAGGTTGTGGGCGTGCACGACCTGAGCGCCCTGCTCGCGAACGGCCGCTGCCACCTCGCCGGGGTCGATTCCGCCGGCGAGCAGGCCGGCGGCCGCGGTCAGGCTCCCACTGTGGGCGCTGGAGCGTTCCAGCGTGCGCACCTCGTGGCCGTGGCGGCGCAGCAGCGCCGCGATCTCGCCGACCGCCCGCTCCTCGCCGCCCTCCATCCGGTAGCGATTGTGGAGCAGGAGCACGCGCATGAGGTCTCGGCGAACGGACCGCCGCCGGTCGATTCTGGCAGCCACGCGCCATCATCAGGCGCCCGTGGCGATCGCCCTGCTGACCACCTACCTGACCGACTACCGGATGCCGCTGTACGAGCGCCTGGCCCAGCGCCACGACCTCGAGGTGCTCTGCTACGGAGGCGGGGACCGCTACGTCCCGGCCTGGTTCTCAGACCTCGACGCCCAGCTGGCCGTCGCGCGATTTCCCGCCCGGCGACTGCACGGCGCCTGGGAGGCGGCGGAGGTGGGCGCCCGCTACGACGCGGTGATCGCTCCCTTCGCCGGAGGGGCGATCCTGCCCGCGGCGTACTTCGGGGCCAAGCGGCGCGGCAAGCCGTTCGTCCTCTGGGCCTCGGTGTGGCACCAGCCGCGTTCGCTGTCGCATGCCCTGGCTCTCCCCGTGACGCGTCATATCTATCGCCACGCCGATGCGGTGATCGCCTACGGCGAGCACGTCCGGCGCTTCGTGGCCGCCGTCCGAGGCCGCGACGACGACGTCTTCGTGGCCCCCCAGGCGGTCGAGCCCGACCTCTTCCGCCGCCAGGTGCGCCCCTCCGAGGTCGAGGCGTTCCGGGCCGCGCACGATCTCGGACCGGATCCGCTGGTGCTCTACGCCGGGCGTCTGGTTACCCACAAGGGCATCGAGGTGCTCGCCTCGGCCTGGCCGGCGGTGCGAGCCGCCGCGACGCTGGTGCTCGTCGGCGACGGGCCGCTGAGCCCGATCGCGGACGCGCTGCCGCGGGCGCGGCTGCTCGGCCCGCTGCCCCGTGCCGAGCTTCCGGTCGCCTACCGCGCCTGCGCTCTGACGGTGGTGCCCTCCATTCCGACCCCGCGCTTCAAGGAGCCGTGGGGCCTGGTCTGCAACGAGGCCCTGGATCAGGGGCGGCCCGTGGTCGCCACCACGGCGGTCGGGGCGGTGGCCGGCGGGTTGGTGCGCGACGGGCAGACCGGACTGGTGGTGGCGCCCGGAGACCCCGGCGCCCTGGCGACCGCCGTCGACCGCCTGCTCACCGACCCGCCGCTACGCGAGCGTCTGGGCCGGGCCGGGCGCGACGCCGCCTCCGCCTACAGCTATGAGGCGATGGCGGCGGCCTTCGACGCGGCGCTGTCCGCGGCCGGCGTGCGGGGGTGAGGACGCCCGGACCGAAGCGGAGGGTGAGGGCCCGGATCCGTGAAGGACTCCGTCGCCGGCCCGGCGCTCACTGCCCGACCGAGAACAGCGCCTCCAGGTCGTGGCGCGAATAGACCTCGAACGCGACCATCGTCTGCGTCCGGCGCACCCCTGCCAGCTGGGAGAGCTTGCCGGTGACCACCTGGGCCAGCTGGTCCTGCTCACGCAGGCGCAGGATCGCCACGAAGTCCCACTCGCCGGTGACCGAGTAGGCCTCGGCCACCCCTTCGATGCCGGCCAGCTCGCCGCCGAGCGTGGCCAGCGCCGAGCCTTCGGCTTGGATGAGGACGATCGCGTGGGTCATGGCGTGTGCGTGTCGCCCGGCTCGAGCACGACCACATGCGAGCTCGTCTCGGACTCGACGTCTGACTGAAACGCCCGGGCGTCGGTCTCGATCGGCGGGAACGTGTTGTAGTGACACGGGATCACCGTGTCGGCGCCAATCAGCTTCGCCGCCTCGACAGCGTCGTACCGGTCCATCGTGTAGTGGCCCCCGATGCACATGAGCGCGATGTCGATCGGCCGCCGCCTGGGCACCAGCTGCAGATCGGAGAACAGGCACGTGTCTCCGAGGTGGTAGACGGTCGTGCCCTTGAAGTCGATCACCAGTCCGGCAGGCGCGCTCACCGTGCCCTTGGGAGTGGTCGAGGTGTGCAGCGCGGGGACCAGCTTGGCCGACCCCCAGTCGAACTGTCCGGTTCCTCCGAGATTGGTGTCCTTGGCCTCGAGCCCCTCCTCGGTGAGCTCGTGGGCGATCTCGGTGATCGCCTGAACCGGCGCTCCGGTGCGCTTGGCGATCTCCACCACGTCGCCGAAGTGGTCCATGTGGCCGTGGGTCAGCAGGATCGCATCGGGGTTCAGCTCCCCGGCCGAGGCCGCGGCCTTGGGGTTGTGGGTGAGAAAGGGGTCGATCAGCACCGTCGTGTCGCCATCGGACAGCGTGAAGCAGGCATGGCCGAGAAATCGCACATCCATGGGTCTCTAGTCCTCCTGTGGGGGTTCGGTCGGGGGCCGGTCCAGCTCGCGGGAAAGCTCGAACCCGACCGCCACGCCCACGAGCATGCCCAGCCGGGTCTCCTCGGCGAGCAGCGTACGCACGGCCCGAAGCCGAGCGGCGGGGTCGGTGTCGCCGGTCGCCTCGCGAACCGCCTGCTCGTGCGCGGAGTCAAACCATCCGCCCTCGGCGATCGCCTCCGCGAGCATGCGCTGGAGCGCGGGAGCGGCCCGCATCACGAGATCCTGCGCGTCGCGCAGCCGGGTCGGGTCGGAGATCTGCGTGATCGCGAAATCCAGCTCGGCGTCTGTGTAGGCGCGGTCGGGCACTCGGCCCATGAGGATACGTGGCGCCGCCATGGCCGCTCGGGCCGGCGACAGCCTCAGCGGCTGCGCTCAGGCGTCGGCCAGGCGGGCCAGCGGGAGTCCGATGGCCAGGCCGGCGATCACGCCCACTGCATCGGCGACCCAGCTGGCGCTCGGCGCGGCCAGCGGCATCAGCGCCACCGTGACCGCGATCGCGGCGGTGCCGATCAGGTCGCCGTCGATGTCGTGACCGGAGCGCAACCTCAGCAGGTCCGGGATCGCCCAGGCCACGAGCAGCGCGAGGGCGCCCCCGTTGGCGCCCAGGGCGAACGGGACGGGGTAGGCGGCCGCCGTCGCCGCCAGGCCGCCAACGCCGCCGATCAGGAACAGCCCGAGCACCGCGACCCGGCCGTAGCGCCGCTCGATCAGCCAGCCGTAGATGCCGATCGCCGCCAGGGTCACGAACGCGTAGCCCGTGTTGTCGTAGGTGAAGGCGGCCGTGAACAGACGCCACCACTGCGCTCCGGGCTTTCCGTTGATCGCCAGCGTCGCCTGGGCGCCGAGACTCGTGCGCCACAGCAGGCACCCGGCCAGTCCGGCCAGCAGCAGGACGGCGGTCGCGTAGGGACGGACCTCGGGCGCGATTCCGGGGATCTCGTTGCGGCGCAGCCGGGTCAGCAGTGGGGCCGGGGTGCGCCGGGCCTTGCGCTCGGCGACCCGCTGGTCGCGGTCGAGCTTCGGCGCTCGCTTGCGCAGCCGGTTGCCGCAATACGGGCACTCGGTTATGTACGGACTGACCTCCGAGCCGCAGCTCTTGCAGATCACGAACAGGTCTGGGCCGCCGGTGCTCACGAAGTGATTGTAGAACCGGCCGACCGGCCCCCGGCGCCGGTTCGCGTCGGTCCCCGAGACTGGGCCATCAGACGAGCGTCGCGGCCACGATCTCGGACATCACTTCCCTGAGATCGTGGTTGGCCTCGTAGACGACGACCTGCCGAGCGGCGCCGTTGCCGCGGCCCAGCAGGTCCTCGACCGCCTCGAGCTCGGCCAGCGAGCCCAGATCGGTGCTGTGCTCTCGCATCCGGTCCAGCAGCCGCCGGGCCAGCTGCCGGGTGGGAACCCGGTCAGACCTCGGAAGGTCGACCAGCTCTCCCTCCAGGCCGTGCCGGGCGGCCAGCCACTTGTTCTCGTCGAGCATCTCGTAGGGATACCGCGACAGGCGCTTGCCCTCTTCGAAGTGGATCGACAGCTCCCGGACCAGCGTCTGCACGAGCGCCGCCAAGCCGAGCGAGTGCTCGACATGGGTCTGGGAGTCCATCACCCGGATCTCGACGGTTCCGAACATCGGGTGGGGCCTCACGTCGTGCCAGAGATAGGTGTAGTCCTCGATCACCTTGGCCGTGACCATGAACTCGATCCGGCGCTCGTAGTCCTCCCAGTCCTCGTAGGTGGGCGGGATCCCGACGCGCGGGAAGGCACGAAAGATGGGCGTCCGGGTGGACGCCATCCCCGTGGCGTCGGCGCGCCAGAACGGGGAGTTCGCCGACAGCCCGAGCAGCACCGGGATGTGCACCCGCATCCCGTTGGCCACGTGGATCGCCTTCTCGGGGTCGTCGATCCCCACATGCACGTGCATCCCGAAGATCAGCTCCTGACGGGCCACGAAGCGAAGCGCGGAGATGAGATCCCGGTAACGGGGTCGGGCCACGATCCGCTGGTCCTCCCACATCGCGAACGGGTGCGTGCCCGCGGATCCGATCGAGAGCTGCTTGCCGGCGGCGGTCTCGGTGACCTGGCGGCGCAGCGCCCGCAGCTGGTGGCCCGCCTCGGTCACGTTGGCGCACGGATCGGTGGAGATCTCCAGCACCGACTCCATCAGCTCCGGCTTGATCTCGCCCTCGGGCGCCGGTTCGAGCAACGCCTCGATCGCGTTGACCAGCTCGAGCGTGGAGGCGTCGAGGATCATGAGCTCCTCTTCGATCCCCAGCGTGTACGCGTGTCCGGCGAAGCGGTGCTCCACTGCGCGCAGAGGGTAACCGGTGGCGATCCCCTCGGCTTGCATGTCTACCGCGAGCCGGCCGGCCGTAGAATCCTGAAAAAGACGACAAGGCCAGAAAGGAACGGTGCCATGGCTCTCGGTTATCAGGGGAAGCTGTACATCCTGGCGTTCGACCATCGCGGGTCGTTTCAAAAGAAGATGTTCGGGATCGAGGGCGATCCGACCGCTGAGGAGACCGAGACGATCTCCGATGCCAAGCACCTGATCTACGAGGGGATGGAGCAGGCGGTGAGCCGCGGCGCCGAGCCCGGCGCCACCGGCGTACTGGTGGACGAGCAGTTCGGGGGCGAGATTCCCCGCCAGGCTCACGAGAGTGGCCTCAAGCTGGCGATGCCGGTGGAGAAGTCGGGACAGGAGGAGTTCGACTTCCAATACGACCAGGACTTCGGGGCCCACATCGAGAAGTTCGATCCCGACTTCTCCAAGGTGCTGGTCCGCTACAACCCTGAAGACCCCGACACCGAGATGAACAAGCGCCAGCTCGGCCGCCTCAAGGAGCTGGCGGACTGGCTGCACGATCACGATTGCAAGTTCCTGTTCGAGCTGCTGGTGCCGGCCACCGACGACCAGCTGGCCAAGGTCGACGGTGACGTGGACCGCTACGACGCCGAGCTGCGACCCGAGTTGATGCGCCGGGCGATCCAGGAGATCCAGGACTTCGGCGCCGAGGTCGACGTCTGGAAGATCGAGGGCGTCGACGAGCGTGAGGACGCCGTCATGCTCTCCGAGCAGGCACGCTCGGGCGAGGGGCGCCAGGGGGTCAGGTGCGTGCTTCTGGGTCGCGGAGCCTCGACCGAGAAGGTCGAGCACTGGCTGCAGGTGGCCTCGACAGTTGAAGGCTTCATCGGCTTCGCGATCGGCCGCTCCATCTGGTGGGATCCGCTCAAGGGCTT
This sequence comes from uncultured Solirubrobacteraceae bacterium, assembly GCA_963830595.1. Classification (GTDB taxonomy): domain Bacteria; phylum Actinomycetota; class Thermoleophilia; order Solirubrobacterales; family Solirubrobacteraceae; genus Palsa-465. The sequence goes on from CAWHMQ010000014.1 coordinate 81,305, forward strand.
CCTGGACGACGAGCTACAGCGTGACCAGGCCGCCTCCCAGATCGCCGACAACTACCTGCATTTCGTGGAGGTCTACGAGCACCAGCGGGTCGCCTAGAGCCGGCACCCCCGCCGCCTTCGGAGTCGTCGGCGGGCCGTGGTCCGTGCGCCGCCTGAAGGCGCGCGGAGCAAACCACCTGGCGGCGCGCGGAAAATTCGCAGGCGGAGGCGAGATTTTCTGCGTTCGGGTCGTCCAGGAGACAGTTGGAAGAAAATCGGCAAGCCGGCGGGAGATTTTCTGCGTTTGCGCGCCGTGTGCGCTTTGCGCGCGGCGCAGGACGGGAATTCGCGGGCACTTCGCCGTCACGCCGAACCGGGATCGCCGGCACGCCGATGGTCCGCGGGGCTGCAACGAATCGTGCACCGTTGGTAGGCTCGCGCCATGGCGATGAAGATGCGCCAAAGCCTGGCGCAAATCGAGCAGGAGTTCCGGCACGAGACGCAACTGGACCGCAGCCGGCGCGAGACGCTCCGCCGTCACGCGGTGCGCCGGTCGCGCGTGCGCACGCACGAGCGCAGGCGCAAGCGCGGCTCGGTCCGCTACTGGGTGCTGATCCTGTCCCTGATCGCGACGGCGCTGATCGTCACCGCCGCCATGTTCGAGACGCTGTACCTGCTGCTCAGCTGAGCGCTTCCCAACGCAGATACGGTCGCCGGCGGTGAGCGGCGGCCGGTCGCTGCTCTCGCTCTGGGGCCGAAAGTCAGTCTGGCTACGCGGAGTGCGCGGTCACCCGCTGTTCAGAGTCCCCGGCCGGCGAGCTACTCGGGGTTCCCAAGTCCGCGCAGCGCCGCGTCGACCTGATCCCGCGCGTCCTTGACCGCCTCGTCCTGTCCGTTCGCGGCGTCGTCCCGCTCGTCCGCGGCCCCCCCGTCCTGCTCCTTCTGGATCTCGAGATAGACCTCCTTGCGATACACGGGTACCTCGCGCGGAGCCTGTATGCCGATGCGCACCTTCTCGCCCATGATCGCCAGCACCGAGATCTCCATGCCGTCCCCGATCATGATGCTCTGGTTGGCCTTGCGCGTCAGTACAAGCATCGTCGCCTCCCTGCATCGCCTACTCGAGTATTGGGCAAACCGGCCACGCAAAACCCGGCTTCCCGCCCTTGGCGCAGGATAGCGTGCAGGTCTGGCCGCCCCCCTGGAAATGTGGCTTTTGCACGGGAAGGCGCGGTCATCGCCGGGGGCTGTAATAGTCTCCGGTCCGCAATGCCACGCCGATCGCTCAGACCCGAGCTCAACCGCATCCGCGGATGGGTCCGCCAGGGAAGGACAGACGCCTGGATAGCCCACCAGCTCGAGGTGACCGTCCAGCAGATCCAGGCCTTCAAGCGCGACCAGAACCTCGAGGCCGGAGACGACGCCGAGGGCGCCGGTGTGGCGAGCGAGTACGACGAGGACATCGATCTGCGTGCCGAGGACGACGCGCTGATCGCGGCCGAGCTGGATGCCGCGGCGGCGCAAAGCGCCGAGGATGAGGAAGAGAGAAGAAGAAGAAGAAGAAGCGGAAGAAGACGAGGACGCCGAGAGGCCCGGCCGCCGCCGCCGGGGCCGGCGTGGCGGACGCGGCGGCCGAGGCCGCCGCCGTCCCTCCGGCACGCTGGAGGCCACGTTCGACCACGGCGAGGAGGGCTATGGACTGTGGCTCGACCCGGCGGTGGCCGACGATCCGATCTACGCCGAGTACTGGGCCGGCCACCGGCCCGTCGAGGTGATGATCGAGGAGGACCAGATCGTCATCCGGCGATCGGGCGGCTCGGATTCCGAGGACGGCGACTGATCCGCCGCTACTGCTCCGCCGCTACTGCTCCGCCGCTACTGCTCCGCCGCTACTGCTCCGCCGCTCGCCGCCCCGTCGTGTAGTCGATCGCCTCACGCGCGTAGCGGGCGAACGCCGCTCCGGCCACCGCGGTCAGGTCCCACGCCGCCGGCCGGCTGGGGGCGACCCGCACGGCGATGTCAAAGCACCAGTCGGTTCCCTGCTCGACGTACAGGCGGGCCAGCTCCGCGACCGTGAACGGGCCGCCCAGGCGCCGGCGCAGCGCCACCGCCAGCTCGTCGACCACCCGTTCCATGGCGGCCCGATCCGCAGGCTCGGCCTCTCTCAGCCGTCGCTGGCCCTCCTGCCAGAGGCCGATCAGATCCTGATAGCGGACCGGATCGGCGCTCACATCAGCGCCGGCCGCGCGGGCGGGGTCAGTGGTTGGGCATTCCGATGACCACGTAGGACTGCTCGCCCTGGCGCACCATCCCCAGGGCGCGGGCGTCCTGCACGATCGTCTGGGGATCGTCGAGCGAGCGCTCCTCGCGGGTCAGCGCCGCGTTCTGGCGCGCCAGCTGGTTGACGACCGCCGATTGCTGATCGGCCTGCGAGCGGGTCGAGAAGTACGACAGCGTGTGCTCCACGTACAGGCCGACCACCACCGCGAGCACCAACAGGAGCCCGTAGCGTCCCACGCGCTCCCAGCGCACCCGCAGCTTCGGGGGCCGAGCGATCAGCCGCGGCGCCCTGCGCGACCGTGACCGGCGGCGCGAGACGGCGGGCGCGGACCGGGCGGACGAGGCGGACGAGGCGGGTGAGGAGCGGGCGGACGGCATCGCCTACGCCCTTCGTTCGACGCCCGCGGCCTCCTTCCTGCCGCAACGAACCGTGCCCGGCGCTCCCGCTCGCCAGCCGCAACGAACCGTGCCCGGCGCTCCCGCTCGCCACCACCATCAATGCCGGAAGGCCGACCGTCCCGGGAAGCCGGCCTCGGCTCCGAGGGCCTCCTCGATCCGCAGCAGCTGGTTGTACTTCGCCACCCGGTCGGTGCGCGACGGCGCCCCGGTCTTGATCTGCCCGCACCCCGTGGCCACCGCCAGATCGGCGATCGTGACGTCCTCGGTCTCGCCGGAGCGATGCGACATGACGGCCGCGAACCCGGCCTCGCGCGCCATGCGAATCGCCGCAAACGTTTCTGTGAGCGTGCCGATCTGGTTGACCTTGATCAGGATCGCGTTGGCGACGCCCGCCTCGATCCCCCGCTTCAGCCGCTCGGTGTTGGTCACGAACAGGTCGTCGCCGACGAGCTGGAGGCGGTTGCCGAGCCGCTGGGTGAGCGTCGACCACCCGTCCCAGTCCTCCTCGTCCATCCCATCCTCGATCGAGACGATCGGGTAGCGCCCGGCCAGCTCGGCCCAGTAGTTGGCGAGCTCGTCGGCGTTCAGCGTGCGTTGCTCGTGCTCGAGCACATATCCCTGCTCGCTGTGGAGCTCGGAGACCGCGGGATCGAGCGCGATCGCGATCTGCTCGCCGGTGATGTACCCGGCGGCGCGAATCCCGTCCATGAGCGCCTGGAGCGCCTGCTCGTTGGAGTCCAGGTTGGGCGCGAAGCCGCCCTCGTCTCCGACCGCCGTGGACAGCCCCCGCTCGTGCAGGGTGCGCTTGAGGTGGTGAAAGACCTCGGCGCCCATCCGCAGGGCCTCCGAGAAGGACCGGGCACCCACGGGCACGATCATGAACTCCTGAAAGTCGACCCGGTTGTCGGCGTGCACGCCGCCGTTGAGCACGTTCATCATCGGCACCGGGAGCATGTGCGCGGTCTCGCCCCCGAGGTAGCGCCACAGCGGCAGCCGTTCCTCGGCGGCCGAGGCATGCGCGGCGGCCAGCGACACCGCCAGAATCGCGTTGGCGCCCAGGCGCGATTTGTTGGGAGTCCCGTCGAGCGTGATCAGCATCCGGTCCAGGGCCGCCTGGCTCGCGGCGTCCTGCCCGCGGACGTGGGTCGCGATCTCGCCGTTGACGTTGTCGACGGCGCGGCTGACACCCTTGCCCACCCAGTCCGAGCCCCCGTCTCGCAGCTCGGTGGCCTCGAACTCGCCGGTCGATGCTCCCGAAGGCACAGCCGCGCGTCCCCACGCGCCCGAGCGGACGCTGAGCTCCACCTCGACCGTCGGGTTGCCGCGGCTGTCGAGGATCTGGCGTGCGTGGACGTGCTCGATCTGGCTCATGTCCGGTGAGTGGTCATGTCTGGGGGGTGCCTCCTTCGCTCAGGCGGGCTCGGGCGTAGTAGCTGAGCTGCTGCTCAGGCGGGAGATCGTCCCAGCTTCCGCCCTCGGATGCGGCCAGCTCGCCGGCCGCCTCGACGCGGGAGCGAAATCGGTCCGATGCCGCGCGCAGCGCGAGCTCGGGATCGAGGCGGAGCTTGCGGGCGACGTTTACGGCTGCGAACAGCACGTCACCGAGCTCGTGGAAGCGGGCGTCGTCCTCGCGCGCCGCTTCCAGCTCGCCCAGCTCGTCGTGCAGCGCCCGCAGCGGCATCTCGACGCCCGGGAAGTCGAATCCGGTCGAGGCCACGCGGCGCTGGAGCTTGCGGGCATGCAGGAGCGAGGGCAGGTTCTCCGGCACCTCGCCGAACACCCCCGGTTCACGTCCGGGCTCCTCGCGCTTGATCGCGTCCCAGTTGCGCAGCACCTGGTCGGCGGTGGCCGCCTCGACCTCCCCGAAGACGTGGGGGTGGCGGCGGATCAGCTTCTCGGCGGCGTGCTCGGCCACCTCGGCCAGGTCGCCGGCGCCCCGCTCGTCGAGCAGCAGGGCCAGGAAGTGGACCTGGAACAGGACGTCGCCGAGCTCGTCGAGCAGCTTGGCGTCATCGCGGCGGTGGGCGGCGTCGGCCAGCTCGTAGGCCTCCTCGACCGTGTGGGGCACGATCGAGCGCTCGTCCTGCTCGCGGTCCCACGGACACTCGCGGCGCAGCCGCCGGGTGATCTCGTCCAGACGCAGCAGGGCCTGGCGGGCGGCGTCCTGACCGGACCCGGAAGCCACCTCGCTACGGGGCGCTGGTGGTGGCGCCCGCCGCGCCCGCCCCGCCCGCCGCGCCCGCCGCGCTCGACGCGCTCGCCGAGGCCTTCGGCGCCTTGTAGCCCTTGCAGTCGGCCATCGCGTACTCGGAGCGACAGGTGGTCTTGCTCAGCCAGCTCTTTCGGGCCTGGGCGTCGACGGCGGTCTGAGCGGCCGTCTGCGCGTGAGAGGCGAGCGTCTGCTTGATCAGCGCCGTGGACTGGGCGAGGCTGCGCTGAGTGGCCGGCTTGATGCTGACGATCTCGAGCACGTAGTAGCCGAAGGAAGCCTTGATCGGGCCGACCAGCTTGTTCTTGGGAGCCGCGAAGGCGGTGTTGGTGAGCGCCGCATCCTGCTGGGTGGCGGTCACGCCGGTGAGCAGACCGCCCTTGTTCTTGGTGGTCGGATCGATCGAGTACTTCTTGGCCACCACCGTCCAGCTCTGGCCCTGACGCAGCGCCGCTGCTGCCGACGCCGCCTGGGCCTGGGTCCGGGTCAGCACGACGTGCATGTCACGTGACTCGGGGCTGCCGAACTGGGACTTGTGGGCGTTGTAGTAGGCCTGGATCGCCGCGGGCGTGACCGTGGTCGCGTGGCGGGCGGTGAGCTTCGTGAAGATCTGACTGACGCGCTCCCGATAGAGGAGGTCGTCCTGCGTCTGGCCGCTGGTCTTGAGGAACGCCGCGAACTGCGCGGCGGTCTGGAACTGTGATTTCTTGGCGGCATCGAGCGCGGCCTGGGCCTGGGCGGTGCTGACCTTGACCCCCAGCTTGTGGGCCTCGGCCTGATACCAGTAGGACTTGATCAGGAAGTCCATCACCTGGCTCGAGAGCGACTGAAAGGTCTCCTTGCAGGCGGACCGCAGTTGCTTGTCAGACGTCTTCTTGAGCGTCGGGATCTGCGCCCGGGCCTGGGCGATGCACTTGGTGAAGTTCGGTGGGTCGGTGGGCACGATCACCGGCTGTCCCGGGCTCTGGGCGGCCGCGCCGGCGGCGGCCACGTACATCCAGTGGTTGACCGCCTGGGTGGTGATCGGGTTGCCGGCGACGTCGGCCACGGCGTTGCCGGGCACACCGCTCCCGCAGCCTGAGATCGCCACCGCGATGGCCACAAAAAAGGCGCCGAGCGCCAGGATCTTCCGCTTGGTCTTCATAACCGACTCGGCCGATGGTAGCGGCCTCCGGGGGCCAAGTCGCCGGATCCGATCGTAAGTTTTCGACAAGAGCCAGACGTGGATGTGACGCCCTTGTCCGACCCCGACCGACCGCGCAGCAGCCCGAGGCCAAGTGGTTGACTAAGCCGCCTCACGCGTGACCGAGAGCAGCACATCGGCGGCGCGCACGATCGCCGGGAACCGCTGCGCGGGATCCTTGGGCACCCGCACCGAGAGCTGGGACTTGCCCGACTCATACAGCGCCTCGGGGATCTCGGCGCGAATCGCCTTGGCCCGCACCGAGTCCAGCTCCACCGGGGTGACCGCCAGGCGATCGCCCCGCACGGTCACGGCCCGCGCGCCCGCCTGCCCGAGCTTGATCCGCGCCTGCTGCAGGGAGATCAGGTTGCGCAACGGATCGGGAAGCTCCCCGAAGCGATCCTCGAGCTCCTCGCGCAACGCCATCAGATCGGCGACCTCCCGCGCCCCGGCGATCCGGCGGTGGACGTCGACCTTGGCCTGCTCGTAGGGGACGTAGTCGGAGGGCACGTAGGCGTCGACGTTGACATCGAGGCGCACCGGCTCCCAGTCCTCCGAAGCGCCATCGACGCCGGCGGCCGCCTCCGAGGCCTCGACGGCCTCGTCGAGCATCTGCATGTAGAGCTCGAAGCCGAGCGCCGCCACGTGGCCGGACTGCTCGTCGCCGAGCAGGTTGCCGGCGCCCCGGATCTCGAGGTCCCGCATGGCGATCTTGAAGCCCGCGCCCAGCTCGGTGTAGTCGCTCAGCGCCGACAGCCGTTGCGCCGCGTCCGGCGTCAGCGCCGCCGCCGACGGATACAGCAGATACGCATACGCGCGCTCCCGGGAGCGACCCACCCGGCCGCGGATCTGGTAGAGCTGGGACAGCCCGAAGGCATCGGCGCGCTCGACGATCAGCGTGTTGGCCTGCGGGATGTCGATCCCCGACTCGATGATGCTGGTGCACACCAGCACGTCGGAGTCCCCGCGCAGGAAGCTCAGCATCCGCTTCTCCAGCGTGCCCTCGTCCATCTGGCCGTGGGCGACCTCGAAGCGCAAACCCGGGCACAGGCCGCGCAGCCGGACCGCGGTCTCGTCGATCGTCTCGACCCGGTTGTGCAGGAAGAACGCCTGACCGTGGCGCTCTTTCTCGCGCAGGAGCGCCCGGCGCACCAGCTCCTCGTCGTACTCCCCCACGTAGGTCTTGACCGGGCGCCGGCCCTCCGGCGGAGTCTCGATCACGCTGATGTCGCGCACCCCGGCCAGCGACATCTGCAGCGTGCGCGGGATCGGGGTGGCGCTCATCGAGATCACGTCGACCCGGAGCTTGAGCTGGCGCAGGAGCTCCTTCTGCTTGACGCCGAAGCGCTGCTCCTCGTCGACGATCAGCAATCCGAGGTCGCGGGCTCTGACATCGCGAGAGAGCAGCCGGTGGGTCCCGATCAGGATGTCCACGTCCCCGGCCACGAAGCGGGCGACCGTGGCCCGCTGCTCGGCGGGCGGCCGAAACCGCGACACCTGCTCGATCACCACCGGGAAGTCCTTGAGGCGCTCGGAGAAGGTTCCGTAGTGCTGCTGGGCGAGGATCGTGGTCGGCACCAGCAGCATCACCTGCTTGCCGTCTTGCACGGCCTTGAAGGCGGCCCGCAGCGCCACCTCGGTCTTGCCGTAGCCCACGTCGCCGCAGATCAGCCGATCCATCGGCCGCGGGGCCTCCATGTCGGCCTTGACGAACTCGATCGCGTCCCGCTGGTCAGGGGTCTCGGCGAACGGAAACGCGTCTTCGAACTCCCGCTGCCAGTCGGTGTCGATCGGGAACGCATGTCCCTCGCGGCGCTTGCGCTCGGCGTACAGGTTCAGCAGCTCGCCGGCCAGCTCCTGGGCGGCCCGCCGGGCTCGTGACTTGATCGTCTCCCAGCGCGTCCCCCCGAGCTTGGAGAGCGGCGGGTGGGCGCCGCCGGCGCCGACGTAACGGCTGATCTTGGCCAGCTGGTCGACGGGCACGAACACGCGATCCGAGCCCGCGTACTCCAGGTACAGGTAGTCACGGGTGACGCTTGCGACCGTCTTGGTGTCAAAGCCCGAGAAGCGCGCGATGCCGTGGTCCTCGTGGACGACGATGTCGCCCGTGCGCAGGTCGGCGAAGCTGCGCAGCACCCCCCGCCGGCGCTCGGCGCGCCCCCCGGCCACCCGCTCGGGTCGCCGGCGGGCGAACAGCCGGTGGTCGGGGATCACCGCCAGGTGGAATTGCGGGGCGATGAACCCGGCCTGCAACCGGGCCTGGACGAGGTTTATGTGGCCGGCTGAAGCCGGCCTTGTTTGCGAGCCGTTGTCGGCGAGCCAGCCGACCTTGAGGCGACCGAGGTTGTAGGCGAACCGCTCGCCCTCCCCCCGGCGCGCGAACGCCAGCACCGTGCGATAGCCCGACCGCGCCAGCTTCTCCAGCTCGGGCTCGGCCTCCTTGAGGCCGCGGGCGGCGACATCGGCGGTCTGGGCCCGAAACGCGAACGCCTGATCCTGATCGATGCTCGAAAGCCGGATCTGGACGCGCGCATCCAGCTGGGCGACGATCTCCTCGGGCGCCACGTAGAGGTGATGGGCGTCGTCGTCGTGAAACGCGGCCGTGACGTCCTGCCAGTGATCGGCGAGGGCCGGGGCCACGTCCTCGGCGCCCGAGATGAGCACCGACGCCCGCGTGGCAGCGAGCTCCAGGAACGAGTGAAACTGATCGACGGGCAAGAGCTCGGCGATGTCGGGGCGCTCGGAGGCGTCCTCCAGCGACGCGATCTCGGCCAGCTCGCGGTGCTCGGCGGCCAGCTCGGCCGCGGGCGCCACCTCCACCACCTGGGCGTCGCCGAGCGAGCGCTGGGTGAAGGTCGAGAACCAGCGCAAAGACTCGATCTCGTCCCCGAACAGGTCGACCCGGACCGCGCGATCCTCGGTCGCCGGGAACAGGTCCAGCAGCCCCCCGCGAATCGCAAACTGGCCCCGGTCCTCGACCTGGTCGACCCGCTCGTACCCCGCGGCCACCAGGTCGGCGGCCGACTCGTCGAGGTCGATCAGGTCCCCCTTGCGAAGCTCGAAGCCGCGCGGTCGCATCGATGGGTCGGGGACCTTCTCGGACAGCGCGATCGCGCTGACCACCACGACGGGGGCGGCGTCGCCGGTCTCGAGCAGCGCGTCCAGGGCCGCGATGCGCAGGCCGACGAGGTGCGGGGGTGGCGTCAGATGAGACTCGTAGGTGACCCCGCGGCTCGGGTAGTAGCGGACGGGGCGCGGCTCGAGCCAGGTCTTCAGGCCCGCGGCCAGATCCCGAGCGGCCCGGTCGTCGCCCGCGACGACGATCGCGGCCCCTGTCGGGTCCCGGTCCAGCAGGGCCGCCACCAGATACGGCCGCAGCGACTGCGATACGAATGCCTCGCCGCCGTCGCGCGCGAGCGCGGCGGTCTGCGGATCGTCGTCGGCATGGGCGAGGAGGGTGCGCAGCATCGGGGCCTGCCCGTCCAGTCTAGGAGCCCGGGGGGGCCGGGAATCCATCTCGGAGAACGTGCTGCGCAGCGTCGGCGGCGTCGCCCACGAGCGTCTGGACCTCGGCCGCCGGCTCGCTGAAGCGTCCCAGCACGTAGGCCGCAACCCGGTCTGGGTCGGTGTACGGGGGCCGGCCGACGCCCGCCCTGACGCGGCCGAAGTCCGGGGAGCCCAGGGCCTGTCGGATCGACTTCAGGCCGTTGTGGCCGGCCAGGCCTCCACCGAGCCGCACCCTGACGTCCCCGAACGCCAGGTCGATCTCGTCGTGCAGGACCAGGACGCGGTCCAGGTCCAGCTTCAGCGCCCCGCGCGCCGGTCCCACCGAGCGGCCGGCGTCGTTCATGAATGTCTGGGGCTCCAGGACGGCGACGCGGGGACCGCCGAGCTCGGACCGGCCTTCGCTCAGCAGGCCCCGAAAGCGTGTCTTGGGCTTGGGGAGCTCCCAGCGGCGCGACAGCTCACGGGCGATCTGAAAGCCGATGTTGTGGCGGGTGCGCTCGTATTGGGACCCCGGATTCCCAAGGCCCACGATCAGCCAATCGACGGGCGCGCCGCGACGCCCCGGCAGGGGCATGCCTACTGCCTATGCGCTGTCGGAGTCCGACGCGGCCGCTTCGCCCTCGGCCGCGGCCTCGGGCGCGCCCTCGCCCTCGCCGACGACCTCGGTCTCCTCCTCGATCTCGTCCTCGGACTCGACCTGGAGGCGGGGCGGGGTGAGGGTTGCGATCACGGTCTCGGGGTCGTCGAGCAGCTCGACGTCGGCGGGCGGCCGGACCGCCTCGAGCGTGACCGTGTCGTTGATCTGCATCTCGGACACGTCGTAGGCGATGGAGTCGGGGATGTCGTTGGGCAGAGCCTCGATCGTGACCTCTCGGACGACGTGCTCGAGCACCCCGCCCTCCCTGACTCCTGGGGCATCCTCGCCGCCCGTCAGCTCCAGCGTCACGGTCGACTGGATCTTCACGTCCAGGCGCACCCTCAGCAGGTCGACGTGAACCGTCTGGCCGGTGACCGGATGGCGGATCAGCTCCTTGAGGACCGCGGGGCTGGCGCCGGCGCCGTCGATGCTCAGATCGATCACCGCGCCCGCGTGCGCGAGCGCCTGGCGCAGGACCCGCGCCGGGACCTGAAAGGCGACCGGGTCGTCGCTTCCGCCGTACAGCACACCCGGCACGTTGCCTTCCCGGCGCAGACGCCGCGCCTGCCGAGAGCCTGCGGGCTCGCGAGCGTCAACCTTCAGTTGGGTGGATTCCCTGGTAGCCATCGACGGCGTTCGATGGTAGCGGCCGCGGTGGGTAAACGACCCTCGGCAGCCCTAGCCAGCCATGCTAACCGTGCGCTAACCTTGTTACATGTCAGCTGAGGGTCAGCTTCTGATCTGGCTGGCCGGCGTGCATCTGATCGGGTTGGTGTGCGTGGCGGTCCTCCTGCTTCCTGCCCTGAGGGAGAATCCGGAGGTGCCCAAGCGCCGGAGCGAGGGAGAGGGAGACGACGGCTGGGGCCGGGGTCCCAAGCGTCCGCCCTCCCGCCCGGAGCCGCCCCGCGGTGGCCTCCCGCTTCCGGACGCCGATCCCGCCCGCGTGCGCCTGCGCGAGCACGGCCGCCTCGGCGAACGCCAGCCGCCCCGGGAGCGCCGTCCGGCTCGCGAGCCGGTGCGTACCCCCTACCGGGCGCCGAGCCCGACTAGAACCGCGCCGGGCAGACGCGGTCGCTCTTGATCCGCGCGCTGACCTCGAGCAGCTCCACCCGAAAGCCCTCGATCACGTTGCCCGCGTGGCGAACCCGGACGCACTGGACGCGCGGCAGCGAGTTGCCGGCCAGCCAGGCCACGCGCGCGGTGCCGAGCGTGCTCACCAGCGAGAAGTTCGACGAGGCGTTCAGCTCCGCGATCGAGACCGCGCCCGGCCGTCGCAGCGTGGAGCTGACCTGAGCGGCGCGCGCGCGGCAGGCGGGATCCGAGCGACATCCCGAGAGCAGCGAGATCACCTGCGAGGGGTCCCCTCGCGCTTCCGCCTTGACCAGATCGGTGATCGCGGCCTGCTCGGCGTCGCCCACGCTGAAGGCGCGCGCCAGCAGGGTGCTGATCACCAGGAAGACGAGGACGGCCAGCAGGATCAGCCCGATCAGATAGGGACGGCGCATCGGCGCGCACGGTAACCGACCGCGCCGCGGCGAGAGCCGCCTGGAAGGCTAGTCGGAGTCGCTGATCTCCAGGAAGCGCAGCACCGACGCCTCCTGGTGCTCGAGCCGCTGCGCGAGCTCGATCGCGTGCTGGGCGGCAAGCTCCAGGAACTCCTCCACGCAGCGCTCGGGATCGTCGGCCAGGGGATAGACGCGGGCGAACTCCTGCTGCGCGCACGCGATGCCGATCGGCGGCCGTCCATCGGCCAGCGTGCGGGCGTTGCACACCGGGGTGACGAGGACCCGGGATTCGGTCGCGACCAGAGCCGTGGGCAGCAGCCGCGGGGCCGGCAGGCGCACGGGCAGCGACACGGAGTGATCCACGGCGACTCCGCTGCCGGCGAGCTGCGAGAGCGGCTCTCGCCACACCTCGAGCACGGTGTCGGCTCCCACCAGGGCATCGCGCAGCGCCGTCGCCTGCTCGACGTAGAGCTGCTCGGCCTCCTCGCGGTCGCCCGCGTCGGCCAGGTCCAGATCGCAGGGCACCCGCAGCAGCTCGCTGGCCGCCACCGTGGCCCCGGCGCCCCGGGCGCCGCACGTGACGTAGGTCTGAAGCGTCCCCAGATCCCGGCGTCCGTGGAAGATGACGGTCATGGCGTCGCTCAGCGGCATTCCGCTGACCCGCAGCGAGACGGCCACCGCCGTGGAGTCGTCGAGGAGCGCGCGCCGAAGCAGCTCCTCGGCGGCTTCGTCCTGGCTGCTGCGATCGGGATCGAGCATCAGCGGCTCCTTTTGAACAGGTCGACAACTTCGCGATAACTGTTTACCCCCTGGGCCGGTCGTTGGCAATCGCCATCTGGAGCATGGCCCGGCCGTCGTGCTGGCCGGCGGGAGATCAACTACCCTCCGCCCTGAGATGAGGCTCCTGTACAAGCCGATCGCGCTGATCGCCGGGCTCATCTCGGCGCGGCTGGGCAAATCGGTGTTCAAGAGCCTGTGGGCGAGCATCGACGACGCGCCGCCGCCCACCCCCAAGACGGGCGGGGCGAGCGTGGGCAAGGTGGTCGGTGCCCAGGCGCTCGAGGGGGCGGTGATGAAGGGCGTGGCGGCGGCTGTTGACCGGGGGTTCGCGGCCTCCTTCTTTCACCTGTTCGGCATCTGGCCCGACAAGCCCCCCAAGCCCGACGACGACTCGGAGGCAGGCTAGCCGCCGGCCGCGGGCGCCCGGCTCATCCGTTGGGCCGACCGCCGCGGAGCACGAACCCGCGCTGTGCGAGGTCGGCCAGCGCATCCTCGAAGGCGCCGAAGTCACGACCGGTGAGCGCGTCGATGGGTCGCCCGGCGGGCCCGCTGGCCCGCACCCAGCGGCGCAGGACGGCCGCCCCGGCCCGCTCCTGCGCCTCGTCGAGCAGGTCCAGCAGGATCGGCAGCTCGGCACGGTGCTCGAGCTGGCCCGAGAGCAGCGCCAGCGGGTCGACGTCGAGCAGCTCGCACAGCTCGTCATCGGTCAACCCCAGGAGCGCCATCAGCCGCCCGGCCCGCTCGCTCTGGACACGGCCGCCGAGCCTGGGATCGTCGCGCTCCTCGTCCACCGGCGCTCGCTCGGCGCTAGAAGAGCCGGTTTGCCGCGACCCATGTCAGCCGATGCTGACGCGTATCGCGAAGGGCGGTGTTTGCCGGGTATTCGCTGCTCTTGGAGCATCCCAAGTCCTCGGAGCATCCCAGGTGCTCGCCCGTGGTGGCTTGTCCGGCAGTGTTCGTGGACATCCCGTTGACGACAACCTACCGGTGTCCGCGGCTCGGCTCCGGCCGCTCAGTTCCTGTCATGGAGTTTGCGCCAGTTTTTCCCGTCGCGAACGTTTCACCTGATGTGGGGGCAAGATAGGGGCCGCTGGGGGTCCGCCCGTTCCCTTTTTCCTCCGGGCGGGCCCATCCAGCGAACCCCCGCGTCTTCGGTCGGGGTTTCAGTGCTCACGTGCCCGCCGCCCTGCCCATCGGACGCTCAGAAAAGCTGGTTCTCGCCGCCGAATACGTCGCTGACCGATCCGTCGGTGAAGATCTGGCGGATCGAGTTGGTCAGCAGGTCCGCGCACGAAAGGACGCGGACGTTGCCCGGAGCGCCGGGGGCGAGCGGGATCGTGTCGGTGACCACGACCTGCTCGAACCCGGCCGCGCTCAGGTTCTCCCAGGCGTTGCCCGAGAAGTTGCCGTGGGTCGCGGCCGCGTAGATGCGCCGGGCACCGGCGTCGCGGACGGCCTGGGCCGCCGCTGCCAGGGTGCCGGCGGTGCCGATCATGTCGTCGACCAGCAGCGCGGTCTTGTCGACCACGTCACCGATCACGTAGCTGATCTCGGCGACCTGCTGGGCTGGGCGCTCCTTGTTGAGGATCGCCAGGTCGGCGCCGATCTTGGCCGCGAACTGCTTGTTCAGCTTCACCCGGCCGGCGTCTGGGGCGACGACCACCAGGTCCTCGAGACCGAGGTCGTCGAAGTACTGGGTGAGCATGAACAGCGCCGTCATGTGGTCGCACGGCTTCTGGAAGAACCCCTGGATCTGGCCGGAGTGCAGGTCCATCGTGAGCAGGCGGTCGATGCCGGCGGCCTCGAGCATGCGGGCCACCAGCCGGGCGCTGATCGGCTCTCGGGGTGCGGATTTCTTGTCCTGACGGGAGTAGCCGTACCAGGGGGTGACCGCGATCACGCGGTGCGCCGAGCCGCCGACCGCCGCATCGACCATCTCGAGCAGCTCGAACAGCGTGTCGTTGGCGCTCATCCCGGTCCTCAGGTTGCTGCAGGTGGGCTGAACGATGAACACGTCGGCGCCCCGCACCGACTCCTCGTAGCGGCAGTACACCTCGCCGTTGGCGAACGTCTTGAGGTCGACGGGCGATAGGGAGACGCCGAGCTTGGCGGCGATCTTCGCCGCCAGCTCCGGGTTGGCGCGGCCGGCGACGAGCATCAGGCGTTTGTCGTAGTCGCGGCGCAGCAGCGCTGTCGTCGTTTGGCTCTGGACGACGCCCATCGTGTCGACGAGTCTACGACTGGACGGCGACGACTCGGCGGTGGTCACGGGTGCTCCTCGGCCTCTGCCCGCGCCCGCTCACGGCGGCGCTGTGCGTAGCCGTCGATGTTGCTCTGGCGCTCTCGAGCCACCCCCAGCGCCCCCTCGGGGACGTCATGGGTGATCACCGATCCGGCGGCCGTGAAGGCGTCGTCGCCGACCGAGACCGGAGCCACCAGCGTCGTGTCGACGCTCGTCCTGACGCGGCTGCCGATCGCCGTGCGGTGCTTGCGGTAGCCGTCGTAGTTGGCGGTGATCGTGCTCGCCCCGAGGTTGGTCTGCTCGCCGATGTCCGCATCGCCGATGTAGGACAGATGCGGGACCTTGCTTCCCGCGCCCACGTCGGAGTTCTTGATCTCCACGAACGTCCCCGCCTTCGAGCCCTCGCGCAGCACGGTCCCCGGTCGCAGCGCCGCGAACGGTCCGACGCTGACCCGATCCCCGATCACCGCGTCGGTCGCGCAGGCGTGCAGAACGGTCGCCCCCTCGCCCACTTCGGTGTTGACGAGCGTCGCGTGGGGCCCGATCATCGACCCGGTGGCGATGCTGGTGGTCCCGTGCAGACTGGTGAACGGGGCCACGACCACGTCTCGTTCGATCCTCACGTCCACGTCGATCACCGTGGCGGCCGGATCGACGATCGTCACCCCGGCGAGCATGTGATGATCGCTGATCTGGCGCTGGGCCACCGCGGTGACGGCGGCGAGCTGACGGCGATCGTTGACCTGCAGCATCTGCTCGGGATCGCCGAGCTCGAAGGCCTCGATCGTCCGCTCCTGCCCCCGCAGGATCGGAAGCACGTCGGGCAGGTAGAGCTCCGCTTGCGCGTTGTCGGCGCGGACCTCGCCCAGCGCGCTGACCAGCGCGTCGCCGGCGAACGCGAACATGCCGGTGTTTATCTCCCGGATGCGCAGCTCGAGCTCGGCGGCGTCGCCCGGCTCCTTGGTCTCGACCACCCGCTCCACCGTCCCATCCGGAGCCCGCACCACGCGCCCGTACCCCGCCGGATCATCGAGCACCGCGGTCACGATCGTGGCCGCCCCGCCCGAGCTCTGATGCGCGCGGGAGAGGTCGCGCAGCGTCTCGGGCGTGACCAGCGGGACGTCGCCGTTGAGCACGATGACCGTTTCGTGAGAGCCGATCTGCGCCATCGCCGCCCGGACGGCATCGGCAGTTCCGAGCGGCTCCTCCTGCACCGCCAGCTCGGTCTCCTCCAGGTCTGCGATCACCGGCGCCAGGCGGCGCTCGGGGGAGTCGACGACGATCACCTTCTCGGCCCCGGCGCCGCGCGCCGCGGCGACCGGCCAGGCGAGGAGCGGGCGCCCACACAGCGGGTGCAGGAGCTTCGGCACCGCCGAGCGCATGCGCGTGCCCTGCCCCGCGGCAAGGATGACGACGACGGGCGCGGCCACGGGCGGGATCCTATCCGGTGCGGCCCACCAGGCGATCGCCTCGGTGACATGCTCGTTCTCGTATGAGCCGGGAGCGAGCCGATCTTCTCATCCGGGCCGCCGCGGCGACGAGCGGGGCCTGATCGAGCGCCACCTGCGTGCCTCCTGGGGATCGGCGACGATCGTCGCCCACGGCCGATCGCATGACGCGGCGCGGCTCCCGGCGCTCCTGGCGATGGAGGGCGACGAGGTCGTGGGCCTGGCCACGTTCGAGCTCGAGCTCCGGCTGCCCTGAGCACGCGCTCCCCAGCTCAGGCCGCGTCGCGTCGGACTTCTTCGGTTTGGGCTGCGGCCTCATACCAGCGGATCCACTTCCGGACGGCGTTGCCCGAGACCCCGTATTTGCGCCCGACGGCGCTGAAGCCACACTCGTTGGTCTCTCCGATCAGTTGCTCATAGGGCGGCCTCTCCACCTTCCGGGTAAACATCGAGGGGGTTCGGGGCCGGTTGGTATGGCGGCAGCCACAGTCGCGAGAGCAATAACGCTGGTCGGCGGAGTGCGGGGAAAACTGCTGACCGCAGCGTGCACATTCGCGGATCCTCAGAGGCAGGCGATTCTTGCGACCGCAATGGGTCTCGAAGGTCGCAGCGCAGTTAGGACACACAATCCTGAGATTCTCCACCCGGTTGTCGTCGGGCACGCCGTTGATGTGATCCAAGATCATCGACATCCGTCCACCGCGCCAGACCTCATCCTGCCCGCACAGCTCGCATCGCCGCTCCTTGAGACCGCTGTCGAACAGTCGCCGCTTCAAAGCGGTCCGGGAGTAGCTGGAGCCTTCGACGAGGACTTGCTGCAGCGGAATGCCCCTCCGGCTCACGCCGAGCCGCTGCGCACCCGCACGATCGAAATGATCGGTCGAGATCATCCAGACCTCGTCGATGTGACGTCGGAACAAGCGGTGATTGCCACCGGAAGGACGCAGGCCCAACCTGCGGAGCGCTTCGGCGTATGAAAACGACTGCTCAACGGCCTGCCGGGCCTGATCCTCATCGTAAATCGGCACGAACCTATGTTCCTATACGTCCAGGACAGACCCTTCTGCGAGCGCTGGTAGATTCGAGGGCCGCCGTCCCTCTGGGGGGTCGTCCAACAGGCTCGGACACCGGGTTTTGGTCCCGGGAATCGGGGTTCAAGTCCTCGCCCCCCAATCCAAGCGCGCGCCGATTACGTCGGCTCCAGAAGCGCTCGCAGCTCCCCATCGGTGAGCGGGTCCGCGAGCAACGCGCGCACATCGTCGGACCGGCGCAGACCCCGCTCGGCACGCAGCATCCCAACCGCCAGGCCGCCCCGGCTTGCGGCGGCAAACGCGGACGCCATCGCGTCCGGCCCGAGCCAGTCGGCGTCGGCGTCCGCGAACAGCTCGCGCAGGGGCCCCGCCAGGGCGAGCAGGTAAAAGCCGCCGTCGAACACCGGCCCCACCGACACGCCACAACCCTCGGCGAGATCCTCCAGCGCGCCCGAGGCGTGGTCGGGGCGCCACCGCGGCAGGTGCGGCCAGGCGATCAGCAGCGGGCCGCCGCCCGGCCCAGCGAACCGCCGGGCGCTCGCGTCGCCCAGCACTTCAGCGGGGTTCTCGCCCTGCTGGGCAAACAGCCCCACGTGAGGACCGACCAGCTCGGCCATCTCACCGCCGGCGTCGGCGGGCGCGAACGCGACGTGCACGGCCTCCGGCGCCACCTCGCCGGCCCATCGGAGCGCCCGCAGGATCAGCACCCGTTCGAGAGATGCGCGGCGCCCCGTGCCGAGCAGGGAGTCGAGCGCGCGCCCAGGGCCGGCTGGCGCACGATCCGGAGCACGGGCCATCACGACCACGGCCCGGGGACGCACGTGCGCCGCCAACGCCTGGCTCACCCCTGCTCGAAGCGGAACATCGTCCCCGCCGCCGCCGGGGGCGAGGCCGCCAGCTGCCCGACGGCGACCTCGAGCACGGAGGCGAACACGCCGGTGCTCGACGCCATCAGCTCGCCCAGCGTGGCCACCGGCGTGGGATCGCCGGGAATGACCTCGTTGGCGTAGTCGGTGACGAAGCCGATCAGCGCGAACGGGAGCTCGAGCTCGCCGCAGAGCACGGTCTCGGGCCCGCCCGTCTGGCTGACCGCGACCACGCCGCAGGCGGCGAGCTGGGCGATCTCGGTCGGGGTGTTGAAGCGCGGGCCGTCGACGTGGCCATAGGTGCCGCCGTCCCGCGCGGGGCGCCCGGCCGCGTCGGCGCCGGCGAGCAGCGCGGAGCGCACCGCTTCCGAGAACGGGCCGCCGTGCAGGATCCAGTGCCCGCGGCCGGGATCGCCGGGCTCGGTGAAGAACGTGCACAGCGATCCGTCGGGCAGCCGGTTGGAGCTGAAGTGCAGATCGCCGAACACGACCAGCGACCCGAGGCCCAGCGACGGATCGACGGCGCCGCAGGCCGTGCAGCCGATCACGGCGCTCGCCCCCAGCCGGCGCAACGCCCAGATGTCGGCCCGATGGGTCACCTGGCTCGACAGCCGGACGTGGCCGGAGCCGTGGCGCGAGACGTGCAGCACCTCGACGCCGGCAAAGGATCCCCGGGAGACCTCGACCGAACCGTAGGGCGTCGATACCGGATTCGCTTGGGCGGCCTCGAATCCGGGTAGCGAATGGCTCCCCGAACCCGTGATGATGGCGACCGTCATGGCGCGCGATCCTACTGACACCATGCTCCCCACCGACCCCCGCTGGACCCTCATCTACGAGGACGGCTGCGGCTTTTGCAGAACGTCGCTGGCGCTGGTCCTGGGGGCCGATCGGCGACGCCGGCTCAGGCCGGTCGCGCTCGGCACCACCGAGGCCGACGAGCTGCTCGCCGACCTGACCCCCGACCAGCGCGAGGCCTCCTGGCACCTGATCGCTCCCGACGGCCGCCGCGAGTCCGCGGGCGCCGCGGGGCCGCCGCTGCTGCGCCTGCTGCCCGGCGGGAAGCGGCCGGCCGCCGTCCTGGCCCGGTTTCCGGACCAGACACAGCGGGTGTACGAGTGGGTCGCCGACCACCGCCCCACCTTCAGCCGCCTGCTGCCAAGCGCGGCCAAGGAGCGCGCGGGCGGGGTGATCGACCGGCGCGCCGGCGAGCCGGGCTGAGCCGCCGCGTCCGGCGGCGGCAAGACCGCTCTGAGGGCCCGTAGAGCCCTACCGCGGAACCCGGCCGCCCCCGGCACCCGGCTCGGTCGCGGGTCCGCGGGGCGGGGCGATCCCGAGCACCCGCATCGCCTTGAGCCCGAGCGAGAGCTTCTCCCGGCCGTCGGTCGAGGACACGTCGAGGCCGGTGAGCTCCCGAACCCGCTCGAACCGGTACCGGATCGTGTGGCGGTGGGTGATCAGCCGCGCGGCTGTCGCGTTGACGTTGGCGTCGCAGTCCAGGAACGTCGCCAGCGTCCCCAGCAGGTCGGTCTCGTACTGCTCGTCGTAGGAGACCAGGGGACGGACGGTCTCGTCATAGAAGCGCTTGAGCTCGGCGGGGTCGCTCATGTAGGGCAGCAGCAGCTGGTAGGTCCCGGTCTCCTCGTAGCCGAGCTCGGAATGCTCGGCGTCGCCCTCGACCACGTTGACGGCCAGCAGCGCCTCGTTGTAGGCGCGATGGAGATCAAGCGGATCCGGCACGCGCCGGCTGCGCCCGAGCGCGAACGCAAATCCCGCCAGACCGGATTCGAGCTCGCGCAGGACCGCCGAGCACACCCGCCGGCCGGCGTCGCCCCCGTCGGGGATCAAGAGCACCACCTCACCGCGATCGGCCTCGGTCGGCGACGCGATCGAGCCCGAGGCGATCGAGCGGGCGCCTCGCCCCGCGACCGCGAGCAGCCGGCGGCGCCAGTCGTCCTCGGTGGGATTGCGGGGATGGGCCCGCACGACGGCCACGCTGGCGCCCTGTGACAAATCGGTGCCAAGCTCCTTGCCGCGGGCGATCAAATCGCCGCGATCCTGGATCTGCCGAGCCAGCACGGCTCGCTGAAAGCCGGTCGCCGCCTCCTCGGAGGCCCGCTCGGGCGCGCGGACCCGCTCGACCTCGGAGGCGATCAGAGTGGTCACCAACCGCAGCACGGCCCCGTCGGGAGTGCGCTCGCGGCCGCGCATCCGCAGCTGGCCGACCGACGCCTCGGCGACCTTGAGCTCGACCGTGGCCACGTCATCGGCATCTCGCATCAGCGAGCGCTCGTCCGCCGGAGAGCGGGCGGCGACCGCCAGCACGGTCGCCGAGCGATCGATCAGGATCAGGCTGGCGTCCAGCGCCCGGGCGGCGGCGCGCAGGATCTCCGGAAGGCCGGCCCCTCCCTCCACGGCATCCGTGATCGCCGCGAAGGCATCCAGATCCGGGGTGCGAGAATCGCCGCGCTCAGCGCTTTCCGCCACGTCGCTCACCTTTGCCTCAGGACCGCGGGCCGCGGCCTAGAAGACCCGCGGCCACTCGAGAATGATCAGCGCACCGAGCAGAACCCCGATCCCGATGAGCGCCGCCAGGACGTAGAGCGACAGGACCACGACCGCGGCCCGCTCCAGCGGACGGCGGTAGGCGGTGAGCGCCGGAGCGAGCACGAGCGTGCAGAAGGCGGCAAGCCCCAGCACCCCGGCGCCGGCGCCGACCAGATATGTGACTGTCGTGTTGCTCATCGATGCAGGTTCGAATTGTGCCGGACGGGGCCGCCTGCTGGTCGCAGGGCGCCCTCATCCGCGCAAATTGCGCAAATCGGTCAATCGTTCGGCGCCTCGCCGCCAGTCCCTCTGCGGACGGGTCTGGCGGCTTTCGCGCGCGGATGCAGATCGCCCAGCCTCTCGGCCGCCTCGGTGGCTCGATCGAACCCGTCTGCCCCCGGGAAGATCCCGATCACGGTCGGACCCGAGCCGCACACCATCTCCAGATCCGCCCCGGCTGACCGGGCCAATGCGAGCGTCCGAGTGAGCTCGGGTCGCAGCGAAAGCGCGGCCGGCTGCAGATCGTTGATCATCAGCCGATCCGGAAGCCGCCCGGACCCCGGATCGCCGAGCGTGGCCCTCAGCTCGGCGCCCAGCGCCGCCAGCTCCTCGGCGGGGCGCGGCAGGCCCAGCCGGTCGGCCTCGCGGTAGACCTCGGCGGTCGAGAGCCCGAACGGCTGCGGGAGGATCAGCAGGCCGTGATCGGCGACGACGACCGGTGCGACGATCTCGCCGCCGCCCGTGCCCAGGCTCGGGCCGGGCTCCAGCTGAGCGGGGACATCGGCGCCCAGGGCGACCGCGATCTCCCACCGGACGCGTTCGGCCACGGGCGCGAGGCTCGGGGCGTGGCGCAGGAGGGCGGCGGCGTCGGCCGACCCTCCCCCCATCCCGGCCGCGATCGGGATCCGCTTGTGGATCTCGACCTTGACCGGGGGGGCCGCCCACCCGGCGGCGCGCAGGGCATCCAGGGCCTGGGCCACCAGGTTGGGGCCGGTGACGGAATCGCACACGACCTCGTCTGGCTCGCCGGGCTCCCGGGCAACAATCAGGAGCTCGTCGGCGAGGCTGACCGATTCGAACAGCGTGACCAGCTCGTGGCGCCCGTCACCGCGGATCGTCCCCAGCAGCAGGCACAGGTTGACCTTGGCGAAGGCGTCGGTTCGGTCAGCCGTCACACTCGAGCCTCGCCGCGAGCTGCCGGAACTCCTCGGGCGCCAGGCGCTCGGCGCGCTCGTCGGCGGGGTGGCCGAGCTCGATCAGGGCCGTCCGGGCGCGGTCGCGGATCCGGGGAGCCGCCCCCGGCGCCAGCGCCAGCGAGCCCGCCAGCGCCTTGCGGCGGTGCGCAAAGGCCGCGTGGACGAGACCTCGCACCTCGGTGTCGGGCGCCGCAGCGACCCGACGCAAGCCGAGCAGGACGGAGTCGACGTTGGGGACGGGACGAAACACGTTTCTCGAGATCGGGCGCAGCACCTTGACCTCGCACGCCAGCTGAGCCAGCACCGACGGCACGCCGTAGGCCGGGGTGGCCGGGGCGGCCGCGAACCTCTCCCCCACCTCGCGCTGGACCATCACCACCCACTCGCGCACGTCGGGCAGCTGCTCGATCGTGCGCAGGATGACGCTCGCGGCGACCCCGTAGGGCAGGTTCGCCACAATCTTGTCAGGCGGCGGTGACAGCGCCGTCAGGTCCAGCTCCAGCGCGTCGGCGAAGTGCAGGGTGACGTTGTCACGCTCGGCCACGGCGGCGCACAGGCGATCGCGCAGCCGGTCGTCGACCTCGACGACGTGCAGGTGCGAGACCCGGGCCGCCAGGCGCCGCGACAGCACTCCGGGGCCGCCTCCGATCTCGAGCACCACGTCGTCGGCGCGCAGGCCGGCCAGGCGCTCGATCACGTCGAGGATGTTGCCGTCGACGAGGAAGTTCTGGCCGAGCTCGCGCTGGCGCGCCGAGCGCACGGTCACCACCCGAATGCGGCCGCGGCACTGGCTTCGATGCCGCGCTCGAGCTCCTCGTAGGGCACCCGCCTTTCGAGCGCGATGACCTGAGCGGTCAAGGCCACATTGGCGGGCCGGTTAGGCTGGCCCCGCACTGGCTGAGGGGACAGCCAAGGGGCATCGGTCTCGACCAGCAGCCGCTGCGCCGGGACCCGCACGGCGGCCGTGCGCAGGTCCTCGGACCTCGGATAGGTGGCGTTGCCGGCGAACGAGATCCACCAGTTCTCGTGCGTCAGGCATTGCTCGATCCGCGTGGCCATCGAGAAGCAGTGCAGGACGACGCTCAGGTCGCCGGCGCGCTCCTCCAGCAGAGCCAGGGTGTCGTCGTCGGCGGCCCGGGTGTGGATGATCAGCGGCTTGGCGGTCGAGCGCGCCAGCTCCAGCTGGGCCTCGAAGGCGCGGCGCTGATCGTCTCGGGGAGCGTGGTCACGGTAGTAGTCCAGCCCGGTCTCCCCGATCGCGACGCACTTGTCGTGGCTGGCGAGAGCCTGCAGCTCGGCGAAGTCGGCGTCGTCGAAGCCGGCGGCCGAATTGGGATGGCGGCCGATCGCCGCGTACACCTGCGGGAAGTCCTCGGCGGCCGCCAGTGCCGCTCGGCAGGATGCGCCGTCGGTTCCCACGGTCACGATCCGCGTCACCCCGGCCCGCTCGGCGGCGGCCACGAGCTCGGCGTTGGGCGGCTCGCAGGCATCCAGATGGGTGTGGCTGTCGATCAGGTGGCTTGGGAGTGGCTGAGTGGAGTTGCCTTGGGGAACAGAGGCTCGAGCGTGGCCACGGTCCGGCCCCCGCCGCGCGCCGCGAACTCCGCGCCCGGCAGCGACAGCTCCGGGGCCCCGAGGGCGTCCAGGAGCTTGCCCGCGCTGGCCGGCAGGTAGGGAGCCAGCAGCACGCTGATCACGCGCACGGCCTCGGCGAGCGAGGCCAGGGTCCGGTCCAGCTCGCCGGCCGAGCCGGGATCCCTGGCCAGCTGCCAGGGCGCGCGCTCCTCGACATAGCGGTTGCAGCGACGCACCCGCTGCCAGATCTGCTCCAGGGCGGTGGTCGGGTCGGCGCGATCCAGCAGGTCGCTCACCGTTGCCACCAGACCCTCGAACTCGGCTGCCAGCACCGCGTCGGTCTCCACGTCGGGGACGACCCCGTCGCGATAGCGGTGGACCATCGCGATCGTGCGACTGGCCAGGTTTCCGTACTCGTTGGCGAGCTCTGACTCATACCGGGCGGTCACCGAGTCCATGCCGACCGCGCCGTCGGCGCCGAAGGGGACGTCGCGCATCAGGTAGAAGCGCAGCGCGTCGGTGCCGAACTGGTCGATCACCTCGAAGGGGTCGAGCACGTTGCCCAGCGACTTGCTCATCTTGCGTCCGTCGGCGCCGAGCAGGAAGCCGTGCACGAACACGTGGTGAGGCACCTCCAGCTCGGCCGCCATCAGCATCGCGGGCCAGAACACGGTGTGGAACTTGAGGATGTCCTTGCCGATGATGTGGTAGGTGGCCGGCCAGAAGCGATCGGTCAGATCCTCCCCGGGCCGCGCATACCCGAGCGCCGTGTAGTAGTTGAGCAGCGCGTCGAACCACACGTAGAAGACGTGTCCCGAATCCCAGGGGACGGGCACCCCCCAGGTCATCCGCGCTCGGGTGAGCGAGACGTCCTGCAGGCCCGAGGCGATGAACGATCGCGCCTCGTTGAAGCGCGCGCCCGGCATCACGAAGTCCGGCCGGTCGGCGTACAGCTGCTCGAGCCGCTCCTGGAAGCGCGAGAGCGCGAAGAACCAGTTCTCCTCCTGCTCACGCGTGAGCGGGATCTCGTGGATCGGGCACAGGTTGCCCTCGAGGATCTCGTTCTCGACCTTGAAGTCCGCGCAGCGCGGGCAGTACCAGCCCTCGTACAGCCCCTTGTACGTGTACCCGTTGTCGTGCACCCGCCCGAGCACATCCTGGACCCGTCGCTTGTGCTCCTCGTCGGTGGTGCGGATGAAGAAGTCGTTGGAGATGTCCAGCCGCGGCATCAGCGCCTGGAAGCGCGCCGCGTTGCGATCGGCCAGCTCCTGGGGCGAGATGCCCTCGGCGCGGGCCACATCGGCCACCGGCTCACCGTGCTCGTCGGTGCCCGTGAGGAAGAACACGTCCGCCTCGCGCTGTCGCATGTGGCGCGCGATCACGTCGGTGGCGATCGCCGTGTAGGCGTGACCCAGGTGCGGCTGGGCGTTGACGTAGAAGATCGGGGTGGTGATGTAGAAGGACATGGCCGTATGCCTAGGCTATCCGCCGAGTCCGCCACTCCGCGAGCTGCCCGCGCCACCTGACCGTGCCAAGCTACGACCATGGCGGGACACGCCAACCTGCTCGTCCATCCCGATCCCCGCCCGCCGGCAGGCGGCACGATCCTGTCGATCAGCCCCGCGTCGGCCGGCTGGACGTACGTCGGCTTCGAGGTGCTGGCGCTGGCGCCGGGGGTGATCGCCGAGCGCGACTGCGGCGATCGGGAGCTGTGCCTGGTGGTCATCTCGGGCACGGTCGGGGTCAGCTCGCGCCATGGCGAGTGGCGCGACCTGGGCGGCCGACCCGATCCCTGGAGCGAGCCGCCCGACGCCGCCTACCTGCCCCCGGGATCGATGTTCTCGGTCATCGGCGAGGCCGGCGATGCGGAGGTGGCGCTGTGCTGGGCGCCCGCGCCCGGCGGCGGAGCGCCGCCCCGGGTCCTGCCCGGCGCGGACTGCGACACCGAGACCCGGGGCTTCGCTGCACAGCAGCGCACGGTCCGCCCGATCCTGCTGGGCGATCGAGAGGCCGACTCGCTGCTGGTCTCCGAGACGCTCACCCCCGGTGGCCACTGGTCAAGCTACCCGCCCCACAAGCACGACAGCGACGATCCACCCGCCGAGACGTCGCTGGAGGAGACCTATTACCACCGGATCGCCCCCGAGCGCGGGTTCGGCCTGCAGCGCGTCTACTCGGACGATGGCTCGCTCGACGAGACGCTCGCGTTCGGCGATCGCGACTGCGTGCTCGTGCCGCGCGGCTACCACACGGTGGCGGCGCCGCCCGGATACGACCTCTACTACCTCAACGTGATGGCCGGACCCGTCCGTCAGTGGGCGGTCGCCAACGATCCCGCCCACGAGTGGCGGCTCACCGCGCAACCGACAACCTGAGTAGGAGCTTCATGACCGCCACCGCCACCCGCCTACTCGACAACTACATCGCCGGACAGTGGACTCCCGCCCGCGACGCCGGCGACGAGCTGCCGGTCACCAACCCGGCGACCGGCGAGATCCTGGCCCGGGTTCCCCTGTCGGGCGCCGGCGACCTGGACGCCGCGGTCGACGCCGCCCGCGGGGCGCTTCCGGAGTGGCGCGCGGTCTCGACGATCGCCCGCGCGCGCAAGCTGTTCGAGCTCCGTGAGCGGCTCGTGGCCCGCACCGACGAGCTCGCTCGCTCGGTGACCGCCGAGATGGGCAAGACGATCGCCGACGCCCGCGCCGAGGTGGCGCGGATGATCGAGATGGTCGAGGCCGCCTGCGCGGTGCCGACGACCATGCAGGGACGGATCCTCGAGGACGTCGGCCGCAACATCGACGCCGAGACGATTCGCCAGCCCGTCGGCGTGTGCGCGGCCATCGTCCCGTTCAACTTCCCGGCGATGGTGCCGTTCTGGTTTCTGCCGTTCGCGATCGCCTGTGGCAACGCGTTCGTGCTCAAGCCCTCCGAGCAGGTGCCGCTCACCCAGCAGATCGCCTTCGAGGAGCTCGATGCGCTCGGGCTGCCCCCCGGAGTCGTAAACCTGGTCAACGGCGGACGGGCGGTGGTGGAGGGGATCCTCGACCACCCCGGAATCGACGCCGTCTCGTTCGTGGGCTCGGCGCCCGTGGCCCGGCTCGTCTACGAACGCGCGGCCAAGGCGGGCAAGCGCGTGCAGGCGCTGGGGGGAGCCAAGAACCACATGGTGGTGATGCCCGACGCGATGATCGATCCCACCGTCGACGGGATCATCGGGTCGGCGTTCGGGGCGGCCGGCCAGCGCTGCATGGCCGGGTCGGTGGTGGTGACGGTCGGCGACGCCCACGAGCAGCTGCTGGCGCCGCTGACCCGGGCCACGCGCGGCCTGCGGGTCGGCGACGGAATCGACGAGCGCTCGGACGTGGGCCCGGTGATCTCACGCGGAGCCCGGGACCGGATCAGCGAATGGATCGACCGCGGCGTGCACGACGGAGCGGTACTGGTGGTCGACGGTCGCGACGCCGGCGGCGAGGGGATCGACCCGTCCGGCGCGTTCCTGGGACCGACGATCCTCGACGAGGTCACGCCCGGGATGGCGATCGCCCAGGAAGAGGTGTTCGGGCCGGTGCTGACCGTGATCCGGGCGGCTTCGCTCGACGAGGCGATCGAGATCGTCAACGCCAGCCGGTTTGGCAACGGAACCTCGATCTTCACCGAGTCCGGAGCCTCGGTGCGCCGCTACCGCCACGAGGTCCAAGCGGGCATGATCGGGGTCAACATCGGGGTGGCGGCGCCCGTCGCCTTCTTCCCGTTCAGCGGCTGGAAGGACTCCTTCCTCGGCGACCTGCACGCCCACGGCACGGACGCCGTCGAGTTCTTCACCCGCAAGAAGACGGTCACGACCCGCTACTACTCGAGCGGTCAGGGCAGCGGCAGCTACTTCGTCGAACGCTGATCGATGAGCGCGCGGTAGAGCGCGTTGGCGCTCACGCCGGTCAGCTCGGCGACCACGGCTGACGCCGGACGGGGCTTGGCGCCGGCATCGACCAGCCGCGACAGCGCTGTCAGCGGTGCCTCGAGGCTCGGCTCCACCGGAGTCGCGGGACCGACGACGAGCACGATCTCGCCGCGCGGGGCCTGCGCCGCGTAGCGAGCGGCAAGCTCGGCGGCGCTGCCGCGCACGATCTCCTCGTGGACCTTGGTCAGCTCGCGGCAGACGGCCACCCGGCGATCGCCGTCGAGCTCGGCGAGAACCTGCAGGGAGCCCGCCAGGCGTCGGGGGGACTCGAAGGCCACGAGCGTCTCCGGCGAGGCGAGCACCCGTGCCAGCTCGGGGCGCTTGCGCGGCAAGAAGCCCACGAACTGCCAGCGCTCGGCCGGCAGCGCGCTGGCGACCAGGGCGCTCAACGCCGCCGAGGGACCGGGCAGGACCTCGACGCCGAGCCCGGCGGCCACGCACGCGCGCACGAGCACGAAACCCGGGTCCGAGACCAGCGGCATCCCGGCGTCGGACACCAGCGCGACCACCGCCCCGTCGCGCATCCGCGCCACGAGCTCGTCGGCGCGTTCTGACTCGTTGTGCTCCTGGTAGCTGACCAGCCGGCCGGCGACGCCGTAGCGGTCAAGCAGCACCCGGGTGCGCCGCGTGTCCTCGCAGGCCACGATGTCGGCCTCCCGGAGGGCGGCCAGCACGCGCAGCGTCACGTCCTCGAGGTTGCCGATCGGGGTCGGGCAGACGATCAGGCGACCCCCTCTGCCGCCGCCAGGCAGGTCCGCGATGCTCACCGCAGGGCCTCCCGAGCCCCTTCGAAGGCGAGCGCGGCGGCGCCGATCATCCCCGCCTCGACGCCGAAGCGGGCGGCAACGATGCGCAGCCGCTCGTGCACGAAGGGCAGGGTGCGCTGAGCGACCCCGGCGCGGGCGGGCTCGAGCAGCAGCTCGCCGGCGGCGATCACCCCGCCTCCGATCACCACCACCTCGGGGTTGAAGATGTTGACCAGGCTGACGATGGCCGCTCCCAGCCGCTCGCCCATCAGCTTGATGACCTCGAGCGCGGCCGGGTCGCCGTCGTGGGCCAGCTCGGTGACCAGCGGACCCACGAGCGGGCGCCCCTCGCGCACCACCCGGTCCAGGGTCGATCCCGGCCGATGGGCGGCCAGGCGCTGCGCCTCGGCGGCCAAGGCCGTTCCCGACGCGAACACCTCCACGCAGCCCACTCCCGGGCAGTTGCCGTTGCAGTGCGGACCGTGGAAGTCGATCACGATGTGCCCGAGCTCGCCGGCGGCCCCCCGGGCGCCGTGGTAGAGCTCGCCGCCCAGGATCAGGCCGCCGCCGATCCCGGTGCCGATCGTCAGCACCACGGCCTCGGAGGCGCCCCGAGCGGCCCCGGCGCGATGCTCGGCGAGCGCGGCCAGGTTGCCGTCGTTGTCGACGAACACCGGCAGGCCGAGCCGCTCGGCCATGACGTCGGCAAACGCGATATCGGCCAGCGGAGTGTTGATCCCGACGACGGCGATGCCGGTCTGCCGGTCGATCAGGCACGGGATCCCGAAGCCCACGGCCTCGACCTCGGCCCCCGCCGAGGCCCGGACCTCGTTGACCGCGTCGACGGCCACGTCGAGCAGCGCCGGCTGATCCAGACCCGTGACCGTCCGCTGCGTACGATGGTGGACAACCAGCCGTTGATCCACCGCGCCGGCGAGGAGCTTGGTACCGCCCAGGTCGACGCCGATGGTGCGTCTCGCCGGCATGTCGTCCACTATATGCAGAGCTCGATGTCCAGCGAACCCCCAAATCGAGCGCCCACCGAGGATCCGCCGTACCGCAAGTACGGGTCCGGATCGGCCGATCGGCCGAGTCGACCGGCCTCCGGCGAGCGCCCCTACAACGTCTACCGCTCCGCTCCCCGGGGTCTCCTCTCGCGACTGCGCGGCGAGGAGGAGACCGCCGTGCCTCGGGACGGAGGGCCGCCCCGAGGCCGCGGTTCGGCCGGTTCGGGAGCTGAGCCGGGCGGCGAGCGCCGGCGGATCACCCCGGGACGCGTGCTCAAGTGGGTGGCGGTGGCGGTTGTCGCGTGGCTGGTGCTGTCGCTCGTCCTGTTCCTGGTCAGCGCTCAGCTCCAGAGCGGTTCGGTTCCGAGCTCCGTCTCTGCCGCACTGACCTCAGGGGGGAACATGCTCACCTCGACGGACACGGTGCTCGTGATCGGGACCGATCAGCGCCCCGCGGGCTCCAAGGAGCCGGGAGCGTTCGCGGGCGGGATCCGTTCGGACACGATGATGCTGTGGCGGATCGGCGGCGGGACCTCGCGTCGCCTGTCGATCCCCCGGGACACGGTGGTGCCGATCCCCGGCCACGGCTCGACGAAGATCAATGCCGCCTATTCATATGGCGGCCCGGCGCTGGCGATCAAGACGGTCGAGAACCTGACCCACGTCAAGATCAACCACCTGATCATCGTCAACCTCGCCAACTTCCCCAAGTTCATCGACGCGATCGGCGGGGTAACGGTGACCACCGGCCGGATCTGCTCGGAGATCAGCGGCGGCGTCCAGAACGGCGGCTTCTCGCTGTCCCTGGCTCCCGGCACCCATCACCTGGACGGCCGCGACGCGCTGACGCTGGCCCGAACCCGGGAGAACAAGTGCAACGCGGGCAGCAACGACCTCACCCGTGAGGCCTATCAGCAGAAGATCCTCAACGCGATCAAGGGCCAGCTCCTGTCCCCGGGCATCTTCTTCAGGCTCCCCTGGGCGTCCTGGGCAGCGCCCAAGGCGGTGCGCACCGACATGGGCGGCTTCACGCTGATGACCCTGTTCATCGCGTCCGAGATCGGCGGCTCGGCGCCCACGCAGATCCTCCAGCAAGACCACCTGCCGCTGGCCGACGTCGAGTCCCCGGGCGGCCAGGCGGCGATCCACCAGGCGGTGGGCAAGCTGATGAACGGCTGACCCGGGGTCGGCCCGAACGCGGCCCGGCCCGAGCGCGGGGCGCCCGCAGATTTCTCGCCCCAGGCACCCTGGGGCCTTTGGGACTTACCCTGGGCGTTTGGGACTTAGGTGCCCCAGAGGGACCATTAGGCCCAAAACCCCCCCGCGGCGACGGCCTCGGGCCTAGTCCGCCGCTGCCTTGGTCTCCGACTTCTTGGAGGCTACCGAGTCGGTCTTGGAGGAGCTCGACTCCTTCGAGGACGAGTCCGGCTTCGAATCCTTGGACTCCTTGGAGGAGCCCTCGCTGCTGCCCGCCTCGGCCGACTCCTTCTCGCGGGAGCGCTTGCGGGTGCCGTAGTCGGTGTTGTAGAAGCCTGAGCCCTTGAAGTGCACCGCGATCGGGCGAAAGACGCGCCGGACCGGAGCCGCGCAGACCTCGCAGGCGGTCACCGGATCGTCGCTGATCCCCCGCATGACCTCGAAATCGTGGTCGTTCTCGCACCGGTATTCGTAGATCGGCATCGCATCAGGAAGTATATCCACGCTCGCTGGCACTCCTGGGCAAAGAGTGCCAAGGTGCTGCCTGCCAGCCGCTTCGTGCGCGCGCCGCGCCGCGCCGCGCCTCCCGGTAGCGTCCGGCGCATGCCGCGCCGCGCCGCCCGTCTCGACGGCCTGGGAACGACCGTGTTCACCGAGATGACCGCCCTGGCGGCCTCGACGGGGGCGATCAACCTGGGCCAGGGATTCCCGGACACCGACGGCCCGGCGGAGGCGATCGATGCCGCCGTCGGCGCGCTGCGCGGCGGCGAGAACCAGTACGCGCCGCTGCCCGGCGTCCCGGCGCTGCGCGACGCGGTGCGCGAGCATCAACGTGACTACTACGGACTCGAGCCCGAGGACGTGCTGATCACCTTCGGGGCCACCGAGGCGATCGCCGCCGCGCTGCTGGCCCTGTGTGATCCCGGGGACGAGGTCGTGGTGCTCGAGCCCTACTACGACTCCTATGCGGCCTGCATTGCGTTCGCCGGGGCCACCCGGCGGCCGGTTACGCTGCGGCCTCCCGGGTTCGAGCTCGACGACGAAATCCTGGGGGCAGCGCTCGGGCCCCGGGCCCGGGTGCTGCTGCTGAACTCTCCCCACAACCCGACGGGCCGGGTGCTGAGCCGCTCCGAGCTGCAGTCGGTGGCCGCGACCTGCATCGAGCACGACCTGATCTGCGTCACCGACGAGGTCTACGAGCACCTCGTCTACGAGGGCGAGCACATCCCGATCGCGACGCTGCCCGGGATGGCCCAGCGCACGCTCACGATCTCCAGCGTCGGCAAGTCGTTCTCGTTCACCGGCTGGAAGATCGGATGGTGCTCGGGACCGGCGGAGCTGGTGGCCGCCACCCGGACCGCCAAGCAGTTCCTGACCTTCGCCGGCGGTACCCCGCTCCAGCACGCGGCCGCCGCCGCCCTCCGGCTCCCGCCGCGACACCTGCGGGCGCTGTGCGACGACCTGCGGGGCAGGCGCGATCAGCTGTGCGCCGGGCTGACGGCTGCCGGGCTGCGGCCGCTGGTCCCGGGCGGCACCTACTTCGTCAACGCCGACGTCGGCACCGACGCCCGCCGGTTCTGCGCCACGCTTCCGCAGCGCGCGGGAATCGTCGCGATCCCCACGAGCGTCTTCTATGACGACCAGGAGGCGGCCTCGAGGCTCGTGCGGTTTGCGTTCTGCAAGCGCGACGCGGTGATCGCCGAGGCGGTGCGGCGCCTCGGGGCTACCATCGACGCTCCGCCAGCCGCCCTCCCGGAGACCTGATGCCCACCGACCCCGTGACCATGGAGAAGATCGTCTCGCTCGCCAAGCGGCGGGGATTCGTGTTTCAGAGCAGCGAGATCTACGGCGGAATCGGGTCCAGCTACGACTATGGCCACTACGGCGTGCTGCTCAAGAACAACGTCAAGGGCGAGTGGTGGCGATCGATGCTCCAGGAGCGCGACGACGTGGTGGCGCTGGACTCGGCGATCATCCAGCACCCGAGAACCTGGGAGGCGAGCGGTCACCTGGCCAGCTTCACCGACCCCCTGGTCGACTGCCGCACCTGCAAGCTGCGCTTCCGCGCCGACAAGCTCGAGGACGCCGCCTGCGGTCGCAAGCCCTCCAAGCACCCCGGTGAGACGCCCGAATGCGACCTGACCGAGGCGCGCGACTTCAACCTCATGTTCGAGACCACGGTCGGGGCGGTCAAGGAGGAAGGCTCGACCGTCTACCTGCGGCCCGAGACCGCGCAGGGCATCTTCCTGAACTTCAAGCACTACCTGAGCTTCTCCCGCAAGCGCCCGCCGTTCGGGATCGCCCAGATCGGCAAGAGCTTTCGCAACGAGATCACGCCCGGCAACTTCATCTTCCGCACCCGGGAGTTCGAGCAGATGGAGATGGAGTACTTCGTGCCCCCCTCCGAGGCCGAGCAGTGGTTTGCGCACTGGCTCGGCGAGCGCGAGGCCTGGTACCTGCGCCTGGGGATCCGCGCCGACCACCTGCGGCTGCGTCCCCATGACGCCGACGAGCTGTCGCACTACTCGAGCGCCACCAGCGACGTCGAGTATCTGTTCCCGATCGGGTGGCAGGAGCTCGAGGGCGTCGCCAACCGCGGGGACTTCGATCTCACCCAGCACGCCGAGTACTCGGGCCAGAAGCTCGAGTACGTCGACACGGTCAACGGCGATCGCTACCTCCCCCACGTGATCGAGCCGGCGGCCGGCGCCGACCGCGCGATGCTCGCGTTCATGGTCGACGCCTACGACGAGGACGAGATCGAGGGGGAGGCCCGGACGGTGCTGCGCCTACATCCGCGCCTGGCGCCCGTCAAGGTCGCGGTGCTGCCGCTGGTGCGCAAGGACGGCCAGCCCGAGCTCGCCCAGCGCGTCTACCGGGAGCTGCGCGAGCGCTTCCAGGCCGAGTACGACTCAGGGGGGGCGATCGGCCGCCGCTACCGCCGGCAGGACGAGATCGGCACCCCCTGGGCGGTGACCATCGACCATCAGTCCTTGCAGGACGAGACGGTGACGGTGCGCGACCGCGACAGCCTCGCCCAGGAGCGGTTCGCGATTGCGAGGCTGGGCGACGAGCTGGAGCGACGGCTCCGTGAGCCCTGGAGCTCGCCCAAGCTGTCTACGCCCTGACCGCGACCAAGCCGTCTACACCCGTGCCCGGGCCCGAGCCGTCTACACCGTGACGGTGAGCGGCGCCGAGGCTCCGGCCAGGGTCCCCCCGCCGGCGGTGGTCCGGGCGATCACGACATAGGCGCCCCGGCCGAGATGCAGGGTGGCGGCGAAGCTGCCTGCTCGGACGGTGACGCGCCGGCCGCTGACCAGGTGACGGCGCCCGCCGGACAGGCGGTAGACATCGAGGGTCACCCGCGGCTTGGCGGGGTTGACCGTGCCAATGACGCGGGGCGGCGCGCTCGCGGCCAGGCTCAGGGTCAGCGCCGGGAGGACTCCGAGCTCGGCCACAGCCGAGACCGCCGCGGGCCGGGCTCGGTGCAGAGCGCGCACCAGGGCGTCCCTGCGAACCGTCACCAGCGCCGACCAGTTGCCCTGCGCGTCGGTGACCGCGGTCGCGACCCTGCGAGTCGCCCCGGCGCCTCCGATCGTCTGGATCTCCACCGGGGCGCCGGCGATCGCCGGACCATCCAGGCCGGTCAGGCGGCCATGCACCGCCACCGTCTGCCCGTAGGCAACCGTCTGGCCCTGTGAGATGGTGAGCCGAGCCGGCGTGCCGGCCAGCGCCGCCACCCGGGGGCGGATGGACGGCAGCCGCCCGTACAGGGCGTTGCCCGGACAGTCGGTCAGGTCTCCGTCACGGTGACCGGCCACCCGGGGAAGCGCGACGTGCTGGCCGGGACGGAAGGGCGTGTAGGAGGCGCCGCTCGGAGCCACCTCCACCGTCACCTTGCCGGTGCTCGGGACCCCGTGCAGCGACAGCTTCCAGGCCAGCAGCCGCTCCAGTGACTGGATCGCGCCGGGTGGCGGGACCGAGGACGTGAACGTCCCGAGCATCGCGACGCCCGTCGAGACCGAGTTGTAGCCGCCGGCGTGGGCGCCGACCACCGGCTCGTCGATCCCACCCTCGCGCGCCTCCCAGATCCGCCCGAAGGCGTCGATGATGAAGTTGTAGGCGATGTCGAAGAACCCGCGAACGTACCGGTGGTAGTCGTAGATCGCCAGCAGCATTGCCGGGACCTCGCCCGCCGAGTAGCCATTCGGATTGACGGTGTGATGCACGAAGGCCAGCGCCACCGAGCCGTAGAAGGGGCCTGCGGCGGGGCGAGCGCCGCCCCCGGCCCAGGCCGAGCGGGCGATGATCGGAGGTTGCCCGGGGCCGGCCGGGAGGGTGGGCGCGGCCAGCGGCAGCGAGGCCGTCCGGGCGAGAGGCTCGGCGCGCGCGGAGGCGGCGACGAAGTGAAGGCGCACCCCGGTGACGGGACCGGAGCTGCGCAGCTGGACCTGGTCGGCGCGTCCGCACCACAGCGGCTCGCCGAAGCGTCCGGGCGAGCCTTCCGGGGGGGAGCCTTCCGGGCGGAGAGGCCTGGTCAAAGGACGAGGCTAGGCCGGCCGTGGCCGGGCCGCGATCAGGCTCGTGGCCCTGCACCGAGGCCGAGGCCCACGGACTCCACGCGCCTCCCCGCGCCCGGGCGCGCAGCTGGATCGAAGCCCGGGCGGGACCCGACCACTGAACCCCGGCCAGGGAGAAGCTGCGGCTTACCGCCAGGACGCGCGACTGTCCCGCCAGCTCCCCGACCCACTCGGTGAACACGCCAGGGGCAGCGGTATCGCGCAGGCCCGCCTGGGCCGCGGCGGGCACGATCAGCGCTCCGGCGCCGGCCGCGGCCGCACCGGTCAGCGCTTGGCGCCGGGTGAGTTTCGGCCCCTCGCTCACTACCCGCATTGTGCGCCATCGGGCCGGCGCAGGCGCAGGTTGGTGCCTGAGGGGCCACTGAGCCGGCTTCAGTGCAGACGCGCGGTGCCCCGGACCGAGAAGCCACCGGGAATCGGCGTGGCGGCGACGCTCTGCACGCTGATGTGCGGGTCAGAGAAGATCGTGGTCGTGGCCAGCCCGCCGAGCGGAAGGTTGGGCACGACCACGAGGTTGCCGCTCTGAGGGCTCACGGTGACGTCCACGGCGGCGCTCACGCCGAAGAGCGACGCCGTCCCCCGAAGCGTGAGCCGACCGCCCCCTGAGGCCACCGGAGTCACCGAATCGAGGATCGGCAGCGCGCTGCGCAGGTCGGCTTCGGTCACGGTGGCGGTGGCGCTGAGCTCGCTGCCGCGCGTGATCAGCGTCGCGTCGCGCAGGGTCAGCAGGCCCGTCTGAAACCTGGTCGCTGACGCCGTCAGCGAGCCGACGTCTGCGGTCTGGCCGAGCTTCGCCGCCAGGCCGGCGGAAGCCAGGCGATAGTCGCCGAGCGAGATCTCGACCCGATCGGCGCGGTGCCAGAGCAGCTGGATCGCCGGAAACGCGTGGACGTGCACCGATCGCACCTGCCCGTTGCGGCCCAGCTGATCGCGCAGGCGCTGGGCGGCGATCCCGGGCAGCACGAGCTGAGCCACCCCCAGCACGACCACCACGAGGATGATCCCGCCTGCAGCAGCTAAGCGGCGCATGCGCGCCCCGAGGGCGGCGTCACGCCAGCAATGCGCGCGCCGCCGCGACCGCCTGGTCCATCAGCGGCCGGACGTCGAGCCCCGGCTCCGACAGGCGGCGGATCGTGACGCCGTCGGCGAGCGCGAACAGGAAGCTGGCGACATCGCTCGGGTCCGCGCGGAGCTCGAACACGCCCGCCTCGCTGCCCGCGCGCAGCGCGTCCGCGAGCCGGGCACGGGTGCTGCGAGCCAGCTCGGCGAGCTCGAGCGCGATCTCGTCGTTGCGCTGGCCGAGCATCAGCAGCTCGTAGAAGGTGACCATCGCGCTCGTCCCCTCGCCCAGGATCTGCTCGTAGCTGCGCACCAGGGCGTCGATCACCTCACCGGCGCCGGCGGCGCCGGCCACCGCCTGCTCCAGCAGCTCCCCGCGAAGCTCGCACTCGCGGCGTACGACTTCGACCAGCAGTCGCTCCTTGGTGGCGAAGTAGTAGTGCAGCAGTCCGCGCGACACCCCGGCCTCGCGGGCCACGTGATCGAAGGTGGAGCCGGCGATGCCCCGCTCGGCGACGCTGGCGCGCATCGCCTCGACGATCCGGATCGCCTTTTCGCTCGGCAGCTCACGGGCCAGCGAGCGCTCGAATGCGGTGGCCGCTTCCATTCGAGGCGATTGTACGACCGGGACAGGGTCTCGCTCATCGGGCCGCCCCCGTAACGCAGTGAGGGCGCCCCGGGGGCGCCCTCACTGCGATGCGATCAGCCTCGGTGGTTAATGCCCCACCGCAAATACGGCGAGAAGCACTAGGCGGCGGTCACGGGGCTGGCCGGGGGCGTCGTGGGAGCGCCGGCCGGCGGCGTGTACTCAAAGTCCTCCTCGGCACCGAACAGCGTGTCGAGCACCTTGGAGCGCAGGCTCTCGGAGACGGCGAGCGCGACCCCCGCCCCGACCACTACGAGCAGCAGCGTGCGCCCGAGCCGACGGCCCGTCTTCTTCTTCTTGCGGTTGGGAGCATCGTTCATGGCCATCGTCGCGTCGCGGAGAGCCTGAGCTGCCTGACGAACCTCCTTCTGGAGCTTCTTGTCCTCCAGCACGGCCTTCTGGGGCGACTTGCTCGAGGTCAACCGGTCGATGGAGCGCCGGCCGGAATCGAGCGCCGTCCGGATGTTGTCTTGCAGCTCCTGGTCCTCGATCAGGCGCTGGATGTACGGATTGACCTTGGTGATGTTGGCCAGATCGGCGGCACTGAACGGCACCGCCTTGGCGACTTTCTTGCTGCGTGATGCCATCGGTCTCCCTCGGGGCGTTTGCTCGGGTGAACGGTCAGGATAAGGGATACCCTGCCTGCCGCTTTACAGCCAGCGCGGTGTGCAGCACTTCGTCGACCGTCGAGACGAACACGAAGCGCAGCGCCCTCCCGAGGTGGGCGGGGATCTCGTCGGTGTCCTGCTCATTGAGCGCGGGGGCGATCACCGTCTTGATGCCGTTTCGCTGTGCCGCCAGCGCCTTCTCCTTGAGGCCACCGATCGGCAGCACCTGACCTGTCAGCGTGACCTCTCCGGTCATCGCCACGTCGGAGCGGACGGGCCGTCCCGACAGCAGCGAGGCCAGCGCCGTCACCATGGCCACGCCGGCGCTCGGACCGTCCTTGGGGGTCGCCCCGGCCGGGACGTGGATGTGGATGTCGTGCTCGGCGAACCAGTTGGCCGGCAGCTCAGGCAGCAGCTCGGTGGCGCTGGCGCGCACGTAGGAGAGGGCCGCCTCGGCTGATTCACGCATCACATCTCCGAGCTGCCCGGTGATCGTCAGCCTGCCCCGCCCGGGCGCCGCGCTGGCCTCGATGAACAGCACCTCGCCGCCCACCGGAGTCCAGGCCAGACCGGTCGCCACCCCGGGCCGCGAGGTTCGCCTCCGGGTCTCGGAGAAGAACCGGCGCTTGCCCAGCAGCTCGCGCACCCGGGGCTCGGTGATCGCCGCCTTGCGCTTGAGCTTCCCCTCGGCGACCTGTCTGGCGACCTTCCGCGCGGCCGTTCCGATCTCTCGCTCCAGCTGGCGCACCCCGGCCTCCCGCGTGTAGTCGGCGATGATCGTGCGCAGGGCCGCGTCCGAGAACGCGATCTGCCGGCGATTGAGCCCGTTTCGCTCGGTCTGGCGCGCGATCAGGTAGCGCTTGGCGATCTCGAGCTTCTCGGCCTGGGTGTAGCCGGCCAGCTGGATCACCTCCATCCGGTCGCGCAGCGGTCCCGGGATCGTGTCCAGTGTGTTGGCGGTGCACACGAAGATCACGTGGGACAGGTCGAAGGGAAGGTCGAGGTAGTGGTCCCGGAAGGTCGCGTTCTGCTCGGGGTCGAGCACCTCGAGCATCGCGCTCGCCGGGTCTCCGCGGAAGTCCGCGCCCATCTTGTCGATCTCGTCGATCATGAACAGCGGGTTGTTGGCGCCGGCGTCGCGCAGCGCGCGGATGATCGCGCCCGGGAGCGCGCCGATGTAGGTGCGGCGGTGACCACGGATCTCGGCCTCGTCGCGAACTCCGCCCACGCTGATGCGCTGAAACCGCCGTCCCAGCGCCCGGGCCATGGATCGGCCGAGTGATGTCTTGCCCACGCCCGGAGGTCCGACGAACAGCAGGATCGATCCGCTGGGATGGGAATCGCGCCCCTCCATCAGGGACCGAACCGCCAGGAACTCGAGGATCCGGTCCTTGACCTGCTCGATGTCATAGTGATCCTCGTCGAGGACCTCGCGAGCGTGGCCCAGGTCCAGGTTGTCGTCGGTTGACAGGTTCCAGGGCAGCGAGGCGATCCACTCCAGGTAGTTGCGCACGACTCCGTACTCCGCCATCGCCGGCTGGAGGCGCTCCAGGCGGCCGAGCTCGCGGTCGACCTGCTTGGCGACCTCCTCGGGAAGCTCGAGTGCGTCCAACTGCGCGCGCAGCTCGTTGACCTCGGCCTGGACCTCGTCGCCTTCGCCGAGCTCCTCCTGGATTGCCTTGAGCTGCTGGCGCAGGAAGTACTCGCGTTGCCCCTTGTCCAGCTCGGACTGGACCTGAGACTGGATCTTGGTGCCGATGGCGACCAGCTCGAGCTCGCGCGCCAGGGTCTCGGCGAGCCGGCGCAGCCGGCTGGTGACGTCCAGGTCCTCGAGCAGCGCCTGCTTCTCGGCCGTGGGCAGCCGCAGGGAGCCTGAGATCAGGTGCGTGAGCAGCACGGGATCCTCGACGTTGGACACCATCACCCCGAGCTCCTCGGGCAGGTAGGGAACCTGGCCGACGATGCTCGCGAACGTCTGCTGGACGTTTCGCATCAGCGCCACCAGCTCGGGACCCTCGCGCAGCTCATCCGGGGCCTCGGCGACCTCGGCGACCAGGTAGGGCTCGGTCGCCGCCCAGTCCTCGATCCGGACGCGAGGGCCGCCCTGGATCAGGACCCGCAGGGTGCCGTCGGGGAGGCGCACCATCCGGGCGACGGTGCCGAGCACCCCGACCGTGTACAGCTGGTCAGGCGCCGGGGTCTCGATGCCGGACTCACGGCCGGCGAGGAGGACGATCGAGCGGTCGCCGCGCAGGACGTCGTTGATGAGCGCGATGCTCCGCTCCTGGCCGATGTTGAGCGGCACCACCATCTCCGGGAAGCTGACCGCGTCACGCAGCGGCAGCACCCCGACGCGGCCGGGCAGCCGGCCCGTGCCGTCGACGGCCACCTCCTGGCCGACGTCGACGGGGGCGCCGACGTCGATCACTGCTGCTCCCGGTCCTCGCTGGCGGTCGGTGAGATGGGGGTCGCCGGCGAGGTGCGGGTGGGCGAGATGCGGGTCGGCGCCTGCGGCGCGGACGCGACCAGCGGCAGCTCCACGCGGAGCATCCCGTCCTGGTAGCTGGCCGTGGCCCGATCGGCGTGCACCTCGGCGCCCAGGTCGATGCTGCGCCGAAACGCTCCCCGCTCTATCTCCACCTGCTGGTAGACCTCCCCCTCGGGCTCCGCGGGCCGTCGCCGTCCGGCCAGGATCAGCTTGTGACCTTCGGTGTGCAGCGCGATCTCGCCAACCTCGACGCCGGCCAGCTCGGCGGTCACGATCACCCGGGGCGGATCGGATGCGTAGGCAACGTCGATCGCGGGCCACAGGGCCGGCCGGCCCCGCCCGATGCCCGCCCGCTCGAAGACGTCGCCGAACAGCTCGTCCATCTCCCGGCGCATACGGTCGAAGTTGGCAAACAGATCGCGGTCGGGCATTCGCTCTCCTGGCCGGGGAGCCTACCCGGCAAAGGGCTCAGCGCCGGGGTCGCAGGTTGCCGGGTCGGCGCTCGGCGTCGCGGTCCCGGCGCGAGGTGTCCATGATCCAGCCCATCAGGACAGAGATCAGCACGATGGCGATCAGTCCCCCGAGCAGCGGCCAGTACATGACGCCAAACAGTATCTCAGTCTCAGGGGCGCCGCGAGAGTCTCAGGCGTGCAGCGAGCTCTGCTCGCTGGGCGAGGGGAACGCCCAGGCCACCTGAAGCCGGCGCTCCTGGCGGAACACGAAGTGCAGCTGGCTGGGCGGCCGTAGCCCCTCGGGATGCGCGGGACGAAAGCTCGCGCACGGCCCCGTCTCGGTGACCGCACAGAGAAGGTTCTTGCCAAAGAAGCAGTTCTCGCAGCTCGGCTTCACCGCTGGCCCGCGCCCGTTCGCCATACCCGTCCGACACTCCCGTTCTCGCTTTGGTCAACTCCAACCAGGCGGCCATCAAAGCGGATCTCGCCCCCCCGCACAACGACGATTCTCGGAAAACGCAGGAACTTCCGGCCCTGGACAAATACCTGCAAACTGCGGCCTGTTCGCGAATCGGCACGAGGGGCCGCCGCAATTTCCGTAGCTTTGGCCAAGCGCGATGCCCGACGCCCAGCCGCCACCCCTGCTCTCGCTCGCCGACTACGAGCGCGCCGCCACCGAGCGACTCGAGCCCCGGGCGGCCAGCTTCATCTTCGGAGGCGCCGGTGAGGAGCTGACGTTGCGCGACAACGTGGCCGCGTGGCGGCGTCTCGCTCTGCTGCCGCGCGTGCTCACGGGCACCGGAGCACGCGATCTGAGCGTGACGCTGCTCGGCGTGCGCCGCCCGCATCCGCTGCTCATCGCGCCCACCGCCTATCAACGCATCACCCACCCCGAGGGCGAGGTCGCCACCGCTCGGGCGGCTGCCGCCACCTCGACGATCGTGTGCGTGCCCACACTAGCCAGCATGCCGCCCTCCGCGCTCGCGCAGGCGGTCCCCGACGCCTCCCGCTGGTTTCAGCTCTACGTGCTCGTCGACCGCGGGATGACCCGTGAGCTGATTGCGAGCGCCACCGAGCACGGCTACGAGGCGCTGGTGGTGACCGTCGATCGGCCGGTGCTGGGCATGCGGGATCGCGAACTGAGCTCGCAGGTGCGCTCCCTGAGCGTCACGGGGCTGGCCGACGCTTCTGTGGCACCCGATGTGGTCACGCCGGCTCAGTTCTCCGCGCTCGTCGACCCGGATGTGACGTGGGCGGACATCCAGGGGTTCGCGACCGGCAGCCCGCTCCCGGTCATCGTCAAGGGGATCCTGACCGCCGCCGACGCCCGGCTCGCGCTCGAGCACGGCGCGGCCGGAGTGATCGTCTCCAACCACGGCGGGCGCCAGCTGGACACCGCCCTCTCGGGCGCCGACGCGCTGCCGGCGGTCGTCGAAGCCGTCGGCGACCGGCTCGACGTGCTCGTCGATGGGGGCATCCGCCGCGGGACCGACGTGATCAAGGCGCTGGCGCTCGGAGCCAGGGCGGTCCTGGTCGGGCGCCCGGTGCTGTGGGGTCTCGCGCTGGACGGCGCCTCGGGCGCGCAGCGCGTGATCGAGCTGCTGCTCGCCGAGCTTGACAACGCCCTCGCCCTGGTCGGCGCGCCCCGGGCGACCGACGTCGATCGCGCGATGGTGGTCGGGGCGCCGTGGGTGTAGGCGAGCCACGACGATGAAGGTCTTGGTCACCGGGATCTCGGGCTACATGGGCTCGCTGCTGGCACCGCGCCTGCAGCGCGAGGGCCACTCGGTCCGAGGCTTGGCTCGCGATCCCCGGCGGGTCACCGTGCAGGTTCCCGTCGTGAAGGGAGACGCCTTGTCGGGCGCCGGGCTGGATCGCGCGCTGGACGCGATCGACGTTGCCTATTTCCTGATCCACTCGATGGAGCCCGCCGTCGATCAGGACCGGTTCGCGGTACGTGAGCGCATGGCCGCGGAGCGATTTGCCAGCGCCGCGCGGCGGGCCGGCGTGGGGCGCGTCGTCTACCTCGGGGGTCTGGTGCCGGAGGGTGGCCCCCGCTCCGACCACCTGACCAGCCGGCTGGAGGTGGAGCGGATCCTGATGGAGGCGATCCCCGATTCGGTCACCCTGCGCGCCTCGATCGTGATCGGAGCGCGGTCACGGTCATTTGGATTCCTGGTCAGGCTGGTGGAGCGGATGCCGGTGCTCGCCATCCCGGCCTGGCGCAAGCACCGAACCCAGCCGATCGACGAGCGCGACATGGTGTCGCTGCTGGTCGCCGCCGCCGCCAGCCCCGCGGTGGCGGGTCGGTCGTTGGACGCGGTGGGGCCTGACATCGTCTCCTACGGGGACCTGATCGACCGCATCGCCGACCTGATGCTGATCGACCGGCCGGCGGTGCGCCTGACTCGATTTTCCTTGACCCCGATCGCCAGCCGGATCGCTGCCATCATCGCCGGCGAGCAACCCGAGCTGGTCGAACCGCTGATGGAGAGCCTGGAGTCAGATCTGCTCCCGCGTGACGCGATCGCCACCGAGTTACTGGCAGTCAGGCTCCATTCACTGGACGCCGCGATCGAGCACGCGTTGCGTGAGTGGGAGGCCACGCAGGCACTCGCGGCCAGATAGCTCGATTGGGGGTACGAACATCGGGTAGTCTGGCGCCCTCCGATGAGCTTGGTACACGCCCGCATCCAGATCGCCGTTCCCATACACCGCGTCTGGGAGACGATCATGGATCCCGATCGGCTGGCCGATTGGGTGACGATCCACAAGTCCGTCTCCGAGGTGTCCGACGCGCCGCTGCGGGAGGGTTCGACGATGAAGCAGGCGATACACGTGCGCGGCGTTACGTTTCGGGTTCAGTGGACGCTGGTCGCACTGGATGCACCTCGCCACGCCGAGTGGAACGGCGGCGGACCTGCGCATTCCAACGCGCTGATCCGGTATGAGCTCAGCAGCGATGACGAGGGCCACACGACCTTCGACTACACGAACGAGTTCCATCCCCCGGGCGGTCGGCTGGGTAACGTCGCCGGCCGTCTCATCGTGGGCGCGACCTCCCAACGAGAAGCCAACACGTCACTGTCCCGGCTCAAGGCGCTCCTCGAGCGCAAGTAAGAGCAAGCGAAGACAACGTGCACGCGTTGTATCTTGTGCGGTAATTCGTCTATCCCGCCCGTGGAGGTGGTTTTAGTTGGCAGATTTCGTCGACACTACTGTGAAGGACATCGACAGCCGGTTGAAAGAGCTCCAGCTCGAGGTCAAGAAGCTGGAAGCGGCTCGCTCCGCGCTCGTCGGTACCCGCCGGGGCCCGGGCCGTCCGCCCGCCGCCGCCGGCTCCACCACCCGGCGCCGCAACGGTCGCCGTCCCGGTCGGCCTCGCGGCCGTCGTGGCGGTAACACCCGTGCCAACCAGGCACTCGCGCTGGTGCAGCAGACCCCCGGAATCACGATCCCCCAGATCGCCGAGTCGCTCAAGATCGAGCCTAATTACCTCTATCGCGTCATGCCCAAGCTGGTGCAGGACGGCCAGATCAGGCGTGACGGCCAGGGCTGGTACCCGGCCACGAGCGCGACCGCTTCGGCCTAGCGCTGGCCAGCGAAACCGCGACGGCTTACGTTTGGCGCTCCGCCGCGGCTGGGCCGCGGGACAAGCCGCCGCGATCCCAAGAGACAGTTCTGGATCGCGGCGGCCGATCGCTCGGGCTGTCTGGGACTAGATCAGTCCCAGCTGCTTGACGGCCTCACGTTCCTGGCCTAGCTCCTCGACCGTCGCGTCGATGCGTGAGCGTGAGAAGCCGTCCAGCTCGAGGCCCTCCACGACCGTGTACTCGCCGCCGGCGCAGCGGACAGGGTGACCGCAGAACACTCCCTCGGCGATCCCGTAGGAGCCGTCGGACGGGATCGCCATCGACACCCAGTCGCCTTCGGGGGTGCCCAGCACCCAATCGTGGATGTGGTCGACCGCGGCGTTGGCCGCCGACGCGGCGCTCGAGGCCCCGCGGGCTTCGATGATGGCCGCGCCCCGCTTCTGCACCGTGGGAATGAAGTCGTTCTCGATCCAGCTCTGGTCGCCGATCGCCTCGGCCGCGTTGTCGTCCTTGACCTTGGCATGGAAGACATCGGGATATTGAGATGCCGAGTGGTTGCCCCAGATGGTCATGTTCGTGACTTCGCTGACCTGCGCCTGCGCCTTGGCGGCGACTTGGGCGATGGCCCGGTTGTGGTCCAGGCGCATCATCGCGGTGAAGCGCTCCCGGGGGATGTCAGAGGCGTTTGACTGGGCGATGAGACAGTTGGTGTTGGCGGGATTGCCTACCACCAGGACCTTCAGGTCAGAGGCCGCGTGCTCGTTCAGCGCCTGCCCCTGGGGCTTGAAGATGCCACCGTTGGCCTCCAGCAGGTCGCTGCGCTCCATGCCCTTGGTGCGTGGCCGCGCGCCCACGAGCAGGGCGATGTTGACGCCGTCGAACGCCCGCTTGGGATCGTCGTAGATGTCGACTCCCTCCAGCAGCGGAAAGGCACAGTCGTCGAGCTCCATCGCCGTTCCCTCCGCAGCCTTGACGGCGTCGGGGATCTCCAGCAGGGACAGCTGCACGGGGGTGTCCTGTCCCAGCAGCTGGCCGCTGGCGATGCGGAACAGAAGCGCGTAGCCGATCTGTCCCGCGGCGCCCGTGACTGCCACCTTCACAGAGTTGTTCACCACTGAGGCATCACTCTCTTTCTCATCGATCGCGTTCCGCCACGGGGGCGGCCTGAGTCGATGCTATAGGCGCGGCTCAATCGTCGAAGCGCAACCCGTAGACGTCCTCGAGCTTGGTCTTCAGGTAGCGCATGAACGGAGCCACCAACATCGGTCCTCCGGTCT
The DNA here is from genome assembly GCA_963830595.1 of uncultured Solirubrobacteraceae bacterium. GTDB lineage: Bacteria > Actinomycetota > Thermoleophilia > Solirubrobacterales > Solirubrobacteraceae > Palsa-465. The sequence goes on from CAWHMQ010000014.1 coordinate 126,300, forward strand.
CGCGTTCCAGCAGCTCCGAGGTCGTGAACTTGGCCCCGTAGCGGTGGACGTGCTTTCGGAGCCACTCGCGCAGCGGCCCGAGCTCCCCGGCGGCGAGCTGGTCATCGAGGTCCAGCTCGGCGGTAGCGTGCTCCCACAGCGCCCCGGCGATCAGGTTGCCGAGCGCGTAGGTGGGAAAGTAGCCGATCAGTCCCGCTGACCAATGCACGTCCTGGAGCACGCCGTCGGCGTCGTCGGTCACCTGGAGACCAAGGTACTGGGCAACGCGCGCGTTCCACGCCTCGGGCAGGTCGGCGACCGAGAGCTCGCCCTCGATCAGCGCCTGCTCGAGCTCGAACCGCAGCACGATGTGCAGCGCATAAGTGGCCTCGTCGGCCTCGATGCGAATGAAGCTGGGCTTGACGCGGTTGACGGCCCGGTACAGGGTGTCGCCCTCGAGCTCGGCGAGCTCGCCGCCCCCCAGCTCGGCGATCCGCGGGGCGAGCAGCGAGCAGAACGGCCGGCCCCGCCCCACCATGTTCTCCCACAGGCGGCTCTGGGACTCGTGCATGCCCAGTGACTGCGGAGCGCCCAGCGGCGTCCGCCGCAGCGACGGCGAGATGCCGGACTCATACAGGCCGTGTCCGCACTCGTGCATCGCGCTGTAGAGCCCGGTGGCGAAGAACCGCTCGTCCCAGCGCACCGTGATCCGCACGTCGCCGTGACCGATCTGAGTCGCGAACGGATGCAGGGTGTCATCGATTCGCCAGGCCTGCGAGTCAAAGCCCATTTTCGCCACCACCTCGTCGATCAGCGCGCGCTGTCCGTGGAGCGGAAACCGCGCGGACAGCGGGTGCTCGTCGACGTCGAAGCCGGCCGCGGTGACCCGGTCGATCACCGGCACCAGCTCGGCCTTGAGCTCGTCGAACAGCACCTTGACCTCGGCGGTCTTCATCCCAGGCTCGTAGTCATCGAGCAGGACGTCATAGGCGCAGTCGAAGTCGTCGGCGCCGATATGACACTCGACGTAGCGGCGCGCGAGCTCCACGTTGTGCTCCAGGTAGGGGATGAAGCCCGCAAAATCGGAAGTCGCCCGCGCGGCCGCCCACGCCTCCTCACCGACCGAGGAGGCGTGCGCCAGCTCGGCGGCCAGCTCGGCGGGGACCCGGCGCGCCTTGTTCCATTCGCGGCGAGTCAGCTTGATCAGGCGGACATCGTCCCCGTCGGGATCCGCGCCGTTGAGCTCGGCGGCCGCCCCGTCGAGCAGCCGTCCGGTCTCATCGGCCACGAACAGCTCGTGGCTGATGCGCGTGAGGGTGGCCAGCGACTCGGCCCGGGCGTCCGTCCCCCGCGGGGGCATCATCGTCAGCTGATCCCAATGCGCCAGCGCGGAAGCGTGGCCGATATCGGCAACCTGGCCCAGCCGCTCCTTCAGCCCCTGCAGACGTTCACTCATGGCACCCCTTTCTCAAGTCGCCTTGCGCGGCCGCGCACCTATGCGACCATTGCAGCATGTTCAGGCGGTCTACCTCGATCAAGCTGTTCGACATCTTCGGATTTCGCATCGGAGTGGATGCGAGCTGGTTTTTGGTTCTGTTTCTGATGATCATCATCCTGTCAGGACCGTTCCGCTCGACGCTGCACAGCTCCGACACGGTCGCCTATGTCACGACCGTCGTGAGCGTGCTGCTTCTGTTCGCGTCGCTGATCGTGCACGAGCTGGGACATGCATTCGTCGCGCGACGGCAGGGAATCACGGTCAAAGGGATCGATCTCTTCATGTTCGGCGGCCTCACACAGATGAGCCGCGACGCCGCCACTCCTGCGGAGGATTTCAAGATCGCGGTGGCCGGCCCGCTCGGCACCGTCGTAGTGATCCTGGTCTGCCTGGTGGCGGATCTCGTGCTCGTGGGTCCCCATCGGCTGGCGCACGCGATCGTGCTCGACTCCGACATCCACATCACCCCGGCGCTGCTGTCGCTGAGCTGGCTGCTGCCGCTGAACATCCTGCTGCTGGCGTTCAACCTGGTTCCCGCCTTCCCGCTGGACGGCGGCCGGATCGCCCGCTCGCTCGTGTGGCGCGTCACCGGCGACAAGCGCCGGGGCACCCGCGTGGCCGCCCGGCTCGGGCAGGGCTTCGCGCTGCTGCTGGCCGGCGTCGGCCTGTGGCTGCTGGTCTCCGAGCGCAGCTTCAGCGGGCTGTGGCTGATGGCGCTCGCCTACCTGCTGTGGCAGGGGGCCCGCGGCGCGGTCGTGCAATCGGTCCTGAGCGAGCGCATCGAGGACGTCCGGGTCGCCGACATCATGGACACGCACCCGGTGGCGATCCCGTCGGCGACGCCGGTAACCCAGGCGCTGGACGAGTACTTCCTGCGTTACGGCTGGTCCTGGTTTCCCGTCGTCGACGACGCGGGCCGGTTCGAGGGGATCGCTCGCCAGGAGCGCGTCCAGGCTTCGATCGACGGCGGCGAGAGCTGGCTGACGACCGGCGCCGTGGTGGAGTCCGACGGCGCCTCGAGCTGGCGCGTCCCGGAGGACCGCCCCATCGCCGAGCTCCTGGCCTCGGAGTCGCTGAGCCGTCTGGGCGCGCTGATGGCCGTCGACGCCGAGGGGGTCCTGCGCGGCGTGGTGACCGTCGAGCAGGTCCGGCGCGCGCTGCAGGCGGCGTTCGGCGGATCGCCCGCCTAGCGGGCGGCTGATCGCCCCGCCTGGCGGGCGGCGGATCGCCCCGCCTGGCGGGCGGCGAGCCGCCCATCGAGGGGCTCATTTATATTGAAAAGAAGTGCCCTCTCACGACGTTTTGATCATCGGCGCCGGACTCGCGGGCCAGCGAGCGGCTCTGGCGGCAGCCCAGACGGGCGCCACGGTGGCGATCGTCTCCAAGGTCCATCCCGTGCGCTCGCACTCGGTGGCCGCCGCCGGCGGCATCAACGCGGCGCTCAACCCCGAGGACTCGTGGGAGTCGCACGCCTTCGACACGATCAAGGGGTCGGACTACCTCGCCGACCAGGACGCGGTCGAGATCATGTGCCGCGAAGCCCCCGACGAGATCCTGTGGCTCGAGCACGCCGGCGTCACCTTCCACCGTTCAGAGACCGGCCATCTGGGCACGCGAGCCTTCGGCGGCGCCTCGGCCGCCCGCACCTACTACGTCGCCGACATCACCGGCCACGCGATCCTGCACGTCCTCTACGAGCAGCTCATGAAGCACTCGGAGATCGTGGACCGCTACGAGGAGTGGTTCGCCACCGACCTGCTCCAGGACGACGAGGGGCGCTGCACCGGGGCGGTGTGCCGCAACCTGCGTGACGGCCGGCTGGAGGTGTTCAACACCAAGGCCGTGATCCTCGCCAACGGCGGCGCCGGCCAGGCCTACAGGCCCACCACCAACGGGCTGATCGTGACCGGCGACGGGATCGCCCAGGCCTACCGGGTGGGCGCCCGGCTGATGGACATGGAGATGGTCCAGTACCACCCCACGACGCTCGCCGGCAACGGGCTGCTGATCACCGAGGGCGCCCGTGGCGAGGGCGCCCAGCTGTTCAACGCCGAGGGCGAGCGCTTCATGGAGAAGTACGCCCCCAACAAGATGGAGCTCGCCTCCCGGGACGTCGTCTCCCAGGCCGAGCAGACCGAGATCAACGAGGGCCGCGGCTTTCCCGACGGCACGGTGGCGCTGGACATCACCAAGGTTCCGCGGCGCCGCACCCTGGAGGCTCTCAGGGAGATCGTCAACATCGGACGGGATTTTGCGGGCGTGGACATCACCCGCGAGCCGATCCACATCCATCCCGGCCAGCACTACATCATGGGCGGGGTCAAGACCGACTCCGACGGCCAGACCACGGTCGCCGGCCTCTACGCCGCCGGCGAGGTGGCCTGCGTGTCGGTGCACGGCGGCAACCGGCTGGGCGCCAACTCGCTGCTCGACACGCTGGTGTTCGGCCGCCGCTCGGGCGAGCACGCCGCCCAGCAGGCGCGCCAGATGCCGATGCCGGTCACGCCGCCCACCAGGATCACCGAGACCGAGCGCGGCATCAACGCGATCATCAACCGGCCGGCGGGCGGACGCCGCGTGTCCGCGATCAAGGACGAGCTGGGCGAGGCGATGAACCAGTACTGCGCCGTGTTCCGCGATGCCGACGGGCTCGACAGGGCGCTGGAGACCATCCGCCGGCTCAAGGAGGAAGCCCCCAAGGCCAACATCGACGATCGTGGGACGGTCTTCAACCAGGACGTGATCGCGGCGATCGAGCTCGGCTACATGCTCGACGTCGCCGAGACGATCGTCGTCGGCGCCCAGGAGCGCAAGGAGTCCCGGGGGGCTCAGTTCCGCACGGACTACCTCGGGCGAAACGACGAGGAATGGCTCAAGCACATCGACATCTCGATCGACGGCGACGGACTGCCCGCGGTCAGCTACTCGCCGGTCACGATCACCAAGTGGGAGCCTCAGGTGAGGACCTACTGATGCCCGCACTCATGCCCGCCCGCGACCATCGAACCGAGGCCCGAAGCCCATGCCCGAGTACCTGCTGAAGATCCGCCGCTTCGATCCCAGGTCCGGAGAGGCCGCCTACTGGGACGAGCATCCGGTGCAGCTGGGCGAGCGCAGCTCGGTGCTGGACGCGATCCTCAAGATCAAGGACGAGGTCGACGGCTCGGTCGGCATCCGCTGCTCCTGCCAGCAGGCGATCTGCGGCTCCTGCGGGGTGCGGATGAACGGCAAGCCGGGCCTGGCCTGCAACACCCATCTGGCGGAGGCCGCGGCCCGGGCGCACGGCGTCGGCTGGAACCCTGCCGAGGGTGTGGGCGAGAGCGGTGACACCACGCCGGCCGGGGTGATCGAGGTCGAGCCGATGGGCAACATGCCGGTCATCCGCGATCTGATCGTCGACATGGACGCCGTGCACTGGCAGAAGATCCAGCGCGTCACCCCGTACCTGATCAACAAGGCTCCGGTGCCCGAGCGCGAGTACGTGGTCCCGCATGAGAACATGGTCGACGTCACCCAGACGATGGCCTGCATCCAGTGCGGCGCCTGCGTGTCCGATTGCCTGTCGATGGAGATCGACCCGTTGTTCGTGGGTCCCGCGGCGCTGGCCAAGGCCTACCGGTTCGTCGGCGATCCTCGGGATGCCGAGCGCTCCGGTCGCCTCAACGACCTAGCCCAGGACGAGCATGGCATCTACGACTGCACGCACTGCTTCAACTGCATCGACGCCTGCCCCAAGGGCGTGGATCCGATGAGCCAGATCATGCGCCTGCGCCGCCTTGCCGGGAGCGACGAGAAGATCGTCGATCGCAACAACGGTCATCGCCACGAGGACGCGTTCGTCGGGCTGGTCCGCGACTCCGGGCTGCTCAACGAGGCCGAGCTGCTGCCCCGCAGCTACGGCGGCAACTCGTGGTTCGGGAAATTCCATCCCGCCGCCGGCAGGGAGCTCATGTCCTCGATCGGCACGATCGTCACCGGCGTGCTCCGCGGCAAGGTCAATCCCAAGATCGCGCTGCTCGGACACAAGCTCGGCAAGTCCGATCTGAATTCTGTGAAGCGCATCTACTCGGAGGTGGAGGGACGCGACCAGCGCGTCGAGCTCAACCTCTACGTCAGCGGCTACGAGGACGAGCCCGAAGGCGATCCGGCGGCCCTCGAGGAGCGCCGGCCGCCCGCCGAGCCCTCGGCACCCGAGACTGACGCGAGTGCGCCGGAGACCGGCCAGGCTGACCAGTCGCCCAGCTTCCCGGGGCCAGGAGAGCAATCCCAGTCCGCCTCCAGCGAAAGCGAGACGTCATGAAGGTCGCCTACTGGCCGGGCTGCGTGAGCCGCGGGTTCACGCCGGAGCTGCACGGTTCGATGGCCAAGGTGGCTCCGCTGCTCGATCTGGAGCTGATCGAGCTCGATCGCGCCGCCTGCTGCGGAGCCGGCGTGATCGCCGAGCACAACCAGGAGCTGGCCGACACGCTCAACGCCCGCACGTTCGCGCTCGCCCAGCAGACCGACGGGGCGCTGATGATGAACATCTGCTCGACCTGCCAGGGCGCGCAGTCGGAGTGCCAGGAGCGCCTGGACGCCAACACCGACTACCGCCGACGGATCAACCAGAACCTCTCAGACGAGGGCCTGAGCTACGACAAGGGCCTGACCAACAAGAACCTGCTCTGGCTGCTGGTCGAGGAGATCGGCCTCGACGCGCTCAGGGCCAAGGTCAAGCGCCCCCTCACCGATCTGAAGGTGGGGCCGTTCTACGGCTGCTACATCGTGCGGCCCGTCGATCGTCTCGGCGTCGACGAGGAGCATCCTCGGGACCGTTACCTGCATATGGTGATCGAGGCCCTGGGAGGCACCGTCATCGACTACGCGGGCGTCTACAAGTGCTGCGGGTTTCCGATCATCACGATGAACAAGCAAGCCTCATTGTCGATGGCCGGCCGTCACCTGGGCGATGCGATCGACGCCGACGCCGACTGCCTGGTGGTCCCCTGCCCGCTGTGTCACCTCAACCTCGATCTCCAGCAGCCGTCGGCGTCCAAGGCGGTCGGCCGGGAGCTCGGCATGCCGGTGCTGCACCTCCCCCAGCTGGTGGGTCTGGCGCTCGGCCTGGAGCCCAAGGAGCTGGGGATGAGCAAGCACGTCGTCAAGCCGACCTCGGTGATCGACTGGTCGTCCTCGGTGGTGGCCGGCGCCGCTGCCTGAGCGCCCGGCGCCGCCTCGCGGCCGCACGCCGCCGGCGGCCTGAGCCCCCCGGCCGCGGCCCCCTCCCGCCCGGGGCGAGAAACGTCCCACGGAGACGCGTTTCTCGCCCCGCGTCGAACGGCACGCGCGGTTCGGGTCCATCTGCCTACCCGCGGGGACCCTTTCCGGCCGGGACCGAGCCCCGAGGCGAGCCCTACCAGGGCTCCCCGTAGCGATCGCCGAACGCAAACTCGTCGACCGGGTGCCGGCGCAGCTTCCGGGGCCAGGGGCCGGCCCGGTGCCCGACTGAGATGTGGCCGGCCAGCGCGATCCCGGCGGGGATCGACAGGAGCTCGCGGACCCGCTCCTCGGCGGGAACCAGCAGGGTCGTGAACGAGGCGCCCAGCCCCTCGTGGCGCAGGCCCAGCAGGATGTTCTGCACGAACGGGTACACGGAGGCGCCGCCGACGATGCTCTGACGGTCCAGCTCGGCGTCGGTGACCGCCAGCGCGTCCAGCGCCACGCAGACCAGCAGGTGGACCGGGACCTGGTCGAAGCTGCGGGCGTACTCGTCGGCGGCGCGCATCGACCTCAGCCGCCCGGCGGGCAGTCCGCTGGCCGAGCCCGCCTGGAGCGCCGCCTGGCCGCCCGTCTGGACCATGTAGGCGTCCCACGGCTCCTCGTAGAGCTCGCGCAGGCGCCGGCGCAGCTCCCGGTCGGTGACCACGATCACCCGCCATCCCTGCCGGTTGCCCCCGCTGGGGGCAAAGCGCGCGTTGTCGAGCACGCGCGCCAGCGCCTCGCGGTCCACCGGCTCATCGGTGAAGGCGCGCGTCGAGGGAGCGCAGCGCATCACCTCGTAGAGCTCGTCGGCCAAGGTGGCGGTTCCCGGATTCGCCTAGCTAGCCGACCGGCGATCCGGCCCGGTCGGCGGCCAGCAGCTCGGCGATCTGGACGGCGTTGGTGGCAGCCCCCTTGCGCAGGTTGTCGGACACGACCCACATGCTGAGCGCCCGGGGGTGGGACTGGTCGCGGCGCACCCGTCCGACGAACACCTCGTCGCGGCCTTCCGCGTGAGCGGATCGGGCACGTGCCCGAGCTCGACGCCCGGGGCGCCGGACAGCAGCTCGCGCGCCTGCTCGGCGGTCAGCGGCTCCCGGGTCTGGACGTTGACGGCGATCGAGTGCCCGACGCGCACCGGCACGCGCACGCAGGTGACCGAGATCCCGATCGACTCGTCCTCGAGGATCTTGCGGGTCTCGAACATCATCTTGCGCTCCTCGTCGGTGTGGTCGTCACCCTCGGCGAAGTTCCCGGCGGCGCCGATCACGTTGAAGGCGATCGGCGCCGGGTAAACCTGGGGAGCCGGCAACTCCGCGCCGTCCAGCGAGGCCCGCGCCTGGCCGTCGAGCTCCCCGACCGCCTCCCGCCCGGTCCCCGACACCGACTGGTAGGTCGCGACCACGAGCCGCTCGATCCCGGCGGCGCGCTTGATCGGAGCCAGCGCCACCATCAGCTGCATCGTCGAGCAGTTGGGGTTGGCGATCAGCCCGTGGTGGCGGCGCAGCGCGTGCGGGTTGACCTCGGAGACGACCAGCGGGACCGAGGGGTCGCGGCGAAACGCCGAGGAGTTGTCGACCACCACCGCGCCGTGATCGACGAAGCGCCCAGCCCATTCCCGTGACGTGCCGGCCCCGGCCGAGAACAGCGCGATGTCGAAGCCGTCGAGGGAGGCCTCCTCATCGAGCACCTGGACCGGGCGCCCCTGCACCGAGACCCCGCGCGAGCGCTCGGAGGCGAACGGGACGATCTCGTCGGCTGCAAATGCGCGCTCCCCCAGCACCGCCAGCATGGTTCGGCCGACCACTCCGGTGGCGCCCACGACGGCCACGCGGGTCATCGCGGGCCTCGCTCGGGCTCGATCCCGCCCTCGCCCAGCGCAAACGCCGAGTGCAGCGCTCGCACCGCTTGGGGCACGTCGCCCGAGCGGATCACGCAGGAGATCTTGATCGGGGAGGTGGAGATCATCTCGATATTGATCCCCTCGCCCGCGAGCGTCGAGAACACCTTGGCGGCGACGCCGGGGTGGGAGCGCATCCCGGCCCCGACGATCGAGACCTTGCCGATGTCGCGATCGGTGTCCACCTTCGACACGCCCAGATCGGCCTGCACGGGCGCGAGCGCCTGCTCGGCGGCACGCAGGTCCTCGGTGCCGATCGTGAACGACACCTCCGCGGCGCGGCCCTCGCTGAGCGGTTCGTTCTGGATGATCGTGTCCACGTTGCAGTTGGCCTCGGCCAGCGCCATGAAGATCGAGGCGGCCGCCCCCGGGCGGTCGGGGACGCCGAGCAGCGTGATCCGGGCCTCTTCGGTGGAATGGGTGACGGCGGTGATCAGCGGTTGTTCCATGGTCTCGTCCTCTCCGAGCACAAAGGTACCGGGAGCCGGGTCGAAGCTCGACCGGCAGTGGATGCGGACCCCGTGGGTGCGGGCGTACTCGACCGAGCGCAGCTGCAGCACCTTGGCGCCGGAGGCCGCCATCTCGAGCATCTCCTCGAAGCTCACCTGGACCAGCTTGCGGGCGTTGGGGACGATCCGGGGGTCGGCGCTGAACACCCCGGCGACGTCGGTGTAGATCTCGCACACCGGGGCTCCGATCGCCGCCGCCACCGCGACCGCGGTCGTGTCCGAGCCACCCCGGCCCAGCGTCGTCACGTCGCTGGAGGTGGAGACACCCTGAAAGCCGGCCACGAGCACGATCCGGTCCTCGGCCAGGCCATCGCTGATCCGCTTGGCCCGGACGTCGAGGATCCGCGCCTTGGTGTGGCTGGTATCGGTCACGATCCCGGCCTGAGAGCCGGTCAGCGAGATGGCGCGGTGTCCGAGGTCGTTGATCGCCATCGCGCACAGCGCGCACGAGATCCGCTCGCCGGTCGACAGCAGCATGTCCATCTCGCGCCGATCGGGGTCAGGCGACACCTCCTCGGCCATCGCGATCAGCTCGTCGGTGGTCTGGCCCCGGGCCGAGAGAACGGCGACCACGCGCTTGCCCGACTCACGTTGGGCGACGATCCGCCGGGCCGCGTGCTTGATCCGGTCGGCATCGGCGACCGAGGTGCCGCCGAACTTCATCACGACTGTCTCGGACACGATCGCCGAGGAGCTCAGACCGCTCGCCGTCCGGCGAGCGCCCGCCCCAGCGTGAGCTCGTCGGCGTACTCGAGGTCCGCGCCCACGGGCAGGCCACTGGCCAGGCGGGTGACCGACAGCTCCGGCAGCCGCTCGCGCAGGCCGGCGGCGATGTGCAGCGCGGTCGCCTCCCCGGTGGTCGTCGGATTGGTGGCGATCACCACCTCGCGGACGCCGTTGTCGACGGCGCGCCCGTACAGCTCGGAGATCTTCAGGTCATCGGGGTCGATCCCGTCGATCGGCGACAGCGCGCCGCCGAGCACGTGGTAGCGGCCTCCGAACTCGTGCGTGCGCTCGATCGAGATCACGTCGGAGGGCTCCTCCACGACGCAGATCAGCTCGGGATCCCGGCGCTCGTCCTCGCAGATCCGGCACCTGGGTCCGTCCGCGAGGTTGAAGCAGATCTCACAGAGCCCGATCCGCTGCTTGACCTCCCGGATCGCCTCGGCGAGCGCCAGCGCCTCCTCGTCGGAGGCCCGGAGCACGTGGAAGGCCAGACGCTGGGCGGTGCGGCCACCCACGCCGGGGAGCTTGGACAGCTCGGTGATCAGCCGCTGGACGGGAGGCGCGTACATTCAGAGGCCAGGGCAGGTCTAACCGGGCTACATACCGGGCAGGCCGAGCCCGCCGAGCCCGCCGGCGATCCCGCCCATCTTGGCCGCGGCCAGCTCCTGGGCGGAGCGCAGGCCCTCGTTGACTGCCGCCAGCACCATGTCCTGGAGCAGCTCGACGTCCTCGGGATCCACGGCCTCGGGATCGATCGTGATCGACTTGATCGCCAGATCGCCGGTGACCTGGACGGTCACCATCCCGCCGCCGGCCGACGCGTCGACGACTTCGTCCTTGAGCGACTCCTGGGCGGCGAGCATGTCCTCCTGCATCTTCTGGGCCTGCTTGAGCAGCTGCTGCATGTTTGGCTGGGGCATCAATCCGCCTCCTGGTCAGGGTCGTCGAGCACTTCCTGGGCGTCGAACTCCTCCACCAATCGTTTCACGAGCTCATCCTGGGAGAGGCCGTCACCGCCCGGAGCGGGCAGCTCCTCGCGCAGCTCGTAGCGGAGCGCGAGCATCGTGCCGATCACCGAGCGCAGCGCCTCGGCGGTCGCCCGCCGGTAGTCGTCCTGCTCGGCCTTGCGCTTGTGAAACGCCTTGTCGGTGGGAAACGCGAGCGTCAGGCTCTGGTCGCTGAGCGCCACCGGCTGAGCGTTGGCGAGCGCGTAGGCGAGCATCTGGTTCTCCTGGCGCACGACGTCGATCACGGCCGGCCAGCAGGCGCTGACGGTCTCGAGCTCGCCGTCGCCCAGTGGGGTTGAGGGGGCCGCGGCCTGGGGGGCCGCGGCCTGTCTGCGGGGCGGCGGTGGGGCCTCGGCGCCGGCCTGGGGGGCCGGAGGTGAAGCCTCGGCGGGACCTGAGCGCAGCGCGGTCTCCAGCCGCTCTATCCGCGCCAGCAGGGCGGCCGTGGAGGGATCGACCTCGGGCGAGGCCGCCTTGATCAGGACCAGCTCGAGCGCGATCCGCGCCTGGGCCCCGTTGGCGGTCGCCTCCAGCGCGCCCGACACCAGGTCGAGCACCCGGACCACGTCGGTGCCGGTCAGCGCCCGGGATTGGGCCAGCAGGCGCTCGTCGCGCTCCGGGGTCACGCGCAGCTCCTCGGGCACGTGCTCGAGCACCTGCACCGCGAGCAGGTCGCGGGCGTGGACCTCGAGGTCCCGGAGAATCTGGCCCGGGTCACGACCCGATCCGGTCAACCGCGCCGCGCTGCGCAGCGCCGCCGCCGGATCGTGCGCCGCCACCGCGTCGAGCGACTCGAACAGCTGCTCGGCGTCGGCCACCCCGAGCACGGCGAGCACGTCGGCCGAGGCGATCTGCTCGTCCCCGGCGTAGGTGACGAGCTGCTCGAGCGTGCCCAGCGCGTCCCGGAAGCTCCCGGTGGCGTGCCGGGCGATCAGGGCCACGGCGCCGGGCTCGATGTCGATCTGCTCCTGGGCGGCGACGCGGCCGACCACGCGAGCCACCTGCTCGACCGCGGGACGGCCGAAGTCGAAGCGATGGCAGCGGTCGACGACCGTCGGCAGCACCTTCTGGGCCTCGGTGGTGGCGAGCACGAAGATCGTGCGCGGCGGCGGCTCCTCCAGCGTCTTGAGGAAGGCGTTCCAGGCCTGCTGGGAGAGCATGTGGGCCTCGTCGAGGATGTAGACCTTGTGGCGGCCCGAGACCGGCGCGTAGGCGACCCGCTCCCGGAGGTCGCGGATGTCGTCGACCGAGTTGTTGGACGCCGCGTCCATCTCGATCACGTCCAGCGAGGTCGCTTTGGCGATCGACACGCACGACTCGCAGACCCCGCAGGGCTCGATCGTAGGTCCGTGCTCGCAGTTCAGGCAGGCGGCGAGGATCTTGGCCGTGCTCGTCTTGCCCGTCCCTCGGGAGCCCACGAACAGGTAGGCGTGGTGGACCTTGCCCCGGCTGACGGCATTGGAGAGCGTGCGCACCACCTGCTCCTGCCCGACCACGTCGGCGAAGGTGCGGGGGCGGTGGCGGCGGTAGAGCGAGGGACCGGTCGACACGGGCCTCCGAGTCTAGTGTCCCGCTGGGACGCAGCCCCGGCGCAAAAAGCCGTGTCCGACGCAGCCCCCGGGTGCGAAAAAAGTGGACCGTGCACCCTCCGTTGTTGCCGTACCTGAGGCGCTGCCGCCATTTCGTGACTCCGGCCCGGCACTCCCGTTGCGCCTGGAGGTGACCGCTTAAGGCTGCTTCCTTCCGGACCTGACCTGGTTCACAGCTCTCCACCGCGACGGGACCGAACCATCATCGCCTCAAAACAGGGCGCTGACCCCGGGCCTGTAGCCCCTCGGGAGGGAATTCAGCCCCGCTAGAGCGGATTGCGGGTACAGGGCACCGCTAGCACCCCGCCTAGCACGGTCCGGGACTGATGGTAGTCGGTCGCCGCCCCCGGTGCCTGTATCTTGAGCGGCGACATGGCAATCGGTGTGATCGGCCTCGGCTACGTGGGGCTCCCGCTGGCGCTGGCATTCGCCGAGGCGGGACAGACGGTGATCGCCGTCGACGTCGACGAGGCCAAGCTGGCCGCGATCGAATCCGGCCACTCCTATATCGAGGACGTCGACTCCGAACGGCTGCGCGAGGCCCGGGACCTGATCGAGCCCCACCGGGACTTCGGCGCCCTGACCCGCGCCGACGCCGTGCTCATCTGCGTGCCCACCCCGCTGACCCGAAATCGCGAGCCCGACCTGGAGCCGCTGCTGCATGCCACCCGAGCGCTGGCCGAGGTCATCCGGGCGGGTCAGCTCGTGGTGCTCGAGTCGACCACCTACCCGGGCACGACCCGCGAGCAGGTGGTGCCGCTGCTGGAGGCCGGCGGCCTGCGGGTCGGCAAGGACCTGGACGTCGCCTTCTCGCCCGAGCGGGTGGATCCGGGCCGCACCGATTACACGCTTCGCAACACCCCCAAGATCGTCGGCGGGATCACCGAGCAGAGCACCGAGCGCGCCGGTGATCTCTACAGCCTGGTGTGCGACGAGATCGTCCGCGTCTCCAATCCCGAGGCGGCCGAGATGGCCAAGCTGCTGGAGAACATCTTTCGCTCGGTCAACATCGCGCTCGTCAACGAGCTCGCCATCCTCGCCCACCGGATGGGGCTTGACATCTGGGAGGTGATCGACGCCGCCGCCACCAAGCCGTACGGCTTCATGCGCTTCGAGCCCGGCCCGGGCATGGGCGGCCACTGCCTGCCCGTCGACCCCTTCTATCTGAGCTGGCGGGCGCGTGAGTTCCACATGTCGACCGAGTTCATCGAGCTCGCCGGCAAGGTCAACCAGCAGATGCCCTACTACTGCGTCGAGCGGATCGAGGGCGCGCTCAACGATGCCCGCAAGCCGGTCAAGGGCTCGCGGATCGCGATCCTCGGCGTCAGCTACAAGGGCGGCGTCGGAGATACCCGGGAGTCCCCCGCCCTGCGGATCATGGAGGTGCTCGCCGAGCGGGGAGCCGAGCTCGCCTACCACGATCCGTTCGTCGCCGTGCTGCCGGAGGCCGGGCTGCAGAGCTCCGAGCTCGAGGAGATCACCGACGCCGACGCGATCGTGCTCGTGACCGCCCATCCGGAGATCGACTACGGCCGCCTCGTCCAGGAGTCCCAGCTGTTCGTCGACCTGCGCGGGGTCACCCGGGGCCTGCCCGCCTCGGACTTCATCCGCCTCTGACGCAGGACGGCTGCCACGTCGTTCCCGCCCGCGTAGAATCAGCCGCTCCCGGGCGCGTAGCTCAGTGGGAGAGCGCTCGCTTCACACGCGAGAGGTCGCTGGTTCGAGCCCAGCCGTGCCCATCAGTAAAGACCTGCATCTGCCGCTCTTTTACCGCATGATGAATCTCTTGAGGTCATCCTCTGTGAGCTGATCCTGCACTTGTGGACCACTTCTGTGGACCACGGGCCACTTTGGCCGTTTGACGAGAGGAGCTTTCCGCGCTCTCTGCCGTTCGGCGCGGCATCTCCCGCGCCTCGGATGGAATGGCGGGGTCGCTCAAATCTGTCCTGGCCAGGAGCGCTTCGAAGGCGCGTTTGACCTGAGGGCGGCTGAGGCGCTTTTGCACCTGAGCGTAGATCTCCAGAGTTGTCTTCGAGTCCTCATGGCCGACCTGATCCATCACGTAATGCAGCGGAGCACCCGCCTCGAGCATCAGGCTGATGTAAGTCCTCCGCAATGTGTGCGGCACTACCGGCGGCAGCGCAGCTTCCCCGCGAGACGTCCGACCCTCGTTCGCGCGTCGCACGACCCGCGAGAGCACCGTCCGAACGTTGTCCTTATTCCGTGGCTTCCCACTCGCAGTGGCGAACACGAACCCATCCAAGTCGATAGAGCCTCGCTCGGCCCGCCATGCGTTCAGCTCATCGACCACTCCGAGAGTTAAGTCGACCTGGCGTTTGCCGGCCTCCGTCTTCGCCTCCTCGATGATCAGCCGCTCATGGTGGACGTCGACCGCCCGCCACCGCAGCTGGCACAGCTCGGTGACGCGAAGGCCGGTCTCCGCCATAACCGCAATCATCGGCCGCCGCCCTATCTGTCGATCGCGGCGTGGGTGTCGATCCATCTCGCCGGCGACCGCCAGAAGCTCACGAAGCTCATCAGGCTCGAGCACTCGTCTGACGGGGCGCGGCGCTCTCAACCTCCGGCGCTTGCCACGCGCCGGGTTGGTCTCCAACCCCCCGCGCTCGACCACGCTGTCTAGGATGTTGGCGAGCATCACCAGCGTCTTATTGATGCTCTCGTTGCTCATCGCGACCCTTCGTTGACCGCGCTTGTCGCGCAACGGAGTGCCGGCAGCCGCCGCACGGCGAACCCGCTCGCGCTCGATCACCTTCTGCTCGCGATATCTGTCGACTGCATCGACATCGATCTCAGAGATCACCAGGTCGGCGAAGAACGGGAGCAGGTGCTTCCGAAGTCGCCATTCGTAGTCGAGCTGCGTGTTCGGGCGTAGCTCCTCTCTTCCTGCAGCCCACCATCTCGACGCAAACTCGTGAAAGGTCATCTCGCCGAGCTTCTCTCTGCGCTCTGGCGCCTCAGGCTTCCAGACCCCCGCTCGCACCTGGGCGAGGACGTCGTCCAGCTTGCGTTCTGCCTTGCGATACGTCCATCCGTCCCTATCGGTACCGAGGGTGATGCTCTCGCGCTTTCCGTTGACGCGGAGCCGGAGGCTGAACGTGAGCCGACCGTCCACGCGCTCGTGCACGCGGATCTCGCCGCGCGCTCGCTTCTCCATCTGGTCCTCCTCGTCTACGAGTGATGCCCGGCGCGTCGGACCGACGAGCGGGTCCGATGCGACGAGTCTACGCCTGGCTCGTGTCACGGCTCTCGATCGAACTCGAGCAGATCGGGGGTCGGGCGCCGAGATCGGCGGCGGCCCTTCGCCTGCGAGACCGGTCTACGGTGGGTTGGTGCAAGCCCTGGCATCTTGTTGTCGAGCCGCGGCCACCGCTCGCGGACGATCTCCGGATCAAACCTGAGTCTTGGGCGTGCGCCGCCGCCGAGGCGGACGCAACCGAGCTCGTCGGCATGTTGATAGATGAAGTTAAGTCCGACGGAGTAATGCTCGGCAATGCCCCTCGCGGTCCAGAGGTGACCATCGGCGTCGTCGGTGTTGCCGTCCGGTTCGATATGCCGAGCCACAGGTCGATCTTCAACGTTCTTCAAGAGACTCCATAGCCGCGGAATCAGCTTGGCGGCAAGCTGGTCGGCCAGTACCTCAAGGTCCGGATCGTTGAGTTCGATTCCTTTCCGGAAATTGACAAGATCTGCAGCGACGGACGACTCATGAGAGAGGCTTTCACGGGGGCGGTGGTCCGGGCGTCCCGGCCAAGGCTGTTCTCGATCCATCAGCCTCTTAGCTTCTGCGATCGGATGTTCTTCAGCGCTTTCTGGACCAGTGGCCATGGTCACAGCCCTGCGGGATGGCGGATGGCGTATCGCATGCCGTCTTGGAGGTTGCCGGTGGGGTTTTGGCGCCAGCGGGGTCCGGTGCCGGTGGGGATGTTGGGGCCGCCGTAGTTGGCGGTGTCAAAGGCGAGGCCGGCGATGGTGATCCAGGTGTGGGTGGGGTTGGCGTAGACGGTGATCCAGGTGCCGGGTCCGGGTTGGCCCCAGGTTTCGAGGTTTCCGGAGACGTCGGCTTGGACGCTGTGGAGGCCGGCTTGGTAGAGGACGTAGGAGACGGTGCCGGAGCAGTCATAGGCGGGCCAGGGTTGGGAGAGGGGGCCGTAGTGTTGGGCGGCTCCGTCGGGGTTGATGCTGTAGGGCTTGGTGTGGATTTGGTTGGCGGCGGCGATCGCGAGCTTGACTTGGGTGGGGGCGTCTTGGGGGGCGGCGGCGGTCCCGTCGGGGAGGATCCGGGCGCGCTCGCCCGGGGTCAGGGTCAGGGCGGTGGTGCTGGGTTCGCAGTCTGGGCTGGTTGAGTCGTCGGCGGCGTACTGGGGGTTGAGGCCGGGGTGGTTGCCGGCGGCTTTGATTTGGATGTCTTGTTTTCCGTCGAAGCCCAGGAGCTGGGCGATCCGGGGGTGCAGGTCGATGGTGTAGTGGGGGTTTCCGGCTTGGCCTGAGCCGACGTCTGATTTGAGGATCCGGATGCCGGGCGAGTCAGAGCCCACCGGGCGGGCGAGCAGCGCGAACCCGCCGGGCAGCCCCTCGGGACCGCCTTGAATTCCGAGGGCGTGGGTGAGCAGTCCGCGGGCGTAGTTGGGGTAGCCGGGGGTGGCGCCGAGCTCGGCGTAGCTGAGCCCCTGGTTGTAGTACTGGGGGTAGGCGCCGCCGCCGTAGGTGGGGTCGATCGTGGCCCCGGTGGTGATCCACCCGCCGGGGCTGGCGCCGGCTGAGGTGGGGTCGGCGAGCGAGCACGGTGGGGTGAGCAGGCTGCTGGTGGTGGCCAGCGCGATGACCGCGAACGGGGCGCCGAGCACGAGCAGCGGCAGTGCGAGCTTGCGACCGCCTGCTAGCACTGTTGGTCTCCGGCGGCGAGGGGGCGGGGCAGCGGGATCTGAACGCCGGCTTCGGGGAGGTTGAAGACCTGCCAGCCGTGGGAGTCGAGGACGAGGTTGGGGTGCAGTACCAGCTGGTGGTGGCGTGCGAGGCGGTAGCGGGCGATCGCGATCGCCTGGCCGGGGCAGGCCAGGACGACGCGAAGCGAAGCCAGCCGCGGCTGGGTGGAGCGATCGGCTTGGGTGACAGGGGCGCCGGTGAGCTGGGGCTCGAGGACCTTGGCGTAGGCGGGGAGCAGGCCCGGGATGTGCCGGCAGCCGGTCCGGTGATAGACGCAGGCCAGCCAGCCCGTCAAGGAAGCGACGAGCGACCGTCAGCGCGGCCGGGAAGACCGGGGATGCAGACGCGCGAGCGAGGTGCGGCGTGGCGAACCGGGCCTGGGGGTCCGAGGCTTGCTGGCCTCACCCTGCGCGGGCGTCCGGGCGGGTGTGCCGTGGGTTGAGCTGACCCGGGGGCTTGAGGCGAACCGGCGGGGAGCGGTGAAACGGACGCGGGCCGGGCGACGGGCGGCGCAGCGCGAGTTGGCTTCGGTGGGGTGTGGCCAGGGGTGGCGGCGTGACTGCAGAGCAGCCCGACGGCCAGGGAGGCGGTGAGGAGCAGCGCGGGCAGGGCGGCTTTGAGCGCGACGCGCCGGGTCACGACCGGCCTCCGGTCCCGGCCGCGCGTGCTCGGTGACCGGGTGGCGCGGGGTTAGCTGTGGGTCGGGTTAGCGGGGCTGAAGGATTTGGGTGGCGTAGGCGTGGGCGGCGTGGTCGGTGTAGGGGCCGGGTCGGGCGTGGTCTGAGATTTCCAGCGCGTATAGGCACATGGCTTGCACGTGGCGGTGGGCGGCGGGCGGGAGGGTGTCGTCGATGATGGCTTGGCCGGCGATCACGACGGCGGACAGTCGGCCGTGGTGGGTGATGGGCTGCAGGTTGTTCATGCTCGCGATCATCTCCCGGGCGAAGCCCGAGCCGGCCTGGATCTCCAAACCGGCGCGGAATTGGTGCAGTGTTGTGACGTTCTTGGGGCATCGGCTAGCGGCTGAGGCGGTAGCCGACGCCCCACACGGCGTGGACGAGGGGGTCGGCGCCGGCGGCGGTGAGGTTGTGGCGCAGCCGGTTGGCGGCGGTGTCGACGCTGCGGCTGATGCCGGCGGCGGCGGGGTCATAGCCCCACACGTCGCGGGTGAGCTCGGCGCGGGTGAACACGCGTCGGGGCTGGGAGGCGAGGGTTTCCAGGAGGTCGAACTCCAGCCGGGTGAGCTTGACCGGGGTTTGGTTGATGGTGGCGACGCGGGCGTCGCGGTCGACGGTCAGCTTGCCGACGATCAGCTTGCGGCGTTCGCGCTGGCCAGCGACCCGAGCGGCCAGGGCTTCCAGGCCGTGTTTTATGAGCAAAGCGGAGGCGGTGGAGGGCAGGGCGAGGTCAGCACCGGCCTGGTAGTGGCGGACCGCGGCGGGATCTGAGTCAGCGCCGATAGTGATCACCGGCAGCCGGGGGTTGGCGCCCGGTAGTTCCCCGCCGCGGAGGCTGCGCAGGAGCGCCAGGCTGTCGGCGGGGGTTTGCAGGGAGCCGAGGATGAGCGCGTCGATGTCCTGGCCGGTGAGTTGGGTGCGGGCGTGCTGGCGGGTGGTGGCGGTGAGAGGTTCGTAGGCGTCGAGCAGGAGCTCGTCGCAGCGGGCGGTTAGCGTGTGATCGTCGGCTTCGACGACCAGGATGTGCTGCATGAGTGGCTCCTTTTGCGGGGTTGGGTAGCGAGCCAGTCGCTGAGGTCATAACCGTCGCTGCGGGCCGGCGCCAGGTCACGCACCCGGACAGCCGGCGAGTGGCTGCAGGTCGGTGGCGATGCGCTGGGCGGCGGCCCGGCCGGGGGGGTCTGAGTCCATGACCACGGTCACCGCCCGGTCCTTGAGGAGCTGCGCCCATTCCGGACGCCAGGCGGTGGCGCCAGGCACCGCGATCGCCGGCCAGCCCCGCGAGCGGGCGCTCAGCATGTCCGGGGGACCCTCGACAAGCAGAATCCGCTTTGCGGGTTCGCGGGCGGGGTGGGGGATCAGCCCCAGCCGGCTGCCCGGCGAGGCGAGCATCTTCGGCCCGGCGCCGTCCAGGCGGTAGTGCAGCACGCCGGTGAGCTGGCCGGCGCCATCGCGAATCGGGATGGTCAGCCGCCGGCCGTCATAGCCGAGGTCAAGCTCGGCCAGCGTCGGTGCCGTCCACCCTCGGTCGCGCGCCAGGCGCGCGCGCAGCCCTCGCCCTTGGTCTGAGTGCAGGGCGTGGCGCCAGCGCTGCACGTCGGCTTCGGTGACCGCCAGCGCCGCGGGTGGCGCGGGTCTCGCTGGTGGTCGGGTGGACGCGGCGACATGAGCGAGGGCGGGACCCAGCGACCGCGGGCGCCGGGCGGCCGCCTCACGGCGCTCGGTAAGGCGGTGGGTGATCATCAGCTCGATCGCTGACCGGGGGTCATGGCCGCGAGCCAGGGCGGCGTCATAGGCGCCGCCCCGGGCGCCGCACCCGTGACAGCACCAGGCGCCGTTCTCCAGGCTGACTGAGCAGGAGGGCCGGTGGTCGTCGTGGGCGTGCGCTCCTGGGTCTGCGAAGCAGCGCACCGCAGCGTTGCGATCCGCCCAGGCCGGGAGCTCGATCCCGAGCTCGGCGTAGAAGCGCCGGACGTCGCTGGGGTCCAGAACGCTCATCCCTCTCCCCTCTCCCACTGCTCTTGGCGACAGTGCTTGAACTCCATACGATCATACGTATACTAGTGAGAGTCATGAGAGTCAACCTATCGAATGGAGGCTGGGATGGTTAGTGGGATGATGGTGGTGGGCGTGACCGCGCATCCGGTGGTGACCAACCTGCCGGGCAGCGGAGTGCTGCAGGGACTGGTCAACGGCGCCCAGGGGTGGGCGCTGACCCTGGCTCTGGTGGGGTTGTTTGTGGGGGCGACGGTGTGGGCGGTGGCCACCCACGGCCATAACCCCCATCACGCCGGGCAAGGCCGAACCGCGGCGCTGGTGTCGGCGGCGGCGGCGTTGGCGATCGGCGCCGGCCCGGGGCTGGTGAACTTCTTTGCCAATCTCGGCACCCACGTCCGATGAGCCCCCGACGGCTGCTCCTGGGTGCCGGGCTGGTGGTGGTCGCGGTGAGCGGCTACGGGCTCGCCCACCTGCTCCTCCCGACGCCCACCCAGGGTGGCCGCCGGGCGGGGGCGACGAGCTCCTCGGTCGCTTCCGCAAGGTCGTCGGGGGCGGGCTCGTCGCGTCAGCGCTCGACGCTCAGCGCCTCACAGGAGGGTTCTGAGCGCTCGGCGCAGGGAGCGGTCGCGGTCGCTGACCGCTACCTGACGACGCTCGAGCAAGCACTGATCACCGGCTCCACCCGCTCGTCGGCAGTCTTGCGGCGACTGACGGTGGCGCCGTTGACCGGGCAGGCGCTGGCCGCACAAGCCGGGCGCGGTGGCGGTGGCGCGCAAGCTCGCCGGCGCGTCGGGCGCCACGTTTACCCAAGGGTGGCGGCTGGGCTACCGGGTAGACGCCTACAGCCCCTCACGCGCGCGCGTGCAGATCTGGACGATGGGGGTGATGGCGGGCGCCGCCGGTGTCCTCGCGCCCGCCTACTCCACCACCACCTGCGCCCTGCGCTGGTCAGACGACGCCTGGAAGGTCGCCGCCGCCCAAACCACTCCCGGGCCCACACCCCCACCCGATGACTCAGACCCGGGCGCGGTGACCGCGTTTGCCAGCGCTGCCGCCCGGTTCCGGCCTTTCCAGGATGCGCCGTAAAGCCGCTCTGATATTGGCGGTGGGGGCCGCGGTGATCGGCGTCAGCGCCGCCGCGGCAATGGTGAGCGCGCCGCCGGCGCGGGCGAGCCTTGGTGGGGACTTTGAGCCTCGGGGGCGTGCAAGCTGATCGGCACCCTCGGGGAGGGGTGGATGGGCGACGCGTGCAGCGGCGCCGCGGATGTCGCGGGCAAGCTCGGATCGCTGGGCAGCAAAGCCAAAACCGTCGCCGGCAAGCTGACCTCAAACCCGCTGGTGTCGCGGGCGGCGGGATTGGCGGCGATCGTCGCCTGGGTGCTCGGGGGGTGCCAAGTGGACGATGGATCACATGCAAACCGTGATCGCCCACACCACCTCCCCCACCCTGACCGCCGGCTGGTTTACCGGCGTCTACCTGCGCATCGAAGGCATCGCCATGCTGTTCACCCTCCTGTTTCTGTGCGCGGCGGCGGCCGAGGCGCTGCTCCGCCAACAACCCGGCCTGCTCGCCCGCGCCACCTTCGTCTACCTGCCCCTGGCCGCGCTCGGGACCGCGCTCGCCACCCCCCTCGCCATGCTCGTGCTGGCCGCTACTGACCAGCTCGCCTCCAGCCTGGGTGCCATGGCCGGCCAGGATTCGACGCACTTCCTGACCGGCGCCAGCGCCTGGGTAGCGGCCGGACTGACCGTGGCTAACCCGTTCTTCGCGGTGCTCGCCGGCGGGCTGGTGGTCGCCGCCGGCGGCGCGTTGTGGGTGGAGATGCTGATCCGCGAGATCGCCGTCTACCTGATCGTGGCCATGCTCCCGCTCGCCTTCGCCGCCATGGTGTGGCCCGCCCGCCGAACCTGGGTGACCCGGTCACTCGAAGTCCTGGTCGCGCTCATCCTCTCCAAACTGGTGATCGTGGTCGTGCTCGCCCTGGGCGCGGCCGCGCTCGCGCACTCAGACTCCGGGGGGTTAACCCGGCTGCTCGGGGGGCTGGCGCTGATCTTGATCGGCGCCTTCTCCCCCTGGGTGCTGCTCCGGCTCATTCCCCTGTCAGAGATGGGCGCCGCCGCCGTCGGGCACATCCGCGGACAAGTCCACGCCACCGCCGGCCTGCGCACCCCCGAAGCCGCGATCGCCAGCCACACCGCCCAGAAAGTCACCGGCAAACCCGGCGCCGCCGCGGCGGCGGGAGCGGGTGAGGTGGGCGTGGCGGAAATGCTCGAGCACATGATCCGCACCGCCCAAACCGCCGAAGCCCCCCACCCATCCACCAGCCCGCCGGCCGCCACGGCGCAGAGCGGCGATGGGGTAGGCGGGTCCGGCAATGGCCATAACGGCTTTCCCGACCGCGAGCGCGGTCCAGACTCCCCAGCGAGCGCTAATGGCGACCGGCGCATGACTTCCCCGGAGGCTTCGCACCCCGCTCCGGCGGGCACCCAAGGTGAGCGCCGCAGTGGCGATGGGGCAGTAATCGGCGCCCGTGACGGAAATGCCGGCACCCCAGCTCAGTCAATGAGCGAGCCGGTCTCGTCGGCGGCTGGTGAGCAGACGATGGTCCAGCAGGCCGACGGCAGCTGGCAGCCGCTAGTTCCCGGCAATCGACAGCGACCCGATCCCGCCGGCGCCCTGGGAGCAGCCCCACGCCAAGTTGAGCCGAGAGTCCGCAAACGACGACGCTCGCAGCGGCGGCGAAGTGGCCCAGGGGACGGGGCCGGAGCCTGAGCCGCTGCCCGCGCCTGACCGTCAGGAGGGTTGGCTGGGCGGCGGGGAGGATGGTGCGGCGTGAGCTCAGGCCGCTACCGGTTTGGGGATGTCACCCACCGCGGGCTGTTGGGCGCGATCCGTCCCGGCCAGGTGCTGGTCGGCATAGCCGGGGCGGGGTGGGCGATCGCGATCCTCGACCTGGCCCCCTCGGGCAGCGGCGCGTTCGCGGCGCTCCTCGGCTTGGGAGCCGCGGCCGGGGTGGCGTTGCTGCCGATCAGCGGCCGCACGCTTGAGCAATGGGTGCCGGTCACCGCCGCCTGGCTGCTCGCCCGGGTCACCGGCCAGACCAACCTGACCGGTCCCGCCGCCGCGGGGGGCACGGTCGCGGCCATCCCCGCCAGCCCGCCGATCGCCGCCCGAATCCTGCGCCGGGCGCAGGCCAGACCCCCTCGGGAGCTGCGCGACGTGCAGATCGTGCAGATCCCGTATCGCGCCGCCTCGATCGGCGCGCTCTCCGAACGCGGGGGACGACGGCTGACCGTGGTGCTGGTGGCCCGCGCCCCAGGATTCGCGCTGGCCGATGAGGTTGAGCAGCAGCAGCGTCTGGCGGTGTGGGGCGGGATTCTGGGTGGGGCGGCGCGGGGGGCGGTGCGGCGCCTGCAGTGGATCGAACGCACCGCCCCGGCGCAGGGCGACGGGCTGGCCCGGTGGCTTTATGAGCAGCGCGACCCCGAGATCTCGCTCCGGGGGTCGGCGCTCGGGGAGTCCTATCTGGAGTTGATGAACGCAAGCGCCCAAGCCACCCGCGAACACGAAGTCCTGCTCGCCGTCCAGATCGACGCCAGCCTGTTGCGCCGCGACGAACGCGGACGCCGCCAGGCCGCCGTGGTCAAGGCCGCCGAACGAGTCGCCCAGGAGCTTGAACGCGCCCACGTCCAGGTCGACGCCGCCTTGACCGCCGGCGGCCTGGCCCGCGCGCTCCGGGTGTCGTTTGACCCCTACATCCACCGCCAGCTCGCCGCCCTGCGCGCCGGCGGGGGCGGGGATGAGCTCTCGGTACAGGCGGCCTGGCCGGCCGGCGCGCGCGCCTTCTGGGGGCACTATCAGGCAGACGAGGCCGTGCACGCCACCTATGAGATCGGCGGCTGGCCCCGCGCCGAGGTCGGCCCCGCCTTCCTCGGACCCCTGCTGGGACGCTCGGAGCAGGTTCGGTCAGTGGCGGTGGTGTTTGAGCCGTTGGATCCGTTGCGGTCGCTGCGCCAGGCCGAATACGACATCACCCGCGACGAGACCGACCGCGCCACCCGCCGACGGTTTGGGCAGGTGGAAACCTCCCGACACCGCCAAGCCTCCGAAAGCGCCCGAATGCGCGAATCCGAGCTGGCGTCCGGGCACACCGAGGTTCGCCTCGCCGGGTTTGTCACCGTCACCGGCCACACCATCGATGAGCTCGAGCTGGCGTGTGAAGAGGTGGTCACTCACGCCGCCCGCGCCAACCTCGAGCTCCGGCGCCTCTACGGCCAACAAGCCGAAGCGTTCACGTTCACGCTCCCTTTGTGTCGAGGCCTGCGGTGAGAGTCGAGACGCCCGGAATCCGGGCCTCCACCCGTCACTCCCGGGCGGTGTATCCGTTTCAGGCCGAGGCCGGGCTGGGCTGGCGGGGATGCGTGATCGGTAGTCGATTCTTCCGGGGGCGCGTTTTGCTTTGACCCCTGGGAGCTGTATCGCCGCGAAGTCGTGGCCAACCCCAACCTCGCCGTGTTCGGAGAGCTCGGCTACGGCAAAAGCGCGCTCATGAAAACCCTGGTCTGGCGGATGCTGGTCTTCGGCCGCCGCGCCTTCATCCTCGACGTCAAAGGCGAATACGCCCCCCTCTGTGACGCCGTCGGCGTCCAGCCCGTCCGCCTCGCCCCCGGCAACGGAGTCCGGCTAAACCCGTTGACCGCCCGCCAGGACCGGGCCGCCCAGGTGGAGATCCTCCGGGCCGCCGCCCGGACCGCGATCAGCCGACCCTCTCACCCCCGAAGAAGGCGCCGGACTGCGCGAAGCCCTCACCCAAGTATGCGAACACCGCCACCAGGAGCCCACGCTGCCCGACGTGCTCGAGCTCCTGTTCTCACCCAACCAGGCGATGGCGCAAGCGCTCCGCAGCACCACGACCGGCGTCGCCGACGCGGTCCGGGAGGTGGCGCTCGGCATCCAAGACCTGTGCGAAGGACCGCTCAAAGGCATGTTTGACGGGCCGACCAGCCCCGGGCTTGACCTCCACGGCCGCCTCGTCGTCCTCGATCTCGAAGCAGTCAAAGACTCCCCAGCGATCGGGATCCTGATGGCGTGCGCCAGCGGCTGGCTGTCCGCCCGCCTGGAAAAAGTCGCCGACCGGAGGGATCCCGGACGGCTGATCAACGTCGCCGACGAGGTGTGGAAGGTGCTCGAGCACGAAGGGCTAGCGCAATGGTTTCGGGCCAACTTCAAGCTGACCCGCAAGTACGGGACTTTGAACGTGATCGTCGCTCACAAGCCCGGGGACGTGATCGGCTCCGGGGACGAGGGCACCGCCCGGCACGCCGCCGCCCGGGGGTTGATCACCGACTGCGCCACCCGCGTCATCTACCGCCAAGCCGCCGGCGACATCCCCGCCTGCATCAACCTGTTCGGACTCTCCACCCGCGAAGCCGAGATCGTCTCCCAACTCCAAAAAGGCCAAGCCCTCTGGCAGGTCGGCCGCCGCTCGTTCGTCGTCCAGCACTACCGCTCCCAGATCGAACGCCAACTCTCAAACACCGACGCCGGCATGCACGCCGACCGGCTCACCGCCCAACCCGACCCCTGATGAACCAGCACCCCAACCAGCCGGCCGGTCAGATCGCGCTCATGGTCGCCCTCGGAGCCCTCCTGATCGTCGCCGGGCTGGTCTGGGGTTCGACCGGGCTGGCCGGCGTCCTGTTCGGCGGCGGATGGCCCCACATGACCATCAGCGCGCTCGCCCACGCAGTGATGGCGCTGCCCGAGCATCTCGCAAATCCCCGGCAAGCCTGGCCAGCGCCGTCGCGCGCGGGGATGAGCGGACCCGTCGGCTTCTACCTCACCCTGGCCGTCCTGGTCGCCGGCTCGGCGGCAGTGATCGCCGGGATCTGGCGCGCCCGCCAGGCGGGAATCCTCAGCGGCGACGGTGACGCCAGGGCAAGGGAGCGCGCTGGGGATCCGCCCGCGAACTGAGCGTGCTCCGCGAGCGCCGCTCGCTGAAACCCGGCGAGGCCGGCGAGGGGCGACTCGCGCTTGGCTACCAAGGCCGGCGGTTGTTGCGCGGCGGAGGCCCGCCACGCCCTGGTGCTGTTCGGGCCACCGCAATCAGGCAAGTCAGCGGGAGTGGCGATCCCGTCCCTGTTGGAGTGGGAAGGCCCCGCGGTCGCCTCCTCAATCAAAACCGACCTCTACGCCGCCACCATCCACCGCCGCCAAGCCCTCGGCGAGGTCATGGTGTTTGACCCCTACGGCCTCTCCCCCGCCTCGGCGAGCACCTGGTCTCCCTTGCACGCCGCCCGGACCTGGGACGGGGCCCTGTCGACAGCGATGCGGATGACTGCCGGTGCTGAGATCGACACCGGCGCGGTCAAAGGCGGCGGCTACTGGGAAGCCACCGCCGAACAACGCCTCGCCCCCCTACTCTGGGCCGCCGCCCACACCGGCGGGCAGATCGCCAGCCTGGTGCGCTGGGCCTACGGCCAAGGCGACGCCGAACTGCCCACCATCCTCCACGATCTCCTCGCCCGCGCCCCCGATCCCCGGACGCGAGCCGACGCCGAAGCCGCCTATGACGCCCACCTCGCCTTCCAAGGTCTGGGCGGGGATACCCGGTCCTCGATCGAATCCACCGTCCAGCTCCTGCTGCGCGCCTATCGCTCCCCGCGGGTGCAGGCCTCCGCCCGCTCCTGCCAAATCACCCCTGAGCGGCTGCTGGCGGGCAGCCACACCCTGTACCTGATCGGCGACGCGCACCGCTCAAAGCAGCTCCGCCCCCTGTTCCTCGCCCTCCTGCAAGAGCTCCTCGACTACGCCTATCACCAGGCCACCCTGCGCGGCGGGCGGCTGCGCTTCCCGCTGCTGCTCTGCCTCGACGAGCTCGGCAACGTCGCCCCCCTCCCCAACCTGGCCGAGATCGCCTCCACCGCCCCCAGCCACAACATCCAGCTGGTCTCCATCTTCCACGACCTCGCCCAAGCCAAAACCCGGTACGGCGAGCAAGCCCGAACCGTCATCAACAGCCACCGCGCCCGCATGCTGCTGCCGGGCGTGGCTGACCTGGAGACGCTGCGCTACTTCTCAGACCTGCTCGGCGACCAGGTCGTCCGCGACCGCGACCGCTCTGGGCGGCCGGCCAGCAAAGAGCGTCGGCCGCTCGCCTCCCCCGAGCAGCTGCGCCAACTCAAACCCGATCAGGCCCT
>CAWHMQ010000015.1:0-86162 GCA_963830595.1 uncultured Solirubrobacteraceae bacterium
TTCCGTAGACCGACGCTCTATCCAGCTGAGCTACGGGCGCGTTCGGACGATTCTACCCGCGGGCCGGGGCTCGGTCCGTGACGCCGCCGGCCGGATCGGCATAGCGAGCCACGGTGAAGGCGATCAGCGTTGGCACCTGGAGGGCGTAGACGACGAGCGAAAGGGTGAGGATGACCAGGGCCCCGCCCCGGAGGTGGTTGCGCAGGAACACGTACTCGATCATCCCGGCGGTGATCGAGTAGGCGAGCAGCGCCCATTTCGCCACACCGAAGAAGCGAGGCCAGGCGAAGTCGGGGACGCGCGCGAGCAGTGCGAGATTGGTCGCCATGACGAGGACGGAGGCGATCAGGAGGCCGATGGCCGGTCCGAGCGGGACGTGTGAGGGAATGTGGGCCGACAGATAGATCCCGCCGACCACGATCAGGGCCAGGGAGAGCATCCCCAGCTGGGTGAACGGGGGGTGCTTGCGCTCGGTCATCCTGGGCGCGCCGCTCAGCCGGAGGCGATCTTGGTCATGATCACCAGCGTCGCCACCTGCATCACGCCCAGGACGCCGGCGCAGTAGATGAAGCGCTTCATCAGCCGCTCTATCACCTGGGGGTTGGGGCGCGGCTTCTTCAGCTCGAACAAGACCGCGATGTTGGCCGGCTCGAGCAGCCCCAGCGCGAGCACCGCCATCACGCCGACGACGATGAAGCTGGCCACCACCCAGCCGTGAAGCGGGTTGGAGCTCAGGTTGGTTCCGAGCTTGACCGACAGCTGCCAGCCGGCGGCCAGCGAGACGGTCACGAGGGTGGGCATGATGACCACCATCTTGGGCATGAACTTGGTGGTGAACTCGACACGCGCCGGAATCGACATGCGTCCGATGATCGGGCCGACGATGAGCCCCACGAACAGGTCGACGATCGTCCAGGCCGCGCCGAAGGCCACGTGGAAGAACTGGAGCGGCCACAGGCTGTTGGTCGCGATGGTGACGATCAGCCCCACCATGATGAGCGCCGAGATCGCCAATCCGACCCGGGGGACGATCTGGAAGTCCGGCCGCTCGACTGATCCCGGCCGAAGGGGCTCGAGGGCGAGCTCCGCGGGCGGATCAGCGATCTGGACCACGACCGGATGCTATGGCAAGCGCGTGCGAATTGCCACTATTTCTCAAAAAACAGGTGCGTGGGGTGCAGCACGGACGGTCTTTCACGCGCGAAGCAAGACACGGAGAGGGCGGGATTCGAACCCGCGATAGGGCGTGAACCCCATACTCGCTTAGCAGGCGAGTGCCTTCAGCCACTCGGCCACCTCTCCGGGAGCGACAGCGAGTCTAGATGCTCTGCGGCCGGCGATGGAGACCGGGGGAGGGGCCGCGGTTCCGGTTGGCCGCTGCCGTCGTCCGGAAGTATTCTGGCGATCATCGGCACGTGATGCCGGCGACCACGTGTCTGCTTGGAGCGGTGGCAGAGTCCGGTTGATTGCAGCTGCCTTGAAAGCAGCCGGCCGTCTTAGGGCGGCCCGGGGGTTCGAATCCCTCCCGCTCCGCTTTTCCTGAGAGAGCGCGGCGCGTGAAGCGCCGTCAGCCCTTCTTGGGTGCGGTGCCGAACACGTGATCCCAGAACGGGGCGCTGACCCCGTAGCCTCGCTCGTGATTCTGGAAGTGGTGTCGCATGTGCAGCTCCCGCAGGCGGCGACCGAGAGCGGTCTTGGGCCGGTGGTGGTGCACGTGGTAGTGCAGCATGTCGTAGGCGAGATAGCCGCCCAGGAAGCCGGCGCCGAAGGGAAGAAAGGCGGGGCTGCCGAGCACCAGGTAGAAGCCGAACAAGAACAGCGCCGACAACGGGACGCTCAACGAGGGCGGCATGACCAGCCGCATCGGATCGTTGGGGTGATCATGGTGAACCCCGTGGATGATCCAGTGCAGGCGCGCGCCGATGCCCTTCTGGGGCTCGAAGTGGAACACGATCCGGTGCAGCCAGTACTCGGTCAACGTCCAGAACAGGTAGCCACCGAGGATCCAGACGACGGTCATCGCTCCGGCGCCGCGCACGAAGCCCTCGATCAGGAGCACGGTGATGACCGGGACGAACAGGATCGGCGGCACGCTCGGATGTACGCGGGAGAGCCTGTCTAGCAGCGGGGAATCGAACATCCGCGGCGAGGCGCGAAGGACCTCTGCCCGGCTCAGGCCATCCAGCTCCGATGCCCGTTGGGTTTCCATGAGGAGGATTTTAGCTCGCCGGCGGCCGGCGCCGAGGGATATCGCCGCTCCCGGGGACGGCAAAGGAATGCGATCCTTGACAGCTGAAGTGGCCAAGCCGTCCCCTCCTCGCTGGTGGCTGGTGCGCCCGGCGCACAACCTCAAGCCCGCCACCTACCGCTGTCCGCTGTGTGGCGAGCATCTGCCCGCGCTGAGCACCCACATGCTGATCGTGCCCGAGGGCGACTCCGCCCGTCGGCGGCACGCGCACTCCGCGTGCGTTCTGAAGGCCCGCCGCGCCGGGCGGCTGCCCACGCGCGAGGAATGGCGGCGCGCCCAACCGGCCCCGGAGGAGGTTGGCGGCCGGTGGCGGCGCCTGCGCATGCGGCTGCGTGGACGGGTGTCCGGCCGCTAGGCTGGCTCGCGATGGCCGGCCGGCTACGTCTGGGACTGAACCTCGGCTACTGGAGCGGGGGTCCGCCACCCGGTGCCCAGGAGTCCGTCCGAGAGGCCGACCGGCTCGGCTTCGATTCCGTCTGGACGGCTGAGGCGTATGGATCGGATGCGCTGACGCCGCTGGCCTGGTGGGGCGCGAGCACCGAGCAGATCAAGCTGGGCACGGCGATCGCCCAGATCTCGGCTCGCACGCCGGCCGCGACGGCGATGGCGGCGATGACGCTGGATCACCTGAGCGGCGGGCGGGTGATCCTCGGATTGGGGGTTTCGGGACCGCAGGTCGTGGAGGGGTGGTATGGGCAGCCGTTCGCCAAGCCATTGGCCCGGATGCGTGAGTACATCGGCATCCTGCGCGACATCTGGGCCCGAGGTGATCCCGTGACCAGCGAGGGTCCCCATTACCCACTGCCGCTGCGAGCAGCGACCGAGCCCGCCAGCGGGCCATTGGTGGGGACGGGACTGGGCAAGCCGTTGAAGTCCAGCATCCGCCCCCTGCGCGCGGAAATCCCGATCTACCTCGCCGCCGAGGGTCCGAGGAACATCGCCATGGCCGGCGAGCTGTGCGATGGCTGGCTGGCCCTGTTCTACTCCCCCTACCACGACGGCTTCTACCGGGAGGCGCTGGATGAGGGGTTCAGGCGGCCCGGGGCGCGCCACGGGCGCGACGACTTCGAGGTCGCCGCCACGGTGCCCTTGATACTCACCGACGACGTGGAGGCTGCCGCGGACGCGCTGCGCCCGATGTATGCGTTGTACTTCGGCGGGATGGGCGCTCGGGACACCAACTTCCACGCCAACGTCGCGATCCGCATGGGCTACGAGGCCGAGGTGTCAAAGATCCAGGAGCTCTATCTCTCCGGCCAAAAGGACGAAGCGGCCGCCGCGGTGCCCACCCGGCTGCTCGAGCAGCTCACCCTGATCGGTCCCCGAGACAAGGTCCGCCACGACCTCGAGGCGTGGCGCGACTCGATCGTCACGACGCTGCTGGTGGGTGGCGATCCGGCGACCCTGCGGACGGTCGCCGAGCTGGTCCTGGACGCTTAGAGTTAGGACGGTCGCCGAGCTGGTCCTGGACGCGTAGGACGGCGCCGAGCTGCTCCTGGACGCTTGGTCTTAGCCAGTCAGGGCGTCGACGGAGCAACCGTCATTGCTCGGGGGGTGGCAGCCACGGCCGCCACCATCTCACCGTCGGAGGTGACGGGGGGGTCGGCGGGCGAGAGCTGGTCCTGGGCGTTGATCAGCGCCCCGGGGGGCGCGGGCACGGCCCCCTCGAGCAGCGGGTCGCCCGTCTCCTGCATCCAGCGCTCGAGGCGCCCGCGCAGATCGGCGGCGATCGGCGCGTAGTCCGGATTGTCGATCACGTTGCGTCCCTCACCGGGGTTGAAGAACAGGTCGTGCAGGGACTCACGGGCGACGCGCCGCTTGCCCCAGCCCCGCGCCAGATAGGCCTCCTTGCTGGGGCTGTCGTCACAGTTGGGAAGCACCGGATACGGGTAGTCGTCAAAACGCCGCACGTACTTGAAGCGCTCGGTGCGGATCGCCCGCTGGGGCTCGTAGGCGGCATGGTAGGTGAGCTCGGAGAAGATCTCCGGTCGGGTGCCCGGCGGCTCGGTTCCCGACAAGAGACCGACCAGCGAGCGGCCCTGGAGCCAGGACGGCGCCTCGATTCCAGCCATCTCGCAGATCGTCGGGAAGACATCGATCTGGGAGACCAGCTCGTCGCGGGCCACGCCCGGCGGCACCCCGGGGCCGCGCATGATCAACATCACCCCGATGCCCCGGTCCAGCAGGCTCGCCTTGGCGGTGGGGAAGGCCAGCCCGTGATCGGTCGTGCAGATCACCAGCGTGTCGCGGTCCAGCCCGGACTCGTGCAAGGCGTTGAGCACCGATCCGATGCCGTGGTCCAGCGAACGCGCGCTGGCCTTGTAGGCGGCGACGTCCTGGCGGATCTCTCGTGTGTCAGGCAGGAACGGCGGCGGCAGCGAGTAGAGACGGTCGCGCACCGAGCTGGGCGCAAAGAAGCTGCGGTGGGTCTCGAAGAAGCCCACCGACATGAAGAAGGGCTCGGGGATCCCGCCGCCGAGCGCCGAGATGGCGGCGGGGGCCACCGAGCTGACGAGCGTGTCGTCGATCTCGTGGACGACGTCGTAGCCCAGGACCTCGGGGTCGGCGGAGACGTGCTGCTCGCCGATCATCTCGCAGTGGTAGCCGGCGTCGGAGAGCGTGCGCACGATGTGCTGATCGTTGTCACGGAGCGCAAAGCCGCGGTGAGCGAGACCCATCATGCCGTTGCTGTGGCAGTAGCTGCCGGTAAGCAGGGCGGCCCGGCTGCCCGAACACGACGGCGCGGCGCAGAAGGCGTTGCGGAACATGACTCCCTGATCGGCCAGCCATTGGATGTTGGGCGTCGGGATCGCGTTGCCGTACGGCTGCACGTAGCGGCCTGTGTCATGCGAGTTGAGGTAAAGGATGTTCAGTGGCATGCCGAGACAGGTTCGGAACCCAGAGCGGTGAGCGCCCAGGTCAATGGTCGCCGGCAGCGGCGGGACTCCCCCCGGAAGCGCGCTGCCCGCTGTCTCGATGATAGGCGGATACCCATTCCTCGGACAGCGCGTCGAACTGGCGAGCGAGCGGCTCCCGGGCTCGCCAGCCGGCCGGGGTGGGAACTCCGATCCAATCCAGGACGGCGCGGACGCTGCGCTCCCGGTCGCGCTCGAGGTCGGCCTCGTAGGAGATCGTCAGCGCATCGATGCCCTGGCCGGCGAAGAACTCATGCCACGAGCGGTCTTCGGCCGCCAGGGAGCGCACGAGATGGTCGATCCCCTCAAACCGGTAGACCGGCTCGCAGCGCTCCGCGGGCTGTTGGCCGGCGTCGTCACGCCAGCTCCGAGTCTGCAGCGCCCGCCACAGGCTCACCGCCTGGCGCACCTTGTCGCGACGCGAAACGCGGACGTACGCGGGGCGTCCGAACAGGCGCTCGAGCAACGCGGAGGTGTCCAGACCGGAGTATTCGGGAAGTTCGGTGGCCAGGGCATGAAGCTCGGGCAGCTGGCGCCACATCAGCTTGGAGGCGAACACGCCATTGGCGGTGGTGCCCAGCTCGAACGTGCGCTCCAGGTGCTCGCGGTAGCTCTTCAGACCCTCCAGCGAGGTGTGCGGGGGCGCCTCGGCAGGGGTCGGGTCATCGCGGATTCCGGCGCCCGTGCGAGCGAGGCCGTGCAGATAATCCCCGGGGTGGGGCGGCCCGCCGGTGTCGCGCCGGGCCTCGAAGTATTCCGCGGGCCGGCCGGCCACCCCGGTTTCCTTGAGCAGCTCACACAGGAGCGTGCTACCGCTGCGCGGGGTGGCGCAGACCAGGTAAGAGCGCACGGGTCGGATACAACAAAGGCTACTGATTTAGTTTAAGAAGCCACAGACGACGTTGCGCCTCCAGGATCTCGTGCGCCTTGATCCCGAGGCCGAGCCGCTCGCGTCCGTCGGATTCGTACGGGGACAGGCCCGATACCTCGTGCACCCGTGACAGCCGGTAGCCGACGGTGTGACGATGCAGGCTCATCGCGTCGGCTGTCTCGGTCGTCGAGCCATCGTGGGCCAGAAATGCCCTCAAGGTGGCGAGCAGCTCGGTGTCGTGACGCGCGTCGTAGCCGGCCAGGGGAGTGATCGTCTGGTCGCGCAGCTGCTTTAGCTCCTCGCCGCCTCGCAGCAGCACCCTGACCAGCAGCCGGTAGGTCTCCTCCTGTCCTGCCGGTGGCACATCCGGAGTCGATCCCAGCTCGACCAGCAGCTGCGCCTCGTGAACGGCCTGATGCAGCAGCGCCGGGTCGTGGCTCGGCCCCGACATCGCGACCGTCAGTCCCCGGGCGCGCAGCATGCCCGCCACGTGCTCGGCAGGCTCGCGGCTCCCGGCGGCGCCGAGCGGGGCGACCGCCACGATGTGGCCGCCGGCGAGCTCGGCCACCAAGGCTCCGGCTCCGGCTTGGAGGTCGTCCACCAGCCGGCGGTCCTCGAGGCGCAGAACCGGCCCCTCGCCGTCATCGCTCCGGCTACGTCGCGCGCAAATGGCCACAGCGCCTTCACTGAGCTCGAGCCCCAGACGACCGGCCCGGGCCAGGAAGGCGGCGGGATCATCGGGAATCCCGGCCGCGAGCTCGGCCAGCAGCGCTCGGCTCCAGTCACGGTCGGCGAGTCCGTGCGCGTCGCGGATCAAGGCTGTGACCGAGGCGGCGGCCGCCGCGGCCTCCAGCCACGCGCGCCGCTCGGCGGTCGATTCATGTCCCCTCGGCCCGTTCATGCCCACGGTTACGGCGATGCCCACGGTTTGCCTGCCGATCTGCACCGGCACCACATCGGCGAGCGTCGCGAGCACGGTCGCGCGCTCACCACTGGCCGAATCCCCGCTGACAGGCTCTCCGCTGACCGGCTCTCCGGCGACCCGTCCCTCGCTGACCAGGGCCGCGGCGTGGGCTGCGATCGCCCGCGCCTCGTCACCCCCGACCGACCCCGGCGGCCCGATCACCGGCTCGCCGAGCGCGGGAATCGCGATCGCCACCGGGCAGCCCAGAGCTTCGGCGACCGTGGTCGCGATGTGCCCCAGGTCGTCTCCCGCGACCGCTCCGGCGACCAGGGTCAGCGGCGTGGATCGGGGAGCGGATGACTCCGCTCCCCGATCCTGCGCCGGCTGTCGGCTGTTCTCAAGCCCCCGGACGCGCTGCATGCTCGCCGCGCACGCGGAATGGGCGAGGTGGGTGAACCCCACTCACGAGAGCAGCCGGCCTCCTCATGCAGGCGCCGGTGTCGCCTGACCGGTTTCGGACCCCAGATCCGGAACCCCGTTTGGATACCCGAGCGACGGGATGTCGGAGGGGTACACCTCGTGCCCGTGCTCCGCGGTGTCGCCGATCTCCATGTTCTCCTCGGACATTCGCAACGGAACGAACAGTCCGACGAATTTCAGCAGGAGGAACGTCGCCACCGCCGACCAGGCGATCACAAACGCGCCCGCGAACAACTGCCACTTCAGCAGTGTGCCCCCGCCGCCGTACAGCAACCCCTTGGCGGCGATGCTGGGGGTCTTGCCGATGCCCGGGTATACCGCCATGCCCCCGTCGGCGAAGAGTCCCACCAGCAGGCCACCCGCCAGACCGGCGACGCCGTGGGTGTAGACCACGCCCAGGGTGTCGTCGACGTTGCGGAATGGACGCAGCCGGCTCATGTAGTTGAGCGCGAAGTAGACGACCGTCGAGGCGATGATGCCCAAGCAGATCGCTCCGAACCCGTTGACATAGCCGGCGGCTGGGGTGATCGCCACCAGTCCCACGATCATCCCGTTGACCCCGGAGATCAGGCCCGGCTTGCGGCCGGTCATGTAGTCCCAGGCCACCCAGACCAGGAATGCCACGGCGGTACACAGGTTCGTGTTGAGCACGGCCGCCGACGCCGAGGCACCCGCAAAGTACGGGTCCCCGCCGTTGAAGCCGTTCCAGCCCAGCCACAGCAGACCGGCTCCGACCGCGACCATGGCCACGTTGTTGGGTGCATCGACCTCGCGATCGCGCTGCAGCCTTGGCCCGATCACCGCTGCCGCCACGAATCCGGAGACTCCGGCGGAGAGATGGATCACGTAACCGCCGGAGAAGTCGACCGCGCCGTGCGCCGCGAAGAAGCCGCCGCCCCAGATGCAGAAGGCATCGACGGTGTAGACGATCGAGGACCACAGGGCCACGAATGGGATCCAGGCCTTGAAGTTGACCCGCCCCAGCACCGAGCCCAGCATCAGGATCGGCGTGATCGCGGCGAACACGAACTGGAAGTAGGCGAGCGTCGCTTGTGGGAACTTGAATGCCGGACCGGTCGTCACCGACGGGATGGTCGCCTGCCCCTGCTCGGCGTGATGGCCGAGGATCTCTCCCGGTACGCCGATGAAGCTACCGAGGAAGCCGGAATGAGACAGGCCGTGCCAGGGGGTCCCGAAGCCCATCTTGAAGGCCCACAGCACCCACACCACGAGTACGATCGCGAACGCGGCGAAGGTCAGCATCATGCTGTTGATCGACCACCGCTTCTGCATCACGCCGCCATACAGCACGACGAGGCCGGGAACGCTCATCAGGCCGACCAGCGTCGCCGCGGTCATCTGCCACGCGTTGTCTCCGGCGCTCAACCACGTTGGATATGGCAGCCACATTTAGATAGATCTCCTTGTCCTTGGGACGGGAACTTGGACGACAACTTGCCGCTGCGCTCGCAGCGGGCGGCCCGGCGGGCCTCATAGCAACCGGTGTCAGTCTGTCGGGGCCGGACCCGGCTCTGCATGGCCTCGCGTCCAGCAAACCCGGCCGGCTCCTGGACATAGGGATAAACGCCTAGAAGGCCAGCGGGGCGTGGCTCGGGAGCACGATCACCGAGCCCCGCGCGGAGTCCAGCCGGCCTCGCGTAGCTCCGTCGAGCTCCACGCGGCCGTCGCTGGCGCCGGGGCGCGAGTCGACCAGGATCAGGTCGGCATCGATCCCGTCCACCAGCTCGGCGCCGAGCGCCGAGGCCAGCGACTGGGCGGTCTGACGTGCGGCGCTGTCGCCGGACACGGCGATCCTGCCGATCGTCGGATTCTTCTGGGCGCGCAGCCCGGCCGCCGCCACGCCGATCGCCACCCGGCCTCCCTCCAGGAGCCCCTGAGCCGAGCTTCCGGGCTCGACCCGGCCGGGGGCGGTGCGGTAGTCAGAGCCAAACACGATCAGGTCGGCCTGCTCTGACTCGGCGAGCTTGGCCAAGCCCGAGCTGGTCGACGGATCGATCACCACGTGCCGGGCGAGGGCCTCGTCGCCCAACCAGGCCGCTCCCTGCTCGAGTCGCCGCTCGGCGTCGTGGCGGCCGATCTCCTCGCGCCCCGGATCGTACTCCCGGGAGTGGCGCACATAGGCCAGCGAAAGCGTCGCGCCGGCGCCGGCGCCGGCGAGCATCCGGCCGAGGACCAGCGCGTCGTCGTCGTGCGTGGTTCCGTCGTAGGAGACGATGATCGATATCGACATGCGGGGGCAATCCTCGGGCACGCATCGCCGCGCGGCATTGGCCACGTGGACAATCATCCCGGCCGGCGCCTATCCCGGCGGCGGGCCCCGCGACGGTGTGCGAGGATCGGGCCGTGCGGCGAGCAGCGACAGGCGCGGGGGCGCTGCTGATCCCTGCGCTCCTGCACATCCACTTCCACCATCGCTTTCACGGCCCCCCGTTTGACTACGTGGGGCTAGGGGCGGCGGCCGCGGCGAGCTGGATCGGCATTCCCGGACCCGGCGAGCCGATCCTGATCGCCGCCGGCCTCCTGGCGGCCAAGGGCAAGCTCAGCATCGGCTCGGTGCTGGTGGTGGCGTGGGTCGGCGCCACGGCCGGGGGACTGCTCGGATGGATCATCGGGCGCCAGGCGGGACGGGCGGTGCTGACGGCCCCGGGGCCGCTCCGGTCGGCGCGAATCAGGGCGGTCGACCGCGGCGAGCAGCTGTTCGCAAGTCATCCGGTCATCGCGGTCCTGTTGACGCCGTCTTGGATCGCCGGGATCAACCGGGTCCGCTCGGCCATCTATCAGCCCACCAACGCCCTATCGGCGGTGGCCTGGGCGCTTGGCTTCGGCCTCGGAGCCTACTTCGCCGGACCGGCCGTGATCGACGTCGCCGAGGACCTGGGCGCCGTGACCACGATCATCCTGATCTGCCTGGTCGCGACGGTCGTGGGGCTGGAGCTCCATCGCCGGCACCGCCGCCGGCGGCGGGGTCAGGGGGAGTGAACCTCACGGGCAGCGCCACATCGGCGCAACGTCCTCACGCGGCAGCGCGACACCGGCGCAACTTCTGGACAGAGTCAGGTGTTTGTGGTAGTAATCCGTTTTCAGGGGCTTTGCACGTCGGCGCGACGGGACCGGCAGGGGCTACATCAACGGGGGCTACAGCGGTGGCGCCCGCCACAAGGGGGTACAACTCACATGGGTAGATGCAGACTTGGCAACCGTACGCTGTACGGCGCGATCGCCGCCAGCTTGGGAGCGCTGGCGTTCGCGATCACGGCGGCGCCCGCGATGGCGACCTCCTTCGTCCACGCCTCGAGTCAGAAGGTGGCGCTCATACCGGGCCCCGGCCCCCAGCCGACGGATGGGCGGAGAGGCATCATGCCGACGTCGTCCTACGTGTTCGGCGACCCGTCCGAGTCGCTCGGTCGCTTCCAGTTCGGCGACATGCCGATCAGCCAGATCACGTCCGCGAGCCTGGCGAGATATGACACGGTGGCCTTGATCCAGGTGAAGGTCTCGAGCCTTTCCTCCGCGCAGAAGGCCGCCCTGACCCAGTTCGTCGCCGGAGGCGGCAAGCTCGTAATTCACGATGCCGACGAGACCAACGGCAACGATTACTCGTGGCTGCTGCCCGGAGGCTCATACGGCACCCACGTCGGCCAGGGTTGCAACAACTGCGGATCGGACACCGGGACGTCGACGGTCATTGCCAACAGCGATCTTCTGAGCGCCAATCCCGCCGATCCGTCGTACGTGGACTTCAACGCCCTGAACGAGTTCACCGACGCGATCGGCGACTCCAATCTGCTGGTCTCGACCGACCCGCGCTGGATCGCCCTGACCAAGGGCACCGACGCCAACAACGAGTCCGGCGCTCAGCTGGCCTTCGCCAGCGACAACAACGGTCTCATCATCTACAACGGCTACGACACCGACTCCGTCAAGACCCTGGCGTCGAATCCGTTCCTGTGCGACACGGTGAAGACCAACTATGAGTGCTTGCCGCCGCCGGCACCCCAGCCGACCGTCGACTACCTCGCGAAGATGTGGTACGCGGAGCTGGCCCAGGGCTGGGGCACGCCCGGGCAAACCGGGGGCGGAGGCGGCACCGGGGGCGGAGGCGGCACCGGGGGCGGAGGAGCCAATGGCCTGCCGCAGCCCAAGCGGGTCGTCGATATCGGACAGCCGCTCGGAGCCAGCCCGGCCGGGCTGCCGTCCAACCGCGCCTGCGTAGCGAAGCGCAGCATGTTGGTGATGCTCAAGAGGCTGGCGCACGTGCGTGGCAAGAAGATCGTGCAGGCGGACGTCTACCTCAACGGCAGGCATGTGCTGCGCGAGCGTCGGCACTTCACCAACAAGCGGCTCACCCACCTGCCGCGGCACGGCCGCTACACGGTGAAGGTGGTCGCCACGACGAGCCGGGGATACCACCTGATCGCCCAGAAGCGCTACCGCGCCTGCTGACCGGGCGATGGGGACGCCCCATCGCCCAGAAGCGTTACCGCGCCTGCTGGCCTTGCGCCGCAGGCGTCGGTAACGTGCCGTTGATGGCAGACGAGTCCGTTGCCGCTGGGCTGCCGATGACCACCGCGCTCGAGCTTCCGGGCCGGCCCGTGACCGAGACGCTCGGCGTCGTCTACGGGCTGATCGTGCGCAGCATGGGGTTCACCGGTAGCGTCGGGGCGGCGTTCAAGTCCCTGCGCCGGGGCGAAGTCGACCAGTACACGCGGCTGCTGGAAGATTCTCGACGCCACGCCATCGACCGCATGGTCGACAACGCGCGCCTGCTCGACGCCGACGCGGTGATCGCGGTCCGATTCGACTCCTCGGAGATCGGCCAGCAGTTCACCGAGATCGTGGCTTACGGGACCGCGGTCAAGCTCCAGGCCGGGGTCTGAGCTTCGCGGTCGTGCGTCTCAGCGATGCAGACCGCGAGCAGCTCTTCGACAAGCTCAACCGTCACGCCGCGGCCGGGCGCCTGGACATGCCCGAGCTCGAGCGGCGGGTCGCGGTGGTGGTCCGCGCCGAGACCCGTGAGCAGGCGGTGGGGGTGCTGGCCGACCTGCCGGCGCTGCCGGGCGATCCGGCGCCGGCGCGACCCCGCGGACGCCGCGGGCACGGGGACGCCGACGCGCCCGAGGTCGACTGGCGTCCCACCAACGAGCGCTTCCGCGACCCTCGCAGCAAGCAGGTGATGCGCGTCTGGGAGGATGCCGCCGGCGGCCGGCACTATGTGGTTGACGAGCCGCAGTAGGCGGTCCGGCCACGGCAACGATAGGCCCCCGGCGACTAGGCTTCGAGTATGACGTCACGGTTAGATTCGTGCGGCCGAGGACGACGCGGCTGATGCCGCCGGTGAACCCGCTCGTCGAGGGATCGGCCCGCCGGCTCGGACCGAAGCTAATACGGTTGACACCCGCTCCGCTTCGGCCTCCCCTGGCGAAGGCTCATCGACCGCTCGCTCGATATCTGGCCTCCGCCAAGTACCGGCGCAAGTATCGCGGACGGTTCGTTTCGAAGATAGACGACGAAGATGATCTCCTGCAGTACTCCCTCGATGTTGCCCGCGCGGAGCCCACGTTGGGCTCGTTCCATTATTACCACGGAGTGCGGATGTACCTCGGCGGCGGTGAATGGAACGCTGCTGAAGTGGAGAAGGCGCTCGGAGACGTGGGTTTCTCACTGCGCGACGCTGGCTCTTTCCTGGAGTTCGCGTGTGGGTACGGCAGGCTCACCCGCCACTTCGTGCACCTGATCAGCCCGTCGAGAGTCAGCGTTTCGGACGTTGACCGTAGGGCGGTCGATTTCGTGAAGAAGGAGTTCGGAGTCGATGGTTTCTACTCGGCGAGCAGCCCCGAGGAGCTGACGCACGGCGGTCGCTACGACGTGATCGTCGTGGTGTCGCTGTTCAGCCACCTCTCGAGGCAGGACTGGGGGCCCTGGCTCCGACGGCTGAACGAGATGCTCAATCCGGATGGCATGTTGTTGTCTCGACCCTCGGCATGTCTGCCTACGACGTCAACGTCAATGACGTCGACAGGGGCACCTTCGAGCTCGAGGCCGAAGGCTTTCTCTACAGAGCGGAGAACGAGACGCGCGGTCGTCTGCCCGGCGAGCACTACGGGGTGGCCTATGTCAGCGACAAATACGTGGAGCAGATCGTGTCGGCGAACTTTGCCGGGCGGCTGCTCAAGTCTTGCCCGCGGGCGTTGAACGGCTTCCAGGACGTGTACGTCCTCCGAGGCTCAGCGACGGGACCGCCCACTAGCGTGCAGCGCCCCAGCCTCGGCACCTGAGCGCTAGCTGCGCCCGCCGCCGCCGAAGATACGCAACATGAACAGGAAGATATTGAAGATGTCCAGGAAGATCGACGCCGCGATCGGCACCGCGCTGGCCATGTTGGCGCGCCGCAGGCGGTTGAAGTCGAAGATCGTGATGAACCCGAACAGGACCAGCCCGAGCACCGTGTAGATCAGGTTGGCGTGGGGAATCGCCACGAAGGTGGCGACCAGGCCGAACACGATCAGTGCGACGAGCCCCCAGAACAGGGTGCGCCACCACGAGGACAGGTCCCGCCGGGTCGCGTATCCCACGGTCCCCATGAGGGCGACGAACAGCGCAGTCGCGCCTGACGCCTGGTACAGCGCGTCGGGGTCGGCATTGGCGTAGACCGCGAGCACGGGCGCGATGAACAACCCGAGCAGCAGGCCCATGCCGAACAGCAGAGCGATCGACAACTGCTCGCGGCCGCGGGAGGCGGCGAAGTTCAGCCCGAAGATGCAGGCAAACGCCCCGATGAAGAAGATGAATCCGCTGCCGCCGCTGAGGTTGCGTCCGACGTAGGCGCCGAGCGCCATGAAGCCGAGCGTGAGGGCGACGAGCCCCATCACCTGACCGAAGACGCTGCGCGTCTGGTCCCGGGTCAGCGTTCCGCTGCCGACTGCGTATCCCTGCTGTTGGATGGGCATGCCGAGAAATATAGGAGATCAGAGGGCGATTACCAGCGGGTTCGTCGAGCGGCAATACTGGTGATGTGCCCCAAGCCACGATCGCCCCGGATGCCGGCGCGCAGCGCAGGGCCAAGCCACCGGTCCCTCGGGAGGCGTGGACGCGCCTGGCCGCCTGCACGGCGGCCGCGGCCCTGCTCCAGCTCGACGGCACGCTGATCACGGTCGCGCTGCCCTCGGTGGCTCATGGTCTCGGCGTCAAGGGGAGCACGACATCGGCCGTGCTGAGCGCCTACTTCGGCGCCTACGCCCTGATGCTGATCCCGGGCGGCGAGCTCGTCGACCGCTTCGGCGCGCGCCGGTTGGCTCTGATCGGGCTGGCCGTGTTCGGCATCGGCGCGATCGCCGGAGCATTGGTCTCCAGCTTTGGGGAGCTGCTGGTAGCGCGGGTGATCCAGGGGGCGGGCGCCGGCCTGGTCAGCCCGGCGGCGCTGGCGGGCGCCGTCAGCGGCTTTCCGCCCGAGCGG
Source organism: uncultured Solirubrobacteraceae bacterium (assembly GCA_963830595.1). GTDB lineage: Bacteria > Actinomycetota > Thermoleophilia > Solirubrobacterales > Solirubrobacteraceae > Palsa-465. The sequence goes on from CAWHMQ010000015.1 coordinate 14,893, forward strand.
CGCGGCAGCGCCCTGGGGATCTGGGGGGCAGCGGCGGGCATGTCGAACCTGATCGGCCCCCTGCTCGGTGGACTTCTGACCGTCGCTTTTGGCTGGCGTGCGGACTGGTGGGCGCTCGTCCCGCTGACGGTGGCGGCGGCCGTGGCGATCGAGCGGCTGGTGCCCGCGATCGTCAAGGCCGACGCGGACGGCGGACATCCGGCGCTCAACCGGATCGTCTTGGCGGCCACGCTGGTTGCCGCTCTCACCTTCGCGGTCATGATCGGGGCCTTCTACATCGCCGAGCAGTATCTGCAGCGTGTAGCCGGTTTCTCGGCGCTCGGGGCCTCGAGCGCGCTCGTGCTGGTGGCGCTCCTGGTCGGCGCCGCGGCGCCGCTGGCCGGCAAGCTGGTCGATCGGTACGGCGAGCAGGTCCCCGCCCTGCTCGGGTTCGCGGGCGCCGGCCTCGGCCTGGCGATCCTCGGGATCTCCGGCTTCACCCTGGACGGGGTGGTCACGATCCTGCCGCTGATCCCGGTCGGGCTGGGGTTGGGGATGCTGTTCGTCCCCACCTCGAGAGCGGCCCTGAACGCCACCCCGCAAGCCTCCCACGGGCGTACCTCGGCGCTGCTCTCGGTGGGCCGGCTGCTCGGCGCCGCGGTTGGAGCGGGGCTGGCCGGGGTCGCGCTGTCGGGCACGCTGACCGCCGACACGGTGCACCACACGCTGCTCATCGGCGCCGCGGTGTGCGTGGTCGTCGGGATCCCGGCCTCCACCTTCCTGCGCGGTCCGCGAGGACAGCCCGTTGCCTGAGCAGACCGGCCCACACTTTGCTTCGGTCAGCCGGCGGCTTCCCCGGTTTACGGCGCGGTTCCGACTGTGACGTTGACGACGTTCGAGTCGCCTGCGAGGTAGTGGTCGTCACCGCCATAGGAAGCGCGGATCTGGCTGGTGCCTTTTGCGAGCGTTTGGGTCAGCGTCGTCAGCGTCGCATAGCCGTTGATGATCGGCGCGATACCGAGGCCGATGTCCGGCCCCGCCGGATGGGTCAGGTTGTAGAACCCCACCGTTCCGGTGGCGTCGCCCGGCACTCTCACGGCCAGCGACTTGGGCGCGAGCCCGGCCGCGAACATGGTGCCCTGAATGGTCAGAACCGGTCCCGGGGCCGCCTTGGACACCGTCACCGCCACCGGGGCGGAGTTGCCGGGCAGGTAGTGGGCGTCACCGTCGTAGGCGGCGGTGTTGCCTAGATACGAGGCGTGTATCACGTGACTGCCGATCCCGAGAACATGGGTCAGGGCTCTCAGCTTGGCGATACCGTTCAGGATCGTCTCCGTCCCCAGGCCCTGGCATGCCGTGCCCGGTCCGGTGGCACCGTCACAGCCGCGGTTGACGTCGTCGTAGAAGCCGACGAGCCCGGTGGCGTCCGGGGGCAGGGTCGCGGTCAGAGTGGGCGGCTTTCCCCACGGCACCCGGGTCGAGCTCGCCGCCAGGCTGATCGCGGCGGGGGGCTTGGCGATCGGCGTGATCTTCACCGAGCCTGACGCCTTGGCCGCCCCGAAGCCGTAGCTCGGAATCCCGGCTGCCCCGGGGATGCCAAAGCTCGCCCCGCCGGCCCCGCCGCCGGCGCCGTTCTTGTAGCCGCCGCCGCCCCCACCACCGCCGCCGTAGTAGCCGCCGCCGGCGCCCCCGCCGCCGCCACCGGGATGTCCTTCGCCACCGCCGCCGCCCTGCATGGTGGTTCCGTCTCCGGCCGCATAGCCGCCGGTGTTGTTCGGGGAGAGTCCGCCGGCCGCACCCGCCGTTCCCCCGGTTCCTCCACTTGAGTTCTCTCCGGCCTGAGATGGGTTGCACCCCGTCTCGCCCGTGAGCGGGCAGGCGTCGCCACCGTGACCGCCGTCGTAATAATGGTTGTATACGTAACCGCTGTAGTCGGTGAAGCCGGCGCCGGCGCCGCCGCCACCACCCGCTACAACCACCCACTGAGAGCAGTTGGCGGTGGTGCTGACTCCGGAGGCGCCCCCGCCGCCGCCGCTGTGCGCGCCGCTGAACACATTGTTCGGGGCATCCGGATTGGTGCCGGCCTTGGTCGGGGCGCCGTTGCCGCCGCCACCCACTCCACCGGCACCCCCAGATTCGGTCTTGGCGTCGTAGTCGGTACTTGAGCCGGTGGTGCCGGCTCCGCCCACCTGGACGTACAGCTTGCTGCCGGCCGTGGCGGGAATGGTCTCGGTGATGACTCCACCCTTGCCGCCGGCGTAGTAGATGTTGCCTCCGCTGTACAGGGTGCCACTCGCTCCCGCCGCGCCTACGGCGTTGATGGTCACCGACCCGGCACCGTCGGGAACCGTGTAGACCTCGGGGTGCGAGCAGGCAGTGGGCGCCGAGTAGGTGGTCGCGGGGGGCATGGGTGGATTAGCCCGCAGGATGGGGTGGGGCTGGCTCTGGCGGGTCGATTTGTCGGCTCTCTCCAAGGGGAGGACGATCCGCGTCGAGCCTGTGAATGCGGGCGGGCGGCTCGATGTGGGTGGCCGGCTGGAGGTCGGCGGACGGGTCAGCGCAAATGGGGTCGGAGGGGTCGTCGGCTGGAAGTCCTTGACCAGGAACAGGCGGCCGGCGATGTCGTTCTCGAGGTCTGGGCTCGGGAACGCAGGTGATTCCAGCGTGAGCGTGTTCGCACCGGGGTTGGCCGAACTGAGCACGCCGTACTTCGGCGCGGCACCCGTGCCCGTGTTGACCAGTGCCGGCGCGATCGTCATCAGCGCCGTCCCCTTGCCGCCGGGGTAGGCAGTGATGTTCTCGCTGTCGAACAGGTGCATGTGATTGCCGGTACCCCAGGTGCTGAGCCCATGGGTGGCCCCGGCCTGCAAGGCGTTCCAGTCGCTGCTCGTTGGCACCCTCCAGCCGCTCAGCGACTGCCACCCGGTGGCGGTGGGATCGCTGCTCTGGGACGCGATCAGCGCGGGCAATGGGGCTGCCGACGGGCGCGCCAGCGCGGTCAGGCCCACGTGCCCCGCGGCGTCGTAGCGGTCTGCGTAGCAGTACTGCGCCGTGCTCGCGCAGTAGTACGGTGCCGGTGTGGCCGGCTCTCCGTTGAGCGCCACCGGACCGTCGGTCCACAGCGATGGGTGGTTCTGGATCCGATAGTCGAGCACGGTGTTGTCGGGAAGGGGCCCGATGCCCTGGCCCTTGCCCTGGCCGACCCAGCCGTTGCCTCCGGCGTGCGCGCCGTCTGAGAAGGTCGTGCTCCAGCTCTGGATATCCGCCCGGGCGGTGTTCACGAGTTGCGTGATCCCGGTTGGATTGGGCTTGTAGTCGTTGTTGTCGTAGACGAAGTCCAGATGCGCGACGTTGGTGTACAGATACACGGCCTGGGCGATGACCGAGGCGTAGTAGTTCTGTTGCGCGTAGGCGGCGTTCACGAACGCCGACGGGAAGATGTGGGTCGTGAAGGGACTGTTCGAAGTGCTGTAACCGGCCTCGTCGATCAACACCTTGCTGTACAAGGAGACCATCGCGAGCGCGCCGATCTGATCGTTGCCCTCCAGGTCGTTGATGTGGTGGACGATCCCCACCAAGCCGGTATTGACGTCACCCGAGAGCATGCTGACGAGCTCTTGCTCTTGCGTTGCATCCAGCTGCTTGACATCGCCGCCGTTCTTGATCAGGGCGGCCACGATCTGGTCATACTCGTCCTGATAGGTGCCGACGTCCGTGACGTAGTCGCTCATGTGCTGCGCCTGAGCGCTGTAGGCAAGGCTGTCCTGGTTGTTGCTCAGCTCGTTCAGCTTGTCGAGCACGGCCTGGCAATCAATCAGCTGCTGGGCCTGGAGAGCATCGAGCTTGGAGTTGACATCCGCGAACTGCTGGTCGATGTGTGCCGGATCGATCGAGGGCCCCTGCTGACCGCCCAGGAGATTCAAGATCCAGCCCAGGCCCTCGTCCTCGGCAAACGTCACGGCGCCTTCGCCGAGGAGCTGCAGGAGATACTTCGCGCCAACCGTTACGAGGCTTCCCTCGCCGCCGAGCAGATTCGCTCTGGTCGCCGCCACCGCGGACGGTTGCGCGCACCCCGGCGTAGCTCCCAACCGTGGCGCGCCGGGGCTAGCGCCGTACCTGAACACGGCACCGGCGGCGGTGACCTCGATGTAACCGCCCCCGGCCACCGCCGCCACCCCCACGATCGGAGAGCTCAGGCGCGTACCATCGGCCTCCGGCGAGCCGCGGAAACGGGTCGCGTAGCTGTACACGCCTCCCCGCGCCGTCGCCACCACATACCCGCCCCCGGCCAGGGCTGCGATCCCCGTGACCTGGGAGCCCAAGTGCACCCCGGCGGAATGTGGCGAGCCGCGAAACCGGGTCCCGAAGCTGTACACGTTTCCGCCCGCGGTGACCTCGACATACCCGCCGCGAGCCGTCGCCGCGATCCCCACCACCGGCGAGCTCAGCCGGATCCCGTCGGCCCGCGGCGACCCGCGGAACCTGGTGCCAAAGGCAAGCACGTCACCCCCCGCCGTGGCCTCCACATAGCCGCCGCCGGGGGTCGCCGCAATTCCCGTGATCCTCGAGCGCAGGCGGATCCCCCGAGCCCGCGGTGAACCGTAGAAACGAGTCGCGAAGTGGTACACGCTCCCGCCGGAACCGGCCACGAGATAGCCGCCGCCGGTGGCCGCGGCGATGCCCACGATCGGCGATCCCAAGCGCACGCGATCTGCCCGCGGCGAGCCGTGAAACGGGCGGGCATGGTTGGAGACCTCGCCAGACGCGCTCGCGATCAGGAAGCCGCGTCCCGGCCACGAAGCGATCCCGACCACCCGCGACGCCCGCGACACTCGTGCCGCTCCACCCGAGGATCCGAGCGCCTGCGCGGCGCCCAAGGCCCATACGCCCAGCGTCGCGAACGCAACCAGTGTCATCTGGCGAAACAGCCTCCCGGTGTGGCTCACGATCGCATTCCTTTGACTCGAGCGGCCCCTCGGCGAAGGCCGCAAGCTGGGCGTCGCACACCACCGCGGCGCGACGGCTCATCAGGTAACTGGACCCGCACGGTAACCGCGCACCGGAACCCGGGCATCGGGGGCAACCCCCAACACCACCCCCCCAATTTGCCGGCTCAGCCGCGAGAGTGCCCGTTGCCCAAGCTCATGGCTCGTCTGCGAGGGCGGCGGGTAGCTCTCGGCGGGACCTGACCCCGAGCTTGGTGTAGGCGTGGCCCAGGTGGCGCTCGACGGTCTTCTCGGTGACGAACAACGTCTGGGCGATGTCGCGATTTCGCAGCGCCTGGGCGGCAAGCTTGGCGACCCGCAGCTCGCTGGGAGTGAGGGCGGCGCGGCCGCTCAGCGCGGTGCGCCGCGGGCGGGCTCCCGCCGCGAGCAGCTCTTCATGTGCGCGCTCGGCCAGCAACGAGGCGCCGCACCGGGTGGCGAGCTCGTGGCCGCGTTGTAGCGGTGAGCGGGCGTCGGCGGGCTGCCGGGAGCGGCGCAGGGCGCTGCCCAGGTCAACCAGCGCTCGGGCGTGCTCGAGATCCGCACCCGAAGGCTCGAGCACGGCAACCGCCTCCCTCAGGCATTCCAGGCGATCGCTCTCGCCCAGCAGTGCCTTCGCTCGAAGCGCGACCCCGAGCGCGCGGGGGGCCCGGCAGCTGCGCGCGAGGCCGAGCTCCTCGTCGACGAGCCGCCGGGCGTCCGCTCTTCCCCGGCCGAGCGCGTCGAGGGCCAGCGCGGCCTCCGAGCGCCAGGCGAACTGGCAGGGACCGGCCCAGCCGATGCTCAGTTCCCGTTCTCCCACGGCCATCAGCTCGTCGATCCCCTGCTCGGATTGCCCCCGCGCGATCAGCAGCACCGCGCGCGCGTAGTTGAGATGCCGGCCGAAGAGACTGTCCCCGTCGTCGCGAGAGCGGGCCGCCAGCGGATGCGGCGCCTGGCCACGCTCGATCGCCACCCAGGTCAGCGCGGCGGATGCCGTCAGCAGAAACGACGGGGTTGGGCCGTGATCGCTCCCGGACGTGAGCGCGTCGACACCCTCGGTCTCGGCCGCGAGCAGGTGCCCGCGGCGGTGGGCCACCAGCGCCCGCTGTGCCGCGACCGTCGCGAGCATCTCCGCACCACCCCGTGAAGCCGCGATCTCGGCCAGGCTGCCCAACAGCCCGTCGACCCGATCGAAGCGATCGCAGAGCAAGAATGCGTAGGCCGCCAGCAGGCGGACGTGGCGCCCGAGATGCCCGCCCCCGAGGTCGCGCGCTACCGCCGCCCCCGCCAGCTCCAGCACTTCAGCGACCTGGAGGCCGCGACTGATCGCCTCCACCGCTTGGGCCGCGGACAGAAACCTGTCAAAGAAGCCGGCGGGCGGACGCGCGGACGCCTCCCACCAGCTCATCGTGCGCGCGGCCAGCCGACGCCGCGCCCCATAGGAGACGGTGCTGGTGGCCAGCAGCTCGCGCCGGATCAGCTCACCCAGATCGCCCTCGGCCTCCTCGATGCCGGCGGCCGCGGCGTCCAGCAGCGCGACCGCCTCCTCACCCGCCCCCGCATAGCGGAGCACTCGTCCCAGTGAGACGGCTGCCCTCACTCGCTGAGTCGGCGTCTGGGCGAGCTTCGTCGCAGCTCGAAGATGCTCGAGCGCACCAGAACGGCCCGCCAGCGCCTCCACCCGCCCCAGAGCCAATATGACTTCGAAGCGCCGCTCGTCCTCGTCCTCGGCCTCGCGGAGCAACCGCTCCAGGAAGTGGGCTGCGATCTCCGGGGCACCGCGGGCCGTCGCGTCGGCCGCCGCGCTCCCAAGCGCCTCAGACGCCCACGGCTCCCCGATCCGCGCTGCCAGCACCAGCTGAGCGGCCACGTGCTCTGCCCGCGTGCCCACCTCGTGCAGGACGCGTGCGGCGCGCGCGTGCGCGAGCAGCCGCTCGGCGGGCGGGAGATCCTCGTAGAGCACCACGCGAACCAACGGGTGCACGAACCCCGGCCGCTCGCCGGCGTCAAATACTCCCGCGCGCGTGAGCTCAGATGCGGCCTGCGCCGCGGTGTCGGTATCGAGACCGGCCAGCCTCGCCGTGACTCGCAGATCCGCCTCCCCGACCACCGCCACGGCGCGAGCCAACGTGCCGCAAGCGGGCGACAGCCCGGCCAGGCGCACGAGCACCGAAGTCGTCACCCCGCGAGGAGAGACACTGGCCAGCCGGTCGACTGCTTCGGCCCGGGGCTCCACACCCTCACTTCGAACCTCGCGAAGCAGCTCGCCGACCATGAAGGGATTACCGCGCGTGACCCGGTGACAGGCCGAGGCAAACGCCTCATCGGGCTCCTGGCTAAACGCCTCCGAGACCCAGTCGCGCACCGCCCGGGGCGAGAGCTGACGCGGGCGCAATACCCGGGCCTCCGGCTCGACCACCAGCCGGCTCAAGACATCAGCGTCCGGCCGGCTTGCGATCACGAGCAGCAGCGGAAGCTGCTCCAAGCGCGTAGCCAGATAGCGAAGGAACCCCGCCGACGGCTCGTCGATCCACTGGGCATCGTCGACGATCACGACGAGTGCGCGCTCTCGGGTCAGATTCGCGACCAGCCAGAACAGGCCGTGGCGTCGGCGAAACGGCAGCTCCTCCTCGGCGGCGCCTCCAAGCGAGGGCTCAGGCGCAAACAGCGGTCTCGCCAGCCCAGCCGCGCCAGAGAACCATCGGCCGAGCTCCTCGTCGCTGCCCGCGAACACGATCGGTTCGAGCAGCTGCCCCACAACCCCGAAGGGAAAGTCCCGCTCGAGCTCGCTGCCGCGAGCGGTCAGCGTACGCGTGCCCGCGCGCGACGAACGGTCTCGCAGCGCAGCCAGCAGCGAGGTCTTGCCGATCCCCGCGGCCCCCTCGACCACGAGCAATCGTGGCTCCCCGGCCGACAGGGCTCGGACCGCGTCCTCGACCGCCGCCAACTCGAGCTCCCGCTCTCGGAGCCCAGTCTCGGCGCCTCCAGACACGGACCCGAATCCTACGCTACGAAACCCTCGGGTACCGGTGGGGGTAAACCCCCGATGCCAACCCGACGCCGTTGGGGGAGCATCGGCAGATGACCGAGCCCGATCACCTCCGCGAGCCCCGTCATCTCACCGCCGAGATCCTCGTCGACGGCACCACGATCTCGGGCACCGTCAGAGACCATGCCGGGCATCGACAGGCCTTCAGCGGCTGGCTGCAGCTGATCGGCCTCCTCCAGCCCGGTGACGGTTCCCGGCCCGGCGCCGACGCTCCACGGGCAGGCCCCGACTCCCAGGGTTGACCGGCCGGCGCAGTCGCAGGGGGAGATCAGACGCGGCGGTCCTCGGTTTGCTTGGTCCGGTAGGCCCGGACCTTGGTGCGGTTCCCGCACACGGCCATGTCGCACCATCGCCCGGAGTGGTTGCGCGACTGGTCGTAGAAGGCCCACTGACAATCATCGGCGGCACAGCCCTTGACCCGCTGCCAGGTTCCATCCGCGGCGGCTTGGGCGACGGGAACCAGCAGCCGCGCGAGCGCTCCCTCCAAGCCTCCGGTCCGGGGCGCCAGGGTGACCGATCCGTCGGACTCGAAGTGGACCGAGAGCTGCCCGGCCTCCGCGGCGCGCTCGAGCACGCTCGCGGGCCGAGGACCGCCGTCGCCGCCGTTGTGCGAGCGCATCGCCGCGCGCAACGCCTCGCGGAGCTCGATCATCTGGGTGTGATGGTCGGCGCTCGCCGCCTCGGCCCCGGCTTCCAGGAGATGCCGCTCGGTCAGCCAGGCGGCGAGGCTCGCCGGCGAATCCAGCTCGTCGATCGCCTGCTCGATGTCAAGCGTGTTGACGAAGTCGATCACGAGCTGCAGATCGTGGGGAGGGCTTGAAACCGTCATGCTCATTTAGTAGGTTACGAACACCAGCTAAGAGGCGATGGAGGTGTCGGTGATGATAACCCCTCGTTTGGAAGTAGCGCCAGACTGGCAAGCGGCCCCGACCGAGCTGCTGTGCCCGGGTCCGCTGATCCGCGCCGCGGCGTGGCTGCGGGGATCGAAGCTCGATCGAGCCCTGAGCGAGGGCAGCGATCCGGCGGGCGGCGCTCAGCTCGCGGCGCGAGCGGCACAGCTGACCGCTCCCTCGATGCGCGGGCGCGTCGCCACCGGGCTCGAGCGCATCGCGCTGACCGCCGAGGAGCCGCATGACCGGATCCGGGTCCGGCCGGCGCGTGAGGCGGCGCTCGCCAACCGCTCCGCGCTGCTCGAGCTGGCGGCCCAGCTACGTGGCGGCGGCCCCGTGTACGCCCGGGGTGTGGCGAGAGCTCGCCTGGTGGTGGTCGACGGCACCGGCCCGGCCTACACCGACCGGCGGGGCGAGGCGCTGGCGCGCGCGCTTCAGCTCGCGGCGGCGGGTCTCGGCGGCTGGTAGGCGCTAGGACTGCTCGCCGGCCAGCTCGGGCGCCGGTGCCGATGCGCGCACGCCGGCCGCGCTCCCGTCGAGGGCGCCGCTGGCCTCGATCAGGATCCGGGCGAGGGACTCGGGAGCGTCCCACATCGGAAGATGACCGGAGCCGGGGAGCTCCACGTTGCGGATCCGGTCAGGTACCCACGGCGGCCGTGCGATCAGCCGGTCGCGCTCGGGCCACACCAGCGTGGTCGGGCATCGGATTCGCTCCAAGCCCTCGAAGCGGCCGGCGCGCATGGCGTCGTTGACGTCCTTGAAGGCCGGGGCGGTGGCGTAGGCGCGGATCAGGTGCGCCGCCTGGGCGGCCGGGATGCGGCCCGGATGGGCGACCGAGCTCGACAGCAGCAGGCGCCGCCCGGCGGAGGTCCGCACCGCGGGGATCACGAGGCCGAGCAGGGAGCGGGCGGCGCGCTGGGCGATCGCCGCCTTGGGCGCCAGCGGCGCAGGCCACAGCCCGGCGGGGGCGACCGCGGTCACGGTCCGCACCGCGCCCCGCAGCCCGAGCTCGAGAGCCACCCAGCCGCCCAGGGAGTTGCCGGCGACGTGAGGGCGCTCGATCTCCAGCGAGGCGAGCTGCGCGGCCACCGCCGCGGCCAGCGCCGAAGGGGTGGGCTCCTCTGTGAGCGCGGGTGACTGGCCGAATCCCGGAAGGTCGACGGCGATCACGTCTCGGTGGTCGCACAGCCCCTCCAGGAGCGGATCCCAGACATGGTGATCGAGACCGAGAGGATGCAAGAGCACCAGCGGCGGGCCGTTGCCGACCCGGTGATAGGCGAGCGCCACCGACGCGCTCAGCGTTTGACCGCGATCGCCAGGGCGCCGGTGATCAGAGCCGAACCCCCACCCACGGCAACCGTGGCCTTGGCCGAGCCGGCAGGCAGCTGTCGGCGGCCGGCAACGGTGGCCGCGACGTCGGTCAGGTCCCCGGTGATGCTGGCCAGGAGCCAGGGTCGCAGCGGCGCTCCACCCAGCGCCGCGGCGAGAGCGCCCGCGTGCAGCACGACCTCCCTCGTGCCCAGCCCGCGTAGCGGCACCTGGGTCGGGGCGCGCGAGGACTCCGGGCCCAGCCACCGCCGGCCTAGGCGCCCGGGGGCCAGGATCAGGCCGACCCCGTAAGCGATCCGAAACCCGAGCACCGCGACCGCCGCCCCGCGAATTCGCGACTCCGTCATCTCTCCAGCCTACGCCAGGCCAGCTTGGGACCAGATTCGTGGCGAGCCAGGGAGTCGGCGATCAGCCAGATGGTCGGCGGCCACAGGCCGACGAACAGCGCCCGGCGCTCGGCGTTGCCGCGCTCGTCCTGATCCACCGTCTTGGCGCGGATCCACAGGCCGATGCACAGACCGACCGCACCCATCGAGAGGCCCTCCATCTGCCAGGAGCGCAGGCCGAGCTGGTGAAGGCGCCTGGTGAGCACGAGGGAGCGCATAGTAGCCGCCATCCGCGAGCCACTAGCCTGCGGTCAGTGCCCCGACGGCCTACCTTCGCCCACCGCTGGCTGACGGCAGCCAGCTGGCCCCTGGGCGTCACCCTCACCTCATGGGACTACATGTGGCGCTCCACCCCGCTTCACCGGCGGGAGGTTCTGGAGCCCGGGTGGGAGGTCCACCTGCCGCCCCGCTTCCCCGACGGTGTGCGCAGCGACGAGGTGCTGAGCGCGCAGGACGGCCACGGGCCCCTGTTTCACCGCGTGTACCGGACGCGGATCAGAGAGGCCCTGGTGACACCCGAGCGGCTCATGCGCGAGCTTCAGGCAAATCCCAACCGAGCGGCGCCCACCAAGTTCGCACGCTTTCAGCGAGTCCTCGGAGATGGGGAGATGCTGAAGGTGGGTGACGAGTACGTGGTGCGGATGCCCGGCCCCTGGGACGGACCGGTCCGAGTCATCGCCGCCGACGAGGATTCGTTTCGCCTGGCGACGCTCGCGGGTCACCTGGAGGCGGGTCAGATCGAGTTCCGCGTGGTGCCGGGGGAGCCGATGGGGTTCGAGATCGAGTCGTGGGCGCGCAGCGCGGACCGGTTCTCGAACCTGCTCTATCACCACGTGCGCATGGCCAAGGAGGTTCAGCTGCACATGTGGATCTCGTTCCTGGAAGGGGTGGTGAAGCTGTCAGGCGGCCGCATGACCGGCGGAATCGAGATCGACACTCGGCGCGTCGAGCAGGGTTTGCAGGCATGAACCGGCCCGCCGGGGTCCAACGGAAGCTGACCGAGCTGGCCGGCAAGCCGATCAACTTCGATCCCGCCGCGCTAAACATGCTCCGGCCTCCGCGCGGCTGGAACGTCGACGACCGCTGGCAGCCACTTCCGTCAGAGCCGCCCGGTGAGCCCATCAAGGCGGGCAGCTGGGAGATCGCGAGGCGGCTGATCCGCGGCTATGAGTTCGCCGACCCCTCGATGGTGCGGGCCTTCTACGATCCTGACCGGCCGCTCGCCGGCCGCGACATGCTGCTCGAGCTCCGGACGCTGGGTTTGGTCCACGTGTTCGTCGGGGTTCGCGTCGGCGAGGTCTACGACGAGCTCCGAGAGACGGATGGTCGCCAAGCCCGCGTCTTCGGGTGGTACTACCGCACGCTGGAGGGGCACGTGGAGCGCGGTCAGATGGACTGGCAGGTGTGGAAGTGGCTCGACACCGGCGAGGTCCGGTTTCACGTCTACGCAGTCTCCCGGCCGGCGCCGGTCGCCAATCCATTCGTCCGGATCGGCTTCCTCCTGCTGCGCGGACACGAGCGAGAAGTGTTTCTGAGCAGCACCTGCCGGCGGATGCTGGCGTTCACCGAGCTTGGCCTCCAACACGATCACCCGGGAGAGCGCGTGCGCCAGGCCAGTCCTGACCTCACCGTCCGCCGATCACCGGTCGACGACCCCGCCCACGAGCAGCTGGGCCGCCACGTGGAGGCCGACGAGCTTGCGGGCTAGACCTCGGGAAGCGGCGGCGGCGCGCTGCGATAGCTGGGCGGGGTAAGCGAGAGCCCGATCGGGTTGCGCGTCAGCGGCACTCTGCGGTCGGGGCCGCGGTCGGGGCCGTCGGCGCCTCCGGCCGGGACCTCGACGATCGGCTCCAGCCCCAGCGTCTCCGCCAGCTCGAAGGCTCCGGCCACGTCGTTGACGACTCCGGCCGGGACGCGCGCGGCGGTGAGCGACGCGGCCCAGTCCGCTGCCGGCCGTGTCGCCAGCACCTCCACCAGCGCCTCGCGCAGCTGCGCTCGGTTCGCGACCCGGTCGCCGTTTGAGGCGAAGCGCTCGTCCTCGGCGAGGGCGGGCCGCTCCAGGACACCGCACAGTGCCCCGAACTGGCGATCGTTGCCCACGGCGAGCACCAGGTCTCCCTCGGCGGTCGGATACAGCTCGTAGGGCGAGATGCTCGGATGGGCATTTCCCAGCCGCCGGGGCACGTCCCCGGCGATCGTGTATCCCGAGCCCTGGTTGACCAGTCCGGCGAGCAGCGAGGAGAGCAGGTTGACCTCGACGCGCTGGCCCTGGCCAGTGGCATCCCGATGGCGAAGCGCGGCCAGGATCCCGACCGAGGCGAAAAGCCCGGCCAGCACATCGACCAGCGCCACCCCCACCTTCTGCGGCTCGGTCTCCGGAGCGCCGGTGATGCTCATCAGCCCACCCAGGGCCTGTACGAGCAGGTCATAGCCCGGCAGCTCGGCGCCGGGGCCCGAGCCGAAGCCGGTGATGGAGCAGTAGACGATCGCGTCGTGGTCGCCGCGCAGCTGCTCGTATCCGAGCCCGAGCCGCTCCATGACTCCCGGGCGGAAGTTCTCGACCACCACGTCGGAGCCGCGGGCGAGCTCCAGTGCGCGCCCGAGGTCGGTCTCGTCGGCCAGGTCGAGAACCACGCTGAGCTTGTTGCGGTTCACGGCCTGAAAGTAGGTCGCCTCCCCGCGCGCGTCATACGGCGGGCCCCAGCTGCGCGTCTCGTCGCCGGCGCCCGGGCGCTCCACCTTGGTCACGGTGGCGCCCAGGTCGGCGAGCATCATCGTGGCGAACGGCCCCGCGAGCACTCGGGAGAAGTCGAGGATCCTCAGCTCGCCGAGGGCGCCGGGTTCCGGAGTGGACACGGCAAGATGATCGCTCATGGCCGCCGCCACCGCATTCGCCGCGCTGGAGCGCGCGGTCGAGCAACTCCCATCCGCGGTGATTATCGTCTGACGCCATGAGCTCCCAATTCGTCCACACCTGTATTCGCGTTCGCGAGATCGAGAGATCACTGCGGTTCTACTCGCACCTCGGCTTCGAGCATCGTGGCCGCCTGACGTTCGAGTCGGCTTACAACGTCTACCTCGGCCTACCCGGGGGAGGCGATGTAATCGAGCTCACGGTCAACGTCGGCCGGCAGGCGCCCTACGACCTCGGCGACGGCTATAACCACATGGCGCTGGTCGTCGATGACCTGGACCGGTTGCTGGACCGGCTGTCGGAGAACGGGATCGAGCCCGAGAAGCCACCCTATGCGCCGGGCGGCCGGCAGGAGTACCGGATCTGCTTCGTGGCCGATCCCGACGGCTACCGGGTCGAGCTGATCGACGGCGCCTTCCCGACTCCGCAGGATCCCCCGCACCCCGCCGAGCTCAGCTTGTAGCGCCCGGTTCTGGAGCGGGGCGATCACGGTAGAACCCCGTTCTACTTGGGCTGGGACGACTTCGGCAACGACGACTTCGAGGAGATCATGTCCGCCCACTACGGGCGGATGGTCGTGCTCGACGATCGGATCATCATGTTCGCCAACCCCGAGGATGCCGCGGAGTACATTGGCTTTTACCTGCAAGCACTCAGCTAGGGAGCAGAGACATGTACGAGAAGAACGGTGAGAAGTACTTCATCGTCGATGGGCACATCCACATGTGGGATGCCAGCCCCGACAACTGGGTCAAGGGTCAGGAGCAGTACGCGAAGGGGTGGATCGAGTGCTTCCACGCCTACATGGGGCTGGGCCCGCCCGAGACTCATTGGCCGATCGAGAAGTTCATGAAGTACTCCGACGAGGACTTCGAGAAGGATGTCTTCGAGGACGGCGGCGTCGACGTCGGCATCTTCCAGTCCACGTACCTGAAGGAGTGGTACAAGACCGGCTTCAACACCGCCGCCGCCAACGCCCGGATGGCCGAGAAGCATCCCGGCAAGCTGATCGTCAACGGCCGCTTCGATCCCCGTGACGGCGACAACGGCCTCAAGGAGCTCGAGGAGGACGCCAAGCGCTACAACCTCCAGGGCGTCAAGCTCTACACGGCCGAGTGGAACAACGGCTCCCGGGGGTGGCGGCTGGATGACGAGCAGACCAAGCCCTTCTTTGAGAAGTGCAAGGAGCTCGGGATCAAGAACATCCACGTCCACAAGGGGCCGACGATCTGGCCGCTGGACAAGGACGCGTTCGACCCCCGTGACGTCGACATCGCGGCCACGGACAACCCCGAGCTGAACTTCATCATCGAGCACGTCGGGCTGCCGCGGATCGAGGACTTCTGCTTCATGGCGACCCAGGAGCCCAACGTCTACGCCGGCCTGTCGGTGGTGATCGGCGGCCTCATGTTCGCGCGGCCCCGGTTCTTCTCCAAGGTGATGGGCGAGCTGCTGTTCTGGGTGGGCGAGGACAAGATGCTGTTCGGCTCCGACTACGGCATCTGGGAGCCCAAGTGGCAGATCGACGGCTTCCTGCAATGGGACTATCCCGACGAGGATTACTCGGACTACCCACGGGTCAGCAACGCCACCCGGCGCAAGATCCTGGGCCTCAACGCCGCCGCCCTGTACGGCATCGAGGTTCCGGAGGGCCTGGGTGTCCCGGAGCCGCCCGAGGCGCCGGGCGCCAGGGAGGATGCGGAGCTGGTCGAGTCGGCCAAGGCATGAGCAGCACGGCCTCCCTACGCCCGGAGGCAGCAGGATGACTCGCTCCTCCTCCGGTCGTCGCGAGCCTGGATGGCGAGCGGAGGAGGCAGAGCGAGGCATGCGTGCGCAGGTCCTCGACGCCCTGAGCGCGGTCTACGACCCCGAGCTCGACGAACCGATCACCTCGCTGCGGTTCGTCAGCTCGTGCGTCGCCACCGCCGACGGTGACGTCGAGGTCCTGCTGCGGCTCCCGACGCCGCAGTGCGCTCCCAACTTCGCGTTCCTGATGGCGGCCGACGCCCGCCGGGTGGTTCGCGAGCTGCCCGGGGTGCGCAGCGTCGCGGTCAAGCTCGAGGATCACTACACCGGCGACGAGATCAACTCCGCGCTGGAGGGCGGCCAGGGCTTCACGGGCGCGTTCCCGGGGGAGACCGACGACGACGATCTGGAGGCGCTGCGCACGCTCTTTTTACGTAAGGCGCTGATCGCTCGTCAGGCTAGGCTGTGCGAGGCGATGCGGCAAGCCGGCGCGAGCTTCGAGCAGGTGGTGGGCGCCTCGGTCACCGACCTGCCCGACAGCGCCGAGGCCAGACGCTGCCTGGAGCTACGGACGCAGCTCGGGATCGGCTCTGACCCCGAGTCGCCGGCCTTCGTGCTGGCCAACGGCGACCCGCTGGTCGCCGATCAGCTGACGCGCTGGCTGCGGATGGGGCGGCTGGTGCGCACCAGCCTCGAGGCCAACGGCGGCATCTGCCGCTCGCTACTGGAATTTCGCCATGACCTGGCGACCGAACCTGAGGAGGTGGCCGGATGAAGGCTGCGAGGCTGCACGAGTACCACGAGCCGCTCGCGCTCGACAGCGTCGACGAGCCCAAGCTCGACGGGCCGTTGGACGTGATCGTGCGAATCGGCGCCGCGGGATTGTGCCGGACCGACCTGCACATCCAGGAGGGCCAGTGGGCCGAGAAGTCCGGGGTGAAGCTGCCGTACACCCCGGGACACGAGAACGCCGGCTGGGTGCACGAGGTCGGCTCGGGGGTCACCAACGTAGAGGTGGGGGACACCGTCATCGTGCACCCCTACATCTCCTGCGGCCTGTGCCTGCCCTGCCGCGTAGGCGATGACATGCACTGTCTCAACGGCTCGTTTCCCGGCGTCGACCGCGACGGCGGCTTTGCCGACCTGCTCAAGACCTCGGCGCGCTCGGTGGTCAGGCTCGATCCCGAGCTCGAGCCCCAGGACATCGCGGCGCTCGCCGACGCCGGCCTGACCGCCATCCACGCCGTCAAGAAGGCGATCCCGGTGCTCAAGGCGGGCACCCGCGCCGTGGTCATCGGAGCGGGCGGCCTGGGTCACATCGGCATCCAGTGCCTGAAGGCGATGACCCCGGCGGAGATCATCGTCATCGACCCCTCCGAGAAGGCACTGGCCCTGGCCGGAGAGATGGGGGCCGACAAGACCGTCAGGGTCGAGGGCTCCAAGCACGTGGAGACCGTCAAGGAGATGACCGACGGCCTGGGCGCCGAGGCGATCATCGACTTCGTGGGCGAGAAGGGCGCGATCGAGGACGGGATCGCGATGATCCGGGACGGGGGCTTCTACTACGTGATCGGCTACGGGGAGAACATCGACATCCCGACGATCGACGTCATCTCCCGGGAGATCTCGTTCATCGGCAACCTGGTCGGAACTTACGCCGACCTGTCAGAGCTGATGACGCTGACCGCCGAGGGCAAGGTGACCCTGCACACGAGCACCTATCCGCTTGACGCGATCAACGACGCGATGGCGGATCTGGACGGCGGCCGCCTCCAGGGACGCGGAATCCTGATCCCCGCCGAGGCCTGACGCTTCACGCGCGGAAAGCGAGGGAGCCCGAACCGAGATGGGAAAGATCCTCACTTCAACCACGAGGCCCGGCAGCTGCTGGCCGCCGGCGTGAACGAGGTCGCCAACAAGACCAGCGACATGACCGGCGACGGCACCACCACCGCCACCTGCTGGCGCAGGCGATCGCCCGCGACGGCATAAGGGCGCTCCAGGAGGGACCGTCCTCGCCGGTCTAGCGCCGACCTCGTAGCTCATGGCTGCGCGCCGCCGAGAAGCTCACCGGCCGGGTCGCGTGTTCAAACGCAGAAAACCTGCACCCGCAGGGGCGATTTTCTGCCTTAGCGTCTCCTGGGCGACCCGAACGCAGAAAATCTCGCCGCGAGGGTCCGATTTTCTTCCAGAGATCTCGCCTGGAGTCCCAGGTTCTATTCATCACGGCGCAACCCCGGACACGTGTCCACCCTGGTAGCACGCCCTTCAGGCACGACTCCCCGCGCAACCCACTGGTGCAGCACTGCGCGCGGCGCCGCGCCGCGGTTCAGGGAGCGAGCTCGCCGGTGCCACGCGGCACGAGCTCGACGGGCACCATCACGCGTTGAGGCTTGCGGATGTCGCCCGCGATCCGGGCGAAGGCGAGCTCGGCGGCCGTCCGGCCGATCCGGTAGGGGTCGGTACGAACCACGGTGACGCCGAGCAGGTCCGCGAGCTCGAACTCGTCGAACCCGACGAGGGCAGGGCGGCGCCGGCGCCGGTTCAGAGCATGCAGGGCGCCCACCGTGCACCGGTTGTTGCCGGTGAAGATCGCCGTTGGCCGAAGCTCCCGGGGAAGCGCCATGAGCTCGAGGACGGCGAGGCGGGCGGCCTCGGAGGTACTGTTGCCGACCGAGATCAACTCGGGGCCGGCCTCGGACCCCGCACCTTCGAGGGCTCGCCGGTATCCCTTCAGCCGCTCGCGCGCGGTGTACAGGCGCAGGTCGTCGCCGACGAACGCGATCCGGAGGTGACCGTGCGCGACCAGATGCTCGACCGCCAGCTTGGACCCGGCGACGTTGTTGATCAAGACGGTGTCGGCGCTGGTCTTGACGGGGGGGCGGTCGAGGAAGATGGCGCGGCTCCCGAAGCCCGCATCGGCGATGTAGCGGTGGTCGGGTCCGGCGGGGACGATCAGGAGCGCATCCACCCGGCGGCGCAGCAGCGCGGTCACCAGCTCTCGCTCGCGAACCGGATCCTCTCTCGCCGAGGTCGTGATGAGCAAGCTCGCGCGCTCCCGAGCGCTCTCCTCGACCGCCTGGGCGATCACCGAGTAGAACGGGTTGGCGACATCCTCGATCACCAGCCCGATCGTGTTCGACTTCGCCCCGTGGCGCAGGCTGGCCGCCAGATCGTTTCGCTCGTAGCGCAGCGAAGCCGACGCGGCCAGGACCTTCTCCACCGTGGCCTCCTTGACACCGGGCTCGCCGTTGACGACCCGGGAGACGGTCTTCAGGCTCACGCCCGCGTCGCGGGCGACGTCGACCATCGTCGTCCGGTTTCGTCTCGCTGGGTGGTTGCTGCTATCGGGCATCGTGCGCCAGGCGGACAACTTACCGGCCGCCGTGGACCGGGCTGACAACTTACCGGCCGCCGTGGACCGGGCTGATAACTTACCGACCGCCGTGACAACGTTGCCATCAGGTTTGTCGGACTTGACATCTGACAACGTTGTCATCTAGGGTTTCAGCCGTTCGTCGACAGATGGTTTGGCTGCGAGGAGAGAGTTGACCGCGGAAAGGGAAAGCGCCTGATGGCCAAGGCCGGCCGAATTCACCGGACCCAGGTCGCCCCCGCCGAGGGGCGCGGCGCGCAGCCGATGCTCCTCCCGCCTAACCGCCTGGAGCGCTTCTATGCCGGGGGCCCTCGCATCGATGCGTTCCGCGGCCAGAGGAGCGGCGAATCCGGCGCATCCGGCGGCCCGGAGGACTGGGTCGGATCGACCACGACCTCGTTCGGCGAAGCCAGCGAGGGTCTCAGCCGGCTTGGCGACGGCCGCCCCCTGCGCGACGCCATCGAGGCTGACCCGGTCGGCTTCCTGGGCGCCGCTCACGTGGAGCGGTGGGGTGCGGATCCGGGATTGCTGGTCAAGCTCCTGGATGCCGGCGAGCGGTTGGGGGTTCACTTCCATCCCGGGCGCGCCTTCGCCCGTGAGCGGCTCGGGCTGAGTTTCGGCAAGACCGAGGCCTGGATCATCGTCGAGGCCGAGCCCGGAGCCGTCATGCATCTCGGCCTCAAGCGCCCGGTCTCCGCGTCGGAGATCGAGCGCTGGGTCTCAGAGCAAGACGTGGCCGCGATGCTCGCGGCGATGAACGAGGTGCCGGTCTGCGCCGGGCAGGCGCTGTTGGTCCCGGCGGGCACGCTGCACACGATCGGGGCGGGCATCCTGCTCGTCGAGCTGCAGGAGCCCACCGATCTGTCGATCCTGCTGGAGTCAGAGCGCTTCGGGATCAGCTCCGGCGTCGAGCACCTCCATCTGGGATGGGAACTGGCCCTGTCTGCGCTCGACAGAGATGCCCGCGTCCCGGAGCTCGGCCCGGTTTCGGACGGGAACGGCGCAGCGTCCACCCGGGTGCGAGATCTGCTGCCGGAGGCGGCCGACCCATACTTCCGGGCGCAGCGGATCGATCTGCACGGCACGGGGGTGGAGCTGGATCCCTCGTTCTCGGTGCTGGTCGTGCTCGACGGCGCGCTGTGGGTGATCGGCGAGCGCGGAGAGGGGCTGGAGCTCACCCGCGGGACGACCGCGTTGGTTCCGCATGGCGCCGGGTCGACGCGCCTGAACGGTGACGCGACCGTGATCCGCTGCCGACCGCCGGCGCCGGAAGCCGGGAGCGGGCGATGGTGAGCGCCAGCACCGAATCCGGCGGCGGACCGATCCTCGAGGCGCGCGAGATGGTCAAGGCCTACGGCCACGTCCAGGCCCTGCGGGGCGCGAACTTCACCGCCTACGCGGGCGAGGTGGTGGCTCTGGTCGGCGACAATGGCGCCGGCAAGAGCACCCTGACCAAGGTGATCTCCGGCGTCGCGCGGCCCGACAGCGGCGAGATCCTGTTCGACGGCCGGCCGGTGGAGGTCCCGACGCCGGCCGCTGCCCAGCGGCTCGGTATCGAGACCGTCTATCAGGACCTGTCGCTGGCGCCGGACCTGGACGGAGCCGCCAACATCTACCTGGGAAGAGAGATCGCCCGGTCCGGTGTGCTCGGCAAGCTGGGCGTGCTCGACAAGCGAGCGATGCGGGACGGGGCGGTGCAGTCGTTCTCCAGCCTGGGAGTCGCGATCAGGGATCCCGGGGTTGCCGTGGGTTATCTCTCGGGAGGCCAGCGCCAGGGCGTGGCCGTGGCCCGGGCCGCGTCGTGGGCGAGCAAGGTGATCATCATGGACGAGCCCACCGCGGCCCTCGGAGTGGTTCAGACCGCCAACGTCCTCGACGTCATCCGTCGCGTTCGCGATCGCGGAGTGGCCGTGGTGCTGATCAGCCACAACATGCCCGAGGTACTCGATGTCGCCGACCGCATCCAGGTGCTGCGTCTGGGCCGGCGGGTGGCCACGTTCAACCGGGGAGAGGCGACCCTGGAGTCGCTGGTCGGGGCGATGACCGGCGCGCTGGAGCAGGAGCCGCAGGCATGAGCTCGCTCCCCGACACCCGCTCAGACCTCCCGCCCACCGGTGAGGGCGGCCCCTCCGGTGAGGAGAGAGCCCCGGTCCTGAGCCGGCTGCGGGCCCAGCTGTTCTCCTCGACGAGTCCGTTGTGGATCTTCCTGGCGCTGGTGGTGATCGTCGCGGTGTTCGGCGTCATGAAGCCCAGCCAGTTCTTGTCGAGCTTCGACATCAAGACGATCTTCATCAACGCCTCGGTGGCGCTGATGCTGTCGGTCGGGATGACCTACGTGATCATCACCGCCGGCATCGACCTGTCGGTGGGCTCGGTGCTGGTGATCTCCGGCGTGCTCGCCGCCAAGGCGATGATCGCGGTCGGAGGGGGGGCGACCCAGGCCGTGAACGCCGGCTGGGGAACGATCGTCGTCGGCGTGATCGTCGGCCTCGCCGTCGGGGTCGCTTGGGGCGCCATCAACGGCGGGCTGATCTCGCTGCTGGGGATTCCCCCCTTGATCGTCACCCTGGGGACCTTCGGGATGGCGCTCGGGCTGGCAGACGTGATCACCGGGGGAGTCGACGTGTCCGGCATCCCCTCCAAGCTGGGGACGACGATCGGCAGCGGGAAGCTCGGCCCGATTCCGTGGCTGGTGGTGATCGCGGCGGTGGTGACGGTCGTGCTCGGGCTGGTGCTGCACCTGACCCGCTTCGGTCGGTACACGTACGCGATCGGCTCCAACGCCGAGGCGGCGCGCCGGGCGGGCATCAACGTCAACTGGCACCTGATCAAGGTGTACTCGCTCGCCGGCCTGCTGTCGGGGCTGGGCGGCATCCTGAGCCTCGCCTACTTCACCACGACCACGATCTCGGGTCACACCACCGACAACCTGACCGCGATCTCCGCCGTGGTGATCGGCGGCACGAGCCTGTTCGGTGGCAGCGGCACCATGTTCGGAACCGTCGTCGGCGTGTTCATTCCCGTCGTGCTGGCCAGCGGGCTGGTGATCGTCGGCGTTCAGTCGTTCTGGCAGCAGGTGATGATCGGGGCGATCCTGATCATCGCCGTCTACTTCGATCAGCTCCGGCGGCGCGCGAGGGCACGGCAGTGATCGAAGTGTCAAGGCAAACGGCGCCGTCATCGGCGGCGGCAAACCCAAGGAGGAGAGATGCATCGCACTAGGCCGATCGCCGCCCTGCTGGCGGTGATGGCAGTCCTGATCGTGATCGCCGGCTGCGGATCGAGCTCGAGCTCGACCTCGAAGTCGAGCTCGACCGCCGCGGCGGCGTCGAGCTCCACGTCGGCCCCGAGCACATCGGGCAAGACGCTGGCGCTGATCCAGGGCACCAAGGCGGACAACTTCTACGTGACCATGGGATGTGGCGCGAAGGCCGAGGCTGCCAAGCTGGGCTACAAGATCAGCGTCCAGGGCCCGGCCGACTTCGCGGCGCCCGAGCAGATCCCGATCGTCAACGCGATCACCGCCCAGCACCCGTCGGCGGTGCTGATCGCCCCGACCGACACCCAGGCGCTGATCGCCCCGATGCAACAGATGAAGAGCGCCGGCATCAAGGTGATCCAGGTCGACACCACGGTCAGCAACAAGACGATCGCGGCCGCGTCGATCTCGTCCAACAACGTTCAGGGAGGCATCAAGGCCGCGGACGCGCTGGCCAAGCTGATCGGGGAGAAGGGCTCGGTCGTGGTCATGAACGAGCAGCCCGGCGTCTCGACCACCGAGGCCCGCATCCAGGGCTTCATGCAGGGGATCAGGAAGTACCCGAACATCAAGGTGCTGCCCACGCAGTACGTCGGCGACAACCCGAGCAAGGCCGCCCAGGCGATCACCGCGCTGTACTCGGCGCACCCTGACCTGGCGGGCGTGTTCGCGACCAACGTGCTCGTCGCCCAGGGCGTCGGCACCGGCCTGAGGACCGCGGGTGCCGCGAGCAAGGTGAAGATGGTCGGCTACGACGCCGACCCCACGCAGGTGGCCCAGCTCAAGAGCGGCGTGGTGCAGGCGCTGATCGCCCAGGAGCCCTTTGACGAGGGCGTCGACGGCGTGGAGCAGGCGGCCAACGCCATCGGCGGCAAGCCGGCCCAGTCCGTGCTCACCGGGCTTCAGGTGCTGACGAAGTCGAATCTCGGCTCGATGAGCCAGTTCATCTACAAGAGCAGCTGCTGATCGACTGCCCCCAGCGAGGCCGGGGCGCGCACACGACGCGCCCCGGCTCGCCTCGCCGGTCTTGGCCTGCGGCACTATCGTCGCGCCGATGATCATCGTCGCCGGCGAGGCCCTCATCGATCTCGTGCCCGAGGGGTCGCAGACGTTGCGGGCGCATTGCGGAGGAGGTCCCTTCAACACGGCGCGCTGGCTATCCCGGGTCGGCGCGCCGGTGAGCTTCCTCGGGAGCTTCTCCGACGACGCGTTCGGCGAGCGCCTTCGCGGCGCACTGGCACACGACGGGGTCTGCCTGGATCTCCTGACCACGACCTCCCGGCCCACGACGCTCGCGCTGGCCGAGGTCGACGGCGCCGGGGCGGCCCAGTACCGGTTCTATGCCCAGGGGACCGCCGCCGCGGCGCTCGAGACCAGCGACGCGCTCGCCAGGCTGCCCGCGCGCTTCGATGCCCTGCACGTCGGAAGCCTCGGGTTGGTCCTGCAACCGATCGCGCAAGCCGTGACCGCGCTCGTGCGTTCGCCGGCCGCTCACGCGAGCCTGGTGATGCTCGATCCCAACATCCGCCCGTCGCTGATCGGTGCTCGCGCCGAGTACCTGGAGCGGTTCTCGGTTGTGCTCGGGCACGTCGACGTGCTCAAGGTGAGCATCGAGGATCTGGAGTGGCTCGTGCCCGGCCGGCCCGCCCGGGCCGCTGCCCGCGAGCTGCTCGCCAAGGGGCCGCGGGTGGTGGTCTTGACCACCGGCGCCGACGGAGCCGTCGTGATCGCCGAGCACCAGGAGATCACGATCCCGGCCGCGTCCGTCAAGGTCGCGGACACGATCGGCGCCGGTGACGCCTTCAACGCCGGGTTCTTGGCGCGCTGGCTGGCCGACGGCCTGACCCGCGAGCAGCTGGGACGCGTCGAGGATGTGGCCCGGGCGGCGCGCTTTGGCTGCGTGGTGGCGGCCCGAGCCTGCGCTCACTACGGGGCCGCTCCCCCGGCGGTCGTCGGGCTTGCCTGAGCCCGGGCGGCGGTGACGGGCGGGCGAAGACGATAATCGAGCGATCCCGGCCGATCATCGGACCCAAACCGTGCTGCGTCCGGCCGGTACCCGGATCACGAGGCCATGCAAGGAGTGACCTGACATCGATCTTTCGATCCCCGACGAGCTGACCGAGCTGCTGGGCTCGATCGACGAGTTCATCGACCGCGAGCTCGTACCCCTCCAGGACGCCAACCCGGAGCTCTTCGATCATCGCCGCGAGTTCTCGCGCACCGACGTGGAGCGTGGGGGGATCCCCACCGAGCGCTGGCGCGGGCTGCTGGGCCAGGCCCGGAGCCGGGCGATCGGGGCCGGGTTCTACAAGTACCCGTTCCCGGCTTCGCTCGGCGGCCAGAACGGCTCCAACCTGGCGATGGCGCTGATTCGCGAGCACCTGGCCCACCGGGGCCCCGGGCTGCACGCCGAGCTCTCCCACGAGGCTTCGGTGGTCGCCAACGAGCCGCTCGTGCTGGTGCTGCACGAGTACGGCACCGCGGAGCAGAGGCGCCGCTACCTGGAGCCGCTGGTCAACGGCGAGACCTCGATCGCGTTCGCGCTCACCGAGCCCGGCCACGGCTCAGACGCCACCTGGATGGAGACCACCGCGCGCCGCGCCGACGGGGAGGGCGGCTGGGTCATCGACGGGGTCAAGCGCTTCATCACCGGAATCGACGTCGCCTCGGCGGTGCTGGTGTTCGCACGCACCTCGGGTTCTGACGGCAAGGCCGACGGGATCAGCGCCTTCCTGGTCCCCACCGACGCTCCGGGGCTGGAGGTCCCGTACTACCACTGGTGTCTGAACATGCCCACCGACCACGGCGAGCTCACGCTGGACCGCGTCCAGGTGCCCGACGACGCCCTGCTCGGCGAGGTCGATCGCGGCCTTGACTGCGCCCAGCTGTTCGTGCACGAGAACCGGATCCGTCAGGCGGCCTCGTCGCTGGGAGCGGCCCAGTTCTGCATCGACCGCAGCATCGCCTACGCCCAGGAGCGGGTGATCTTCGGCAAGTCGCTCGCCGATTACCAGGGGATCCAGTGGCAGCTCGTCGAGCTCCAGACCGAGGCCGAGCTGGTGCGCAACACGCTCTACAAGACAGCCTGGCTGATGGATCAGGCCGGCCCGTCCGGCGACGGTGGCGGCGCGACCACCGCCAAGACGGGCGTCGGCGCCTCCGCCACAGCCGCCAAGGCGAGCGTCAGCGCCTCCGCCACAGCCGCCAAGACGAGCGTCAGCGACAAGGTCTCGATGGTCAACTACCGTGCCAACCGCCTGGCCTGCGACGCCGCCGACCGCGCGATCCAGGTCCACGGCGGCCTCGGCTACACGCGCCAGCTCCCCTTCGAGTACATCTACCGCCACCACCGTCGCTACCGGATCACCGAGGGCTCCGACGAGCTCCAGCTGCGCCGGATCGCGGGCCGGCTGTTCGGCTTCACGGGGCCGGGGGCGGGGTCGGGGTCAAGGTCGGGGTCGGGGCGGGGGACGGGGTCG
Source organism: uncultured Solirubrobacteraceae bacterium (assembly GCA_963830595.1). Classification (GTDB taxonomy): domain Bacteria; phylum Actinomycetota; class Thermoleophilia; order Solirubrobacterales; family Solirubrobacteraceae; genus Palsa-465. Next base: position 40,267 of record CAWHMQ010000015.1, read on the forward strand.
GGGGCCGGGGCGGGAGCCCGGGCGCCGATAGACCCTGCCTGACTGCCTCGCCGGAAACGTCGTGCCCGCACGGCCGGTCCCGCGCCTGCTCATCGACTCGCACCTCGGGCACCGCCCACCGGGGTGGGCCGGCAGCCGCACCTGACGTGGATGGCGATTCGGGTCTCCTGGAACCGATTTGCCATCCACGTCGCGCATCGCGAGGCCAGGGGCCGCCGGCAACGAGGCAGGGATCCGACGCGCACCAGCGCTGCCCGCGGATCCGAGGACACAGCCTGGCGGTCATCCGCCCCCGCCATTTCAGGTGCAATGTTTCGGTGGGCCCGTTAGTCGAGTAGCGCGCGCGCCCGTTCGAGCATCGCCGGCGTGGTCGCGGCCACCAGCTCCAGTCCCGGGTCAGGCTCGGCCTGGCGGCGGTTGCGCTTGGCCAGCACCGACATGGTGGCCCCGAGCTTGTAATAGCAGAGGGCGATGAACCAGTTGAGCTCGGCGGGCGGATCGACGCCGGCGGCGCTCAGGTACTCGGCCAGCAGCTGCTCGGGGCCGGGCATCGCGTCGGCGGCCGCCTGGTTGGCGGCGTCACGGTGTGCCACTCGCTGCGCGACCGGGTCGGCGAAGGCCATCAGCCACGCCAGGTCGTTGCGAAGATCGCCGAGCGACCAGAGCTCCCAGTCGATGATCGCGGCCAGGCGTCCTCCCTGGAACTGCATGTTTCCCAGTCGGTAGTCGCCGTGCAGGATCCGGGCGCTCAGCGGCACCGGAACCCGGCGGCTGAGCGTCTGGCGCAGCGACAGCTCGTCGCCGCGCAGGTCGTCGCCCGCGGTGGCGAACAGCAGCCCCCAGCGCTCGAGCTCGTCGCCCGGGGAGAGGACCGGCTCGCCGGCCAGCCCCACCCCGGCCGGATCCACGGCTTGCAGGCGCGCCAGCATGACCGCCGCCGCCCGGGCCCGGGCCTGCACGAGGGCGGGGGAGGGTGGGTCCACGGTGACGTCCCATTTGGGCTCGTAAGCCTCGCCGGCGACGAACTCCATGACGAAGAACGGCGGGGAGCCGGCGTCCTGGAGCAGGACCTCGGGGACCTCGACGCCCGGGGCGCCGTGCAGGGCCCCGAGCACCCGCGCCTGGCGCAGCACATCGCGGTTGCGCACCGGCGCCAGCCCCGGCGGGGCGACCTTGAACACCACCCGCTGGTCGCGCTCGCCCGCCGCCAGCCGGGCCGAGAAGGTGAGGCTCGAGATGCCGCCCTGGAGGGGTGCAAGGTCGAGGATCCGGGCGCCGGGCCAGCGCTCCCGGGCGGCGGCCTGGCCCCGCGCCACGAGCTCGCCGGGATCCAGCCCGGTCACCTCCGGGGAGCCGAGCCGACGACGCTGCGGGTCACCGAGAGCGGGTTGAGCGTCTGGCCGCAGTCGACAACCAGCTCCTGGCCGGTGGTGGCGCCCGCCGCCGGCGAGGCGAAGTAGGCGACCGCCTCGGCGATCTCACCGGTGGTCACCATCCGCCCGGTCGGGATGCGTCCCAGCCACACGTCGATGATCTCCTGGGGCATCGCCAGCGTCCCGGCGCTGGCTACCAGGCCCGGGAGGATCGCGTTGACGGTGATTCCATGTCCGGCGTTCTCGGCGGCGATCGTCTTGACCATCCCCAGCAGTCCCGCCTTGCTGGCGCTGTAGGCGACCTGGGCCGGCATTCCGTAGGCGGCGGCGAAGCTCGAGATGACCACGATCCTGCCGAAGCCGCGCCGGCGCATGCCCGGCAGGCAGGCCTGGACGACGCGGAAGCTGCCTGTCAGATTGACGTCCAGGTCCCGCCGCCATTTGTCGAGGCTCATCGAGTGCGCGGCGCCGAAGATTGTCGGCAGCCCGGCGTTCGAGGCCAGCACGTCGATGTCGTCCAGCGGGGGCAGCTCGCCGGAGGCCAGGTCGACTTCAAACGTGCACCCGGGCTCGATGTCCAGCGTGACCACGTCGCATCCGGCAGCCTCCAGCCGCCTGGCGATCGCGGCTCCGATCCCGTCGGGCCGGGCCGCTCCGGTGACCAGCGCCTTGCGCCCCGGAGCCGTGTCGACGCTGGCGGCCACGCTGCTCAGGCCATCGTCAGGCCGCCGCTCACCGACAGCGTCTGGCCGGTTATGTACCCGGCGCCCTCGCTGGCGAAGAAGCGCACCGCGGCCGCGACGTCCTCGGGCTTGCCCAATCGCTTCATCGGGACCGCGCGGGCCATGCGCTCGAGCACCTTCTCGGCGTCCTCGTGGGCGGCCGCCACGTCCTGGAGCATCTCGGTGTTGGTGGGCCCCGGGCAGACGACGTTGGCGGTCACCCCGAGCCGCGCGGTCTCCCGCGCGATCGTCTTGGTGAACGAGATGATCGCCCCCTTGGCGCCCGCGTAGACCGACTCCAGCGAGGAGCCGACCCGCCCCGCATCCGAGCTGATGTTGATGATCCGCCCCCAGCCCCGTTGCGTCATCGAGGGCAGCAGGGCGTGGGTCAGGCGCAGGCAGCCCTTGAAGTTGATCTCCAGGACCTCCTGCCAGAACTCCTCGTCGGTTTCCACGAAGGGCTTGAGCTCGTCCCAGCCCGCCACGTTGACCAGCACGTCGACCTCGCCGTAGGCCTCGCGGGCGCTCCGGAGGCCGGCGCCCACGCTCCCGGGATCGCGGATGTCCATCTCCACGGCCAGGGCGGTGGCGCCGGAGGCGGCGATCGCGGCGGCGCTGTCCCGCGCCTGCTCGGCGCGGATGTCGGCGATCACCGTCGCCATTCCGTCCTGCGCCAGGGCGTGGGCGATCGCCGCTCCGATTCCGCGCGCGCCTCCTGTGACCAGGGCGACGCGGGGACTCGGGCTGCTCTCCATGGCGGGCACGATACCCGGCCGCCCACGACGGAGGCAGGCGCTCGGCGCCGCCCCGCCCCACCCTCTCGGTCAGCTCCCGGAGATCCCCTTGGCCTCCAGCTCGGCGCGCGCGCTCTCGGTCTTGGTCAGGCCGTCGAGGGACATGGCCCGCAGCACGGCCGGGGTCTTCGAGAACTGAACGTCGCGGTAATCCACGATCTCAAGCTGGTTGCCGGAGGGGTCGCGCACCCGCAGTCCTCCGCTCCGGGCCACGTCCTCGCCGGCCTCGCGCAGCTCGGCTCGCAGCGCTTCCTTGTCGGCCACCACCAGGCCGACGTGCCGGGCGCGATCGGGCCCTTGCACCTGACCCTCGCTGAGGGCCAGGAACTGGTCACCGAGATCGATCCAGGCCATCGAGCCGCGCCGCCCGCGCAGCTCGAAGTCAAAGAACCGCTGGTACCACTGAAGCGCGGCGTCGAGGTCGTCGACCTCGAAGGCGACGTGATTGACGCCGATCACACGGACGGCCATGGAGCTCCTCTCTGGCGACGCAGGTCTGACCGCAACGATATTGCGGCTCTCTCACGAGCCACCCCTGGGCGGGTCTAACCTTGTTCGATATGACCGTGCTCGACGATGTCCCCGTCTCCTACGAGGAATGGCGGGCCGCCTACGGTCTGGCGCCTGAGCGTGATGTCCCGTTTACGACGTTGTCAGGGGAAGCGGTCGGGCCGCTGTATACCGAGCGGGATCTGCCGGATGTGGCGACGATCGGGCTGCCGGGTCAGTATCCGTTCACGCGGGGGGTGTACCCGTCGATGTATCGGGGGCGGTTGTGGACGATGCGCCAGTTCGCGGGGTTTGGCACCGCGCAGGAGACCAACGCTCGGTTTCGCTACCTGCTCGATCATGGGCAGACCGGGTTGTCGACGGCGTTTGACATGCCGTCGTTGATGGGTCATGACTCAGATCATCCGCGCTCGTTGGGTGAGGTGGGCCGGGAGGGGGTGGCGATCGACACCGTGGATGACATGGAGACGTTGTTCGGCGGGATCCCGCTGGGAGAGGTGTCGGTGTCGATGACGATCAACGCCCCGGCGGCGATCATGCTCGCGTTCTACGTGGTGGCCGCCGAGCGTCAGGGGGTGGGGCCCGAGCGTCTGGCGGGGACGATCCAGACCGACATCCTCAAGGAGTACATCGCCCAGAAGGAGTGGTGCTTTCCGGTTGATCCGGCGATGCGGCTGGTCACCGACATGATCGAGTGGTGTGCCGGGCACATGCCGCGCTGGCATCCGGTCAGCATTTCCGGCTATCACATCCGGGAGGCCGGGTCGACGGCGGCCCAGGAGCTGGCGTTCACCTTGAAAGACGGCCTGACCTACGTGGAGCACGCGGTCACCCGGGGCTTGGATGTCGATGATTTCGCTCCCCGGCTGTCGTTCTTCTTCAATGCCCAGATCGATTTCTTTGAGGAGATCGCCAAGTACCGGGCCGCCCGCCGGATCTGGGCCCGGGAGCTCAAGACCACGTTCGGAGCGCGCAATCCCGAGTCCTGGCGGATGCGCTTTCACACCCAGACCGCGGGCGTGTCGCTGACCGCCCAGCAGCCTTTGAACAACATCGTGCGCACGACGGTGGAGGCGCTGGCCGGAGTGCTGGGGGGCACCCAGTCGCTGCACACCAACAGCTTTGACGAGGCGCTGGCGCTCCCGACCGAGCAGGCGGTCAGGATCGCCTTGCGTACCCAGCAGATCATTGCCGAGGAGACCGGGGTGGCGAATACGATCGACCCGCTCGGCGGCGCCTACTTCGTGGAGTCGCTGACCGATCAGATGGAGGAGCGCGCCTACGACTACTTCGCCAAGATCGACGCGCTGGGCGGGATGGTGGCGGCCGTCAAGCAGGGATTCCCGCAGCGTGAGATCGCCGACGCCGCGTTTGAATTGCAGACCGAGATCGACGCCGGCCGCCGCATCGTGGTCGGCGTCAACCGCTTCACCGAGGGCGAGGAGCTGCCCACCGAGATCCTGCGCATCGACCCGGCGCTCGAAGCCAAGCAGATCGGCCGGGTGCGGGCGGTGCGCGCCGACCGGGACGCCGCCGCCGTGGAGCAGTCGCTGGCCGCGATCACCCAGGCCGCCGCGGGCGAGCAGAACCTGATGGGGCTACTGCTCGATGCCGCGCGGCTAAACGCCTCGGAAGGCGAGATCGTCTCCGCCCTGCAACAGGTGTGGGGAGACTACCGAGAGCAGCCCGTCTTCTGAGCCGTCTCACCCGAGCCCGAGGGGGGTGAGGTACCTGAGTAGCGGTATGCGTTACTCAAATCCATCACCTCCACGTGACCGGCAGTCGCCGGCTACTCAGGTCCCGGTGGTGAGCACCATCCGGAAGCGGGCGTCGCCGCTCATCATCTTCTCGTAGGCCTCCGAGGCCCGCTCCAACGGCAGCGTCTCGATCATTGGCCGCACGCCGAAGAGCATGCTGAAGTCAAGCGCGTCCTCGGAGTCCTTCGAGGTACCCGAGGAGTGCCCGGTCAGCGACTTGGAGCCGCCGATGAGCGCACCCGCCGGAACCGGGATCGGCTCCATGTCGGCACCGACCACCAGGAACCTGCCCAGCGGCCTCAGACCGCCGAACACGGCTCCCATGGCGCCGGCACTGGTGATCGTCGACAGGATCAGATCAACGCCGCCCAGCGCCTGGAGCGCCGCGCCGGGGTCGCCGGCGGTGCTGTCGATGTAGTGGTGGGCGCCGAGCTCCCGGGCCAGCTCCTCCTTGTCGGTCCCGCGGGCGATGGCCACCGTCTCGAAGCCGAGCTTGTTGGCGAACTGCACGCCGAGATGGCCGAGGCCGCCGACGCCGAGCACGGCCACGCGGTCGCCACCGCGCGCGCCGCTGGTGCGCAGCGCGTTGTAGGTGGTGATGCCCGCACACAGCAGCGGAGCCGCCTCCTCGTCGGTCAGGTCGTCGGGCATCGAGGCCAATGCCCGTGCGTTGACGACCACGTAGTCGGCGTAGCCGCCGTCTCTGGTGACTCCGGGAATATCCATGTTCTCGCAGTCGATCAGCGCGCCGCGACGGCACCACTCGCACCAACCGCAGTTGCCGCCGAACCAGCCGACTCCGACGCGCTGTCCCACCTCCCAGCCCTCGACGTGGTCGCCGAGCGTCTCGATGACTCCGGAGATCTCGTGGCCGGGAACCAGCGGATGCGAGACGCCCGGGAAGCTGCCCTCCTTCGCATAGACGTCGCTGTGGCAGACGCCGCAGGCGTGCACCCGTACCAGCGCCTCCTGAAAGCCCGGTTCGGGCACGGGCCGCTCCTCGATCTCGAAGTCGCCTCCCGGTTCCCTGACCACGACCGCTCTCATGCTCGCCATCGCCGTTCCGCCTCCCGGATCGTGTTTTCTCGAGTTCTCGAGCCACCATAGCCACGGCCGTCAGAATGATGCCCGTGATGGCGACCCTCTCCTCACGCATCCTCGGCGAGGCGCGGCATCGCGGTCGCCGCCTCCTCGTCGAGGCGCGATGGCTGGCCGGCGCTCTGGTGCTGCCGCCCCGGGTGGCGATCTTCCAGCTGCGAGCGCGGCGCCTCGCCCACCGCACCGGCGACCGGTTCAGCCTGACCTCGGTCACCCGTCCCGCGGACCTGCGCGTGTTGCTGGCGCTGGCCCGGGGACGCACGCAGACGGCGGAGCTCGGGACCGCCACCGGGTGGACGGCGATCTCGCTGGCGCTCGCCGATCCGCGCCGGCGCGTGGTCAGCTATGACGTCGTGGCGCGCTCGGAGCCTCAGCGCTACCTGACGCTGGTCGATTCCTCGGTACGCGAGCGGATCGAGCTCGTGACCGGGCGCGGCTCGGACGGACCGGTGCACCACGGCGGTCCGTTCGATCTGCTCTACATCGACAGCTCGCACGAGCGCGAGCAGACGGTGGCCGAGGTGCTGGCCTGGCGCCCAGCCCTGCGCGCCGGCGCCACGATCGTGTTCGACGACTATCCGCATCCGGATTTTCCGGGAGTCCGCCAAGCGGTTGCCGAGCTCGGCCTCGAGGGCGAAGCGCGCGGGACGCTCTTCGTCCACACGGTCGGCTCGTAGAGGAGCCGGCGGCTAACGGCGGTCACGGCGATCCGGGGGCTCCCCGGTCAGCCTCGAGCCCAGCTCGTCGATCAGATCCGAGACGCGCCGCGCCGTCGGGGTGTCCTTGGCGTCGCTGAAGCGGTCTGACAGCTCGGCGGCGACGTCGTCCAGGATCTTCGAGAAGCTGTCCTCGGTGGAGAAGTAGCCGAGCTCCTCGTCGGATGGCCGCTCCCGGTTTCCCGCCCGGGCGGCTTCACGAAGATCGCGCAGCGTCTCGGCCTGGGCCTGGCGCGCCTCGCGTTGGGCCTTGCGCGCCGCGCGCTCCCGTGCCTGGCGGGCCGTCTGGAGCTCGCGCTCCATCGCCGCCAGGCGCGATTCGACGTCAGGATCCGTGGAAGCGCCGGCGGCTGGACCCCCGGCAGCAGGGCCCTTGGCTGTCCCGGGGCGAGCCCGGATCCTGTCCCCCCCGCCGGGCGCCTCGCGCAGCCGGCGAACGGCCGCGTAGGCGTCCTGGATCTGCTCGAACCGGCGCGCTGACTCGGCCGAGCCGCCGTTGTGATCGGGATGGTGAAGCAGCACGAGCCGGCGATACGCGGCTCGCAGCTCGGCCTCGGACGCCGACCGGCTGACGCCGAGCGTGTGGTAGGGATCTGGCGCGGTCGCCATGGCACGAGAGGTTATTCACGCCCAGCCGCGCGGGCGCCGCGGGGATCAGACCTGAGGAGCGCCCGAGGATGACGTCGAGGTCTGCGGCGGGCCCGGGTTGTCGCCTGGCTGGTCGGGAGCCCGCACCCAGGCCACGATCCGCCCTCGCCGGATCACGAAGTTCGTGCGCGCGGTGTAGCCCGTGCCCGAGCCGCAGGCCTCGCCGCCGGGGCCGGGACGCTCGGTGAGCCTGAACAGGGCATTGACATCGCCCGCGAACCGGTGCGCCGAGATGAGCTTGGCGCCGCACGGCAGCGACTCATTGGCAGCCTCGGCCTGGGCGAGGTTGTGGATCGCGATCGGAGGACCGGACCCGGCGGCGAACACGCTCGGCAACCGGAAATAGCGCGCGGCCGCTCGGACGTCGCCTCGCCTCAGGGCGCCGGCCCAGCCCTCGATCACCTGAACGTCCGCCGCCGGGGCGGGCGCGCCCTCCGGAGCCGGCGCCTGCTTCTGGGCGTTACGGGGATGCGACCGAGCGCGGGCAGCCGAGCTCGAGGATCCCGAACCGCCGGCGCCGCACCCGGCCGCTGCCAGACTGACGATCACGACGATCGCCGGCCCGGACACCCGCGGCAACAACTGCACAGGGTGATGATGGCAGCCGCCCGGGTCCGGCTCGGATGCGCACACCGAGCGCCGGGCCGCCGCGATAGCGTTTAATCAGCTGACCCCCCATGTCCGAGACCGAGCCCCGTACCCACTCGATGACGCCGGAGGAGATCACGGCCGAGGTCGTGGGCAGCTTCGCGAACTGCGAGGACCCCCGGCTGCGCGAGCTGATGCAGGCTCTGGTCCGCCATCTGCACAGCTTCGCGCGGGAGGTCGGGTTGACACCCGAGGAGTGGGCTCAGACGATCTCCGAGTTGACGCGAACCGGGGAGATCACCGACGAGCACCGTCAGGAGTTCGTTCTGTGGTCGGACGCGCTCGGGCTCTCGATGTTCGTGGACGCGATCGCGAACCCGCTCCCGGAGGGCGCGACCGAGTCCACCGTGCTCGGGCCCTTCTACGTTCCGGGCTCGCCGCTGCGCGGGTACGGGGCCAGCATCGCCGAGGAGGGTGATTCCGGGGTGCCCGCCCTCGTCCACGGTCAGGTGAGGGACACCGCCGGCAATCCGATCCCGGGCGCCGAGCTCGACGTCTGGCAGAACGGCGACGACCGCCTGTACGCGGTCCAGCGTCCCGAGGCGCCCGAGGACCATCTGCGAGGCCGCTTCACCGCCCGTGAGGACGGGAGCTACGCGTTCGTGGCCGTCCGTCCGGTGCCCTACACGATCCCCGACGATGGTCCGGTGGGCAAGATGCTCCAGGCCACCGGGCGCCATCCCTGGCGTCCGGCCCACATCCACATGATCGTCCGTGCCCCCGGCTACCGCACGCTGACCACGCACGTGTTCGACGTCGCCAGCGAGTACCTGGATTCCGATGCCGTGTTCGCGGTCAAGCCGTCCCTCGTGCGCGAGTTCGTGCCCCGGACCGCCGACGATCCCGACACTCCCGACGGGATCGACGGCGACTGGGTCTCGCTCGAGAACGATCTCGTGCTAGCGCCTGAGAACGGCCGCTGAGAACGCCTGCGACGCGAGTTGGCGACCGGGCGCCGGTGGCCCGGCTGTCCGCGGCGTGCACCCCCGACGGCGGCTCACGGGTTGAGCACGATCTTGAACGCGCCATCCTGCTTCTTCTGGAATATGTCGTAACCGTGGGGGGCCTGCTCGAGGGGCAGATGATGGGTGGCATACCCGTCGACCCCCAGCGGGTCCTCATCGCCGGAGAGCAGCGGCAGCAGGTCGTCGACCCATCGCCTGACGTTGGCCTGGCCCATGCGGACGTTGATCTGCTTGTCGAACATCTGGATCAGCGGCATCGGACTCGCCGCTCCGCCGTAGACCCCTGAAAGCGACACAGTTCCGCCGCGCCGCACGATCTCGATCGCCATGTGCAGCGCGCTCAGCCGGTCGATGCCCGCGGTGGTCATCGCCTTCTGAGCGACCGGGTCAGGCAGCAGGCCGGTCAGCCTCTGGGCGAGCCGGGCGAACGGCGCCCCGTGGGCCTCCAGCCCGACGGCGTCGATCACCGAGTCGGGGCCGCGTCCGTCGGTCTTGTCGCGCACGAGCGCGGGGATGTCGTCGTGCTCCTCGAGGTTGATGGCGTCGACGCCGTGGGAGCGGGCTCGCTGCAGGCGCTCGGGGACCAGATCCACGGCCAGCACCTTCCCGGCTCCCTGGTGTTGCGCGATGCGCGTGCACATCTCGCCGATCGGCCCGAGACCCATGACGAGTACGCTGCCCCCGTCTGGAATGTCGGCGTACTTCACCGCCTGCCAGGCCGTCGGAAGCACGTCCGAGAGGTAGACGAACCGGTCATCAGGTGGTCCCTCGGGCACCTTGATCGGGCCGTAGTGCGCCTGGGGCACGCGGAGGAACTCCGCCTGGCCGCCTGCCACCTGCCCGTAGAGCTTGGTGTAGCCGAGCAGGGCGGCGCCCGTTCCATACTTGTGGACCTGCGTGGTCTCGCACTGGGACTGGAGCCCCTGGTCGCACATGTAGCAGTGCCCGCAGGAGACGTTGAACGGGATCACCACCCGGTCGCCGGGCTTGATGTCGGTGACCTGGGATCCGACGTCCTGGACGATGCCCATCGGCTCGTGGCCGAGGATGTCGCCTTCGTCGATGAAGGCTCCCAGCACCTCGTAGAGATGCAGATCCGAGCCGCAGATTCCGCTCGAGGTCACCTTGACGATCGCGTCGGTCGGATGCTGGATCGCCGGGTCGGGGACCGTGTCCACCCGTACATCCCGATTTCCATGCCATGTCAGTGCCTTCATCGCGATACTCCTGTTCCTCGGCCTGGTTCACGTCTGAGTCACTGCGGGCACTACCCGCCGGCGGCTATCGGGAACTTTCGTTGCCGGTGCGACTGCCGGGCACCCCCCAGGACCTGTCGCGCCGCAGGATTTCGCCTCCCGGACCCGAACCCCCGGACATGTCCACGCTGCTCCGAGCCTGGGCGCGCCGCGCCTCGATGTGGTGGGTCGGCTGGATCCTGTCCGGCGCCTTCTACCTGCTGCTGATCGACATCACCGATCTCCCTGAGCTCCTGGTCGGGGCGGGCGCCGCCAGCCTGGCGGCCACGGGCTTTCTGCTCGCGCGCGAGCAGTACCTCGCCGCCGAGACGGTTCGCCTGAGCTGGTTTGAGTCCCTGTACCGGCCGTTCGTCAAGGTCCCGGGCGACGTCGCGACGGTCTCCTGGCTGGCGCTGGTCCAGCTGGTGCACCGCCAGCAGACGCGCGGCGTCTTTCGCACGGTCCCGTTTCGCTGCGGAGACGACGAGGGGCTGGAGATCGGGCGCCGGGGGCTGGCCGAGTCGCTCGGCTCGTTTGCGCCCAACACGATCATCGTCGGCGTGGATCACGAGCGCGAGCTGCTCCTCGGCCATCAGCTCCGGCGCACCGGCGGCGACGAGGCGATCGACGTGCTGGGGCTGGGATGAACGAGTGGGAGATAGCCGCCACCGCGCTCGCCGTGGCGCTGATTCCGTGCCTCGCCGTGACCGTCTTCTGCCCCCCTGAGCACGGCCTGGCCGCGCTCCAGGTCGCTGCGGTGCTGGTGAGCACGATCCTCATGCTGCTGTCCGAGGGCTTCCGGCGCCAGCCATTCATCGACCTCGCGGTCGTGTTCGCGCCGATGTCGGTGATCGGCTCGCTGACCTTCGCCCGCCTGATGGAGAGATGACGGTGAGCTGGCGCGCGGTCCTGGCCGTGATCCTGCTGGTCTGCGGGGGCGTGCTCGAGCTGCTGGCGGTGCTCGGCCTGTGCGTGATGCGCGACGTCTATGACCGGCTGCACTACGTCGGGCTGGCCGGCTTCGGCGGGCTGCTGATCGGCGTCTCGATCGCCGTCCGCGAATCCTTCTCGCTGATCGGAGACAAGTCGCTGCTGGTGGGCGCGGTGCTCGTGTTCGCCGGCCCGGTGATGGTCCAGACGACGGTCCGGAGCCTCCTGATCCGCGAGCACGGCGACTGGCGGGCGGGCATCGACAAGTCCGAGGAGTCGTGACCGGGCTGCAGGTAGCCGCGCTGGCAGGGGTGGCCCTGGGGGGCACGGGGGTGGTCATCGCCCGCGATCCCCTCAGCCAGACGCTCGTGATCGGCATCTACGGCTTGACATTGACGGTGCTGTTCTTCGTCTTTGCGGCCCCCGACGTGGCCCTGTCGGAGATCGTCGTCTCGACCGTGGGGCTGCCCGTGATGATTCTCCTGGCCCTGCGCAAGATCCGCGAGCAGGAGCGCGACCGCCAGGACGGTCAAGAGGAGGGCGGGTGAGCCGCACCGTCCGCCTGAGCCTGTTCGCGGTCGCGGCCGCGGTCCTGGGCGCCGTGCTCGTCCTCGGCTTCGCCCGGCTTCCGGACTTCGGTCACTACCACGGCGTCTACGGCAACGTGCTCAACGGGGTCGGCGTCGGCCTCCGGCATGCCACCGACCTGGTCACGGCGCTGAACTTCGACATTCGCGGCTTCGACACGCTGGGCGAGGAGTTCATCCTGTTCGCCTCGGTGCTGGGAATCGTGCTCATCCTGCGCGAGCTGCGCGACGAGCACGAGGGTCCGAGCATGGAGGAGGCCGAGGACCACCAGTTCGCAGGGGCCAGCGAGGCGCTGAGAACGATGGTGCTGCTCGGGGTCCCGTTCATGCTCGCCCTCGGCGTGTACGTCGTCGTCCACGGCCAGATAACCCCCGGCGGGGGCTTCCAGGGCGGGATCGTGCTGGCCAGCGGTCCGCTGGCGCTGTTCCTGGCCGGACGCTACCTGCGCACCCGATTCGTGGCTCCGCACACGGTGCTGGAGATCGGCGAGGCGGTGGGCGCCGCCGGCTACGGCCTGGTCGGCCTGGCCGGGCTGGTTCTGGTGGGCGTCTTCTTCAAGAACTTCCTGCCGCTGGGAATCTCCGGTCATCTGCTGTCGGCCGGGCAGATAGACGTTGCCAGCGTGGCCGTCGGCGTGGAGGTGAGCGGCGCCTTCCTGGTGGCCTGGAGCGAGTTCCTGGACCAGGCCATCCTGGTCAGAGGCCGGGGTGGGGGATGACCGCGGTCCGAGCCAGATCCCGGGGCGGGGAATGAGCTTTCTGCCCTTCGCGGTGGCCGCCTGGCTGTTCCTGATCGGCCTCTACGGCATCGTCTCCAGCCAGAACCTGGTGCGCACGATCCTGTCGCTGACGATCGTCCAGTCCGCGACCTATGTGGTGCTGCTCGGGGTCGGATACCGCAACGGGGCCACGGCGCCGATCTTCGCCGACATACCCGCGGTCTCGAAGACCGTGGATCCCGTCGTCCAGGTGCTCGTGCTGACCGACATCGTGATCGAGGCGACCGTCACCGCCCTGCTGCTGGCGCTGGCCGTCCAGGCGCACAAGCGCTTTGGCAGCCTCGACCCCAACGAGCTGCGCATCCTGCGCGACTAGCGGCCCGATCGCATGCACATCACGGCGCTACCGGTCGTGGTGCCCCTGATCGCGGCGGCGTTCCTCGTGGCCGGTCGGAGGTGGACGCCGCGGCTCGTCAACGACCTGGGCGCGACCGGCGTGGCGGTCGCGGTGGTGACGATGTGCGCGCTGCTGCTGCATCGGGCCCTTCAGAGCCCCTTCGCCTACTGGATGGGGGGATGGAAGCCCAGCCACATGGTGGCGGTCGGGATCTCGTTCTCGATCGATCCGATCGGCGCGGGCCTGGCCACGTTCGCGGCCTTCCTGGTCACCGCCGCCCTGGTCTACTCATGGAAGTACTTCGACTCGACCGACGGGTTGTTTCATGCCCTGATGCTGCTCTTCCTGGCGGCGATGGCCGGCTTCTCGCTGACCGGCGATCTGTTCAACCTGATCGTCTTCTTCGAGCTCATGGGAGCGGTCGCCTACGCCCTGACCGCGTACAAGATCGAGTCCCGCGGGCCGATCCAGGGAGCGATCAACTTCGCGATCTCAAACAGCGTCGCCGCCTACGCGATGTTCCTCGGACTGGGGCTGCTCTACGCCCGCACCGGCGCGCTGAACATGACGCAGATCGGAGCCGCCCTGGACGGTCACCGCGCCGACCCCCTGGTCGTGGTGGCAATGGTCCTGCTGTTTGCGGGCTTTCTGACCAAGGCCGCCGCGATCCCGCTGCACTTCTGGCTCGCCGACGCCCATTCGGTGGCTCCCACGCCGGTCTGCGTCCTTTTCTCCGGAGTAATGGTCGAGCTCGGCATCTACGCCGTGGCGCGCCTGTACTGGACGATCTTCGCCGGCGCCCTGGGTCCCCACGCCGACGAGCTGCGGGCGATCCTGATCGCCTTCGGCGTGCTCACCGCCGTGGGCGGCGCGATCATGTGCTTCTCGCAGCGCCACATCAAGCGGCTGCTCGCGTTCTCGACCATCAGCCATGTCGGCATGTTCCTGTGCGGCCTCGGCCTGCTGAGCGCCAAGGGCTTGGCCGCGGTGGCCGTCTACGTCGTCGGCCACGGGCTGACCAAGGGCGGCCTGTTCATGCTCGTCGGGGTCCTGCTGCACCGTTTTGGCTCGGTCGACGAGCTCGACCTGCACGGCAAGGGGAGGGCGATGCCGCTGGTCGGGACGCTGTTCGGGATTGGAGGGCTCCTGCTCGCTGCGTTTCCCCTGACCACGATGTTCTTCGGGAAGTCGCTGCTCGACGCCGCCGCTCTGGACGGAAACGATCCTTGGTTGCCGGCGGTGTTCGTGATCTCGTCGATGTTCACCGGGGGTGCTGTCCTGAGGGTGACCGGATGCGTGTTCCTGGGTTGGGGTCGTTCCCGATCGCCATCCGGGTCGCAATCGCAGTCGCAGGAGCAACAGGCGCGCGAGGAGGGCGACGAGGAGACCGGCGCGCGCGATCGCACCCCGCCTCTGATGGTGCTCGTGCCCGCGCTGCTGCTCCTGGGCGCGATCGCGATCGGCCTGATCCCGGGCGTCGTCAGCACGATCGAGACCGCCGCCTACCACTTCCACGATCATCTCGCCTACAGCAGCTGGGTGCTGCGCGGCCAGATCGTTCACCTTCCGGCGGCGCCGGCCTCACACGTCGAGACCTACGACTACCTTTACGGTGCCGGAGCCGTGCTGGGGGCGCTGGCCATGGCCGCGCTCGGGCTGTTCGGCTCGCCGTTGCGCGCCCGGCTTCCCCGGGCACTGGTGTCCCCGGTGTCCGGCGCCGTCCACGGACTTCGGCGCCTGCACAGCGGGCACATCGGCGACTACATCACCTGGTGGACGGTGGGAGCGGCCGGGCTGGGCGCGGCGTCCCTGCTGCTGCTGACCTGACGCGCATGGCCGGCCGGCGCGCCACAGCTCTCGGTCTCGCCCTCCTGGTCATGGCGGCCCTGACCGGCTGCGGTGCCACGCCGCCCCAGGCGCCGCTGCCTCAGGCCAAGAAGCTCGACGCCTCGACGAGCGGCCTCTCGAGCGCCTGCGGCCTGGCCTATCAGGCGTCCGCGTTCTCCGCTCCCGGCCAGGCCGATCTGAGCTCCTATGAGGCCACCGCCTCGACCCAGGCCCGCAAGCTGGCGTCGGTCTACGCCCTGGACCCGAGCTGGATCTACCAGGGCGAGACCGTGCGCAAGATCGTGCACGACAGCATCTCGATGCTGGGGTCCTGCGGGCTGACCGGGGCCCAGGCGGTGCTCGTCAAGCAAACCCGTGATTCGTGAGCCCGGCTCCCGGGCGGGGTATGGCTTCCGTCATGCCATCGGCGTCCCACGAGCGCACCCGCGACCTCCTGCTGGTGCTCTTGGCGGTGACGACCGGCGCTGTGGACGCGACCGCGTACCTGCGACTCGGGCACGTATTCGCCAGCGTCATCACCGGGAACCTGGTGGTCTTGGGGGCCAGCGCGGTGCAGGGCGCCGGCCGGACCGCGCTGCACGTCGGCTGCGCCCTGGGTGGCTACGCGCTCGGGGTGATCGCGGCCGCGCCCCGGCGCGAGCGAGCGCAGGACGACCCGGTCTGGCCCGCCGGGACGAGCTTCGCCCTGACGCTTGATCTCGCGCTGCTGATCGTGTTCGCCGTGGGCTGGGAGCTGAGCGGGGGTCGTCCCGGCGCCCTTGCGCAGGTGCTGCTCGTGGCCGTCGCGGCCGGAGCCATGGGGGTCCAGAGCACCGCGGTGCGGCGCCTGGGACAGCTGTCGACCACGTACCTGACGAGCACCCTGACGGGATTGCTCGAGGGACTGCGCAGGCGCCGCTGGTCAGGTGGGAACACGCGCAGCCTCGGGATCCTGATCGCGGCGCTGTGCGGCGCCGCCGGGGCGGCGCTGCTGATCGCCCACGCCCGCGCCTGGGTTCCGGCGCTGGCGCTGGCGCCGCCGGCGATCGTGGTGCTGAGCTCGCGGCGCCTGATCGAGCAAGATCTGAGCGGTCAAGGATAAGTCTTGGCCAGCGCCGCCGCGTTCTTGGGATGGGTCAGATAGAGCCGCGCCACGACCACCGACAGCGTGCGCTTCCGGGCCTCTGTGGCATGAGGCCAGGTGACGGTCACTGTGATCAGCCTCACCCCGTCGGTGGTCATCACGTGCATCTCCTGCGGAAACCAGCTGGCCTCGATCCCGAGCCCGGATATGGCCTGGGGCGCGGGGCTGAGGCGGCGAGCGGTGAATATCTGAGACGCCTCGACGATCGTCCGCTCGAGGATCATGTACGGCTGAGGCGTGGTGCTGACGTTCGCCAGCACCGTCACGGGAGCCCGGCTTCCCCTCCGGGCCGTGAACGTGCACTGAGGTTCGGCGTCGTTGCCGATGGAGCTGGCCGCCGAGACGGTCTGGGCCGGCACGGCCAGGAAACGACCCACCGCCTGGCGGGCCGTGGGCAGGCAGACGCCGGCCAGCGTGGTCGGCGCCGGGGCGGCCTTCGCGGGATGCCGCTTGGGCGCAGACGTACCGCAGGCGCAGGCGAGCAGCGCCGTGACGCAGATGGCGCAGAGGATCGGGACCGGGTGGTGGCGAGGCGAGGAAGGGGCGGCAGAGGCGCGCGTGACCATCACAGTGGTAACCGGTAAACTACTCAGGAGGGGTTAGACTCGATCGGTACGGTAACGCGCCCACCAGTGCCCCGCAACACCCAGAGCGCCCGGTGCCCACCACCCCGAACGTCGTGGCCGAGTACTACGCGGTCATAGACGGGCTGGCCGTCCCCGCTCGCCTGAGCGGGCATCCGGCGCTTGACTTCTGCAACACGCTCGCCGGCTGGAACGGCACCGAGCGCAAGGACTACCTGGTCAGCTATGACCATCTCGCGGTGTGGTCGTCGTTCGCCGGTCTGTTGGGTCCGGAAAGGGCGGCGTCGCTGCGCGCCCAGGCGCGCCGCGACCCGGCCTCCGCGATCGCCGCGCTGGCCCGGGGGCGCCGGGTTCGCAACCGGCTCTACGACGCGCTCCTGGACCCGGACGCGCTCCTGGACCCGAGCGCGTCCAGCAAGCTGAGCCGGCTGCGCGGCGACATGCGCAGCGCCACCGAGCGGCTGACGCTGAGTCTTACCCGGGAGGGGGTCGACTGGGAGATTGATGGCGACGCGGGGCTGGACGCCCCTGTGCTGGCCACTCTGTGGTCGACCGCGCAGCTGCTCGTCTCACCGGATCGTCAGCGGATCAGAGCCTGTCCCGGCACGGGGTGCGGGTGGCTGTTCCTGGACCGGACCGGGCGCCGGCGCTGGTGCACGATGGCGACCTGCGGAAACCGGGAGAAGGCCAGGCGGTTCGCAGCTCGGCAGAGGTCGCGCCCACAGGAGCGCTGAGCCGGCCGGGCTCGGCCCGGCAGCCCCGGGTCGCGTCAGGCGCACGTAAGCCGACGTACTGGGTCTTCGGTGCGCCAGAAGCTCGCCAAACCGCGATGCGCGAGGATGTGGGCCAGTGATCGGCGATTCCCGTGCAGGTAGGGCCGCGCTCGCGAAGAAGTTGTCGCGGCCGACCGGACGCGTGGTGGGCGTCGCGATCGCCGGTGCGGTCTCGATCGGGCTACTCCTGTGGGTCGCTCCGCCGTCCCAGGTCGTCGACCAGATCGGCCACATGAGAATCACCTGGGTGCTCGCGGCGGTCGCGCTGGAGCTGGGCTCATGCCTGAGCTACGTGATCGTCTTCCGGCGATTCTTCCCCGAGCCGTCGCCCGGGATCAGCCGCCGGGTGGCGTGGATCGCGATGGGCGCCGGGGCGGTGCTGCCCGGCGGGAACATCTCCTCGGCCGCGGCTACCGGCCTGCTCCTGCGTCGGCACGGCATCGACACTCGGCGCTTGCTGGAGCGGTGCGCCGCGCTGCTGTGCCTGCTCACCGCATTTGGGTTCTTCGTCAACGGCGTGGCCGGCGTCCTCCTGCTCGTCGGCTTTCCCGGTGGCCCCCACGACCTGGCTCATGCCGGGGGTCCGATCCTCGTCTCGATCGGGGTGCTCTCGGGCGCCGCGCTGGTGATGGCGGCCGCGCGCCGGGTGGGTCCGGCCGCCCCGCGCCCGGTGCGCGGGATCGCCGCCGGACTCGAGGGCGCATGGCGAGCCGTGGGCACCCCGCACTGGCGGCTGCTCGGCGGGGCCGGGTACCTGCTCCTCGACATGGGTGCGCTGTGGGCCGCGTGCGCCGCCACCGGTCACCGGATCGGCATCCCCGCCCTGGTGATCGCCTACTGCATCGGTTACCTGGCCACCGCGATCCCGATGCCGGCCGGCCTCGGCGTGCTGGACTCGGGGCTCGCGGCGTCGCTGGTGCTTTACGGATTCTCGCCGGCGGCCTCGGTGGGTGCCGTGCTCGTCTACCACGCGATCGCGATCTGGGTCCCCGGCTTAGGCGGGTTGGTCGCCTGGCTGCCCATGCGGCGCCGGCGGGTGGTGGGACGCCCGGGATCAGGCCTTCTCGAACACCATCCGGTAGTGGTCCATCAGCTCCCGCTCAAAGCAGATCCGGTTCGCGCTGACGCCTGAGGTGAAGGCCAGCCGGAACTCGGGGCTCGTGACCCAGCGCGGAACCAGCCGGAGCTTGAGCAGGCTCTTCTGAAGGCTCTTGGCCCCGACGCGCGCGTTCCACTGGTTGATCGTCTCGATGTAATCGAGCCGCCCGCTCGTGCTCGTGACCAGCCGGAGGTGGGGATCGGCGCAACGAACGAGCTGCTCGTGGCCGGACGGCAGGTAGGACCCGGGAAACTGATATCCGACCAGAGCGAGGATCCAGGCGTCTGAGTTACGGGGAGCGTCGGTGCTGATCAGCTCAAGCGGGACCCTCCTGGATCCGAACACCATCGTCTGAAGGTAGAAGCGCCCGCCCGGGGGGAGCACCTCGGCGACCCGCGCGAAGAAGTCGCTGTAGATCTGCTCCTGGCGCCCGGCCGCGAAGTCCTCGGGGGAGCAGAAATGCTCAAACGCGCCAAGGCTCGCCGCGGCGTCGAACTCGCCAAGCTGATCGCGGCTGACGCTTCTGGCGTCTTGGAGGCGGACGTCGAGCCCGTGCCGGCGGCAGGCATCGACCTGAGCCGAGGACAAGGTCAAGCCAACTCCGGCCGCTCCCCGGCGGCGAACGTAGGCGAGCAGGCCCCCCCACCCGCACCCCAGGTCGAGCACCCGGTGGCCCGGTTCGATCCCGAGCTGCGCGGCCAGGTAATCGTGCTTGCGCCGCTGAGCCTCCTCCAGGCTCAGCGAGAAGTCGCCGTCGTACTTGGCGCCGCTGAAGTCGGCGAGCTCGCCCAGGCTCAGCCGGATGATGCGGTCGGTCAGCGAATAGGTGAAATCGAGGTCCTTGCGCTCAGCCATCCGTACTCCCGAGCATGACAGCCTGCAAAATACCGACACTCGTTTCCGGAATAATTCTTCGTGTATGCTTGGGACGGTGGCCATGGCCAAGCAACGAGACACATATCGCCTGACCGCTGAGGAGCGCCGGGCGGCGCGTGTGGCCGGAATCGCGGGCCAGCAGCAGAACCTCAAGCGCGAGGCGGCTGAGCGGCGGGCCAAGCGTGCCCGGCAGGCCGAGCCGCGCGCGGCCGAGGCCCGGACGCCGAACGCGGCCCCGGCTCCGAGTGCGCATTCGCCCGGGCCGGTCGCCCGTCAGGACTCCCCGCCGGGCGCCGGCTGATCCGAGCTCGTTCTCCGGGCTCACTCGGTGACGAGCGCGTGCCGGCCGGTCGCGGGCTCGGCGGTTGCGGGCTCGACGGCCTCGGCCCGCGGCCGGATCTTGGCCGGGAGGATGACCACCGCGACGAGCAGGCCGAGCCCGAAGATCCCGGCCGCCCACCAGAACGCGGTCGTGTAACCGTGGACCGAGGCGGCGTCGGCGAGCCCGCGCAGGTGCACGTGCGCCGCGGCGAAGCTGGTCATGGCGCTGGCGAAGATCGTGCTCAGCAAGGCGGTGCCGACCGAGCCGCCGACCTGCTGTGAGGTGTTGACCATCGCCGAGGCGATGCCGGCCTCCTGTCGGTCGACGCCCAGCGTCGCGGTCCCGAACGCGGGCGCGAACACACAGCCCATCGCCACGCCGATGACGAGCAGTCCGGGAAGGACCTGGGTGGCGTAGTCGCCGCCCGGCGTCAGGCGGGTGAACAGGATCATCGCGATCAGGCCCAGGGTCATGCCGGCGACCACGATCGGCTTGGCGCCGGTGCGGGGAAGCACCCGGGTCTGCACCGTGGTGGAGGTGAGGACGATCATGGCGGTCATCGGCAGGAACGCGACTCCGTTGGTCAGAGGGGAGAAGCCGAGCTGCTGCTGCAGGTAGTAGGTCAAGAACAGGAACACGGCGAACACACCGGAGCCGGCCAGGGCGATCGACAGGTAGGCGCCGCCGCGCGCCCGGTCCCAGACGATGTGCAAGGGCAGCAGGGGATCCCGGGTGGTGCGCTCGATCGCTACGAAGGCGATCAGCAGCACGGCACTGGCGGCAAGGGCGACGATTGTCGCGGTCGCCGACCAGGAGTGGGTCTCGGCGTTGGAGACTCCGTAGACGAGCGCGAACAGCCCCAGCGAGCCCGCAAGGACGCCGGGCACGTCGATCCGCGGACGTTCCGGGTGGGCCTGGTTGATCAGCAGGCGCAGCGACATGATCGCGGTGGGCACGGCGATCAGCAGGTTGACGTACAGGCACCAGCGCCAGGACAGCACCTGGGTGAGCAGCCCGCCGAGCACCAGCCCCAGCGAGGCGCCGCCGCCCGCGATCGCGCCGAAGATCCCGAACGCCTTGGGCCGGTCCGAGGAGCCGGCGAAGGTAACCGTCAACAGGGACAAGGCCGACGGCGCCAGCAGCGCGCCGAACATGCCCTGCAGGGCGCGGGCGGCGACCAGCATGTCAAAGGATTGCGCCAGGCCGCCGATTGCCGAGGCGAGCGAGAAGCCGGCCAGGCCGGCGATGAAGGTCCACTTGCGCCCGAACAGGTCGCCGAGCTTTCCCCCCAGCAGCAGCAGGCTGCCGAACGCCAGCGCGTAGGCGGTGATGACCCACTGCCGGTTCTCGGTGGAGAAGTGCAGCGCCTTCTGGGCCGAGGGCAGCGCGATGTTGACGATCGTGGCGTCGAGCACGACCATGAGCTGCGCGACGCCGAGCAGGGCGAGGATCGCCCAGCGATTGGGTTCGGGACGGTTCTGGGTGGTGGCCATCGACTGGAGCGCTTTCTGAAATCGGCGGTTTCGGGGGCGACGTGCCGCGCGGTAGTACGCGACAACTAGTTTGTTTGCTGCTAACCATTTGTAGCACACAGACGACAGCGGGTAGACTGGGAGAACGTGTCCTCAGTTCCGCTCGTCAGCCACCCCGGGAATTGCTGCGCGCCGCTGCTGGACCATCTGGCGCGACGCATGCGCCTGCGAGCCGAGTCGGCACTGGAGCCGTTGGGCCTCCGTCCCCGGCACCTGGTGGCGCTCACCGTGCTGCGTGATCACGAGGGCGGCACTCAGCAGGCACTCTGCGGGATGCTCGAGATCGATCGCACCAACCTGGTCGGCTTGCTCAACGAGCTGGAGACCCAGGGACTGATCGAGCGCCGGCGGTCGGTGGACGATCGCCGGCGCCACATCGTCGACCTGACGGCTTTGGGGTCGCAGCGGCTGGCCGAGGCGGAGCTGGCGCTCGCCGCGGCCGAGGACGAGATCCTCTTCGAGCTTGACGTCGACGAGCGGGAGTCGCTACACCGGCTGCTCCAGCAGGCCAGCAAAGGCTGCGATCGGGGTCCGGGTCAGGCGGTGGCTCGGTAGCCGACGTTGCGGACGGTCTCGATCGGGGCGTCGGGGCCGAGATGGCGTCGCACCCGCCGCACGCAGACATCGACGACGTTTGACCGCGGGTCGAAGTTGAAGCCCCAGACCTCGGAGAGCAGGCGCTCGCGGCTGATCACCTCGCCGACGTGCAGCATCAGGAAGTGCAGCAGGCGGAACTCACGGTCAGACAGGGCGGCGACCGTCTCTCCGACGCGCGCCTGCCGGCGGGCGAGGTCGAGCGTCAGAGCTCCGGCGCGGACGATGGTGCCGTCGTCGAGGCCGAGCTCGCGGCGCAGATGAACCCGGGCTCGGGCCAGCAGCTCGTCAAGCGAGAACGGCTTGGCGAGGAAGTCGACCGCCCCGAGCTCGAAGCCGCGCAGCCGGGTGGCGATGTCTGACCGCGCCGACAGGAGCAGCACCGGCAGCTCGGGGCGCCGGCGGTGCAGCTCGCGCAGGACGTCCAAGCCGTCTCGACCGGGCAGCAGCAGGTCGAGGATCACCTCCCCGTAGTCGCCCCCGAGCGCTCGCTCCAGAGCCTGCTCGCCGTCCTCCGCGACGCCGACGCTGAATCCCTCAGCCTCGAAGGCGCGGGCGAGAAAGGTCCGGACCGATGCCTCCTGCTCCACGACGAGTATGCGCACCGAACCTCGCTCCGTTGCCTGGGAGGCGAGAACATATCCGCTCGCGGATGACTTGTAAATGACCAGCAGATGACATAGCGGTCATCCGCTTGCCTTTCGGCCGTCCGGCGATACGTTTCCCGCCGGGCCGGCGGATAAATAGCAATGAGTGCTTACGCAAAACGATTGGTAGGGATCGTGGTGGCCCTCGCGGCCGTCTGCGTCGCCATCGGCCTGTACATCGGGCTGTACCTGACGAACGTCCCCGGCTCCGCCGCCGCCACGTCGACGCCCGCGGGCGCGCGGCTGTACCTCGCGACGGTCCCCGCCGCGGAGCTGACCGACCCCCACCCGACCTGGGTTTCTTACTACGCGGTCAGCCCCTCCGCGACGAACTGGCGTCACGTTACGACCTACGACCTCCCCGCGCATTCGCTGGTCAGGATCACGATCTACCAGTTCGACGGCGACTCAGGGCTGCGCAACCCCTTCATCTCGCAGGCCACGGGCACGCTCGGCGGCGTTTTCAGCCTCAACGGCACGCCAACGAGGGCGATCGATCCGGATGATGCCTCGCACGTATTCGCGATTCCGCAATGGGGCGTATCGGTGCCGCTCGAGGGCGTCCCCGACAGCGCCAAGAACCCGTGCGCCAACGCGCCGTGCGCGCTCAACTTCAGCCACGAGACCGTCTCGTTCACGATCCGGACCCGCGGACCCGGCCTGTACCGGTGGCAGTGCTTCGTCCCCTGCGCGGCGGGGTTCATCCAGGGGTTCGGCGGACCGATGCAGACCGTCGGCTACATGGCCGGATTCATCAAGATCGCATGACGCGGCGGCGGCGATGAGCGAGGTCAACCACTGGCGTCGCGTCGTCCTGTTGTGGTTCGTGTCAAGCGTGATCATGACGGCGATCGTCGTATTCGTCTTCGGGCCGGGGCTGCCCCCCGGCAGCGGGAGCGTGCAGGCCGCGGGCCAGTCGACCGACAACACCGTCCTGATGGCCATCGCCACTCCCGTGGCGATGGCCGTGCTCGTGTACTTCGGCTACGCGATGATCGTGTTTCGCGAGCGCGATCCCGAGGCAGTACTCGACGGGCCGCCGATCCGAGGCAACGCGCAGATCCAGATGTGGTGGCTGATCATCACCACCGGGCTCGTCATATTCCTCGCGGCCTACGGAACCATCAGGCTTCTCGCCGACGGGTCCGGCGGCGGTCAGGGTCCCAACCCGATCGCCTCGCCGGCGGGGGCGAGCCGTGCCCTCCAGGTGCAGGTGATCGCCCAGCAGTGGAAGTTCACCTACCGCTGGCCGGGCTATGGCGGCGTCCAGACGAACTCGCTGGTGCTGCCGACCAACCGGACGGTGCGCCTCAACGTCACGTCGCTCGACGTGATCCACTCCTTCTGGGCGTTTCAGCTCGGGGTCAAGGCCGACGCCAACCCTGGCGTGAACAACGTGGCCTACGTGACCACCAAGGGCCCGCTCAGCTTCAACATCCGCTGCGCCGAGCTGTGCGGGGTGTGGCACGGCTACATGTTCGATACCGGCCGGGTCGTGCCCCCAGCCCAGTTCAACACCTGGATCGCGCTACAGGAGAGGCGGTTCGCGCCTGCGACCAAGTCCCTGCCGCCGTACGCCAGTCAATATTTCCCGCAACCGACGAGGAGGGGTGGATGACCGCGGTCACGATCCCAGCAGAGCGGCGGTCCCCCTGGCGCAACTTGCTTGGCTTCAACCTGCTGACCGGAATCATCGGGGCGATCGCGGGATGGCTGCTCGGCTACTGGATCGGCGGCCTGGTCCACGCCACCAGCCTCTCCTACTACTCGGCCGAGGCCGGACAGAACGACATCTCGGTGCTGCTCGGCTACCTGTTCGGGGTGTTCGGCTTCCTGATCGGGCTCGGGTTCGCCAACTACCCGGTTCGCCGGCTGCTCGGCCACCCGCCGACGCTCGCCGAGCACGAATCGGAAGGAGAGGGCATCAGTCGCTACTTCCGCCTGTGCACCGACCACAAGGTTGTGGCGATCCAGTACATCGTCGGGATCGGCGTGTTCTTCTTCGTCGCTGGCCTCAACGCGATGCTGATCCGCACCGAGCTACTGCAGCCCAACGTGCACGTGTTCGGCGCCAACCAGTACCTGACCCTGGTCGGGATGCACGGCGCGATGATGATGGGGATGATGACCTCGGGCATCCTGGGCCCATTCGCGAACTGGCTCGTCCCGATCATGATCGGCACCCGGCGGATGGCCTACCCGCGAATCGAGTCGCTCACGTTCTGGCTGCTGATGGCGGCCGGCGTCGTCCTGGTCACGACGATCTTCTTCGGCGGCTTTCAGACCGGGTGGACCGGCTATCAGCCGCTTGGCGCTCAGGGCACGGCCGGCTATGACGCCTACATCGGCTTCTTCGCGCTGGTCGGCATCTCGATGTGCCTGCTCGGCTTCAACCTGATGGCGACGATCGTCACGATGCGCGCGCCGGGGATGACCTGGACGCGGCTGCCGATCTTCGTCTGGAGCGTGCTGGCGACCAGCCTTCTGATGATGCTGGCGGCGCCGATGCTGGTCGCGGCGCTGCTGATGGCCGCGTTTGACCGCACCGCGCAGACGGCCTTCTACATCGCGGGCAACGGAGGCAGCTCGTACCTGTTCCAGAACCTGTTCTGGTTCTTCGGCCATCCCGAGGTCTACATCGTCGCGTTGCCGGGCTTCGGAATCGTGCTCGAGCTGCTGCCGGTGTTCGCGCGCAAGCCCCTGTGGGGCTATCGCCTCGCGGTCGCCGGGCTGCTCGGCGTGTCGCTGCTCAGCTTCTTCGTGTGGCAGCACCACCTGTTCGTCAGCGGCATAAACGCCGACCTGCGGCCGTTCTACATGCTCTCGACCGAGGCGATCTCGCTGCCGACCGGGTTCGTCTTCATCTGCGCGATGGGGACCCTGTGGCGGGGGCGAATACGGTTCACTGTGCCGATGCTGTTCTGCCTGGCGTGGGCGTTCAACTTCCTGTGGGGCGGGATCTCCGGAGTCTTCCTGTCAGACGTCCCGAGCGACATCACGACGCACGGCAGCTTCTTCGTGATGGCCCACTTCCACTACACGATCATGGGCGGCCTGGTGTTCACGTTCTTCGCGGCGATCTACTACTGGATACCCAAGATGGTCGGCTTCAGGTTCAACGAGACGCTGGCCAAGGTCCACTTCTGGTCGATGTTCATCGCCTTCAACTCGACATTTGCGCCGTTGTTCGCACTCGGGTTCCTGGGCATGCCAAGACGCGTTGTCACCTATCCGACGTACTTTCAGCCGCTGAACATCTGGGTATCGGTGTCGGCGTTCGTGCTCGGGCTCTCGATGCTCGTGTTCCTGTACAACGCGATCTGGTCACTGCTGATCAAACGCGAGCCGGCCGAGGACAACCCGTGGCATTCGAAGTCGTACGAGTTTCAGCTACCCACGCCCGTCCCGGTGCACGACTTCGATCGGATCCCGGTGTTCGATCCCGATCCGTATCCGTACGGGATCGAGCCCGCGCGGGCACCTACCCTCGCGCCGGCCGCAGGAGGTGACTGATGGAAGCATCGGCATCAGCCCCCACCCATCCCGATATCGAGCTCGAGCCGCCCGAGTGGCAGCCGCGAGCCGCCTGGGTGGGCGCACGCCAGCTGTGCGGCGTGGCCGCGTTCTTCTTCGTCTCGTTCGTGTTCGCCTACTTCTACCTGCGCTCCCTGGACTCCAACCGGAGCTGGAAGATCGGCACGGTCAAGCCGCCGCTCGTGATCGGGATCGTGATCGTCGTGGTTCTCATCCTGAGCGCGGTCGCCAAGCAGGCGGCCGCCACGCGCCCGGACATAGCGGAGAGCGCGGGGGCGGCCGCCGCAGTGCTGGCGCTGGCGTCGGTGGTGCTGCAGGTGGTGGCGTGGACGAGGCTCGGCTTCGGGGCCGCCAGCGGTGGCTACGCGAGCGTGTATATCGGTTGGACGGCGTTCTACGCCGTGTTCACGCTCCCATGCGTGTACTGGATCGAGACGCAGGCCGCCACGGCCTGGCGGAGGGGGCGGGAGGGGGTTCGCGGACGCGAGCCGGCGGCCCCGGCCGACGTCCACACCAACCCTGCCGTCATACAAGCAGGACGGGAGGCGTGCTCGTTCTTCTGGAACTTCTACGTCTTCAACGGCGTCGTTTTGTTCGTGGTGCTCTACCTGCTCTAGGCGTAGCCGCTGTGAGGACGAACACATTCGAGCGTCGTTCCGGCCTCCGGGCCGCTCGGCGTCCTGCCTCGCAGGATCGGCCTGGGCCGGAGTCATCCGGATGAGCTGGGGAGGCTGGTCGATCCAGCTGCCGCTCGTCTACGTGGCGATCGCAGCCATGCTGTACTGGGTCGGCGGCCGGGGCTACAGCCGCTCCGCGCCCCAACCCTGGCGCATGGCCTCGTTCGCGGCCGGCCTGCTGTCGATCGTGCTCGCGCTCGAGTCGCCGCTCGACACCTATGCCGACCAGCTGTTCTGGGTCCACATGATCCAGCACGTGGTGCTGCTGACGGTCGCGCCTCCGCTGATCCTGCTCGGCCGCCCGTGGCCGCGGATGTGGAGGGCGCTGCCGCTGCGATCGCGAACCAGGATCGGCCGCACGCTTGCGCTGTCGCGATGGATGGCCCCGGTGCGCGCGCTGGCGCGCCCCTGGCCGGCGTGGCTGCTGTTCACCGTGACCTTCGTGGCCTGGCACATCCCGTCCGCCTACAACCTGACGTTGAAGTCGCAGACCGTCCACGACCTCGAGCACGCGATGTTCTTCTTCACCGGCCTGCTGTTCTGGGCCCGCGTGATCGACCCCGGCCCGCTGCGCCCCCGCCTGATCTGGCCGGTCCGGATCGCCTACGTGATGAGCGCGATGGTCGTCGGCTGGGTGCTTGCGATCACGCTCGTGCTCGCTCCCCACCCGATCTACCCCCATTACGCGCAGCTGACCCACCGCCCGGGCGGCATCTCGGCGCTCACCGACCAGCAGCTCGCGGGCGGCGTGATGTGGGTGCTCGGCTCGCTCTCGTACATGATCGCGATGCTGATCGGCCTCTATAGCTGGCTCGAGCCCGAAACCCGGCCCCCCGGAGGAGACGGTGGCGATCCCGTCGACGATCTCCTCGATCAGGACCAACCCCGCCCGCGTCAACCGGCGCTCACGACCTGAGGAGGACTGAGGAGGCAGATGCCACCCCTTGTGTTCGCTGACAACTTTCTCGCCGGCTCGATCATCTCGCTCCTGATCCCCCTGTGCCTGCTGATCGCGATCGTGGCCTGGTACCACCTCTTGGCTACCCGGCAGCCCGAGGCGGCAGAGTCCTCGCCATCGCTGCCTCCGTCTGAGGTGGTGGAGGCGGCGGGACCGGCCGTAGCCGAGGTCACGCCCGTCGAGCCTCACCCCGACCGTGCGCCCGCCGCCCAGCCTGGGGGCGCTCACACGCCCGGCGCGCCCGGCGGCCCCCAGTCGCCCGGGGCGCCCGCCGGCGCCCAGACACCCGCCGCGCCCGCCGAGCCTCCGCCTGACCGTCCCTGATCTCGCCGCCCGCTGTTTCCACCGGCAGCGCTTTGATGGACCGCTCGCGGTTACCAGCAGGGATACTTGTCGTCTGATGACAGATCGTGTGGCGAGCCGGTGGTCGTGGCTCGGGGCACGCCTCGGGCGCGGGCTCGTGCTGGCGGTCCTCGGCGCGATCCTGGCCGGTGGAGCGTCTGCCTCGCCGGCGCGCGCCGACGGCGACCCGGCGAGTGACTACCTGCTCTCCAATCGGGTCTTCCTCGGGTCTCAGTCGGCATCGGTCTCTCGCTCCCAACAGGAGCTGCTCAACGTGGTGGCGGCCGCCAATCGAGCCGGCTTCGGGATCCGGGTGGCGGTCATCCCCAGCGACTACGAGCTCGGCTCGATCACCGCGCTGTGGAGAAAGCCCCGCATCTACGCCCGCTTCCTCGGCCTGGAGCTATCGCTGGTCTACAAGCAGCGATTGCTCGTGGTGATGCCCGACGGGTTCGGATTCAACTGGCCCGGGCACTCCCCCGGATCCTCGTACCGGCTGCTTGCCGGCGTCCCGGTCAGACCCGGGGGCGGCGATTTGGATGGTGCCGCGCAGGCCGCGGTGATCCGGCTGGCCGGGGCAGCCGGCGTCAAGCTCGCCGCGCCCGCCGGCGGACGAGCCGGCCGGGCGGCCGCGGCCCCCGCCAACGGTCGAGCCAGACGAGCTGCTGCGGCTGGCGGGGGCGAACGGGGCGTGGTGATCGCGGCCATCGTGCTGGCGGTGGTGCTCGCGGTCGCGCTGGCGCTCGCGCTCACGCTCCGCCGGCGACGAAGCGCCCGTCCGGTCAGCGATCGCTCGTCCCCGAGCCGGGGCTCGCCGATCCCCGTGCGCTGGGCCGTTCTCGGTCTCGCGATCCTGTGCGGCGTCGCCGTCGCGGTGCCGCTCGTCGTGGTCCGGGGCTTGCGCACCGCCACCGCCTCCGACGTGGCGGCAGGCACGGTGGTCACGCCGCCCCCGGTCTCATGGCCTGCGGGTCGCCGCGCCGCTCCCGACTTCGTGCTGCGCGACCAGGACGGGCGCCGGGTTTCGATCAACGCCTACCGCGGACGGCCGGTGATCGTGACGTTCATCGACCCGCTGTGCCGCAACCTGTGCCCGCTCGAGGCGCATGTCCTCAATGCCGCCGTGGGCCAGATGCCGGCCGCGGAGCGCCCGGCGATCCTGGCGGTCAGCGTCGATGTCTACGCCGATGCGCGAGCGGACCTGCTCCAGGACCAACGCAGGTGGGAGCTCGTGCCCCAGTGGCGCTGGGCGGTCGGACGGCCGGCGCAGCTGGCCGCGGTGTGGAGGCGGTACGAGATTGGCGTCAAGGTCACGACGAGGCGGATCGCTGGAACCACGATCAAGTACGTCACCCATACCGAGGGGGCATACATAATCGATGCCACCGGCCATGAGCGCGCGCTGTTCCTGTGGCCGTTCTGGCCCCAGGATGTCGAGCACAGCTTGCGTGAGCTCACCTGATCGGCGACGAGAATGACCACGGTCACAGACAGCCAGCCGGGCGACGCCACCGCGTCTGGCCCGAGCCCTCCCCAGCGCTTGACCCTCAAGTCGCTCGTGGCTCGGCACAAGCGCGCCTCCGCCGCGGTGATCGCTTTGCTGGTGGTGCTCGCGGCGCTGGCGATCGGAAGCGCTGTCTCAGGCTCAGGACGGCAAGCCCTCAGCGACGCGGCCACATGCTCGCAGTGGGGTGCGGCAACTTCTGCCCAGAAGATCGCCTACGCCCATGTCTACATCGGTGAATACGAGGCGGTTCCCGACACGGCGCCCTACGCCGGCGCCGTCAAGGCATCGATCGACAGGGCGTGTGTCCGAGCCGCCTACCTGGGCGAGGCCGACGACGTGTCGGTCCTCGCCGCCATGAGGCACGCCTACTGAGCGTCAGATCTCGTCTCGGTAGCCGTAGAACTCGTGGTCCTCGTTGTATCCGCCCTGGCCGGCCCCGTAGCCGCGGAAATCGCGCACGAACTCGATCTTCCGAATCCACTTGACCTGCTTGAAGCCGAGCTGATTCTCTACCCGGAGACGCAGTGGACTGCCGTGCACGACGGGCAGCGGCTCGCCGTTGAACTCGTAGGCCAGCAGGCTCTGAGGATGGCGAAGATCGTCCATCGAGTGCGCGTCGTAGTACTCGCCGCCTTCGCCTCCCTCTCCGTAGGAGAAGAAGATCACCCAGTGGGCGTCGGGCTGGGGGTTGACCATCTCGATCAGATCCGTGAACGGGAGCCCGCCCCACTTGCCGATCGCCGACCAGCCCTGGATGCAGTGGTGCATCGTTATCTGATCCTGCTTGCGCAGCGCCTTGAGGTCATCGAGGGACAGCTCGGTCGGTTGCCGTACCAATCCTGAGACCTCGAGCCGGTAGTCGCGCCAGTCGTCTTGCATGAGCGATTTCCACTCCTCGCTGGTCGGGAGCAGGCCGTTGGCCCAGAAATAGGGGCTGATATCCGACTCGCGGTACTCCGCATGCGGGGCGAAGTGGTCGAACAGGAGGTCCATGAGCCTGCCGACGGTGGCGTTGGAGATGCGCTGCAGGACCCGCGTGTGCGTCCACGAGACCTTGATCGCCCACACGTTGAAGCCGATCGTGACCGCGATGGCGAGCAGCCACAGGCCGGTCCCGTCCAGGCTGTCGGCGCGGTTGACGCCGAGCGTGATCGCGTTCAGGTTCCGGGCGAATCCGGTCGCGGCGACCATCAGCATGTGCACGGCGAAGAAGCCCACGAACACGACCATGACCACGAAGTGCAGCGAGCGGGCGAGCTGCCGGTTTCCGAACAGCCGCTGGTAGCCCTTGAAGCGATTGTCGAGCGCGGGGGACATCGCCAGGCCGGTGAGGATCGCCAGCGGCCCGAACACGAACACGATCACGAAGTAGCTCAGCTGCTGCAGCGCGTCGAAGCGAAAGTAGCCTCCCGGCGCCCCCGGTAGGTGCAACGCTCCGTACTGCACGATGCACGACCCGGCTGACGGCAGGATCGACCCTTGCGTGGGAACCAGCTTGAGGTAGTGATCGGTGAGGAACGTGAACACGATGAACACGATCCCGTTGACCACGAACAGGATGTCGAAGATGAAATGCCAGTGGCGGGCGACCCCGATCGTGTGGCGGCCGCCCGGCATCCCGAACAGGGGGCTGAGCATGATCGCGTCATCCTTGGAGGTCCACAGGCGATCCTTGGGGACCGGACCACGAAACCGCAGCCACTCCCGGTCAGGCGTGGAGTGGGGCTTGAGGTAGAGGCGCGGGTGATCGGCCAGGATCTGCCAGCCGGCGCGAACGATCATCACCATGAAGAAGAAGTTCGCGGCGTGCGTGACGATCACCCACGCCGATATCCCGGACGCAAAATGGGGGCTGCGTTGCACGCACCGATGCGCGTTTATGAACGAGCGTCCGGTGCCGGTGCCGACGAAGATCTTGCAGGCCACGATGAACGCCACGGTCCCGAGCACCAAGACCGGTAGCAGCCACCACACGGAGATGAACCGGCCGCCCATGCGGAGGTGGACCCGGCTCAGCGCCAGCCTCGGGTGTGCCCCTCCTTCCTTGGTGAGGAACTCGTTTACGAACTCGTCCTCGATCTCGGCCCCGCCGCCTGGCCGAGAGCCGCCGTCGCGGTCACTCCTGTCAGGCAAGATGGGCGGCAACGTTGTCGGGCATCTCGGGACTCCTTGTGTTCAGGCGAGCGGTCTGGCGCCGTGCTTCCCCGGCCGCCACCGGCGAAACCCCTGCGGTTCGCAGGCGAACGTCGAAGCTGAAGACCCGCCGTCAGACCAGCGCGGGGAGGCTCTCGCCCGTGCAGCGGCTCCATTTCGTCTCGTTCGGCGGCGAGATGTGTGCAATTCCTATGGCGCCGCTTGCAGGCCGGCCGGCGCCCTGCGACTCTTGCGCGGTGCTTCCGGGGCGTGCCGAGTGACCGGCTTGAGACAAGCTCGCCGAAGGCGAGCGATCGCTCTCCTCGCGGGCCTGTGTCTGTGCGCCGCCGGACTGGCCGGGGCGCCGAGCGCGTGGGCGCGGACTCTGCGGGTGAATGTACGAGGACAGATCGGGATCATCAGCTCGGGTTCGCCCGCGCTGCGGATTGCCGGCACGCTGCGCGGCGCCGGTCTGGGCCAGGGCGGCCTGATCGCCGACCTACGGCCGACTCGGGGTGGCTACGCGGGCACGCTGACGATCGTCGACGGCTCTGGAAGCCTCGTGGCGAGCCTGCGCGCGAGCGCGCGGACGCGGGGGACGCTCGTTCACCTGAGCGCGACCGCGCCCGTTACGGGCGCGAGCGGCCGCCTGCGCGGCGCGCGGGGGACGCTGCGGTGGACCATGATCCTGACCGGCGACGGCGATGTGGGAGCGATCCAGCTGGCCGGCAACCTGCGCGGAGCGGCCGGGCGGGCGCCGGGGCCGGCGGTCGGCAGCCGGGCACTCAGAGTGGACGCCCGGATGCAGGGCACCTCCGTGGCGCTGGCCCGCAACGGCCAGGAGACCATCGTCGGCGCGGTGAGCGGCGTCGTCCCGGGTCCGGCCGTCGTCGTCCTGCGGGTCTCATCGACGGCGCGGTTGTTGCACAGCGCCTTCACGATCTTCGCAGCAGCCGGCACGGTCACGGGCCGGATCGACCTGCGTCGTGGCTCCGGCGGCGCCCAGGTGCGGACGGACACGGGCACGGCAGTCGTGACCGGCGGCACGGGAGCGTTCCTCGGTGCCCACACGGTCGGCCCGGCCGTCGTGCGCGGCACGCGTGACCTGGTCACCCAGCTGATCGAGCTCCGGATCCGGGGCGAGCTGAGGTTGTGACGCGCGCCCGGACGCTGCTGGTCACGCTGGTCGCGGCGATCGCGTGCGCCGTTCCGGCGAGTGCACAGGCGATCGGGACCCCGCTCGTGCGAGAGACGTTCGCCAACTCCACGCTCAGCAACCCGAACTTCCTGGTGGGCGGGGAGATCGACACCACCCCGACCAGCCCCTGCCTGACCGCGGGGACCGACACCGCGCAGGCCCCGATCCCCGGCTGCCACGCCAACCAGCCGTCGATCCCGGTCGGTGGTGATCCCGAGGGCCAGGGGACGCTGCGGCTGACCTCGAACGGCAACGACACCACCGGGTTCGTCCTCTACCAGGCCGCCCTGCCGTTCACCGCGGGGCTCGACGTCACCTTCAGCTATTACGCCTATCACGCGGTGGAGACCGACACCGGCTTCGGCGCCGACGGAGTCTCCTTCTTCCTGGCCGACGGATCCCAGCCGCTTCACATTCCCGGCGCCTTCGGGGGCAGCCTCGGCTACGCCCAGCGCAACACGCCGTTCCTGCAGGACGGCCTGCTGGGCGGCTACCTGGGGCTCGGCCTCGACGAGTGGGGCAACTTCGGCAACAACGAGGAAGGGCGCGGGCAGGGCTGCAACCAGCCAGACAACGGCTTCTACCCCGATCACGTGACGTTGCGCGGACCCGGCAACGGCCAGACGGGCTATTGCATCCTGGATCGCGTCGACGTCTCCTCACGCGGAGCGCTCGATGCCCCCAGCGCCCAGAGCCGGACCGACGCCGATGTCAGGCGGACGGTGCACATCACGGTCGATCCACCCTCGGAGGCCGGAGCGCGCATCAGCGTCGAGCTCGCCTACGGCAACGGCCCCCTGGAGCCCGTCCTCGACGAGCCAGAGCCGGCCAACCCGCCGCCGACCTTCAAGTTCGGCTTCGCGGCGAGCACGGGCGGGGCCAACAACATCCACGAGATCCAGGGCGTGAGCATCGACTCGATCCTGCCGCTGCCGCGTCTGGTGATCACCAAGACCGACACCGGCCCGTTCACGGTCGGGGGCCCCGGGCACTTCGTGCTGACTCCCGCCACGGAGGCGGACCCGGCACTCGGGCCCGTACAGGCGCCGGTCACGGTCACCGACGACCTGCCGGCGGGGACGCTGAGCGGCACTCCGGCCGGAGCCGGCTGGGACTGCTCGGCGTCCTCCGGCATTCACGTGAGCTGCACCCGTCCGGCCAGCCCGGAGGCGCCGATCGAGCCGGATACGACGCTGCCGCCGATCACCGTCGACGTGGCCTTCGGCCCCGACGAGTCCGGCATCTTCGACAACGTGGCGCAGGTCAACTCCCAGGACAACGCGAACACGCCGCAGCAGAGCTCGGCGACCGACCGGTTCAACGTCCTGCCCACCGGCGCCGACGACGCCGCCACGACCACCGTCGGCGTTCCCGTCGGCGTGCCGATTCTCGCCAACGACCACGGCAGCCTGCAGCCCAGCACGGTTACGATCACGCGACAGCCGGCCAACGGCACGGCGGCCTGGGATGTCAACACGGGCGAGGCGCTCTACACGCCCAATCCCGGGTTCAGCGGCATCGACACCTTCACCTATCGCGTGCTCGATCAGTCCGGCCAGGAGGTCAACCAGACGGTGACCATCACCGTGACGCCGCGGGCTCAGGATGACGCCGGCCGCACCCCGGTCAACACCCCGATCACCCTCGACGTGCTGGCCAACGACCTCGGCAACCTCAATCCCGCCACCGTCGCGGTCGTGACTCCTCCGGGCCATGGCACCGTGACGGTCAACGCGAGCACCGGGCAGGTCACCTACACGCCGGCGCCCGGCTTCACCGGGCAGGACACGTTCGTGTATTCGGTGCGCGACCACGCCGGACAGCTCACGAGCGCGACGGTGACGATCCTGGTCTATGCACCGCCGGCTCCGCCCCCGCCTCTGCCCCCGACGCCGCCTCCGGTCCAGCAGGCCGATCTGGCGATCACCAAGACGGTCTCGCCGCGGATCGCGGCGGTCGGAGATGTGCTCACCTACACGGTGACGGTCACGAACCGCGGGCCGGACACGGCACGCCAGATCGTCGGCGTCGACGTGTCTCAGGACAAGATCCGCTTGCTGTCTCTGCGGCCGAGTCGTGGCAGCTGCCAGAGCCGTCCCCGGCTCGAATGCTCTCTCGACGCGCTCGGACCCGGTCAGACGGTGACCGTGGTCGCCCGCGTGCAGGCGCTGGCACCGGGCGCCCTGAGCGACGTCGCGGCGGTCACCGCCGTCACCCCCGATCCGGACTCGTCGAACAACCATGCCCATGCCTCCGCCCGAGTCGTCGCGGCACCGCTGACGATCACCAAGCACGCGAGCGCCCGGTACGTACGCACCGGGGCGACCGTCTCGTTCACCATCCGAGTCTCCAACCCCTCCAGGTACAACGCGCGGACCGTGACCGTGTGCGACCGGCTGCCGGCCGGCCTGGCCTACGTGTCAGGCGGAACGCGCCGCGGCACGCAAGTGTGCTGGACGGTCGGTTCGCTCCCGTCCAGGCACAGCCGCACGTTCGTCGTGCAGACCCGAGCCGTCGCCTCCCACAGCAGGGGCGTGACGAACATCGCCACCGTGCGAGCACCCGGCCTGCCCACCCGCAGCGCCCGCGCGCGGGTGGTGATCATCAGCCCGAGCTTCACGGGCTGAGCGACGTCGGGGAAGCACAAGTAGCTAAGATGCCTGGCCTCTAAAGGGGGGCTTGATGCGCCGGGCGTGGGGTTTGTCGTCGATCGTGATGGTCGCTGTGGCGGCGCTCGTGTTGACGAGCCCGGCGCTGGCATCCGGGATCACGAACGCGGGCGATGACCTGCGCACCGGGTGGTATCCGAACGCCGAGATCTCGCCGGAGGTCGTGACCAGCGGCACCTTCGGGCAGCTGTGGTCGGCGCCCGTCAACGGGCAGGTCTACGCCCAGCCGCTCGCCGTCACGCCGACCGGCGGCTCCCAGCCCGACACGGTGATCGTGGCGACGGAGACCAACAACGTGTACGGCCTGAACGCCGGCAACGGCAACCAGCTGTGGACGAGGAACCTCGGGACATGGTGGAACCCGCAGGACCTGGGGTGTGGCGACATCACCCCGTCGATCGGCACCACGGCCACGCCGGTGATCGACCCAGCCACGAACACCGTCTACCTCACCCACAAGACCTACGACTCATCGGGAGCGGCCGCGTGGTACCTCGATGCGCTGGACGTCACCACCGGGCTGGAGCGTCCCGGCTTCCCGGTGGCGCTGAGCGGCCCCGCCGACAACGATCCGTCGCTGTCGTTCAACGCCAAGGACGAGCAGCAGCGTCCCGGCCTGCTGCTGATGAACGGCGTCGTGTACGCCGGGTTCGGCGGTCATTGCGACTACTCGCCGTGGGAGGGGTGGGTGTTCGGCGTCTCGGTGGCGGGCCAGATCACGGCCCGGTGGGTGGACAACCCGGCCGGCAATGGCGCCGGCATCTGGCAATCCGGCGTCGGGCTCATGTCCGACGGTCCGGGGACGCTCCTGCTCACGACCGGCAACGGCGGATCGCCGTCAGCGGCCGCGCCCGGCAGCTCGCCCCCCTCGTCGTTCGGCGAGTCGGTCGTTCGCCTCCACGTGGGAACGGACGGGAAGCTCACGCCGGTCGACTTCTTCGCTCCGTTCGATGCGGCGCAACTGGACAGCTGGGATGCCGACTTCGGATCCGGTGGCATCGTGGGGCTCCCCGCTGCCAATTTCGGCACACCCTCGATCCCCCACCTCGCCGTGATCGTCGGCAAGGAGGGCTACGTCTACCTGCTCAACCGTGACGATCTCGGTGGCTACGAGCAGGGCCCGGGTCAGGGAGACAACGTCGTGCAGCGCCTCGGCCCGCGCGGCGGGGTGTGGGGGCGCGCCGGGGTATGGCCCGGCGACGGAGGCTACATCTACATTCCCACCTCCACCGGCCAGAGCAGCGGCGGCCTGTTCGACGTCTACAAGTACGGGGTCTCCGGGAGCGGCGTGCCGTCCCTGTCTCTGGCGGGGACCTCTTCCGACGCCTTCGGATGGGGGAGTGGCTCGCCGGTCATCACCTCCGACGGCACCACATCCGGCAGCGCGCTGGTCTGGATCGTCTGGAGCGCCAACCGCGCCGGCTCCGGGGGCCAGCTGCGCGCCTATGACCCGGTTCCGGTCAACAGCACCCTTCAGGAGGTCTACAGCGCGTCGATTGGCACCGCGACCAACTACAGCGTGCCGGGCGTCGGCGACGACGGGCGCCTCTACGTCGGCACACGGGACGGCCACGTGCTGGCGTTCGGCTCGCCGGTGACCCAGCCGGTCAGTGGATCGCTACCCGCCTTCTCAGCGACGACGGTGGGCTCCAGCACGTCACAGACCCTCACCCTCACGGCCAACGAGCCCGTCAAGATCACCGGCATCAGCTCGTCGTCCGGGGACTTCACGGTGGGAACGCCCTCGCGGGGGCTCCCGGCCAGCTTGAACAAGCCCCAGACGCTGTCGGTGCCGATCACATTCTCACCCACGCAGCCGGGCTTGGACGCCGGACAGATCACGGTGACCACGAACGCCGGCCCGGTGACCGTCTCGGTCTCCGGAACGGGTCAGAGTGCGTCGCCTCAGCTTCAGGGCAACCGGGCGCTCCTCTCACTTGGGGGCACCGCCGTCGGGAGCGAGCTCAGCGGGACCGTCTCCTTCAGCAACGTCGGCGACGCGCCGCTCACGATCAACGGCGAGCAGCTCCCGGAAGCGCCGTTCAGCGCCAGCGAGGCGCCGCCCGCCGGGACCACGATCAATCCGGGTCAGACGGTGACCGTGAACATCGCCTTCGACCCCACCCAGGTGGGATCCTTCAACGACACGATCGAGCTCGACAGCACGGGCGGCAACGTGACCATAGGGCTGTCGGCCTCGGCCGGCACCGCGGGCGCGCTCAGCTACTCCAGCGAGAGCGTCGACTTCGGCGACGTCGCGGTGGGCACCACCGCCACCCGGACCTTCACCATCACCAACACCGGCGGGACCGACGTCAACGTCTTGAAATCCAAGCCGCCGTTCGGTGGCGAGTTCGCTGCTGCCACCGCTCTGCCCGAGGGGACCACCGTCACCCCCAATGAGTCGATCACCGAGACCGTCACGTTCACGCCGACCACCACCGGCGCGGCCTCCGGCACTTGGCAGATCACCGGCGACGACAGCTCGGGTCCGCAGCAGGTGCAGCTCACCGGCACCGGGGTTCCGGCCCCGTTCACGATGACCGTGGCCCCGCCGTCGGCCTCGCCGCCGGCCCCGCCGCCGGTGGCTTCCACGCCGCCGGTCATCGTCCATCACGCCCCGCCCATCCCGAGCGCCCCCAGAGTCAGTCCCGCCGCGGTGACGATCGGCGCGATCGGCCGCATGGACATCACCTACCAGGCGCTCGTGGCCGCCACCGCGCGCTTCACGCTGCAGCGGGAGGTCATCGGGCGCCGCGGCGCCCACGGCTGCGTGCGTGAGACGCCGCGCAACCGCCGCGGCGCCCGGTGCATGCGCTATCTGACCGTCGCCGTCTTCGCCCACCACGACCGCGTCGGCACCAACCGCCTGCGCGTGGCGGGCCTGGTGGCAGCACGCCGGCTCACACCGGGGACCTATCGCCTGCGCTCGGTCCTGTACGACACTCGCGGCATCGGGCACGTGTTCTACGCGCAGTTCCGCGTCAAGCCGGCGCCGGCACACCGCCATGGTGCCGGCCGCGGCGGCTGAGGAGCGGGACACGCTCAGCCGAGCCCGATGAACAGCGAGGTCAGCTGGAACCCGGCGTTCGTGACCGCCGCCGGCCTGCGTCTGCGCGTCGGAGGTCATGGCACCGGCCGTCCGCTCCTGCTGATCACCGGCATCGGCGCGCACATGGACATGTGGACCCCGTTCGCGCGGCTGGCCGGCGACCGGCAGCTGATCGCGTTCGATGCTCCCGGCACGGGCCTCTCGCAACGGCCTCGCCTTCCCCTGCGGATGAAGGGCCTGGCGCGGGTGGTCGGAGCGCTGCTGGACGTACTCGGTTTCGAACGCATCGACGTCCTCGGATACTCCTGGGGCGGGGGGCTGGCTCAGGAGCTGGCGCATCGCGCCCCTGACCGGGTCCGCCGGCTCGTGCTCTGCGCCACCGCACCCGGCCTCGGCGGAAGCCCACCACGTCCGATGGCTGCGCTGATGCTCAGCACGCCGGCGCGCTACTACCACCCGCGGCTGCTCGCGCTGACCGTTCCGTACATCGCGGGGGGGCGCACGGCCCGCGAGCCGGCAGTGCTCGCCACTCATGCGGGCGAGCGACTGCAGCGACCTCCGGACCTGCTCGGCTATGCCTTTCAGCTCTACGCGGTCACCGGATGGTCGAGCCTGCCATGGCTGCATCGACTGCCGCACCGGACGCTCGTGATCGCCGGCGAAAAGGATCCCAGCGTTCCGCTGCGCAACGCCCGCCTGCTCGCGGCGCGCATCCCCAACGCGCACCTGCACGTGGTCAAGCGCGGCGGGCATCTGTTTCTGCTTGACGAGCCCGAGAACGTCGCCGGCACGATCGGCGCCTTCCTCGACGATGACGGCTGACGCGCCACACTCTGGGCACGAGCCCACCCGGTTGGAGAGGACAGGTGATGAGCGCATGAACAAGGCTTCGCGCCCCGACGCCGCCCGCACGCCGCGGGCGCCCCGAGCGGCACTTGACGTGATGCTCACCGACGCGGCGCTCGGAGGAGCGCGGCGCACGCTGAGCCCGGGCGTCGTCGCTAACCTCGCCGCGGGGGTCGCCCGCCATCCCGAGCGGGCGGCGCGGCGTCTGGGCGGGCTCGGCGCGGAGCTCGTCCGGGTGGCGGCCGGGCGCTCGGACGTGGGCCCGGGCAAACGTGATCGCCGGTTCGCAGATCCGGCGTGGCAGTCCAACTGGCTGCTCCGCCGGCTGCTCCAGACCCATCTGGCCGCCGGCGAGGCGGTAGACGGCCTGATCTCCGACGCCGAGCTCGATTGGCGCCACGAGCGCCAGGCTCGGTTCGCCGCCGGCAACCTGATCGACGCGCTCGCTCCGAGCAACTTTCCCTGGTCGAATCCCACCGTGATCAAGGCGATCGTCGATCAGGGAGGCCTGAACCTGGTCAGGGGAGCACGGCATCTGCTGTCAGATTTTCCGCGCCTGCCCGCCACCGTCGATACCAGCAAATTCGCGATCGGCGAAAACCTGGCGATGACGCCGGGCTCGGTGGTGCTGCGCACCGAGGTCTTCGAGCTGATCCAGTACGTGCCGCAGACCGGCCAGGTGCGCGAGGTGCCGCTGCTGCTCGCGCCTCCCACGATCAACAAGTACTACGTGCTCGATCTCGCGCCCGGGCGCAGCATGATCGAGTGGCTCGTGCAGCAGGGCCAGCAGGTGTTCGCGATCTCCTGGCGTAACCCGGGAGCCGAGCAGGGACACTTCGATCTGGACACCTACGCCCAAGCGGTGCTCGAGGCCCGTGACGCGGTCGCCGCGATCACCGCCCAGCCGGCCGTCCACCTCAACGGGGCGTGCTCAGGCGGGATCATCAGCGCCGGCGTGCTCGGCCACCTCGCGGCCGAGGGCCGACTCGGTGAGATCGCGAGCCTGACGCTGCTGGTGTGCGCGCTGGACAACGAGCGGGCCGGCACCGCCGCGGCCTTCAGCGGTCGCGAGGTCGCCGCCGCCGCGATCGCCGATTCGGCCCGGCGCGGCTACCTCGACGGCCAGGCGCTCGCCGGCGTGTTCACCTGGCTGCGGCCCAACGACCTCGTCTGGAACTATGTCGTCAACAACTACCTGCTGGGCAACGCGCCGCCGGCGTTCGACGTCCTGTTCTGGAACCAGGACACCGTCAGGCTCGCCGCGGGGCTGCACCGGGACTTCATTCACCTGTCGCTGGAGAACTCGCTCACCCGTCCCAACGCGCTCACCGTGCTCGGCAGTCCCGTCGACTTGAGCGCCGTCGACCTCGACAGCTACATCGTCGCCGGGCTCACCGATCACATCATCCCGTGGGAGAACGCGTACCGGAGCACTCAGCTGCTGGGCGGCAGGCCCCGGTTCGTGCTCTCCACCAGCGGCCACATCCAGGCGCTGGTCAACCCTCCGTCCGACGAGGGCCGCGCCGGCTACCGGATCGCCGACGAGCACCCGCCCGTCGCCGAGGAGTGGGCGGCACGCGCGGCTCCGCGACAGGGCAGCTGGTGGCTCGACTACGACCGATGGCTCGGAGCGCGCTCGGGCCGGCTCCAGCCGGCCTCCAAGCGGCTCGGCGGCCGTGGCCACAAGCCGCTGGCCAAGGCTCCCGGCAGCTATGTCCACGCCTCCTGAAAGGACGACGACGATGTCGAGCCAGGCCCTACCCTACGCGCACCTCGGCGACGCGCTCGCGACCGACTACTTCCAGGTGCGCGAGCAGTTCACCGACGAGCAGTGGGAGCATTTCATCGCGACCCGCCGGTTCGTCGACGGTGAGGTCCTGCCGGAGATAAATCGCTACTGGGAGGCCGCCGAGCTCCCCTGGCCGCTGATGCGCCGCCTCGCGGAGCTGGGACTGCTGGGCGAGGACATCCGCGGCTACGGCTGCCCGGGGATGAGCCCGCTCGCGCGGGGGCTCGTGAACATGGAGCTTCATCGCGGCGACGGCAGCCTCGGCACCTTCCTGGGCGTCCAATCCGGGCTGGCGATGAAATCGATCGCGCTGCTCGGATCCGAGGAGCAGAAGCAGCGGTGGCTGCCGGCGATGGCGCAGCTGGAGGCGATCGGCGCGTTCGCGCTCACCGAGCCCACCCACGGCTCGGACTCCGTCGCCCTGGAGACGAGCGCGCGACGGGACGGCGACGGCTGGGTGCTCGACGGAGCCAAGCGCTGGATCGGCAACGGCTCGATCGCCGACGTGGTGGTGGTGTGGGCCCGCTCGGACGAGGACGGCGAGGTGAAGGGCTTTTTGGTGGAGCGGGATACGCCCGGGTTCGAGGCGGTCACGATGGAGGGGAAGGGTGCGTCCCGGGCGATCTGGCAGGCCGACATCTCCCTCGACGGCGCCTGGCTGCCCGACGCGGCGCGGCTCCCTGGCGCCGAGCGGTTCAAAGACACCGGCCGAGTCCTGATTACGACCCGGGAGACGTGCGCCTGGGGTGCGCTGGGCCACGCCGTCGCCGCGTACGACACGGCCCTTACCTACAGCAAGCAGCGCCGGCAGTTCGGAAAGCCGCTGTGCTCGTTCCAGATCGTGCAGGACCGGCTGGTCAAGATGCTCGCCGAGGTCACCGCCATGCAGCTCTACTGCATGCAGCTCGCGCGCCTGGAGGAGACCGGCCGGCTCACCGACACGATCGCCGGCCTGGCCAAGCTCCACAACACCCGCAAGGCCCGCCAGGTCATCGCCGAGGCGCGGGACCTGCTCGGCGGCAACGGCATCCTCCTGGAGAACAACATCATCCGCCACATGGGCGACATCGAGGTCATCCACACCTACGAGGGCACCGAGACCATGCAAACCCTGATCGTCGGACGCGACATCACCGGCGTCAGCGCGTTCGCCTGACTCACCCGCCGGCACCGGTGCGTTCGCCGCCTCGGCGCGTTCGCTGACTCAACCCGCGTTCCAGGATCGCGGGGGCGAGCGGTGGTGACGGAAGACTTCTGACTCACGCGCGGTCGACTGACGGCCGGGGAAGGATCACGCCCCCGCGGCGTCTTCTGCTCATGACCCGCCTCACTGACGGGTCCAAGTGAAACGACCAGCCGGGAGGGAACGATGATTTTGACTTCAGCGAGGATCCGCTTGGGGGGCGCCGCGGCGATCGCCGGTGTGGCCTTGATCGCAGCCGGGTGTGGCAGCAGCAGCTCGGGGGCCAGCTCCAGTGCGGGTGCCGGCTCCAGTGCGAGTGCCCCTGCCGCGACGGCATCCGGGTCAGGGACGGTGTCCCGGGCGGCGGCCCAGGGTGTCTCGATCGGCACCGCGAGAGGCTCGCACGGCATCTATCTGACCTCCGCCTCCGGGCGGGCGCTGTACCTGTGGGTCGCCGACAGCGGCGGCAGGTCCAACTGCTCGGGCGCCTGCGCCGCCGTGTGGCCGCCCCTGACGACGAAGGGCACGCCCGTCGCCGCCCACGGCGTCAAGGCGAGCGAGCTGGGCACGATCACCCGCGCGGACGGCGCCCGGCAGGTGACCTACCACGGCCATCCGCTCTACTACTACGCCGCCGATACCTCCGCCGGCACAACCACGGGCCAGGGCAATGACGGCTTCGGCGCCAAATGGTGGTTGGTCAACCCGTCCGGCTCCGCGATCACCGCGGGCAGCACCGGCGCTTCCTCGGCCGCAGGCTCGGGCGGCTCGGGCAGCCCGACCAGCAGCTCAGCAGGCGGCTGGGGTTGATCGCCCAGACGGTGCAACCCGATGACACGCGCATCTCCGCGTTGGCAAGGTTCGGAGGACCGGAGGTCCGCTACCTCGGGCTTGTGGGGATCGTGACCGACATTTCGAGCCCACCGCCGGGTCGCGGGCGAGCGGTGATCGTGGCGTTGTGAGCGCGGGCGATCGCGCTGGCGATCGAGAGGCCGAGCCCAACGCCGTCGGAGGAGTTGAGACGCTGCTGGGCGCGGGCGAAGGGCTCGAACAGGGTTGGGAGCTGCTCGGCGGAGACGCTGGCCCCTGCGTTGGCGATCTCGAATACCGCGCTGTCGGCTTGCTGGATCGTGCGGATTCTGATCCAGCCACCCGGGCTGTTGTGGCGCACGGCGTTCTCGACGAGGTTGGCGATCATGCGCTCGAGCAGCACCC
The DNA here is from genome assembly GCA_963830595.1 of uncultured Solirubrobacteraceae bacterium. Lineage (GTDB taxonomy): Bacteria > Actinomycetota > Thermoleophilia > Solirubrobacterales > Solirubrobacteraceae > Palsa-465. The sequence continues at coordinate 83,867 of CAWHMQ010000015.1, forward strand.
GATCGCCGCGGGCGAGCGCGGGCTCGAGTGCGGCTTCGAGCTTGATATGGCGCTGAGCAATCGCCGCGTGGGTGGCGTCGAGCGCGTCCTCGGCGGCCGTGGCGAGGTCAATCGCTTCCGGGGCTGCCGGTCCAAGCTCGCTGGTGGCGAGCGTCAGCAGCGCCTCGACGGTGGCTTCGGCCCGCTCGGCCGATCGCTTGACCCGAGCCGCCATCGCCTCCAGCTGCTCGGGCGTCCTCGTCGGCTTGGAGAGCGTGACCTCGATCGCTGTTCGCATCGCGGTGACCGGCGTGCGCAGCTCGTGCGCCGCGTTGGCTACGAACCGCTTCTGGCTGGTGAAAGCGGCCTCGAGCCGCTCGAGCATCACGTCGAAGGTGTCGGCCAGCTGCTTGAACTCGTCATCGGGACCGGCGAGCGCGAGGCGCTGGCCAAGCCGCAGATCGGAAGCTCGCCTCGCGGCCTCGGTGATCGACCGCACCGGTCTCAGCGCTCGCCCAGAAACCAGCCAGCCGAGGCCGGCCGAGGCGATCACGAGAACGCCGAGGCCGATCAGGGACGCGAGCCGCAGCGCCGCCAGCGTATTGTCGCGCTGGTCTATGGTGCCGCCCCGGGCGCCCGCGAACGCCCGGTTGCACTGCGCAACCAGCGAAGCCGGCATGGGAGGCTGCCCGGGCGCCTCGCGTTGCTTGCACAGATTCAGCTGCTGACCCAAGCGCGGCGGGATCGGCTTGCTGGGGCCGGTCGGGCCCGGGAGGAGAACGTTGGTCACCAACGTGTACGTGAGTGCCAACAGCCCCACCCCGGCCACCAGGAACAGGATGGCGTAGAAGACGGCGAGGCGGGTCCGCACCCGCCGTGGCCACAGCCGCCGCGCGACGGAGAGGGCCGCGGGCGTCATCGCACGCGGTAGCCGGTGCCAACCAGCGTCTCGATCACCTCGGGCTCGCCGAGCTTGCGCCGCAAACGCCCGAGCGTCACCGCCACCGTCCGCGTGAACGGATCGGCGTTCTCATCCCACACCCGCTCGAGCAGCTCCTCGGCGCTGACCACGCGGCCGTCGGCAGCCAGGAGCACCTCGAGCACACCCAGCTCCTTGCGCGTCAACGAAAGCTCCCGCTCCGCCCGGGTAGCGCGCCGCCGCGCTCTGTCGAGCACCAGATCGCCCCTGGCCAAAAGCGGCGGCCCCGCCGGCGCGCGGCGGGCCAGAGCATGCACCCGCGCCACCAACTCCTCGAACGCGAACGGCTTGGGCAGATAGTCATCCGCGCCCAGGTTCAGCCCCTCAACCCTGTCGCCGATCGACGCCGACGCGGTCAACATCAAGATCCGCGCGTCCGACCCGTCATCACGCAGCGCCACGCACACCGCGTCGCCGTGCACACCCGGCAGGTCGCGGTCCAGCACGATCACGTCATAGCGGTACACCACACCCTTCTGCAGCGCGGCCGACCCGTCATACGCGAGATCGGTCGCGATCCCGCGATCGCGCAACCCCTCGGCGATGTCGCGGGCGAGCTCCACGTGATCCTCGACCACCAGCACGCGCACCCGGACATCGTGAACCAGAACACATCACAACGCCATCACATACGCGAACGGGTTCAGGACTCTCCCCGTGAGCGCTGCGTGTTGCACTCGTGTGACCGGCAACCGGATACCACCTGCGTCATGTTCAGAACCACTTCAAGGCTTCCCCTGGCCGCAGCCGCGATCGCCGCCGCGACGGCGATCGCCGCCTGCGGCTCGAACTCGCCCAGCTCGCCGGGCTCCGGCGGCCACCTGGCCTATGCCCAAGCGCAGCAGGACGCGGTCAGCTTCGCTCAGTGCATGCGCTCGCGCGGGGTGCCCAGCTTCCCTGACCCGACCTCGCCCCAGGAGTTCAAGTTTTCGCTCAGCCCGAGCTCCGGGGCCAACACGCGGTCGCCCGCCTTCCAGTCGGCGGAGACGGCCTGCCAGCACCTGCTGCCGGGCGGCGGCCCGCCAGGCCAGAGCGCGGCGCAGGATCAAGCGCACACCGCCGCGCTGCTGGCGTTCGCCCGCTGCCTGCGCGGCCACGGGTTCCCGAACTTCCCCGACCCGAACAGCAGCGGCCAGGTGACCCACGAGATGCTCGCCACCGCGGGGATAAACCTGCATCAGCCGGCGGTGCTGCAGGCCGCCGACGCGTGCGCCGGGGTCACCCACGGGGTCATCACCAAGGCATCCGTCGCCCGGTTCGTCACGGGACAATAGACCGTCGCTCCGGAACGCATCCACCGGAGCACCAAGAAACCCCTGCAAAATCGGGATGGGCACG